>NZ_FWZX01000033.1 GCF_900177295.1 Tistlia consotensis USBA 355
CCAGGGCTACCTGATGCCCGGCCGCGCCCGCCACGGCCGCGCCGGCGACACCGGCGCCAGACGCATCGCCCCGGGCAGCCGCATGGCCGCCATGGACGCCAAGCTCAGACGCGCCGGCCCGCGCAGCCGCTACCGCCTCAGGAAGCAGGTCGTCGAGCCGGTGTTCGGGCAGATCAAGGCGGCCAGGGGCTTCCGCCAGTTCCTGTTGCGCGGATACGCCAAGGTCCGTCACGAGTGGGCCCTCGTCTGCACCGTCCACAACCTCGCAAAGCTCCTCATCGCACGCACCGCCTGACCACCAGACATGCACCGCTCGACAAGCCACCACCCCCAGCCACCCAGCCGCCCAAACCGCCGCGCCTTTAGCCGGACAGGCTCCTAGGTGCCGCCGGCCGCCCTCCGAGAAAATCGGCCGGCGCCTGCATCCGTTCGCCGGTGCCCCCGCGTAGCTCCTGCCGACGCCGGTTCCCGAGAGGGCCGGCGCCCGCTTCAAGGAACCACGCGAAGGAGACCTTCATGTCCATGATCAAGCCCGCGACCCGTCCGCTGCTCGACGCCGGCCGCCGCAGCTTCATGAGCGGCAGCGGCAAGGCCGTGCTGTCGGCAACCGCGGTGGCGCTGCTGGTCGGCTGCGAATCGATGGCCGCCGACAAGAGCAAGATGGCCCAGGCAGGCATGGCGAGCGACCCCGAGGCCGACGCCGCGATCCTCAACGTCGCGCTCGGCCTGGAGCACCAGGCGATCGCCGCCTACCAGGTCGGCGCCGAGAGCGGCCTGCTCAAGGGCAAGGTGCTGGACACCGCCGTGCTGTTCCAGAGCCAGCACAAGGAGCACCGCGACGCGCTGGCCTCGACGGTCGCCAAGCTCGGCGCCCAGCCGGTCCAGCCGCTGCCCATGAGCGACTATGCCCAGTCGCTCGACGCCGGCGCGATCAGGACCCGGGCCGACGTGCTGGCGCTGGCGATGCGGCTCGAGAAGGAGGCGGCCAACGCCTACCTCGGCGTCATCCCGAGCTTCACCGACGACCAGCTCGCCCAGGTCGCCGGCCGCATCGCCGCCGACGAGACGATGCACTGGACGACGCTGACCGTGGTGACCGGCGAGATGCTGCCGCAGCACGCGCTCAGCTTCGGCGGCTGACCGGCGGTCAGTTCCGCGACGCGGCGGCGGGCGGCCCGGCCGTCCGCCGCCGTCCGCCGCTGGGCTCAGGCCCCGGCGGTGCCGCCGGACTTGTGCCGGCGCCGGACGACCTCGATGTCCTTGCCGCCGTGGGCCGCCATGGCGGCGCGGGCCTCGGCCTGGCGCTCGGCCGTCGGGGCATAGGCCCAGAGCAGCACGGCGCCGTGCTCGAGGGCGCGGTCGAAGGCGTCGACGTGCGGCCCCGCCTCGGACTGGTCGAACAGCTCGCGCAGGGCCAGGCCGGACATGCCCGCGGCGATCACGCTGGCGACCAGCGCGCCGACCGGTCCGGCGGCCAGGGCGATCAGGCCGGCGTCGGTCACCGGGCCGACGTAGCGCACCTCGCCGACCAGCCCGGCGATGCGGTCCCGCCAGGCCTCGGAATGGCCGCCAGCGGCATCGATCGTCTCGTGCGTGTCGAGCACCGAGAGGTCGGCATGGCCGAAGCCTGCGGCGCTGAGCGCCTTGACCGCGGCCTCGAAGCCCTCGCGCGTCTCGAAGCGCCCGAGCACCTCGACGATCTCTTCGCTTTCCGCCATCTTCGCCTTCCTCGTCGTTGGGGGGCTCGTGTTAGCCTCGCCCGGCCGTCCCTTCAAGCCCGCGTGAAGCAGCACCTCTTGGCCGAAAGCAGTCAGACCCGGAGCGCCGCCGCAACGGCGGCCGACTCCCCGCCGTCCCCCGCCCCATCCGGCGCCCCGGCCGGCGCCCCGGCCGGCGCCTCGCCGATGATGGCCCAGTACTGGGCGATCAAGCAGGCCAATCCCGACTGCCTGCTGTTCTACCGCATGGGCGACTTCTACGAGATGTTCTTCGAGGACGCCGGCGTCGCGGCGGCCGCGCTGGACATCACGCTGACCAAGCGCGGCCAGCACCAGGGCGAGGAGGTGCCGATGTGCGGCGTGCCGGTGCACGCCGCCGAGGCCTACCTGTCGCGGCTGATCCGCCAGGGCTTCAAGGTCGCGATCTGCGAGCAGCTCGAGGACCCGGCCGAGGCCAAGAAGCGCGGCAGCAAGTCGGTGGTCAGGCGCGACGTCGTGCGGCTGGTGACGCCCGGCACGATCACCGAGGACGAGCTGCTCGACGCCCGCCGGCACAACTACCTGGCGGCCCTCGGCGAGGCCGCCGGCAGCCTCGGCCTCGCCTGGGTCGACATCTCGACCGGCGACTTCTTCGCCGAGGAGACGACGGCGGCCGGCCTGCCCGCGGCGCTCGCCCGCCTCGACCCCGGCGAGCTGCTGCTGCCGGACCGCCTGCTGCAGCCCGGCCGCCTGGACCAGGCGCTCGCCGAGTGGCGCGAGCGCCTCTCGCCGCTGCCCGGCGCCCGCTTCGACAGCGAGAACGCGCGGCGCCGCCTGGAGAGCCTGTTCGAGGTCGGTGCGCTCGACGCCTTCGGCCAGTTCGGCCGCGCCGAGCTGGCCGCGGCCGGCGCCCTGGTCGACTACGTCGAGCTGACCCAGAAGGGCAAGCTGCCGCGCCTCGCGCCGCCGCGCCGCCTGGCGCGCGGCGAGACCCTGGAGATCGACGGCGCGACCCGGCGCAACCTGGAGCTGACCCGCAGCCTCTCGGGCGAGCGCAAGGGCAGCCTGCTGGCGACCATCGACCGCACGGTGACCGGCGCCGGCGCACGCCTGCTGGCCCAGCGCCTCTCGGCGCCGCTGACCGATCCGGCGGCGATCGAGGGCCGGCTCGAGGCGGTCGGCTTCCTGCGCGAGGAGGCGGCGCTGCGCGGCGACCTGCGCGACGCCCTCAGGCGCTGCCCGGACATCGAGCGCGCGCTCTCGCGCCTCTCGCTCGGCCGCGGCGGCCCGCGCGACCTGGCGGCGGTGCGCGACGGCCTGGCCGGCGCCGCGACGCTGCAGCGGAGCCTGGCGGCGCTGCCCTCCGGGGCCGTGCCGCAGCGTCTCGCCGCGTCGGCGGCACGGCTCGGCGGCCACGACGCGCTGGTCGAGCGGCTCGGCCGGGCGCTCGCCGCCGAGCTGCCGCTGCAGGCACGCGACGGCGGCTTCGTCGCCAGGGGCTTCTCCGCCGAGCTCGACGAGCTGAAGGCCCTGCGCGACGAGAGCCGGCGCCTGATCGCCGGGCTGCAGGCGGACTACGCCGCCGACACCGGCATCCAGAGCCTGAAGATCAAGCACAACAACGTGCTCGGCTACTTCATCGAGGTCAGCGCCGCCAACGCCGGCAGGATGCCGACCGGCGCCGACTCGCCCTACCGGCAGCGCCAGTCCCTGGCCGGCGCGGTGCGCTTCTCGACCGTCGAGCTGGCCGAGCTGGAGCAGCGCATCGTCTCGGCCGGCGACAAGGCCCTGGCGCTCGAGCTCAGGCTGTTCGAGGAGCTGGCGGCGGCGGTGCTGGAGCGGGCCGCGGCGGTCGCCGACACGGCGGCGGCCCTGGCCGAGATCGACGTCGCGGCGGCGCTCGCCGAGATCGCCGCCGAGCAGGACTGGTGCCGGCCGGCGGTCGAGGACTCGGCGCGCTTCGAGGTCACGGGCGGCCGCCACCCGGTCGTCGAGGCAGCGCTGAAGCGCGGCGGCGACGGTCCCTTCGTCGCCAACGACTGCCGGCTCCTGCCCGACGACCGGATCTGGCTGCTGACCGGCCCGAACATGGCCGGCAAGTCGACCTTCCTGCGCCAGAACGCGCTGATCGCCCTGCTCGCCCAGGCCGGCAGCTTCGTGCCGGCCGAGCGCGCCGTGATCGGCACGGTCGACCGGCTGTTCAGCCGGGTCGGCGCCGCCGACGACCTGGCGCGCGGCCGCTCGACCTTCATGGTCGAGATGGTCGAGGCGGCGGCGATCCTGAACCAGGCCGGCCCGCGCAGCCTGGTCATCCTCGACGAGATCGGCCGCGGCACGGCGACCTTCGACGGCCTGTCGATCGCCTGGGCCTGCGTCGAGCACCTGCACGAGAAGAACCGCTGCCGGGCGCTCTTCGCCACGCACTACCATGAGCTGACCAGCCTCGCCGCCAAGCTGCCGGCCCTGTCCTGCCACTCGATGCGGGTCAAGGAGTGGCAGGACCAGGTGATCTTCCTGCACGAGGTCGCAGCCGGCGCCGCCGACCGCTCCTACGGCATCCACGTCGCCAAGCTGGCCGGCCTGCCGGCCGCCGCCGTGGCGCGCGCCGAGGAGGTGCTGGCGGTGCTGGAGCAGGGCGAGCAGGCGAGCGCCCTGACCCGCCTCGCCGACGACCTGCCGCTCTTCGCCGCGACCGCCGCCAGGGCCGAGAAGCCGGGGCCGAAAGGCCCGAGCACGCTGGACCGGCGCCTCGCCGAGATCAACCCCGACGAGCTGACCCCGCGCCAGGCCCTGGAGCTGCTCTACGAGCTGCGGCGCCTCGCTCCGGACGCAGGCTAGTCGCCGATCTCCAGGCTGCGGCCGGTCTCGTCCTGCAGGGTGGCCTGGACCGTCCAGCGGCCCGGCGCGGCGGCATAGGCGGCCGGGTCGGGCAGCGGCAGGAAGGCCCAGGCGAGCGCCGACTCGCGCTCCGGCTCGCCCTTCGGCCGGGTCGAGAAGACGTCCATCGAGAGGGTCACGCCCATCCGCTCGTTGTTGCCGCCCTCGAGCTGCACACGCGGCCGGGTCGTGCCGGTGCCGCTGGTCCGGCTGCCGGTGCGGATCTGGTCGGGACCGGCGACGACGCGACTGCCGTCGGGGCCTTCCAGGGCAATCAGCGCGACGCGCTCGCCGGGGCGCAGGTCGTCGACCGTGACGCGCAGGCTGCGGCCCCCTTCGGCCAGCTCGCGCGAGATCGTCGCGCGGGTCTGCAGCTGGGGTGGCGCCTCGGCTTCCGAGGGCGCGCCCTCGGGCCCGACCCGGGCGCCGGAAGCCGCGCTCGCCGGCCGGGGCGGCGCGGACGGCCCGCCGCAGGCGGCCAGCGCCAGAGCGAGCAGGAGGACCGCCGGCAGGGCGGCGAGCGGGAAGCGGACGGCGGGGGAGTGCGACAGCATCACGGCATGTTAACCTCTATGGGAGCACTCGTCCCAGGGCGCGTGCTCGCCCGCGCGGGCTTGTTCCGGCGCGGGACCGGCCAACATCCTGCAGCAACGACCTGTCGTGAGGAATTGAAGCGGATCATGGACGCGGCAGTCTTGCCGGAGGGTGGCGGCGCCGAGAGGCGCCGGGCGACCAAGGCCCAGGGCGGCGCGGGCGCGCCGGTGTCCCGGCGCCGGCGGGCGATCGTCGACCGCTCGAAGCTGCAGGAGCGGATCACCGCGATCTGCCTGCGCGCCTCCGGCCCGGAGCGCGCGCGCGCCGAGATCCTGGAGCTGCTGAAGGACGCCCTGCAGCGCGGCCGCGGCCTGCTGCGCCAGCGCCTGGAGGCCGGCGAGGCCGGCGGCATCGAGACGGCGCGCGGCCTCTGCTTCCTGACCGACCAGGTCGTGCGCCTGGTCTACGACCACGTCGCCAAGGACCTCTATCCGCTGCACAACCCCTCGACCGCCGAGCGCCTGGCCCTGGTTGCGGTCGGCGGCTTCGGTCGCGGCGAGCTGGCGCCGGGCTCCGACGTCGACCTGCTGTTCCTGCTGCCCTACAAGATCACGCCGCGCAGCGAGCAGGTCGTCGAGGCCGTGCTCTACTTCCTCTGGGACCTCGGCTTCAAGGTCGGCCACGCGACGCGCTCGGTCGACGACTGCCTGCGCCAGGCGCGCGGCGACCAGACCATCTCGACCAACCTGCTGGAGATGCGCTTCCTCTGGGGCGACCAGAAGCTCTACCTGGAGCTCAAGAAGCGCTATGACGGCGAGGTGCGCAGTGGCTTCGAGGCGGCCTTCATCGAGGCCAAGCTGACCGAGCGCGACCGCCGCCACAAGCGCTTCGGCGAGGGCTCGCGCTACGTCCTGGAGCCGAACATCAAGGAGGGCAAGGGCGGCCTGCGCGACCTGCAAACCCTCTTCTGGCTGGCCAAGTTCGTCTACGGCGTCGATTCGGTGCAGCGGCTCATCGACAGGGGCGTCTTCACCCGCGCCGAGGCGCGCCGCTTCGACAAGGCGCTCGACTTCTTCTGGGCGCTGCGCTGCCTGCTGCACTGGACGACCGGCCGCGCCGAGGAGCGCCTGACCTTCGACCTGCAGGCGCAGCTGGCGCCGGCCATGGGCTACACGGCCCATGCCGGCACCCGGGCCGTCGAGCGCTTCATGAAGCACTACTTCCTGATGGCCAAGGACGTCGGGGCGCTGACCCGGATCTTCTGCGCCCAGCTCGAGGCCCAGTACAACCGCCGCTCCCGCTTCCGCCTGCCGTCCTTCACCCGGCGCCGGCGCATCGAGGGCTTCAAGGTCGAGGGCGACCGGCTCTGCGTCGAGGGTCCCGAGCGCTTCCGCGACAAGCCGCTCGACATCCTGCGCATCTTCCGGGTCGCCCAGAAGCACGAGCTCGACATCCACCCCGACGCGCTGCGCTGGATCACCCAGAACCTGAAGCGCATCGACCTCAAGCTGCGCGAGGACCCGGAGGCCAACCGGATCTTCCTGGAGATCCTGACCAGCGAGCAGGATCCCGAGGTGGCGCTGCGCCGGATGAACGAGGCCGGCGTGTTCGGCCGCTTCGTGCCCGACTTCGGCCGGGTGGTCAGCCAGATGCAGTTCAACATGTACCACCACTACACGGTGGACGAGCACACGATCTTCGCGATCGGCATCCTGCACGCGATCGAGCGGGGCCGGCTCGCCAAGGAGGCGCCGATTGCCAGCGAGATCGTCAGCAAGGTGATCTCGCGCCGGGTGCTCTACGTCGCGGTGCTGCTGCACGACATCGCCAAGGGCCGGCCCGGCGACCACAGCGAGGTCGGCGCCAAGATCGCCCTGCGGCTCTGTCCACGGCTCGGCTTCACCGAGGAGGAGACCGAGACCGTCGCCTGGCTGGTGCTCTACCACCTCAGGATGAGCGACACGGCCTTCAAGCGCGACATCGACGAGCCGCAGACGATCCGCGACTTCGCCGAACTGGTGCAGTCGACCGAGCGGCTACGCCTGCTGCTGGTGCTGACCGTCGCCGACATCCGCGCCGTCGGCCCCAACGTCTGGACCGCCTGGAAGGCGGCGCTGCTGCGCGAGCTCTACTGGCGCACCGAGGAGCTGCTGTCGGGCGGCATGATCACCGAGGGTCGGGAGCGCCGGGTCGAGGCGGCCAAGAAGGCGCTGGCCGCGGCGCTCGCCGACTGGCCGGCCGCGGCGGTCAAGAGGCACCTCGACAAGGGCTACCCCTCCTACTGGCTGTCGCTCGACACCGAGACCCACGCCCGCCACGCCCGGATGATCCGCGACGCCGACGCCGGCGGGCGGCCGCTGACCGTCGAGACGCGCATCGACCGCTACCGCGAGGTCACCGAGGTCACGATCTACACCGCTGACCATCCCGGCCTGATGAACCGCATCGCCGGCGCGCTGGCGATCTGCGGCGCCTCGGTCGAGGGCGCGCGCATCTTCACCCTGGCCGACGGCATGGCGCTCGACATCTTCTACATCGTCGACGCCAACGGCGGCGCCTTCGACAAGCCGAACAAGCTGGCGCAGCTCGCCGCGACCGTCGAGCAGACCCTCGCCGGGCGCCTGCGGCCGCTGCAGGAGCTGAAGAAGCTGGCCTCGCCCCTGCCCTCGCGGCTCGAGGTCTTCACGGTGACGCCGCGCGTGCTGATCGACAACAAGGCGAGCCGGCGGCACACGGTGGTCGAGGTCAACGGCCGCGACCGGCCCGGCCTGCTCTACCGCCTGACCTGGGCGCTGACCCGCCAGAACCTGATCATCGACAGCGCCAAGATCGCGACCTTCGGCGAGCGCGCGATCGACGTCTTCTACGTCCACGACGCACTGGGCGGGAAGATCGAGGCCGAGGCCAAGCTGAAGCGGATCCGGGCGGCCCTGCTCGAGGCGCTCGACGCCGGCCTGTGCCAGGCCGAGGGCGCGCCGCCCCGGCCCGCCGCCACGAAGCCCGCGGCGGCGAAGCCGGCGAAGGCCGCGGCCAAGGGCGGCAAGGCGGCGAAGGCGGCCCAGCAGTAGCTACACAGCTAAATTTCTAAGTTGCACTGCCGACTCCGCAGACTTGCGGTAAAGTGCCTCATGTTTGATTTTTCAATAAACGTCGCTGACGTGCTAACAGCGGTACTTGTTGTACTAACCGCTGTATTAGCGTGGCATACGAAAGAATTAGCCGAAGAAGCTCGCAAAACACGGGAAGCAAATTCCGAACCGAATGTCTGGATTGAGATTTGTGCGTGGAAAAGGTCAAATACTCTAAAATTCAAAATAGTAAACTTGGGGCCAGGAGTGGCAAAGAATATTAAAGTATCATTTGACGGAAAGATAATAGCGCGCGAACCCCGTCTTCGGGAATTCGACGATTCTATGTCATTCTTCTCGCAGAATCTCCTCATGCCCGGGGAGGAAAGAACCATGCTTCTTGGACGCTTTGGTCACATCGAGCCAGAACCACTAGTCTTCTCCGTTAAGAGTGAGGACAATCTTGCGAGAACCCATCAGAATCATGTATGTATCGATCTCGAACAAATGAAGACCACGCAGATAAGCCCTGACGACACATGGACCTATATTGCTGAGTTAATGAAGGAACAAAATCAGATATTAAAAGATCTCTTGCGCGGCAACTCTCGAGTACGTGTGGAAATGTATGATCGACACGATAGGGCGGTAGCCGAAATTGAGATGGAAGAGGTATGGCGAGAACAGATGAGTAGGAGGCACCAAGACGGCAACGACGAGAACGCCTAACGGCAAGTCAACCGTGTGCTTCCCGGAATCGCCGCAAACGGCTAGACACTGCGGCCCATGAACCTGATCCGCGGCTTCGCGACGGTCGGCGGCTACACGGCCGCCAGTCGCCTGTTGGGGTTCCTGCGCGACATCCTGATCGCCCAGGCACTCGGCACCGGGCCGGTCGCCGACGCCTTCTTCGTCGCCTTCCGCTTCCCCAACCTGTTCCGGCGCCTCTTCGGCGAGGGCGCCTTCAACGCCGCCTTCGTGCCGCTGTTCGCCGGCCGGCTGGAGCGCGAGGGCCAGGCCGCGGCTCGGGCCTTCGCCGAGGAGGCGATGGCGGCGATGACCGCCGGCCTGCTGCTGCTGACCGTCCTGGCGATGGCCGCGATGCCCTGGCTGATGGTCGTGATCGCGCCGGGCTTCGCCGACGACCCCGCGCAGTTCGACCTGGCCGTGCAGCTGACCCGCATCGCCTTTCCCTACCTGCTGTTCATGGTGCTGGTGGCGCTGCTCGGCGGCGTCCTGAACTCTCTCTACAAGTTCGCCGCCGCGGCCGCGGCACCGATCCTGCTCAACGTCTTCTTCATCGTCAGCCTGCTCCTGGTCCTGCCCTTCTGGACCTCCAACACCGGCGCGCTGCTGGCCTGGACGGTGACCGCCGCCGGCATCGGCCAGTTCCTCTTCATGGCCTGGGCCGCCGCGGCCAACGGCATGGCCCTGCGCTTCCCGCGACCGCGCCTGACCCCGGGGGTGCGCCGCCTGTTCCGGCTGATGGTGCCGGGCCTGCTGTCGGCCGGCGCGATGCAGCTCAACCTGCTGGTCGGCACGATGATCGCGACGCTGCAGGCCGGCGCGGTCTCCTGGCTCTACTACGCCGACCGCCTGTACCAGCTGCCGCTCGGCCTGATCGGCATCGGCATCGGCGTGGTGCTGCTGCCCGACCTGTCGCGCAAGCTGCGCGGCGGCCAGGAGGTCGCGGCGATGTACGCGCTCAACCGGGCGCTCGAGCTCGGGCTGTTCCTGACCCTGCCGGCGACGGTCGCGCTGATCGTGGCGCCGGAGCCGATCGTCTCGGTGCTGTTCGAGCGCGGCGCCTTCACCGCCGCCGACAGCCAGGCGACCGCCCTGGCGCTCGCCGCCTACGCCTTCGGCCTGCCGTCCTTCGTGCTGGTCAAGATCCTGCAGCCGCCCTTCTACGCCCGCGAGGACACGGTGACGCCGCTGCGCTTCGCGCTGATCAGCGTCGCCGCCAACGTCGTGCTGGCACTCGGCCTGTTCTGGGCCATCGGCTTCCTCGGTCTCGCGATCGCCGCCTCGGCCGCCTCCTGGCTCAACACCCTGCTGCTGGCCTGGCGGCTGCACCGCCTCGGCTTCCTGACGCTCGACGCGCGCAGCCGCCTGCGCCTGCCGCGCAGCCTGCTGACCAGCGCCCTGCTGGGCGCCGCGCTGTGGGCCGGCGCCCGGGCCCTGGCCGGCTGGCTCGACGGCGCGGCGGGCGAGCGCTTCGCGGCGCTGGCGCTGCTCGTCGCCGGAGGCCTCGTCGTCTACTTCGGCCTCGCCTTCCCCCTCAAGGCGATCGATCGCGCGGAGCTGACGAGCGCCCTGAAGCGCAAGGGCTGACCCCGAGGGTCGGCGGATCCCGGCGCGAGGGCCGATTCCGGATAGTCGTGGGACCCCCGGCCGGGCCAGCTTGACCGCTCCCGGCCCAGCGGCGATAACCGCCGCCGATCCGACCCGTCTCGGACCACCCCCTCACTCTCGAAAGCCGTTCCCGTGAAGCGCATCTTTTCGGGCGTCCAGCCCACCGGCAACCTGCACCTCGGCAACTACCTCGGCGCGATCCGCAACTTCGTGCGGCTGCAGCACCAGTACGACTGCATCTTCTGCGTTGTCGACCTGCACGCGCTGACCCTGTGGCAGGAGCCCGAGGAGCTGCGCAGCCACACCCGCGAGGTCACGGCCGCCTACCTCGCCGCCGGCATCGACCCGCAGAAGAACGTCGTGTTCAACCAGAGCCAGGTGCGCGCCCACGCGGAGCTGGCCTGGATCTTCAACTGCGTGGCGCGGATCGGCTGGCTGAACCGCATGACGCAGTTCAAGGAGAAGGCCGGCAAGCACCGCGAGAACGCCAGCGCCGGGCTCTACGTCTATCCGAACCTGATGGCCGCCGACATCCTGGCCTACAAGGCGACCCACGTGCCGGTCGGCGACGACCAGCGCCAGCACCTGGAGCTGTGCCGGGACATCGCCCAGAAGTTCAACCACGACTACAAGACCGAGTTCTTCCCGATCATCGAGCCCCTGATCCTGGGCGCCGCGACCCGGGTCATGTCGCTGCGCGACGGCAGCAAGAAGATGAGCAAGTCCGACCCCTCGGACATGAGCCGCATCAACATGACCGACGGCCCGGACGAGATCGCCAAGAAGCTCAGGAAGGCGACGACCGACCCCGACCTGCTGCCGGGCCCCGGCCTGCTGGCGGCCGACGGCTCGCTGCCCGACGAGACCCGCAAGACCCGGCCGGAGGCCTTCAACCTGCTCGGCATCTACGCCGCGCTGGCCGACGAGGACTGGGCGGCCGTGCTGACCGAGTTCGAGGGCAAGGGCTTCGGCGACTTCAAGAAGGCGCTGGTCGACCTCGCGGTCGCCAAGGTCGGGCCGATCGGCGACGAGATGAAGCGCCTGACCGCCGACCCCGGCGCGGTCGACGCGGTGCTGCGCGACGGCGCCGAGCGCGCCCGCGCCCTGTCCGAGCCGATCCTGCGGGAGTGCCAGGACATCGTCGGCCTGCTGCGGCCCTAGGCTCCAGATTCTACGGGGCCGGGCGAGAATTACCGCCCCGGCCCCCTACCGCTCGTCGCTGCAGCGCACTAAGCTGCTGACCGGAAAGAGGGGGCGCCGCGATTCGCGGAGGCTCTCCTGCCGTCGTTCGCCGGTTCCGGGAGGCGCGTCGAGTCGGACATGCAGGTCTATCTGCCGATCGCCGAGCTGTCCGTCGACGTCTTCCTGCTGCTCGGCCTGGGCGGCCTGATCGGCTTCCTCTCCGGCCTGTTCGGCGTCGGCGGCGGCTTCCTGATGACGCCGCTGCTGATCTTCATCGGCGTGCCGCCGGCGATCGCCGTGGCGACCCAGTCGACCCACGTCGTCGCCTCCTCGGTCTCGGGCGTGCTGGCGCACTGGAAGCGCGGCAACGTCGACGTCAAGATGGGCGCGATCCTGCTCGGCGGCGGCTTCGTCGGCTCGACGCTCGGTGTCGGCCTGTTCACGGTGCTGCGCTCGATCGGCCAGATCGACCTGGTCATCTCGCTCAGCTACGTCGTGCTGCTCGGCACGCTCGGCGTCATGCTGATGCTGGAGGGCGCGCGCGCCATGATGCGGCGGCGCAGCCAGTCCAGGCCGGGCAAGCTGCACAGCCACAACTGGGCGCACGGCCTGCCGCTCAAGACCCGCTTCCGCAAGTCGCGGCTCTACATCTCGGCCCTGGTGCCGCTGGCGATCGGCTTCGGCGTCGGCATGATCTCCTCGCTGATGGGCGTCGGCGGCGGCTTCATCCTGGTGCCGCTGATGATCTACGTGCTCGGCATGCCGACCTCGGTGGTGATCGGCACCTCGCTGTTCCAGATCATCTTCGTCTCGGCCAACGTCTCCTTCCTGCAGGCCAGCCAGAACCAGGCGGTCGACCTGGTGCTGGCGCTGCTGCTGGTCGCGGGCGGGGTGATCGGCGCCCAGTTCGGCGGCCGGCTCGGCGCCAAGCTGCCCGGCGAGATGCTGCGCCTGCTGCTCGGCCTGCTGATCCTCTGCGTCGGTGCCAAGCTGCTGATCGACCTGCTGGTGCCGCCCGAGGACATCTACTCGCTCGGGCTGTCGTGAGGCGCGGGCGAGGGACCATGAGCCAGCCTTCCGCCAGCCTCCGACCCACGGCGCCGCGCCCCCGCCCGACGCGGCCGCGCCGGCTCGCCCGGGTGCTGCTCGGCGCCGCGGTGGTGGCCCTGATCGCCCTGCCGGCGCGCTCCGTCAGCCTGGTCGCCGACCTCTCGAGCTACCTGGTCGCGATCACCACCGGCTTCTCGGGCGAGGACGTGCTGTTCTTCGGCGCGGTCGACGGGCCGGGCGACATCGTCGTCGTGCTGCGCGGCCCCGACGGCGAGCAGCAGGTGCTGCGCAAGAGCCGGGTCGCCGGGATCTGGATGAACACGGCGCGCATGACCTTCGAGCAGGTGCCCAGCTTCTACGCCGTCGCCGCGACCCGGCCGATCGCGGAGATCGCCGACCAGACGGTGCTGCGCAGCCTGGAGATCGGCCTGCCCAACCTGAAGCTCGCGCTACCGGCGGCGCTCGCCTCCTCGAACATCGCCGAGCAGTGGCGCGCCGCGCTGATCCGCAACAAGCAGGACGAGGGGCTGTTCGCCCACGAGCTCGCCAAGGTCACGCTGCGCGACGACCGCCTGTTCCGGACCTCCTTCTACCTGCCGCCGAACGTGCCGGTCGGCTACTACCAGGCCCAGGTCTACCTGTTCCGCGGCGGCCAGGCGGTCAGCGCCCAGACCATCCCGCTGTCGGTCAGCAAGGTCGGCCTGGAAGCCGACGTCTACCTTTTCGCCCACACCCGGCCGTCGATCTACGGTTTGGTTGCCGTTGCCTTCGCGCTTTTGGCAGGATGGGTCGCCCATGCCGCCTTCCGGCGGAACTGACGCGCAACGGAGCGCCGCGAGCGCATGAACGATCCAGACCAGCCCGCCAGCGAGCTGCCGCCCAGCGACCGGCAGGCGGACGCCGTCGGCGCGGAAGCGGCGGCTGCGAGCGCGCCGAGCCAGCGGATCTTCCTGGTGATCGTCGACGAGAGCCCCGAGATGGGCGTCGCGCTGCGCTTCGCCTGCCGGCGTGCGCGCCACTCCGGCGGCCGCGTCGCGCTGCTCTACGTCATCGAGCCCTCGGAGTTCCAGAACTGGCTCGGCGTCGGCAAGCTGATCAGCGACGAGGCGCGCCAGGCGGCCGAGCAGGTGCTGCAGCGCCAGGCGGCCAGGGCCTCGGAGCTGACCGGCAGCGTGCCGATCCTCTACCTGCGCGAGGGCGGCAAGCGCGACGAGCTGCTCGGGCTGATCGAGGAGGAGCCGTCGATCTCGGTGCTGGTGCTCGGCGCCAACGTCGGCCAGGGCGGGCCTGGACCGCTGGTCTCGGCGCTGACCGGCAAGTTCGTCGGGCGCCTGCGGGTGCCGGTGACGATCGTGCCGGGCAGCCTGTCCGACGAGGACGTCGACGCCCTGAGCTGAGCGCCGGCGCGGCCGGAGCCGCTGCGGTCAAAGGTCCCGTGACGGCCGGCCCGACGGCTTCGCGCTTGAAGCTTGCCGGCCGTTGGGCCAAATAGCGGGCAGCCGTTGCCCCCTTGGGCGGGGCGGAGGAGGAAGCATGTTCATTCAGACCGAAGAGACCCCGAACCCGGCGACCCTGAAGTTCCTGCCGGGCCGCAGCGTCATGGCGAGCGGCACCGCCAGCTTCGCCGACGCCGAGGAGGCGCGGCGCTCGCCGCTCGCCGAGCGGCTCTTCGAGATCGACGGCGTGACCGGGGTCTTCCTGGGCAGCGACTTCATCTCGGTCAGCAAGGACGCCGGCCGCGAGTGGTTCCTGCTGAAGCCCGCCGTGCTCGGCGCGATCATGGAGCATTTCGTCGCCGGCCAGCCGGTGATTCTGGAGGGCGACGAGGCCGTCGCCGAAGCCGGAGAGGACAGCGAGATCGTGCAGCAGATCAAGGAGCTGCTCGATACCCGGGTGCGCCCGGCGGTCGCCCAGGACGGCGGCGACATCCTGTTCCACGGCTTCGACAAGGGCGTCGTCTACCTGCACATGCAGGGGGCCTGCTCGGGCTGCCCCTCCTCGACCGCGACCCTCAAGATGGGCATCGAGAACATGCTCCGGCATTACGTGCCGGAGGTCGTCGAGGTGCGCGCCGTCAACTGACGACGGCCGCCTCGCGACACATTCCCGCCGCAATCCGGTCTCGGGGAAGACCGGAACAGGGACCATTCGCGGCGTTCCAGAAGGGCTGACGAGGGATTGAAGAGGTATGGGGAAGACGCGCCTGGCGTCGGGCCTTGGGCTCGGCGCGCTCGTCGCGATCGTTTGGTTGTTCGCCGGCCAGGCCAGCGCCAGTGACCATCGGGAAGCGGACCGGCATCGGGGACTCGAGGAGGCCGGCGAACAGCTCGGCATCCAGTGGTTCAGCCCCTACGCGCACGGCACCGAGGATCGGCCGGTCAGGATCGACCCGTCGGATGCCGCCGGACTGAACGCGCTGTTCCGGCGCCAGGGCTTCCTGATGTCCGGCGTGCGCGACGGCGCGCTCGCCGTGCCGCGGCTCTACGTGACGCGCCTGCCCGGCGACCTGCGCAAGCTGCGCCAGGTCGAGCAGCGCAAGCAGCTGTTCCTGCGCGCCGTGCTGCCGCTGATCCTGATGAACAACGAGCGGCTGCGCGCCGAGCGCGGGCGGCTGCTGTCGATCAAGGAGCGCCGCCAGTCCGGCCGCGCGATCAGCGCCGGCGACCAGAACTGGCTGGCCGGGATGGCCGACGACTACGACACGGCGCCGGACGACCTCGACGCCCTGCTGCTCAAGGTCGACCTGGTGCCGGTCAGCCTGGCCCTGGCCCAGGCGATCCTGGAGAGCGGCTGGGGCACCTCGCGCTTCGCGGTCAAGGGCAACGCCCTGTTCGGCGAGACCGCGCCGGTCGGCAACGGTCCGCACATGGTCAAGCGCGACGGCACCAACGTCCGCTTTCGCGCCTTCCCCGACCTCATGGAGTCGGTGCGCTCCTACATGCACAACCTCAACACCCATCCGGCCTATCGCGCGTTCCGCAAGCGCCGCGCCGCCGAGCGTGCCGAGGGCCTGGTGCCCAGCGCCAAGCGGCTGCTGCCGACCCTCGACAGCTATGCCGAGCTGCCGGGCTACCTGAGGCGGATCCGCGGGCTGATCCACAGCAACCGGCTCGATCAGCTGGAGGGCGCGCACCTCGACCGCAACTGGTTCGCCAGCCGCCCGCTGAACTTCTGACCGGGGCCCCGGCCGGAGGGAGGGCGACGCGGGGCAAGCCGGCGCGGCGCGAGCTGCGGCGGGACGAACCTTGCCCGCCCGCCGCGTCTCGGCCACCTTGGCGGAAAGCTCCCGCGGCCGCGGCCGCGGGCCGTCCCGCATCGAGATGGAGGCGCAAGCCCCTTGGACACGACCCTCGACGACGCCGGCCTGGACCTGCTGTTCCACAAGGCCCGGACCCACAATGCCTGGCAGGACCGCCCGGTCGAACCGGCGCTGCTGCACCGGCTGCACGCCCTCTGGAAGATGCCGCCGACCTCGGCCAACTGCTCGCCCCAGCGCGTGCTCTTCCTGATCAGCCGCGACGCCAAGGAACGGCTGCGGCCGCATCTGATCCCGGGCAACGTCGACAAGACCATGAGAGCCCCGGTGACCGCGCTCCTGGCCTACGACCTGGAGTACCACGAGCAGCTGCCCAAGCTGTTCCCGCACACCGACGCCAAGGCCTGGTTCGACGGCGACGACAAGCAGGAGCTGCGCCGCGCCACGGCCTTCCGCAACGGCAGCCTGCAGGGCGCCTACCTGATCCTGGCGGCCCGCGCCCTGGGCCTCGACTGCGGGCCGATGTCAGGCTTCGACAACGCCGGGGTCGACGCGGCGTTCCTGGCCGGCACGAGCTGGCGCTCGAACTTCCTGTGCAATCTCGGCTACGGCGACCCGGACGGGCTGTTCCCGCGTTCGCCGCGCTTCGACTTCGACGAGGTCTGTCGCATCCTGTGAGGCGCATCCTGTGAGGCGCATCCCGTGAGGCGAATCCCGTGAGCGACCCCGGCTCCGCGCCCCGAGACAGCGCCGCGGCGATCCTGCTCGCCTTCGACTGCTCCGGGCCGTCCTGTTCGGCGGCGGTCGCCCGCGGCGGCCGCGTCCTGGCCGCCGCCTTCGAGACGCGGCCGCGCGGCCAGGGCGAACGCCTGCTGCCGATGGTCGGCGAGGTGCTGGCGGAGGCCGGCTGCGGCTACGCGGACCTGGCCGGGATCGCGGTGACGCTGGGGCCGGGCAGCTTCACCGGCCTGCGCATCGGGCTCGCGACCGCCCGGGCCCTGGCCCTGGCCACGGGCCTGCCGCTCGTCGGCCGGACCAGCTTCGCGGTGCTCGCGGCCGCCGCGGCGCCGGCGCGGGTGCCCGGCGAGCGCCTGCTGGTCGCGATCGATTCCCAGCGCGGCGACCTCTTCCTGCAGGGCTTCGACGCGCAGGCGAGCGCGACGGAGGCGCCCTGGGCCTGCGCCGCGCGGGAGGCCGCGGCCCGGCTCGAGGGACCGCTGCTGCTCGCCGGCAGCGGCGCCGGCCGGCTGGCCGAGGCCCTCGCCGCGCAGGGCCGGAGCTGCCGGATCGCCGAGGCGGCGCAGCTGCCCGACGCCGCCGTGCTGGCGCGCCTCGCCAGCCTGGCACCGTTGCCGCCGGCCGGCGGCCCTCCGCCGGCCGCGCTCTATCTGAGACCGCCGGACACCACGCAGCCGGCCCCGCCGGGGCGCGGCGCGCGGTGAGTGCGCCGGGAAACGTCCCGGCGGTCCGCCGCCTCGCGGCGACCGACCTGGAGGCGCTGGCGGCGCTGCATCGCCGCAGCTTTCCGCATGATCCCTGGAACCGGCGCGCGCTCGCCGAGATCCTGGCCATGCCGGGCGCCGGCGGCTGGCTGGCGCTCGACGTGGCCGGCCGGCCGCTCGGCTTCCTCCTGGTGCGCCGCGCCGCCGACGAGGCCGAGGTGCTGAGCCTCGGCGTCGATCCCGAGCGGCGCCGCGAAGGCATCGGCGGCCGGCTGCTCGACGCCGGGCTGGAGTCGCTGGCCGCCGAGGGGACGGCCAGGCTGTTCCTCGAGGTCGCCGTCGACAACCCCGAGGCGCAGGCACTCTACCGGGCGCGCGGCTTCGTCGAAGTCGGGCGCCGGCCGGCCTACCTGAGCGGCCCCGACGGCCCGCGCGACGCCCTCGTCATGGTGCGCCGACTCGGCGATTGACGGGGGCCGTCGGCGGTCTGCACCGACGGAGTGTTCGACTCCCGAGCAGGGATGGCGACCTCTGCAACATAAAGCAGAACCGGTCTGTTTCTTAGATCATTACCCTTAAAACGAAAATCTGGCGGTCCCTGGCCTGGCTTTGCTGGCCTTGTTTGAATAGAGTTGCAAGGATCGTCCCGTATGAATATATAGCGACGAATTCCCTGTCCGAGCCGAGAGAAACAATGACCGAAGAAGCGAAAACGAACGAATTGTTGAGCCTCACGACGAATATCGTTGCTGCCCATGTGTCGAACAATTCGATCGCGGCAGCCGATCTTCCCGGTCTGATCCGCGATGTCTATACGAGCTTGGCAACTGTCGGCGGGGCGCCGGCCAAGGACGCCGAGCGGCCGACGCCGGCCGTCCCGGTCAAGAAATCGGTCATGCCAGACTACATCGTCTGTCTGGAGGACGGGAAGAAGCTGAAGATGCTGAAGCGGCATCTGAAGACTGCCTACGACATGACGCCCGAGGAATACCGCGAGAAGTGGGGCCTGCCGGCCGACTATCCGATGGTCGCGCCGAACTACGCCAAGCAGCGCAGCAAGCTGGCCAAGCAGATCGGCCTCGGCACGCGCCCGCGCGGATAGACCGCTGCCCTAACCGCTTGACGACTCGCCGGGGGCGCGCGATGGCTTGGGCTTTCGCGCGCCCTTTCGCTATACTCGGGCGACGCGTCGCGGAGCAGGGTAGGGAGCGAGGATGCCGGACCGGCTTGAGCGCCGCTGCATCGAGAAGGGGCTGAAGATGACCGACCAGCGCCGGGTGATCGCCCGCGTGCTGTCGGAAGCCAGCGATCACCCGGACGTCGAGCAGGTCTACATGCGGGCGACGGCGCTCGACCCGCGCATTTCGATCGCCACGGTCTATCGCACGCTCAAGCTCTTCGAAGAGGCGAGCATCCTCGAGCGGCACGACTTCGGCGACGGCCGGGCGCGCTACGAGGAAGCCAGCGAGGCGCACCACGACCACCTGATCGACATGAACTCGGGCGAAGTCATCGAGTTCTACAATGCCGAGATCGAGCGCCTGCAGCGGCTGATCGCCCAGGAGCTCGGCTACAAGCTGATCGACCACCGGCTCGAGCTCTACGGCGTCAAGGCGAAGGATCGCGGCGCCGCGCGCGACGAGTCCGGCAAGGCGTGAGCGGCCGGCGCCCGGCAGCGATCCCGGCGACGGTCCCAGCGACGACGGTCCCAGCGACGGCGACCCCAGCGAGAGCATGAACGACAGCGGCAGCGACAGAGCGAGACTTGCCAAGGCCCGGCCGGGACGCCCGGTCGACGAGCGGCTGCGTGGCCTGCACCTGCGCCTGGCCGAGAGCGAGGCCGAGATCGAGGCCTCGCAGCGCCTGCGCTATCAGGTCTTCGTCGAGGAGATGGGCGCCGAGGCGACCCCGGAGCGCGTCTCGACCGGCCGCGAGCACGACCGCTTCGACGCCTTCTGCGACCACCTGCTGCTGTTCGACACCGAGCGCGACGCCGTGGTCGGCACCTACCGCTTCATGCGCCGGCTGCAGGCCGACGCGGCCGGCGGCTTCTATACGGCGACCGAGTACGACATCGCCTGCCTGCTGGCCTATCCCGGCGAGATCATGGAGCTCGGGCGCTCCTGCGTGCACCCGGCCTACCGGACCGGCATCGCCATGCAGCTGGTCTGGCGCGGCATCGCCGCCTACGTCGCCTACCACGAGATCACCCTGCTGTTCGGCTGCGCCAGCCTGCACGGCACCGACCCCGACGAGCTGTCGGTGCACCTCTCCTATCTCTACCACCACCACCTCGGGCCGCCGGCGCTGCGGCCGCGCGCCCTGCCCGAGCGCTATACCGAGATGAACCGCCAGCCGGCGGACAGCTTCGACCCGCGCAAGGCGATGCAGAACCTGCCGCCGCTGATCAAGGGCTACCTGCGGCTCGGCGGCTACATCGGCGAGGGCGCGGTGGTCGACAAGGACTTCGGCACGACCGACGTCTGCGTCATCGTCAAGCCGGACCTGGTGACCGAGAAGTACCGCCGCCACCTGACCCGCGTCCGGCCCGGAGACGCGCCGTGAGGCCGGCCGAGGGCTACTTCGGCTCGCCGTTTCTGGCCCTGCGGCGCATCCTGCTGTTCGTCGGCCTGACCTTGGCGCTGATGCCGGTCCAGGCGGTCCTGCTGCTGGTCCATGCCCGCCTCGCCAAGCGCCTGCCCTTCTGGTACCACCGCCAGGCCGCGCGCTGCCTGGGCATCCGGGTCGAGCGGCGCGGCCGGCCGCGGCGCCAGCATCCGACGCTCTATGCCTGCAACCATGTCTCCTACTTCGACATCACGGTGCTCGGCAGCCAGCTTCAGGCCTCGTTCATCGCCAAGAAGGAGGTCGCCGACTGGCCGTTCTTCGGCTGGCTGGCCAAGCTGCAGCGCTCGGTCTTCGTCGACCGCCGGCGCAGCCAGAGCGGCGTGCAGCGCGACGAGATCCAGCGGCGGCTCGAGGCCGGCGACGACCTGATCCTGTTCCCCGAGGGCACCAGCAGCGACGGCAACTTCGTGCTGCCCTTCAAGAGCGCGCTGTTCAGCGTCGCCGAACGCCGGGTCCGCGACACGCCGCTGGTCGTCCAGCCGGTCTCGATCGCCTACACCCGGCTCGACGACGTGCCGATGGGCCGCTACCTGCGGCCCTACTTCGCCTGGTACGGCGACATGGAGCTGGGCGGCCATCTCTGGGAGAGCCTCGGCCTCGGCCGGCTGACCGTGGTCGTCGAGTTCCACGAGCCGGTGACCATCGAGGCCCTGGGCAGCCGCAAGGCCCTGGCCGACCACTGCCACGCCATTGTCGAGGCCGGAGTCGCACGCGCCATCTCGGGCCGCCTGCCGCCGCGCGAGAAACGCCGCCGGCGCTTCGGCCGCAAGCGGGCGAACGTTGCCGCCGGCTGACGGAAGATGCTATGGAACGGGCGGAAGCCCGCGCGCGAGGAGCGTGACCGCGTCGTCAAGGGGTCGCGCCGAACGGTGACGACGAAAAAGCTCTACATCAAGACCTACGGCTGCCAGATGAACGTCTACGACTCTGCCCGTATGGCGGACGTCCTGGCGCCGCTCGGCTATGCCGCGACCGAGGTCCCGGAGCAGGCCGACCTGATCCTGCTGAACACCTGCCACATCCGCGAGAAGGCCAGCGAGAAGGTCTTCTCCGAGGTCGGCCGGCTGCGCCCGCTGAAGCAGGCCGCCGAGGCCGCCGGCCGCCGGCTGGTGATCGCGGTCGCCGGCTGCGTCGCCCAGGCCGAGGGCGAGGAGATCCAGCGCCGCGCCCCGGCGGTCGACATCGTGCTCGGCCCGCAGACCTATCACCGCCTGCCGGAGCTGGTGCGCCGCGCCGAGGGCGGCGAGCGCGGCCGCGGCCTGGTCGACACCGACTTCCCGGTCGAATCGAAGTTCGACTTCCTGCCGGAGGAGACCGGCGGCCAGGGCCCGGCCGCCTTCCTCTCGGTGCAGGAGGGCTGCGACAAGTTCTGCAGCTTCTGCGTCGTGCCCTACACGCGCGGCGCCGAGAGCTCGCGCCCGGCCGCCCAGGTGCTGGACGAGGCGCGCCGCCTGGTCGCCGCGGGCGCCGTCGAGATCACCCTGCTCGGCCAGAACGTCAACGCCTACCACGGCGAGGCGCCGGCGACGGCCGCCGGTGCGCCCTCGAGCTGGGGCCTGGCCCGCCTGATCGCCGCGCTCGCCGAGATCGAGGGCCTGGAGCGGATCCGCTACACGACCTCGCATCCGCGCGACATGGACGACGAGCTGATCGCCGCGCACCGCGACGTGCCGGCGCTGATGCCCTACCTGCACCTGCCGGTCCAGGCCGGCTCCGACCGCGTGCTGGCGGCGATGAACCGCAAGCACAGCGCCGACGACTACCGGCGCCTCGTCGAGCGGCTGCGCGCCGCGCGCCCCGACCTCGCTCTGTCGGGCGACTTCATCGTCGGCTTCCCGGGCGAGCGCGACCAGGACTTCGCCCAGACGCTGCGCCTGGTGTCGGACGTCGGCTACGCCCAGGCTTATTCGTTCAAGTACTCGACCCGTCCGGGAACCCCGGCCGCCGCGGTCGAGGAGCAGGTCCCCGACCCGGTCAAGGCCGAGCGCCTGGCCATGCTGCAGCAGCTGCTCGGCGCCCAGCAGCTCGCCTTCAACCAGGCGAGCGTCGGCCGCCGCCTGCCGGTGCTGCTGGAGCGTGCCGGCAAGCACGCCGGACAGCTGGCCGGCCGCAGCCCCTACATGCAGTCGGTGACGCTCGAGGCGCCGCCGCGCCTGCTCGGCCGCATCGCCGAGGTCGAGATCCTCGAGGCCCACCCGAACAGCGTCAGGGGCCGGGTCGCCGCCATCGAGCCGGAGCCCGTCCGGGTCGATTCCGCCGCGCGCGGCTGCGCCGCGGCTTCCGCCGCCTGAGGGACCGGCCGCTTGACCCGACAGCCCCATGAGCTGCAGTTCGACGACAAGGCGCTGGTGCCCCTGCTGTTCGGCCAGCACAACCGCAACCTGGCGAGGCTAGAGCAGCACCTCGGCGTGTCGATCGATTCCTTCGGCAACACCGTCACGGTGCGCGGCTCCGAGGAGGACCAGGGCCGCGCCGAGCGGGTGCTCGGCGCGCTCTACAAGCGGCTGAAGAAGGGCATGCCGGTCGACGAGCAGGAGATCGACGCCGCGGTGCGCATGCTCAGCGACCGCGAGGAAAAGGAGACGCTCGACGCGCTGCACGGCGACAGCCTCAGGCTGGTCACCAAGAAGCGCCACGTCACGCCGCGCTCGCCCGGCCAGATGGCCTACGTGCAGGCGCTGCTCGACAACGAGCTGGTCTTCGGCATCGGCCCGGCCGGCACCGGCAAGACCTACCTCTCGGTGGTCGTCGCGGTCTCGATGCTGCTGCAGGGCCGGATCGACCGCATCATCCTGTCGCGCCCGGCGGTCGAGGCCGGCGAGCGCCTGGGCTTCCTGCCCGGCGACCTCAAGGAGAAGATCGACCCCTATCTGCGCCCGCTCTACGACGCGCTCCACGACCTGCTGCCCGGCGACCAGGTCAACAAGCGCCTGGAGACCGGCGAGATCGAGATCGCGCCGCTCGCCTTCATGCGCGGCCGCACCCTGGCCAACGCCTTCATCATCCTGGACGAGGCCCAGAACACGACGCCGACCCAGATGAAGATGTTCCTGACCCGGCTCGGCGAGAACAGCCGCATGGCGGTGACCGGCGACCTCTCGCAGATCGACCTGCCGGGCCACCAGCACTCCGGCCTGCGCGACGCGGTGCACCTGCTGGCCAAGCTCGACCGCGTCGCCTTCGTCCAGTTCACCGACGCCGACGTGGTCCGTCATTCGCTGGTCACCAAGATCGTCCAGGCTTACGACGCGCGCGACAAGGCGGGCGGCCTCGAGGCCGACCTGTTCGACGGCCGCTAGACGGAGGCGGCAGGCAGATGGGCGAACCCCCGAGTAGCCTTTCTCCGGATGGCCGGAACGAGATCGCTGTCCTGGTCGAGGACGCGGCCTGGACGGCCGCTTTGCCCGCGGCCGAGGCGATCGCCGAGCGCGCGGCGCTGGCCGCCCTCGCCGCCGAGGCCGAGCCCGCCGAGGCGCTCGAGCTCTCGGTGCTGCTGGCCGACGACGCCACGGTGCGCGACCTCAACGCCCGCTACCGCGGCCAGGACAAGCCGACCAACGTGCTGTCCTTCCCGGCCGGGCTGGACGAGGCCCTGCCCGGCGAGGCGCGGCTGCTCGGCGACCTGGCGCTCGCCTTCGGGACCTGCCGGCGCGAGGCCGAGCAGCAGGGCAAGAGCCTGGCCGACCATCTGAGCCACCTGGTGGTGCACGGCACCCTGCATCTGCTCGGCCACGACCACGAGGAGGAGGCCGAGGCCGAGCGGATGGAAGGCCGCGAGCGCGCGGTGCTGGCCGGCCTCGGCATCGCCGACCCCTACGCCGAGGGCGCCGGGGACCCGGGACGATGAGCGAGGCCTCGGTCCAACGCGGCGGCCTGCGCCGGCTCAGCCACAAGCTGCGCAACCTGCTCGGCGGCCGCAACGGCGATCACGAGCAGCAGCTGCGCGACACCATCGAGGAGATCATCGGCGAGATCGAGGAGGCCGACGAGGAGACGGCCCAGCCGATCGGCGACCACGAGCGCCAGATGTTCGCCAACATCCTCAAGCTGCGCCACCTGACCGCCTACGACGTGATGATCCCGCGCGCGGACATCGTGGCCGTCGAGGTCGGCGCCTCGCTGGAGGACCTGATCGCCCTGATGGGTCAGGCCGGGCACAGCCGTGTGCCGGTCTACCGGGAGACGCTCGACGACCCGATCGGCATGGTCCACATCAAGGACGTGCTCGGCTATTCGGCGAACAAGCGGCACTTCAAGCTGGCCAACATCATCCGGCCGATCCGCATCGTCGCGCCCTCGATGCGGGTCGTCGACCTGCTGCTCGAGATGCGCCTGAAGCGCAGCCACATGGCGCTGGTCGTCGACGAGTTCGGCGGCATCGACGGCCTGGTCACGATCGAGGACCTAGTCGAGGAGATCGTCGGCGAGATCGAGGACGAGCACGACGTCGCGGAGGGCCCGAAGCTGGTCTGGCGGCCCGACGGCAGCCTGGTCGCCGACGCCCGCACGACGATCGAGGAGTTCGAGGAGGCGGCCGGCCCGGTGCTTTCGGAAGAAGAGCGGGACGCCGACATCGACACCCTCGGCGGCCTGGTCTTCTACCTCGCCGACCGCGTGCCGAGTCGCGGCGAGCTGATCGAGCATCCGACCACCTCGATCGTCTTCGAGGTGCTGCAGGCCGATCCGCGGCGCATCAAGCGGCTGCGCCTGCGCAACCTGCCGACCCGGCCGGACCGGAGCGAAGAGGGCAGCGCCAAGTGACGGCCGTCCTAGCGGGACAGCGCGCGGCCGGCGACCGCTTGGCCCGCTGGGCCGACCGCCTGCGAAGCCTGGGCGGCTGGCGCCAGCTCGGCCTCGCCCTGCTGCTCGGCGCCCTCGCCGCGACCGCCCTGCCGCCGCTCTACCTGGTGCCGCTGCTGGTGCCGGCCTTCACCGGCCTGGTCTGGCTGCTCGAGGGCTGCCGCGGCTGGAAGCGCGCCTTCCTGGTCGGCTGGGCCTTCGCGGTCGGCCACCACCTGGTCGGACTCTACTGGGTCGGCATCGCGATGACCGTCGACCTCGCCCGCTTCTGGTGGTTCCTGCCGATCTCGGTGCTCGGCCTCGCCTTCGGCCTCGGCCTGTTCGTCGCCCTCGGCACCGCCCTGTTGCGCGGCCTCGGCCTCCGGGGACCGGCCCTGGTGCTCGGCCTCGCCGCCGCCTGGCTGGCCGGCGAGTTCGCCCGCGGCCACGTCCTGACAGGCTTTCCCTGGAACCTGATCGGCACGGTCTGGACCTTCGATGCGGTGCCGATGCAGGCCGCCTCGCTGTTCGGCGTCTGGGGACTGAGCGCCGTCACGCTGCTCGCCGCGCTGGCCCCGGCCGTGCTCGCCGGCCCCTGGCGCCGGCGTCGGCGCTTCGTCGCGCTCTCGGCCCTGCCGCTCGCCGCCTGCCTGCTGTTCGGCGTCGTCCGCGTCGGCCTGGCGCCGCCGCCCGGTGCCGCGGTCAATCCGGACGTGCGCCTGCGCCTGGTCCAGCCGAGCATCTCCCAGCAGGAGAAGTGGCAGCCGACCCGGCGCAGCCAGAACGTCGCCGACCAGATGCTGCAGAGCCTGAGGCCCGGCTTCGAGCAGAAGACCCTGGTGATCTGGTCGGAGACCGCGATCCCCTTCCTGCTGAACCGCGACCCCGACCTGCAGAAGGTGGTCAGCCGCGTCGCGCCGCCGGGCGGCTACCTGCTGGCCGGCGCGCCGACCCTGGAGCCGGCGCCGGCCGGCGCCCCGGCCGGCGCCGCCGGCACGCTCTACAACTCGCTCTACGCCATCGCGCCCGACGGCCGGGTCGAGGCCCGCTTCGACAAGGTGCATCTGGTACCGTTCGGCGAGTACATCCCGCTGCGCGGCCTGCTCAAGGCGCTCGGCTTCGGCAGCCTGACCGGCGGCAACTTCTCCAGCGGGCCCGGCCCTCGGGTGCTGCACCTGCCCGGTATCCCGCCCTTCTCGCCGCTGATCTGCTACGAGGTGATCTTCCCGAGCCGCGTCTATCCGCCGCGCGGCCCGCGCCCGGACTGGCTGCTGAACATCACCAACGACGCCTGGTTCGGCGACTCCTCGGGGCCGCACCAGCACTTCGCCAGCGCCAAGCTGCGCACCGTCGAGGAGGGCCTGCCCCTGGTGCGCGACGCCAACAACGGCATCTCGGCCGTCGTCGATCCCTACGGCCGGGTACTGGCCGAGCTGCCGCTCGACGCCGTCGGCAACCTCGATTCCGTGCTGCCGCGGCCACTGCCGCCGACGCTCTACGCCAGGATCGGCCGCTGGGTGATGCTGCCGCTGCTCCTGCTGCTGCTGCTGCCGGCGGTGCTGCTGCGCGGGGTTCCGGCCGCCGCCCCGGTGTCCCCCACCAATGAAAACGTGTAAAACTCAGTAGTTTTTTCTCTTATTGAGTATAGTGCCGGCAATTTCCCAGAATACCCGGTTGTGCCGCAAAATATTCGACTTGTCGTTTTAAGAGAACGATTTAAGGAATGGTTGACGAGATCACGATTCATGAAATAAGACGAAATTCCTTAGACATCGATTGAAATCAGGAGCAGCCGTATGCCCAGAGGCAGGCGTCCCGGGAGCGGTCGGGGCGGGGGACCCAATCCCGTCGACGTGCATGTCGGCCAGAGGGTCCGTCAGCGCCGGACCCTCATGGGTCTCAGTCAGGAGAAGCTGGGCGAGGCCCTCGGGCTGACCTTCCAGCAGGTCCAGAAGTACGAGCGCGGCGCCAACCGCATCGGTGCGAGCCGGCTGTTCGACCTGGCCAACATCCTCGACACCGACGTCAACTACTTCTTCGAGGACATGCGCGCGGACGTCGCCGCCGCGGCGCCGAGCAAGCTGCACGGCCAGTCCGAGCCGGCCGAGACGGCCGGGCCCGAGCCGGACCCGATGGCGCGCCGCGAGACGCTGGAGCTGGTCCGGGCCTACTACCGGATCGGCAATCCCCAGGTCCGCAAGCGGCTGTTCGAGATGACCAAGGCGCTGGCGCAGATCTCCGACTGACATAGGCCGGACGGCCTCTCGGCACGCGCCGGCACCTGCCTGCGCGCCGGGCGCGTGCGGGACCGGAGCGGGCCGCGACCTCCGGTCCCACTGCCCCCTTGCAGGCGGTGGTGCGAATCGGCATGTTGGCGGCCTTCCAGCGCGGCAATTTTGTCACGAGGTCGCGCCCTCGCCTTGCGCAGAAATTTCTCGAAAGGGTCATGCCTTGAAGAAAGGAAACTATCTTTTTACCAGCGAATCGGTGTCCGAGGGCCATCCTGACAAGGTCTGCGACCGTGTCTCCGACGCCATCGTCGACGCCTTCCTGGGGCACGACCCGTACGCACGCGTCGCCGTCGAGACGCTCTCGACGACCAACCGCATCGTGCTGGCGGGCGAGGTCCGCTCGACGCCCGAGACCGTCAAGAGCGTCAGCGACCAGATGGAGGACATCGCCCGCCGAGCCATCCGCGAGATCGGCTACGAGCAGGCCGGCTTCCACTGGAAGACCCTCGACTTCCACAACTATGTCCACGAGCAGTCGGCCGACATCGCCATGGGCGTCGACGCCGCCGGCAACAAGGACGAGGGCGCCGGCGACCAGGGCATCATGTTCGGCTTCGCCTGCGACGAGACGCCGGAGCTGATGCCGGCGCCGATCCAGTACTCGCACAACATCCTGAAGTCGCTGGCCGAGGCCCGCCATTCCGGCGCCGAGCCGCGGCTGCTGCCCGACGCCAAGAGCCAGGTGACCCTGCGCTACCAGAACGGCAAGCCGGTCGCCGCCACCTCGGTCGTGGTCTCGACCCAGCACAGCGGCGAGATCGACCAGGACGAGGTCCGCGAGATCGTCCGGCCGCACGTCCTGAACGTCCTGCCCGACGGCTGGATGTGCCCGGAGGAGGACTTCTACGTCAATCCGACCGGCCGCTTCGTGATCGGCGGTCCCGACGGCGACGCCGGCCTGACCGGCCGCAAGATCATCGTCGACACCTACGGCGGTGCCGCGCCGCACGGCGGCGGCGCCTTCTCGGGCAAGGACCCGACCAAGGTCGACCGCTCGGCCGCCTACGCGGCGCGCTACCTGGCGAAGAACGTCGTCGCCGCCGGCCTGGCCCAGCGCTGCACGATCCAGCTTTCCTACGCCATCGGCATCTCCAAGCCGCTCAGCGTCTACGTGATGTGCGACGGCACCAACGAGGTCGACCAGGACAAGCTGAGCGGCGTGCTGCAGGAGCTGATGAACCTGTCGCCGCGCGGCATCCGCGAGCACCTCGGCCTCAGCAAGGCGATCTACGCGCGGACCTCGGCCTACGGCCACTTCGGCCGCGCGCCGGAGGCCGACGGCGGCTTCTCCTGGGAGCGCACCGACCTGGTGCCGGAGCTGAAGCGCGCCTTCGGCGCGTGACGCCGACCGCCCTGCGACCGGAGCGCGGCGCCGTGCCGCAACGGGACGACGGGGAGCGACCGCGCAAGACGTTGCATGGCCGCCGCCAGGGCAGACCCCTGCGCGGCGGCCTTCGCGATCTGGTCGAGCAGCGCCTGCCGGCGTTCGAGCTCCGGCTGCCCGACGCGGGCCGGCTCGACCCGGCGGCGGCCTTCGAATCGCCGGGGCCGCGCCCGCGCGCGCTCTGGCTCGAGATCGGCTTCGGCGGCGGCGAGCACCTGGCCTGGCAGGCGGCGCGGCATCCCGAGGTCGGGATCATCGGCTGCGAGGTCTTCGTCAACGGCATCGCGACGCTGCTGCGCGCGCTCGAGGAGACCGGCAGCGGCAACGTCCGGATCTTCCGCGACGACGCGCGGCGGCTGATCGAGGCACTGCCCGACGCCTGCCTGGAGCGGGTCTTCCTGCTGTTTCCCGACCCCTGGCCGAAGCGACGCCACGCCAAGCGCCGCTTCGTGGCGCCGGCGACGCTCGACGCCCTGGCCCGGGTGCTGCGCCCGGGCGGCGAGCTCAGGGTCGCCAGCGACGATCCGACCTACCAAGCCTGGGCGCTCGCCCACCTGCTGGCGCACCCGGCCTTCGCCTGGACCGCGAAAAGCGCCGCCGACTGGCGCCGGCGGCCGGCCGACTGGCCGCCGACCCGCTACGAAGCCAAGGCGCTGGAGAGCGGCCGGCACCCCGTCTATTTGGCCTTCCAACGCGTCGCACGCGCAGAATGCCCTTGAAATCTGGCCTGCTTCGCGCTTAATTCCCCAGCAAGCCATAGGGCTTGACGGAATGACGATCCGTTAAGTCAGAGAAAACATGGTGGGCCAACGGCCCGCCATTTTTGTTGGTCCAACCCCAACTGTCGGAATGGCGAAGGGCTTGAACGCGCAACCCGCGGGCGAAACGGATTATGGACAGGTGCTGCCGGCCGAGGCCGCAGCCTTCTCCCTGACCAGCGAAGGCAAGGCCGCCGAGGTCGAGCGCCTGATCGCACCCACGGTGGCCGACCTCGGCTTCGAGATCGTGCGCGTCCAGCTCGGCGGCGGCCAGCGCCGGCCGACCCTGCAGGTCATGATCGAGCGGCCGGACGGCAGCCTGGCCATCGAGGACTGCGTCGCGGTCAGCCATGCCGTCTCGGCGCTGCTCGAGGTCGAGGACCCGATCGACGGCGCCTACGAGCTCGAGGTCTCGTCGCCGGGCATCGACCGGCCGCTGACCCGGGCCAAGGACTTCCTGCGCTGGGCCGGCTACGAGGCGAAGGTCGAGCTCAAGCTGCCGATCGAGGGCCGCCGGCGCATCAAGGGCCGCCTGATCGGCCTGGAGGGAACGGACGTGATCCTGGCGGAAGCCGCCGGCCAGCCGCAGGTGCGCCTGCCCCTGTCCGCGATCGGCAAGGCCAAGCTGGTGTTGACCGACGATCTGCTCGCCGCCGGACAGGCCGGCGAGCCGGACGCCTGAGTTTGGGAAGAGGAACGATGGAACCGCAGACCCTGCACCGTACCGAGCTGCTGCAAGTGGCGGAGGCCGTAGCCCGTGAGAAGGGCATCGAGCCCGGCGAGGTGATCGTCGCCATGGAGCAGGCGATCCAGAAGGCCGGCCGCGCGAAGTACGGTCAGGAGCACGACATCCGGGCCGAGATGGACCGCCGCACCGGCGAGATCCGGCTGCGCCGCTACCTGACGGTCGCCGATCCAATCGAGAACGAGTTCACCGAGGTCGACCTCAAGACCGCGCAGCTGCGCAAGCCTGACGCCAAGCTCGGCGACGTGCTGATCGACGAGCTGCCGCCGATCGACCTCGGCCGCATCGCCGCCCAGACCGCCAAGCAGGTCATCGTCCAGAAGGTCCGCGAGGCCGAGCGCACCCGCCAGTACGAGGAGTACAAGGACCGGGTCGGCGAGATCGTCAACGGCATCGTCAAGCGCGTCGAGTTCGGCAACGTCACGGTCGACCTGGGCAAGGCCGAGGCAATGATGCGCCGCGACGAGACGCTGCCGCGCGAGAGCCATCGCACCGGCGACCGCGTGCGCGCCTACATCTACGACGTCCGCCAGGAGATGCGCGGGCCGCAGATCTTCCTGTCGCGCGCCCATCCGCAGTTCATGGCCAAGCTGTTCGCCCAGGAAGTGCCGGAGATCTACGACGGCATCATCGAGATCAAGTCGGTCGCCCGTGATCCGGGCAGCCGCGCCAAGATCGCGGTGATCAGCCACGACTCCTCGATCGACCCGGTCGGCGCCTGCGTCGGCATGCGCGGCAGCCGCGTCCAGGCGGTGGTCGGCGAGCTGCAGGGCGAGAAGATCGACATCATCCCCTGGTCGCCGGACCCGGCGACCTTCGTGGTCAACGCCCTGGCGCCGGCCGAGGTCACCAAGGTCGTGCTCGACGAGGAGCAGGGCCGCATCGAGGTCGTGGTCCCCGACGAGCAGCTGTCGCTGGCGATCGGCCGGCGCGGCCAGAACGTCCGCCTCGCCTCGCAGCTGACCGGCTGGGACATCGACATCCTGACCGAGGAGGAGGAGAGCGCGCGGCGTCAGGAGGAGTTCCGCAGCCGCTCGCAGATGTTCATCGACGCGCTCGACGTCGACGACGTGATCGCCCACCTGCTGGTCGCCGAGGGCTTCACCTCGGTCGAGCAGGTCGCCTACGTGCCGCTCGACGACCTGAGCGACATCGAGGGCTTCGACGAGGAGGTCGCCGAGGAGCTGCGCCAGCGCGCCCAGAACTTCCTCGACGAGCAGGAACGCCAGAACCAGGAGCAGCGGCGCACGCTCGGCGTGACCGACGAGGTCGCGGCGATCGAGGGCCTGAGCGCGGCCATGCTGGTGCGGCTCGGCGAGAAGGGCATCAAGACGCTCGACGATCTGGGCGACCTGGCCGGTGACGAGCTGGTCGAGCTGCTCGGCGAGCTGGCGCCCGGCGAGGAAGAGGCCAACAACATCATCATGGCGGCCCGCGCCCACTGGTTCGAGAACGAGCCGGCCGGGGCCGCCGCCGGGGACGAGCCCCAGGAGACGGAGGCCGGCGAAGAGGCGTGATGCTGGCGGAGATGCAACAGCCCCTGGCGGAGACGGCCGAGGATCTCGGGCTCGACGAGCCCGATTCCGGCCCGGTCCGCCGTTGCCTGGTGAGCGGCGAGCGCCTGCCGAAGGAGGAGCTGTTGCGTCTGGTCGTCGGTCCCGACGGCGCGCTGGTGCCCGACCTGGCCGAGCGCCTGCCGGGACGCGGCCTGTGGATCCGGCCGCGCCGGGAGCTGGTCGAGACCGCGGTCAAGCGCCGTCTCTTCGCACGCGCCGCCAAGGCGCCGGTCACGGTGCCGGCCGACCTCGCGGAGCAGCTCGGCAGGCTGCTGCGGCGGCGGACCCTGGAGCGGATCGGCCTGGCCAAGCGCGCCGGCGCCCTGGCGGTCGGCCACGACCAGGTCCGTGCGGTGCTGGACTCCGGCCGCGCGCTGTCGTTGATTCAGGCGAGCGACGGCTCGATCAGCGAGCGGGATCGCATCGCCGCGCTCGGCCGCGGCCGCAATCCCGGCCTCGTGGTCTGGCGCCTGCTCGGCTCGGCCGAGCTCGGCGAGGCCCTCGGACGCGCGACGGCCGTGCACTTGGCCGTGACCGACGCTAGGATGGCGGCCCGCCTGGACCGGGACCTCCGGCGGCTCGCAGACTACGAGACGACGGCCTCGAACGACACGCCCGACACGGCACCCGGCGCACCGGTGGAATGAGAGTTCTGGAAGACATGAGCACGAACAACGAAAGCCAAGAGGCCAAGAAGCCGCTGACGCTGAACCGGCCGAAGAAGCTCGAGCTGAAGAAGACGGTCGAGACCGGCCAGGTCCGCCAGTCCTTCAGCCACGGCCGCACCAAGACCGTCCAGGTCGAGGTCAAGCGCAAGCGCACCTACCGGCCCGGCGACGGCGGCAAGATGACCGCGGTGGCCGAGGAGGCCCAGGCCGAGGAGGCGGAGGCGGAGGCGCGGCAGCGTCCGATCCCCGAGGCGCTGCGCAACCTGCGGCCGGAGGAGCGCGAGGCGCGGATGCGCGCGCTCGAGCAGGCCAAGGAGGACACGGCGCGCCGCGAGGCCGAGGAAGCCGAGCGCCGGCAGCGCGAGGCCGAGGAGGCCGAGCGTCGCCGCCTGGAGGCCGAGGAGCGCGCCCGGCGCGAGGCCGACGAGGCCGCGCGCCGTGCTGCGGCGGGCCTGCCCGAAGCACCGGCCGCCGCCGAGGTTGCCGAGCCCGAGGCGCCGGCCGAGGCCGGCCCGGCCGAGCCGGAGCCCGAGGCTGCCGAGCCGGCGGGCGAGCCGGCCGCCGCGCCGGTCGCGCGCGAGGTCGAGCGGGTCGCCCGTCCGACGCCGAAGACCCGCGAGGCCGAGCAGGAAGAGGCCCGGCTGGTCAAGAAGAAGGTCGCCGCCAAGGCGCCGGCGCCGTCGCGCGCCAAGGGCGAGCCGAAGCGCCGCCAGGGCAAGCTGACGATCAGCCAGGCGCTCGACGACGAAGGCAACGAGGACAGGATCCGCTCGCTGGCCGCGGTGCGCCGCCAGCGCGAGCGCGAGAAGCAGCGTGCCCGCGAGCAGCTGCAGTCAGGACAGAAAATCGTGCGTGAGGTCACCATTCCCGAGGCGATCACCGTCCAGGAGCTGGCCAACCGCATGGCCGAGCGCGGCGGCGAAGTAGTCAAGACGCTGATGAAGATGGGCGTCATGGCGACGATCACCCAGTCGATCGACGCCGACACGGCGGAGCTGGTGGTCGAGGAGTTCGGCCATCGCTCGAAGCGCGTCTCGGCCCAGGACGTCGAGATCGGCCTGCGCGGCAGCGCCGACGACGACGCCCTGCTCCGGCCGCGCGCGCCGGTCGTCACGGTCATGGGCCATGTCGACCACGGCAAGACCTCGCTGCTCGACGCCCTGCGCAAGACCGACGTTGCGGCCCACGAGGCCGGCGGCATCACCCAGCACATCGGCGCCTACCAGATCGAGGTGCCGAGCGGCGACAAGATCACCTTCCTGGACACGCCGGGCCACGCCGCCTTCTCGGAGATGCGCTCGCGCGGCGCCAACGTCACCGACATCGTCATCCTGGTGGTCGCCGCCGACGACGGCATCATGGCCCAGACGATCGAGGCGATTAACCACGCCAAGGCCGCCGGCGTGCCGATCATCGTCGCGATCAACAAGATCGACGTGCCGGGCGCCAACCCGAACAAGGTGAAGCAGGCGCTGCTGCAGCACGAGCTGGTGCCCGAGGACATGGGCGGCGACGTGATCTGCGTCGAGGTCTCGGCCAAGACCCGCCAGGGCCTGGACAACCTGCTCGACATCCTGCTGCTGCAGGCCGAGCTGCTCGAGCTCAAGGCCAACCCGGAGCGCAATGCCGAAGGCACGGTCGTCGAATCGAAGCTGGAGCAGGGCCGCGGCGCCGTCGCCACGGTGCTGGTGCAGCGCGGCACCCTGAAGGTCGGCGACATCTTCGTCGCCGGCGCCGAGTCGGGCCGCGTCCGCGCGCTGCTCAACGACCGCGGCGAGCGCGTCGAGAGCGCCGGCCCGTCGGTGCCGGTCGAGGTGCTCGGCCTGTCGGGCACGCCCGAGGCCGGCGACGACCTGGTCGTCGTCGAGGACGAGGCCCGGGCCCGCGAGATCGCCAGCTTCCGCGCCGACAAGAAGAAGACGGCAACGATGGCGACCCAGGGCCGCGGCACTCTGGAGCAGATGCTCAGCGCGATCCGCGAGGGCGAAGCCAAGACCATGCCGCTGATCGTCAAGGCCGACGTGCACGGCTCGCTGGAGGCGATCCTGGGCGCGCTGGAGAAGATGGCGACCGAGGAGGTCCGGCCGGAGATCCTGCACTCGGCGGTCGGCGGCATCAACGAGTCGGACGTCACCCTGGCCCGCGCCTCGGGCGCCATGATCCTGGCGTTCAACGTGCGCGCCAACGCCCAGGCCAGGGACCTCGCCAAGCGCGACGGCGTCGACATCCGCTACTACTCGATCATCTACGAGCTGATCGACGAGATGCGGAAGGCGCTGGGCGGCCTGCTGGCCCCCGAGCAGCGCGAGGTCTTCCTGGGCTACGCCGAGATCCGCGAGGTCTTCAACATCACCAAGGTCGGCAAGGTCGCCGGCTGCATGGTCACCGAGGGCACCGTCAAGCGCGGCGCCAAGGTGCGCCTGCTGCGCGACGACGTGGTCGTCCATGCCGGCACCTTGAAGACCCTGAAGCGCTTCAAGGACGAGGTCCGCGAGGTCCAGCAGGGCTACGAGTGCGGCATGGCCTTCGAGCACTACGAGGACATCGCCGTCGGCGACAGGATCGAGTGCTACGAGGTCGAGGAGGTGGCGCGCACGCTCTAGGACGCGGCCGCCCCGCCGCGTCCTGAGCGGTCGCCCGCCGGCCGTTTTCGGGAACTTCGATCATGACACGCAGTCGCGGCGCCAAGGCGCCGTCCCAGCGGCAGCTGCGCGTCGGCGAGGAGCTGCGCCACGTGATGGCGCGCCTGCTCAACGCCGGCGAGGCGCACGACCCCGACCTCGCCGGCGCCAGCATCACCGTCTCGGAGGTCCGGGTCAGCCCGGACCTGAAGAACGCGACGGTCTTCGTGCTGCCCCTGGCGGGACGGCAGGAGGCCTCGGTGCTGGCCGCCCTGAAGCGCGCCGCGCCGTTCTTCCGGCACCGCCTGGCCGAGGAGATGACGCTGCGCTTCACGCCGCGCCTGTCGTTCCAGCTCGACCACTCCTTCGAGGAAGCCGACCGCATCGAGCGCCTGCTGCACAGCGAGCGGGTGCGCCAGGATCTCGCCGCGGAGGGCGAGGCGGAGCAAGCCGAGGACGACGATGGCGAAGACTAGGACCAGGGGCCGGCCGCTGAACGGCTGGCTGGTCGTCGACAAGCCGTCCGGCATGACCTCGACCGACGTCGTCAACCGCGTGCGGCGCCGGCTCGACGCCCGCAAGGTCGGCCACGGCGGCACGCTCGATCCGCTGGCGACCGGCCTGCTGCCGCTCGCCTTCGGCGAGGCGACCAAGACCGTCGCCTACGTCATGGACGGCGACAAGACCTACCGCTTCACCGTGCGCTGGGGCCAGGCGACCGACAGCGACGACGCCGAGGGCGCGGTGATCGCCGAGCGACCCGAGCGGCCGACGCGGGCCGCGATCGAGGCGACGCTGCCGCGCTTCGTCGGCGAGATCGAGCAGGTGCCGCCGGCCTATTCGGCGATCAAGGTCGAGGGCCAGCGCGCCTACGACCTGGCGCGCGAAGGCGAGGCGCCGCAGCTCAAGGCCCGCATCGTGCGCGTCGACCGCTTCGAGCTGATCGACCTGCCCGATCCCGACCACGGCGTCTTCGAGGTCGACTGCGGCAAGGGCACCTACATGCGCTCGCTGGCGCGCGACCTGGGCGAGGCGCTCGGCTGCCTCGGCCACATCGCCCAGTTGCGCCGCCTCGCCGTGGGACCCTTCACGGAAGAGGACGCGATTTCTCTGGACACCTTGGAGGCGAATGCCGATAGTGCGCGCCCCGAGGAGCTGCTGCTCCCAGTCGAGACCGCGCTGGACGACATCCCGGCACTGGCCTTGACGGAAGCGGAGGCGAGCCGGCTCAAGAGCGGACAGGCATTATCGATGCTGGCCCGCTCGAGCGCCGAACGGATCCGACACCTCGAACCGGGCGACATCGTCTGCGCCATGTCCGGCGGCAAGCCGGTGGCCATCTCCCGTTTCGAGGCCGGTGAGCTTCGCCCGATCCGCGTCATCAACCTCTGACGAGGAGACACCGATGTCGATCACTGCCGAGCGCAAGCAGGCGCTCATCGACGAGTATGCCACCAAGAGCGGCGATACCGGTTCGCCCGAGGTCCAGGTCGCGATCCTGACCGAGCGGATCAAGAACCTCACCGAGCACATGCAGACCCACAAGAAGGACTTCCACAGCCGCCGTGGTCTGCTGGTCATGGTCGGTCAGCGCCGACGCCTGCTCGACTACGTCAAGAAGAAGGATCAGGGCCGCTACGAGGGGCTGATCCAGCGCCTGGGCCTGCGCCGCTGAGCGGCGCCGGGACCCGGGACGACGACCCGATGCCCTGGCTTCCGCCCGCGCGAGACTCCGCCGGGCGGCCTGACCCAAAGCCGGGGCAGGGTCTTTCTCGCGTCACGATCGGCCGGACCGCGGGGCAGTCGCCCCGGCGGGCCCGGCCGTTTGAGCTGTTTCGTACGGGGCAGCGGGCGGACGGCCGGCCCGCCCCCTGCCCCTTCGCCGGGCCAACGCAAGCGGCGCCGTCACGTCCCCGTTCGGGGGCGCCGCTTCCGCGGGTCCGGTGACACCGTCAGACCGGCCTCAAGACCGAAGGACCAAGATCCCGATGTTCGACACCAAGAAAGTTGAGATCGAGTGGGGCGGCCGTACGCTCACGCTCGAGACCGGGCGCATCGCGCGCCAGGCCGACGGCGCCGTGCTGGCGACCTACGGCGAGACCGTCGTGCTCTGCACCGCGACCGCCGCGCGCAAGAAGCCGACCGTCGACTTCTTCCCGCTGACCGTGCACTACCAGGAGAAGACCTTCGCCGCGGGCAAGATCCCCGGCGGCTTCTTCAAGCGCGAGGGCCGGCCGACCGAGAAGGAGACGCTGACCAGCCGGCTGATCGACCGCCCGATCCGGCCGCTGTTCCACAAGAACTTCCGCAATGACACGCAGATCGTCTGCACCGTGCTGAGCCACGACCTGGAGAACGACCCCGACGTCGTCGCCATGATCGGCGCTTCGGCCGCCCTGACCATCTCGGGCATTCCCTTCCTCGGCCCGATCGGCGCCGCGCGCGTCGGCTACTTCGAGGGCGAGTACAAGCTGAACCCGATGATGGACGAGATGTCGTCCTCCGAGCTCGACCTGATCCTCGCCGGCACCCAGGAAGGCGTGCTGATGGTCGAGTCGGAAGCATCCGAGCTGTCCGAGGAGGTCATGCTCGGCGCCGTGACCTTCGGCCACAACGAGATGCAGAAGGTCATCGACGCGATCATCGACCTCGCGGAGCAGGCCGCCAAGGACCCCTGGGAGCTGGAGGCGACGCCGCCGGCCAAGGCGACCCTGACCGAGCGCCTGCAGGGCGAGATCGGCGGCAAGCTGCTCGAGGCCTACGCGATCCGCGACAAGATGGAGCGGCGCTCGGCGATCGACGCGATCAAGCAGGCCGCCAAGGAGTCTCTGGGCGAGGACGAGGAGGCCCTGGCGGTCTTCGGCGACGTCTTCAAGGCGCTCGAGAGCGACGTCGTGCGGGGCGCGATCCTGGAGACCGGCAAGCGCATCGACGGCCGCGACACCAAGACCGTGCGCCCGATCGTCTGCGAGGTCGGCGTGCTGCCGCGCACCCACGGCTCGGCGCTGTTCACCCGCGGCGAGACCCAGGCGCTGGTCACCGCGACCCTGGGCACCGGCCAGGACGAGCAGATCATCGACGCGCTCGAGGGCGAGTACCGGCAGCACTTCCTGCTGCACTACAACTTCCCGCCCTACTCGGTCGGCGAGACCGGACGCCTCGGCTCGCCGGGCCGCCGCGAGATCGGCCACGGCAAGCTGGCCTGGCGGGCGATCAACCCGCTGCTGCCGGCCAAGGACGACTTCCCCTACACCCTGCGCCTGGTCTCCGAGATCACCGAGTCGAACGGCTCGTCCTCGATGGCCACGGTCTGCGGCTCGTCGCTGGCCCTGATGGACGCCGGCGTGCCGCTGCCGCGCCCCTGCGCCGGCATCGCCATGGGCCTGATCAAGGAAGGCGAGCGCTTCGCGGTGCTGTCGGACATCCTGGGCGACGAGGACCACCTCGGCGACATGGACTTCAAGGTCGCCGGCACGGCGACGGGCGTCACCTCGCTGCAGATGGACATCAAGATCACCTCGATCACGAAGGAGATCATGAAGGTCGCGCTCGACCAGGCCAAGGACGGCCGGATGCACATCCTCGGCGAGATGGCCAAGGCGATCGGCAACGCCCGCGAGGGCGTCTCGGCCCACGCCCCGCGCATCACCACGATCTCGATTCCGAAGGACAAGATCCGCGACGTGATCGGCACCGGCGGCAAGGTGATCCGCGAGATCTGCGAGGTCACCGGCGCCAAGATCGACATCGAGGACGACGGCACCATCAAGGTCGCCGCGACCGAGGAGAAGGCCATGCAGGCCGCCCTCGACTGGATCGAGTCGATCGTCGCCGAGCCCGAGATCAACAAGATCTACAAGGGCAAGGTCGTCAAGGTCATGGACTTCGGCGCCTTCGTGAACTTCCTCGGCCCGCGTGACGGCCTCGTCCACATCAGCCAGCTGGCGCCGGAGCGGGTCAAGCAGACCAGCGACGTGGTCAACGAAGGCGACGAGGTCTGGGTCAAGGTCATCGGCTTCGACGAGCGCGGCAAGGTCAAGCTGTCGATGAAGGTGGTCGACCAGGAGACCGGCAAGGAGATCGCGCCGGACGCCGCGGAGTAAGGCCTCCGGCAGATCGGAAACGACGGCAAGGGCGGTCCCGCGGGGCCGCCCTTCGCCTATCGAGGAGGCGAGATGTCCCTGGTCCTGCCGAGCGTGATCGGCCACCGCGGCGCGGCGCGCCATGCCCCCGAGAACACCCTGGCCGGCCTGCGCAAGGCGGCCGAGCAGCGGGTCCCCTGGGTCGAGTTCGACGTCATGCTGACCGCCGACGGCACGGCGGTGCTGCACCACGACGAGACCCTGAAGCGGATCACCGGTCTCGACCGGCCGATGGCCGAGCTGACCTACGCCGAGCTCGCCGGGCTCGACGCCGGCAGCTGGTTCGGCGCCGCCTTCGCCGACGAGCCGGTGCCGACCTTCGAGGAGGCCCTGGCCTGCCTCGGCGCGCTCGGGCTCGGCGCCAACGTCGAGATCAAGCCGACCGAAGGCCGCGAGGTCGAGACCGCCCGGGTGGCGGCGCGGATCCTCCGCCGCTGCTGGCCGGCGAGCCTGCCGCAGCCGCTGATCTCCTCCTTCAGGCGGGCCAGCCTGGCGGCCATGCAGGCGGCCGCCCCCGAGCTGCCGCGCGGCCTGCTGGCGGAGGGCCTGCCCGACGACTGGCGCGCCGCCGTCGCCGAGCTCGGCTGCGCGAGCGTGCACCTCTGGCGCAAGAAGCTGACCCGTGCCGCCGTCGAGGCGGTCAAGACGGCCGGCTTCGGCCTGGCGGTCTACACGGTCAACGATCCCGAGGAGGCCGTGGCCTTCCGCGGCTGGGGCGTCGACGCGATCATCACCGACGATCCGCCGGCGATCCTTGCCGGCCTCGCCGCTGCCGGATTGGCTTGAGCGGCGACCCGCCTGCGTCTATAAGCGCCCCTTCCCAAGCAGGAGCACCCCAGATGCGCAACATCAAGCGCAAGACCAACCGCCTGAAGGTCAAGCGTCTCGCCAAGCTGAAGAAGCGGCTGACGCGCAAGGTCGGCACGCCGCGCTGCTGACCGTCGGGGCCGGACCCGGTCCGGCCCCCGTCCGCCCGCCCGAGAGGCGGGCGATTTTTTTTCGGCTATTCCGTCTTGGCCTTGTCAACCTCGCCCGCGGTCATCCGACGGGGATTGGGGATGCCGACGACGTTGTAGCCGCAGTCGACGAAGTGGACCTCCCCGGTGACGCCGCCCGAGAGGTCGGACAGCAGGTAGAGGCCGGCGTTGCCGACGTCCTCGAGCCTGACCGCCCGGCGCAGCGGCGCGTGATCCCGGCTCCAGCCGTAGGTGAAGCGCGCGTCGGCGATCGCCGAGCCGGCCAGGGTGCGCATCGGCCCGGCCGAGAGCGCGTTGACGCGCACGCCGTCGGGCCCGAGGTCGGTCGCCAGATAGCGCACCGAGGCCTCGAGCGCCGCCTTGGCGACGCCCATGACGTTGTAGTTCGGCGTCACCCGCTCGGCCCCGAGGTAGCTCAGGGTCAAGAGCGCGCCGCCCTCGTTCAGCATCGGCTGCGCGGCCTGCGCGACCTCGGTGAAGGAGTGGCAGGAGACCAGCAGGGTCTTGCCGAAGTTGGCGCGCGAGGTGTCGAGGTAGCGGCCCTTCAGCTCCTCCTTGTCGGAATAGGCGATGGCGTGGACCACGAAGTCGAGCTTGTCCCAGGTCCGGGCCAGCTCGGCGAAGGTCGCGTCGATCGCACCCTCGCTGTCGACGTCGCAGGGCAGCACCGTGGCGGCGCCGAGCTGCTCGGCCAGCGGCCGCACGCGCTTCTCGAAGGGGCCGGCCTGGAAGGTCAGCGCCAGCTCGGCGCCGGCGTCCCGACAGGCCTTGGCGATCCCCCAGGCAATCGAGTGATCGTTCGCGACCCCCATGACGAGGCCACGCTTGCCCGACATGATACCCATACGCTTCGCCCCCTGAACCGCCGCTCCGTCACTCGATCCGTCGCGACCCATCAATCTTCGACCCGGCGGAACGCCAGGCTGCAGTTGGTACCGCCGAAGCCGAAGGAGTTCGACAGCACGCAGTCCAGCTTGGCCTCCTCGGCAACCCGCGGAATCGGGATGCCGGCCGCCAGGTCGTCGGGCTCGTCGATGTTGATCGAGGGCGCGATGAAGCCGCGCTCCATCATCAGCAGGCTGTAGATCGCCTCGGTCGCGCCGGCCGCGCCCTGGGCGTGGCCGGTCATCGACTTGGTCGAGCTGATCCTCGGCACGTCCTGGCCGAAGACCTCCTTGATCGCCTGCAGCTCGATGCCGTCGCCGACCGGCGTCGAGGTGCCGTGCGTGTTGATGTAGTCGACCCGGGCATTGCCGAGCTGCGAGAGCGCCATGCGCATCACCCGGATCTGGCCGTCCGCCGAGGGTGCCACCATGTCGGCACCGTCGGAGGTCGCGCCATAGCCGACCACCTCGCCGTAGATCCTCGCGCCGCGCGCCTTGGCGCGCTCCATCTCCTCCAGCACCACGACGCCGCCGCCGCCGGCGATGACGAAGCCGTCGCGGGCCTTGTCGTAGGCCCGCGAGGCCTTGGTCGGCTGGTCGTTGAAGTGCGAGGAGAGCGCGCCCATGGCGTCGAACAGCATGGAAAGCGTCCAGTGCAGCTCCTCGCCGCCGCCGGCGAAGACGATGTCCTGCTTGCCGTACTGGATCAGCTCGGAGCCGTTGCCGATGCAGTGCGCCGAGGTCGAGCAGGCCGAGGAGATCGAATAGCTGTGGCCTTTGATCTTGAAGGCCGTCGCCAGGTTGGCCGAGTTGGTCGAGGACATGCAGCGCGGCACCATGTAGGGGCCGATGCGCTTGACGCCCTTTTCGCGGGCGATGTCGGCCGCCTCGACCTGGTTCGAGGTCGAAGGGCCGCCGGAGCCCACGATCAGGCCGGTCCGCTCGTGGCTGACCTCCTTCTCGTCCAGCCCGGCATCGGCGATCGCCTCGACCATCGCGACGTAGTTGTAGGCCGCGCCGTCGCCCATGAAACGGCGCAGGCGCCGGTCGATGTGGGCGTCGAGGTCGATCTGCGGCTGGCCCTTCACGTGGCTGCGGAAGCCGCGCTCGGCATAGTCCTCGGCGAAGACGATGCCGGAGCGGCCGGCGCGCAGGGAGGCCGCGACCTCTTCCTTGTTGCTGCCGATGCTGGAGACGATGCCCAGTCCGGTTACGGCGACACGTCGCATGCGCTAGTCCTCTTTCTGCGGTCCAGCGGTGGCCCGGCGGTGACAAGAAGGCCCGCCGACGCGCATCGGCGGGGCTGCCCAACAAGAAGCCGACAAGACGGGTCTATGCGGCCTCGGGACTGACCTGGAACAAGCCCACCTTCAGGTCGCTGGCCTCGTAGACCGTCTCGCCGTCGGCCTTCAGGATGCCGTCGGCGATGCCCATGACCAGCTTGCGGACGATAACCCGCTTGAGGTTCAGGTGGTAGGTCACCTTGCCGATGGAAGGGGTGATCTGGCCCTTCAGGCGCACTTCGCCGACGCCGAGCGCCCGGCCGCGGCCGGGCAGGCCCAGGCGACCGAGAAAGAAGCCGACCAGCTGCCACAGCGCGTCGAGGCCCAGGCAGCCCGGCATCACCGGGTCGCCCTTGAAGTGGCAGGCGAAGAACCAGAGCTCCGGCTTGATGTCGAGCTCGGCGACGATCTCGCCCTTGTCGAAGCTGCCGCCCTCCTCGCTGATGTGGGTGATGCGGTCGAACATCAACATCGGCGGCAACGGCAGCTGCGCGTTCCCGGGCCCGAAGAGCTTGCCCTCGGCGCAGGCAATCAGGTCGTCGAAGCTGTAGCTGTTCTTCTTCTCGCTCACACCATCACCTTAGCAGCCTGGACGGCGCCGCCGGGTCGGGCAGGCCTGGCTGAGGGCACACAGACAGACCTCGGGACAAGGGGCGCCGCCGATTCAGCGAAACTATAACACTGACAGCGGCTTGCACAGCAAGACGTGCGATTGGGCCGGTTGTCGCGCCGGGCCGCGAGGGCGGTGCACAGGAGCAGGCGAACGCCCCGCCGCGTAGCTTCAACTCATTCGAAGGATCATGCTAAGTGATTGACGCGAGCCCTTTCCCCTGCCACTAAGAACACCTATATCGGTGACCATGACAACAGAACGTCGCTATACCGCTCTGATCGAGCGCCTGAAGCAGGCAGGCCTCCGGCCGACGCGCCAGCGTCTGGCCCTGGCGAAGCTGCTGTTCGACCCGGCCGATGCCCGCGTCGCGCCGAGCGGCTCCTGCGATCGCCACATCACCGCCGAGCAGCTGCACGACGAGGCGGTCAGCGCCGGTCAGCCGGTCTCCCTGGCGACGGTCTACAACACGCTGCACCAGTTCACCGGCGCCGGCCTGCTGCGCGAGGTCGTGGTCGAGCCCGGCCGCTCCTACTTCGACACCAACGTGTCGGACCACCACCATTTCTTCTTCGAAGGCAACGGCCGTCTGGTCGACATTCCGGGCGACCAGGTCCGCCTGGCCGACCTGCCGCCGCCGCCGCCGGGCAGCGCGATCCGTCGCGTCGATGTCATCGTCCGCCTGTCGAACGCCGAGAACGACTGAGCCGACTGCGTCGTTTTCGTCCCGATTTCGGGACCTGATATCCTCATGTTTTCAGAAAATTGGCTTTTTTGTTTAGAACCGTTCTAAGCGATTGACTCGGTCCGGCCGAGCCGTATATTTCGAGCATGCAGGCCGCTGGCGGAGAGTGCAGCCGGCGGGCCGCATGGAATAATGACGCAAAGTCGAAGGGAGACCGTTATGTCGCTCAAGGGCAGCAAGACTGAAGAGAACCTCAAGGAAGCTTTCGCCGGCGAGAGCCAGGCCAACCGGCGCTACCTCTATTTCGCCCAGAAGGCGGACGTCGAGGGCTACAACGACGTCGCCGCGGTGTTCCGCTCCACGGCGGAGGGCGAGACCGGCCACGCCCACGGCCACCTGGCCTACCTCGAGGAGGTCGGCGACCCGGCGACCGGCGAGCCGATCGGCGACACCGGCCTGAACCTCAAGGCGGCAATCGCCGGCGAGACCCACGAGTACACCGACATGTACCCGGGCATGGCCCGCACCGCCCGCGAGGAAGGCTTCGACGAGATCGCCGACTGGTTCGAGACCCTCGCCAAGGCCGAGAAGAGCCACGCCGGCCGCTTCCAGAAGGCGCTCGACACGATGGACTGAGCCTGGCGGCCTTCCCGCGATGAGGGAAGGCCCCGGCCATCGGCCATCGGCCCGAGGCTCGACGGGACGGACGCCGCGGCGTTCGTCCCGCCGGCCACCGTCAGGGCCCGAGCACGTTTCCGCTGAATCCGTTACCGTAGCGGCCATCCAGCTTTCCGGCCGGAGGGAGCAAAAGACATGCGTGAAGGCAGCCTCGACGCCCCGGTCCGTCACCCGATCAACTGGAACGATCCCGACTTCTACGACATGGACAAGATCCTGGCCGAAATGGACCGGGTCTTCGACATCTGTCACGGCTGCCGCCGCTGCTTCAACCTCTGCGACTCCTTCCCGGTGCTGTTCGACCTGATCGACGAGTCCGAGAGCGGCGAGCTCGATGGCGTCGACAAGGCCGACTACAAGAAGGTCGCCGACGCCTGCACGCTCTGCGACATGTGCTTCATGGTCTCCTGCCCCTACGTGCCGCCGCACGAGTTCGACCTGGACTTCCCGCACCTGATGCTGCGCTACCGCGCCGCCGAGCGGAAGGCCGGGCACAACGACGTCGCCACCGACCAGCTGACCCGCACCGACCGCAACGGCCGGCTCGCGTCGATGGCTCCGGGCCTGGCGAACTGGGCGAGCGACCTGGACAACGGCCTGACCCGCGGCCTGCTCGAAAGCGTCGCCAGGGTCGACCGCCAGGCCGCCCTGCCGAAGTACTACGGCAAGACCTTCGAGCGGCGCGCCAAGGCCAACCCGGCGGCGCGCGACGCCAAGGCGCCGGCCGCCGGCCGCAAGGTCGTGCTCTACGCGACCTGCTTCGCCAACTACAACAATCCGAACATCGGCGAGGCGACCCTGGCGGTGCTCGCCAGGAACGGCGTCGAGGTCGAGGTCGCCTATCCGCAGTGCTGCGGCATGCCGCAGTTCGAGCAGGGCAAGCTCGACGAGGTCGCCGAGGCCGCGCGCAACATCGCGAAGGCGCTGCTGCCCTATGTCGACAGGGGCTACGACGTCGTCGCCCTGGTGCCCTCCTGCGCCCTGATGATGAAGTTCGAGTGGCCGCTGCTGCTGCCCGACGACGCCGAGGTCAAGCGCCTCGCCCAGGCGACCTTCGACGTCACCGAGTACGTCGTCGACATCGCCCAGAAGGAGGGTCTCGCCGAGGGCCTGCGGCCGCTCGAGGGCGGCGTCGCCGTCCACATCGCCTGCCATGCCCGCGCCCAGAACATGGGCAACAAGGCGCGCGAGATGCTGAAGCTGATCCCCGACACGCCGGTCAAGCAGCTGCCGCGCTGCTCCGGCCACGGCGGCTCCTGGGGCGTGCTGAAGGGCAACTTCGAGACGGCGCTGAAGATCGGCAAGCCGGTCGCCCGCGACGTCTACAAGGCGGAGCACAAGTACGTCAGCTCGGAATGCCCGCTCGCCGGGATGCACATCCTGCAGGGCATGGAGCGTATCGCCGCGGACCAGCCCGAGGGCGAGCGCAAGCCGGTTCCGAGCCAGTCGTACCACCCGATCGAGCTCCTCGCGATGGCCTATGGCCTGGGCCCGGCGGGTGGCGCCAGCCGCTAGACCGGATCGAGCGGTCTGGACATTCACAGGGAGCGGAGTGACGCGATCCGAGCGATCGCGATCCGCTCCGAAGCGATGGAGCGAGGCTTCAGAGGATGAGCACACAGGCCATGAAGCGCGAGATCACCCCGGCCGACATCTGGCCGCTCGAGCGCTACAGCGTCGAGCGCAAGGCGCTGAAGAAGGCGCTGGTCGAGAAGAAGAAGCACCGGCGCGTGGAGGTCGGGCCGGTCGCGACCTTCTACTTCGAGAACTACGAGACGATGTGGTCGCAGATTCAGGAGATGCTCTGGATCGAGAAGGGCGGCGACGAGCAGCTCGCCGACGAGCTGTCCGCCTACAACCCGCTGATCCCCCAGGGCAGCGAGCTGGTCGCCACGGTGATGTTCGAGATCGACGAGAAGGTCCGGCGCGAAGCCTTCCTGCGCAGGCTCGGCGGCATCGAGGAGACGGCCTTTTTCGAGTTCGAGGGCGAGCGGGTCGCGGCGGTGCCGGAGGCCGACATCGACCGCACCACCGCCGACGGCAAGGCGAGCTCCGTGCAGTTCCTGCACTTCCCCTTCACCGCCGAGCAGAAGGCCAGGTTCGCCAGGCCCGGGGTCCGCGTCATCCTCGGCTTCGACCACCCCGCCTACAGCCACATGGCGGTGCTGACCGAGCCGGTCCGCGCCGCCCTCGCCGAGGACTTCGACTGAGGGCCTTCGGGCCCGAGCGGCGCTCCGTTGAATTCGCTTCGTCTTGAGCCTGTCGAAGGGCGGAGCGGAGCCGGCTCCGCCGGTGCGCAACGGCGATCACGGGAGCAGCCGCTCTACAGTCCCTGCGGCCGCTCCATCCGGCCGGTCTCGCCCGGTGGATTGGCGAAGGGCGCGAAGCCGTCGTCGCCGAGCGTACTGCGCCAGTGGCCGAGCGCCCAGTGCACCGAGGGGAAGGCGATCTCCTGCCAGGGGATCTCGTCCCAGGCGTAGAGGCCGCATTCCAGGGTCTCCGGCCCGGGCGAGACCTCGGGCCGGACCAGCCGCGCCCGGTAGATCAGCTGGACCTGGCTCAGCCGCAGGATCGTGTAGACCGCGAGTAGCCGCTCGATCTCCAGCTCGGCGCGCGCCTCCTCCCAGGCCTCGCGCAGCGCCCCGTCCGCGGTCGCCTCGTTGAGCTCCAGGTAGCCGGCCGGCAGGGTCCAGAAGCCGCGCCGCGGCTCGATCGCGCGGCGGCACAGCAGGACCCGCCCGTCCCAGCTCGCCACCGAGCCGACCACGACCTTCGGGTTCTGGTAGTCGATGAAGCCGCAGGTGTCGCAGACCGGGCGCTCGCGATCGTCGCCCTCGGGCACGCGGCTGGTGAAGCTCGGCTGGTCGGCGGAGGCCATGGCGCGATGGTGCCGCCGCCGCCGCCGCGGAGCAAGCGGAGCGGCCCCGGCCGGCGCCGAATCTGGCGGGCCGGCCGCGCGCGGTGTATGACGGCGGCAGGATCACCGAGAGGGGGATACCGCCGGTGCCCGAGGGAGCATCCAGGCCGCCCGGCCGCGGCGCCAGCCGGTCGGTCCGGCCGGCATGGCTGTCGCTGACCCGGCCGCGGCCGGCCAGCCGATTCTGCGAGATCGGCTGGCTGGTCGATACCGAGAAGGCCGGGCTGATCTATGGCGCGCCGCGCGCCCTCGGCCGGCGACCCGACGCGCTCGCCGCCGAGCAGCGCGGCCCCAACCCCAAGGGGGTGACTCGCTGCCCGGCGCTCAACGACCTGGAAGCCAAGACCTTCGAGGTCCCCTGCCCGGTCGATCTCAGCCTCCGGCTGGTGCAGGACGACAAGGGCAAGCTCCGGATCACCGGGACCGCCACGGGCCAGGGCTCGGTCAACCGCCAGCACCTCGCCCGGATGGTCTTCCTGCTGCAGCGCGAGCGCTGGCGCGACCCGCGCTATCCCGTGGTGCAGGTCGTCGCCCCCTACCGCTTCGTCGCGGACGAGGAGGTCTGGCTGAACCAGCTGCCGCCTTACGACCACTGGCGCGAGACGCCCTGGCCGGGCCTGCTGATCGGCGGCCGCTTCCCGATCGACGTCTGGCCGCGCAGCCTGATGTGGGCGCTGGAGTGGCGCGACATCTCCAAGCCGCTGGAGATCCGCCGCGGCGAGCCCTGGTTCTACCTGCGCTTCGAGACCGCCGTCCCGGCCCGCCCGGTTCGCCTGGTCGAGGCCGAGATGACCGAGGCGCTGCGGCGCCACTGTCAGGCCCTCGACGGCGTCACGAATTATGTCGGGCAGACCTTCCAGCTGTTCGCCGAGGCCCGCGCCCGCCGGCCGAAGCAGCTGCTGACCCGGGCGGAGCGACCGAACCGCAGGGGCTGACGACGGACAGGGAGCGGCGATGACGGCCCCGACGATCGTGCCTGTCTATGCAGCCCTGCTCGGGCTGCTGCTGCTCGCCCTTTCGATCAACGTCATCCGCCTGCGCCGCCGCCTGCGCGTGTCGCTGGGCGACGGCGGCGACGCACGGCTGGCGCGGCCTGTCCGCGCCCAGGGCAACTTCGTCGACTACGTGCCGATGGTCCTGCTGTTGCTGCTGCTCGCCGAGCTCGGCGGCGGTCCGGCCTGGCTGCTGCACCTGCTGGCCGGCAGCCTGCTGCTCGGCCGGCTACTTCACGCCTGGTGCTTCCTGTTCACCGAGACCGCGCCGGCGCTGCGCATCGCCGCCATGGCGCTGACCTTTGTCGCGCTGGCCGGCGGCTCGAGCGAGCTGCTGCTGCTCGCGCTGCGCTGAGGCGGCGGACGGTCAGACCTTGAGGTTGAGGAAGCAGCCGCGCGGGCGGACCTCGCCGGCTTCGCCGGCGCGCGCCGCCGCAGCCAGCCGGGAGGCCGACAGGGACGGATCGGCCGAGCCGCTGCGCGGCCTGCCGGCGCTGGCGTCGATCTGACGGAGCTGGTCCTGGGCGACCCGCTCCGGGCTCTGGCCGACAAGGCCGAGCGCCTCGGAAAGCGCGTTGCCGATCCGGCCGCCGGAAGAGGTCACGTCCATGGCAGCGGCATAGCAGGGCGCCCCTTAAGGAGCGGTAAAGCCACCGCCGCCCCGCCCGGCCGTGACCGGCGGCGAGCGCCATGCTAAAGCCCGCCGATGCCCGGAGCTCCGACCGACCCCCGCCGCCTCGCCCTCGGCCTGCTCGCCAACGTGCTGCAGCGCGGCCAGCCCTTCGACGAGGCCCTGGCCGGCAGCCGGGGCGTCGCGGGCCTGGAGGCGCGCGACCGCGGCTTCCTGCGCCTGCTGCTGGCGACCACCCTGCGCCGCCTGGGACAGATCGACGCAGCCGTCGATTCCCTGGTCCAGCGCCCGCTGCCCCGCCATCCGGCCGAGCTGCGCGACCTGCTGCGGCTCGGCGCCGCCCAGCTGCTGTTCCTCGGCACGCCGCCGCACGCCGCCGTCTCGACCAGCCTGGCGCTCGCCGAGACCCGCAAGCTGCGCGGCTTCAAGGGCCTGATCAACGCCCTGCTGCGCCGTCTGGCGCGCGAGGGCGAGGCGATCCTGGCCAGCCAGGACGCCGAGCGCCTGAACCTGCCGCCCTGGCTCTGGGACCGCCTGGTCGCGGCCTACGGCGAGGCGCCGACGCGGGCCAGCGTCGCGGTGCAGCTCGGCGAGCCGCCGCTCGACCTGAGCCTCAAGGCGGGCGGCGAAGCGGCCGCCTGGGCCGAGCGGCTGGAGGCCGAGATCCTGCCGACCGGCAGCCTGCGCCGGCCGGCCGCCGGCGGCGACGTCACAGCGCTGCCCGGCTTCGCCGAGGGCGCCTGGTGGGTCCAGGACGCCGCCGCCGCCCTGCCGGCGCGCCTGCTCGGCCCGGTCGCCGGGCAGCGGGTCGCCGACCTCTGCGCCGCGCCGGGCGGCAAGACCGCGCAGCTGGCCGCTGCCGGCGCCGAGGTGATCGCCGTCGAGGTCAGCCGCGCCCGCCTCGCCCGGATCGCCGAGAACCTGAAGCGGCTCGGCCTGGCCGCGGCGCTGGTCGAGGCCGACGCGACGGCCTGGCAGCCACCCGAGCCGCTGCCCTTCGTGCTGCTCGACGCGCCCTGCAGCGCGACCGGCACGCTGCGCCGTCACCCGGACGTCGCCCGGCTCAAGTCGCCGAAGGACCTACCGGCGCTGACCGCCCTGCAGGACCGGCTGCTCGAGCGCGCGGCCGCGGCCCTGGCGCCCGGCGGCACGCTGGTCTACGCGACCTGCTCGCTGCTGCCCGAGGAGGGGCCGGAGCGCATCGCCAGACTGCTCGGCGAGGGCGCGCCGCTGGCCCGCCGGCCGGTCGCGCCCGAGGAGGTCGGCGGCCTCGGCGAGCTGATCACGGCCGAGGGCGACCTCCGCACCCTGCCCTGCCATCTCGCCGCGCGGGGCGGCCTCGACGGCTTCTACGCCTGCCGGCTGACGAAAAGCGGTTGACAGCACCGGCTTCCGGCCGCTTGAGGCGGCACGGGGGGGCGGGTTACAAGGCGAGCATGCAACAAGCGCTCCGCATTGCGCCCTCGATCCTGTCCGCCGACTTCGCCCGCCTGGGCGAGGAGGTCCGGGCGATCGACACCGCCGGCGCCGACTACATCCACGTCGACGTCATGGACGGCCACTTCGTGCCCAACCTGACCATCGGGCCGATGGTCGTGAAGGCGCTCCGGCCCTGGTCGGCCAAGCCCTTCGACGTGCACCTGATGATCGCGCCGGTCGATCCCTACGTCGCCGCCTTCGCCGAGGCCGGCGCCGACATCCTGACCGTCCATCCCGAGGCCGGGCCGCACCTGCACCGCACGATCCAGCTGATCAAGGCCCAGGGCAAGAAGGCCGGCGTCTCGCTCAATCCGGCGACGCCGGTCGAGGTCGTCGACCCGATCCTCGACGAGCTCGACCTGGTGCTGGTGATGAGCGTCAATCCCGGCTTCGGCGGCCAGTCCTTCCTGAGCTCGGCCCTGCGCAAGATCGAGGCGCTGCGCGCCCGCATCGACGCGACCGGGCGGACCATCGACCTGGAGGTCGACGGCGGCATCACCGTCGAGACCGCCCGGGCCTGCCGCGACGCCGGCGCCGACCTGCTGGTCGCCGGCACCTCCAGCTTCGCCGGCGGACCCGAGGCCTACGCCGGCAATCTCCGGCGCCTGCGCGGCGAGGACTGATGACCGGCCCGGCGGCCACCGCAGCCCCGTCCCGGGGCGCGTCGAAGGCCGTGCGGCGCGGCGGCCCGCTGGCGCGACGCCGGGCCTGGCGGCACCTGCCGGCCGAACAGCGCTGGGCCCGCCTGGTCTACCTCGCCAAGCGCGGCTGGTTCGCGCTGCCCTTCTATCCCGCCCTGCTGCCCGGCTGCGGCGAGGCCTCGCCGCTCGCGACGCCGCCCGATCCCTGGCCCGGCCGGGCCGAGCAGGGCCTGGCCCTGCTCGGCGGCCTCTACCGCTTCGCCGGCCAGAGCCTGCAAGCGCCGGCGCCGCTCTGGCAGCCGGCCGAGGCGAGCCAGGCCTGGCTGGCCGAGCTGCACGCCTTCGCCTGGCTGCGCGACCTGCGCGCCGCCGGCAGCGACGCTGCCCGGCGCCGTGCCCGCGAGCTGACCCAGGACTGGCTCGATCGCCACGCGCGCTGGTCGGAGCCGGCCTGGGCGCCGCTGACCCTGGCGCGCCGCCTGACCCACTGGCTCGGCCAGTGGGACTTCCTGGCGGCCAGCGCCGAGCACGACTTCCGCCAGGCCGTGCTGGCCTCGGCGACCGCCCAGGGCGCGCACCTGGCGCACAGCCTGCCGGCCGGGCTCGCCGGTGCCGACCTGATCTGCGCGGTCAAGGGCCTGGCGATCGTCGGCGCCTGCCTGCCCGGCGGCGAGCGCTGGCTCGGCCATGCCCTCGGCCTGCTGACCCGCGAGCTGCCGCGCCAGATCCTGCCCGACGGCGGCCACATCGAGCGCAGCCCCTCGCGCCACCTCGCCGCGCTGCGCGACCTGATCGACGTCAAGGCCATGCTGCACGCCGCCGGGCGCGAGCCGCCGGTCGAGCTGGAGGCGGCGATCGACGCCATGGCGCCGATGCTGCGGCTGTTCCTGCACGGCGACGGCGGCCTCGCCCTGTTCAACGGCTCGACCGCCGAGGAAGCGCTGAAGATCGACCTGGTGCTGCAGCGCGCCGGCTCGCGCGGCCGGCCGCGGCTTTCGGCACCCGAGAGCGGCTTCCAGCGGCTGCAGGCCGGCCGCACCCTGGCCATCGTCGACGCCGGTGCGCCGCCGCCGCCGGGCCAGGACGGCCAGGCGCACGCCGGCACCCTGTCGTTCGAGCTGTCGGTCGGCCGCGAGCGGATGATCGTCAACTGCGGCACGCCGGGCGCCGACGGCGGTCCGGCCGCCTGGATCGCCGCGCTGCGCGGCACCGCGGCGCACTCGACCCTGGAGCTCGACGGCCGCTCCTCCTCCGAGCCGCTGCCGGTCGGGCTGTGGAGCGGCCCGGGCCTGGCGACCCGTCCGCAGTCGGTCAGCTGCCGGCGCGAGGAGGCCGAAGGCGCGACCCTGCTGGAGCTGACCCACGACGGCTACAAGGCGGGCCTGCGGGCGCTGCACCGGCGCCGCCTCTACCTCGCCGCCGCCGGCGACGACCTGCGCGGCGAGGACCGCATCGAGCGCAGCGAGGGCGCCCGGCCGGCCGGCTTCGCGATCCGTTTCCACCTGCACCCCGAGGTCCAGGCGAGCCTGCTGCAGACCGGCGACGCGGCACTGCTGCGCCTGCCGCGCGGCGGCGGCTGGCGCCTGCGCGCGAGCGGCGGCACCCTCGCCATCGAAGACTCGATCTACTGGGGCGAGGAGCGCTCGCGGCGCTGCCAGCAGCTGGTGATCACCGGCACGGCCGGCCCGGGCACGACCGTGGTCAAGTGGGCCCTGCGCCGCGAGGCCGGCAAGCGCGACTGACTGTGTGCCGGCGATTTACAGTATACGATCCGTTAACGACAATCGTTATCGAATTCTGAATAGACCTGATTTCGGCTAAATTTACGCTTCTCTTACGGATCTCTGCGAATCTGGGCTCGTCCTTTGGACCTCGACCCAGGAACGGGAGACTCCGCCATGAAGGCCACGAGATCTGTCCTGCTGGCGACGGCCGTCTGCGTCATGGCCCTGCCCGCACTTGCCCATACCCGTCCCGAGCTCGCCACCGCCGACCTCGTCGCCGCGCCGGCCGGCTCCGGCCCCTGCCACGAAGCGAGCGCCGAGGGCGTCGCCGTCGCCGGCCTGCCGACCGCGATCAAGGTCGCCGGCGCTTTCGAGCAGCAGGGCCTGACCTGCGCCCTGGCCGGCAACCTGCGGCCGGCGATCGGTCATTTCAGCCAGGCGATCCAGCGCTTCCCCTGGCGCCCGCAGTCCTATGCCAACCGCGGCCAGGCCTACGCCGGCCTCGGCGAGTACGAATTCGCGGTGCTCGACTACGACGACGCGATCCGGCTCGATCCGAAGCAGCAGACCTATCGCTACCTGCGCGCCGTCTCGCTGTCCGAGATCGGCCGCGCCGAGGAGGCGGTCTACGACCTGGAGAAGGTGCTGAAGCTGAACGACCGCAAGGTCGTGTCCGAGCTGCAGCGCTACCTCGCGGTCAAGGGCTTCGATCCGGGCCCGATCGACGGCGTCTACGGGCCCTCGACCCGGCGCGCACTGATCGGCTGCGTCAGCGACAGGTGCTTCAGCTTCTGAGGTGGCCGGAGAGGGGCGTGGGAGCCGGTGCGGCGCAGCCTCCGGGAAGGCCGGTCGACTAGCCCACCCCCAGCAGGCCCTTGGCGAAGGCCTCGGCCGAGAAGGGCCTGAGGTCGTCGGCACCCTCGCCGACGCCGACGGCGTGGACCGGCAGGCCCTGGGCCTCGGCGAGCGCGACCAGCACGCCGCCCTTGGCCGAGCCGTCGAGCTTGGTGACGACGAGACCGGTGACGTTGACCAGCTCGCGGAAGGTCGCGACCTGCTGCAGGGCGTTCTGGCCGGTCGTCGCGTCGAGCACCAGCACGACGTCGTGCGGCGCCTCCGGATCGAGCTTCTTGAGCACCCGGATGACCTTCTGCAGCTCGGCCATCAGGCCGGCCTTGTTGTGCAGCCGGCCGGCGGTGTCGATCAGCAGGACGTCGGCGCCCTGCCGGCGCGCCTGCTCCAGGGCGTCGAAGGCGAGGCCCGCGGCGTCGGCGCCCTGGTCGCGCGCGACGACCGGGCAGCCGATGCGCTCGCCCCAGATCTGCAGCTGCTCGATGGCGGCGGCGCGGAAGGTGTCGCCGGCCGCCAGCACGACCTTGTGGCCCTCCTCGACCAGGCGCTTGGCCAGCTTGCCGATCGTCGTGGTCTTGCCGGAGCCGTTGACGCCGACGACCAGCACGACGTGCGGGCGCTTCGCGCGGTCCGGCACGAAGGGCTTGGCGACCGGCTCGAGCAGCGTCGCGATCTGGCCGGCCAGGGCGCCGCGCACCTCCTCGTCGGTGACCTCCTTGCCGAAGCGGGTGCGAGAGAACTCGGCGGTCAGCGTGGTTGCCGCCTTGACCCCGAGGTCGGCCGAGATCAGCAGCTCCTCGAGCTCCTCCAGGGCCGCGTCGTCGAGCTTGCGTTTGGTGAAGATCGCGCTGATGCCGCCGCCCAGCCGCGAGGAGGAGCGCGACAGCCCCTCGCGCAGCCGGCGGAACCAGGAGCGCCTGGCCTCGCCCTGGTCGTTGGGATCCTGCTCGCTCATGCCGCGGTCCGCGCCCCGGCGTCCGCCTGCAGCGCCCCCTCGGCGATGCGGGAGGCGACGACCTCGACGATCTCGCCGACCCGGCCGCCCTCCGACCCCGGGATCGAGACCGGCGCGAACTGGGCGCTGTGGCCCCGGCCGGGCTCCTCGACCAGCACCGACAGCGGGCGGCCGAGCTGGCCGGCCAGGAAGCGCCCGGCCGCGGCCTCGCCGGCGGCGCGCAGCCGCGCCGCCCGCTCCTTGCGCAGCGGCTTGGCGACCGCCGGCATGCGCGCCGCCGGGGTGCCCTCGCGCTCGGAGTAGGGGAAGACGTGGAGCCAGGTCAGATCGGCCTCCTCGACCAGGGCGAGCGTGTTCTCGAAGGCGGCCTCGCTCTCGGTCGGGAAGCCGGCGATGAGGTCCGCGCCGAACACCACGTCGGGCCGCGCCGCGCGCGCGCGCTCGACCGTGCGCAGGACGTCGGCGCGCAGGTGGCGGCGCTTCATGCGCTTCAGCACCAGGTCGTCGCCGGCCTGGATCGAGAGGTGCAGGTGCGGCATCAGCCGCGGCTCCTCGGCGAGCAGCCGGAAGAGGTCCTCGTCGAGCTCGACCGGATCGACCGAGGAGAGCCGCAGGCGCGGCAGCTCCGGCACCAGGGCGAGCAGGCGGCGGGCCGCCTGGCCGAGGCCCGGCCGGCCGGGCAGGTCCTTGCCGTAGTCGGTGAGGTCGACGCCGGTCAGCACGACCTCGCGCACGCCGCCCTCGACCAGCAGGCGGACCTGGCGGACGATCTCGCCGAGCGGCAGCGAGCGGCTCGGACCGCGGCCGAAGGGGATGATGCAGAAGGTGCAGCGGTGGTCGCAGCCCTGCTGGACCTGGACGAAAGCCCGGGTCCTCTCGGCGAAGCCGGCGATCAGGTGGCCGGCGGTCTCCTCGGCCAGGTCGCGCGCGGCCATGATGTCGCCGACCGCGCGGCGCGGCGCCGTGCCGGCGAAGGAGGCGGCCTCCAGCTTCTCCAGGTTGCCGAGCACGCGGTCGACCTCGGCCATCGCGGCGTAGCGCTCGGGCGCGAGCTGCACGGCGCAGCCGGTGACGACGATCTCGGCGTCCGGGTGCTCGCGGCGCGCCCGGCGCACGGCCTGGCGGAACTGCCGCTCGGCCTCGGCGGTGACGGCGCAGGAGTTGAGGATGACGGCGTTGGTCAGGCCCTGGGCGCGGGCGTGCTCGCGCATCACCTCCGACTCGTAGGCGTTCAGCCTGCAGCCGAAAGTGACGATCTTGGCCTCGGCCAGCGCCGCGCCGGTCCCGGCGGCAGCCCCGGCGGCCTCGCTGAGCGGCGCCGTCGTCATGGAACGGGCGTTATATGGCCCGGGCGCGGGCACTGTCCAGCCGGGCGCCCGCCGCATCCCGGCCGGCGTCGGTCCGCTCCGGCCACCCGCTCAGGCCATGCGCTCGGCGATCGCCTGCATGAAGCGGTGGCTGGCCGGGTCGTGGTAGCGGGTCAGCACGCCGCCGTCGAAGGCCGGCGAGGCGCGGCCGGCCTGCATCGCCTGGACCGGGCCGATGTCCTCCTCGAAGACCAGGCGCCAGCGCGCCATGGTCTGCTCGACGGTCGGCGCCAGGGCCAGGTCGCCGGCGACCGGGGCCGCGGCATAGAGGTGCAGCGCCTCGCGGCTCGTCGTCGGGCCCTCGGGATAGACCACGATGCCGTAGAAGTGGTCGCCCTGGACGCCGAGCCAGAGATTCGGGAAGACGACGGGATACTCGCCGATCGCCGCGCTCTCGTCGTCGAGTCCCGGGAAGCGCGGCAGCGGCGGGCCGTCGTTCTCTCGCGTCCTGGGCGGCGCATAGCTCGTGACCCCGGCGCCGACCGCCGGCCAGGCCTCGAAGTAGTAGTGGTCGTCGAGCCGGGAGTAGCCGTTGAGGGCCGGATGGACGACCGGCAGGTGGTAGCTCTCCAGGAAGTTCTCCGTGGCGAGCTTCCAGTTGGCCTGGACCGTCAGCTCCATGCCCTCGACCCGCTTCAGGGCGGCGAAGTCGTAGCGTGCCCAGCGCGCCGTCAGCGGCGCCAGGTAGTCCTCGAGCGGCGGCGCCGAGCCCGAAAGGTCGACGAAGACGAAGTCGGCCCAGAGCGCGCTGCGCACCGGCAGCAGGCCGGTCGTCGCCTTGTCCAGCCCCTCGATCTCGTGGCGCCCCGGCCCGCCGACATCGGGCGTCTTCACCAGGCGGCCGTCGAGGGCGTAGCTCCAGGCGTGGTAGGGGCAGACCAGGCCGGGCCGCCGGCAGGCCGCCTCCTGGACCAGGCGCGCACCGCGGTGCCGGCAGACGTTGTGGAAGACCCGGACCTCGCCGCCGCGGTCGCGCAGCAGGATCAGCGGCGCGCCGCCGAACTCGATCGGCTTGACGTCGCCGGGCGCCGCGACCTCGCTGGCCGAGGCCAGGCAGGCCCAGCCGCCGTGCAGCACGCGCGCCATCTCGCGACGATGGTAGTCGGGATCGGTGTAGACCGCGTTCGGCAGGCCGCGCGCCTCGCCGAGCGGACGTCGAACCGCGGAGAAGTCGATGGCGGGCCCGGCCTCGGGCGATGAAACGGCGAGCGACATGGCTCCCGGCCTCCCTCCTCGGGCGCCCGGCCGGGCGCCTGCGAGGGGAAGTGTCGAATCGGAGCCGGACGGCGTCGCGATTCCCGGCGACGGAAAGCTAGCCCAGCAGCGACCCGTCGAGCATGCCGCAGAAGGCGGTGGCGACCGGGCCGGTCATCAGGACGTGGCCGTCGGCCTCGCGCCACTCGACGATCAGCTCGCCGCCGGGCTGCTCGACCCGGGCCCGGCGCTCGGTCAGGCCCCGGCGCACGGCAGCGACCTGGGCGGCGCAGCCGCCGCTGCCGCTGGCCTGGGTCAGGCCGGCGCCGCGTTCCCAGATGCGCTGGCGCAGGTGGGTCCGCGAGACGACCTGGACGATCTGCACGTTGGTGCGGCGAGGGAACAGCGGATCGTGCTCGATCGCCGGCCCGAGCGTCTCGAGCGCGACCGCCGCCGGATCCGCGACGAAGAAGACGACGTGCGGGTTGCCGAGCGACAGCGCGACCGGCTCGGCCAGCGGCCCCTTGGCGTAGTCGAGCCGCAGGGTGTCCATCTCGCGTGCCAGCGGCACCTCGCGCCAGTCCAGCCGCGCCGGGCCGAGATCGGCCGTGACCAGGCCGTTCTCCGCCGGCGTGCAGGGCAGCAGGCCGCCGAGCGTGCGGATCGCCACGGCCTCGCGGCCCTCGGCGAAGAGCAGCGAGGCGACGCAGCGCGTGGCGTTGCCGCAGGCCTCGGCCTCACTGCCGTCGGCGTTGAAGATGCGCATGAAGAGGTCGGCCCGGTCGCCCGGCTCGGCCGGCTCGAGCACGATCAGCTGGTCGCAGCCGACGCCGCGCCGACGGTCGGCGATCGCCGCGGCCTGGGCGGCGCTCGGCGCGAAAGGCTGCTCTCGGGCATCGACGACAACGAAGTCGTTGCCCAGGCCGTGCATCTTGCGGAAGGGGCGAGCGGTCATGGCCGCTATATGGCCCCGCCCGGGGCCGGCCGTCCAGTGCGGCAGCCCCGGAAGGGCGCAGGTCGCGGTGCCCGCCGGGGCGCTGCCCTGGGACCGCTACCAGTAGCGGACCGGGCCGGTGTCGACGTGGACGAAGTCCGACTTGACGTACATGCCGACGCCGCCGGCCTTGAGGTTCACGGCGGCCCGGTGCAGGTCCTGGAGCTCGACCCCGGCGAGCCGGATGTCGATCGCCTGGCCCTTCATGTGGAAGGACTTCTTGGCGACGCCGGTGCTGGCCTTGCGCAGCAGGGCGTTGGTCTTGGGCGAGCGGTAGCCGGAGATGACGCCGAATGGCTCGTCGATGCGCAGGCTCTGCTGCAGGTTGTGCAGCAGGTCCATCAGCTTGGGGTCCATGTCGTGGACGTCGCCGGTGCGGAAGTCGCGCAGCACCGTGTCGATCTCGCGCAACGCGCCGTTGTCGTAGCGGCCGTTCCGCCAATAGGTCGCGCTCAGCCGCTCCTCGGTGTGCAGATTGTGGAACGAAACGCTGCGCCCGCCGTTACTGGCTCTGACGATGTTCGGCATGGCGAGCAGCGCCGTGCCGGCGGCTGCGGTCGCAAGGAAAGTGCGTCGCGATTTCAGGATCATTCAATCCCCCGATCTCGTGTCGTGGCCCCTGGCGCGCCCGTCCCGAGAAAGGTGCGCCGCGATGGTCGGCTCTGCTCCGGGCCAGTGTGTCGCCCGGCCCTTGCTGCTTGGTTAACAGAATCACCGGCCAAGTCAATCGGCCCGTGCACGAACGACCTGTGACAACGGTCGACGAGATCTCAGCCCAGGTCATGCACTTAGAGGCTGAGGCTCAGAGAATAAATCAAATAGAACCGGGGTTTGGCCGGCCTTTTCCGTCCTGCGGGTAGGGCTTTTCCCGCCCAGACCTCCGATTTCGGGACAGTTCGCCGCAGGCCGGGCTGCCCGCCCGGCGGTCCGTCCGCCGCCGCAGCGGACACGGCCGGCCTCTCGCACGAAGGGCCGGGGCACGGGCCCCGGCCCTCTCGGCGACCGGTCTTTCCGGTGGCGGCGGTCAGCTGCGCCGGGGCGCGCCCTGCGGCTCCTCGGCGAGCAGCAGCCGGTTCCGGCGCAGCTGCTCGATCATGTCGGCGTCCCGGCCGTAAACGTCGTCGTAGAAGTGCGCGACGCCTTCGCCGTCGACCCAGGCGGTGAAATAGGTCACGTGGACCGGCCAGGTCCGGGCCAGCGGGATTCGCGTCCTCTCGCCCCCGGCATAGACCTGCTCCAGGCGCGCCATGTCCCAGCCCGGCACCTCCTTCAGGATCAGCGCGGCCAGGTCGTCGGGCCGCGCGAGCCGCACGCAACCCGAGCTCAGCGCCCGCCGTGCCCGGCTGAACAGCTCGTGGTGCGGGGTGTCGTGGAGATAGACCGAATAGCGGTTCGGCAGCATGAACTTGATGCGGCCGAGCGCGTTGTACGGCCCCGGCGCCTGGACCAGGCGGTACGGCAGGCTGTGGGTGTTGGCGCGCACCTGGCTCCAGTCGACCAGGTAGGGGTCGACCGGCGTCGCGTTCGGCGACCAGCTGACATAGAGCGTGATGTTCTGCTGGGCCAGGTAGCCGGGATCCCGGCGCAGCTTCGGCAGGTAGTCCTTGGCGAAGATCGTCGGCGGCACGGTCCAGGTCGGGTTGACCTCCAGGTAGCGCATCTCGGCCGAGAACATCGGCGTCGGCCGCGACGGCAGGCCGTTCACCACCGGCATGCGCAGCACCACCCGGCCGTCCTCGACGGCGCGCATCTCGAAGGCCGCTGTGTTGACCAGGATGTAGCGCTCCCCGAGATCGTGGGGCAGCCAGCGCCAGCGCTCCATGTTCGCCTCGACGACGCCGATCAGCTCCCCGACCGGGCGGTCGAGCGCCGCCAGGGTGTTCGGCCCGACCCGGCCGTCGACCGCCAGTCCGTTGCGCTGCTGGAAATGCCGCACCGCGGCCTCGAGCGACGGATCGAAGAGCGCGGGCTCCGCGACCTCGGTCTCGGCGCCGTCGGTCGCCGCCAGGCGGGCGCGCAGCGCGGCGACCCTGGGGCCGCTCATCCCGGGATCGAGCGTGTCGCCGGCCGGGATGCGCGGCCAGCCGCCCGCGGCGGCGCGCTCGCGCAGCGCGGCCAGCGTCGCCCGCAGCCGGCGGTACTGCGCGTTCGCCGGCGCCAGGGCCTGGAGCGCGGCGGCCACGTCCTCGGCGGCCGCAAGGCCGCGCACCGTCGCGACCGCGTCGAGCGGGGGCGCGTCGCCGTCCAGACCCTCGCCCTGGCCGCGCAGCGCCGGCCGGCCGCCGGCGAGATCGCGCACGTAGTCGAGCAGGCCGGCGCTGAGCAGAACGTCGAGGTCCTGCCAGCGAGCCGCGGCCCGGGCGCTGTCGATCTCGGCGCTGTAGTAGCTCAGAGGATCCAGGCCCTCGGCGTCGGCCGACTCAAGGGCTGTGAGCGCCGCCTCGCCGCGGACGCTGAGGCCGTCGCCGGCGGCATCGAGCCAGATCGGCTGGAAGCCGCGCGAGCGGTAGAGACGCTCGAGCCGTGATTCGGCGAGCAGATGCCGGTCGAGATCGCTCGGCGCCGCGGCCGCCGGCGGTGCCTGCAGCTCGCCCGGGGTCAGCGCGACCGCGTCGCGCAGCTGCAGGCCGGTCGCCAGGCAGCAGGCGGCGGCAACCAGTCCGATCGAATGCAGGGAAGCTTGCTTCAACATCGAGGACACCTCGTTCAAACCCGACCCGCCCGCTGCGGCGAGCCACGGGACGTAGCCCGTCCGCGCGGCCTTTGCACCGGGCCTTTGCGCCCTTTACAAACGGCTCGAGGCCGAATCCGATCCCCTTCCTGTGAAATTGGATGGCCCGGGAGAGAAGCAAGCATGAACGAAGACGCCTTCAACATGTCGCTGCGCAAGTTCCTGAAGCAGGTCGGCGTGACCTCCCAGCGCGAGATCGAGACGGCCGTGCGCAATGGCCTGGAGAGCGGCGCGCTGGCCGGCCGCAAGTCGGTCAAGGCTCGGATGACCCTGACCCTCGAGGGGCTCGATCTGGAGCACGTCGTCGAAAGCGGCATCGAGCTCGAGTAGCCCGGAAGCGCGCCGCCGCCCTCGCGCCGACCGCGGGGCCGTGGCGAAAGCTCAGTCGGACGAGCCCGGATAGGCGGCCGGCAGGGGCAGGCCCTTGTCGGCCATGACCTTGCGCAGCCGGTCCGGATAATCGGTGACGATGCCGTCGGCGCCGTCGTCGATCAGCCGGCCCATGTCGACCGGATCGTCGACGGTCCAGACGACGACCCTGAGGCCGAGGTCGTGGGCCGTGGCGATGTCGCCCTCGCGCAGGTCGCGGTAGTAGGGCGACCAGACCGCGCCGCCGGCCGCCTTGACCAATGCCGGCACCTTGCCGGGATAGTCGTCGGCATCGAGCCCGGCGAGCCAGGCCGACAGGCCGGGACGGCCGCGCTGCAGGTTGTCGAGCCAGGAGCGCTCGGCCGTCAGGTGCACGGTCGGCAGGCCGGGCGCCAGCTCGTGCACGACGGCGAGGCTGCGCCAGTCGAAGGACTGGATGTTCGCGCGGTCCTGGACGCCGGCCTTCCGGATCGCGTCGACGACGGCGGTCGCGATGACCCTGGGCGGCGCCGAGGCCTCGGGGTCGTCGGGCGCCAGCTTGGTCTCGATCGAATAGCGGACGTGGCCGCCGCTGCGCGCCTCGCCCAGCGCCAGCACCGCGGCGAGGGTCGGCACCGGCACGTGGTCGAGGCAGGGCTGGTCGGGGAAGTGCTTGGCGGTCTTGCCGCCGGGCTTCGCGCAGCCAAGGTCGTAGCGCTGCAGCTGGGCCAGGGTCAGCGAGAGGATCGGCGGCCCCTCGCCGGTCAGCCACTGGCCGTCCGGGCCGCGGGCATGGTCGGGCGGCAGCCGCCGGTCGTGGATCACCACCGGCACGCCGTCGGCGGTCATGTTGACGTCGAGCTCCAGCGTGGTGACGCCGATCGCCAGCGCCTTCTCGAAGGCCGGCAGCGTGTTCTCCGGCATCAGGCCGCACGTCCCGCGGTGGCCGAGCAGCTCGAAGCCGATCTTGTCGCCGGCCAGGGCGGTCGGCGTGAAGGAGCGGGCGTCGAACGAGACGTACAGGCCCGCGCCGAGCAGCAGCAGCGTCGCGAGGAGCGCGCCGAGCGAGTTCGCGGAGAGGCGGCCGAGGGCCCGCGGGTTGGCGAGCTCGTGCGGCGATTCCGGCCGGTCCGGCTGGGTCATGGTGGCGAGGCTAGCACCGCCAACGGGGAATGGCACCCGCGGCGGCGGGCTCGGGCGTCAGGCGATGCCCAATCGGGTCATCCAGTCGGCGGTGGCGCGCGCCGCCGGGTCCGGCTCGGCGGCGAGGCCCGCGGCGACGCCGGCCCGGTCGGCGGCGGCACGGTTCTGCGACAGCTTGGCCTTGGCCTCGACCCGCTCGGTCGCGATGGCGAAGCCGAGCACGTTGCCGCGCATCTTCGCCAGGAAGGCCGGGTCCTGGCCGGCCGTCGACCAGGGCTCGGCCCGGCCGGCCTCGTAGGTCGCGGTCAGCGCGTCGAGCAGGCCGGCGGTCTCGGCGTCGCCGAGCAGCGCGACCGGGCCCGAGACCTGGACCGAGAGGTAGTTCCAGGTCGGCACCGCCGGCCCCGGCCGGTAGAGGCTCGGCGAGACGTAGGCGTGCGGCCCGGAGAACACGACCAGGGCGCGGCCGCCGCTCCCGGCGAGGCGGCGCAGGCTGGCGCTCTGCGGATTGGCCGCGGCGAGATGGCCGAGCAGGCGGCCCTCGTCCGGCCGGTGCAGCAGCGGCAGATGGCTGGCCTCCGGGCCCTCGGGCCCGGCGGTCACCAGCAGCGCGAAGGAGTGCGCGGCGATCAGCTCGGCGATCGCCTCCGGGGCATCGAGGCGGAAGACGGGCGGCAGGAACATGGTCGGGACCCTCCGGCGGAACGAGGACCGAGACTAGCGGGAAAGCGGCCTCAGGAAAGGTCCGCTTTCATGGCAGCCGAAGGGTCCACCACCGGCGCCCGCCGCTTGCGACCGACGATTGTATTCACAGGGATCCGAGCCTATCGTCATTCTCGGACGGGGTTTGCGAGGGGCAGAGCCATGGCCGATCAGAGCGTTCAGGGCGCACCGGGCAGCGTCGAGCAGAGCGGCAACGGACCGGCCCCGGCGGGCGGCCGCGAGTCCGGCAGCCCACCGGCGGGAACCCTGCTGGTCGTGGCGCTGACCGTCTACCTCTTCGCCGTCACCGCCGGCGCGCTCTGGCTGCTGCTGGTGAAGTCGCCGGTCCCGGCGCTGCTCGGCCAGACCGGCAATGAGGCGCCGGTGTCGACCGACTGGCAGATGCTGCACCTGGTCATCGCGATGGGCGCGCTGGGCAGCGTGATCCACGCCGCGACCTCGCTGGCCGACTATGTCGGCAACCGCGGCCTGGTGCGCAGCTGGGCCCTGTGGTTCGTCATGCGGCCGCTGACCGGCGTGCTGCTGGCGGTCGTCTTCTTCTTCCTGCTGCGGATGGGCGTGGTCCAGCCGAGCGCGAACGCCGGCGCCAGCGCCCTCAACCCGATCGCGATCGGCGCCCTCTCGGGCCTGGTCGGCATGTTCTCGAAGCAGGCCATCGACAAGCTGGCCGAGGTCTTCGACACGCTGTTCCAGGGCCGGCACGACGAGGACCGCAAGGACAAGCTGCCGAAGAGCGAGGGTCAGGCCGGTTCGACGAAGCCGGCGACGATCGCCTCGGCGCTACCGGCGACCCTGGCCAAGGGCCAGCAGGATCCCGTGCTGACCCTGACCGGCCAGGGCTTCGGCGCGACGCCGCAGGCGACGGTCAACGGGAGCCCGCGGGGCAGCAGCCTGAACGGCGACGGCAGCCTGAAGGTCACGCTGACCGCCCAGGATGTCGCCGCGGCCGGCAGCCTGCAGGTCGCGGTGCTGCCCGGCGGCAATGCCGCGCTCGCCAGCCCGCCCGTCACCGTGACCGTGCAGTAGAAGCTCCCGCGGGCCTCAGCGCAGCCGCAGCCGCTCCAGCACCGTCGCCAGTTCCGGCTCGGCCGGCGGCAGGTCCAGCTCGGCGCGCAGCCGCCAGGGCAGGCGGGCGAGCAGGCCGCGCCCGCCCTGCTCCGCACCGGCCGGCTCGGGCCGTCGCGCTGCGCCCCATCCAGCCGGCCGCCGCCGCTCCTCGGGCGCGGGCAGCCATTCGACGATCGCCGCCATCACAAGGCTCCTTATCTAAATTTCTTCAGGTCACGCGGCGCCGACGCCCGTAGCGCCGCGCCGCCTTCCCTTTATTTCTGCGCGATAGGGCAGAGGGACAAACGATTTCCCTTGAGCCGATCTTTTAGGAAAACTAAATACCGGAGATGCCTGACGAGCGCCGCCGCCTGCCCTCCCTGACGGCGCTGCGCGCCTTCGAGGCGGCGGCACGCCACCGCAGCCTGACCCGCGCCGCCGAGGAGCTCAGCGTGACGCCGGCCGCCGTCAGCCACCAGGTCAAGCTGCTGGAGCAGGAGCTCGGCGTGACGCTGCTGCGCCGCGACGGCCGGGGCCTGGCGCCGAGCGAAACGGCCCTCGCCGCGCTGCCGCTGCTCGGCCAGGCCTTCGAGGGGCTGCGCGGCGCGGTGCGGCTGCTGCGGCCCGAGGCCGACGACCGCATCCTGACCATCTCGGTGGTGCCGTCCTTCGCCTCGACCTGGCTGCTGCCGCGCCTCGAGTCGTTCCAGGAGGCGCATCCCGAGATCGACGTGCGGATCGGCACGAAGTGGGGCCTGACCGACTTCCTGCGCGAGGAGGTCGACCTCGCGATCCGCTACGGGCCGGGCGACTACCCCGGCCTGTTCGAGGAGCGGCTGTTCGCCGAGGAGTTCTTTCCGGTCTGCAGCCCGCGCCTGCTCGGCGGGCCGCATCCGCTGCACCGGCCGGAGGAGCTCGTGCACCACCGCCTGCTGCACGTCGATTCGCCGCCGGACTGGCGGATGTGGCTGCAGGCGGCCGGGGTCGAGGGCATCGACGCCAGCCGCGGCCCGCGCTTCTACCAGACCGTCTTCGCCCTGCAGGCCGCCGAGCAGGGCCAGGGCGTGGCGATCGGCACGACGGCGCTGGTCCAGGACCTGCTGGCGGCCGGGCGGCTGGTCAAGCCCTTCGAGCTATCGGTGCCCCACACCCACGGCTACTACCTGGTCTGCCCGCCGGGACACCTGCAGCGGCCGAAGGTCGCCGCCTTCGCCGACTGGGTGCGCGCCGCCGCCCGCGAGGGCCCGTTGCGCCCGGCGCGCTGATTCGCGTTCGGGAGGGCCGCGGAGGCGGTCAGCCCTTGCGCTCGACCATCAGCTTCTTGATCTCGGCGATCGCCTTGGCCGGGTTCAGGCTCTTCGGGCAGGTCCGCGTGCAGTTCATGATGGTGTGGCAGCGGTAGAGCCGGAAGGGGTCCTCGAGCTGGTCGAGCCGCTCGCCGGCGAACTCGTCGCGGCTGTCGGCGATCCAGCGGTAGGCCTGCAGCAGGATCGCCGGGCCCAGGTAGCGCTCGCCGTTCCACCAGTAGCTCGGGCAGGAGGTGCTGCAGCAGAAGCAGAGGATGCACTCCCAGAGGCCGTCGAGCTTGGCGCGCTCCTCCGGGCTCTGCGGCCGCTCGCGCCCGGGCGCCGGGCTGGTGGTCTTGAGCCAGGGCTCGATCGACTGCAGCTGGGCGTAGGCCTGGTTGAGGTCCGGCACCAGGTCCTTGACCACCGGCTGGTGCGGCAGCGGGTAGATCTTCACGTCGCCGTCGACGTCGTGCAGGTTCTTGGTACAGGCCAGGGTGTTGGTCCCGTCGATGTTCATCGCGCAGGAGCCGCACACGCCCTCGCGGCAGGAGCGCCGGAAGGTCAGGGTCGGGTCGATCTCGTTCTTGATCTTGATGAGCGCGTCCAGGACCATCGGCCCGCAGGCGTCGAGGTCGATCGTGTAGCTGTCGACCCGCGGGTTCTGGCCGTCGTCGGGATTCCAGCGGTAGACCTTGAAGGTCTTGGTCTTCTTCGCCCCCGACGGCGCCGGCCAGGTCTTGCCGGTGCCGATCTTCGAGTTGGCGGGCAGCGCGAATTCAGCCATGGTCCGTCGCTCTTTCCTGGTTTCCAGCCGTCAGTAGACCCGCGCCTTCGGCGGAAACGACTGCACCTCGTTGGTCATCGGCTGCAAGTGGACCGGCCGGGTGTCGAGTCGGGCCTTGCCCTTGTCGTCGACCCAGACGATCGAGTGCTTCATCCAGTTCTCGTCGTCGCGGTTCGGGAAGTCCTCGCGGGCATGCGCCCCGCGGCTCTCCGGACGCTCGGCGGCCGAGCTCATGGTCGCCACGGCCTGGCGGATCAGGTTCTCGAACTCCAGGGTCTCGACCAGGTCGGAGTTCCAGACCATCGAGCGGTCGCTGACCGAGATGTCGTCCTTGCGCGCCCAGACCTCATCGAGCTTGGCGACGCCCTCCTTCAGAGTGTCGCCGGTGCGGAACACCGCGGCGTGGGTCTGCATGACGCGCTGCATGTCGAGGCGCAGCTGCGCGGTCGGCGTGCCGCCCTTGGCGTGGCGCAGCCTGTCGAGGCGGCTCATCGCCAGCTCGTCGGCATCGGCCGGCAGCGGCTTGTGGCCCTCGCCCGGGGTCATGGTGTCGGCGCAGCGCTTGCCGGCGGCGCGGCCGAAGACGACGAGGTCGAGCAGCGAGTTGGAGCCCAGGCGGTTGGCGCCGTGCACCGAGACGCAGGCCGCCTCGCCGACCGCCATCAGGCCCGGCACCACCGAGTCCGGATCGCCGTCCCTGCTGGTCACGACCTCGCCGTGGAAGTTCGTCGGGATCCCGCCCATGTTGTAGTGGCAGGTCGGGAGCACCGGGATCGGCTCCTTGGTCACGTCGACGCCGGCGAAGATCTTGGCGGTCTCCGAGATGCCGGGCAGGCGCTCGTGCAGCACCTTGGGATCGAGGTGCTCCAGGTGCAGGTGGATGTGGTCCTTGTGCGGGCCGACGCCGCGCCCCTCGTTGATCTCGATGGTCATCGAGCGGCTGACCACGTCGCGGCTGGCCAGGTCCTTGGCCGAGGGCGCGTAGCGCTCCATGAAGCGCTCGCCCTCTGAGTTGGTGAGGTAGCCGCCCTCGCCGCGCGAGCCCTCGGTGATCAGGCAGCCGGCGCCGTAGATGCCGGTCGGGTGGAACTGCACGAACTCCATGTCCTGCAGCGGCAGGCCGGCGCGCAGCACCATGGCGTTGCCGTCGCCGGTGCAGGTGTGCGCCGAGGTGCAGGAGAAATAGGTCCGCCCGTAGCCGCCGGTCGCCAGGATCACCTTGTGCGCGCGGAAGCGGTGGATCGTGCCGTCGTCCAGGTTCCAGGCGACGACGCCGCGGCACGCGCCGTCCTCCATCATCAGGTCGATGGCGAAGTACTCGATGAAGAACTCGGCGTTGTTGCGCAGCGACTGCTGGTAGAGCGTGTGCAGGATGGCGTGGCCGGTGCGGTCGGCGGCGGCGCAGGTGCGCTGGGCCGTGCCCTTGCCGTACTCGGTGGTCATGCCGCCGAAGGGGCGCTGGTAGATCTTACCCTCCTCGGTGCGGCTGAAGGGCACGCCATAGTGCTCCAGCTCGATGATCGCCGGGATCGCCTCCTTGGTCATGTACTCGATGGCGTCCTGGTCGCCGAGCCAGTCGGAGCCCTTGACCGTGTCGTACATGTGCCAGCGCCAGTCGTCCGGGCCCATGTTGCCGAGCGAGGCCGAGATGCCGCCCTGCGCCGCGACCGTGTGACTGCGGGTCGGGAAGACCTTGGAGATGCAGGCCGTCTTCAGGCCGGCGGCGGCGAGCTCCAGGGTCGCGCGCAGGCCCGCGCCGCCGGCGCCGACGACGACGACGTCGTAGGTGTGATCGACTTTGGTATAGGCCTCGGGCATGACGGCTGCCTTTCTTGGGGCTCTCGCGGGCGGTCCGGCGCTCCGGGCGGCTCAGACCATCAGGGACAGGACGGACAGCGCGGCGATCGCGCCGAGCAGCAGGCAGGCGCCCTTGACGAGCAGCACGCTCGCCAGCTTGCAGCCTTCGCGGTGGACGTAGTCCTCGATGACGACCTGCAGACCGAGCGCGGCGTGCCAGAAGGTCGCGCCGATCAGCAGGACCAGCAGGGCGCCGCTGACCGGGCTGCCGGCCCAGTCGACGAAGCTCTCGTAGTCGGAGCCGATCAGCGAGATCACCGAGATCACGAACCACAGCACCAGCGGCACCAGGGCCAGCGCGGTCAGGCGCTGGGCCCACCAGTGGGCCGTGCCGTCGTGGGCCGAGCCGAGGTGTCGGACGCGGGCGAGCGGGCTGCGCAGGCTCATCGATTGCTTCCTTCCGGCGCTCAGTAGAGGACCAGCCCGACGATCCAGGCGAGCAGGGTCAGCACGGCGGTGCCGACCAGCACGGCCCAGCCGCTGCGGTAGACGGTCGGCAGCTCAAAGCCGAGGCCGGCGTCCCAGGCCAGGTGCCGGATGCCGTTGCAGAGGTGGTAGAACAGCGCGACCGACCAGGCGAACAGCAGGATCAGGCCGATCGGCGAGCCGACGAAGCCCTGGGCATGATCGAAGGCCTCGGGGCCGGCGGAGGCGGAGGCCAGCCAGTAGACCAGCAGCAGCGTGCCGACCGCGATGGCGACGCCGGTCATGCGGTGCAGGATCGAGAGCACCGAGGTCAGCTGCGGGCGGTAGATCTGCAGGTGCGGGGACAGGGGCCGGTTCTGGACGGACATGCTTCGGCGTTCCTCCGCGGGATCGGATGGGCGGGCCGGTGAGAGATCGCGGCGCCCGGGGGAGTCGCGCAACGACATACTGCGCTGCGGCAGGCAAGTCAACGAAGCCCCCGGCCCGTCGTACCGGCCGGATTGCCGCAAATCCTTGAGCAAATTGGGGGAATCGGAACGCCGGCGGCGCCCCGGCCGGGGCTTGTGGATAAGCCGGTGGAGCGGCTGTCGACGGTTTGTGCGAAAGACCGGAAAAGACCCCCGGGAATCTGCGTCACGATGCCCTCGACGCGCTTCCCGGCGGGCCGGCTTTGCCCGACCATCGTGCCCAGCACCAGCGTGTGCCGAGGTCTCGCCGGTCTCTCGACGAAGCGTCCCACCCACCTGCGCGGGACGGCTGCGGCGGGAAGAGCGGAGGCCTCGACCGGACGGCGCAGCGCCGGGCCCGAGAGGCCCGGAAGCGGCCAACCGGGGCCGGCACCGGCCCGGGCCCCCGCGAGGGGTCACGGTTCCGTCGCCGGCCGGAAGGTCCGCCGCCGCCCGCGCGAACCGGGCGGCAGCGGACGCCGGGAGGCCTCCCGGCTGCCGCGGCGGCGCATGCCAGGCCCGCCCGGCGAGCCGGAGCCCCACCGGTCACGCGGCTGGATGCCCCGGAGCGTAGCCAGACCCTGGCGGGCTCCACGCGAGGCGTCGGGAGGCGCGGATCCCCTAGCAGGCTGCTGAAAAAGTGTCTTCCGGCTCTGTGCGGGAGGTGATTCGATTCCGTCATGGTGTTGCCGAGGGAGGCTTGGCATGCGCGGCGGGGATGCGGGTTCGGGCGAGCTGTTCTCTTACGTGAGCTGCGAAGCTCGGGTGCCGTCGGATCATCCTCTGCGGGGGATCCGGGCGATCGTCGACGAGGCGCTGGAGGTTCTCTCGCCGCGTTTCGATGAGCTCTATTCGCGGATCGGGCGGCCGTCGATCGCGCCGGAGAAGCTGCTGCGGGCGCTGCTGCTGCAGGCCTTCTACTCGATCCGCTCGGAGCGCCAGCTGATGGAGCAGCTGGACTACAACCTGCTG
>NZ_FWZX01000002.1:0-92576 GCF_900177295.1 Tistlia consotensis USBA 355
CGAACTGGGCGGCGAGCAGCGGCGGCGGCTTCTTCGAGCGCTCCTGCGGCGAGATCTCGCCGCGCATCCGGGCGCTCGCCATGGACCTCTCGGCGGCAATGGTCCACGCGCCGCTCGCCAAGACCGAGCACGAGCGGCTGCTCGGCGAGCTGATGATCGCCGTCATCGAGCGCTTCTCGCCCTGGCGCAGCGTCAGCCTGCGCGAGGCGGCGCTGGCCGGCGGCGTCGACTGGCGGGTGCGCCGCGCCATCCGGCTGATGCAGAAGGACCCCTGCGCCGCCCCCGACGTCGGGCGCCTCGCCGCCGAGGCCGGCCTGTCGCGCGCCCATTTCTTCCGGCTGTTCGGCCAGTCGACCGGGGTCACGCCCCACGTCTTCCTTAACGTGCTGCGCCTGGAGCGCGCGGTCGCCTCGATCGTCGCGACCGACGAGCCGATCGGCGGGATGAGCGAACGCCTCGGCTTCTCAGTCCCGGCCCACTTCACCCGCTTCTTCCGCGACCACGCCGGCGTCAGCCCTGCCGCCTTCCGCTCGGTCGCAAGGCTCGGCTTCTAGGGGCCTGGAGGCCGGGGCGGGAGGAACGGGTCCGGCTCTGGGCTCCGCCTCCGTCACCACGGCGGCGACGACGCAAGGCCGTCACGACACCGACGTCTTCAGTGCCGCCCGCGCCGCGAGATGCCGCGCCATCGCCGCGCGCGGCTCGTCGGTCTCGAAGGCCTCGGCGAAGGCCTCGACGCCGGCCTCTATCGCGGCCGAGACCGGCAGGTCCTCCCAGTCGCGGATCAGCCGCTTCTGGATGCGGATCGCGCCCGGCGGCGAGGCCGTCAGGCTGTCCAGCAGGCGCTCGACCTCCGCGTCCAGCGCCGTGTCGGGGACGACTCGGTCGAGCAGGCCCCAGTCGGCTGCCCTGGCCGCGTCGAGGGTCTCGCCGAACAGCAGCAGTTCGCGGGTGCGGCCCCAGCCGATCAGCAGCGGTAGCAGGGCCGCCTCGATCACCGAGGGGATGCCGAGGCGGACCTCCGGCATGCCGAGCACGCAGGACTCGCCCGCGACCCTGAGGTCGCAGGCCGCGGCGATCTCCAGGCCTCCGCCGAAGGCGTAGCCGCGCAGCCGGGCAATCACCGGGACCGGCAGCTGGCGGATCGCACGGCAGCAGTCCTGCAGCGCGCCGATGAACGAGCGGGCGGCCTGCGGGTCGCAGATCGCCGCCATCTCACGGATGTCGGCGCCGGCGATGAAGGCCTTCTCGCCGGCCCCGGTCAGCACCACGGCCCTGAGCTCCGGGTCGGCGCCGAGCGCGTCGAAGGCCGCCGCGAAGCGGTGCATCGCGGCCGAGTCGAGGCTGTTCAGCCGGGCCGGGTTGTCGACGGTGACGGTTGCGACCCGGCCGCCCTCGCGCTCGCGCAGTGCCGTCACGATCCGGGTGGTGTCGCCCGCCATCGGCGCCGGCCTCACGGCGCCCGGGTGCGCGCCGCCAGCATGGCGTCGGCGTCCTCGTAGGCCTGCTCGGCGACCTTCTGGGAGCTCGCCGTGAAGCCCTGGGCCCGCAGCCCGGACAGCGCCTGGCCGGCGAACCAGTCGCGCAGGGTCATGTCCTGCACCATCGGGGCCGGCGCCTCGGCGCGCGTCGGCCTCGCCGGCTCCATCGCCAGGGCGACCGCCAGGAAGGCGGCGCCGGTGCCGAGCAGCAGCACGCTCGCGGCGGTCTTGATCTTTGCCATGTCGCTCGTTCCTCCGGATCTCGATCTGTCGCGCCCGCGCCGACCTGCGGCGCCAGACTCCTCCGATCATATAGGTGCGCCCGAGTCCCGGGCGCCGCGGCTCAGCGTCCCCCGGCGGAGGGTCCCGGCGGGTCCATAGAGGCAGGCGATCGATCGGATAGGAATAATCGCTTTCCCAGGGGTCCGCGGATCCTTCACAATTGCAAATTAGACGCAATATAAACTAGACGAGGCGCCGGACCCCGTCCCGCCGACGCGCTTCCGCCCCGACCGCCCCCGAGGCGACCGGGCTGGCGGCCGGGCCGGCGGCGGGGCAGGGGACGGCGCCGCAGACCGGGTGATCCGCCATGAGCAGCATCACGTCTCCGCCGAGCCTTTCCGACCGCACCGTCGTCTCGATCCGCGACGTCCTGGGCGGGCGCCGCCGCGGCCTGCGCTCGGCCCTGCTGTTCGCCGGCCCCGCGGTGATCGCCTCGATCGCCTACATGGACCCCGGCAACTTCGCGACCAACATCCAGGCCGGCGCCGGCTTCGGCTACGCCCTGCTCTGGGTCGTGCTGGCCGCCAACCTGGTCGCCATGCTGTTCCAGGCGCTTTCCGCCAAGCTCGGCATCGTCACCGGCCGCAACCTGGCGGAGCTCAGCCGCGAGCGGCTGCCGCGCGGCCTGGTCTGGCCGATGTGGGCGGCCAGCGAGCTGGCGGCCATGGCGACCGACCTCGCCGAGTTCCTGGGCGGCGCCCTGGCGCTGTCGCTGCTGCTCGACCTGCCGCTGCTCGCGGGCATGGTCGTGACCGGGATCGCGACCTACGGCCTGCTGCTGTTCGAGAAGCAGGGCTTCCGGCCGATGGAGCTGGTCATCGGCGGCCTGGTCGCGCTGATCGGCCTCTGCTACCTGGCCGAGCTGCTGATCGCGCCGGTCGACTGGGCCGGTGTCGCCGGCGGCCTGGCGGTGCCCTCGATCCCCGACGGCGGGGCCCTGACCATCGCCGTCGGCATCATCGGCGCGACCGTCATGCCGCACGCCCTCTACCTGCACTCCGGCCTGACCCAGGGCCGCGTCGCGGCCCGCGACGAGGGCGAGCGCGCCCAGCTGCTGCGCTTCTCCAACCGCGAGGTCGTGGCCGCGCTCTCGGTCGCCGGCCTGGTCAACCTCGCCATGGTGATCATGGCCGCCGCCGCCTTCCACGCCGGCCACAGCGAGGTCGCCGAGATCGAGACGGCCTACCACACCCTGACGCCGCTGCTCGGCGCCGGCGCCGCCGCGGTCTTCCTGATCTCGCTGCTCGCCTCGGGGCTGTCGAGCTCGACCGTCGGCACCCTGGCCGGGCAGATGATCATGCAGGGCTTCGTCGGCTTCCGCATCCCGGTCTGGCTGCGCCGCCTGGTCACCATGCTGCCGGCCTTCGCCGTGGTGGCGCTCGGCGTCGACGCGACCCGCGCCCTGGTGCTCAGCCAGGTCGTGCTGTCCTTCGCCCTGCCGGTGCCGATGGTCGCCCTGGTCGTCTTCACCCGCAGCCGCGCTGTGATGGGCCGCTACGCCAACGGCCCGCTGACCCATGCCGCCGCGGTCGCGGGCGCTGCCGCCGTGCTGGCGCTCAACCTCGTGCTGCTGCTGCAGGTCTTCGGGCTGCTGCCGGGCCTGGCGGCGTGACGCTGCGGGTTCGTCTCACGGCACCACGATGACGACGCGCCCGGCCAGGCTGACCAGCTTCTGCGAGACGCTGCCGAGCAGGGCGCCGGCGACCTGGCCGGCGCCGCGCTTGCCGACGACGATCGCCTCGGCCTGCCTGGCGTCGGCGAGCTCGAGGATCGTCCGGGCGACGTCGCCGCGCGCCGACTCGAGATGCACCGAGGGCGCGCCCAGCTTCAGGGCGCGCTCGCGGGCGTCCCTGAGGGCGTTGGCCGACTCCGTCTCGAGCAGCTCCTCGAGCCAGGCGTGCTGGGCCCGGGTGAACTGCCGGAAGACGTCGCCGGGCAGGCCGAGGCCGCCAATGACGTTGACGACCAGCAGGTCGCTGCCCGCCTCCTTGGCCAGGGTCGCCGCGTAGTCGACGGCGCGCTCCGCGCCCTCGGAGCCGTCGGTCGCCACCAGGATGCAGCCCATGCGCGTCTCGCTCCCTCTTCTGTGCGGTCAGGCTGCGCCGGGGTGGATCCGCCGGTGCACCCGTTCCAGGTGGCGCCGGTGCAGCTCGATGCCGTGGCGCATGGCCCGGTAGGTCCAGACCTTGGCCAGGTTGTTGGCCAGCAGCCAGGCCAGCGCGTAGCCCCAGACCATCAGGGCGTAGCTCCAGCCGATCGGCTCGACGAACCAGCCGTAGACGGCGGCCAGGGTGCCCAGCACCTGGGTCGTCTCGGTGGCGACCAGCAGGCGCCAGCTCGGCCAGGGCCGCTGCCAGAACCAGCCCTCGTTGCGGGTCAGGTAGATGGTCATGTGGCCGGCGACCAGCAGCTTCAGGAACATCAGCGTCTGGATCGTCGGGCGCGACAGGCCGAAGTGGCGCTCGGCGACCCAGAACAGCAGGAAGGAGGCGACGACGCCCATGACGCCCAGCACGCTGCTCATGGTCAGCACGCGCTGCATGTCCCAGCGCACCGGCCGCTCGGCGACCCGGACGTTGTCGTAGGCGATCATCAGGATCGGGAAGTCGTTGAGGATCGCCAGCAGGACGATCATCACCGCGGTCACGGGATAGAAGTCGAAGACCAGGATCGACAGGGTCATGAACAGCAGGACGCGGATCGTCTCGGCGATGCGGAAGGTCGCGTAGCCGGTCATCCGCTCGAAGATCCGGCGCGCCTCCTCGACGGCGCTGGCGATCACCGAGAGGCCCGGCGCCGTCAGCACCAGGTCGGCGGCGGCGCGTGCCGCGTCGGTTGCGCCGCTGACCGCGATGCCGACGTCGGCCTGCTTGAGCGCCGGCGCGTCGTTCACCCCGTCGCCGGTCATGCCGACGATGTGGCCGGCGCGCTGCAGCGCCTGGACGATCTTGAACTTGTGCTCGGGAAAGACCTCGGCGAAGCCGTCGGCCGCCTCGATCCGGGCGGCGTCGCCGTCGCCGGAGCCGTCGCTCGGGAAGATATCCTGCGCCGAGACGATGCGGGTGCCGAGTCCGAGCTTGCCGGCGATCTCGCGGGCGATCGCGCCGTGGTCGCCGGTGACCATGCGCACGTCGAGGCCCATGCCGCGGGCCGTCGCGATGGTCTCGGCCGAGTCCTCTCGCGGCGGGTCGAACAGCGGCAGCAGGCCGAGGAAGCGCCAGGCGCCGCCCTCGCCCCCCGGCCCCTCGGCACGGGCCACGCCGAGCGTGCGGAAGCCGCGGGCGGCGAGCCCGTCGGTCGCCGCGCGCACCTGCGCCTCGACCACGACGCCCGGCTTGGCGAGCTCGAGGATCACCTGCGGCGCGCCCTTGGCGATCCGGAAGGTCCCGCCGTCGGCCCGCAGCTCGGCCTCCGCGCGCTTGCGCACCGGGTCGAAGGGATCGAGGTGGAGCAGCTCGACGCCGGCCAGCGCGGCCTCGTCGCCGAGCCCGGCCAGGATCGCCGCGTCGATCGCGTCGGGCGCCTCGCGCTCGCAGGTCAGCGCGGCGGCCAGCAGCAGCTCGTCGCGGTCCTTGGCCGCGACCAGCACCGGGTCGCCCAGGGTCAGCGCGTTCTGGGTCAGGGTGCCGGTCTTGTCCGAGCAGAGGATGTCCATGCCGGCCATCTCCTCGATCGAGACGAGCCGGGAGACGATCGCCTTCATGCCGGCGAGCCTGGCGGCGCCGACCGCCATGGTCACCGACAGAACGGCGGGCAGCGCGACCGGGATCGCCGCGACCGTCAGGATCAGGGCGAACAGCAGGGTCTGGACCAGCGGCGCGTGACGGAACAGCGCGACGACCAGGATCAGCGCGACCAGGCCGAGGGTCATCAGGATCAGGAAGTTGCCGATGCGCAGCACGGCCTTCTGGAAGTGCGAGCGCTGCTCGGCGGTCTCGACCAGCCGCGCGGTCTTGCCGAAGAAGGTGTTCATGCCGGTCGCCGTGACCAGGGCGCGCATCTCGCCCTGGCGCACGATCGAGCCGGAATAGGCGACGTCGCCCGGCGCCTTGTCGACCGGCAGCGACTCGCCGGTCAGCGCCGACTGGTCGACGCTGAGGTAGTCGCCCTCGCGCAGCTCCAGGTCGGCCGGCACGATGTTGCCGAGCTTGACGACGACGGCGTCGCCCGGCACCAGCAGGCGGGCCGGCAGGTCCTGCCACCTGCCGTCGCGCAGCACGCGCGCGCTCGGCGCCAGCCGCTGCTTCAGCGCCTGGATGGCGTTGTCGGCCTTGTGCTCCTCCCAGAAGCCGACGCCGGCATTGAGCAGCAGCATCACGACGATGATCGCGAAGTCCTCCCAGCGCTGCACCGCGCCCGAGAGGATCGCCGCGATCTCGATCATCCAGGGGATCGGCCCCCAGAAGTAGCCGAGCAGCTTGCGCAGCGGGCTGACCCGCTCTTCGTGGATCGTGTTCTCGCCGTGCTGCTCCAGCAGGCGGCGCGCCTGCTCGGTGGTCAGGCCCGTCAGCGGACCCCTCGGAGCCGGCCCGCCGGCGCCGCCGCTCGTCCCCTCGCCGGTCCGCTTCGTCGCCGGGCTCGACACGGCGGCGGCCTTCCTAGCGCGGCCGCTCGATCAGCCGCTCGACCTCGCGCTCGAGGTAGTCGAAGTCCTGCTCGACCTCGGTCTTGAAGCCTTCCCAGGAGCCCTCCGGCTCGGCCTCCAGCCGTGCCAGCTTCTCGCGGGTCTCGGCGAGGCGGGATTCGACGAGGGCGAGGTCGCCGGCGGCCGCCACCTTGTCGCGCGGCGAGCCTTCGGCGAGGCGCTTGCGGTCGGCGCTCATCCGGCTCTCGAGCGTCTCGAGGCGGTGCTGCAACGATTCGAGGTAGGCGGCTCTGGACATGGCGCGCGACCCTCCTGCGTTCGACGTGAGTGAAGCAACAGGCTGCCGGAACGGCCCGGACGGCGAATTGATCGGAGTCAAGCGGAGCTGCGGGCAGCGGCCAGATCGGGGGTGCGCCGGACCGACGCTTGGCCGACAATGGCCGCCGCACTGCAGCAGGCCCGGGGACGCGAGCGACCGCATGGAATCCGAGAACCAGAGCGACGGTCCGGAGAAGGACGCGCCGCTGCGCTACGACGTCCGCCTGCTCGGCCGCATCCTCGGCGAGACGATCCGCGCCCAGGAGGGCGAGGCGGTCTTCGAGACGGTCGAGCGCATCCGCCGCACCTCGGTCAGCTTCCACCGGGAATCGCGCGAGGCGGCGCGGCGCGAGCTGCAGGCGATCCTGAGCGGCCTGCCGACCGACGAGGCGATCGCCGTGGTGCGCGCCTACGGCTACTTCTCGCACCTCGCCAACATCGCCGAGGACCAGCACCACATCCGCCGGACCCGGGCCCACGCCATGACCGGCGCGGCGCCGCGCGAGGGCACCATGACGCGCGCCCTGGAGCGGGCCAGCCGGGCCGGCGTTCCGGCCGCGCGCCTGCAGGCCTTCTTCGACAGCGCGCTCTGCAGCCCGGTGCTGACCGCGCACCCGACCGAGGTCCGGCGCAAGAGCTCGATCGACCGCGAGAACGAGATCGCGCGGCTGCTCGACGAGCGCGACCGCATGCAGCTGACTCCCGAGGAGCTGACCCTCAACCGCAAGGCGCTGCGCCGGGCCGTGCTGATCCTCTGGCAGACCTCGATCCTGCGCGGCACGCGGCTGCGCGTGCTCGACGAGGTCGCCAACGGCCTCGCCCATTTCGACCGCACCTTCCTGACCCAGCTGCCGCGCTTCTATGCCGAGCTGGAGGACCAGCTCGGCGCGACCGACCCGGCCTGGCAGGGCGTCACGGTGCCGTCCTTCCTGCGCATCGGCAGCTGGATCGGCGGCGACCGCGACGGCAACCCCTTCGTCACCGCCGAGGTGCTGCGCGAGGCCCTGCGCCTGCAGAGCGGCCTGGCGCTCGGCTTCTACCTCGACGAGCTGCACCGGCTCGGCGGCGAGCTGTCGCTCGACGACCGTCTGGCCGAGGTTTCGGACGCGCTGCTCGCCCTGGCCGAGCGCTCGCCCGACCGTTCGCCGCACCGGGCGCACGAGCCCTACCGCCGGGCCGTCACCGGCCTCTACGCGCGCCTGGCCGCCACGGCGCGCGAGCTCGACCGCCTGGAGGCGCCGCGCCATGCCGTCGGCGAGGCGCCGCCCTATGCCGAGGCCGCCGAGCTGGTCGCTGACCTCGACGTCGTCTACGGCTCGCTGGCCGCCAACGGCCTCGAGAGCGTGGCGCGCGGCCGGCTGCGCCGCCTGCGCCGCGCCGTCGACGCCTTCGGCTTCCACCTGGCGCCGCTCGACCTGCGCCAGAACTCCGACGTCCACGAGCGGGTCGTCGCCGAGCTGCTGGCCGCGGCCGGCGCCGAGGACGACTACCTCGGCCTCGACGAGGTCGGGCGCGTCGCCCGGCTGTCGGCCGAGCTGGAGACGCCGCGGCCGCTCGCCTCGCCGCATCTCGCCTATTCCGAGCTGGCCAGCGGCGAGCTGGCGACCCTGGGGGTCGCCGCCGACATCCGCCGGCGCTACGGCCGCGACGCTGTGCGCCACACCATCATCTCCAAGACCGACGACGTCTCCGACATCCTGGAGGCGGCGGCCCTGCTCAAGGAGGTCGGCCTGCTGCAGCCGCGCGAGGCGCGGCTGGAGGTCGACATCGTGCCGCTGTTCGAGACGATCGCCGACCTGCGCCGCTGCGGCGAGGTCATGGAGCGGCTCTTCGCCCTGCCGGGCTACCGCCGGCTGCTGCGCTCGCGCGGCGACGTCCAGGAGGTCATGCTCGGCTATTCCGACAGCAACAAGGACGGCGGCTACCTGACCTCGATCTGGGAGCTCTACAAGGCGCAGATCACGCTGATCGAGGTGTTCCGCCGCCACGGCGTCGGCCTGCGGCTGTTCCACGGCCGCGGCGGCTCGGTCGGGCGCGGCGGCGGGCCCAGCTACCAGGCGATCCTGGCCCAGCCGGCCGGCGCCATCCAGGGCTCGATCCGGGTCACCGAGCAGGGCGAGGTGATCGCCGCCAAGTACTCGAACGGCGAGGTCGGCCGGCGCAACCTGGAGACCCTGGCCGCCGCGACCCTGGAGGCGACCCTGCTCGGCCCGGACGAGACGGGAGGGCCGGCGGCGCCCGATCCGGCCTGGCTGGCGGTCATGGAGACGCTCTCGGCCTCGGCCTTCGCCGCCTACCGCGGCCTGGTCTACGAGACCGAGGGCTTCGAGACCTATTTCCGCGAGTCGACGGTGATCGGCGAGATCGCCAGCCTGAACATCGGCAGCCGGCCCTCCTCGCGCACGAAGTCGAGCCGCATCGAGGACCTGCGCGCGATCCCCTGGGTGTTCAGCTGGTCCCAGTGCCGCCTGATGCTGCCCGGCTGGTTCGGCTTCGGCTCGGCGGTCGAGGCCTGGACGGCGGCGCACCCCGAGGACGGCCTCGCCACCCTGCGGGCCCTGTACCGGGACTGGCCCTTCTTCCGCAGCGCGCTCTCCAACATGGACATGGTGCTGGCCAAGAGCGACATCGCCATCGCCTCGCGCTACGCCGAGCTGGTCGGCGACCCGGCCCTGCGCGAGACGATCTTCGGCCGGCTCGAGGGCGAGTGGCGCAGGTCCGTCGAGGCGGTGCTGGCGATCATGGAGCAGGAGCAGTTGCTCGAGGGCAACCCGCTGCTGGCGCGCTCGATCCGCAACCGCTTCCCCTACATCGACCCGCTCAACCACGTGCAGGTCGAGCTGCTGAAGCGGCACCGCGCCGGAGACGCGGACGAGCGGGTCGTCGACGGCATCCGGCTCTCGATCAACGGCATCGCCGCGGGCCTGCGCAACAGCGGTTAAGGCCCGTCGTCGGCCCGAGGCACCGGGTTTCATCGAAATTTCATCGTTCCGCGGTCGGGTGACGGCCCGGAAAACTGCGAATCTCGGCCCGACGTGACGGTTCGGTGACTGATCCAGCGCAAGCCCGGCCGTCATGCGGCCGCCCTAGTCTGGCGGCCTGTCGAGGGCGAGGGACGGAGGGCGAGCGTGACGGTGAAGCCCGGAATCGTCGAGCGGCTGGGCGAGACCGCGGTGCTGCTGCCGGCGCTGATCGGCGAGGCCCTGGCCGCCAACGACCGGATCAAGCTCAGGCTCAGCCTGCTGCAGGAGGCGGCGCTGCGCGCCCGCGCGCCTCACGGCGACACGGTCGCGGCTGCCGTGCCGGATGCTGGCGGCCTCGGCGATCCTGAGCTCGACAGCCTGGTCGCCGGTGCCCGCCTGGTCGGGCCGGGACGGCTGTTCCTGCCCGGGATCGGCCTGCTGGTCGCCGGCCTCGAGGCCGACCTCGCCGCCATGCTGGCGCCGCTCGAGGCGGCCGATGCCGAGGCCGCCCGGCCTTTCGCCGAGCGCGCCGAGATGCTGCGCCGGGGCCTGCCGGCGGCCGAGGGCGAGCAGCTGGAGACCGCCGAGATCGACGCCCTCTGCGCGGCCCGCCGCGGCGGTCGCGACAGCCTGCACCTGCTGGTCATGGACCTGCACAAGGCGCTGAACCGCCTCGCCGCCGAGACCGCGGTCGAGGAGCTGGACGGCGCCCGGGTCCATGCCCTGGAGGAGCGCGACCGGCAGGCGGTCCGCGCCTTCATGTGCGGCCTCAACCGCACGGCGCCGCTCGCCTTCGGCCATCCCGGCCTCGGCACCACGGCGGTGCGCGCCGGCGGGCGCCTGACGATCCAGAACGACATCGGCACGACCGACGCCCACGTGCTGGTCGTGCACCTCGATCCGGGCGCCGTCTCGGTCACCTACACCGACGTGCACCGGCCGCGCGCCAAGTTCTTCCTCTCGCTCTTCGAGGACCAGGCCGTGAGCTGGAGCCCGCTCGCCGAGCAGAGCGGCACCGGCTTCAGCGAGGAGGTCTTCTACCTGGTGACCGGGCGCTGCGCTTCGGACGAGCCCTCGGTGCTGGATCGCTTCCTGGAGTTCCTCGGCTCGCGGATCGTCTTCCTGATCGACTGGAACAAGGCCCGCAAGGCGCTGCAGACCTTCGTCGGCAAGAACGTGGCGATCGAGCTCTTGACCTGGTCGGCGCGCCAGGACTTCGGCCACCGCGCCTTCCTGGCGCTCGGCGGCGCCGACCTGATCTTCGAGGCGGTGCACCGCACGGCGGCGGGGCGCATCCCCTACGGCGTGCGGCTCGACGAGGCGCTGGGCGCCGCCGAGTGCCAAGAGTTCCTGCAGCAGGTCCTGCGCGACACCAGCCAGGGCCTCGCCGCGGGGCGGACGACGCGGCTGATCCGCGACGAGATCCAGGCGGATCTGGCGCGCCGCTTCGAGACCGCCGAGAGCTCGGTCTTCACCGTGCTGGTCCGCCACCTCGGCCTGTCGCGCCTGCTGGCCGGCGCCATCGCCGACCTGCTGGCGACGCCGCAGCTGGCCGATGCCGCCCGGCGCCGCGCCTTCGCCGCCCGCGCCAAGCGGATCGAGGAGAAGGCCGACCTGATGACCCTGGCGGCGCGCGAGGTCTCGGCCCGGCTGCGCGAGGCCGCCGCGCTGCGGCCCGTGATCGACGAGATCGAGAACACCGCCGACGCGCTGGAGGACTGCGCCTTCCTGCTGAGCCTCGCGCCGGAGCCCGAGGCGGCGGCGCTGGGCGCAGGGCCGCTGCTGCGCCTCGCCGAGATCGCCGCCGACAGCGTCGGCCAGCTGGTGCGCGCCGTCGAGGCGGCCTCGCGCCTGCCCGATGGCCAGCGCGCCGACGCCGTCGCCGCGCTGCAGTCGATCGACGCCGTGATCCTGGCCGAGCGCAGCGCCGACGCCGCCGAGCGCGACGCCTACGCCGCCTTCATGGCAGTGCCGGCCGGCGACGCCCGGGCCCTGGTGCTCGGCCTGGAGATCGCCCGCGCCCTGGAGACGGCGACCGACCACCTGTCGCACGCCGCCCTGGCGCTGCGCGACCGCGTCCTGGGAGAGCTCTCGGCATGACCTTCGATCCTCTGTTCATCGCGATGGCCGGCGACGAGGCCGAGGTGACGCCCGAGGCCGGCGGCTCCAAGGCGGCGCAGCTCTGGCGCATGGGCCGCCTCGGCCTGCCGGTGCCGCCCGCCTTCGTGCTGCCGACGGCGCTCTGCGCCGCCGTCAACAGCGGCGAGGCCGGGGCCCTGGCGGCGCTCGACCGGGGCCTCGCCGCCGGCATCGCGCGGCTGGAGGCGGCGACCGGCCGCAGCTTCGGCGACGCGCGGGCGCCGCTGCTGGTCTCGGTGCGCTCCGGCGCCGCCCAGTCGATGCCGGGCATGCTCTCGACCGTGCTCGACGTCGGACTCAACGCCGCGTCCCTGCGCGGCCTGATCCGCCTGACCGGCAACCCGCGGCTCGCCTGGGACAGCTGGCGCCGCTTCGTCCAGCTCTACGCCGAGGTCGTCGAGGGCCTGCCGGCGGCGCCCTTCGAGGCGCGGCTCGCCGAGCTGATCCGCGCCGAGGACGTGGCTGCGGAGAGCGAGCTCGACGGCGAGGCCCTGGAGCGCCTGACCCACGAGTTCCTGGCCCTCGCCGCCCGCCAGCTCGGCCGGCCGCTGCCGTCCGATCCCAGGTCGCAGCTCGCCGCCGCGGCGCGTGCCGTCTACCGCTCCTGGGACGGCCGCCGGGCGCAGGACTACCGCCGGCTCAACGGCCTCGACGGCCTGGCGGGCACGGCCGTGACGGTGCAGGCCATGGTCTTCGGCAACGCCGGCGGGACCTCGGGCGCCGGTGTCGCCTTCTCGCGCGATCCCGCGACCGGCGAGCGGCGGCTCTATCTCGACTTCCTGTTCGACGCCCAGGGCGAGGACGTCGTCGCCGGCCGGCGGCCGCCGGGCAACGGCGAGCGGCTGGCCGCCCGGCTGCCGGCCGTCGCCGCCGCGCTGGCGGCCGGGGCCGAGCGCCTGGAGCGCGAGCTCGGCGACCTGCAGGACATCGAGTTCACGGTCGAGGAGGGGCGCCTCTTCTTCCTGCAGACGCGCGCCGCCAAGCGGACGCCGCGGGCCACGCTCAGGGTGCTGGTCGACTTCGTGCGCGAGGGCCTGCTCGATCCCGCGACGGCGCTGGAGCGTGCCGCGGCGATCGACCTGGACCAGGTCCGCCTGACCCGCTTCGCCGAGCCGGCGCCGGCCGTCGCGACCGCCGTCGTCGCGGCCCCCGGCGTCGCCAGCGGCCGGGCCGCCTTCGACTCGCTGCGCGCCCAGGCCTTCGCCGAGGCCGGCGAGCCGGCGATCCTGGTGCGCCACGACACCTCGACCGACGACGTCGCCGGCTTCGCGGCGGCCGACGGCATCCTGACCGCGGTCGGCGGGCGCACCGCCCACGCCGCGGTGGTCGCGCGCCAGCTCGGCAAGGTCTGCCTCGTCGGCTGTGCCGCGCTCAGGCTCGACCCCGGCGGCCGCAGCGCCACGCTCGGCGAGCGGACGATCGCCGAAGGCGACTGGCTGTCGCTCGACGGCGCCGACGGCTCGGTCACGCTGGGCCGCCGCGCGATCGTCGCCGAGGCGCCCGAGGCCGAGCTCGCGGAGCTCGAGCGCTGGCGCCGGGCGACGGCCGAGCCGGTGGCGCTGCAGGGGGACTGACCGCCGCCGGAGCGGCTGCGACGAAATGCCGTCGCGGCCCTCGAAGGCCTGCCGGCGGGCACCGCCCAGGCCAGCATTCGTGCGGTTTCGGGACGGCCGGGAGGCGTCGGCCGCCGGCCCGGACGTCCCGGTGATCCCCAGCCGGTCGCTGTCGAGCAATTGACAATCATTCGCATTCTCAGCTTGTCTCGGGGCGATTTCGCACTGGGCCATCGGGGACCTACCCATGCTCGCTCCCTTCCTGATCATGCTGCGCGAGGGCATCGAGGCGGCGCTGATCACCGGCATCATCGCCGGCTACCTGCGCCAGACCGGCCGCGGCGCCTGGATGCCGGTCGTCTGGATCGGCATCTTCCTGGCGCTCGCCGCCTCGCTGTTCGTCGGCGCCGGCCTGCAGCTGGCGAGCGGCGAGTTCCCGCAGAAGGCCCAGGAGCTGTTCGAGGCGGCGGTCGGCGCCTTCGCCGCCGTCGTGCTGGTCTCGATGGTCTTCTGGATGCGGCGGGCCGCGCGCTCGATCAAGCGCGAGCTGCACGACTCGATCGACGCGGCGCTGGCGACGTCGACGGGACAGGGCTCGAGAGCCCAGGGCTGGGCGCTGATCGGCATGGTCTTCTTCGCGGTCGCCCGCGAGGGGCTGGAGTCGGTCTTCTTCCTGCTCGCGGTGTTCCAGCAGAGCAGCGGGCCGGCGGCGCCGCTCGGCGCGCTGGCCGGCATCGTCGTCGCGGCCGGCGTCGGCTGGGCGATCTACGCCGGCGGCGTGCGCCTCAACCTGCGCCAGTTCTTCCGCTGGACCGGCGCCTTCATCCTGGTCGTCGCGGCGGGCCTGCTGTCCAGCGCGGTGCGCAGCCTGCACGAGGCGGGCCTGTGGAACGCGCTGCAGGAGCGCGCCTTCGACCTCAGCGGCGTGCTGCCGGTCTCCAGCCCGCTGGGCAGCGTGCTGTCCGGCATCCTCGGCTACGACGACGCGCCCTCGATCGGCGCCGCCGCGGTCTATGCCGCCTTCCTGGCGATCACCCTGGCGCTGTTCCTGCGGCCGCTGTCCGAGCGGCGCGCGACGGCGCCCGCGCCGGCCGGCGAGTAGGGCGGGGAGCGACGAGATGAGCGAGGAAGCAAAGGCTCCCGGCGGCCGGACGCCGCTGCGCCTGGCGGTGCTCGGCTCGGCCCTGCTGGCTGTGGCCGGGGCCGGCGCCTTCTACGACGCGACCCTGCAGCGCGGCACCCGCGCCGGCAGCGGCGCGGACGGTGCCTACCGGGTCGCGATCACGGCCTCGGCCTGCGAGCCGAACGTGCTGAGCGTGCCGGCCGGCCGCCGTGCCTTCGCCATCGACAACCGCTCCGACCGGCCGGTCGAGTGGGAGATCCTGCAGGGCGTCATGGTCGTCGAGGAGCGCGAGAACATCGTGCCCGGCCTCAGCCAGACCGTGACCGCGCGCCTGGCGCCCGGCGACTACGAGATGACCTGCGGCCTGCTGTCGAACCCGCGCGGCCGGCTGCACGTCACCGCGACCGAGGCCTCGGCGGCAGCTGCCGTCGCCCCGACGCTCAAGGCCTTCATCGGCCCGCTGTCCGAGTACAAGGTCTTCCTGGGCCTGCAGGGCGCCGAGCTGCTGCGCCGGGCGCGGCAGCTCGCGGCGGCGATCGAGGCGGGCGACCTGGCCAAGGCCCGGACGCTCTACCAGCCGGCCCGGCTGCCCTACGAGCGGATCGCGGCCTCGGCCGCGCGCTTCGCCGACCTGCAGGACGCGATCGACCCGGCCGCGGCCTACCTGGCCCGGCGCGAACAGGACCCCGCCTTCACCGGTTTCCATCGCCTGGAGTACGGCCTGTTCGGCGACGGCGCGGCGGAGGGCGCCGCGCCGCTGGTGCCGGTCGCCGAGCGCCTGGTCGCCGACCTCTCGACGCTGAACGAGCGGCTGCGCGCGCTGACGCTGACCCCGGCCGACCTCGCCGACGACGCGGCGCGGCTGGCCGGGCAGCTCGCCTCGGCACGCATCCCGGCCGGCGAGGACCGCTATGCCGGCGGCGATCTCGCCGACCTGGAGGCCGGCCTCGCAGGCATCGGCAAGATCGTCGGGCTGCTGGAACCGCTGGTGCGCACCACCGCGCCCGCCGTCGCCGACGAGCTGAAGAGCCGCGAGGCCGTGGCCGAGGCCGCGGTGCGCCGGCTCCACGGCCCGGACGGCTTTCCGTCCTACGACAAGGTCGGAGCCGACGACCGCCGGGCGCTGGCTGCCGCCTTCCAGGCGCTGGCCGAAAGCCTGAAGAAACTCAATCCTGCCATGGGACTCGCCTGACCGATGCCGCGCGACGACAGCTCGACCTCCAAGCCCTTCCTTGCGACCGACCGCCGCCGGCTGCTGCTCGGCCTCGGCGCCGCGGCCGGCGGCACGCTCGCCGGCAGCCTCTGCCCGGCGCAGGCGGCCCGCGCCGGCACGACGAGCGAGGCCGAGCACGTCGCCGACGCGCCGCTCGGCACGGCGAGGCTGCAGCAGCGCCAGCCGTTCCACGGGCCGCACCAGGCCGGCATCGTGACGCCGCGCCCGGCCGCCGGCCTGGTCGCCGCCTTCGACGTCGTGGTGCAGAGCCCGGCCGACCTGGAGCGCCTGTTCCGCGCGCTGACCGTGCGCATCGCCTTCCTGACCCAGGGGGGGCGGACGCCGCAGCTCGATCCCAAGCTGCCGCCGGCCGATTCCGGCATCCTCGGGCCGGAGATCGAGCCCGACAACCTGACCATTACGGTCGGGCTCGGCGCCGCGCTGTTCGAGAACCGGCCCTGGCTCCGGCCGTTCAAGCCGAAGCATCTGCAGCGCATGGCCGGCTTTCCCAACGACGCGCTCGATCCCGAGCTCTGCCACGGCGACCTGTCGATCCAGTTCTGCGCGAACACGCCGGACAGCAACATCCACGCCCTGCGCGACCTGCTGAAGAACCTCTCCGACCAGCTGGTGCTGCGCTGGCTGCAGGACGGCTCGGTGCCGGTCGTCGCGCCGGCCGCAGACGGCGAGAAGCAGAGCGCGCGCAACCTGCTGGGCTTCCGCGACGGCACGGCCAATCCGGACTCCGGGGACCCGGCGACGATGGCGCGGGTCGTCTGGGTCGGCGAGGCGAACGACGAGCCGGCCTGGGCGCGCGGCGGCAGCTATCAGGTCGTGCGCATCATCCGCATGCTGGTCGAGAGCTGGGACCGCACGCCGCTCGGCGAGCAGCAGCGCATCTTCGGCCGCAAGAAGGTGAGCGGCGCGCCGCTCGACGGCAGGACGGAGGCCGACGTGCCGGACTACGCGGCCGATCCCGACGGCAGGGTGACGCCGCTCGACAGCCACATCCGCCGCGCCAACCCGCGCACGCCCGAGGCCCGGGAACACCTGATCCTTCGCCGGCCCTTCAACTATGCCAACGGGGTCACGAAGTCCCGCCAGCTCGAGCAGGGCCTGCTGTTCGTCTGCTACCAGGCCGACCTGGAGAAGGGCTTCCTGACCGTCCAGGGCCGGCTCGACGGCGAGCCGCTGGAGGAGTACGTCAAGCCGATCGGCGGCGGCTACTTCTACGCGCTGCCCGGCGTGCCCCGGCCCGGCGACTACCTCGGGCGGCCGCTGGTCGAGGCGCTGGCCGCCCGTCCATCGACACCTTCCTGAACACCCCCCTCACGCCCACGCTACGAGAGGACTTCATCCATGAAGCTGAACCGCCTGCTTGCCGGCAGCGCGCTGGCGCTCGCCGTCGGCCTGCCCGGCCTCGCCGCCGCCAAGGTCGAGCCGTCGCTGGAGCTCGTCCAGCCGCTCGCCGACTACAAGATCTACATCTCCGAGAAGCTGCAGAAGCTGGTCGACGACACGACCGCCTTCACCGCCGCCATCGAGGCCGGCGAACTCGACAAGGCCAAGGCGCTCTACGCCCCGACCCGCGCCAGCTACGAGGCGGTCGAGCCGGTCGCCGAGCTGTTCGGCGACCTCGACGCCGCGATCGACGCCCGCGCCGACGACTTCGAGAAGCGCGAGAAGGACCCGAACTTCACCGGCTTCCACCGCCTGGAGTACGGCCTGTGGGAGAAGGACAGCACCAAGGGCCTGGCTCCGGTCGCCGACAAGCTGCTGGCCGACGTCACGGAGCTGCAGGGCCGGGTCGTCGACCTGCCGCTGCCGCCGGAGAAGGTCGTCGGCGGCGCCGCGGACCTGATGAACGAGGTCGCGGCCTCCAAGATCTCCGGCGAGGAGGACCGCTACAGCCACAGCGACCTCTGGGACTTCCAGGCCAACGTCGACGGCGCCGAGAAGATCTTCGAGCTGGTCGAGCCGCTGGTCGCCAAGGACGATCCGGCCTTCGTCCAGCGCGTCTCGGCCAACTTCAAGACGGTCGACGACACCCTGGCGAAGTACCGGGCCGGCCAGGGCTTCGAGCTCTACGACAAGCTGAGCGAGAGCGACCGGACGGTCCTGTCGGCCGCCGTCAACACCCTCGCCGAAGACCTCGCGACCCTGCGCGGCAAGCTCGGCCTCAACTGAGCGGGGCGGGCAGGCGCTGCGGGCGGCTGGTCGTGCCGAGCCGGACGCGCATCGAGTAGGCGAGCGCCCGGCCGTGCGCCGTGCTATCCAGCAGCGCACGGCCGAGCGCCGCCGCCCGTCCCGACACCTCGACTGTGCCGCCCATGACCCTCTTCCCGGACCTCTTCATCGCCGCCGCCGTGGCCTTCCGCGTCGCCACCCTGGCGGTCTCGATCCGCCACGAGCGGGCGCTGAAGCGGGCCGGGGCCGAGGAGCACGGGGCCGGGACCTCGGCGCTGCTGGCCGCGGCCCACGTCGCCTTCTATCTGGCGGCGATCGCCGAGGGGCTGTGGCGGGCCGCGCCCTTCGACGCGGTCTCGCTCGCCGGGCTGCTGCTCTACGGCTTCGGCGCCGTCCTGCTGCTGGTCGTGATCCGGCTGCTCGGGCGCTTCTGGACGGTCAAGCTGATCGTCGCGCCCGACCATCGCCTGGTCGAGCATCCGCTGTTCCGCCGGGTGCGGCACCCGAACTACTTCCTCAACATCCTGCCCGAGCTGGCCGGCTTCGCCCTGGCGCTGCACGCCTGGGCGACCCTCGCGGTCGGGCTGCCGCTCTACCTGGTGCCGCTGGTCCTGCGCATCCGCCAGGAGGAGCGGGTCATGCAGGCGCGCTTCGAGGGCTACTGAGCGGCGGCCGGGCCTACTGCAGCCGGTGGCGGAACAGCCAGGCGGCCCCGCTGAGGCTCACCGCCGCGATCACGGCCATCGGCCAGAGGCGCTCGAGCACGAGGCCGGCGGACAGGCCCTCCAGGAAGGTGCCGCGCACGATGATCAGGAAGTAGCGCATGGGATTGACCAGGGTGAGGTCCTGGATGAGCGGCGGCATGTTGGCGATCGGCGTCGCGAAGCCCGAGAGGATGACGGCCGGCACGACGAAGAGGAAGGCGCCGAGGATCGCCTGCTGCTGGGTCCGGCAGACCGACGAGATCATCAGGCCGATGCCGATCACGGCCAGGATGTAGAGGAAGAGCCCGGCATAGAGCAGGGGCAGGTCGCCGCGCAGCGGCACGCCGAACCAGAACACGCCGACGGCGATGATCACCGTGCCTTCGGCCAGGCCGATGACCAGGGCGGGCACGGCCTTTCCGATCAGGATCTCGAAGGGGCGGAAGGGCGTCACCAGAAGCTGCTCGAAGGTGCCGACCTCGCGCTCGCGGGCGACGGTCAGGGCGGTCACCACCATGGTCACCACCAGCGTCAGCAGGGCGACGATGCCGGGCACGATGAACCAGCGGCTCTCGAGGTTCGGGTTGAACCAGGAGCGCACGACCAGATGGGCCGGCGGCGCGATCTCGCCGTGCGCCTTCAGCCAGTCGCTGTTGAAGTCGGCGACGATGCGGCTCGCGTAGCCCAGGATGATCAGGGCGGTGTTTGATTCCCGGCCGTCGACGATCAGCTGGACGCGGGCCGGCCGGCGGGCCAGGAGGTCGCGGCTGAAGGTCTGGCCGACATGGATGACCAGGATGGCCCGCTTCGGGTCGATGACCTGCCGGATCTCGGCCTCCCGGGTCAGGCGGGCGACGATCTCGAAGGAGGGCGAGCCCTCGAAGCGGGCGATCAGGTCGCGCGCGGCAAGGCCGCCGTCCTCGTCGTAGATCGCGGTCGCGACGTGATTGACGTCGAAGGTCGCGGCGTAGCCGAAGATCAGCAGCTGGATCAGCGGCGGGCCGATGATCACGGCGCGGCTCCGCCTGTCCTTCCAGACGGCGAGGAACTCCTTGGCGATCAGCGCGACCAGGCGTGCCCACATGGCGGCCGGCCCTACTCCAGCGACTTGCGCGTCTTGCGCCAGGTGAGGGCCAGGAAGACGGCGGCCATCACGGCGAGCGCGGCGGCGTTGGCGAGGACGATCGGCCAGACGGTCCCCGCGAGGAACAGCGTCTGCAGCGAGGATACGAAGTAGCGGGCCGGGATCAGGTGCGTCAGCAGCTGCACGGCCCTCGGCATGCTGGCGATGTCGAAGATGAAGCCGGACAGGATGAAGGCCGGCAGGAAGGCGACGATGATCGCGACCTGGCCGGCGACGAACTGGCTCCTGGCCAGGGTCGAGATGAACAGGCCGAGGCCCAGGGCGGCCAGCATGAACAGGGCGGAGACCAGGAAGAGGACGGCGGCGGAGCCCCGGAACGGCACGCCGAAGACCCAGATGGCCATGGCGGTCGAGAGCGCCATGCCGCCCATGCCGAGCAGGAAATAGGGGATCAGCTTGCCGAGCAGGATCTCGCCGATCCGCACCGGCGTCACCATGAGCGCCTCCATGGTGCCGCGCTCCCACTCGCGGGCGACGACCAGGGCCGTGAGCAGGGTGCCGATCAGGGTCATGATGATGGCGATCAGGCCGGGCACCAGGAAGTTGCGGCTGCGCACCTCGGCGTTGAACCAGACCCGCTGCTCGATGGTCACCGGCGGCGCCAGCGCCCGGCCCTGGTCCATTGCGTACTGCGCCAGCCACTTCTGCCAGGCGCCCTCCAGGTAGCCGGAGATGATGCGCGCCGTGTTCGCGTCGGTGCCGTTCACGAGCACCTGGATCGGCGCGCCGGCGGGCGACCACAGGCGGCGGGCGAAGTCGCCCTTCAGCACCACGATGGCGTCGACCTCGCCGGCCAGGAGGGCCTGCTCGGCGGCGCGCCGGTCGCGCACCACGGCGGGGGCGAAGTAGCGGGAGCCGACCAGCGAGGCGGCGAAGCTGCCGGTTTCGCTGCCCGGATTCTCGATGACCAGCGCGATCGGCACGTTCCGGGCGTCCAGGGAGACGCCGTAGCCGAACAGCAGCAGCAGGATCGCCGGCAGGACGAAGGCGATCGAGATGCTGCTCGGGTCGCGCAGGATCTGCAGCGACTCCTTGCGGACCAGGCCGCGCAGGCGCATCGCGGGGCCGGCGATCGAAGGCCCGGTCATCGCGGATGCTCCGAGTCGTAGCGGCCGATCAGGTCGACGAAGGCGTCCTCCAGCGTCGGCTCGGGCAGCTGCGGCGTGGCGTGCGCGGCCTTCAGCTCTTCCGGCGTGCCGGCGGCGACGAGCTTGCCCCGGTAGATGATGCCGATGCGGTCGCAGTACTCGGCCTCTTCCATGAAGTGGGTCGTCACCAGCACGCTGACGCCGGCCTCCGCCATGGCGTCGATCCGCGTCCAAAACTCCCGGCGGACCAGGGGGTCGACGCCCGAGGTCGGCTCGTCGAGGAACAGGACGCCGGGGTCGTGCATGATGGCGCAGGCGAGGGCCAGCCGTTGCTTGAAGCCGAGCGGCAGCGTCTCGCTGACCGCGTCCCGGTAGGCGAAGAGGCCGAACTCCTCGAGCGCGGCTTCGATCCTCTCCTGCCGCGCCTTGCCGGTCAGGCCGTAGGCGCTGGCGAAGAAGCGCAGGTTCTGCAGCACGCTCATGTTGCCGTAGAGCGAGAACTTCTGCGCCATGTAGCCGATGTGGCCGCGCGCGACGGCGGCCGCCCGCCGGAGGTCGATGCCCAGCACCAGGGCGCGGCCGTCGCTCGGCGGCAGCAGGCCGCAGAGCATCTTGAAGGTCGTGGACTTGCCGGCGCCGTTCGGCCCCAGCAGGCCGAAGATCTCGCCCCGCGCGACCTGGAAGTCGATGCCGTCGACGGCGGTGAAGGATCCGAAGCGGCGGATCAGGCCTTCGACGCGGATGACCGCCTCGGGGCGACCCGCCGCCGTCTTGGTGCGGGCCGGGGCCGCGCCGCGTGACGACGGCCCGCCGCGGGCGGGGCGCCCGGCCGAGGTCGCCGGCTGCTCCTTCATGAGGGCGACGAAGGCGTCCTCGAACAGGGGATCGACGCCCGTCACCCTGGCGCGGCCCGCCTGCAGCGTCCGGCAGTGGCTCTCCAGGTAGCCGGGCTCCGCCTGCTTCGACAGCAGCACCCGCAGGTCGCGGCCCTTGACCACGGCGTCGACCACCTGCGGCAGGGCGCGGACCTCGTCGAGCAGGGTGCGCCGCTCCGCTTCCTCCCCGCGCACGGCGAAGGTCCGTCCCTCGAGGCGCGCGCTGAAGCGGCTCGGCGGGCCCGCGGCCAGCAGCCGCCCCTCGTTCAGCAGCAGCACCTCGTGGCAGCGCTCGGCCTCGTCCAGGTAGGCGGTCGCCCAGAGCACGCTGATGCCCTCGCCGACCAGCCTGCGCACGATCTCCCAGAGCTCGCGCCGCGATACCGGGTCGACGCCGACGCTGGGCTCGTCGAGCAGCAGCAGCCGGGGCGGCCGGACCAGGGTGCAGGCCAGGCCGAGCTTCTGCTTCATGCCGCCCGACAGGCGCCCGGCCAGCCGCGTCCGGAAGGGCCCGAGGCCGGTGAAGGCCATCAGGCGCTCGAAGCGCTCCCGACGCTCGGCGCCGGCCAGGCCCTGCAGGTCGGCGTAGAGCTCCAGGTTCTCGGCGACGCTGAGGTCCTCGTAGAGGCCGAAGCGCTGGGGCATGTAGCCGACGCTCGCCTGGACCGCCCGGGTCTCGGCGGCGGCATCCAGGCCGAGCACGCGGATCGAGCCGGAATCGGGCGCGAGCAGCCCGGTGACGAGCCGCATCAGCGTCGTCTTGCCGGCGCCGTCGGGGCCGACCAGGCCGGTGATGCGGGCGGCGCCGATCTCCGCGGACAGCCCGTCCAGGGCCTCGACCGTCCGCGATCCCGCGGCGAAGCGCTTGTGGACGTCCCGCAGCGCGACGACCGGCGCGGCCGCGGCCGGGGCTTCCAGGGCGGCGGCCTCCGGACGCCCGGTCACTGCGCGGCCGAAGGGTCCGTCGGGCCGGCGCCCGGTCCGGTCGCCAGCCGAACGGTGACGGGCATGCCCTGGCGCAGGCCCTCGTCCGGGTTCTCGACGTAGACCCGCAGCCGATAGACCAGGCTGGTGCGGACCTCGGGGGTCTCGACGGTCTTGGGGGTGAACTCGGCCACCGGCGAGATGAAGCCGACCCAGCCCTGGTAGGGCTTGCCCGGCGCCGTGTCGCTGGTGACCAGCGCCTTCGTGCCGGGGTGGATCCGGCCGAGGTCGGGCTCGGAGACGTAGGTGCGGACCCAGACCGGGTCGGCGAGCGCGATCGTGTAGACCGGCGCCTGGGCCAGCACGACGGCGCCGGGCTCGACCGCCCGGGTCGTGACCACGCCGGCTTCCTTGGCGAAGAGGTTGGTGTGGTCGAGTCGCCGCCGGGCGAGGGTCAGCTCGGCCTCGGTCGCCTGGACCTGCGCCCGGGCCTCGGTGATGTATTCCTCGCGGGGGCCCTGGATCGCCAGCGACAGCCGCTGATTGGCGGCGTTCAGCTGGGCCTCCAGGCTGGTGACCCGGGTCCGGTCCTCGTCGAGCTTCTGCTGGGTGGCGAAGCTGCTCGTCGCCAGCTTCTCGGTCCGCTGGAGGTTCGCGCGGGCATCCTGCAGCTCGGCCTCGATGGCCTGGACGTTCGCCCGGGCCTCCTTGATGTCCTCGGGGCGGCTGCCGGCCAGGAGCCGGTCCAGGACGGCCCGTTCCGCGCTGAGCCGGGCCTTCGCGGCCTCGAATTCGGCGTCGTAGATGTCGGTCTCGAGCGTCGCCAGCAGCTGCCCGCGCTGGACCCGGTCGCCCTCCTCGACGAGCATCCTGTCGACCCGCCCGGCGACGTTGAAGGCCAGGTCGGCCTCGCGGATGTCGATGTTGCCGTAGAGCACGAGGGCGCCGTTCGCGGCTTCCTCGTCCAGCCATCTCGGATAGGACAGGATGCCGGCGCCCGCCAGGGCCGCGATCACCGCCGCCAGAACGATCAGCCGCTTGCGCCGTCCGGCCATCGCGTTCGCCTTCCGCTCCCCGGATCCCGCCACCCCGAGCGGCAGGCCGCGGCCCACCGGTCCGGACCCTCAGCTCGGGACCCCGGATCCTGCCAGCCTTTCGCTCCCCCGGAATTGATCGAGCGCAGGGGCGTCTGTGCGCGCCCGCCTCACTTGCGCGCGGTCAGGCCGATCACGGCGGACTTGCCGCTGTGGGCGTCGCCCTCGTGGAGCTCGCGCTCCTCCTCGACGATGGCCACGTCCTTCATGTCGCCGAAGGCCGCCTCGAGCAGCGCGCGGGTGTAGAGGTTCTCCAGGGTCTTCGGGCCGCCGGTGCCGTACTCCAGCTGCTTCGGCGTGTAGCCCTGCAGGATCAGCAGGCCGCCGGGCTTGAGCGTCCGCCTGATGCCGGCCCACTTGGCGGCGCGCTGCTCCGGGCCGCTGAACTGGGTGAAGATGTCGGCGACCAGATCGAAGGCCTCCGGCGGATAGTCCCAGGCGTGGACGTCGGCCTCGACGATCTCGAGCGCGACCCCCGCCTCGCGGGCCAGGGCGGCCGCCTTCTTCTGGGCTGTCGGGGCGAAGTCGAGCGAGACGACCTCGAGGCCCTGCCTGGCCAGCCAGACGCCGTTGCGCGCCTCGCCGTCGGCGACCGCCAGGGCGCGGCCGCGCTTCGGCAGCAGGTCGCGGCAGGAGGCGAGGAAGGCGTTCGGCTCGCGGCCGAACAGGTAGTCGGGACTGCCGTAGCGCTCTTCCCAGCGTGCCTTCTCCGCTCCGCCGCCGCCCCTCCCGTCGCCGCCGTCCGTCATGCCCTGTCTCCTGCGCTGTCGAGCTGCCGGTCGCACTATGGCCCGGGGCCCGGCCGAAGGAGAAGACCCGTCGGCCGGGCTGCGGCATCGGCGCGCCGCCGGAAGGGGGAATCGGTTCGCATGCCGGAGGTTGTATCGGGACGGTGCATTTGATCCACTGCCGGGCGTGGCGCTAGACTTGCCGCCCTTGCTGCAACCACGATGATCGATGACCGAGTTCGAGCTGCCGCCCGAGGCTATCGACGACATGCGTTGGGCGCTGGCCTACTGGCGTGCCCAGAAGGACGGGCATGCGCTGCCCGAGAAGCGCCTGTTCGACGTCACCGACTTTCCGCCGCGCCTGCTGCCGATGCTGTTCCTGCTGGAGCGCATCGAGGCGGACGAGGACTACGTCGTGCGCCTGGCCGGCACCGCCTACCGGGAGATCTACGGCCGCGAGATCACCGGCCTGCCGGTCAACAACCTGCTGCCGCACTCCGACGCCGGCGGCAACCTCAGGGTCGACCTCGACCGCGCGCTGACCACCGGCAAGCCGATCTTCGTCGACAGCCTGCTGACCTGGCCGCCGACCGGCACCCGCGTGCCCTATCAGCGCCTGCTGCTGCCGTACAGCGGCGAGCCGGACGGCCCGGTGCGCTTCTTCCTGGGCGTCGCCCGCATCACCGATCCCAAGGTCGCGCTGAGGACCTAGGGACCGGCCCTCCCGCCCTAGCCGCCGTAGTAGACGCCGACGACCAGGTGCAGGCCGACGACCAGGCCGCGCTCCAGCTCGAACTCGCCGGGCGGGTTGAGCTGGCGCAGGCGCACCCGGGCCTCGTCGAGCGCGACCAGCTCCTTGACGTAGGCGGCATGCTGGCTTTCGTCGGAGGCGCGGATCACCAGCACGTCCTGGCCGCGCTTGACCGGGCGCTGCGGATGGACCAGCAGCAGGTCGCCCTGGCGGTAGCGCGGCTCCATCGAGTCGTTGACCACGTACATGGCGAAGGCGCTCGGCACGCCGGCCAGCGGCGCCGGCCGCTCGATCCACTCGATCGGCTCGTAGCTGACCATCATGCCCTCGGGGCCGCCCTGGGCGCTGGCGTAGACCGGCAGGTCGCGCGCGCCGAAGCTGGCCGCCGCGGCCGCCGTCGCGTTTGGCAGCGGCGGCGCCGCTGCGGCGAGCGCCGCGGCCGCCGCGCGGGCGCCGGCCGCCGGCTCCAGCCGGCCGTCGAGCAGGGCCTCCGGGTCGGCGCCCATCTCGCGCGCCAGGCGGACAAGATATCTAGGCGTCCTGGTCTCGCCCGATTCGAGCTGCTGGATCGCCTGCTGCGACACGCCGACCAGCTTCGCCAGCTGCGGCTGAGACAGGCGGCGCTCCTGGCGCCAGAGGCGGACGATCGCGGCGAGGGACATGTCCGGACACTAACAAGAACGCATTAACAAGAAAATACTATCAAGCGGCAACAAGTCTAGTTGTTCGTGCCGCTGCTCAGTTCGAGCTGGAATCGCTGCTGCCGAACAGCACGGTGTTGAAGCGCGAGACGACCAGCACGACGCCGACGATGCCGGCGACGTAGATGCCGTAGCGCTGGACGAAGTTCTCGCCGGGCTCGGCGCGGTTCGCGGCCTCGACGTTGGCGAGGTCGGCGGCGTCGAGGAAGTCGACGATGCGCGCCGCCTGCTCGCGGTAGGCCGGGGTGGCGACGTCCTGGTCGGTGGTCTTGCCCTCGCTGAGGTTGCGGAAGGCGGAGGCGGCGGCCAGCGGGTGGACCTGGTCGATCCAGCCGATGCGCGCCAGGAAGAAGCGGGCGCGGTCGGCGGTATCCTGGTCGCCCTGGCGCTCGGCGGTCTCGGCCAGCCCCTGCCAGGCCGACTTGAGCACCGGCCATTCCCGGATCGCGAACTCGAAGCGGCCGCGCGCCTCGGTCAGGTCGCCGCGCTGCAGGGCCTCGCCGCCGACCCGTACCTGCGCCTCCGCGTCCGGGTAGTCGTAGCCCTGGGCGAGCTGCTCGGCCGGCGTTTCCTTGCCGTCGGCCTTGGCCGCGGCCGGCTGGGCCGCCTGCGGGGCAGGGGCCGTCGAGCTCGCCTGGGGACCGCCCGCGCTGGTGCAGGCCGTCAGCGGCATCAGCACGGACAGGGCCAGGGCCAGGGCTCTGGATGGCGCGGAGAGGGCCAAGCAACTGCTCCCAAGGATATGTCTACCGCTTATCCCGTGGGGCGGGCGGCAGGGTCAAGTCGGCGAAGCCCTCGTTCGGCGGGCCGCGGCCTGCGCCGCCCGAAAAAAAATGCCGCCGGCCGCGCCAGGTTTCGCCGGGCCGCCCGTGAGGACCAGGGAGCGCCTTTCGGGACGGCGCTCGCAAGCAGGGGCCGGCAGGTAGGCCGCCCCTCCGTCGACCCGACGATCCATGAAGGAGCGCACGCCATGACTTCGATCCTGACCAACATGGCCGCCACCCTGGCGGTCAACAACCTGAACAGCGCCTCGAGCCAGGCTTCCTCGGTGCTCGAGGCGATGTCGAGCGGCAAGAAGATCAACAGCGCGTCGGACGACGCCTCGGGTCTGGCCGTCTATACCACGATGAGCACCGACGAGGCGGCCTGGAACCAGGCCGCGGACAACGCCGACGTCGCCCAGGCGATCCTGGAGACCGCCGACGGCGGCCTGTCCGAGACGACCGACGTGCTGAACCGCATGTACGAGATCGCCTCCCAGGCCTCCTCGGGCTCGGTCACCGACACCCAGAGGGCCTATCTCGACGACGAGTTCTCGCAGCTGGTGACCCAGCTCGATTCCATCGTCGGCTCGACCAGCTACTCCGGGCAGTCGCTGCTCGACGGGTCCTACAACTCGAGCTTCCTGGTCTCGGCCAACGCGTCCGACGCCAACTCGACGATCGACGTGACGATCGGCCAGGCCTACGACTCGACGGGTCTCGCCCTCGGCTCCTCGACCGTCGCGACCTCGACCGACGCCTCGACCGCCCTGACCGCGATCTCGGCGGCCATCGACACGGTCTCGGCGGGGCGCGCCAACGTCGGCGCGATGATGTCGCGCTTCGACTACGCCAGCGGCGTCATCTCGACCTCGACCGAGAACCTGCAGTCGGCGATGAGCGTCTACATGGACGCCGACGTGGCCGACCTGAGCGCCCAGCAGACCCAGCTCGGCGTCAAGATGGACTCGGCGATCCAGGCCCTCTCGGTGGCCAACACCAACATCGAGAAGATCAGCCGCCTGCTGCGCTAGGCGATCCGGGCGCCGGCCGGCGTCTCGGCGCCGGCCGGCGGTTCGCGGGGAACGAGCGGCCATGACCAGCGTCAACACGAGCGCCACCTACAGCTGGCTCAACTCGACCGGCATCACCGGCCTGACAGACATCGACACGGCTCAGCTGGTCGAGGCGGCCTACGAGGCCAAGCTGGCGCCCGCCGACCAGCTGCAGGTCAAGGCCGACGCCAACGACGTGAAGAGCACCGCCTACGGCGACCTGTCGGACGTCGTCGAGACGCTGGCCGATACCGTCGAGGCGCTGACCTCGAGCTCGGCACTCGCCTCGCTGCGCGACGACGTCTGGGCCCAGAGCAGCGCCTACCTGAGCACCAGCGACAGCAGCGTGACCGCCAGCTCCGTGCTCTCCGCCACGGCCGAGAACGGCACCGCGAGCGGCAGCTGGACCCTGCAGGTCGAGCAGCTGGCGACCGCCCAGAAGATCGCCAGCGACAGCGTCGCCGACAGTACGGCCGCGCTCGGCCTGGACGGCAGCTTCAGCCTGGCGCTCGGCGACGGCACGGCGGCCACGGTCACGGTGACCAGCGACATGTCGCTGGACGACCTGGTCGACGCGGTCAACGCGGCCGGCGCCGGCGTCACCGCCTCGGTGCTCCAGGTCTCCTCGGACAGCGCCATGCTGGTGCTGACCGCCGACGACACCGGCCAGGAGATCAGTCTGGCCGACGTCAGCGGCGACGCGCTGAGCCAGCTCGGCGTGCTCGACGACAGCGGCGCCGTCGCCAACGAGCTGCGCGCCGCCCAGCAGGCGGTCTTCACGGTCGACGGCGTCGAGATCACGCGCAGCAGCAACACCGTCGACGACGTGCTCGACGGCATCACGCTCTATCTCACGGCCGCCGAGCCCGACGTCGACGTCGAGCTCAAGGTCGCGCCCGACTACAGCGGCATCGAGCAGGCGATCGAGGATTTCGTCGACGCCTACAACAGCTATCGCGATTTCTACGACACCCAGCAGGCCTACACCGCCGGCGTCGGCGCGGACGACGACGCGGTGCTGTTCGGCGATTCGCTGCTGAACCGCCTGAACAGCACGATCGCCGGGACCTTGACCGGCAGCTTCGGCGACGAGACGCTCGACAGCCTGGCCGACATCGGCATCACGCTCGACGAGAACAACCAGCTGACCATCGACAGCGACACGCTGGAATCGGCGATCTACGACGATCTCGACTCCGTCGAGGCGATCTTCTCCGAGCGCAGCACCACCGGCTCCGACGACCTGCTGGTCTCCGACGGCGGCGGCTTCTCCGGCAGCTTCACGCTGGACGTCACGGTCGGCGCCGACGGCACCATCACGGGCGCCTCGGTCGACGGCGACAGCTCGCTGTTCGAGATCGACGGCAAGAAGCTGGTCGGCGCCGCAGGCACCGCCTACGAGGGCGTGACCCTGATCTACGGCGGCAGCGCCAGCGACAGCATCGCGGTCGAGATCAGCCAGGGGCTGGCCTCGGTCCTGAACGACCAGCTTGACGGCTACACCGGATCGAGCGGCTCGATCCAGAAGGCCATCCAGTCGCTGGACAGCCAGACCGCGGACTACAACGACAAGATCGACGACCTCACCGCGTCGGCACAGGACTACGCCCAGAAGCTCTATGATCGCTATGCCAAGCTGGAAGCGCAGCTCGAGCTGCTGCAGCAGACCCGCGACCAGCTTGCCGCGCTGTGGGGGACCAACGACTCATGACCGTTCCTGGAACCTCGATCCGATCGGGCAAGGCCGGCCGCCGCGTGCGGCGGCCCGGCACGGAGGCGCCTGCGCCGCTGCCGGCCGGTCCGGAGCGCAGGGCGGCGGCCCTGGCCTGCTATCGCCGGGCGTCGCGCCCGGCGTCGCCGATCGCCCTCATGGCCGCCGCGGTCGAGCAGGCCGGCTTCCACCTGCGTGCCGCCGGACGGGCGCGCCGCGAGGGCCTCTACCTGCGGGAGCAGGACGAGCGCACGGCCGCCAAGTGGGCGCTGCTGACCCTGCGCAGCGCGGTCAGCCCGCAGGGCGCGCCCGGCCTGTCGCGCGAGCTCTTCGGCTTCTACACGGCGCTGCTCGAGGGCCTGCAGGGGACGCCGCGGCAGGAGCGCGCGCGCTACTACGAGGCCGCGACCGAGCGCCTGGCCACGCTGGCCGCCCAGTGGCGGCAGGTCGCGCCGGCTGGCGGCCCCGGCCCCGCGACGGGCAGGACCTGACCGGGACGCGGATGAGCACAGTTGCCACCCTCGCCATGCAGGAAGCCGCCCGGTTCGAGCCTCGGGACCGCGGGGCGCGCGCCGTCGCCGCGGGCCCGCCCGTGACCGACGACGCCGGACTGATGGCCCGGGTCGTCGAGGGCGACCGCGAGGCCTACCGCCTGCTGGTCGAGCGCCACTACCGCGGCATCTTCGGCCTTGCCCGGCGCATGGGCCTGCAGGCCGCCGAGGCCGAGGACACGGCGCAGGACGTCTTCGTGCGGCTCTGGGACAAGCGCGAGAGCTGGCAGCCGGACGGCGCCGCCGGCATCAAGACCTGGCTCTACCGGGTCGCGGTCAACCGCGTCATCGACCTCAAGCGCAAGCCGCAGGCACTCGACCTGGAGCAGGCGCCGGAGCCCGTCGACGAGCGCCAGGGCGCCTTCGACGGCATCAGCCAGGCCCAGGAGCTGAGCCAGCTGCGCGAGGCGATCGCCCGGCTGACCGAGCAGCAGCAGCTGGCGATCTCGCTGTTCTATCACCAGGAGCTCAGCAACGCCGAGGCGGCCAGCATCATGGGGGTCAGCGTCGCCTCGGTCGAATCGCTGCTGAAGCGGGCGCGCCGCTGCCTGCGGGAGATCATGGCCGAGCAGCGCGCCGGCGAGCGCTGTTGACCCCGGACCGCGGCATTTGAGCCAAAGACCCGAAATTGTCCGGCATTGCACGCCGACCTATGATGAGAGCTTATCGGAATGGTAAACAGTGATGGTAAAGAGTGGCGGAAGACCAGCCTGGGCGGAGACTGCCGGCGACCTGCAGCCTCTGATCCGCTCCGGTGACCGACCCGTCCCGTCCCGTGAGAGCGTTCCGTGACCCGCGAAGAGTTCGAAGACTGCCTGGACAGCTACGGCGCCGACTTGGCGAGCTGGCCGGTCGACGCCCGGAGGGCGGGACTGCGGCTCGTCGAGGAGGATCCGGCGGCGGCCCGTTCGCTGGCCGATGCCAGGCGTCTCGAGGCCCTGCTCTGCGAGACGCCGGAGCCCCTGGACGAAGCCGGGGCGATCGCGGCGATCCTGGCGGCCGGGCCCGGGCGCACGGCGCCGAGCCCGGTGCCGAGCCCGGTGCCGAGCCCGGCGCCGTCGGGCGTCGGCTGGCGCGCGCTGGCCGGCACGGTGCGCTCGACGCTGCAGCGCGCCCTGCTGGTGCGGCCGATGGGTCTGGCCGCCGTCTGCCTGGCGCTCGGCATCATCGTCACGCTGTCGCTGCCCGACGCGCTGCCGCCGCTGCTCGGCCGGGACCGCGCCGTCGAGCAGCCCGGCCTGGCGCCGGCCGTGGAGTTCTCCGCCTACGTCCTGCTGCACTGACGCAGGGTCGGCGCCGCGACCGGCCGAGGGGCGGCGCGACCGTTCCGAGACCCCACCGCCTCTCCCGAGTGAGCTAGCCGGATGATCTCAGACCGAGCCGTCGCCTCCTGGACGATCCGCATCGCCCTCACCCTGTCCCTGGCGCTGAACCTGTTCATCGCCGGCTGGCTGATGGGCGACTGGTTGCGTCCGGGGCCGCCGATGCCGCTGCCGCCGGAGGCCGGCGGGCCGCGCCCGGACATGGAAAGCGCGCTGATCCACTGGATCGCGCCGAAGCTGTCGAGCGAGGGGCGCGACCGCCTGCTGGCGAACTGGCAGAAGGTCGAGGAGAGCTCCACGATCAGCAACGAGGCGGAGATCGACAGCCGGCGACGGGCGTTGCGCGACATGCTGCGCCAGGAGGCTTTCGACGCCGGGGCCTTCGACAGGCAGATGGAGGCGCTGCACAAGGCGATGTCGAGCCGGATCGAGCGGCTGGTCTCGGCGATCACCATGACGGTGCCCGAGCTGTCCGCCGCGGATCGCAAGGTGCTCGCCGACCTGCCGCCGCTCAGCCGGATCCCGCCGCCCGGTCCCTGGCGCGACCGCCCCGACGAGCGCTTCCCGCCCCGCTGACCGCCCGCCGGCCCGCCCGCCGGCACCTCGGCGACGTCGGAAAAAAAATCGTCCGGTCCCGCGCCAGGTTTCGTCGTCCCGCCCGTGATTGTTGATAGCAGCCGGTCCTTCGGCCCGCTGCAGACCGACAGTGAGCGGAGACGGCCATGTCCTCTTTCCTCAGCGCGCTGACCGCCGGCTCGACGGCGGCGACGAGCTCGACGAGCAGCAGCTCGAGCACGAGCAGCAGCAGCGACGACACGACCAGCACGAGCGACGCCTTCGACAACTACATCAGCGTCCTGCTCGCCCAGCTGCAGTCGCAGGATCCGACCGACCCGACCGACACCGGCGAGCTGACCCAGGCGGTCGCCGCCGCCGAGCAGGTCCAGCTGCAGTCGGAGGCCAACAGCCTGCTGACCTCGCTGGTCGACGGCGTGACCTCGCTGCAGGACTCGCTGACGGCCTCGGCGGACAAGAGCTCCTATCTGGGCAGCGAGGTCGTCGCGGAGGGCTCGACGGCGCCTCTCCAGGACGGCCAGGCCGAGTGGTACTACACGCTCGGCGACGACGCCTCTTCGGTCGCGCTGACGGTCACCGACTCCGACGGCAACGTCGTCTACGAGACCACCGGCGACACCGCGGCCGGCAGCCACTCCTTCGTCTGGAACGGCTCCGGCAGCGACGGCGAGAGCTACGACAACGGCGAGTACGACCTGACCGTCACGGCGCTCGACGCCAGCGGCTCGGCGGTCGACAGCAACGTGCTGATGACCGGCCGGGTCAACGCCATCGACTACTCCGGCGACGGCGCGACGCTCTACGCCGGCAACGTCGCCATCGACCCCGACAGCGTCCAGGGCCTGCTCGAAGCGGCCTGACCGACTGCCAGACCGGCGGCGCTGCCGCCGGCAATCCAGGAAGGATTGGAACCATGAGCCTCAGCGGCGCCCTCAACTCGGCGATCACCGGCCTCTACGCGCAGAGCACGGCGCTCGCCTCGGTGTCCGGCAACCTCGCGAACGCCGACACGACCGGCTACAAGGCGACCGGCACCAGTTTCGCCTCCCTGGTCACCGGCAGCGGCTCGACGACCCGCAGCACCGGTAACGGCGTCACGACCTCGCTGGTCAACTACGTCTCCAACCAGGGCACGATCGAGGGTTCCGAGACCGCGACGAATCTCGCGATCAGCGGCAGCGGCTTCTTCGTCGTCACCGACGGGCCGGGCAGCGACGCGACCTACTACACCCGCGCCGGCGACTTCTCGAGCGACGCCGACGGCTACCTGGTCAACAGCTCCGGCTACTACCTGCTCGGCTATCCGCTCGACAGCGGCGACAGCGTCTCGGTGCCGACCAGCGTCGGCGCGCTGGAGCCGATCGACATCGACTCGATCAACGGCACCGCCGAGGCGACGACCAGCCTGGACCTGCAGGTCAACCTGCCGGCCGACGCCGCGACCGGCGACAGCGTCGACATGTCGACCGAGGTCCACGACTCGCTCGGCGTCAGCCACTCGGTGACGGTCACCTACACCAAGACCGCCGACAACAGCTGGACCATGAGCTTCGACGATCCGACGCTGACCAACGACAGCAGCGTGACTTCCGGCACCGCCGGCGGCTCGATCGACCTGGTGTTCAACAGCGACGGCACGCTGGCCTCGACCAACCCGGATCCGGCCGAGCTGACCCTGACCGGCCTCACGACCGGCGCCTCCGACAGCACGATCAGCCTCGGCCTCGGCACCGCGGGCGACAGCGACGGCCTGACCCAGTACGCCAGCGGCAACGACGATCCGGACCTGACGATCTACAACATCGACACCGACGGCGCCGCCTATGCCGGCCTGTCGAGCATCGAGATCGACGAGCAGGGCGTCGTGACCGCCGTGTTCAGCAACGGCGCCTCGCGCGCCATCGCGGTGATCCCGCTCGCGACCTTCCAGAACCCCAACGGCCTGACCGCGCTGTCCGACACGGTCTTCGCGGCCAGCCCCGAGTCCGGCGGCTACGTGCTCAACGTCGCGGGAGAGGGCGGCGCCGGCTCGGTCGAGGACTCCTCGCTCGAGGCCTCGACGGTCGACACGACCGACGAGTTCGCCCGCATGATCAAGGCACAGCAGGCCTATTCGGCCTCCTCGCAGGTCGTGAGCACGGTGAAGGACATGTACGACACCCTGCTCTCGGCGATGCGCTGAGCCGCCGCGCGATCCGGATCGAGGAGCCCCGCCCATGATCCCGAACCCCGTCCGCAGCGCCACGCCGGAGGCCGTGCCGGCCCCGTCCGAGGGCCGCTGGGTCACCCCCGTCGAGGCGCACGACGCCCTCTCGGCCCTCGAGCGGCTCGACGCGCTGCTCGACATCGAGCTCAAGGTCCTGAAGAGCGGCCAGATCGAGCTGCTCGACGACCTGACGCGCGAGAAGAAGAGCCTGATGGCGCCGCTGACGCCGCCGCCCTCGCCGGACCCGGCGGTCGGTACGCTGCAGCTCAAGATGCTGGTCGCCGAGCACCGGCTGCTGATGCAGGTCCGCGACAAGCTGCGCCGCAACACCCGCATGCTGGAGGCCCGGCGCCTGGCCGCGCTGCAGCGCTTCCGGATCGGCGCCGAGGCCCTGTCCCGCGAGAGCCGCGCCCGCCAGAAGGCCGGCGGCGCTGCGATCCGCCTGATCGACGGCGAGGCCTGAGGCCGGGGCCATGACCTCGCTCGGCTCGGCCACCTCCGCCGCCTTCAGCGCCCTCCAGGCCGCCAGCTACGGCATGAAGGTGACCTCGGCGAACGTGGCGAACGCCTCGGTCGAGGGCTACACGGCGAAGACGGCGGCCCTGAGCACGCAGGTCACCGACGGCCTGGCGACCGGGGTTACCGCCACCACCGGCGGCGCCGGGGTCGACGCGGCGCTGGTCCGCTCGATCGCCAGCGCCAGCGCCGCCGCAGGCGCCAGCGCGGTCGCCTCGACGGCGCTCGACGGCCTCGTCGACCTGCTGGGCAGCGCGAGCGACAGCAACGACCTGGCGAGCCTGATCTCCGATCTCGGCACGGCCGCCTCGGACCTGCAGCTCTATCCCGAGAGCCAGTCCAGCAAGGCCAGCTTCCTCTCGGCGGCCGACGCCCTGGCGGAGCGGCTGAACGCCCTGTCCGACGGCGTCCAGCAGGCGCGCGCCGACGCCGACCAGGGCATCGAGGACGGCGTCGACCAGGCGAACGCGCTGCTCGAGAAGATCGACGGCTACAACCGGCAGATCGCCGAGAAGACCGCGCAGGGCGAGTCGACCGACGATCTCGAGGACCTGCGGCGCAGCGCCCTGGTCGAGCTGTCCGGGGTGATGGACGTCACCTACTTCACCAACTCGAGCAACGAGCTGCAGATCTACACCGGCTCGGGTACCGCGCTCCTGACCTCGACGGTCCACGAGCTGAGCTACAGCGCCGCCGGCTCCGTGACCTCGGCGACCAGCTTCGGCGGCATCACCGTGGACGGCAAGGACATCACCGGCGAGATCGACGGCGGCTCGATCGGCGGCAACATCGCGCTGCGCGACGAGACGCTGCCCGAGGTGCAGGCGGAGCTCGACAGCCTGGCGCAGGCGCTGGGCGACACGCTCAACGCCGTGACCAATGCCGGCAGCGCCTATCCGGCGCCGAGCAGCCTGACCTCGAGCGGCACGCTCGGCGCGAGCGACGCGCTGAGCGGCAGCGGCACGGTGCGCATCCTGCTGACCGACTCGGACGGCACCGTCGACCAGGTCCTCGATCTCGACCTCTCGGGCCTCTCGACGGTCCAGGACCTGATCGACAGCGTCGACGCGGTCGAGGGGCTCAGCGCCTCGATCGTCGACGGTAAGCTGGTCCTCAGCGCCGACGACGCCAGCCAGGGCGTCGCGCTGGTCGCCCTGGACGGCACGCTCGGCGGCGACGGCGACAGCCTGTCGGGCTATTTCGGCTTCAACGACCTCTTCACCGGCAGCGACGCGCAGTCGATTGCCGTCAACGCCGACTGGCTCGACGACCCCAGCCTGCTGCCGACCGGAACCGGCAGCGATTCGGCGAGCCTGGCGGCCGGCGACAGCGCGCTCAGCTCGGGCGACACGACGACGGTCGACGCCGTGCTGGCGCAGCTCGACGCCTCGCTCGACTTCGCCGCGGCCGGCGCGCTCGGCGGCGTCAGCGAGAGCCTGTCCGACTATGCCGCCGACATCGTCAGCCAGGTCGCGCTCGCCGCCAGCAACGCCGACGACCGGGTGACGCTCGACAGCACGCTGCTCGACAGCCAGCAGGAGAGCTTCTCGAACAGCTACGGCGTCAGCCTGGACGAGGAGGCCCTGGCGATGAGCGCCTACCAGGACGCCTATTCGGCGGCCTCGACCCTGATCAGCACCTTGCAGGAGATGTTCCAGGCCCTCCTCAACGCCGTCGACTAGAGCGCGATCGCCCCGCATCGAGCCGATGCGGGGCGTGAATCGCGCTCCGGAACAACGACCTGGGTCACGGCCGCTGCGGATCCGTGATCCGAAGCGGCCGGTGTCCGGGCGCTGCCCCAACAGCGTCCCGGCGTCGGCTCCGACCCCGCCCGGCCGTCCCTCGACCCCTACCCCCGTATGGCGATCGGGTCGGCCGGGCGGGCGAGGGGCAACGGGGGGCGACGGGGGCGACGGCCGCCGGCGGGGGCAGCGAACGACCGATGGAAGCAGGACCATGCGCATATCGACCCTGACGATCCAGACCACGCTGAGACAGCAGATGAGCAGCCTCCAGGCCGACTCGGCGGCGAAGTCGGAAGAGCTGTCGAGCGGCAGCAAGGCGAGCAGCTACAAGGCCATCGCCGGCAGCGCCCGCGAGGTCAGCCAGCTGACCGCCGACCTGGTCGTCTCGGCGCAGTACTCCCAGGCCGGCGAGAGCACGCTGTCGCGGGTCGACGCGATGTACGACGCGGTCGGGCAGATGGTGACGCTGGCCTCCGACCTGCGCTCCAGCCTGTCGAGCGTGCTCGGCCAGGACGGCATCGCGGCGAGCGGCATCGACGACGAGGCCCGGACCGCGCTGGACAGCGCGGCCCAGCTGCTCAACAGCCAGTTCGAGGGCCGCTACCTGTTCGGCGGCAGCGTCACCGACCGGGCGCCCGTCGACCTCGACGGCTACGCCGCCCAGAGCGCGCCCTCGGGCACCGACCTTTCCTACTACGGCGGCGATTCGACCAGGGCCAGCTACCAGGCGAGCGACAGCCTGAGCGTCGAGTACGGTGCGACCGGTGACGAGGCCGGCTTCGAGCAGCTGATACGCGCCTGCAGCCTGGTCGCCAACGCCAGCCTCGATCCGGTCGACGACACGGCGCTGGGCGAGGCCTACGATCTGCTCGGCGAGGCCATCGACGGCCTGAGCACGATCCAGAGCGGCCTGTCGAGCAGCAGCGACGCGATCGACCGGGCGATCGACCTGGAGATGGACCGGCAGCTCAACCTGGAGGGCCGGCTGAGCGACCTGACCGATGCCGACACGGCCGCGGTCTACACCCAGCTGCAGACCCTCTCCAGCCAGCTGGATGCGACCTACTCGGCGACCAAGACGCTGCTGAGCCTCAACCTCTTCGACAGCCTGAAGTAGCGGCCCGAGGCAGCGGCCTCAGGGGCCGACCACGCCCCGCGCCGTCACCAGCAGGTCGGCGAGCTCGCGCGGCGCCTGGGCGAGCCGCCAGGACAGCAGCGCCTGCGTCTCCTCGAGCAGGCGCGCCTGGTGGGCCGGCGCGGCGGCCAGGTTCTCGAACTCGCCGGGATCGCTCTCCAGGTCGAAGAGCAGCGGCGGCAGGATGCCGGCGGGCCCGGCGAAGTGGACCGACTTCCAGCGCGGTCCGCGGCGCACGGCCAGGCAGCAGGCCTCCGGCGGCAGGCCGAGGGCGCGCTCGGCGCTGCGTGTCACCGGATCGCGGAAGTCGAACTCGAAGTGCGCCGCGTCGCGCCAGCCGGACGGCGTCTCGCCGTGCAGCCAGGGCCGCAGCGAGGCGCCGTCGCAGGCCGGCGGCACGGCGCCGCCCAGCCAGTCGATCACCGTCGGCATGACGTCGACCGCCTCGCTGAAGGCTTCGACGACCCGGCCGCGGGCCCGATCGGCCTCGGGCCGCGGGTCGCGCACGATCAGCGGGATGCGGAAGGCCGGGTCGAAGAAGCCGCGCTTGCCGAACATCCAGTGGTCGCCGAGCATCTCGCCATGGTCGACGGTGAACACGATCAGCGTGTCGTCCCAGCGGCCGCTCGCCTTCAGCGCCTCGACGATGCGCCCGACCTGGGCGTCGACCTCGGCGATCAGGCCGTAGTAGGTCGCGCGCACGCGCCGGACCTCGGCCGCGTTGAGCTCCGCCACCGGCACCGCGTAGTCCGGGCTGTAGGCCAGGACCTGGCGCTCGCCGTGGTACCAGCCGAGGAAGGGGTGCAGCGCCGCCTCGGCCGCCGGGTCGGCGAGCCGGCTCGGCGGCGGGCAGTCGGCCGGGGCGAAGAGCGCATGATAGGGCGCCGGCGCGAGCAGCGGCGGGTGCGGATGCAGGAAGGTCAGCAGGCTCAGCCAGCGGCCGTCCTCGACCGACAGCCAGTCGAGGAAGGCGTCGGTGCCGAAGGCCGAGAGGCTGTCCTTCGCATCGAACGGCGAGGCCGCCAGCGGATGGCGCCGGCCCTCGGGGTCGCGGCCGGCCGGGAAGGGCCCGTAGGGCGCGTCGGGCAGGGCGTAGCCGCGGCGCTTGAGGGCCGCGCGCCAGGGCTTGAAGGCCTCGGTCATGCGCAGGCCGACCTCGAAGCCCGGCAGCACGCCCTCGTAGCTCGTCAGGTCCGGGTCGGCCGGCGCCCGGAAGCGCGGGTCGGGCGAGGCGTCGGTGTAGCCGAACAGGAAGGGCGTCAGGCCCTGGCGCCGCGCCGCCCAGGCCAGGTTGTCGAAGCGCTGGTCGAGCGGCGTGCCGTTGGCGACCGAGCGGTGGTTCATCAGGTAGAGGCCGGTCAGCAGCGAGGCGCGCGCCGGGCCGCAGGGGCTGGCCTGGGTGAAGTGGCTGGCGAACAGCGTGCCTTCGGCCGCCAGCGCGTCCAGGTGCGGCGTCCGGACCGTCGGGTGACCGAGCGCCGACAGGCAGTCCCAGCGCCATTGGTCGGCGACGATCAGGAGCACGTTGCCCGGCCTGTCGGAACCCGCTCGCTCGGCCATCTCTCTTCCTCCGCTGCGCCTCGGCGGCGGCGACGCTAACCGAGCCGCGCGCGCCGCGGAAGCGCTCGCTGCGGCCTCGCCGCGGCAGCGCGCCGCCTTCATCGAAAGGTCATGGAACTCCGGCCGATCTGTAACGGCCCGGGCGTAATGAACGCCCCGCCAACCAGCGCTCTTTCGCGCATCGGGGAAGGGGAGAAGACCATGCCCGGCAAGTCCGCCGCCGTTTCCGCCATCAGTCGCCGCGCCGTCCTGAAGGGGGCCGCCGCCACGCTGGCCGCGCCGCTCGTGCTGCGCGCCCACGACGCGCTGTCGTCGTCCGGCACCGTCGACGTGTTCGCCTGGGGCGACTACATCCAGGACAACATCGTCAAGGCCTTCGAGAAGCAGAGCGGCATCAAGGTCAACCTCTCGACCTACGGCTCCAACGACGAGGCCGAGAACAAGCTGCGCGCGGCCGGCGGCGGCGGCTTCGACGTGATCTTCCCCTCGGTCGACACCGGCCCGAACTACTACAAGGACGGCCTGCTGGCGCAGATCGACGAGTCGAAGATCAAGACCGGCAACATCATCCCCTCGATCCTGCGCGACTCGCTGAGCCTCGGCGCCAGCTACCGCGGCAAGCGCTACCTGCTGCCCTTCGACTGGGGCACCGAGGCGATCACCTTCGATTCGAAGAAGTGGCCGCTGAGCGACGCCGAGGTCTCCTACGGCACGCTCTGGCAGTCCGAGGCCAAGGGCGCCGCCGCGTTCCGCCAGAAGTCGGTGATCATGGGCGTCGGCCTCTACCTCGACTCGATCGGCGAGGTGAAGTCGAACCGCATGCTCGACGTCTACAAGAGCGAGGAGGACGCCCGCCGCGTCTTCGAGGCCTGCGTGCGCTACATCCTCGACCGCAAGGCGAACATCGCCGCCTTCTGGAACAACGCGACCGAGGCGACCGCGGCGTTCACCGACGCCGGCGCCACGATCGGCCAGACCTGGGACACGACCGGCCTGCTGCTCAACCGCCAGGACGCCAAGTGGAAGTACCGCATGCCCAAGGAAGGCGGCATCACCTGGATGGACACGGTCGGCATGCCGGCCGGCGCCACGAACAAGGAACAGGCCTACGCCTTCATCAACTTCCTGTTCACGCCGGAGACCGGCGGCATGTTCGCGGCCAACACCGGCTACAACTCGGCCGCCAAGGGTGCCGCCGATCACGCCGGCGAGGAGTACAAGCGCCAGTTCGACGAGGTCTACACCGAGGCGGCCCTGGGCAACCTCTGGTGGTGGCAGCCGGCGACGCCCTTCTACAACAAGCTGCGCAACGAGTACGTCGAGAAGATCACCAACTCCTGATCTTCCCGAAAGGTGACGGTGGCGGCCCGGGAGCCTTTCCCGGGCCGCCTGTCGCCGTTCGACGTCCGGCCGACCGGACGCGCCGCTGGCAGGGGGATCCGATGCACGGCAAGAACGTGGAGCTCGACAAGGTCGTGATGCGCTTCGGCGGCTTCACGGCAGTCCAGCAGACCTCGCTGGAGATCCGCGCCGGCGAGTTCTTCTCGATCCTCGGCCCCTCGGGCTGCGGCAAGACCACGATCCTCCGGATGGTCTCCGGCTTCATCGAGCCGAGCGAGGGCCGGGTCAGGATCGGCGGCGACGACATGGGCGGGCGCGGGCCCGCGCGCCGGCCGACCGCTCTGATCTTCCAGAACCTCGCTCTGTTCCCGCTGATGAGCAACTGGGAGAACGTCGCCTTCGGCCTGGAGGCGCGCGGCCTCGACAAGAGGACGCGGCGCGAGCGGGCCTACGAGCTGCTCGCCCTGGTCGGCCTGGAGGGCAAGGAGGCGCAGCGGCCGGGCGCGCTCAGCGGCGGCCAGCGCCAGCGCGTCGCGATCGCCCGGGCGCTCGCGGTCGAGCCGGCGGTGCTGCTGCTCGACGAACCGCTCTCGGCCCTCGACCTCAAGCTGCGTCAGTACATGCGCGCCGAGCTCAAGGCGATCCAGCGCAAGACCGGCGTCACCTTCATCTTCATCACCCACGACCAGGGCGAGGCCCTGACCATGTCCGACCGGATCGCGGTGATGCGCGCCGGGGTGGTCGAGCAGGTCGGCACGACCGACGAGATCTACGACCGGCCGGCGACCCCCTTCGTCGCGACCTTCGTCGGCGAGAACAACGTGCTGAGCGGCACGGTCGCCGAGGCCGACGCCGCCTACGCGCGCATCGAGACGCCGCTCGGGCCGGTGCGCGCGCGCAACCAGGACGCCCTGGCGGCCGGCCAGCGGGCCATGGTCTTCGTGCGGCCCGAGCGGGCCAGCCTGGTCAACGGCCACGACCTCGACAACCGCCTGACCGGGCGCTTCGAGCGGCGCGACCTCGAGGGCTCCTACGTCAACCTGTTCTTCACGGTCGGCGACCAGCCCTTCATCGTCCATGAGCCCAACCTCGACCGCCAGGCGGCCCTGGAGGGTGAGGTGCGGCTCGGCTTCCAGGCCGACGACGCGGTCGCGATGCGCGCCGGCGCGCTCGACGACGCCTGAGCCGGAAGGGGCGAGTCCGCGATGCGCGACCTGGTCCGCAGCTACGGCAAGACGCTGACGACGATCTTCGTCGCCCTGGTCTGCTTCTGGGTGCTGATCATGATCGTCCTGCCGCAGGCCTTCATGATCGAGCAGTCGCTCTGGACCATGCAGCGCGACAGCGCCCTCGGGGTCAAGATCGACCGGGCCTACGCCGATCTCGCGACCATGAACTACGATCTCGGCAACGCCAGGGACGAGTCGGCGAAGACCGCGCTGCAGGCGAAGATCGACGCGCTCCAGGCCGGCATCTCCGACATGGAGCAGCGCGAGACCAAGCCGCACAAGATCTACGGCCTGCAGAACTACACGGCCATGTCAGGCCTGCACTTCCGCATCTTCGTCAAGTCGATCGTCTACGCCCTGGCGGTCACGGTGCTGGCCCTGCTGGTCTGCTATCCGCTGGCCTTCACCATCGCCAAGCTGGCGACGCCGCAGCGCGCCGCCCTGCTGCTGCTCGGCCTGGTCATCCCCTATGCGATCAACGAGCTGCTGCGCGTCTACGCCTGGCTGATGATCCTGGACTACCAGGGGGTGATCAACAGCGCGCTCGAGGCACTGGGCCTGGTCAGCTTCCAGGACAAGACCTGGGTGCCCTTCCTCGAGTACTCCGGCTCGGTCTTCGTGGCGCTGATCTACGCCTACGTCCTCTTCATGGTCTTCCCGATCTACAACACGGTCGAGACCCTGGACAAGAACCAGCTGGAGGCGGCCGAGGACCTGGGCGGCTCGATCTGGCGCACCCACTGGCGGGTCGTCATCCCGCACGCCAAGCCGGGCATCGCGGTCGGCTGCATCATGACCTTCATGCTCTCGGTCGGCTCCTACTCGGTGCCGCAGATCATGACCCGCGGCAAGTCCGGCGACTGGTTCAGCCAGCTGATCTACCGGCAGTTCTTCGAGACCCAGAGCTGGAACCTGGGCGCGGCCTACGCCTTCTCGCTGGTCCTGGTCTGCCTGGTCTTCATCCTGCTGATGATGAAGCTCTTCGGCGTCGGCATCCGCGACATCGCGAAGTAGGGCAGGGAGGGGAGCGGCATGAGCACGCAGGCGGCGGGCGGCATCGCGGTGGCACCGGGCGCGGCGGCGCAGTCGCGCGGCATCGACTGGTCGAACGTCGTGCTCAACGCCTACATCCTGCTGTTCTTCGTCTATCTCTTCGCGCCGCTGCTGGTGATGTCGCTGGCTGCCTTCAACGCCTACGACTATCCCTCGGTGACCCAGTGGCGCGGCTGGACCCTGAAGTGGTTCGACGCCCTGGCCGGCGACCAGCGGATGATCCAGGGCCTGCTCAACTCGCTGGTCGTGGCGCTCGGCGTGATCGGCATCTCGCTGCCGCTCGGCCTGTCCGGCGCCTTCGTCCTGACCCGCCTGCAGAGCCGGGCCAACACGCTGCTCTATGCCGTGCTGGTCTCGCCGCTGCTGATGCCGGGCATCATCCTCGGCATCTCGACGCTGATCTTCTGGAAGCGCTTCGACGTGCCCGGCGGCCTGTTCCTGACCGTGCTCGCCCAGGCCAGCTTCATCGCCTCCTACTCGATGCTGCTGTTCATGGCGCGCCTGCAGCGCCAGGACCGCGACCTGGAGGAGGCGGCGCAGGACCTCGGCGCCTCGAGCCTGCTCCTGTTCCGCCGCATCACCCTGCCGTTCCTGGCGCCGACCATCGCGACGGCGGCGGTCATCGCCTTCCTGCAGTCGATCGAGAACTACAACACCACGGTCTTCGCGATCGGCGGCGACTGGACCCTGGTCACCGAGATCGGCTCGCGCTTCCGCTTCGGCCTGTCGCCCGAGATCAACGTCATCGGCGTCATCTTCGTCGCCATCACCATCGTCGCGGCGACGCTCTACGTGCTGTTCCGCAAGCGCGAGCTGATGGCCGCGCGCGCCAGATAGCCGAATGGCCGGCTCCACGGCATGAAGCTGACCTTTCGCTGCCTGCCCGAGTTCGAGCCCTTCCTGCCGCGCCCGCTGCCGGCCCGCCAGGGGCTGCCCGACTGGCTGCGCCGGGCGCCGGCGACGGCGCCGAGCGCGCTGGTCGACGCCGCGGCGATCCGCACCGCCAAGCACTGCCCGCCGCTGATCGACGCCATGGGGCTCGGCCTGCTGCTGCCGCTGGCCTGCGATCTCAGGGTCGGGCCGGAGGGCTTCGCCTGGGACTGGCCGCTGCCGATGCCGGCCCGGGGCAACGCGACGCGGGCCCCGATCGGCTTCCACGAGCCGGCCCAGGCCGCCGGCACGCCGCTCGCGCCGGACGACGGCCGCTTCCTGGTCAAGTTCATGAACTTCTGGGCGATCGAGGCGCCGCCCGGCGTCTCGCTGCTGTTCGGGCACCCGGCGAACCGGCCGGACCTGCCGTTCCGCACGCTCTCGGGCCTGGTCGACTGCGACCGCTTCGCCGCCGGCATGGTGCACTTCCCGGCGCTCTGGACGGACCCGGCCTTCGAGGGCGTCCTGCCCGCCGGCACGCCGGTCGCCCAGTGCGTCCCGGTCGTCCGCGAGGTGCTGGAGCTGGCCTTCGAGCCGCTCGACGGCGCGGCCCTGGAGGCGCAGCTCGAGCTGCAGCAGGCGCTGGCCGCCGAGCCGGGGGCCTATCGCAAGCGCTTCCGGGCGGCGCGCGGCGGCTCAGGCCTCGCCGAGGAGCAGGAGGCGTAGCGCCGCCGGCGAGGCCGCCAGGCGGCCGCGCGCGCCGGCGGCCATGCGCTTGGCGACCGCCGCCAGCGCGCCCGGCTCGGCGGCGGCCGCGCGCCGGTAATCGGCCAGGGCCTCGTCCCAGCGGCCGAGCTCCTGCAGGCAGCTCGCCCGCTCCAGCGCTGCCGCCGCGCTCTCCGGCAGTGCGTCGAGGTGCCGCAGCGCCGCCTCGCTGCGGCCGAGGGCGCGGGCGGCGAGCGCCGCGTTGAAGTGCAGCTCGGCGGAGTCCGGCTCGCCGGTCAGCAGCGCCTCGGTCATCGCCAGGGCCTCGCGCCAGCGGCCGAGGTCGAGCAGCGCCGCAGCCAGGCCCTTGCGCGCGCCGCGGTGCCGCGGCTCGAGCGCCAGGGCCCGCTCGAAAGCCTCGGTCGCCCGGGCGTCGCGTCCGAGCCGGCGCAGCACCGCGCCGAGGTTGAAGAAGCCGGCGGCGCTCGGCGGCGGCCGGTCGCAGGCCCGTTCCAGGCTGGCCAGGGCGCCTTCCAGGTCGCCGGCCGCGGCCCGCGCGGCCCCGAGATTGGTCAGCAGCGCGGCATCCGGCGCGCCGCTGGCGCACTCGGCCAGCCGTCCGGCGTGCTCCAGGCGCTCGACGGCCAGCGTCGCATCGCCGCGGCCGAGCGCCGCGAGGCCGGCCAGCTGCAGCGCCTCGGCGTCCTCCGGGCGGCGGCGCAGGTGGCGCTCCAGCTGGACCTCGGCCTGGCCCGGGGCGCCGTCCCGCAGCAGCGCGGCGGCCTGTCGCAGGATGCTGGATCTGGGCGGACTCTGGGCCATGTCGAGGGCTCTGTCCCCGGTGGAGCGGCGGCGGCGGCATCGATGCCGCTGTCTTGCCATTCTTGCAACCCAACATCCAGGCGCTTGCGACCATTGGACGGCTTGGCTCTCCCGTGCCAGGCCCCCATATGTCGTGTGCGGACAAGCGTAGCGGATTGTCCGTCCCGGACTGCCGTGCAGCGCCGGGCCGTACCGCTGCAACTCAACCCTTCCTCACGCTCCGGTGCCACCGGCACCGGAGCGCTTTTTTACCTGCCATTGACCTGCCCGCGCTGGAATCCGGCCGGGCGAGAGTGCAGGCTTCGGCAATCTCGCCAGTCTGGTGCAGTTCGCAGGTATGCCGCTCGAAATGGAAGTTCGCAGCACCGAGGGTCTGGACGCGCCGGACATCGGAGCCCCCGGCGCGGACGCGGCGTCGGCCGCGCTCGACGCGCTGCACGAGGGCGTGCTCGTCTGCGACATGCTCGGGCGGGTGACCTACCTGAATCCAGCCTTGCGCGACCTCCTCGGTGCCGCCCGGGGCGAGCAGGCGATCGGCCGGCACTGGGGACCGCTGTTCACCGAGGACTCGCGGCGCCGGATCGAGCGCGACGGCCTGCCGAGCATCCTGCACGGCGGCCACTGGCAGGGGCGTGTCGAGCTGCGCGGCGCCGAGGGCGCCGCGCGGGCCTGCGTGCTCTCGCTCTCGGCGGCCAGGCGAGGCGGCCTGGTCGGCCTGCTGCGGCCGGCGGAGGCCGGGACCGGCGGCGGCCCCGACACGCTGTCGCGGAGCGAGGCGCGCAGCGAGCGGATGGAGGCGCTGCGCCGGCTCGCCGGCGACATGGCGCATGATCTCAACAACGTGCTGACCTCGATCGTCGGCTATGCCCGCTTCCTCACGGAGGATCTGCCCAAGGATGGCCAGCCGCACGGCTTCGCCGAGCAGATCGTCGTCGCCACCCAGCGTGCCAAGCAGATGGTCGACGAGGCGCTGGCCTTCGCCCGGCCGGGGCGGGGCGAGCGCAAGGCCGTGCCGGTCGCTGCGACGGTCGAGCGCAGCGTCGCGCAGCTGCGCGCAGACCTGCCCGCCGGCACGACCCTGCGGCTCAACGCCGGGCCCGGCGAGCTCGCCGTCGAGGCCGAGCCGGCCGCCTTCGCCGCCGTGGTCGGGCATGTCCTGAAGAACGCGGCCGAGGCGCTCGAGGGCAGGCCCGGCACCATCGAGGTCGGCTGGCGGGTGACCGGCGACCTGCGCCAGCTGCCGGGCCTCGGCAAGCCGGGCGAGCCGGTCAAGGTGACGATCGAGCCGGCGGAGGGGGGCCGTCTGCAGGCCTCCGCCGGTGCGCCCGACCCGAACCGCCGCTTCGTCGAGCTGGTCGTGCACGACAGCGGCGCCGGAATCGCGCCGGCGGTCATGGAGCACGTCTTCGAGCCCTTCTTCACGACGCGCCAGCCCTCGAAGGGTCGGGGGCTCGGCCTTGCGGCGGTCTACGGCCAGATCATCGGGCATGGCGGCGCGATCCTGCTCGACAGCGCTCCGGGAGGGGGGACGACGGTCAAGCTCTTCTGGCCCTCGGCGCCGGTCGTCGACGCCAAGGCGACGGCCCGGCCGGGCCGCCGGCAGCTGCCGCGCGGCCAGGGCCAGCGCATCCTGGTCGCCGAGGACGACCGGGTGCTGCGCGAGGCGCTCGGCGAGATGCTCCAGCGGCTCGGCTACCGGCCGACCCTGGTCAACGACGGCGAGGTCGCCCGTCGCGTCCTGGCCGAGGGCAGCGCGGTCGAGGCGGTGCTGACCGACCGGCGCATGCCCAACCTGTCCGGCACCGACCTGATCGACTGGATGCGCGCGGAGGGCATGCGCCAGCCGGTGCTGCTCTGCACCGGCTACGGCGAGGACCTGAACCCGGCGCAGCTGACCCGCGCCAGCGGCGTTGCCGTGCTGTCCAAGCCGGTCGACGCGGCGACCCTGGCGACCAGCCTGGACCAGCTGCTGTCCGGCCCGCCCGACTGACGGCGCCTCCGGCGCACGACCTCTCCGAAACTCGACGGGTCTCCGGGTCTTGATCTGGCGCAATGCCGTCCGGGTCGCTGTGGCTACCGTTGCGGACACGGCAATGGTCGTTTCCTGCAGCCATTGGAGGCAAGCAATGAGCGATACCAGCAAGACCGGCGGCAAGACCCCGGCGACGAGCGGCGGGATCAATCCGATGACCGCCTGGCGCAGCCAGATGGACCGCGCCTTCGAGGACTTCTTCCGCGGCTGGGGCCTGCCCGGCTTCGCCCAGCCCCTGGAGATGGCCTCGGCGAGCCGCGCCATGATCGCGCCGCGCATCGACGTGCGCGAGAGCGACGGCACGGTCGAGATTTCGGCCGAGCTGCCCGGCATGGCCGATAAGGACGTCAAGGTGACGGTGCACGAGGGCGTGCTGACCATCGAGGGCGAGAAGAAGGAGGAGAGCGAGAGCAGGGAGGCCGACGTCTGGCTGTCCGAGCGGCACTACGGTTCGTTCCGCCGCTCCTTCTCGCTGCCCGACACGCTCGACGCCGAGAAGGTCGCCGCCAGGTTCGACAAGGGCGTGCTCAAGGTCACCCTGCCGAAGAAGGCCGGCGGCGCGAAGCCCCAGCCGCGCTCGATTCCGATCGGCTGAGCCGCGGAGGCCTGCGCGCCGTCGGACCGCCGGCGGTCCGAGGCTGAGTGCGAAGAAGGGAGGACGCTCCCGCCGGAACGTCCTCCCTGTCTGTCTGTCAGGTGTTGCTGCCGGCGTCGTCGCTGCCGCCGCTGTCGCCGCGGCTGCCGTCGCTGCCGCCGCTGTCGCTGTCGCCGCCGCCGCTGCTGTCGCCGCTGCCGCCGCTGTCGCCGCTGCCGCCGCTGTCGCTGTCGCCGCTGCCGCCGCTGTCGCTGTCGCCGCTGCCGCCACTGTCGCTGTCGCCGCTGGCGCCGCCGTCGCCGTCGCTGCCGCCGCTGTCGCCGCTGCCATCGCTTCCGCCGCTGTCGCCGCCGTCGCTGCCGCCGCTGTCGCTGCCGCCACTGCCATCGCTTCCGCCGCTGTCGCTGCCGCCGCTGCCATCGCTGCCGCCGCTGTCGCTGCCGCCGCTGCCGTCGCTGCCGTCACCGCCGCCGCTGCCGCCGTCGCCGCCATCGCCGCCGCCGTCACCGCCGTCACCACCGTCGCCGTCGGCCAGGGCGGCCTTGCCGGACAGCAGCGGCCCCTGAAGGCCGAAGCCCAGCGGCGTCGCCGCCAGGCCGATGGCGAGCAGGCCGATGCCGCTCATGACGACCAGCCGGCGCGGCAGGGCGCGGCGTGCGCTCCCGCTCGCCGGGGGGCGCGGCTGCTGCCGGTCTTCGAGACTGGCCGCTTCCGTCGCGGCCCGGGGGTCCTGTCCGCAGGTCATCGCTTCTCTCCCATCTGTGCCGCCGAGGATCGGCAGACTTCATGATCGGCAGTCTCGACGATCAATCTGACAACAACCTTACCTGAATTATGGATTAATTCGGGCGCCCGGCGGATTTTCGTGGAGCGGCGGGAGCCCGGCTGGAGAAGATCGTGACCTGAAGGAATCGCGTCGCGATCCTACAGGTCACGTGAATCTGCTCCATCTCCATGACTCTGGGCCGGATTCACGTGATCGATCGGAACCCGAGCGGTTCCGATCGATCACGATCCGGTCTGGAGGGCCGGCTCTACCTGCCACATCTCGCGGGCGTAGCCGCGGATCGTCCGGTCGGAGGAGAACCAGCCGCCCTTGGCGGTGTTCAGCGCGGCGCGGCGGGTCCAGGCGTCGGCCGTGCGGAAGTCCCGGTCGATGCGGCGCTGGGTCTCGAAGTAGGCCGCGAAGTCGGCGGTCACCAGGTAGCGGTCGTCCCGGCGCAGCTTCTCGACCAGGCGATCGTAGCGGCGCGGGTCGTCGGGCGAGAAGAAGCCGCTCTCGATCTGCGCCACGACCTCGGCCAGCGGCGGCGTCGCGGCGATCGCCGCCGCGCCGTCGTGGAACGGCAGGTGCCGGGCGGCGCCCTCGGCGTCGAGGCCGAAGACGTAGATGTTCTCCGGGCCGACCCGCTCGCCGATCTCGACGTTGGCGCCGTCCAGCGTGCCGACGGTCAGTGCGCCGTTCAGCATCAGCTTCATGTTGCCGGTGCCCGAGGCCTCCATGCCGGCGGTCGAGACCTGCTCGGAAAGATCGGCGGCCGGGATCATCACCTCGGCCATCGAGACGTTGTAGTTCTCCGGGAAGACCACCTGGAGCCGGCCCCGCAGGGCGGGATCGCCGTTGATCGAGGCGGCGACGTCGTTGATCAGCTTGATGATCAGCTTGGCGTCGGCATAGCCGGGCGCCGCCTTGCCGCCGAAGATCTTGACCCGCGGCGTCCAGTCGGCCCCGGGGTCGCGGCGCAGGGCGTTGGCCAGGGCCGCGGTCTCCAGGATGTTGAGCAGCTGGCGCTTGTACTCGTGGATGCGCTTGATCTGCACGTCGAACAGCGCGCCGGGGTCGACGGTGACGCCGCAGCGCGCCGACAGGTAGCCGGCCAGCCGCTCCTTGTTGGCCTGCTTGGCGGCGGCGAAGGCGGCGCGGAAGCCGGCGTCCTCGACCAGCGGCACCAGTTCCTCCAGGCGCTCCAGGTCGTCGACCCAGGCCTCGCCGATCGCCTCGGTCAGCAGGCGGCGCAGCGGCGGGTTGCAGCCGTGCAGCCAGCGCCGCGGGGTGACGCCGTTGGTCTGGTTGACGATGCGCCCGGGATGCGCCGCCTCGAGCTCCCGGAAGACCGTGCGCCTCATCAGCGCGGTATGCAGGGCGGAGACGCCGTTGACCCGCCGGGCCATGACGAAGGCGAGGTCGCCCATGCGGACCTCGCCCCCGAGATCCCCGGACGGCGCCACGATCCGCAGCTCCTCGGCGGCCCGGCGGCCGGCGGCGGCGAGGGCCGCACGGTGCTTGGCGTCGATCCGCTCGACGATCTCCAGGTGGCGCGGCAGGACCCGCCCCAGCAGCTCCGCGGGCCAGCGCTCCAGCGCTTCCGGCAGCAGGGTGTGGTTGGTGTAGGACAGGCAGCCGCGCGCGGTCTGCCAGGCCTCGTGGAAGGCAAGGCGATGCTCGTCGACCAGCAGGCGCACCAGCTCCGGCCCGGCGATCGCCGGATGGGTGTCGTTGAGCTGGATCGCGACCTTGTCCGGCAGGGAGGCGAGGTCGCCGTGCTCGGCGAGGTGCCGGCGCAGGATGTCGCGGATCGAGGCGGCGGTGAAGAAGTACTCCTGCTTCAGGCGCAGCTCGCGCCCCTGCGGCGTCGAGTCGTCGGGATAGAGCACCCGGCTGATCGTCTCGGCCAGCACCTCCGGCGCCGCCGCGCCGACGAAGTCGCCGCGGTTGAAGGCCGCCAGGTCGAAGGCCCGCAGCGGCCTCGCCGACCAGAGCCTGAGGGTGTTGGCCCAGCGGCCGCGCCAGCCGGGCACCGGCGTGTCGAAGGCGGCGGCCAGCACCGTCTCGTCCGGGGCCCAGGCCGCTCGGTCGCCGACCCGCCCGGCGATGCGGCCGCCGAAGCCGATCGGCAGGGAGGCGTCCGGCCTCTCGAACTCCCAGGCGTAGCCCTCGTTCAGCCAGGTCTCCGGCTCCTCGACCTGCCAGCCGCCGCGGAAGCGCTGGCGGAACAGGCCGTGGGCGTAGCGGATGCCGTAGCCGTAGGCCGGGATCGCCAGGCTGGCCAGGGAGTCGAGGAAGCAGATCGCCAGGCGCCCGAGGCCGCCGTTGCCGAGCGCCGCGTCCGGCTCGTCGAGCACGACGGTCTCGTAGTCGGCGCCGAGCCCGGCCAGGGCGGCGCGCGCCGCCTCCTCCAGGCCCAGGTTGGCGACGGCGTTCTGCAGCAGGCGGCCGACCAGGAACTCCATCGAGAGGTAGTAGACGCGCTTGTGGCCGGTCTCCTGGGTGCGCTGCTCGGCGGCCAGCCAGGGCACGACGACCGCGTCGCGCACGGCGCGCGACAGCGCGAGGCGCCAGTCGCGCGTCGAGGCCGTCGCCGGCGCCTTGCCGAGCGAGAAGGTCAGGTGCTGCTCGATGCGCTGGGCGAGGCCCAGCGCCGTCGGAAGTCGTTCGGTCATCGGTCCGTTCTGCGACCGGGCGGCGGGCGCCCGGCCGATCCCGCGGTTTCTAGGCGACCGTGGTGAAACAAGGCTTAAGCCCCGTCGCCGCGCCGACGCAAATCCGTCATGGAGGAGTCATGGGTGGAAGGTGGGGATAAGCGGGTGGCCCTGGGTTTCCCAGGCACGTCCTTTCGCTTCGTCCTGAGCCTGTCGAAGGGCGGAGCGAAAGCGGCACGGACGGCGCGGGAACGGCTTCACCCTTCGACAGGCTCAGGATGAAGCCGTCTTGTGCCGGGCTGGAGCAACCTCGAGATGGCTCAAACGGTCGCTTCGTCCCGAGCGCTTCATCCTGAGCGCGCCGGCTTTGCCGGCGCAGTCGAAGGGCGAGGGGCGTGAGGGCGCGCGCCGCGCTACAGCCACGCCTCGTCGAGGGCGAGCGTGCTGTCGGCGGCCCGCATCGCCGTCGCGGCGTTGGCGCCGACCTGGGGCAGCACCGCGTCGGCGTAGAAGCGGGCCGTGGCGATCTTGGCCTTCAGAAAGCCGACGCCGCCGTCGCCCTCGGCGAGGCGCCGCGCCGCCGCCTCGGCGCCGCGGCCGAGCAGCCAGCCGCCGGCCAGCGTGCCGAGAGCGCGCAGGTAGGCGCTGGCGCCGGTCGCCGCCTCCACCGGGTTCCGGGCCCAGCTCTCGAGCAGCCAGTCGGTCGCGGCCTCGAAGGCCGCGAGGCCCTCGCCGACCGCCTCGCGGATCGCCGGCAGGTCGTCTCCGGCATCCGAGCCGTTCCTCAGGAAGCCGCGGACCTCCTCGGCGAAGGCGCGGGCCGGCGCGCCCTCGAGCCGCGCGATCTTGCGGCCGACCAGGTCGAGCGCCTGGATGCCGTTGGTGCCCTCGTAGATCGGGTTGATGCGGGCGTCGCGGTAGTGCTGGCCGGCCCCGGTCTCCTCGATGAAGCCCATGCCGCCGTGGACCTGGACGCCCATAGAGGCGATCTCGACGCCGAGGTCGGTGCACCAGCTCTTGACCACCGGGGTCAGCAGCTCGACCACGTCGGTGCGGTGGTGCTCGCGCTCGCCCGGGTCGGGATGCGCCTTGGCGAGGTCGAGCGAGGCCACCGTGTAGTAGGCCAGCGCCCGCGCCGCCTCGGTCTGGGACTTCATCAGCAGCAGCGTGCGGCGCACGTCGGGGTGCCCGATGATGGCGACCGGCGCCGGGTCCCTGGAGCCCAGCGCGCGGCCCTGGACGCGCTGGCGGGCATAGTCGCGGGCCTGCTGGTAGGCGCGCTCGGCAATGGCGACGCCCTGCACGCCGACGGCGAGGCGGGCGTTGTTCATCATGGTGAACATGTACTCCATGCCCCGGTTCTCCTGGCCGACCAGGAAGCCGGTGGCGCCGCCGTCGTCGCCGTAGGCCATGACGCAGGTCGGCGAGGCCTTGATGCCGATCTTGTGCTCGATCGAGGCGCAGCGCAGGTCGTTGCGCCGGCCCGGCCGCCCTTCCGCGTCGGGCAGGAACTTCGGCACGATGAAGAGGGAGATGCCCTTGGTGCCGGCCGGCGCGTCGGGGGTGCGCGCCAGCACCATGTGCACGATGTTCTCCGCGAGGTCGTGCTCGCCGTAGGTGATGAAGATCTTCTGGCCGGTGATCCGGTAGGTCCCGTCCCCCGCCGGGACCGCCCGGGTCTTCAGCGCGCCGACGTCGGAGCCGGCCTGCGGCTCGGTCAGGTTCATCGTGCCCGTCCACTCGCCGGAGACGAGGCGCGACAGGTAGAGCGACTTCTGCCCGGCCGAGCCGTGGGCCTGCAGCAGCTCGACCGCGCCCATGGTCAGCAGCGGGCAGAGCGCGAAGGCCATGTTGGCCGAGTTCCACATCTCCGAGACCGCGATGGCCAGCGCCCAGGGCAGCCCCTGGCCGCCCCAGTCCGGCTCGAAGGGCAGGGCGTTCCAGCCGCCCTCGACGTAGTGGCGGTAGGCCCGCTGGAAGCCCTCGGGCGTGCGCACCACGCCGTTCTCGAAGACCGAGCCGGTCCTGTCGCCCGGATGGTTGAGCGGCGCGATCTCCTCGGCGGCCAGCCGGCCGGCCTGCTCCAGCACCGCCTCGACCAGCTCCGGCGTCGCCTCGGCATAGGGCTCCAGCGCCGCGACCCGGCCGAGCCCGGCGACCTCGGAGAGGACGAAGCGCATCTCGTCGATCGGGGCGCGGTAGTCGGTCATGGCGTTCCTCTGGCGGTTTCTTCGGGAGCTGCTATCGAGCCAAAGATGTAGCCGAGGCTGGCCGACTGTCCAATCGGCTAGTCAGGGGATGACAATGTGAAGGGGACAGCGTCGAGCATCAGGAGGAAGCGTCCTGAAACGAGGGCACATCGACACCGGCGTTCTCGGCTCGATTGAGGAGACCGACTAGACGCTTCGCCTGGATCTCGTTTGGGATCCGCCCTCCATCCCCACAGGCTGCGCGCAATGCTCCTTCGTCCTGCGGTGTGATGAGTCGCCGGCGGCGCATTTCTTCCCGCAGCGTCTGCCATTCGCTTTGCGGGATCGACATCACTGCCTCGATTGTCCGGAGGTCATCGTCGATCTGCCCAGCGACCCGCCGATCCTTCTTCTCGCTTTTCTCGACGTCTGGCGGAACGACCCAGAGGTCGAAGCCCTTCACTATGGGTACATCACGCTTCAGAGCTGCCTCCCGGCATGCCTGCTGCTTGGCCCATTCCGTGATGTTCTGCCCCTCTCTCGGAGGAGTCCGGAGAACTTGCATCATCACCTTGCCGATCGCGCCGATCTGTTCACGGAAAATCATGTCAACGCCCTGCGCTCCCCAGATGCGCTTGTAGTCCAAGCGGCCGCCGCCGGTTACTTCGGCGGCGAGTCGAGCAAGCCGCGCACAGGTGTACGCGACCACCTGAGCACGGTAGCCACCCTCGTACCACTCCGCTCCGGACACGACCTTTTCCGTGGCCCGAAACACGACCATTCTGGCGACTGCCTCCCTGAACCAGTCATCCGTGAACTCCGCACGTTTGCTTTCCTGCTGCCAATCATCGGTTATGAGCTTCGCGAAGAACGTGAATGCTTTCTCGGCGCCTCGGCACGCAGTATCCGGTTCCAGGGCGAAACAGGTCTCGACTTTAGCGAGATCAGTCTTCGTGATGACTTGGAATTTCGGGCTCATCCTCAGGAACTGGGCTTTCTGCGTGGCCGACATGCCTGCCTGGTCGTTCAGGAACTGGCCTCGCGCGCGCTCGTAGTACCAGTGGGTCTGAACTTGTGAACCATCTATCGCCGGCGCCAGTATCCGACGGGATATCCCTTCGACTCGTCTATGGAACGCGTGGTTGGCGAAAAAATCGCTTGCTCTAACAGCGTTTTGGCTATTGGCGTAGCGCGAAATTCTTGGAATCAGCTCCTCTCCAACTTCAGGAGCGACCACGGAGAGTTTGACGGGAACAAAGACTTTTCCTTCGGGAAGCTTTCGGTCCCTCAGTGCCGCCGCCAGGGATGCCGTGGTCTGAGCCCCGTTCACAATCTGCAGGTCGGTAGCGCTCGTGATAAGCACGCCCCCCGCGCCATCCTCCTCGATCTCTACGGCAGAAGCCGTCGCAGAGATTCCATTGTTGAACGCGAAGAACCTAGCAGGTTCCTCCGCGAGTGTTTTCTGTATACCTTTGTTTACGTTTCCGCGACGACCCAGGAATGTGCGCACGTTTCCTTCAAGAAGTCTGCTACCATATCTCGTGTATATAGAGGCTAGGTCGTCTCCCGGAATGACTGCAAGGAAGGCTTCATAATCGCCGGCATCATTTGTCGCTCGGAGAGCCCTCAGGCCACCCCCGGGAAGCCCGGAAAGATCGACGACCAGATCATCTCTGACGTGAACGGCGTCATGGATCCGCTTCAGACGAGTCAGATCCCAGATCTGATAGGTTATCAGGATACCATCGTCGGTCCGTCCGTCCTCGATCGACCGGATGCGCTCGCTGAGAGGTCGATCCGAGAGAATGTGAAAGCGCAGCGCCGAGTGCTTCCGTCGCCTGATGGATTCCGCAATGAACCAAACCGGCCTGCTCTCTTCCACATTCGAACTAATCCACCCTCTTCGCGCCGCATCGTATAATGCTCGCAGTCGGTTGAAGCCCTGATCCCGTGCGTCGGTCCTAGTAAGAACGGGGGGCAGAGACAGCGGATGGAATGGCTACGAACAGGTTCAAGCTGTCATCGGTTTCATCGAACCCGAAGGCGTCAACGACAAGCCGCCGCTTGTATGGTCCGTCGAGTTGCTCAAGACAGATTTCTGCCTCGGGAATCTCCCCTGCTTCACGCAGTCTTTCCAGCAGCTCTAGAACGAACGCCTCGCGCCAGCCAAGTGCGAGAGCATCCGCGCGCGTGGCCACGGAATTGATCAAGTCTCCATGGAATTCGGCGAGGTCCATGTTTCAGTGTTCCAGTAAAGATCAGGAGCCGGGAGGCGAACTGTATAGGTTGCATCGACGATGCCGTCTGGAACCGTCGATTTTGTCAATCTCGGAAAATCTGCATCTATCGAGTGTCCTTCAACGGCAACGATGCGCGCGGCAAATGGCGGGACGTCTTTATCTGGCTTCCAGCCAGTAAGTCGAAGAAGACGATCGAAGCGATCCTGCGCCGATGGAGAGGCTGCCAGTTCTATACGCAGCAGACACGACAGGCCGCCAATTGTCAGGGCGCCATTCGCGTCCGCCGCCGTTCTTTCAAGTCTCACTGCTATGAGGGTCAAGGGGTCGCAGCCGCTTTCGAGCTGGCCGAGCCCATTGATCCTCGCAGAGTCAGCTGTCGGACCAATCGCCTTCACCTCCAATCTGCTTCCAGAAGGCAGCAGAAAATCGTGCGGCTGCCGCAACGGCCCTGTCCATGCAGCAACTGCTTGGTCCGGCCCGTGTTCGGGTAACACGATCCAACGAAATGCCACAAGTTCTCCTAGTAGTCCTCGGGCTTCTTCTGTCGAAAAATCAGCGGCGCCTCTCTCTAGAAGCCGACGCCATCTGTCAAGACGATCAAGGACCGCCGTCGCGCCATTTTCCTCCGGAACACCCTCCCGTGTCGCCTCGATGATATCACGACAGAGTTCTGTGAATACTGGGCGTAGTGCCGGAACCTCGAGCGTTAGCCGCAGAGACCAACGGCCATCCGAGCGACGCCCAACACTGATCGAAATCGATTTGGCCTGCGACCTTTCGGGCGGCCTCATACTAGTCAGGAGAAAGAGCCCAGGCCTATCCGGCGGCCGGAAATCCGCGTATAGATCTAGCGGGTGACTGGCATCCACCCTCTGTTGTGCGGCCGTTGAAGCCTGCGAAAAGCGATTCCCAGAGGTCCTCAATCATCGACATCTTCGTCGACCGCCGGCTCGTCCTCCAGCAAGCCGTAATCCTCTTGTGCGACGCGATTCAGACGATAGCGAACATATCGCTTCTTCGCATTGGGGTCACGCTCTCCAGGAAAATGCAAGGCCAGCGCAGGCATAATCATGCCGTCTTCAAGGTAGCTTTCGTTCGAGAGCGCTCCTCTCACTAGGTAGATTATCAGCAGGGGGTTTCTCATTACAAACCGTGCATCATCTTCCGGTATGCGCCTCGAGGTCGGGTTTCGCTCGCGCGCTCGCTCCAATGCTTCGGCTTCTTCGGTTTTCGTGAGGCCGCAAAGCACATCTCGGCTGCCTCCAACTCTCGCCTTGTTGCCGGAAAGAAGGACGGATTTGGGTGTCGTGTCATCACGGACACGCACTACCCGCATCTTGGGCGTGACCCTTAGCCTACCGAATGAAGGCGCCAGCCAGTCCGGTCCCGCGCTGCCCTGCCTCATCAAGGCAACGTTCCATCTAGTCCAGGGATGCGCATCCTCGTTGGCAGCGTTTCGCAGATGCTCGGCAATGCTTTCACCCTGAAAGTCATGGTTCAGCGGATGAACAAGAAAGCGTTCTACAAAGTCGGCAATCTGAGTGGCTGGGATTTGTTCCCAAAGATAAGCGGTGTCTCCTCGTGCTTCCTCAAATTCACTATGATCGCTGAGAAGATGCTCAACGAACGAACCTACGAGTTCGAGATTTGCTGCGTTGTGAGAGGGGCGGCGGTGGACGCGCGATGTTTCGATCCCCCTTCCCGAGAGAGACACCTCCTGTACCTCGGCGACAACGTCCATACCGGTCGCCATCTTATTTCTGGCCGTAATAATCAGAGTATCAGGGTGCGTCCGGACTCGCAGGCCGAACTCTCTTGGCGTAGCCCGCTGAGTGCGCATTCGGCGGAAATCCCGCTTCAATTCTTCTGTTGCGAGAGTGATATGCCTGTACCAGCCCTCCGATTCAGGACTCATCCAAATACGGCAGAGATCTCCGTACCCGTCCCGGTAGCCGAACCAGCGGCCCATCTGGAGGAGGGTGTCATATGCTTTCGAGTTTCTCAGAAAGTAGCTGATAGTAAGCCCTTCGAGGGTGATACCTCGTGAGAGGCTGTTTCCCCCGACCGCTATCACGCGAATGCCGGGCGGTCCTTTCATAGAACCATAGTCCAGGACGGCGGATCCCGTACGCTGGTTGATCGGCTGCACCTGCACAGACGCGATCGACTCATGCAGGCGCGCCAGCACGTCGCTCCAGGAAAACTCACAGTCAGCACCGTGAATATCAAAGACCTCCTTCAGCTTGGCGATGTCCTTTGATGATGCTTCTGCCGAATCTGGCCGTTTGGCACCGTGGTGTCGGACCGAGAGCTGTATCCGCTCGAGCTCCAGCTGGAGATCGCTAGCGACGAGGTCCTGGGTTGCGGTGAAACGCGAGACGTTCACCAACATCGAGCGATGGATAGGGCCACCTCCTCCAGGGTAGCCGCTGTCGGCCCTAAGATCCCGGATGGAGCAGGTCAGAAGAAACCAATTGAGAGCTTCTCCTAGGGAATCGGGCAACGGACCCGGCGTGACATCTTTCTTGTGGTTGAGTGGGAGCCAATCCTCCTCATCCTCGATCTCCTGGATAATTCCGGTGAGGACCCGGTCGTCTCGTTCTCCCGCTCCCTCTTCGTCGTCTGGTTCCAAGGGCGGAAAGAGGCGATCCATGCCAATGTAGTTGCTCGGCGGCTCCAGGATGTGGATGAAGTCGCGAGGGAAAAGGTCGTCATCGATCCATTCGTCGGTTGTATCGGGATCTATGAAGATGTTCGCGAACGGAGTTGCGGTGAAGCCGACATAACTCGACCGCCGGAAGAGGGTGAGAAGGTCTCGTATCGCCCTGTTGATTGCGGTCGTTTCATCGGGAGTGCTCTTCGTGTTGATCGACGCGTTGTCAGCCTCATCGTCGATCAACAGGAGAGGCAGGTCGATCCGCCCCTCTCGATCTGCATTCCGTGCCCGCAACCAGGATGCAAGCCGCTCAAGAACGGCTTTATTCTTCTTGCTGACGACCAGGACCGGGTCTTTCACGGAATCAAGGGAAATGTTGAGAGCGGTGGCGGTGTTCTTGCGGAAGTCCTTGTCCCTCGACGTGAAGACGACGCCATCGCGCTGGCCATCGATCAAGCCGACGCCGACATGCCGCTTTCGCTGCAGTTGACCGGTTGTCAGGTAGTCGCGGCTGTCGAAGCCGACAAAGGCGGCGTCCAGCCTCTCCTGTGTCTGCCGGCGCACGTTTTCCAGCGTCCCTGTAAGCAGGATGATCATCCGATAGCCAGCATCGGAAGCCTTGTTGATGAGCCCGGCATAGGTTGCAGTCTTGCCCGATTGTACGTCGCCGACGACAAGTCCTCGCCGCTTCCATGGGTGCGTGTTCGCCGGATCTCCGAGCAAGCCCAGCAGGTTATTCAGCGACCTGTCGAGGGTCAAAAGAACGTTCGGTCCCCATCCCGAACGGGCCAGAAATTTCCTATATCGCTCCCAGTAGAAAGGCTCGATCTGTGCAAGTCTTCCTGCAAGCCAGGGGGTATGCTCCTCCTCTCCTTCGATCGTCTCGCCCAGTTCCATGCGAAGCTCGAAGGTCGCGTGTAGCTGCCTCCGCGCTTGTTCGACAACGTCTTCACTGAGCCCGAAAGCGGTCTTGAAACCGTTCAGGATCTGGGCGATCTCCTCCTCCGATGGAGGGGGCTCGAGCCTCAACCCAGCCTGAGCCATACCGACAAGACGATCGACATCAAATTCCATGATCACCTCATTCGGAAAGGGAGGCCGCGATGCGAATCGTGAGATCCGGATCGCGGCTGAAGGGCTCGATAGAGCCGAGATTCTCCAGAAAGCTCCTGCGAGCGTCCGGATTGCCGTCGAAGGCTGTCACTAGGCGTCTGGCCAAGTCTTCGAGTTCCTGTGCGTGGTCTTGAGAGCTCTCTGTGGATCCGATGTCACGGTCGGCCGACATGTGGATGTGGATGTCGTGAAACGGGATCGACTCCTCAATCAACTTGAACAGCCGTTCGGTATCGTCCGGATCACCGGTCAGAAGCGCTTTTACAGCCGGATGCTGACGATCAATAATCCAGGCAACAGCTCCATCGCGAAGCGACTTCTGAAGCCAGAGGGGGCGGTGATGCGCATCGCGGCCAGCGTTTCCGCGGAATTGATACACTCTCCGGCTCCGTTGAGCGGCGTCGCCGACAACTCGTCGCAGGTTCTCCTTCAATTCGCGTGGTGGTTCGACCACGGTCTTGCGAATATCAACTTTCCATAAGTGATCAAGTTCGACCGGAACGTCGACCCTGATGCGGGCAAGCCGGACGAGCTCGTCGGCCGGCACAATCCGGAACCATCCCCCGGGCACAACTAGTCGTTTCCCGCGATAGACGTAGAAGCCGTGGCCGGTCTTTATGCGCTCATGTCCTCCAGCTCGCTCCTTTTCTGCCTGCGAGAGCTTCGAGGGGAACGGAAGCACGAAAGGGGCTACGCGAACCGTGTGCCCATCGATCTGAAAAGCCTCCTCGTGCAACATCTGACCCCGCGGGTCTCCTTCGAGGAATGGATCCAGGTGCGGAACCTCCCTGCCGTTGATCTGCAGGTGCAAGCCCTCGGACTCGCGACCATGGATGAAGCGGTGGAATGTGAATGCGAGATGCTGCTCCACGCCCGCCATGGCCGAGTCAAACACCCGCTCCGGGTCGCGGCTTGGAGGTGGAACGAGCCGATCGAGCTTGCGCCACAGGACTACGGTCCCACGCCCCTGCGCTTCCAGTTCACGCAGGAAAGGATTGAGCTCGTCAGTAAGGTGGGGGCGGCGCAACCACCATGTTCCCCTCTCCTCGCACGCGTCCAGGTCCCACTCTGCCGCAGCAACATGCCCCCCACGGAGAGAAATGACGGTCAGAGATCGGCACTGGGAAAGCGAAGCTGTCTTCAATCCGAGACCGAAGCGCCCGAGGTCCTTTCCCTTCCGAGCCTCTCGCGGATCACGGCTGCCGAATCGCATCGCCTCAATGAGAGCCTGCTCCTCCATCCCCTCACCGTTGTCGACGACAGCAACATAGGGTTCCGGGTGAGCTGCGAATTCGACAGAGACGGTGTCCGCAGAGGCTGCGATGCTGTTATCAAGCAGGTCGGCCAAGGCCGCCTCGACGCTGTAGCCGAGGGATCTGAGCGATGCCATCAGCGATGGTGCGAGGGGCGGCAGCTCAAGACCGGACGTCAATACCATACTACCTATGCCTCGAATGGGCCGGATCGCGCAGTAGGTTCGCATTCCGTCAGGCATCGGTACAAGACAGAGTGCGGACCAGCGGTTGAAAGAGACGAAGAAAAGGATGCACAGGGGCGACATTATGGCCCCGGAAACCCGCTCACGGCTCATGTCCCGCATTCGCGGGCGGGATACGTCACCGGAGCGGGCAGTCGAACGTATGCTCTTCGAACTCGGTCTGTCGTACGAGACGCATGCTCGGGACCTGCCAGGACGTCCGGATTTTGTGCTCCGGGAGGCGCGGGTCGTAGTGCTGGTCGATGGCGACTTCTGGCACGGGTGGCAGTTCGAAAGGTGGCGGCTGAAGCTGTCGGAGAAGTGGGAGGCAAAGATAGCTACGAATATCCGACGAGACAGCCGGAACAGGCGGCTGCTCAGGGAAGCTGGCTGGATCGTGCTGCGCCTGTGGGAGCACCAAGTCGAGCGTTCGCCAGCGCGATGCCGCGCGCGCATCCGGCGGGCTGTCGCACAGGCCTTGCGCGACAAGGAGGCGCCTGGCACGCTCTAGCGAGGCATAAATTCCCGAGTCGGGTTCCGATGGCCATGAGAGCGATAGACCTCTTCTGTGGTGGTGGAGGCAGCAGCTGGGGCGCGCGCGCCGCGGGTGCTGAACTGATCGGCGCAGTTGACGCATGGGAGATTGCGACCGCCACCTACCGCGACAACTTTCCCTCTGCACGGCGCAACGTGATCACCACTCGGCTCTCGGACAACGTTGGGCCCGAGGTCTTCGACGACTTGGGAGCTGTAGACCTCCTGATCGCGTCACCGGAATGCACGAACCACTCGGTCGCGCGTGGCGCTCGGGAGCGGTGCGAGGTTAGTCGGCGTTCAGGTTGGTTCATCATGCGCTTTGTCGAGGATCTAGCACCTCGCTGGCTGGTCCTTGAGAATGTGAACGGCATGCGAAGGTGGGACGGTTTCGAGGAGCTAATCACGAGGCTGGAGACGCTCGGTTACAAGCTTAGACTCCAGTCGCTTGATGCTGCCGCCTTCGGCGTTCCCCAGAACCGTCGCCGGCTCTTTGTCACAGGTGACCGCTTGCGTCGCCCCCCGGTCGTCAAACCTCCACGCATCGTACCCGTGCCAGCTGCGACCATCCTCGACCCTCTGGACTGTTGGCGGACCACGCCACTCTTTCGGCCTGGGCGCGCTACGGCAACGCTTGAAAGGGCCCGACGCGGGATCGAGGCGCTTGGTGAAGGTGTGCCGTTCCTAGTGGTCTATTACGGATCGGACAGGGCCGGAGGATGGCAGAGCCTTGATCGGCCACTGCGCACACTGACCACTTTGGACCGTTTCGGACTCGTCCAGTGGATCGAGGGCGAGCCCCGACTACGGATGTTGCAGGTACCGGAACTCAAGGCGGCGATGGGCATTGGCTCAGCGTATGTCATGAACCACGGCTCACGGCGGGATCGCATTCGGATCTTGGGGAACGGTGTCGCTGCTCCGGTCATGCGGGCGGTCGTCGAAGGACTTACAGGGAGCGTTGTTGCGGCCAAAGCTGCATGAGCTTGGCTGTCCAACCGACCGGAGCCTTATCTCGCCGCCACGCTCCTGATGCCCCACCACCTGCCTTCCTGGGCAAGACAGTCACCTTCCACATCCGCTGGCCGTCGGCGAGGCGCTGCGCGGTCGATCTGAGCGAGCCGCGCTTCGAGGTCACCCGGCGGGGATCCGGCGCCGCGGCAGGTCGAGCAGAGCTCCGAGGACATCTGGGCCGCGGTCTGCCAGGCCGTGCGCAAGGCCGTGGCGGCGGCCGGCCTCGGCCCCGAAGCGGTCGCCGCCCTGGCGTTCAGCGCGACCTGCTCCCTGGTGCTGCGCCGTGGCGACGGCAGCCCGCTCGCGCTGTCCGAGGCGACCGCCGGGCTGCCCGGCCCCTGGGACGTCGTCGTCTGGATGGACCACCGTGCCGAGGCCGAGGCGGAGGCCTGCACGGCGACCGGCTCGCGGGTGCTCGACTGCCTCGGCGGCCGGATGTCGCCGGAGATGCAGGTCCCCAAGCTGATGTGGCTGAAGCGCCACCGGCCGGATCTCTGGCGCGAGCTCGGCCTCGCCGCCGATCTCTCGGACTTCCTGGCCTGGCGCTGCAGCGGCACCGCCGGGCGCTCGGTCTGCACCCTGGTCTGCAAGTGGACCTGGCTGGCCCACGAAGCCGACGGCCGGGAGCAGGGCTGGGACCGCGGCTTCCTGGCCGCGGTCGACCTCGCGGACCTGACGGAGAAGGCGGCGCTGCCGGAGAAAGCCAGCCCGGTCGGCGCGCCGCTCGGCCGGCTGACGCCGCAGGCGGCGGAGGCGCTCGGGCTGACCACGGACTGCCTGGTCGCGGCCGGCCTGATCGACGCCCACGCCGGCGCGCTCGGCACCCTGGCGGCGCACCTGGAGGGGCCGGTCGAGAGCCGCCTCGCGCTGATCGCCGGCACCTCGAACTGCCAGATCGCGCTCCACCGCGAGCGCCACGCCGTGCCCGGCGTCTGGGGGCCCTACCTGGGCGCCGTCGCCGAGGGCCTGTGGTGCGCCGAGGGCGGGCAGAGCGCGACCGGCGCGCTGCTCGACCACCTGGTGCGCGGCAGCGCCGCGGCCGGCGAGTTCGGCGCCGACCCGCACGAGGCGCTGTCGGCCGAGATCCTGCGGCGCCTGGAGGCGGGCGGCGACCCGGCGCCGGAGCTGCACCTGCTGCCCGACTTCATCGGCAACCGCTCGCCCCATGCCGACCCCGGCCTGCGCGGCGTGGTCAGCGGCCTGACCATCGAGGAACCGGCCGAGACCCTGGTCAAGCTCTACTGGGCGGCGGCCTGCAGCATCGCCTACGGCACCCGCCTGGTGATCGAGCGGCTGAATGCCGGCGGCTACCGCATCGGGCGCATCCACCTGAGCGGCGGCCACGCGAAGTCGGCGCTGTTCCGCCGGCTCTACGCCGACGCCACCGGCTGCGCGCTGCTGGTCTCGGAGTCGGCCGAGCCGGTGCTGCTCGGTGCCGCCATCGCCGCCGCCGCGGCGCTCGATCCCGAGGCGGGCCTGAAGGCCGCCGCCGGCGCCCTGGCGCGGCCGTCGCGCAGCAGCGCGCCCGACCCGCGCTTCACGGCCCTGCACGAGCGCCGCTACGCCGCCTTCCTGGCACTCTACGAGCAGCGCAAGGCGCTGGAGGCGATCATGGGCGCCTAGAGCGCGGTCATGCCGCCGCCGCGGCGGTCGCCGCACGCCGGAGGCGACGAGCCGACAGGCGGGGCATGATCGGGCTCAATCTATGATTCGGTAAAGTGTGGGACTATGGTGGTGCCGCCGCCCCCGACGAGGACCCTTCGCCCGTGACCGAGCTGCTGCTGGCCAACGAACCCTGGATCCGCCTGGGCGCCTTCCTCGGCGTGCTGGCGGTCATGATGGCCTGGGAGCTGGCGGCGCCGCGGCGGCGGCGGGCGATCCCGCGCCTGCTGCGCTGGAGCGGCAACCTCGGCGTCGTCCTGCTCGACACCCTGCTGCTGCGCCTCGTCTTCCCCGTCGCGGCGGTCGGCCTGGCGGCGCTGGCGGGGCAGCGCGGCTGGGGCCTGCTCAACGCCGTCGAAGTGCCGGCCTGGCTCGCCTTCGGGCTGTCGCTGCTGGCGCTCGACCTGGCGATCTACCTGCAGCACGTGCTGTTCCACGCGGTGCCGGCGCTGTGGCGGCTGCACCGGATGCACCACGCCGACCTGGAGTTCGACGTCACCACCGGCCTGCGCTTCCACCCGCTGGAGATCCTGCTGTCGATGGGCATCAAGCTGGCCGTCGTCGCGGCCCTCGGCCCGCCGGCGGCGGCCGTGCTGGTCTTCGAGGTGCTGCTCAACGCGACGGCGATGTTCAACCACTCCAACGTGCGCCTGCCCCTGGCGCTCGACCGGGTCCTGCGCCTGCTCGTCGTGACGCCCGACATGCACCGGGTGCACCACTCGATCCACCCGAGCGAGACCAACAGCAACTTCGGCTTCAACCTGCCCTGGTGGGACCGGCTGCTCGGCACCTACCAGGCGCAGCCGCGCGAGGGCCACGAGGCCATGACCCTCGGCATCGAGCAGTTCCGCACGCCCGGCGACCTCCGGCTCGACCGCATGCTGGTCCAGCCCCTGCGCGGCCCGGCGAGCGGCTATCCGATCAACCGGGAAGAGGGGGAGGAGCCGTGAGGGCGGTCCCGGCTCCCGCGACGGCCCCTCGTCCGTCGGGCCCCCTCACTCCGTCATCGCCGCGGAGGCGGGGATCCGGAGCGGCCTGCGCCGAGCCCGTGGCTCGGGATTGCCGCCTCCGCGGGAATGACGAACGCGGGGGCGGGGACAGTGGCCGTGGAGGGCGGGGCTCTTGCGGCCGACGCCCGGAAGGAAGAGAGCATGACTGACAGCTCCCGCAGGCGCGCCGGCCGGCACCTGCCCCGGACGGCCCTGGCCGGTGCCGTGCTCGCCACGGCCGGCGCCGCGGGCCTGGCGCTGTCGGCCGCGGGCTATCGCCTCGGCTGGTGGCCGGTCGTCGAGGCGCTGCGGGTCGCGGAGTGGGCCGTCTACGCGGCGGCGGCGGGGCTGCTGCTGTCGCTGCTCGGCGCGCTGCTGTCCCTGCGCCGCGGCCGGCGGCGCGGGCTGCTGCCGGCCCTGCTCGGCCTCGTCCTGTCGCTGCCGGTCGTGGCGGCGGCGCTGCAGTGGGAGGATGCCACCCGGCGCTACCCGCCGATCAACGACGTCAGCACCGACACCGCCGATCCGCCGGTCTTCTGGGACATGCCGACGCCGAGCGACTACCCGGCCGGCAACGCCCCGGTCCAGCAGGCCGCCTATCCGGATCTCGCGCCGCTCGCGCTGCCGCTCCCGCCGCAACGCGCCTTCGCGCTCGCCGCGGAACTCGTCCGCGACCGGGGCTGGGAGCTCGTCGCCGAGGAGGCGGGCGAGGGCCGCATCGAGGCGGTGGCGCGCTCCTTCCTCTACGGCTTTCCGGACGAGGTCGTGATCCGGGTCGGCGCTGCCGACGGCGGCAGCCGGGTCGACCTGCGCTCGCGCTCGCGCATCGGGCGCATCGACCGCGGCGTCAATGCAGCGCGCATCCGCGCCTTCCTGGCGGCGCTGCGGGAGCGGGCGGCGAGCGAGCCGTAGAGTCAGCGTCACGCGCCCGGGGCCGCGCTCGGCTTCGGCAGGCGGACGGTCACGACCAGCCCCGAGGGCGCGCCGTTGGCCAGGGTCAGGTCGCCGCCGTGGCCGTGGACGATGTCGCGGGCGATGGTCAGGCCGAGGCCGGTGCCGCCGGTCGCGGGGTTGCGCGAGCTCTCCAGGCGCTGGAAGGGCGCGAAGGCGCGCTCGACCTCGGCCTCGGGGATGCCGGGGCCGCGGTCGCTGATCGCGACCTCGACCGCCTCCGGTGCGTCGCGCAGCTCGACGACGACGCGGTCGCCGTACTTGCAGCCGTTGTCGACCAGGTTGGCGAAGGCGCGCCGGATCGCGACCGGGCGGCAGGGCAGGGTGGCGTGGTCCGGCCCGCGGTACTCGGCCGGCTGGCCGGCGTCGCTCGTCGTGTCGCAGAGGCTGATCAGCAGGGAGGCCAGGTCGACGACGACGTGCGCCTCCTGGCCGTCGTCGCGCGCGAAGGCGAGCGAGCTGCGGATCATCAGCTTCATCTCGTCGATGTCCGCCTGGACCTGCGCGCGCTGCCGCGGGTCGTCGAGCTCCTCCGCCAGCAGGCGCAGACGCGTCAGGGGGGTGTTCAGATCGTGGGAGATCGCGGCCAGCATCTGCGTGCGCTCGTCGACGAAGCGCTTCAGCCGCCGCTGCATCTCCGCGAAGCTGTCGGCGATCGCCTTGTACTCGGGGATGGTCATCTCCGGGATCGGCACGATGCTGCGCTCGCGGCCGAGGCGCTCGGCGGCGACGGCGAGCTGCTGCAGCGGCCGCAGCAGGACGCGCGAGCCCCGGTAGGAGATCAGCAGGATGATCGCGATGCCGAAGACCGGCGGAATCAGGTTGCGCAGCAGCGGCATCAGGATCGAGCGGTCGTCGCGCGTCCCGACGGTCAGCCAGGCCCCGTCGCCCAGCCCGACGGCGATCTCGAGCCCGGTCGAGACGATCACCGTTCCCTCGTCGTCGTTCTGCAGCACGTCGACCATGCGGGCGGGAATGCCGGTGACGACCACGGCGATCGTGTGGAAGGAGCGGCCGACGTCGCCGTGCAGGCCCCGGGCGGCGACGCGGATCGGCGTCCCGGGCGGCAAGGCGGCCGCGAGCGTGCGCTTGAAGCCCGCGATCTTCGCCGGTTCGTGCTCCGGCTCGGCCGGCGGCCGATCGGTCAGGCCATAGGTCAGCAGGTCCGAAGCCGGCAGATCGCCGACCTCGGCGGCGTGCGCGACCGGCAGGGCGTCGACGAGCCGGCTCCTGGCGTCGGCGACGGTCGAGGCCAGCCACTCCCGGTCCATGAAGATGACGTCGGGGATGGGCACCAGCATGCGCGAGGCCCGCTCGACGGCGACGATGGTCAGCACCACCAGCAGGATCTGCAGCGCGAGGCGTGGCGCCAGGCCGATCCTCGGGCCTCCGGAGAAGAGCCTCATGCCGGCGCCCCGCCGTCGGCTTCGACCCGCGGCGAGAAGAAGTAGCCCTCGTTGCGGATCGTCTTGATCAGCTCCGGGCGCTGCGGATCGGCCTCGATCTTGCGGCGCAGCCGGCTGACGTGCACGTCGATGCTGCGGTCGAACTGGCTGGCGTCGCGGCCGTGCAGGAAGGCCAGCAGCTGCTCGCGACCGAGCGCGCGCTGCGGGTTCTCGGCGAAGACCGCCAGCAGGTCGAACTCGCTGCTGGTCAGGACGACCAGGATGCCGTCGGGCGAGACGAGGGTGCGACGGGCGAGGTCGAGCGACCAGCCGGCGAAGCGGAAGATCGAGGGTGCGGCGGGGCTTCCGCCGGCTGTCGAGGGCATCGCCGCGCGGCGCAGCTGGGCCCGCACGCGCGCCAGCAGCTCACGCGGGCTGAAGGGCTTGGTGACGTAGTCGTCGGCGCCGAGCTCCAGGCCGACGATGCGGTCGCTCTCGCCCTCGAGGGCGGTCAGCAGGATGATCGGCACGCTGCTCTGCGCCCGGAGCTGGCGGCAGAGCGTCAGGCCGTCGCTGCCCGGCAGCATGACGTCGAGGACGACCAGGTCGACCGCCTCGCGCTGCAGCTGGGCCGCCATCTCCCGCCCGTCGGCGGCCTCGCTGACGACGAGGCCGTGGGCGGAGAGGAAGCGGGACAGGCGCTCGCGGATCTCCCGGTCGTCGTCGACGACCAGGACGCGCGGCACCGGCTCCTCTGGGCTCATGATCGCCGTGACCTCCCGGACTCCCGCGGCCGGCATCCGCCCCCTCCTGGTGCCCGGGGGCGCGGCCCGGCGCTCGCGGAGCCTATAGCAGAGCCGGCCGGGCGGTCGGCAGAAGCTTGATGTCGAAATGTTTCGTAACGGAGCGACACGCCGCCGACATCGCCCGCGCCGGCCGCTCCGCTAGGGTCCGCCTCGTCCTGTCCACCGGTGCAACGAGGAAGCCCCGTGCCGATCCTGAACGACCTGCCCCTGCCCTTGCGCCTGTCGGCCCGGGCCCTCCTGCTCTCGGCCGCCCTCGTCTGCACCCTGCCCGCCGGGGCCGCGGCGCAGCAGGAAGACCGGCCGGCGGGCTTCGGCGGCTTCCTGACGCTCGGCGTGGCGGCCGCGCCGGACTACGAGGGCTCCAAGGACTACAAGCCGGCCCCGCTGCTCGGCGCCAGGTTCAGCTATGACGGCTACTATCTCGAGTTCCGGGGCACGAAGCTGCGCGCCAACGTCTCGCCGGTCGAGGGCCTCGAGTTCGGCCCGGTGCTGCGCTACCACGCGGGCCGCAGCGACGTGGAGAACGATCGGGTCGACGCCCTGCGCGACATCGACGACGCGGTCGAGGCCGGCGCCTTCGCCAGGCTGAGCACCCGCCAGGTCCTGCTGCAGGGCGACACGCTGGCCTTCGAGGTTCAGGCCCTGACCGACGTCAGCGGCACCTCGGACGGCACAACCCTGTCCTTCGGCCCCGCCTACAGCTTCCCGGTGACCCGACGGCTGCGGCTCGGCGCCGCGCTGTCGGCGACCTACGCAGACCGGGATTACACCCGGACCTACTTCGGCATCGACGCCGACAATGCGGCCCGCAGCCGCCTCTCCCGCTACGATCCCGGTGGCGGCCTCAAGGACGTCGGCCTGACCCTGCGCGCCACCTACCGGATTACCGACCACTGGGGCGTCACCGGCATCGCCGGCTACACCCGGCTGCTCGGCGACGCCGCCGACAGCCCGATCGTCGAGCAGCAAGGAAGCGCCGACCAGGGCCTGCTCGCGGCGGGCCTGCTCTACCACTTCTAGCCGGCGAGAGCCTGGGCTCAGGGCGGATCAAGGCGAGCGGGATCGTCTTCGTGATCCGCAATGGCCTGCGCAGCCGCATCGAGGCAGCCGCATCGGGATCCTGTTCGGCCGCCTCGGGGACCGGCGCCGCATCCACGCCCGCGACGACCGATGCGCCGACGGCTGCCTTTCGGCCATCTGCATCGCCGCGACCGTCATCTTCTGGCTCGGTCAATCAGTGCCGAGCCTAGACGACCTTGCCGCGGTTCATGATGCCGTGGGGGTCGAGCGCCTTCTTGACCGTGCGCAGCAGGTCGAGCTCGACCGCGCTCTTGAAGCGCTCGTTCTCGGCCAGCTTCATGCGGCCGATGCCGTGTTCGGCGGAGATCGAGCCGTGGAAGCGGCGCACGACCAGGTCGTGGACGGCGCGGTTCATCTCGTCCCAGCGGGCCAGGTAGGCGGCCTTGCCGGGCGCGAAGTCGCCGCCCGCTTCCGGCAGCGGCTGGCTGACGTTGAAGTGGATGTTGCCGTCGCCGAGGTGGCCGAAGGGCACCGGGCGGCAGCCCGGGATCAGCTCGGTCACCAGCGCGCCCGCCTCGGCGATGAAGGCCGGCACGGAGGAGACCGGCACCGAGACGTCGTGCTTGATCGAGCCGCCCTCGAACTTCTGCGCCTCGCTCATCGCCTCGCGCAGGCGCCAGAGCTCCCGGCGTTTCGCCTCCGTCTCGGCCAGGGTCGCGTCGAGCACCAGGCTGCCCTCCAGGGCCTCGGCCAGCGCCTCCTCCAGGAGCTCGCGCAGGCCGCCGTCCTCGCGGCCGCCGAACAGCTCGACCAGCACGTACCAGGGATGCGCGGCCTCGAGCGGGTCCCGGCAGCCCTCGATGTGGCGCAGGGTGAACTCCAGGCCGAGGCGCGGCAGGATCTCGAAGGAGGTGACGCTCTCGCCCGAGGCGCCGCGCAGGCGGCTCAGCAGGGCGAGGGCCGCCGCCGGGTCGGGCACCGCGACGAAGGCCGTGACGATCTCGCGCGGTCGCGCGTAGAGCTTCAGCACCGCCGCCGTGACGATGCCGAGCGAGCCCTCCGCCCCGATGAAGAGCTGCTTCAGGTCGTAGCCGGTGTTGTCCTTGCGGAGCGCCCTCAGGCCGTCCCAGATCCGGCCGTCGGGCAGCACGACCTCCAGGCCCAGGACCAGCTCGCGGGTGTTGCCGTAGCGCAGCACCTGCACGCCGCCGGCGTTGGTCGAGATGTTGCCGCCGATCCGGCAGGAGCCTTCGGCGCCCAGGCTCAAGGGGAACAGGCGGTCGGCTGCGGCGGCGGCCTGCTGGACCTCCTGCAGGATCACGCCGGCCTCGACGGTCATGGTGAAGTTGTCGGCGTCGAGGGCGCGGATGCGGTTCAGGCGCTCCAGCGACAGCACGATCTCGTCGCCCTCCTCGAAGGGGATCGAGCCGCCGACCATCGAGGTGTTACCGCCCTGGGGCACGATGCCGATGCCGGCCTCGGCGCAGAGCTTGACGACCTCGGCGACCTCCCGGGTGTTCGCCGGGCGCACGACGAAGGCCGCCTTGCCGACGAAGCGGCCGCGCTCCTCGGCCAGATAGCGGGCCATCTCGCCCGCTTCGGCGACCACGCCCTCCTCGCCGACGACGTCGAGGATCCGGTCGTGCAGGTTCTCGAAGGGTTCGGGAATCGGCCTGGCGGTCATGGCGGCGATGGTAAGGGGCGGCGGCCAGCCCTGTCGACGGCCGCCCCGGCATGGCAGCGATCCCCGGGACGCGCTTGCGGGTGGCGAAGGTGTACTCCCTCCCTGCCCCTCCGGGGCGGGGAGGGCCGGGGAGAGGTGGGGTGCGAACTCGCCGTTGGCCGGGTCGGGGTCGGAGGGGCCTGAATCCCCCACCTCACCCTGCCCTCTCCGCCCCCCGGGGGCGGAGAGGGGAATCTTCTGTGAAGGGGGCGGCGCTCGTCCGCTATCCCCGCGGCGCGGCGGCGCGGGCCAGGCGGTCGCGGATCGCGAGGCCCAGGCCCTCGGCGGGCACGGCCATGGCGGCGATGGCGCGGCCGGGGCCGGCGTCGAGGGCGCGCAGCGCCTCGAACAGGCCGGCGGCGGCCTCGCGGGTGTCGCCGGCGGGCGAGAGGTTGATGGTCTGGGCGGCGCCCTCGGGCACCTCGGGACCGAAGGCGAGCAGGGCCTCGTCGGGCGCGACCGCGGTCGCCTCCAGGCGCAGCGGCTTGGTCGGCGCATAGTGGCTGGTCAGCAGGCCGGGCGAGAGGCGCGCGGCCCCGCCCTCCTCGGCCGCGACCCGACCGAGCGGGCCGAGTTCGGCCTCCAGCTCCTCGAGCGGCAGTCCGCCCGGGCGCAGCAGCAGCGGCTCGGGGCCGAGCAGCGAAACGACGGTCGATTCCAGGCCGACCGCGGTCGGCCCGTCGTCGAGGTAGAGCGCGACCCGGTCGCCCAGCTCGGCGGCGGCGTGCTCGGCGCGGGTCGGGCTGATCCGGCCGGAGCGGTTGGCGCTGGGCGCCGCGACCGGCCGGCCGACCGCCCGGAGCAGCGCGCGCGCCACCGGCTGGGCCGGGACCCGGAGGGCGACGCTGTCGAGCCCGGCCGAGCAGAGCAGGGCGATGCGGCTGTCCGGCCGGCGCGGCAGCACCAGGGTGAGCGGGCCCGGCCAGAAGCGTTCGGCGAGGCGGCGGGCGCGGGCGTCGAAGACCGCCTCGCGCTCGGCGCTCTCCAGGTCGGGCAGGTGGCTGATCAGCGGATTGAAGCGCGGCCGGCCCTTGGCCGCGAAGATCGCCGCCACGGCCTCGGCGTCGGTCGCGTCGCCGCCCAGGCCGTAGACCGTCTCGGTCGGGAAGACCACCAGCCGGCCGGCGCGCAGCAGCGCCGCGGCTTCGGCGATCGCGGCCGGGCTCGCCGGCAGGATCCTCGGCACCGTACCGCCGTCGCGCGCGTTAGGGCTTTCAGACTCGCTCATTCGCTCGTTATTGTGCAGGTGCGAAATGATTCGGGCTCACGGCGCCCGCGGGGCGTCATAGAAGGAACCGGCCATGGCAGCAACGGTCATCACCGTGGCCCAGCAGAAGGGCGGCGCCGGCAAGACGACCCTGGCGGCGCATCTGGCGGTCGCCTTCACGGCGATGAAGAAGTCGGTCGCCGTCGTCGACATCGACCCGCAGCAGTCGCTGACCGCCTGGTACCGCCTGCGCGAGGAGCGCCTGGGCGACGCCGGCGCCGGCGTGCTGGCCAGCCAGATCAAGGGCTGGCGCACCAAGAACGAGGTCGACCGCCTGGCCCGGGACCACGACATCGTGCTGATCGACTCGCCGCCGCACATGGAGACCGAGGCGAAGATCGCGGTGCGTGCCGCCGGCCTGGTCGTGGTGCCGGTGCAGCCCTCGCCGATGGACGTCTGGGCGACACGGCCGACCCTCGAGCTGGCGGCCGCCGAGAAGGTGCCGGCGCTGATCGTGCTCAACCGCGTGCCGCCGCGCGGCAACCTGGCCGAGACGATGATCGCGGAGGTCGGCAGGCTCGGCGCCCAGGTCGCCAGGAGCCGGATCGGCAACCGCGTGGTCTTCGCCGCCGCCCTCTCCGAGGGCCGCGCCGTCGGCGAGGTCCAGCCGCGCAGCAAGGCGGCGAAGGAGATCGCGGCCCTGGCCAGGGAGATCCTGAAGGCCGCGGGGTAGGTCGCCGGCGCGCGTCTCCCGGCGTGCTTCTCGGAGAGAGGCTGACTACCCCGGTACCGGCAACGCAAAGTGGATGGACATTTCGTCGCACTGCGACTGTAATTGAGCCCGCATCCCGAGGTCGGCCGGGGAGGGGCGCCATGGGTCGCGTTGCCACCTTGTTGCTGGTCGCTGCGGTCGCGGCGGTGGGGGGCGCCCAGGCGGCGGCGCAGGAGCTGAAGCCCGAGGAGGTGACGGTCGCGCGCATTCCGGCCGACACCCCGAAGGTCTATCTGGCCGACATCGCCATCAACCACATCGTCGACGGCCGGCTCTACATTCTCGACGCCGGGACCCTGCGCTTCCTCGGGCTGGTCGGCACCGGCTTCGCGGGCACGATGTACCTGCCGCACCACGGCGGCGAGATCTACACCGCCACGACCTACTACGCGAAGCTGACGCGCGGCGAGCGCCTGGACCTGCTCGAGGTGCGCGACGCCTCGACGCTCGAGCTCAAGGCCGAGATCCCGCTGCCCAACACCCGGGCCCAGGCGCTGAACTACCGGCCCCTGATGCAGGGCTCGGCCGACGACCGCTTCGTGTTCATCCAGAACGCGACGCCGGGGACCTCGATCACCGTGGTCGACATGAAGGCCGGCAAGGTCAGCGCCGAGATCTCCAACGACGGCTGCTACGGCACCTATCCGGCCGCCGGCAACCCGCTGCGCTACGTGACGATCTGCGGCGACGGCAGCTTCGGCACCTACACCCTGGCCGCCGACGGCACGAGCGCCGAGCGCAGGGCCAGCACGCCGCTGTTCGACCCGGACGAGGACCCGCTGTTCATCCATGCCGAGCGCGCCGGCGACGACTGGCTGTTCGTCTCCTTCGCCGGCACGGTCTACCGCATCAACCTGGAGGGCGAGACGGCCAGGCTGGTCGGGACCTTCCCGCTGGCCGGGGGCGTCGAGGGCAGCTGGCGGCCCGGCGGCTACCAGCCGATCGCCTACCTGCCGACGCCCGGCGTGCTGTTCGTGCTGATGCACTCCGGCGGCGCCGAGGGCAGCCACAAGAATCCCGCCGAGGAGATCTGGGCGGTCGACGCCAAGACCGGCAAGCTGCTGTCCCGCTCGCCCTGCGCGCCGCTGACCTCGCTGACCGTCGGCTCGGCCGGGACCCCGACGCTGTTCGGCATCAACCCGATCGACGCGACGGTGGTCCGCTACCAGGCCGATCCTGCTGCCGGCTTCGCGGTCGGCGAGCGGGAGGTCGAGCAGGTCGGTGAGGCGGTGGTCCAGGTCGAGGCCGACTGAGCGCGATGACCGCCGTCCTGCCGCCCCTCGGCCCGCCCCTCGATCCGCTCTGCGTCGGCGCCGCCGTCGGCCTGCTGGCCCTGGTGCTGGCGCGCGCCGTGCTGCACAAGCTCAGCGGATTTGCCGAGTTCCGGCAGGCCCTGGCCGACTACCGCCTGCTGCCGGAGCCTGTCGCCGGCGCGGCGGCGGCCGGCTTGGCGGCAGCCGAGGCCGCGGCGGCCGCCCTGCTGCTGGTGCCCGGCCTGACCCGCGTCGGTGCGCTGCTCGCGGCCGGCTTGATGCTGCTCTACGGCGGCGCCATGGCAGTCAACCTGCTGCGCGGCCGCAGCTCGATCGACTGCGGCTGCGGCGGGCCGGGCCAGGCGATCTCCTGGCTGCTGGTCGCGCGCAACCTGGCGCTGGCGGCGCTGGCCGTGGTCGCCCTGGCGCCGGTCGCGGCGCGGCCGCTCGGCCCGTTCGACGCCGTGCTGCTGCCGAGCCTGGCGCTCGGGGGCTGGCTGCTGCTGCTGATCGGCGAGCGGCTGGTCCAGACCCGCTCGCACATCCGCGCGGTCGCCGCGGACCGCGGCGGATTCTGAGGGAGGGGAGATGACGGTGGAACTGCTGTCGATTGCCGTCGCGCTGCTTGCGGTGGTCGTCGTCGGCCTGCTGATCGTGGTGCTGGCCCTGGCCCGGCAGGTCGGCGTGCTGTTCGAGCGGGTCGCGCCGATGGGCGCCCTGATCACCGATTCCGGCCCGGCGATCGGCGAAAGCGTGCCGCGCTTCGAGCTGACCGCGCTCGACGGCCGGCCGGTGACGATTGGTTCCCATGGCGGCCTCCATGGCGGCGCCGGGGACGGCCGCAGCCAGCTGCTCTTCTTCCTGTCGCCCGACTGCCCGGTCTGCAAGAAGCTGCTGCCCGTGCTCAAGGCGACGCGCGCCGCCGAGGCCGCCTGGCTCGACGTCATCCTGGCGAGCGACGGCGAGCGGAGCGCGCACGAGCGCTTCGTCGCCGAGCGCGGCCTCTCGGCCCTGCCCTACCTGCTGTCGCACGAGCTCGGCGTGGCCTTCCGCGTCGGCCGTCTGCCGTTCGCGCTGCTGCTCGACGGCGCCGGCGTCGTGCGCGCCAAGGGCCTGGTCAACAACCGCGAGCAGCTCGACAGCCTGTTCACCGCGAGCGAGCTGGGCACGCCCTCGATCCAGCACTATCTCGACCGCGCCGCGGCCGGCTGACCGTGGCGCAGCTTCGTCCGGAGGCGATCATGCTGACACTCCTCTCCAGACTCTCGAGCGCCTTCGACGGCGTCGCCGAGGCCGGGCTGCGCCGCTCGGCCCAGCGCTTCGGGCGGCGCAGCCTGATCGCCGCGCTCGGCGGCGCCCTGGTCGGCGGCGCGGTGCTGCCGATGCTGCCCTTCGACCGCAGCGGCGGCCGCGCCCGGGCCGCGACCGGCGAGGACGACGATGACCAGAGCTGCGAGTACTGGCGCTACTGCGCGCTCGACGGCTTCCTCTGCACCTGCTGCGGCGGCAGCGTCTCCTCCTGTCCGCCGGGCGCCGAGCCTTCGGTCGTCACCTGGGTCGGCACCTGCATGAGCGCCAAGGACGGCAAGGCCTACCTGATCAGCTACAACGACTGCTGCGGCAAGACCTCCTGCGGCCGTTGCCTGTGCAACTACAACATGAACGAGCGGCCGGGCTACCGCATGGGCGTGCACAACGACATCAACTGGTGCATGGCCAACAACCGCGGCATGTACCACTGCACGGTCGCCGCGGTGATCGGCGTCAGCGGGGCCGGCTGAGCCGGCCGCGCCGGGGGCCGCCCGCGATGCGCAGCGCCGCCGCCGCCTTCGCCCTGGGCCTCACCCTGGGCCTCGCCCTCGGCGCCGCCGTGCCGGCCGGCGCCGCCGAGGAGGCGCCGCGCACGCTCTACCTGCTGCGCTGTTCCGGCTGCCACGGCCTGGACGGCAGCGGCTCGAAGGCCGGGCGGGTGCCCGGCCTGTCCGCCATCGGCCGCATCCTGGCCCACCGCGACGGGGCGCTCTATCTCGCGAACGTGCCGGGCGTCGAGAACGCGGGCCTCAGTCCCGCGGCGACGGCGCGCCTGCTCAACTGGGCCGTCGGCGTCTGGGGCGGGCTGCCGGCCGACCAGCCGGCGCCGACGCTGACCGGCGAGCAGATCGGCCGCCTGCGCAAGGTGCCGGTCGACGACCTGGTCGCCCTGCGCGCCCGTATCGCCGCCGACCTCGCCGCCCGTGGCATCGACATCGGCAGCTATTCGGGGAACTAGCCTGCCTTTCTCATGCCGGCCGCCACGAGAAAGGCAGGCTACGCCTCTTCCCCCGGCAGCTTCAGCCGCGCGTTGCGGGCGTAGACCTTGGCGACGGCGGCGTCGTCCTCGCGGCCCAGGCCCATGCCGGCGGCGGCCAGGAACTGCTGCAGGGCGGCGGCGGTCAGCGGCGCCGAGAAGCGGGCGGCGCGGGCGACGTCGGAGACGATGCCCAGGTCCTTGACGAAGATCTCGACGGCCGAGCGCGGCGCATAGTCGCCCTCGACGATGTGCGGCCCCCGGTTCTCGAACATCCAGGAGCTGCCGGCGCACTTCGAGATGACCTCGAGGCAGGTCTTGGGATCGACCCCCTGGGTCATGCCGAAGGTCATGGCCTCGGCGGCGGCGGCGATGTGCACGCCGGCCAGCAGCTGGTTGACGATCTTCATGGCTGAGGCCGGCCCGGCCGCGTCGCCCAGGCGGAAGACCGTCGCGGCCAGGGCGTCGAGCAGCGGATCGGCGGCCGCGAAGGCGGCGGCGCTGCCCGAGGCCATCACGGTCAGCTCGCCGGCCGCCGCCTTGGCGGCGCCACCGGAGATCGGGGCGTCGAGGTAGGCGAGGCCGTGCTCGGCGAGCCGCGCCTCGAAGCGCCGCGCCGCTTCCGGCGGCACGGTCGCGCAGCCGATCACCAGGGCGCCGCGGCGCAGCCTGCCGGCCGCGCCGGGCGCGTCGTCGCCGGCGCCGAACAGCACCGCCTCCATCTGCGGGGCGTTGACCACGACCAGCACCAGGGCGTCGAGGGACGGCGCGACCTCGGCGAGGCTGCCGCCCCTGCCGCCTTCGGCCTCGAAGCGCGCGACCGCCTCGGCATCGACGTCGAAGCCGTGCACCGGAAAGCCGGCCCTCAGCAGGCTGGTCGCCATGCCGAAGCCCATGGAGCCGAGGCCGACGAGGCCGACGCTGGTCATCGCGCTGTCCTTTCGCTCGCGCCCCGCTGCCTACTTGCTGCCGAAGGCGACGAACTCGGGGTTGCGCCAGCCGGGCTTGCCGTAGCGCAGCGGCTGGCCGTCGAGCGTCTCGACGCGGCCGCCGGCGGCCTCCAGCACGGCCTGGCCGGCCGCCGTGTCCCACTCCATGGTCGGGCCGAAGCGCGGATAGAGGTCGGCGCGGCCGCTGGCGATCAGGCAGAACTTGACCGAGGAGCCGGCGGCCAGGGTCTGGTGCACCTGGAAGCCGGCCAGGTAGTCCTCGATGCGGTCGTCGCCGTGGCGCCGGCTGGCGACCACCGTCAGGCCCTCCTCGGGGACCTGCCGGATCTCGATCGGCATCGGCGGCTGGTCGGTCTGCGAGAAGGTCGCCTTGGCCTCGCTGCCGGCCCAGGTCATGGCCAGGGCCGGGGCGTGGACGACGCCGGCGATCGGCTTGCCGTCCTGGACCAGGGCGATGTTGACGGTGAACTCGCCGTTGCGCGACAGGAACTCCTTGGTGCCGTCCAGCGGGTCGACCAGCCAGAACAGGTCGTGCGGCCCGATCTTCGGGTGCACGCCGTTGCTGAAGGACTCCTCCGAGACGACCGGCACGTCGGGGGTCAGCTTGGCGAGCGCGTCGAGGATGAACTCCTCGCAGGCGACGTCGGCCGCGGTGACCGGCGAGTCGTCCGCCTTGGTCGTGACCTCGATGTCCTCGCCCTCGGCGTAGTAGCCGAGCACGATCTTGCCGGCCCGCTCGGCGATCAGCCGCAGGACCGACAGCAGATCCTCGTCGCTGGCGTAGTCATCGTTCACCGGCCGTTTCGTCTCAAAGCGCTTCATCCCAAAGCCTGCTCTCCCCTCAGGCTGCGTCGCGCCGCCCGGCGCGCCCGTCGCGAATCGCCCGCCACAGCTTCTCCGGCGTCGCCGGCATGTCGAGGCGCCCGACGCCGAGCCCCGACAGAGCGTCGGCCAGGGCGTTCATGATCGCCGGCGGCGCGCCGATGGCGCCGGCCTCGCCGGCCCCCTTCACGCCCAGCGGGTTGGTCTTGCAGGGGTAGTCCTGGATCAGCTTCAACTCGATCTCCGGCGCGTCGTCCGCGCGGGGCATGCAGTAGTCCATGTACGAGGCGGTAAGCAACTGCCCATCCTCGTCATAGACCGTGTGCTCGAGCAGCGCCTGGCCGAGGCCCTGGATCGTGCCGCCGTGAACCTGGCCCGCGGCGAGCAGCGGATTGACCACCGTGCCGAAGTCGTCGGCGATCGAGTAGCGCAGGATGCGGACCTTGCCGGTCTCCTCGTCGACCTCCAGCTCGCAGACGTGGCAGCCGTTCGGGAAGGTCAGGCCTTCGGCCGCGTAGTCGCCCTTTTCCTCGATCGGGCCCTTCAGCTCGTCGGGCAGCGAGTCGCCGTGGGTCGCGGCGGCGACCTCGTCGAGCGACAGGCGCCGGTCGGTGCCGACGATGGTGAAGGTGCCGTCGGCGAACTCGACGTCGCCGGCCGCCGCCTCCAGCATGTGGGCGGCGACCTGCTTGGCGCGCTCGATGATCTTGTCCGAGGCGCGGTTGACCGCCACGCCGCCCATCAGCAGCGAGCGCGAGCCGCCGGTGCCGCCGCCGCGCTCGACGATGTCGGAGTCGCCCTGCAGCATCTGCACCTTCTCGGGGTCGATGCCGAGCTTGTCGTTGATCAGCTGGGCGTAGGCGGTCAGGTGCCCCTGGCCGTTGGTCATGGTGCCGATGACCAGGTTGATGCCGCCGTCGGCCTCCAGGGTCATCCTGGCCTCTTCCTCGCCGATGCCGCCGCAGGCCTCGACATAGCTGGCGAGACCGATGCCGCGCAGCTTGCCGGCCTTGGCCGCCTCGGCCCTGCGCGCCGCGAAGCCGTCCCAGTCGGCCATCGCCGTGGCCTCGTCGAGCAGGCGCGGATAGTCGCCGGAATCGTAGAGCCGGCCCATCGGCGTCTCGTAGGGCAGGTCGTCGGGCCGGATGAAGTTCAGCTTGCGGATCTCGCGCCGGTCGAGGCCGGCGACCCGGGCGCACTCGTCGACCAGCCGTTCCATCATGTAGGCCGCCTCGGGCCGCCCGGCGCCGCGGTAGGCGTCGACCGGCACGGTGTGGGTGAAGGCGCAGCGGACGTTCGCGTAGATCGCCGGGATCTTGTAGAGCCCGCTGAACATCTGGGTCGAGGCGCCGGTCGGGATGTAGGGCGCGAAGTTCGAGAGGTAGGCGCCGAGGTTGGCCGCGGTCGAGACGCGCATGCCGAGGAAGCGGCCTTCCGCGTCCATCGCCATCTCGACGCTGGTCACGTGGTCGCGGCCCTGGGTGTCGGACAGGAAGGCCTCGGTGCGCTCCGAGGTCCAGCGCACCGGCCGCTGCAGCTTGCGCGAGGCGTAGAGGCAGAGGATCTGCTCCGGATAGGAGAAGATCTTCATGCCGAAGCCGCCGCCGACGTCGGGCGTGACGAGGTGCAGCTGCTTCATGTCGATGCCGAGGATCCCGGCGAGCTGGCTGTGCAGCCGGAAGATGCCCTGGCTGCAGGTGTAGAGCGTGCTGCGGCCGTCCGCCTTGTCGTAGTCGGCGATCGCGACGCGCGGCTCCATGGAGTTGACGACCAGCCGGTTGTTGATCAGCTCCAGCTTCGCGATCCTGGCGGCCTTGGCGAAGGCCTGCTCGGCCGCCTCGCGGTCGCCGTGCTCGTAGTCGAGGCAGAGGTTGCCGGGAGCCGCGTCGTGGACCAGCGGCGCGTCGGCGGCGAGGGCCCTGTCGGCCTCGGTCACCGCCGGCAGCGGGTCGAAATCGACGACGACGAGCTCCAGCGCGTCGCGCGCCTGGGCCGCCGTCTCGGCGACGACGCAGACGACCGGCTGGCCGACGAAGCGGACCTTGTCCTGGGCCAGGGCCGGGTAGGCGGGCGCGACCGGCTTGCTGCCGCCCTTGCCCGGCACCATGGCGAGGCAGGGGATCGAGCCGATGCCGTCGGCCTTCAGGTCGGCGCCGGTATAGACGGCCAGCACGCCGGGCGCGCCCAGCGCCTCCTCGACGTCGATCGGGCCGAGCTCGGCGTGGGCGACCGGGCTGCGCAGGACCGCGAGATGAAGCGAGCCGGGCAGCGCGATGTCGTCGGTGTAGCGCCCGTGCCCGGTCAGAAACCTCGCGTCCTCGAGCCGGCGCAGACCTTGACCAACACCGAACTGACCCATGCCTTGGCTCCGTTGTTTCGTGGCGTCGCAGAGTGGGGGAAGCGCCCCCTCGAGGGCGCGGGGCATGATAGGCAAGCCTTCCGCAGCGGCGAAAGGGAAAACTGGGCGGGGCCGGGATGCCCCCCGTCGCCCCGTTTCTCCTCTTCGGACTGCATGCCAAGCGGCGCCGTCCCGGCCTCCGGGCGGCTCCGCCGGCGAGGCGAACGGGCCCGGATCCAGCGATCGGATGCGCCGGGCCGCGCTTGTCTCGCCGTCGTTGCCATAGTATGCGGTCAGTGCCTCCCGAAGCGGGGGCGCCGCGCAGGGTGGGGGCGAGAGCGGTTGCCGATGGCGGGGGACAGGCGAAAGGTGCGGTCGAGGCGGCGGGGGCTGGCGGGCGCCAGGCGTCCTGGGCGCGCCGGCACGCTGCTCGCGCTGCTCGCCCTCGCGTTCATCGCGGTCTCCCCCTACTTCTGCCGCCTCTATATGCCGCAGGCCTACGCGGCGGTCGCTGCGGAGGCGCGGCCGGGCGACGGTTCGGCTTCCGGCGCCTCGTCCGGCGGGGGCGTTTCCGTCGCCGAGCTGGAGGCGGTGTTCGGCAGCGGGCTGGCCTTCTGCGGCTCCGGCTTCCTGCCGGCTTCGGACGGGCAGGGCGACGAGACCAAGCCGCCGCCCGAGCTGTTCTGCCTGGCCTGCCAGCTCGCCAAGGCCGGCGCGCCGCTGCTGCCGCAGCTGCCCGAGCTGCCGAAGGCCCAGCCCGCGCCCGCCGCGCGGGTCTTCCCCTTCGCCGAGCAGGAGGTCGCGTCCGACCTCTGGTCGCTGCGCGTCGGCCTGACCCGCGCGCCGCCAACCCGCCTCTGAACGACTAGCCCATCTGATCGCGCGTCCGCGGCCCTTCGGCCGTCGGCGTCCGCCGGCCGTGCCTGCCCCCGGCGGCAGCCTCGCGGCGCGCGCTTCCGAGCTCGTGATTCAGAGGTCAAGCGAACATGCCTGTCGAAACCCGCCGCCCGCTGCGCGGCCTGCTTCTCTGCGCCTGCGCCGGCTCGGCGCTGCTGACGGCTCCGGCCGCCCTTTCCGCCGCGGAGCTGCCGCGCAGCCTGCCGACCATCGAGGTCGTCGACTTCGCGCCGGCGACGCCCGCCACCGAGAGCACCGACCTGACCGAGACGCCGCCGGCACGCCCCTACAGCGATTCCGGCGACTACCTGCGCAGCCTGCCGGGGGTCACCGGCGGCCGGATGGGCGGCCACGGCATCGAGCCGGTGATCCGCGGCCAGTCCCAGACCCAGCTCAACGTCCGGTCGGACGGCTCCTACATCTACGGCGCCTGCCCGAACCGCATGGATCCGCCGAGCTCCTACGGCGCGCTCGAGACCTTCGACCGGGTGACCGTCGTGCGCGGCTATCAGAGCGTGCTGATCGGCCCGGGCGGCACCGGCGGCAGCGTGATCCTGGAGCGCGACGCCCCGGCGCTCAGCGACAGCCGGCCGGTCACCGGCCGGTTCGGCGGCGGCGTCGAGAGCAACGGCGGCATCTGGCGCGGCTTCGCCGATGTCGCCGGCGGCACCAGCCAGGTCTACGCCCGCGCGACCGGCGCCTACAGCGACGCCGGCGACTACCAGGACGGCAGCGGCAACACGGTGCGCAGCTCCTACAGCGACCACTCCGCGGGCCTGACGCTCGGCTGGACGCCGGGCGACGGCCGGGAGCTGTCGCTCGGCTACGAGAACAGCCGCACCGACGACGCCCTGTTCCCCGGGGCCGGCATGGATTCGCCCTATTCGGACAGCGACACCTTCCGCCTGAAGGCGAAGCAGCGGTTCGACGGCGAGGTCTTCCGGGCGTTCAGCCTCCAGGGCTACGCCAGCCTGGTCGACCACCTGATGGACAACTACTCGCTGCGCACGCCGCCGGCCAACACCTACCGGCGCACGCCTTCGGAGTCCGACACCTACGGCTTCCAGGCGCGCGCCGAGCTGGCGGCCGGCGAGCAGCCCTTCACGCTCGCTCTCGACTATCGCGGCAACCAGCGCGACGCGACCCGCTACGCCGGCACGACCGAGGACAACGTCGACAGCGTGCAGTCGATCGTCTGGCCGGACGTGGCGATCCACGAGGTCGGCCTCGCCGCCGAGAGCATCTTCGAGATCGCCACGGACACGCGGCTGGTGCTCGGCGGCCGCTACGACCAGGTGCGCGTCAGCTACGGGCGCGCCGACGAGCGCGCGGCGACCAGCGGGCGCAGCCCCAACGACCTCTACCGCTACTACTACGGCGTCCAAGCCTCGGATCACACCGAGCACAACTTCGGGGGCCTCGCCCGCCTGGAGTGGGATGTCGCCAGGGAGGCCACGGTCTATGCCGGCCTCAGCCGCTCCGTGCGCACCGCCGACGCCACCGAGCGGGCGGTCGCCAGCGACATGCGCATGATGACCAGCGACAGCTCCTGGGTTGGCAATCCCGCGCTGGCACCGGAGAAGCATCACCAGCTCGACACCGGCTTCGACCTGGCCGGTGCCGGCTGGACCTTCGGGGCCTCGGCCTACGGCGACTACGTGCAGGACTTCATCCTGCGCGACAGCGCACGCGGCCAGGACGGCATCCTGGTCGTGGCCACGGACGCGAACGTCTACCGCAACGTCGACGCCCTGCTGACCGGCTTCACCGTCAAGGGCGAATGGCTGGCGCTCTCCGAGCTGAAGCTCTCGGCCGACGGCACCTATACCCTCGGCCAGAACCTCGCGACCGGGTCGGCCCTGCCGCAGATCCCGCCGTTCCAGGGCACCCTGCGCGCCGAGTGGATGGGCGCCGAGCAGTGGAGCCTGGGGGCGGAGATGCGCTGGGCCCTGACGCAGACGCGGGTCGACCTCGACCCGACGACCGGGACGGGGCGGGACGTGCGGGAGACGCCCGGCTACGCGGTCTTCGACCTCTTCGCGAGCTGGTCGCCCTTCCAGGACTGCGACCTGCGGCTCGGCGTGACGAACCTCTTCGACACGACCTATGCCAACCACCTGAACCGCAGCAACCTTGCCGACCCGGCGGAGGTCCAGGTCAACGAGCCCGGCCGCTCGATCTTCGCCGAGGCCCGGCTGCGTTTCTGAGGCCGGGTCCCGGCGGCCCCGGGAGGGGACGATGGCTCCCTGCCTTTCCCTCGGCGCCCTGCGGCCCGGCCTGCCGGTGCGGCAGGCCCTGGCCGGTGCCCTGCTGCTGCACCTGCTGGCGGTCCTGCTGCTGCTCGCGTTCCTGCCGGGGCGCTCCGTCGCCCCGGCATCGAGCCCGGCCCTGGAGGTGGCCGTCGTCGGCCTGGGAGAACCGCTTGCCGTGCCGACGGTCACGACCTCGCCGCCGGAAGCGGCCGGAAGCGGCGAAGCGGAGCCGGAGCCGCTGCGCACGGTGCCGACCGCGCCGGCGCTCCGGCCGGTCGAGCGCGCTGCCGAGCCTGGCCCCGTCGGGCCGCCGGCAGCGGTCGAGCCGGCCGTCGACACGGCCGCCGCCGCGGCGAGCGCCGCCGCCGTGCCGCCGCCGGTCGAGGAGGCGGTGCCGCCCCCGCCGCCGGTCCGGCCGGCCGTTCCGCCCCGGGCGGTGCCGGAGGCTCCTTCTGCGGCCGCGGTTCCCCCGAGCTCGGCGCCGACCGCAGGGCAGGCTCGCCGCAGGCCGGCGGCCGCGACCTGGGCCGCCGGGGTACCTGCCGCCGGGGTACCTGCCGCCGGGGTACCTGCCGCCGGGGTAGCTGCCGCCGGGGCGCCGTCCGGCGGTCCGGCGGGGCCGGCGGCGGCCGTCGCCTCCCGCGGGGCCGGCGGCTCGGGGCCGGCTGCCGCAGCGGGGGCGCTGCAGGACTACATCAGCCGGCTGGCTGCCTGGCTGGAGCGCCATCGGCGCTACCCGAAACGCGCACGCCTGCTGCGGCAGGAGGGCGTTGCGGTCGTGCGCTTCCGCATCGACCGCCGTGGCCGCCTGCTCGACAGCCGGCTGCAGAGCAGCTCGGGCCACGAGCTGCTCGATGCCGAGGCGCTGGACCTGCTGAAGCGCTCGGCGCCGCTGCCGGCCCCGGCCGGGCCGGCGGATGCCGGGCAGGAGTTCGTCCTGCCCATCCGTTTCGAGCTGCGATGAGGGCATGACGCGCGGCATCGGGGCGCTGCCGCCGCGTCCGGCGTCCTGGGGCCTCCTCCCCTCCTGCCGGGTGCCTCGTCGACTCGCCCCTTGCTCGGCCTTCGCCTGTATGCGTATTGTATGCAGATCGTTGCATGCAGGCTGTATGCAAAACCGACGAGGGAGGTCGGGTCTTGGCCAAGCCGGACGAAGGCAAGGGATCGCTCTACGAGCGGATGCGCGAGGACATCCTGCGGCTGTCGCTGCGGCCGGGGCAGGACCTCGACGAGACGACGCTGGCCGAGCGCTACAACGTCTCGCGCACGCCGATCCGCGAGGCGCTGATCCGCCTCTCGGCCGACCGGCTGATCGTCTTCAGCCGCAACCGCGGCGCCCGGGTCACGCCGCTGATCCTGCCGGACTTCCCGCGCTTCCTGGAGGCCCTGGGCCTGCTGCAGCGCGCCGTCGCGCGGCTCGCCGCCTATCGGCACCACGCCTCGGACGTCGCCCGCCTGGACGAGAGCCTGGCCGCTCTGACCGCCTTCGCGCAGGCCGAGGACGTCGGCGACGACCGGCGGGCCAGCGACATCGTCGCCGCGGAGAAGGCGCACCTGCTGCGCATCGCCGAGGCCGGCCACAACGGCTATCTGCGCGAGAACTACGAGAGCCTGCTGACCATCGGGCTGCGCATGATGCGCCTGCCCTTCGCCTACAGCCCGCCGATGGGCCGCACGGTCGCCGAATACCTGCGCGACCTGCTGGCGCTGCACGCCGCGCTGCTGGACGCCGTCCGCCGGGGCGACGCCGCGGCCGCCGAGACGGCGGCTGCCGAGGTCCACAGGGCGCTGGTCCTGCGGCTGCGTGAATACAACGAAGAGAACCTCGTCGCCGACGTCTCGATCGCGACCGGGACGGACGACTAAGCGGGGCCCCAACCAGAACACGCAAGAGAACGAACAGGAGAGGTCATGATGCTATCGAGGACTGGCATTCGCAGTCTGGCGGCCGCGGCGGCCGTCGGCTTCACCCTGCTGTCGCCGCTCGCGGCCGGCGCCCAGACCATCGTCAAGCTCGCCCACACCGAGGGCGAGGGCGACCTGCTCGCCAATCCCTACTGGACCTTCACGGAAGTCTTCGGCCGGGTCCTCGAGTCCCAGTCGAACGGCCGCTACAAGCTCCAGGTCTTCCCGAACAAGCAGCTCGGCGACCTCGAGTCCCTGGCCGAGCAGACCGCCCGCGGCGTGATCCAGATGTCGGCGGGCCTGTCGGCCGGCCACCTGGCCAGCTACTTCCCGCCGATCCAGGTGCTGGAGATGCCCTACACCTTCCCGACCACCGAGGTCGCGCGCACGGTGCTCGACGGGCCCTTCGGCAAGGAGCTCGCGGACGCCACCGCCAAGGCCAGCCACATCCGCATCCTGGCCTACCTGCCGTCGGCCTTCCGCAACTTCTCCAACTCGGTCAAGCCGATCCACACGCCGGCCGACATGGTCGGGATGAAGATCCGCGTGCAGTCGATCCCGATCCATCTGGCGATGGTCAAGGCGCTCGGCGCCTCGCCGACGCCGATCGCCTGGGCCGAACTCTACAACGCGCTGCAGACCGGCGTCGTCGACGGCGAGGAGAACGCGCCCTACACGATGCTGCTGGCCAATCTCCAGGAGGTCCAGAAGTACTACACCCTGGACCATCACCTGGTGAACATGGCGCTGATCACGATCAACGACGACTTCTACGAAGGGCTCAGCGACGCGGACAAGAAGATCTTCGACTACGCGGCGCGCGAGGCCTCCTTCGCGATGCTCGGCGTGATCACCGCGAAGGAATCGCAGGACCTGAAGAAGATCGCCGCCGCCGGCGTCGAGATCTACCAGCCGACCCACGAGGAGTTCGAGCAGTTCGTCGAGGCGACGCGCAAGCCGATCCGCGACCTGCTGGCCGAAAAGGTCGGCGAGGAGTGGATCGACAAGCTCCAGAAGGCGGTCGCCACCGCCGAGAGCAAGCTCGACTGAACCGGATCGCCGCGGCCGGTCGGACGACCCGGCCGCGGCTCCCTCCTGGAGGGTCCTCCGCGATGCTTCGAACCCTGGAACGGGTGGCCGAGGTGATCGGCCTGGTCACCGGCGTCGCCGCCCGCCTGATGATCCTCGCCGTGGTGGCGATGCTGTTCGTGCAGGTCGTGCTGCGCTTCGGCTTCCGCTACTCGCTGCCCTGGCCCGAGGAGGCCTCGCGCTACCTGATGATCTGGGTCGTCATGCTGGCGGGCAGCCTGCTGGTCAAGGACGAGCAGCTGGTCAGCGTCGACTTCTTCGACCGGCTCTGGCCGCCGCGGCTGCTGGCCTACCGCAACGCCTTCTTCCGCCTGATGCTCGCCGGCCTGCTGGCGGTGCTGTTCTGGGAGGGCCTGGGCGAGGCGCTCTTCGACATGCGCCGGACCACGACCGCGCTGCAGATCTCCTGGTTCTGGGTCTACCTCTCGATCCCCGTCGGCTCGGGCCTGATGCTCTTCCACATGCTGGTGCTCGCGCTGCGCGACCTGGTGCGGGGCGTCGACCCCGACCGCGACCCCTCGCTGCTGCGCGCCGAGATCTGAGGCCATGTCACCGCTCCTCGTCGTCATCGGCCTGCTGCTGGTGCTGCTGCTGTTCGGCAGCCCGGTGATCTTCGCCGTCGGCTTCGCCGGCCTCTCCTACTTCTTCGTGGCGCCCGGCATGAGCTCCATGCTGCCGGTCTTCGCCCACAAGTTCTTCACCGGCATGGACGCCTTCATCTGGCTGTCGATCCCGCTGTTCATCATCGCCGGCGAGATCATGACCGCGATCGGCATGACCGACCGGCTGGTCTCCTTCTCGCGGCTGCTGGTCGGCCGCATGCGCGGCGGCCTCGCCTACGTCAACGTCGTCGCCTCGATGCTGTTCAGCGGCGTCTCCGGCTCGGCCCTGGCCGACATCTCGGCGCTGGGCCCGGTCGAGATCGAGATGATGAAGCGCGACGGCTACCGCCGGGACTTCGCGGCCGGCCTGACCGTCAGCTCGGCGATCCAGGGCCCGATCGTGCCGCCCTCGATCCCGCTGATCATCTTCTCCAGCCTGACCAACACCTCGGTCGCCGCCCTGTTCCTGGCCGGCGCGGTGCCGGGCGTGATGATCGGCCTCGCCCAGATGGCGCTGATCTTCTTCATGGCGCGCCGCCGCGGCTTCCCGAGGAACCCGATCGCCGACCTGACCCTGATGCGCGCGGTCCAGATCGTGCTCGGCACCTCCTGGGCGCTGCTGATGCCGGTCATCATCATCGGCGGGATCATCTCGGGCGTCTTCACCGCGACCGAGGCCGCGGCGGTCGCCGTCGCCTACGCCCTGCTGGTCGGCACGCTCGCCTACCGCAACCTGACGCTCAAGGACTTCTGGGCGATCCTCGACCGCTCGGCGCGCACCACCGCCTCGGTCTACCTGATCGTCGGCTTCGCCACGGTGATCAGCTGGGTGCTGGCCAGCGAGCGGGTGCCCTCGGAGCTGTCGATGCTGGTCCACCAGCTCGACCTGCAGCCCTGGATGCTGCTGCTGGCGCTCAACGTCTTCTTCCTGCTGAACGGCCTCTGGATCAGCGATTCCGTGCAGCTGCTGCTGTTCGCGCCGCTGTTCACGCCGATCGTCGTGGCCGCCGGGGTCAGCCCGATCCAGTTCGGCGTCATCATGGTCGTGAACGTGATGATCGGCCTGCTGACGCCGCCCTACGGCCTGGGGCTCTACCTCGGCTCGGCGATCAGCGGCGTGCCGCTGGGCGCGATCGTGCGCCAGAGCCTGCCCTTCCTGCTGACCAGCATCGTCGTGCTGCTGCTGACCACCTACGTGCCGGCGATCTCCCTCACGCTGCCGAGGCTCTTCGGCTTCCTCTGACCCAAGCAACCGAACGGGACCCTTCCATGCCGCTTACGATGCAGGACCTCTCCGGCCTCTTCACCGCCCTGGTGACGCCGTTCCAGGCCGACGGCAGCCTCGACCGCGCCGCGCTCACCGCGCTGGTCGAGCGGCAGATCGCGGCCGGCGCGGCCGGCGTCGTGCCGATCGGCGGCACCGGGGAATATCCGGCGCTGTCGCGCGCCGAGCGGGCCGAGGTCGTGCGCCTCTGCGTCGAGGCGGCCGGCGGCCGGCCGGTCATCCCGGGCGTGCTGTCGACCGGCTTCGCCGACGCGGTCGAGGCGGGCCGCGACTTCGCCGCGGCCGGCGCCGCCGCGGTCATGACCGTGACGCCCTACTACGCCGCCGGCCCGCAGGAGGGCATGCGCCGCTACTTCAAGGAGTACCGCGACGCCGTCGGGCTGCCGGTGCTGCTCTACGAGATCCCGCGCCGCACGACCGTGGCCATGAAGGCCGAGACGATCCAGGCGATGGCCGAGGACGGCTCGATCATCGGCATGAAGTACTCCAGCTACGACCTGCCGGAGTTCATCAGGGTGATCCGCCTGGCCGGCTCGAAGATGGCGGTGCTGAGCGGCGAGGAGCCGCTGTTCGCGACCCACATGGCGCTCGGCGCGCGCGGCGGCGTGCTGGCCACGGCCAACGTCTATCCGGAGCGCTGGATCGAGGTCCTGGAGCTGGCCGGCAAGGGCGGGCTGCGCGACGCCCTGGCCCGCCAGGCCGATCTCGACGAGCTGGCGACGGCGGTCTTCGCCGAGGTCAATCCCGGGCCGCTCAAGCGCTACATGGCGATGGCCGGGATGCCGGTCGGCGGCGTGCGCCTGCCGCTGGTCGAGCCGTCCGAGGCGACGGTCGCCGGCCTGTCGGCGGCCCTCGCGGCGATGAGCGCCGGCGCGCGGCGCTGAGGGCGCCGATGTCCGACCAGACGATCGAGCGCCTGCGCGGGCGGCTCGGAGACCGGGGCCTGCTGACCGAGCCGGCCGCGATGGCGCCCTTCCTGACCGACTGGCGCGGCCGCGAGGAGGGGCGGGCGCTCTGCGTCGCGCTGCCGGCCTCGACCGAGGAGGTCGCGGCGGTCGTCGCGATCGCCGCGGCGGCCGGCCTGCCGCTCTTCCCCCAGGGCGGCAACACCGGGCTCTGCTACGGCGCCGTGCCGCGCGGCGGGGCCGGGCCCGGCATCGTCGTCGCGCTGCAGCGCATGAACCGGATCCGCGAGATCGACCGCGCCGCCAACGTCATGACGGTCGATGCCGGCGTCGTCCTCGACGCGGCCCACGCGGCGGCGGCCGAGGTCGGCCGGCAGGTCCCGCTCTACCTCGGCAGCCAGGGCTCGGCCCAGATCGGCGGCCTGATCTCGACCAATGCCGGCGGCACCGGCGTGATCCGCTACGGCCCGATGCGCGAGCTGGTCTGCGGCCTCGAGGTCGTGCTCGCCGACGGCCGGGTCCTCTGCGACCTGGAGGCGCTGAAGAAGAACAACACCGGCTACGACCTGAAGCAGCTGTTCATCGGCGCCGAGGGCACGCTCGGCATCGTCACCGGCGCCGCCTTGCGGCTCCATCCGGCGATGGCGGCCGACGCCCACGCCTGGGTCGCGCTGGCGACGCCGGCCGACGCCCTGTCCCTGCTGTCCCGCCTGCAGGACCGCTTCGACACCGCGATCCTCGCCTGCGAGCTGCTGTCGCGCTCCGAGGTCGACCTGGTGCTGGCGGAGGTCGAGCGGACGCGCTGCCCCTTCGCCGAGACGCCGCCCTGGACCCTGATGATCGAGCTGGGCAGCGCCGATCCCGAGGCGCCGCTGGGCGAGCGCCTGCAGGACCTGCTGGCGACCGCCCTGGAGGACGGTCTCGCGCTCGACGCGATGGTCGCGGCGAGCCGCAGCCAGGCCGAGGACATCTGGCGGGTCCGCCACTCGGTCTCCGAGGCCAACCGTGCCGGCTTCGGCCTGACCCACGACGTCGCGGTGCGGGTCTCCAAGGTGCCGGCCTTCATCGCGGCGGCGGACCGGCTGCTCGCCGAGCGCTTCCCGGATGCGGTCCCGGTCGTCGTCGCCCACCTCGGCGACGGCAACGTCCACTACATCGCGATGTTCCAGCACGCCTACTGGCGCGGCCTGAACGACCCCAAGGCGACGGTGGCGGAGGTGCAGACGCGCCTGCACGACCTCGCCGCCGGCTTCGGCGGCAGCATCAGCGCCGAGCACGGCATCGGCCGCAAGCTGACCGGCGAGCTGGCGCGGCTCGGCGATCCCCTGCGCTATGAGCTGATGGCCGGACTCAAGCGCCTGCTCGATCCCGACGACCGGCTCAACCCGGGCGTGCTGCTGGCGAGGCCGTCGTGAGCTTCGAGGCGACGGCGCCCGACGACGTCCTGCTCGCGGCGCCGGCGCTGCAGGTGCGGGTCGAGGCGATCTTCGCCGCGCTCGGCTGCGCGCCGCGCGAGGCGACGGCGATCGCCGAGCATCTGGTGCTGGCCAACCTGATGGGCCACGACTCGCACGGCGTCAGCCTGATCCCGCTCTACGTCCGCATGGTGCGCGAGGGCAGGGTGGCGCCGAACCGGCGGGTCTCGACGGTGCTCGACGCAGGGCCGCTGGTCACGCTCGAGGCGCATCGCGGCTTCGGCCAGGCGACCGCCCTGGAGGCGATGGAGCTGGCGGTCGCGCGGGCGCGGCGCGACGGCGCCGCGGTCGTCGGGCTGCGCAATTCGCACCACGTCGGCCGGGTCGGCCACTGGGCCGAGCGCTGCGCGGCGGCCGGGCTGGTGTCGCTGCACTTCGTCAACGTCGTCGGCTCGGCGGCGGTGGTGGCGCCCTTCGCCGGCGCCGACGCGCGCATCCACACCAACCCGGTGGCGATCGGCATGCCGCGGCCGGGCGACGAGCCGCTGATCCTCGACTTCGCGACCAGCCGGGTCGCCCAAGGCAAGCTGCGCGTCGCGATGAACCGGGGGCTGCAGGTGCCGGAGGGCCATCTGATCGACGCCGAGGGCCGGCCGAGCACCGAGCCGCGCGTGACCTACGAGCCGCCGTTCGGCGCCCTGCTGCCCTTCGGTGAGCACAAGGGCAGCGGCCTCGGGCTGTTCTGCGACCTGCTGGCCGGTGCCCTGACCGGCGGCGGCACGGCCCATGCCGGGACCCTGGAGGAGGGCGTCTACCTCAACAACATGCTGTCGATCGTGCTCGACCCGCAGCGGCTCGGCGGCCAAGCCAGCTGGCAGCGCGACCTGCTCGACGGCATCGCCTGGTTCGCCGCCTCGCCGCCGCGCGACCCCGAGCGGCCGGTGCTGCTGCCCGGCGAGCCCGAGCGCCTGACGCGCCGCCGGCGCCTCGCCGAGGGCATCCCGATCGACCGCGAGACCTGGCGGCAGATCGAGGAAGCGGCGCGCAGCGTCGGTCTCTAGCTCGCCTCGGCCGTCCGGCCCGCCGAGGCGGCCTTGACCAGCAGGTAGCCGAGCACGGCCGAGACCAGGGAGCCGGACAGCACGCCGAGCCGCACGCCGACGCCGTACTGCGGGTCGTCGAAGGCCAGGGTGCCGATGAACAGGCTCATGGTGAAGCCGATGCCGGTCAGCAGCGCGACGCCGTAGAACTGCGCCCAGGTGACGCCCTTGGGCAGGCGGCAGAGGCCGGCCTTCACGGCGATCCAGGAGAAGCCGAAGACGCCGACCTGCTTGCCCAGGAACAGGCCGAGCGCGATGCCCAGCGGCAGCGGCTCCAGGAAGCTCGCCAGCGACATGCCGGCGAAGGAGACGCCGGCGTTGGCGAAGGCGAAGAGCGGCATGATGCCGAAGGCGACCCAGGGGTGCAGGGCGTGCTCCAGGTGGCCGAGCGGCTCGCGCTGCTCGCCGTCGCCGTCGCGCGCCCGGATCGGGATGCAGAGCGCGACCGCGACGCCGGCCAGGGTCGCGTGGACGCCGGACTTCAGCACGCAGACCCAGATCACGACGCCGATCAGGATGTAGGGCGCCAGGCGCGAGACGCCGCGCAGGTTGAGCAGCATCAGGCCGCCGATGCCGAGCCCGGCCAGGGCCAGCGAGATGACCGAGAGATCCGAGGTGTAGAACAGCGCGATGATCACGATGGCGCCGAGGTCGTCGATGATCGCCAGGGCCAGCAGGAAGAT
>NZ_FWZX01000002.1:92776-93923 GCF_900177295.1 Tistlia consotensis USBA 355
GCTCGCCCTCGACCAGCTCGCGCTTGATCTCCAGCCCGACCAGCAGGAAGAAGATCGCCATCAGGCCGTCGTTGATCCAGAGCAGCAGCGGCTTGGCGATCTCCAGCGCGCCGACCTTGATCGCCACCGGGGTCGACAGCAGGGCGTCGTAGAGCCAGGAGGCCGGCGAGTTCTGGATGGCCAGGGCCAGCAGGGCGGCGCCGATCAGCAGGATGCCGCTGGCCGCTTCCAGCTTGAGGAACTCGCGGATCGCTGAGACCGCGCGCTTGACCATGACCGCTTTCCCCCCGTCGCCGTGCAGGAATCGAGCCTGTGATTTGGGGGGCTTGGCCGGCGAGGCAAGCAACTTCGATCGTGCCGGGGGGCCTCCGTCCCCGGCGGCGCGCTTCCTGCCGGGCCCGGCGGACCCTTCGGGCTAGGCGGCGTCCGCCTCGACCGGCCGGCCCGCCGAGGCCGACTTGACCAGCAGGTAGCCGACCACCGCCGCGCAGAGCGAGCCGGACAGCACGCCGAGCCGCACGCCGACGCCGTGCTGCGGGTCGTCGAAGGCCAGGGTGCCGACGAAGAGGCTCATGGTGAAGCCGATGCCGGTCAGGATCGCCACGCCGTAGAACTGTCCCCAGCTCACGGCCTGGGGCAGGCGGCTGAGGCCGGTCTTCACGGCGAGCCAGGCGAAGGTGAAGACGCCGACCTGCTTGCCCAGGAACAGGCCGAGCGCGATGCCGAGCGGCACCGGCTCCAGGAAGCTCTCGAACGACATGCCGGCGAAGGAGATGCCGGCATTGCCGAAGGCGAAGAGCGGCATGATGCAGAAGGCGACCCAGGGGTGCAGGGCGTGCTCCAGGTGGCCGAGCGGCTCGCGCTGCTCGCCGTCCAGGTCGCGCGCGCGGATCGGGATGCAGAGCGCCACGGCGACGCCGGCCAGGGTCGCGTGGACGCCGGACTTCAGCACGCAGACCCAGATCACGATGCCGAGCAGGATGTAGGGCGCGAGACGCGAGACGCCGCGCAGGTTGAGCAGCACCATGAGCGCGATGCCGAGCCCGGCCAGCGCCAGCGAGATGACCGAGAGATCCGAGGTGTAGAACAGCGCGATGATCACGATGGCGCCGAGGTCGTCGATGATCGCCAGGGCCAGCAGGAAGAT
>NZ_FWZX01000002.1:94123-408116 GCF_900177295.1 Tistlia consotensis USBA 355
GCTCGCCCTCGACCAGCTCGCGCTTGATCTCCAGCCCGACCAGCAGGAAGAAGATCGCCATCAGGCCGTCGTTGATCCAGAGCAGCAGCGGCTTGTGGATCTCCAGCGCGCCGATCTTGATGGCCACCGGGGTCGAGAGCAGGGAGTCGTAGAGCCAGGAAGCCGGCGAGTTCTGAATCGCCAGAGCCAGTATCGCCGCGCCGATCAGCAGGATGCCGCCCGATGCCTCGAGCTTCGTGAATTCGCGGATCGCCGATACCGCCCGCCTCACCATGCTCACTCTTCCCCCTCTGGTCTGGCCCGATGGCGCCTGTCATGTAGGAGACCGGCCGGTCGAGGCAAGCAAAAGCGGCCGGCGCGGGCCGCCGGCCGCCCGTTTCCGTTCCTTGTCAGGCTGCGGCCGAGGCGCCCTCCGCGAGGCGCTCCAGCACGAGGCCGGCGAGCGCCAGCGAGGCGGTCAGGCCGGGGCTCTCGATACCGTAGAGATTGACCAGCCCGGGCACGCCGTGGCTCGCCGATCCCTGGACCAGGAAGTCGGCGGCCGGCTCGCCGGGGGCCTGCAGCTTCGGGCGCATGCCGGCATAGCCGGGCAGCAGGGCGCCGTCGGGCAGCTCCGGCCAGTAGCGCCGCACGGCGTCGTAGAAGGCCTCGGCGCGGCGCGGGTCGACGTCGTAGTCGTCGGGGCTGTCGACCCACTCGACGTCGGGGCCGAAGCGCGCCTGGCCGCCCAGGTCGACGGTGACGTGCACGCCGAGGCCGGCCTTCTCCGGCATCGGATAGATCAGCCGGCCGAAGGGCGAGCGCCCGGCCAGGGTGTAGTAGTTGCCCTTGGCGTACCAGGTCCGGGGGATCGTCGCCGCCGGCAGGCCGCTGAGGCTGGCGGCGACCGCGCTGGCGCCCAGGCCGGCCGAGTTGACCACCGTGCGGGCCTCCAGCTCCATCGGCGCGGCGCCGCCGACCTCGAGGCGGATGCCCGCCGCGCCGCCGAGCACCGCGCCGCCGAGGACCGGCGCGTCGAAGGCCAGCATCGCGCCGGCCGCCTCGGCGTCGCCCTGGTAGGCGAGCATCAGGCCGTGGCTGTCGAGGATTCCGGTCGAGGGCGAGAACAGCGCGCCGACGCAGCGCACCGCGGGCTCCAGCACCGCGGCCTCCCGCGGCGTCATGTAGGTCAGGTCGTCGACGCCGTTGGCCGCGGCCTTCTCGCTGAGCTCCTTGAGCCCGGGCAGCTGGCTCTCGTCGGTCGCGACGATCAGCTTGCCGCAGCGCCGGTGCTCGACGCCGTGGCTGGCGCAGTAGGCGTAGAGCGCCCGCTTGCCCGAGACGCAGGCCCGCGCCTTCAGGCTGCCGGCCGGATAGTAGATGCCGGCGTGGATGACCTCGGAGTTGCGCGAGGAGGTGCCGGTGCCGATCGCGCCGGCGGCCTCCAGCACGATCACCTCGCGGCCGCTCAGCGCCAGGGCGCGCGCGCAGGCGAGGCCGACCACGCCGGCGCCGATCACCACGGCATCGATCTGCTCAACGCTCATGGCCTTCTAGCTAGCCGAAGCCGCCCGGGTCGGCAAAGGGCCTTTGCGCGGGCCCGCCCGCCGGCCTTTGCGCTGGCGCAGGCCCGGCCCATCTCTGCTAGTGTCGCGCAAGGACGACCGTCCCCGGCGCATCGCTGCCGGGGCCCCGCTACAGAGGAAACGCCGCCATGAGCGCGCAGCCCGCCGCCACTTCGCCCGCCCCCGCCACGCCGCAGGCGCTGATCGACAGCCTGAAGGACCTGCTCGGCGAGCGGCTCTCGACCTCGGCCGCCGTCCGCGAGCAGCACGGCAAGGACCTGACCTTCCACCAGGGCTTCCCGCCCGACGCCGTCGCCTTCGCGCGCTCGACCGAGGAGGTCCAGGCGATCGTCCAGCTCTGCGCCAGCCACAAGACGCCGATCGTGCCCTTCGGCACCGGCACCTCGCTGGAGGGCCACATCGCGGCGCTGAAGGGCGGCGTCTGCATCGACCTCTCGCAGATGAACGCGGTGCTCGAGGTCAACAGCAACGACCTCGACTGCCGGGTCCAGGCCGGCGTCACCCGCAAGCAGCTCAACGAGTACCTGCGCGACACCGGGCTGTTCTTCCCGATCGATCCCGGTGCCGACGCCTCGCTGGGCGGCATGACCGCGACCCGGGCCAGCGGCACCAACGCCGTGCGCTACGGCACGATGCGCGAGAACGTGCTCGGCCTGACCGTGGTCACCGCCGACGGCCGGGTCATCAAGACCGGCGGCCGGGCGCGCAAGTCGGCGGCCGGCTACGACCTGACCCGCCTGTTCGTCGGCTCCGAGGGCACGCTCGGCGTGATCACCGAGATCCAGCTGAAGCTCTACGGCATCCCCGAGGCGATCTCCGCCGCGGTCTGCTCCTTCGACACGCTGGAGGGCGCGGTCAACACCGTGATCCTGACCATCCAGTCGGGCATCCCGGTCGCGCGCATCGAGCTGCTCGACGAGGTCCAGATGGGCGCCGTCAACCGTTATGCGAAGCTCGACTATCCGGACAAGCCGACGCTGTTCTTCGAGTTCCACGGCTCCAAGGCCGGCGTCGAGGAGCAGTCGGAGTCGGTCGCGGCGATCGCGTCGGAATACGGCGGCTCCAACTTCGCCTGGACGACCCAGCAGGAGGAGCGCAGCAGGCTCTGGCAGGCGCGCCACGACGCCTTCTGGGCCTGCAAGGGCCTGAAGCCCGGCGCCGAGGGCTGGGCGACCGACGTCTGCGTGCCGATCTCGCGGCTCGCCGAGTGCATCCTGGAGACCAAGAAGGACATCGCGGCCTCGAACCTGCTGGCGCCGATCGTCGGCCACGTCGGCGACGGCAACTTCCACCTGACCTACCTGATCGACCCGAAGGACCCCGACGAGCTGAAGCGCGCCGGCGCGCACAACGACCGCATGGTGATGCGCGCCATCGCCATGGGCGGCACCTGCACCGGCGAGCACGGCATCGGCTACGGCAAGATCCCCTTCCTGCAGGCCGAGCACGGCGAGGCGGTCAGCCTGATGCGCACCATCAAGCAGGCCCTCGACCCCGACAACATCATGAACCCGGGCAAGGTGCTGCCGGCGTAGAATGGGGCGGCCCGGTGGCCGCCCCTTCCACGTCCGGCCTTCGCCGCCGGCCCCGCCCTCAGGGCTGGGGCCTGGGGGTCGAGGCGACGCTGGGCGGCAGCACCGGGAAGGGAATCTCCGGCTGCCGGCCGGTCAGCGAGTTCAGGAACGCCGTCACCTGATCGATCTCGCCGGGGGTCAGCTGCTCGCCGAGCTGGGCCGTCCCCATGATCGCGACCGCCTGCTTCAGGTCCCAGGCGTGCCCGCTGTGGAAGTAGGGTGCGGTCAGCGCGATGTTGCGCAGGGTCGGGACCTTGAAGACGTAGTCGTCCTCGACCGTCTTGGTGACCTGCAGGCGGCCATGGTCGTCCGGCGGCAGGAACTCCCAGCCCGGCTTCTCGACGACGCCGAAGGGGGCGTACATGCCGCCGCCGACGTTGATGCCGTTGTGGCAGCTGGCGCAGCCCTTCTCGATGAACACGGCCAGACCCTGCCTCTGCTGCTCGTCGAGTGCCCCGTCGTCGCCGGTGAGCCAGCGGTCGAAGGGGGCGTCCGGCGTGATGAGCGTCGCCTCGAAGACGGCGATCGCGCCCTCGATGTTGCCGTAGGTCACCGGGTCGGCCGCGTCCGGGTAGGCCGCCTTGAAGGCCTCGAGGTAGCCCGGGATGCCCTTCAGCTGGTTGACCGCGTGCTCCTTGGTGATGCCCATCTCGATCGGGTTGGCGATCGGGCCGCCGGCCTGTTCCTTGAGGTCGGCGGCGCGGCCGTCCCAGAACTGGGCGGTGTTGAAGACGGCATTGAACACGGTCGGCGCGTTGCGGCCGCCGCGCTGCCAGTTGTGGCCGATCGAGTTCGGCCGGCCGTCGGCGCCGGCCAGGCCGACCAGATGGCAGGAATTGCAGCTGATGTTGTGGGCTTCGGAGAGCCGCGGCTCGAAGTAGAGCATGCGGCCGAGCTTGAGCTTCTCGGCACTGGCCGGATTGCCCGGCAGGACCGGGGGCGATGCCGGGATCGGCTGGAAGAGATCCTTCGCCTGGTCCCGCAGGCTGTCGGCCGCGTCGGCCGGAACGACCCCGGCGAGGGTCAGGAAGAACGAGAATGCCAACAAGCGCATGACTGGGGTCTCCCGTTCGGTTGCTGCTCGTGACCCGCCGTTCCCGACGGCACCAGGCCGTCGTCTCGACAGGCGCTGGCCGCCGATCCGGCGGGGCTGCAGGATACCCGTCTTATGCTTACGTCAACCTGACATGATGCTCGCATCGGATGCGGCAATAGACCGCATTCCCGACGCTGCCGCTGCCTATCCGATCAGCGGCGCCGTCGCCTGCTCCAGCCAGGCCCGCGCGGCGCCGTCGAGCAAGGGCGACAGGCTCTCGCGCACCCGGGCGTGGTAGGCGTCCAGCCAGGCCGTCTCCTCCGCCGACAAGAGCGCCGGCTCGACGGCGTGGCGGTCGATCGGGGCCAGGGTCAGGGTCTCGAAGGCGAGCATCGGCTTCTCGTCGCCCGGCCGGGCGTCCTCGACCACCGCGACCAGGTTCTCGATGCGGATGCCGTAGGCGCCTTCCTTGTAGTAGCCCGGCTCGTTCGAGACGATCATCCCGGGCCTGAGGGCGACCGAGTTCGGCACCTTGGAGATGCGCTGCGGGCCTTCGTGGACGCCGAGGTAGCTGCCGACGCCGTGGCCGGTGCCGTGGTCGAAGTCGAGGCCGGCCTGCCAGAGGTGCATGCGCGCCAGGGCGTCGAGCTGGCTGCCCGTGGTGCCGGCCGGGAAGCGCTGGCGGGCCAGCGCGATGTGGCCCTTGAGCACCCCGGTGAAGCGCCGGCGCATCTCGTCGGAGACGCTGCCGATCGCGATCGTGCGCGTGACGTCGGTGGTGCCGTCCAGGTACTGCGCGCCGGAATCGACCAGCAGGAACTCGCCGGGCCGGATCGTCCGGTTGGTCGCCGGGATCGCCCGATAGTGGATCACCGCGCCGTTCGGGCCGCTGCCGGCGATGGTGCTGAAGGACAGGCTGCGGTAGCGCTCGCCCGCCGCGCGCAGGCCGGCCAGGTGCCCGATCGCGCCCAGCTCGTCGAGCCCGCCTGACGGCGCGGTCTCCTCCAGCCAGTGCAGGAAGCGGCTGAGCGCCGCGCCGTCGCGCCGATGGGCGGCGCGGGTGCCGTCGAGCTCGACCGGGTTCTTGCAGGCCTTCGGCAGCAGGCAGGGGTCGTCGCCCTCGACGATCTCGCTGCCGCCCTCGGCCAGGCGGTCGAAGATCCAGGCGCCGGCGCTGCCCGGATCGGCCAGCACGCGGACCTTGCCGAGCGACTCCAGCGCCTCGCACAGCTCGTCGGGGCGGCGCAGGATCACGCCGTTGCCGAGCTGCGCCTGCAGCTCGGGGCCGGCGACCTTCTCGGGCGCGACGAACCACTCGACGCGGGCGTCGTCGCGCAGGATCGCGAAGGACAGGGCCAGCGGCGTCTGGGTGACGTCGCCGCCGCGCACGTTGAGCAGCCAGGCGATCGAGTCCGGCTGGGTCAGCACGGCCGCGGCCAGCTTCTCGGCCTTCAGGCGGTCGGCCAGCTCGGCGCGCTTCTCGGCAGAGGGGCGGCCGGCGAACGCCAGGGGGTGCGGCACGACCGGCGCCGCCGGCTCGGCCGGACGGTCGTCCCAGACGGCGTCGACCGGGTTCGTCTCGACCGCGACGGCCTCGCCGCCGGCACGCCGCGCCTCGGCCTGCAGGCGGCGTGCCTGGCTCTGGCTGTGCAGGCGCGGGTCGTAGCCCAGGCGCTTGCCGGCCAGGTGCTCGGCCAGCCAGGCCGAGAGCGGCTGCTCGGTGACGTGGCGCGGCTCGAAGAGGCGGGTGTCGACCTGCTGGCGCGCCTGCAGGGTGTAGCGGCCGTCGACGAAGATCGCCGCGCGGTCGGCCAGCACCGCGGCGCTGCCGGCCGAGCCGGTGAAGCCAGTCAGCCAGGTCAGGCGCTCGGCCGAGGGCGCGAGCTCCTCGCTCTGGTGCTCGTCGGCGTGGGGCACGAGGAAGCCGTCGAGGCCGCGGCCGGCGAGCTCGCGGCGCAGCGCGGCCAGGCGCGTGGCGGAGAGGGAGTGCTGGGAGTCGGGGCTCATGCACGAAAAGCTATGCGGCCCCGCCCCGGCCTGCAAGCGGCGCCGGCGGCGGGAGCCGTCCAACGGTCCGGTGGGCCGGAGGCCGCCCGAACGGCCGGGGCAAGATTCCGCTGCGCGGCGGAGCCGGCCGGTCGCGTCGCGATGCCGTTGCCGGCAGGGCGCGAAACAATCTTTCCGGGAGCCTCGGAAACCGCCTTCGGGCGGGGGGCCGGCAGGTCTCTCCAGACTGCCCCAGTAGAGCCCGCGGGCCGTTGATTTCCCCTTAATGCGAGGCATGCCGGCCCCGCATTGCTGCAGTGCAAAATGCCCGCTAACGCGCGGCCCGCCTCGGTTCTATCTCCTTGAGTGAACGCTCGCTCCTATTTCCTGATGGAAGCGAGGACGACCGGAACGAGACCCCACGGAAGGATCGGAAAGATGACCCGTCTCATCGACCTCGAGAGCCAGCGCCGCATCGATGCGGCCCTGTCGCTCGACAACATCGACCGGCTGATCATGCGCGCCCGGCGCGAGCAGTCGAAGCACATGGCCCTGCTGACCCGCAAGGCCGCCGCCGCCGTCGCCAACGCGACCGGCCTCGCGGCGCTGGCCGACGCCATGCGCCGCCACACCGTCTACCGCCGGACGGTCGACGAGCTCAGCCAGCTCGACGACGCCGTGCTGGCCGACATCGGCTTGACCCGCTCGGAGATCCGCCGCCGCGCCCTGGAGTGCTCGAAGGAGTGCGTCCCGGCGCGCGAGACCTGGCTGAGCCGCCTGGGCGCCTGGTACGGCCGCGTCCGCGACGAGCACCGCACGGTGCGCGAGCTGTCGGCCCTGGACGAGCGCATGCTGCGTGACATCGGCATCGAGCCGGGCAGCATCCGCGGCGCCGCCGAGGGCATGACCAGCCCGAGCCATCCGATGGTCGTCGAGGCCGTCACGGCACTGCGCGAGGCCGCGGTGATCCTCTTCGCGCCCTTCAAGCAGTCGCGCGAGCTGCCGGCCGGCCAGGTCCAGGCCGAGCCCACGACCGAAAAGCGGGCCGCCTGACGCGTGAGCGCGGGAACCGAATTGCCAGCCCTGTCCTGACGGGACGAGTCGACCGCGGCTCGTCCCGACTTTTCTTTGATTGCATTTCTAGGAACTACGGCCGACCCGGCGCAGATCCGGCAGGTCGTAGACCGTGGCCCCCAGGATCACGTCGATCAGCCTGCCGTCCGCCGACAGCGGCAGCAGCAGCCGCTCGTAGCCGATGTGGCTGCGGTCCAGCCATTCCAGCCGGCCGCGCCGCAGCAGCGGCCGCCCGGTCGCGACCACGCTCGCGTAGTCCGGCCTCAGCGCCGCCGTGTAGTCCTGGTCGTCGAGCTCCGACAGCCGCGAGCCGGTCAGGTCGCGGCCGTAGACGCGGGCCATCTCCGAGCCGAAGAGCCGGAAGCGGAAATCGAGCTCCGGTTCGCGGATCACGTCGATCAGGAAGACCTGGCCGAGCAGCCAGACGAAGTCGGCCGGATCGATGTCGGCCCGACGCGGCAGGCCGGATCCGCCGCGTTCCGCCCAATAGAGCGCGAAGCGCCTGAGCACGGGCGAGGCGATACTTTCCAGGAATTCCGCATCGAGCACGACGACCTGCCCTGACGACGTCCTTGCGCCAGCACAACCCGCCTTGCCCGACGACTGCGGCAAGGAAGGATCTTCCCCGAAGGGGAGGACTCAACTATGTGGTGCGGAGACGCCCCAAGGCAAGCGTGTCACGTGCTCGGCAAGGCCGTCAGCGCGCCGACGGCTTCTGCAGCAGCAGCACCGACCATTCGTTGAAGTGGCGCCGCGCCACCAGCTGGAGGCCGACCGCCCGGTGGCGGGCGAGCACGCGCCGCTCCTGCCGGATCAGCAGGCCCGACAGCACGACCAGGCCACCGGGCGCGAGATGCCGGGCGGTGTCCAGCGCCAGGCGGCAGAGCGGCCCGGCCAGGATGTTGGCGACGATCAGGTCGTAGGGCGCGGCCGCGCGCAGCCGCGGATGGGCATAGCCGGTCGCGCCCAGCGTCTCGATCCAGGGCGCGCCGTTGGCGCGGACGTTCCCGGCCGCGACCTCGACGGCCGAGGGGTCGATGTCGGCCGCCAGCACCTGTGCGGCCGGCCACAGCTTGGCGATCGCCAGGGCCAGGACCGCCGAGCCGCAGCCGAGGTCCAGCGCCCGGCCGACCCGGACGCGCCTGGCCAGTTCGCAGAGCGCGACCAAGCAGCCGTAGGTCGTCTCGTGACGGCCGGTGCCGAAGGCGAGGTTGGCGTCGATCAGCAGCGGGATGCTGCCGCCGGGCGGCGGCTCGGTGACGTGGCTGCCGTGCACCCAGAACCGGCCGGCGCGGATCGGCTGCAGCTCGGCCTGGCTCTCGGCGACCCAGTCGATCTCCGGCAGCAGGCCGAGCTCGAAGTCCGGCGCCGCGACGCCGGCGGCCAGCGACGCCGCGACGAGCCGTGCCGTGACCCAGGCCCGGTCCGGCTCGTCGCCGAAGTACCAGGTCATGCGCACCCGGCCGTCGGCATCGGGCAGGTCGGTGGCCAGCGCGCCCTCGAGGGCGGCGAGCGCGGACTCGAGGATCTCGGCGGCGGCGGCGGGAGCCTTCAGGCTCAGTCGGTAGATCGCGGACATGGCGCCTGCCTCTGGACGAGGCCGGTGCCGCGGTCAAGGTGCTTCGCGTCACGGACCCGCGGTCCGGGGCGTCCAGGCAGGGACGACTGCTACCGACCCTGGCAGTGTTTCCGGGGGCGTGCTACCTTCGTCTGCAGCGTGGCGCTGCCGGCTTTCCGGCGACGGCGAACGGCCCGAGGGCCCATGTCGCCGTTCTTGGGAGTATCGCGATGAGCAACGGCCAGAGCGACCCGCTCACCGGCTACGACGCCAACGTCTGCGTCCTGGGCGACCAGGCCTTCAACATCGGCCAGAAGGTCAGCTACCAGGGGCGCATCCTCTACTGCGCGCCGCCGGGCGCCTGGATCGACTACGGGCCGTCCAACCCGACGCCGCTTCTCGACCGGGACAATCCCGGCGCTTCGTCCGGCGGTGGCAGCGGCGGAACCGGTGGAAGCAGCGGCAGCGGCGGCACGAGCTGAGCCGACGGCCACGGCACGACCCGCGCCGACGGCAGGCGAGCCGAAGCCCAGGCCGAAGCCCAGGCCGAAGCCCAGGCCGAAGCCCAGGCCGAAGCCCAGGCCGAAGCCCAGGCCGAAGCTATGCCGGCGGCTGGGCGACTGGCTGCGCCGGCTGGCGAGCGAGCCGCCCTGAGCGGCCCCCGCCAGCCGGTCGCCGCCTACTTCTTCAGCTTGTCGGAGAGATAGCCGGCGCCGGCGCCGACCGCGCCGCCGAGCGCGGCGCCGCAGGCGACGCAGCCGCCAGTGATGACGGTCCCGGCGGCGCCGACAGCCGCGCCGATCGCGCCGCCCGAGAGGGTGCGCTGCTCGGTGCTGTTCATGCCCGAGCAGCCGGCCAGGCCGAGGGCGGCAACCAGTGCCACGGCGAGAGTCACGCTGCGCATCTCAATACCTCCTTCGTCCCCCACAAGCGGTCCGCACCAGGAAGCGCGGAGCGCCGAAAAGGTTTCACCGGCTAATGAAATAGGGGCGATCTGGGGCCGCCGCGGGGTGGCCGCGGGGCCGAATTGTGGCATCCGGTTACCGCGGCGCCGCGGCTGGCCCGGCGCGGCGCCTCAGCCGGCCCGCTCGGCGGGCACCAGGAAGGCGGCCATGACCTTCTTGGCGTCGCTGTGGTCGAAGGCGACGGTCAGGCGGTCGCCCTCGACCTCGGTGATCGCGCCGTAGCCGAACTTCTTGTGGAACACCCGCTCGCCGCGGGCGAAGCCGTGGCTCTGCTTCGGCAGGCTCTCGACCGTGCGTGCCTTGAGGTCGAGCGTCGGGGCGCCGCGGCCGGCGGTGCCGGCCTCGCGCGCCTTCTGGGCGCGCAGCATGCCCGGCGACCAGCGGGTCTCGCCCCAGTCGCGGAAGCCGCCGCCGAAGGCCGAGCCGCCCCAGGTCGCGGCGGCCGCGCCGTAGAGCCCCTGGTCGCTCTCCTGCTCGACGTGGGCGGCCGGCAGCTCGTCGACGAAGCGCGAAGGGATCGCCGCGGCCCAGGAGCCGTGCAGCCGGCGGTTGGCGGCGAAGGAGACGATCGCGCGCAGCCTCGCCCGGGTCAGGCCGACGTAGGCGAGCCGCCGCTCCTCCTCCAGGCCGCGCAGGCCGGTCTCGTCGAGCGCGCGCTGGTTGGGGAACAGCCCCTCCTCCCAGCCGGGCAGGAAGACCGTGTCGAACTCCAGGCCCTTGGCGGCGTGCAGGGTCATCACGGTGACCTGGTCGGCGCCGCTGTCCTGCAGGCTCTCCATGACCAGGCTGACGTGCTCCAGGAAGCCGGCCAGGCTGTCGAACTCGGCAAGCGCGTCGATCAGCTCCTTGAGGTTCTCCAGGCGGCCCGGCGCCTCGATCGACTTGTCCTGCTGCCACATCGCCGTGTAGCCGGACTCGTCGAGCACGATCTCGGCCAGCTCGGGATGCGGAACCGCCGTCGCCTGGGCCTGCCAGCGCTCGAAGCCGGCGACCAGCTCGGCCAGCGCCCGGCGCGCCTGGGGCCTGAGCTCCTCGGTGCCGACCGCGAGGCGCGCCGCCTGGAACAGCGAGACGCCCTGGGCCCGGCGCAGGTGCTGCAGGGTCTGCAGGGCGGCGTCGCCGAGGCCGCGCTTCGGCACGTTGAAGATGCGCTCGAAGGCGAGGTCGTCGTCGGGCTGGGCGATCAGGCGCAGGTAGGCCAGGGCGTCGCGGATCTCGCGCCGCTCGTAGAAGCGCGGGCCGCCGACCACCCGGTAGGGCAGGCCGATCGAGACGAAGCGCTCCTCGAACTCGCGGGTCATCGCGCCGGTGCGCACCAGGATCGCGATCTCGGAGAGCGCATGGCCCTTGCGCTGCAGCGCCTCGATCTCCTCGCCGACGAAGCGCGCCTCGGCCTCGCCGTCCCAGAGGCCGCGCACGCGGACCTTCTCGCCCTGCTCGCCCTCGGTCCAGAGCGTCTTGCCGAGCCGGCTCTCGTTGTTGGCGATCAGGCCGGAGGCGGCGCCGAGGATGTGCGGCGTCGAGCGGTAGTTGCGCTCCAGCCGGACCACCGTGGCGCCCGGGAAGTCCTGCTCGAAGCGCAGGATGTTGCCGACCTCGGCGCCGCGCCAGCCGTAGATCGACTGGTCGTCGTCGCCGACGCAGCAGAGGTTGCGGTGGCCGGCGGCGAGCAGGCGCAGCCAGAGGTACTGGGCGACGTTGGTGTCCTGGTACTCGTCGACCAGGATGTAGCGGAACTGCTGCTGGTAGCGCTTCAGCACCGCCTCGCTGGACTGGAAGACGGTCAGGCAGTGCAGCAGCAGGTCGCCGAAGTCGCAGGCGTTGAGCTCCCTGAGGCGCGCCTGATAGGCGGCGTAGAGCCTGAGCATCTTGCCGCCCGCGAGGTCGCCGGCGTCGGCCGCCGAGACCCTGTCGGGAACCAGGCCGCGGTCCTTCCAGCGCTCGACGACGCTGAGCAGCAGGCGGGCCGGCCAGGTCTTGTCGTCGATGCCCTCGGCGGCGACCAGCTGCTTCATCAGGCGCAGCTGGTCGTCGGGATCGAGGATCGTGAAGTTGCGCTTCAGGCCGACCGCCTCGGCCTCGCGGCGCAGGATGCGCGCGGCCAGGGCATGGAAGGTGCCCATCCACCAGCCCTCGACCGAGGCGATGCCGAGCAGCGCGGCGACCCGGTCCTTCATCTCCCGCGCCGCCTTGTTGGTGAAGGTGACGGCGAGGATCTGGTGCGGCGCCGCCTTGCCGGTCCACAGCAGCTGGGCCAGGCGCGCGGTCAGCGCCCGGGTCTTGCCGGTGCCGGCGCCGGCCAGCATCAGCACCGGCCCGTCCAGGGCCTGCACCGCCTGGCGCTGCGGCTCGTTGAGGCCGGCGAACCAGGGCGGCACGCGGTCGGTCCCGGAAGGCGCGGCAGGGGCCTGGGAAGCGGGGGCGCGGTCTGAGGAGGACATGACGCCACTATATAGCGTCGGCCCCGCTGAGTCGGCAGGGGGCAACCGGCCGCTTCGGCACCTCCGAACCGCCGGCTCTGGATTTTTCCGGCCGGCCCGGCCAAAGATCGCGGCCTCTCCCGCCGCGTCCCCTCCAGAACCGGAGTTCCCCGCCATGCCCCGCCAGATCGAGCGCATCCTCCTGTCACGGCCGGCCCCCGGCACCGAGCGGGTGCTGCGCGTCTACCGCTGGGGCGATCCCGAGGCGCGGCCCAAGGCCTACATCCAGGCCTCGCTGCACGCCGACGAGACGCCGGGCCTGCTGGTCGCGCACCACCTGACGCGGCTGCTCGACGCGGCCGACGCCGAGGGCCGGATCCGCGGCCAGGTCGTGCTGGTGCCCTACGCCAACCCGATCGGCCTGGCCCAGTTCGTCAACGGCCAGCAGCTCGGCCGCTACGAGCTGAACGGCGGCGGCAACTTCAACCGCAACTGGCCCGACCTCGCGGCGCTGGTCGAGGACGAGCTGGAGGGCCGGCTGACCGGCGACGCCGAGGCTAACGTGGCGCTGATCCGCGGCGTCCTGAAGGCGGCCCTGGAGCGGCAGCCGGAGCCGAACAAGGAGCTCGACCGCCTGCGCCTCGCCCTGGCGCGCCGGGCCTGCGACGCCGACCTGGTGCTCGACCTGCACTGCGACGACGACTCGCTGTTCCACCTCTTCGCGATCCCGCAGCACTGGCCGGCCCTGGAAGACCTCGCCCGCGAGCTCGGGACCCGTGCGGTGCTGCTCGCCGAGGACTCCGGCGGCGGCTCGTTCGACGAGGCCCTGTCGGGGCCCTGGCTGCGCCTCGCCCGGCGCTTCCCGGACGCGCCGATCCCGCCGGCCTGCCAGTCCGCCACGGTCGAGCTGCGCGGCGCCGCCGACGTGCGCGACGAGCTGGCCGCCGCCGACGCGGCGGCACTGCTGCGCCTGCTGGTGCGGCGCGGCTACCTCGAGGGCGCGGTCGGCGAGCTGCCGGACGCGCTCTGCGAGGCGACCGACCTGGATGCCACCGACACGATCAAGGCGCCGGCCGCCGGCGTGCTGAGCTACCGGATCGAGCTGGGCGAGCGGGTCGGCAAGGGCGAAGTCGTCGCCGACCTGATCGACCCGGCCGCCGAGGACCCGCTGGCCGGCCGCAGCACCATCGTCTCCGGCACCGACGGCTTCCTGCTGTCGCGCCGCAGCCGCAAGTTCGTCACCGCCGGCGAGTCGGTCGCCAAGGTCGTCGGCAGCGAGCCGCTGCCGCACCGCAGGGGCTACCTGCTGGAGGATTGACGGCCGTCATCCGATCCGACGATCTGGCCTAGAGGCAGCGCCAGGCCGGCTGCGGGGCGGTCCGGCCGGGCAGCAGGACCTCGATCCGCTGGTCGCCGGCCGGCTGCGCGGGCACCGAGATGCGCAGCAGGCCGCCGTCGGCCAGGCGCACCAGGACCGCACCGTGCTCGATCCGGTAGTGGGCGCCGGCCCGGTCGTGGCGCCGGCCGAACCAGCGCACCCGGCCGTCCTCGATGACCAGCCCGGACAGGCAGTGCGACCCGGGATCGCCGCCGGTCTCCTCGTCCTCGGCCGAGGGCTCGGGCAGGGCCCAGGCGCCGATCAGGAAGTCGGGCGCCGTCTCGCGCCACCGGTCGAAGTGGCGCAGCCGCGCCAGCGCGTCGAGATAAGCCGCCATGCCGTGCCGGCTGCGCTCCAGCGCGAGGAAGCGCGCCGGCGCGGCCTGGCTGAGGCGGGCCAGGCGCGCCTCCTCGTGCAGCTCCATCAGGTCGGCGACCGGCAGGTAGAGCAGCAGCAGGGCCAGGGCGGCGGCGGCGAGCCGGAGCGGGGCCGGCAGTCGCCGGAGGCCGGCCAGGGCGCGATGCAGGAGCTTTGCCGTCATGCTGCGGCAAGTGTCGCCTGCCGCCGCGCCAGGTCAACCGCCGCCTGCGCGGGGCGCTCGACCCTTTCGTGGCGCGCCGTTCTGCCATGCGGCGACCGCGGGCGGTTCGAATGCCGCACTGCAAGGCGGACCATGGACTTGTCGCCTGTCAAGCGGTAGTTTCCGCGCCGCGGTGCGGGATTTTCGCGCTTTCACCGCGGTTTATTCGATGAGGCTGCCGGCGCTTCGGCGCCCAGTCCTCCTCGCCCTTCCGGGACGTCTCCAGGGACCCGCGCGGCCGGCCGTCTACGACGGCGCGCAAGCCGGGCCGGCCCCGAGCTTTGGCGGCGCCCCCGGGGCGCGCAGGGCCGGGCCGCGCCGCCGTCTCCGGGGTCGGACTCAGAGCAGAAAGAGCCATGGAAAAGATCGAGGAAGAGCGCAACGTCAGTCTGTGGGTCATGGGCGGGATGGCGCTGCTGGTCGGCATCGTCACCGGCTATGGAGCGGTCTTCTTCCGGCTGCTCATCTCGGTGATCCACAACCTGTTCTTCTTCGGCCAGTTCTCCTTCGCGGCGGCCGGCGAGCACTTTACGCCGGAGAGCGCCTGGGGCCCGCTGGTCATCCTGGTGCCGGTGGTCGGCGGCATGGGCGTGGTCTTCCTGGTCAAGACCTTCGCGCCGGAGGCCAAGGGCCACGGCGTGCCGGAGGTCATGGACGCGATCTACTACAAGGAGGGGCGCATCCGGCCGGTCGTCGCGGTCGTCAAGTCCTTCGCCTCGGCGCTCTCGATCGGCAGCGGCGCCGCGGTCGGCCGCGAGGGGCCGATCATCCAGATCGGCTCGTCCTTCGGCTCGACCCTCGGCCAGCTCACCAAGATCGCCGCCTGGCAGCGCATCACCCTGGTCGCCGCCGGTGCCGGCGCCGGCATCGCCGCGACCTTCAACACGCCGCTCGGCGCCGTGCTCTTCGCGGTCGAGCTGATGCTTCCCGAGGTCAGCACCCGGACCTTCCTGCCGGTGGTCATCGCGACCGGCACCGCGACCTACATCGGCCGCGTCGCCTTCGGCCTCTCGCCGGCCTTCCACATGCCGATGCTGCAGGTCACCGACCTGCACCCGGTGCAGGTCTCGACACTGCTCGGCTTCGTGCTGCTCGGCGTGCTCTGCGGCGTCGCCTCCTGGGCCTTCGTGCGCCTGCTGACGATCATGGAGTTCTACTTCGAGCGGCCCTTCTGGCACCGCCATCCCTACTTCACCCACGCCGTCGGCATGACCCTGCTGGGCTGCATGATGTACGGCCTGTTCGAGTTCTTCGGGCACTACTACGTCGACGGCGTCGGCTACGGCACGATCCAGGCGATCCTGCGCGGCGACATGACCGGCGTCTGGCTGCTCGGCCTGCTGTTCGTCGCCAAGCTGGTCGCCACCACCCTGTCGCTCGGCACCGGCTCGTCGGGCGGCGTGTTCTCGCCCTCGCTGTTCATGGGCGCGACGCTGGGCGGCGCGGTCGGCGCGCTCATCCTGCCGCTGATCCCGGGCGCGGACTTCTCGGTCGGCGACTTCGCGGTGGTCGGCATGGCCTCGATGGTCGGCGGCTCGACCGGCGCGGCGATGACCGGCATCACGATGATTTTCGAGATGACCCGCGACTACAACATCATCGTCCCGATGATCATCGCGGTGGCCCTGGCGGTCGGCGTGCGGCGCTGGCTGTCGCCGGAGAACATCTACACGATCAAGCTGGCCTGGCGCGGCCACTTCATCCCGAAGGACCGCCACGGCAACATGTTCCTGGTCCGTCACGCCAACGAGGTCATGACCTCGGCGCTGACCGTCCTGCCGTCCGAGCTGTCGCTCCACGAGGCGCTGCAGCGCATGCGCGCGACGCCGACCCCCGACGGCAAGCCGCTGACCCACATCATCGTCGAGGATCGGGGCCGGGTGCGCGGCATCGTGCCGGTGGTCGGCCCGCTGACCGCTCTCGAGGAGGTGCGCGGCACCGGCACCCTGGGCGACCTCGCCGATCGCTCCTTCGTGCTGACCCGCCCGGAGGAGTCGATGTTCGACCTGTTCAAGCGCCTCAACCGCCGCAACGCCGAGCGCGCCCTGGTCACCAAGGCGACCGGCGTGCCCAAGCCCGAGGACATCATCGGCGTGATCTCCAAGCGCCTGATCGCCGACTCGGTGCTGGCCAACTTCAAGGGATAGGGGGCGGCGCGGCGCCTCGAGACGGCGGGCGGCGGGCAAGACCCCTCACGGCGGGGGACACCTCTCACGACAGTGTTCCAGCCGGACGTCATACCGCTTGTTGATTGTCATACCTTCGCAAGCTTAGTCTCGGCGAGCGGCAAGACCAGCGCCGGGGGAAGGGTGACACAGGGCTCGGCCATCGAGGGTGCGCCAGCGCGGGGGAACGCGACTCCCGCCCCGGGCTCCGACGGCCGGCTCAAGGTCGAGGCGCTGGGCGGACTCGCCTTCGCCTTCCTCGAGCGGCCGATCGACCTGCCGAGCCGCAAGGCGCGGGCGCTGCTCGGCTATCTCGCCTCGACGCGGGGCGGCCGGGCCAGCCGGGAGCATCTGGTCGGCCTGCTGTGGAGCGAGTCGTCCGAGGAGAAGGCCCGGGCCTCGCTGCGCCAGGCCATCCGCCTGCTGCGCCAGACCTTCCAGGAGATCGGCTTCGAGGGCTTCGAGGCCGGCCGCAGCGAGATCTCGCTGCGGCCGGAGGCGGTCAGGCTCGACGTCGCCGAGGTGACCGACGCCGTCGAGCGCGGCGTCGTGCACCAGGCGCTGTTCGGGCGGGAGCGGATCGCCGACTCGCTGATCGCCGGCTACGAGGATCTCGATCCGGCGCTGCGCAGCTGGCTGGTCGTGCAGCGCGAGATGCTCGGGCAGAAGCTGGCGCGCGGTCTCGAGCTGCAGCTCGCCGACGCGGCGCAGGCCGAACCCGGAGCCGGCAAGGGCGCGGCCGAGGCGCTGCTGCTGCTCGATCCCACCCACGAGGGCGCCTGCCGCCACCTGATGCTGGCGCGCGCCCGGACCGGCGACGTCGCCTCGGCCCTTGCCCTCTACAACAAGCTCTACGAGCTGCTCGACCGGGAGTACGACGTCGAGCCCTCGGAGCCGACCCAGGAGCTGGTCGTCGCGATCAAGCTCGGCGAGGTCCAGGCCGCCGAGACGCCGCGCGCGGCCGGCGGCGAGGCCCGGGGCGAGCAGGGCGGCGTGGCGCGCCCGCCGGCCGCGGACGCCTCGCCCCGGCTGACGCTGCTGGTCGGCCACTTCGATCTCGACGGCGTCGGGGACGAGCAGAAGTACCTCTGCCTCGGCTTCCGCTCCGAGCTGATCTCGACCCTGACGCGCTTCCGCTTCTGGTCGATCGTCGACCTGTCCAACTCGGCGCTGCAGTTCAACCCGCAGTCCTTCCCGGAGCCGACCTACCTGATCCACGGCCAGCTCTACCGCGACGCGGCCAGCGTCTACCTGGTGATGGAGCTGAAGGAGCCGGCGTCGGGGCTGGTGGTCTGGAGCGAGCGCTTCGTGCTGATGCTCGACAACTACTTCTCGGCGCAGCAGAAGGTCGTCCGCAAGATCGCCTTCTCGCTCAATGTCCACATCTCGCAGGAGCGGCTGCAGCGGGTCGCCGGCCAGCCGGACATCTCGCTGGACGTCTACGACCGCTGGCTGCGCGGCCATGCCTTCGTGCTGAAGTGGGCGCCGGACCTGCGCTGGCGGGCGGTCGACATCTTCAAGTCGATCATCGAGGACTGCCCGCAGTTCGCCATGGCCTACAGCAGCCTGGTCGGCGTGCTCAACAGCAACCACTTCATCTTCCCGGGCATGAGCCGGAGCAGCGAGGTCGAGCGCGAGGCCCTGTCGCTGGCGAAGAAGGCGGTCGAGATCGACCCGCTGGATTCGCGCTCGCAGCTGCACCTGGCCTGGTCGCAGGCGATGAACGGCGAGCATTCGATCGCCGAGCTCGGCTTCAAGCTGGCCTGCGAGCTCAACGAGTACGACTCCTGGACCACCGCCTCGGCGGCCGGTGGCCTCGCCTTCTGCGGGCGCCCGGAGATCGCGGGTCCGCTGTCCGAGAAGGCGATCGAGCTGGCGGTCGCGCCGGTGCCGATGGTCTGGGCCTACGTCGGCTGCGTCCGCTACATCTGCGGCGACTATGCCGGCTGCGTGCAGGCCGCGACGCAATCCGAGGACGAGGTGCTGGTGATGGCCGGCTGGAAGGTCGCCGCCCTGCGCCGGCTCGGGCGTCCTGACGAGGCGCGCAGCCACGTCGGCCAGCTGTTCCGGCGCATCGTTGCCGGCTGGCGCGGCGAGGCCGAGCCGTCGGTCGAGACCATGATCGCCTGGCTGGTCGGCTGCTTCCCGATCCGCGACCAGTCGATCCTCGACGACCTGAGGGCGCAACTGCGCGCCGCCTGCTCCGAGCCCTATCCGCTCGACGACGACGACGCGCTGTCGCTGGTCGGTCAGGTGCGCACCGGCGCCAAGTGACCCGCGCGCCAGGGGCTCAGGTGCACAGCGAGCAGGTGTAGTCGCCGACGCGGAACTCGAAGAAGGCGAGGTCGTCCGGGAAGTCGCCCCTGACCCGCTTCGCGTAGTTCGGGTCCAGGTGGTACTCCTGGTTCGGGTCGGCGATGCGGTTGCGCGTGTCCTGCAGCATGTCCGCCGGCGGGATCTTGATGGTCCAGACCTCCTTGGTGGTCTTGATGAAGTTCAGCTTCGTGATGTAGCTCGGCAGCGGGAACGCGATGATGCCCTCCAGCTGCTGGGCGGCCTCGTCCAGGGTCTGCGGGATCGGCATGCGCCCGTCCGACCACTCCATGACGCGACGCCCGAAGGCCTGGCGGTCAAGGATGTTGATGCGCTCGATGAACTCGGTCATGGGGTTCTCCCCTTGCTTGGCTGCTTCGACCCTGCCGTTCTCGGCCGCCGCAGGGATTCGGAACTGAGGTGGGGCGGCCGCGCCGGACGGGCTCGGATCAGAAGGGCGGCTCGCCGCGTCGCGCGCGATCGCCGGCGATGAAGGCGATCAGCTCGGGCAGGGTGCCCGGCACGGCCCCGGCGAAGACGCTGTCGGCCGCCGCCGCCACCTCGGGGTCGCCCTCGACGACCGGCTGCATGACCCTGAGCGCCGAGAGCATGACGCCGGCGACGATGGTCGAGCCGAGGATGCCGAGCCGCTCGCCGCACTTGTCCATGGCGGCCTCGAAGAGCGTGAAGAAGTAGAGCGGCGGGTTCTCGGCGATCGCCTCGGCCTCGCCGCGCTCGAAGCCGTGGAACGGCGTCGCCAGCAGCCACTCCTTGATCGCGCGCTTGCGGATCTTCGGGAAGCCGAGCAGGTCCGAGCGGGCCTTGTCGCTCGGCGGCAGCCGGGCGATCAGCGAGTCGACGGTGCGCATGCCGCAGCCGACGCTGCGCATCAGGTCGCGGTGCATGACGCCGTGGCCGGTCCGGGTGTCGCCGACCACCAGGGTGGTGTCGCCGGCCATCGCGCCGCCGCCGAACTGGGGATTGATGCGCCGGCCGAGGTTCGGCTTCACCGCCGGATCGATCTCGAAGAAGTGCTTCCAGTCGACCAGCCAGTCGGTGCCGAGCGGCAGCAGGCTGGGGCTGCGCGCCGAGCTGCGCTCGAGCAGCTGGTAGATCGTGCCCGGCCGGCGCTGGATCCCGTTGACCACGTAGTTCGGCCGGACCAGCCGGTGGGCGAAGCGGTAGACCGCGTGGGAGAACTCGACCGGGATGCGCTGCTCGTCGGGCGAGACCGAGAAGAGCGGATGGTGGTGACGGCCCCTCGAGAGATCGCTCAGGGCCGTCTCCAGCCCGCTGTAGACGCCGGTGTCGAGCAGCCGCTTCAGCAGGTCCTGGACGACGATCCGCCGGAACACGTAGGCGACGATCTTGCGCGTCCGGATGAAGTGCTCGTAGTGCTCCAGGTTGCTGCTGCGCGTCGTCAGCGGGCCGGCCGTGGCGTCGAGCACGATGTTGTGGAACTCGTGGAACAGCGCGGTCATCTGCGACAGGATCAGGCTGTCGTCGTTGCGCGAATCGGCGAGCAGCGTATCGGTCAGGCCGGGGCGCGCGACCTCCTCGACGAAGGGGCAGCTGGCCCGCGGGATGTCGCGCGCGGGAAAGCCCGGCTCGAGCGGCCGCTCGCCCCACTTGGCCTTGTCGGGGCCGGTTTCCGCCTTGCCGACCCGGCCCAGGCGCAGGCGCTTGCGGACGTAGCTCCAGCTGTCCGGGGGCGCGGCGAAGGGCGCCGGCGTGACCAGCGGGCCGGCGCCGTAGATCGTCTCCAGGAACAGGCGCTGGGTGCGGAAGTTGCGCGCCGCGCGCACCTCCTGCTGGTCGGAGTGGGCGATCGGCGCGACGTGGGCGACCAGGTCGTGCGCAACCAGCTGGGCGAAGTAGGTGTAGCCGGCCGGCAGGTTCGGGTTGTCCTCGGCCTTGTAGCCGCAGTGCTGGTCCTCGTAGTCCTGGCGCGAGCCGAGCGTCATGCGCCGGAACAGACGGTCGAGCGTGCCGACGGATTCGTCCGGCGCGGCCGCCTCGGGGGCCTCGTCGGCCGTGTCGGGCTCCTCGCCGAGCCGCACGACCTTGCGGTCGGTCGGATAGCCGTCGAACAGCTCGTCGTCTGCCGCCGGGCCGAAGGCGTTGCTGCGGCCGAGGTGGTGTCCGAGCCGGTGCGCCAGGGCATCGCCCCTGTCCTGCGCGCGCGCCTTCGGCTCCGTGAGCTGCGGGCCGCTGAATGGGCAGTGCATCGGATCCTCCCCCCTTGCCGATCGAACCCAGGCTCGATCCTCGGCGGCCGAGCGTGAATCCAGCGTGATTCGCGAGGCGCTGAAAGCGCGCCCCCGGTTAGCCCGCCTCCTCCGACTGGCTCTGCAGCAGCAGGCGGTGGTAGGCGGCCATGATCTCGTGCTCGTGGGCGAGGCCGAGCAGGCGGCGGCTGTCGCGGTCCTCGACGACCGGCAGGTGGGCCTCGCCGGTCTGGCGGAAGCTGCGGATCGCCGCCTCCAGGTCGTCGTCGGCGGCCAGCAGCGGCGGGTTGCCGCGGGCGATCGCCAGCGCCGTCAGCTCGCCGTGGTCCTGGCCGTCGAAGGCGACGGCGGCGAGCTCTCCGTAGGTGATCAGGCCCTTCAGCACGCCGGCGCCGTCGACCACCGCCAGCTCGCCGTGGCGGGCCCGGGCGAAGGCCTCGCGCACCGCCGAGAGCGGCGACTCCGGCTCGATCCGCGGGATCTCGGTATCGGTCAGGCTGCGCACCTGGGTGTCGCGCAGCAGGCCGACGTCGCGGCCGCCCTGGATGTGGACGCCGCGGCGGGCGAGCTGCCAGGTGAAGAAGGAATGGCCGTGCATCTCCTGGACCAGCAGGCTGGCGATCGCCGTCGCGATCATCAGCGCGATGGTCAGGGCGTAGTCGCCGGTCATCTCGAAGACGATCAGGATCGTCGAGATCGGCGCGCCCAGAACGGCGCCGGTGACCGCGCCCATGCCGACGATGGTGTAGGCGCCCTGGCTGGAGGCGAGCTCGGGAAAGACGCTGCCGGCGACGATTCCGAAAACGCCGCCGAGCATCGCGCCGAGGAACAGCGAGGGCGAGAAGACCCCGCCGCCGAAGCCCGAGCCGAGCGTGATGCCGGTCGCCGCGGTCTTGGCGACGACCAGGGCCAGCATCAGGACCAGGCCGTAGCGCTCCTGCAGGGCGGCGTCGGTCGCCTCGTAGCCGACCCCCAGGACGTGCGGGAAGGCGAGGGCGATCAGGCCGAGCAGCAGGCCGCCGATCGCCGGCCAGGACCAGCGCGGCAGCCGGCTGCGCTGGAAGCACCAGTGCGAGAAGATGATCGCGTGCATGAACAGCAGGGCGGCGACCGCCGCCGTGACGCCGAGCAGCGCGAAGGCCGGAAACTCCCAGATCGAGACGTCCATGTGCGCGGCCGGCAGGATGAAGGCCGGGAAGTTGCCGTAGTGCATGCGGCTGACCAGCGTGCCCATGACGCCGGCGATGACGATCGGCGCGAAGGTCGCCAGGGCGTAGTGACCGACCACGACCTCCAGGGCGAAGAAGACGCCGGCGATCGGTGCGTTGAACGAGGCCGCGACCCCGGCCGCGACGCCGCAGCCGAGCAGCAGCCGCGTCTGGCGCCGCCCGAGGTGCAGGCGCCGCGCCAGGTGCGCGCCGATCGTCGCGCAGAGGTGGACGACCGGGCCCTCGCGTCCGGCCGAGCCGCCGATCCCCAGCGAAGCGGCCGAGACCGCGGCGACCTTGAGCCCGGCGGTCAGCGACATGCGGCCGCCCTTCAGCGCCGCCGCCTCGATGACCTCGGCGACCGCCTGCGGCCGGCCGGCCGGCAGCAGGCGCTGCACCAGCACCCCGACGATCAGGCCGCCCAGGGTCGTGATCAGCAGCAGGTGCCACCAGGCCAGGCTGGCCGCGGGGCTGGCCAGCTTCTCGCCGCCGACGCCGTAGCCGAGCCACTGCACGGCCTCGATCAGGTAGCGGAAGCCGATCGCCGCGAGGCCGGCGAGCAGGCCGATGACCACCGGGGCGACGCCGACGATCAGCTGCTCGGCGCTGGCGAGGCGGCGCAGGCCCTCGGCCAGGTGCCGGCGCGTCGGCAGGGGCGGGGCGCCCGCCGGGTCGGGGGGCCGGGACCTGTCTTTGCCGCTCTCCTCGGTCATCGCCATCGGCCGCGGCTCCGGGGACCGATGCCCCGGGCCGGACCGCCTCTCTCGACTGCCGCTCCGCTGCGCGGCAGTCTAGATTGCGGTGCCCGCCCGCGTCGTCACAAGGCGCGAGGCTCGGAAAGAGGACAGGGAGAGGGAGGCCCGGATGCCGGGAGTGACCATCCGACCGGCCGTCGAGGCCGACTGCGCGACGCTGCTGTCGCTGATCCGCGAGCTCGCGGTCTTCGAGGGGCTGCTCGACCACCTGGTCGTCGACGAGGCCAGGCTGCGCCGCGACGGCTTCGGGCCGACGCCACGCTTCTCCTGCCTGCTCGCCGAGGCGGACGGCGAGGCGCTCGGCCTCGCGCTCTACTTCCCGACCTACAGCACCTTCGCCGGCGAGGGCGCGCTCTACGTCGAGGACCTGATCGTGCGCGAGGCGGCGCGCGGCCGCGGCGTCGGACGGGCGCTGCTCGCGGCCTGCGCCGCCGAGGCCGAGCGCCAGGGCTGCGCCCGGGTCATGCTGGCGGTGCTCGACTGGAACCGGCCGGCGCGCCAGCTCTACGAGAGCCTCGGCTTCCGCGAGCTCTCGGCCTGGCGGCCCTACGGCCTTGCCGGCGAGGCCTTCCGCGCGCTCGCCCGCGAAGGGCGCGGCGACTGAGCCTTACCGCTTCGGCGCCGGCATGGCGATGCTCTTGCCGACCGCGGCGGGCCGCGGCAGGGCGGCATGCGCGCGCCCGATGGCGTCCAGCGCCGCGTAGATCTCGTCCGGCATCTCGGCGACCCGGCGCGTGTTGAGGTCGACGAAGAGGCTCATCCACTCGACCGTCGCGGCCAGGAAATCCTCCTCGGCGTGGCGCATGGTCATGAAGGTGTGCAGGCGCTTGCGGTCGTAGCCGATGACCTGGAGCGTCAGCGCGATCGGCGCGTCGAGCTTCAGCTCGGCGTGGTAGCTGACGTGGGCCTCGCCGGTGAAGATCGTGCCGCCGGTGCGCTCGCGGAACGCCTGGTCGACGCCGATCCGGTCCATGAAGACGTCGTAGCCGCGATCGAAGGCGAAGAGGTAGAAGGCGACGTTCATGTGGCCGTTGTAGTCGATCCAGCCGGGCTCGACCTTCAGGCGCTTCACTTCCAACGGCCCCTGGCTCGACATCGTGGGCGGCTCCTCTCGCTGCTGGTCCTTGGTCGGGCGGCGGAGCCTAGCCAATTGGCCGGACCGGCGAAAGCAGGCTAGCTTGCCGGGAAAACAACGACGAACGCGGACCTTCCTGCTTGCCCCTGCTCGCCTTCCTCGGTCGCCACGGAACCAGGGCCCTCTTCGCCGGCGTGTTCCTGGGCATTGCGCTGCCCGGTCTCGCGGCCCTGTTCCGGCCGCTGCTCGGCCCGGCCGTGGCGCTGCTGCTGCTGCTCGCCCTGCTGCGGGTCGACTGGCAGGCGATGGGTGCCGTGGTGCGCCGGCCCTGGCTGTGCGCGGCTCTCGTCGCCTGGATCCTGCTCGGCTCGCCGCTGGTCATGTGGGGCTGCCTGCAGCTGCTGGCCCTGCCGCAGCCGCTGACCGTCGCCCTGGTGCTGATGAGCGCGGCGCCGCCGATCGTCGGCGGCGCCGCCATCGCCATGCTGATCGGCCTCGACGGGGCGCTGGCCGTGGTCATCGCGCTGTTCTCGACGCTGCTGGCGCCGCTCAGCGTGCCGCCGTTGGCGCTGCTGCTGCTCGGGCTCGACCTCCAGATCGGCCTCTTCGCCTTCATGGGCCGGCTGGCGGCCATCGTCGCCCTGGCCTTCGCCGGGGCCTGGCTGCTGCGCCGCCTGGTCGGGCTGCCGCGACTCCGCAGCCTGTCCGGCCACATCGACGGCCTGGTCGTGCTGATCATGCTGGTCTTCGCCGTGGCGATCATGGACGGCGTCACCCGGACCCTGCTCGAGCGCCCCGGCACCGTCGCGCTCTGGCTGGCCGCCGCCTTCGTCGCCAATCCGGGGCTGCAGCTGATCGCCGCGCTGCTGTTCCGGCCGCTCGGCCTGCGGCGCGCGCTGACCGTCGGGCTGCTCGCCGGCAACTGCAACATGGGGCTGCTGCTGGCCGCCCTGCCGCCGGGCGCGGACTTCGACGTCGTGCTCTACTTCGCCCTGGCGCAGCTGCCGATGTACATGCTGCCGGCGCTCGCCCTGCCGCTCTATCGACGGCTTCTCGAGGCGCGCGGCGCCTCTACCGGAGGGTGAGGCGGCGATCATCGGCTCGCGAATTATCTGCGGCATTTCTGCCACAGACGGGGCGACGGCGGGGCGGCCGTTCCGTCACCTGACTGGTGTTCGGTGCGGTGCTATGATATCCGCAGTGCCGCTATGGGCAGGATGAGGGGCGCTTGCGAGAGCCGAGTCCGGCAACCGGCTAAGCAAGCTGACCTTAACGAATTTGGACGAGACTCCTGGTAGCGCAATACCGTCAGGCGAGTCGGCGGCTATGCGAGGATCGGGAGTGAGAAGACAGATCGGGATGGCCATGGTTTCTCTAGTCGACTTCGGCCGGCGCAAGTCCGGCCCGCGTGCCGGACGGTCCGCACTGGGGCTTGCGGCCGTGCTTTCGCTCGGCCTGCTCGCCGGTTGCGCCCAGCCGAACGCCGGCGCCCCGCAGATCGGCGCGTCCGGCGGCCTGATCGATGCCGCCCAGCCCGGCGACCAGCAGTTCGCCCAGAGCGACCTCTCGGACATCTATTCCGATGCGTCGCCCGGCGACATCTGGGACCCGCTCGAGCCGCTCAACCGCTTCATCTTCGCGATCAACGACGCGCTCGACACCTTCCTGATCAAGCCGATCGCCGTCACCTATCACTTCTGGACGCCGGCGGGCGTGCAGCACTCGGTGACCAACTTCGTGCGCAACCTCGGTGCGCCGGTGGTGCTGCTGAATGACGTGCTGCAGGGCGAGTGGGACCGCGCCGAGATGACGGCGGGCCGCTTCTTCATCAACTCGACCGCCGGCTTCGGCGGCCTGTTCGATGTCGCGACCGACTCGGGCTATCCCTATCACGACGAGGACTTCGGCCAGACGCTCGGCACCTACGGAGTCGGCCCGGGCCTCTACGTCGTGCTGCCGCTGTTCGGCCCCTCGAACGCGCGCGATGCCGTCGGCCTGCTGGTCGATTCCTACACCGATCCCTGGAACGACCTCGCCCGGGTCGAGGACAGCAACACCTTCCTCTACGGCCGCGCCGCCGTGACCGGCCTCGACCTGCGCGCCCGCAACATCGACTCGCTCGACGAGGTCAAGCGCGACGCGATCGACTACTACGCCCGCCTGCGCTCGCTCTACACGCAGCGCCGGGCGGACCAGATCCGCAATTCGTCGGATGCCGAGGACGCGGCCGGCACCGTGGTCTCGGACGCGGGCAAGAACAGCTCGCAGTGACACCTTTGTCAGGTCGTTCAAGAAGGGAGCTTTGATGCGAATCATGCTCACTCGGCTACGCCATGGGCTCTTCGGGCTCGCTGCCGGGCCGGCCCTGCTTCTGATCGCGGTGCTGGCGACGGCCCCGATCGCGCAGGCCGCGTCGAGCGCCGACCAGTTCCTGAAGCACTACGGCGAGGAGGTGCTGAAGCAGCTGACCCAGTCGGGGATCAGCGACGACGAGCGCAAGGCGCGCTTCGAGAAGCTGCTCGACGAGGGCTTCGACGTCCAGGCGATCGGCCAGTTCGTCGTCGCCCGCTACTGGCGCGCGGCCGACGATCAGCAGCGCGAGGCCTTCCTGAAGGTGTTCCGCGACTACCTGACCCAGCGCTTCCTGCCGCTGTTCAGCGACTACAAGGGCGAGTCCTTCGACACCCAGGCGCCCAAGCCGACCGACCGGCAGGGCCTGGTCTGGGTGCCGCTGAAGCTCGACCGCGCCGTCGGCGGCGAGCCGGTCAGGACCGAATGGCTGCTGCGCGCCACGGACGACAGCTACAAGATCCTCGACGTCAAGGCCGAGGGCACTTCGATGGCGATCACCCTGCGCGACGAGTACGCCAGCGTGATCCGGCGCGAGGGCAGCCTGGAAGGCCTGACCAAGGAGATCAAGCGCCTGCTCGACCAGGGCGCCTTCGTGCCCAAGAAGAGCTGAGCTCTCGACCCTTCCGGCCCGAGAAAGGCCCCGGTCGCCCGACCGGGGCCTTTTTTCATGCCTGCCGCGACCGCCGGGGCCGTTGCCCCCGGGCGGCCCGCCTGACAGCATCCCGACAAGAAGAAGCCGACCGGCGGGAGAGCGAACGTGAGCAGCAAGCGAGACGGCAGGACGGGCGGCTATCGCAGCGCCGAGTGGTTCGGGCCGCACGACGTTCACGGCGTGCGCCATCGCAACCTGATGAAGAACCAGGGCCTGCCGGACGACCTGTTCGACGGCCGGCCGGTAATCGGCATCTGCAACACCTACTCCGAGCTGACGCCCTGCAACGCCCACTTCCGGACCCTGGCCGACCGGGTCAAGCGCGGCGTCTGGGAGGCCGGGGGCTTCCCGCTGGAGTTCCCGGTGACCAGCCTCGGCGAGACGCTGATGCGGCCGACCGCCATGCTGTTCCGCAACCTGGCGGCGATCGACGTCGAGGAGTCGATCCGTGCCAACCCGGTCGACGGCGTCGTGCTGCTGGTCGGCTGCGACAAGACCACGCCGGCCCTGGTCATGGGCGCCGCCTCCTGCGACCTGCCGACCATCGCGGTCTCCGGCGGGCCGATGCTGAGCGGCCACTGGCGCGGCGAGACCATCGGCTCCGGCACGCACATCTGGAAGTTCGACGCGATGGTCAAGGCGGGCGAGATGACCACCGCCGACTTCCTGGAGGCCGAGGGCTCGATCGCCCGCTCGCCGGGCCACTGCATGACCATGGGCACGGCCTCCTCGATGGCCTCGATGGTCGAGTCGCTGGGCCTCGGCCTGCCGCAGAACGCGGCCATCCCGGCCGTCGATTCGCGGCGCAACGTGCTGGCCCACCTGGCCGGCCGGCGCATCGTCGAGATGGTCAGGCAGGACCTGCGCCTGTCGAAGATCCTGACCCGGGAGGCCTTCGAGAACGCGGTCCGCACCAATGGCGCGATCGGCGGCTCGACCAACGCCGTCGTGCACCTGCTGGCGATCGCCGGGCGCCTGAAGGTCGACTTCACGCTCGACGACTGGGACCGGCTCGGCCAGGGCGTGCCCTGCCTGCTGGACCTGATGCCCTCGGGCCGCTTCCTGATGGAGGACTTCTTCTACGCCGGCGGCCTGCCGGTCGTGCTGCGCCGGCTCGGCGAGGCGGGCCTGCTGAACCGCGACTGCGTCACCGCGAACGGCCGGAGCATCTGGCAGAACGTCGAGACGGCGCAATGCTGGAACGACGAGGTGATCCGGCCCTTCGACAAGCCGGCCAAGCCCCAGGGCGGCATCGCCGTGCTGCGCGGCTCGCTGGCGCCGGACGGCGCGGTCATCAAGCCCTCGGCGGCCTCGCCCGAGCTGATGCAGCATCGCGGCAGGGCCGTGGTCTTCGAGGACATCGAGGACTACCGGGCGCGCTGCGACGACCCCGACCTGCCGCTCGAGCCCGGCTCGATCCTGGTCCTGAAGAACTGCGGCCCGGTCGGCTATCCCGGCATGCCGGAGGTCGGCAACATGCGGCTGCCCGAGCGCATGCTGAAGGCCGGGGTGCGGGACATGGTGCGGATCTCCGACGCGCGGATGAGCGGCACGGCCTTCGGCACGGTGGTGCTGCACGCCGCCCCGGAGGCCGCCGTCGGCGGGCCGCTGGCGCTGGTCGAGACCGGCGACGAGATCGAGCTGGACGTCGCCGGCCGGCGCCTCGACCTGCTGGTCGGCGGGGAGGAGCTGGCGCGCCGCCGCGCCGCCTGGCGGCCCAGCCATCCGGTCGCCGACCGCGGCTGGGTCAGGCTCTACCAGGAGACGGTCAACCAGGCCGACAAGGGCGCCGACCTCGGCTTCCTGACCGGCGGCTCGGGCGCCCCGATCCCGCGCGAGAGCCACTGAACGGAGCGGCCGCGCACCGGGGTGTCGCACCGGGGCCTTGCGTCCGGCGCCGGTCTGGCGGTCTGATTGGGCGGGGAGGACGGCTCGACATGGCAGGGCATCGCACGACGTTTCCGGCCGTCCGGCTGTCGCGCCGCCGGCTGCTCGCCGGTGCCGCGGCGGCGGCCCTGCTCGGCAGCGGCCTGCGCCGGGCTGCGGCTGCGGACCACGCGCTGCCGGCCTTCATGAGGCTGAGCGAGGCCCTGACCGGGCGCCGCCGTCTCGATGCCGCCGCCGGTGCCCGCTATCTCGCGGCCCTGGGCGAGCGGCTCGACGCGGCGGCCTTGGCGCGGCTGCTCGCGGCGCCGCTGCCGGCAGACCTCTCGGCCGCCGCCGACCGCATCGTCGCGGACTGGTATTCGGGCGAGGCGCGGATCGACGGGTCGACGGTCTCGGTCGACTACGACGGCGCCCTGCTGTGGGATGCCCTGGACTTCACCAAGCCGCCCGGCCAGTGCGGCGGCGAGACCGGCTTCTGGGCCGATCCTCCGGCCTGAGGCGCGACCGATGACCGACAGCGAGACCGAGATCCTGATCGTCGGCGCCGGCGTCGCCGGGGCGCTGCTCGCCTGCGGCCTGGCGCGCAAGGGGCTCAAGGTCGTGCTGCTCGACGCCGGGCCGCGCATCGACCGGGGCGCGGCCGTCGAGCGGTTCCAGGCGGCCTGGCCCAAGGTGCCGGAGTGCGCCTATCCCAACCCGGACTTCAGCCCGCATCCGACGACCGACAAGCCCGACGGCTTCTTCGTCCAGGCCGGGCCCGAGACCTTCCGCTCGACCTACCTGAAGCAGGTCGGCGGCACGACTTGGCACTGGCTCGGCACCGCCGTCCGGCTGCTGCCCGACGACTTCAGGATGCGCAGCCGCTTCGGCCAGGGCGTCGACTGGCCGATCGGCTACCGCGAGCTCGAGCCCTGGTACGGCGCGGCGGAGCGCGAGCTCGGCGTCTCCGGCGACGACGCCGACGATCTCGGCTCGCCACGCTCGACCCCCTATCCCCTGCCGAGGATCCCGCAGTCCTACGTCGATCTCAGCTTCGCCAGGGCGCTGGACGGCTCGCTCTATCCGGTGCGCGCGACGCCGCAGGCGAGGCTGTCGCAGCCCCGCGGCCAGCGCCCCTCCTGCTGCGGCAGCGCCAGCTGCATCCCGGTCTGCCCCGTCCAGGCCAAGTACGACGCGACGGTGCACACCGACCTTGCCGAAAGCCTGGGCGTGACGCTGCTGCCGGAGACGGTCGCGACCTTCGTCGAGCTGGGCGACGACCGGCGGGTCCGCGCCGTCCGGTTCCGCCGGCCGGGCGGCAGCGCCGGGCGGATCGCGGCGAAGGTCGTGGTGCTCGCGGCCAACGCCGTGGAGACGCCCCGCCTGCTGCTCTCCTCGGCCTCGGAGTCGGCGCCGGCGGGCGTCGCCAACGGCTCGGACCAGGTCGGCCGCAACCTGATGGACCATCCGATCCAGCTCAGCTGGGCGCTGGCCAGGGAGCCGGTCTGGCCCTATCGGGGACCCGGCTCGACCTCGGGCATCGAGAGCCTGCGCGCCGCGCCCTGGCGCGATCGCAAGTCGGCCCTGCGCCTGGAGATCGGCAACGAGGGCTGGAGCTGGCCGACCGGCGCGCCGCAGTCGACGGCCCGCCGCCTCGCCGAGGCCGGCCTGCGCGGCGATGCGCTCGAGCGGGCGCTGCGCGACGAGACCTCGCGGCATGTCCGCCTCGCGGCCCTGACCGAGCAGCTGCCCCTGCCGGAGAACCGGATCACGCTCGATCCGCAGCGCCGCGACGGCGCCGGCATGCGGCGGCCGGTCGTCGCCTACCGCCTCGACGACTATACCCGGGACGGCCTCGCCGAGGCCCGGCGCGTCCACGACGAGATCTTCGCCAAGCTCGGCGCGAGCGGGGTGCAGCACGCGACGGACGCCCAGGGCGCCGGCCACATCCTGGGGACCGTGCGGATGGGCGGCGATCCGCGTGCCTCGGTCGTCGATGCCGGGCTGCGCGCCCACGAGCACCCCAACCTGTTCCTGGTCGGCGGCGGCGCCTTCCCGACCGTCGGCACCGGCAACCCGACCCTGACCATCGCGGCCCTGGCGCTGCGCGCCGTGGAGCCGATCGCGGCCTCGATCGCGGGCTAGCCGTGCATCGGCCGGGCCTCCGGCGGCCGCCGGAAGCGGTCGCGCGGGATCTCGGCGACGGCGGTGATCTCGACCAGCAGCTCCGGCCGATAGAGCCGGGCGACCTCGATGGTCGTGGTCACCGGGTAGGGCGGCGCGAAGAAGGCCTTGCGCACCGCGCCGCTCGTCATGAAGGCCTCGATGTCGGTCGTGTAGTGGACCAGCGAGACGACGTCCGACAGCCGGCCGCCGAGGCTCGCCAGCACGGTTTGGACATTCTCCAGCACCTGCCGGACCTGGGCCTGCATGTCGCCTTCGCCGACGACCGCGCCGGCGCGGTCGAGCGCGACCTGGCCCTTCAGGTGGACGACCTGCCCCTCGCCCTGGAGCACCGCCATCGAGAAGGCGCCGAACGGCGCCCAGACCTCGGGCGGGTCGTAGCTCTCGGCCATGGCTGCTTCCGCTCCCCTATCCGCCTCGGCCGGCCCGCGCCGGCGGATCGGCGATGTCGGGTGGCCAGACGACCGTGAATCGCTCGAACACCGTCGCGATGCCGTCGTGCATCTCGAAGCCCTCGCGCTCGCCCTGGCGCCTGAAGTAGCGCCGGTAGACGTCGAGCCACCAGGCCACGGTACCTTCTCCCTCGCCCTCGTCCAGCGCGAAGCGCTCGTCGACCGAATCGAGCCGGCCGACGCGGACCTCGGTGGTCCGCCAGATGCCGCAGGGGGCGCCGTTCTCGTCGATGACGACGACGTGCCCGCCGACCTCCGGCAGCGGGTCCTTGCCGGGACCGAAATCGCTGAACAGGCTGGCGATGGCACGCTTGCGGCCGATGGCGATCAGCGCCCAGAGCTCCGCGGAATCGTGCGGGGTGTCGGCCATGACGACGACGTCGTACCGGCTGCTCGCGGCGACTTCCGCCCGTTCGCAGTAGGCGCGCCAGAAGGCGTCTGTAAGCGGCGTCTTCTTCCCCATGCGCCTACCGTGGCCGCCTGATGTCGCGTGCAGCCGGGATGCGAGCAACGTCGGCGTCCCGCTACCGCCCCGGTCGGTCCGGGCGCGGCGGACGCCGGGGCTGGCCGACGGTAGCGACAGTACGAATCGACGGCAACCATAGCATGGGTGGGCGATCGCCACGACGGCCGCCGGCCATGGATTCAAGCGACGTCGCGCCGCCAGGGCCAGAGCGTCGAGGACTCGGCCTCCAGCTCGACCGCCGCCTTGTAGCCGCTGTAGACGGCGGCGGCGATGATGTTTGGCGCCTCGCAGTCGCCGATCCGCTGCAGGCCCTTCAGGCCCGGCGTCTCGCCGGCCTCCTGCAGGGCGGCCAGCTCCCGATAGAGCCCGTCGACCGGCTCGCGCCGGGTCAGCGGCAGCAGCCAGTCGGCGGCCAGGTCCTGGCGCTCGCCGGCGAACACGCAGGCGGTCGTGACGGCGCCGGGCGCGACCGCCTCCAGGCGCCGGTTGGTGACGATCCGGACGCCGGCCCGCAGCAGCCCGGCGTTGGTCGCCTGGGCCTCGCCGGTGTGGCCGCTCCAGTCGCCGGCGCGGCCGGCGGTGGTCACCAGGGTCACGGCATTGCCGCGGGCGCGCAGTGCCAGGGCCAGCACCGGGCCGAGGTAGTAGTGGTCGTCGTCGAAGATCACGGCGTGGCCGGGCGGCGTCTGCGCGCCGGACAGCAGGGCCTCGGCGGCGACGACGAGGGCGCCCTCCGGGACCTCCAGGGGCCGGTTCCGGCTGCGTCCGATGCCGTCGCTCGTCCAGCGCGCGCCGGTCGCGACCAGGATGTGGTCGGCCTCGACGGCCAGCGCGTCGGCGGCGGCCATCGGGCTCTCGCGGAACAGCGAGACGCCGGCCAGCTTCTCGATCTGGCCGACCCGCCAGTCGCGCACCCGGCCCCATTCGGCCAGGCCGGGCAGGCGGCTCTCGGCGGCGACCCGGCCGCCGAGCGTGCGGCTCGCCTCGGCCAGCAGCACCTCGAAGCCGCGCTCGCCCAGCACCCGCGCCGCCTCCAGCCCGGCCGGGCCGGCACCGACCACCAGCACCCGCTCGCGCCGCTTCGCGGGCGGCACGCGCTCGGGATGCCAGCCGCGCCGCCACTCCTCGCCCATGGTCGGGTTCTGGGTGCAGCGGATCGGCACGCCCAGGGTGTCGTGGGCATAGCAGACGTTGCAGCCGATGCACTCGCGGATGTCCTCGATCCGGCCGCTCTCTATCTTGCTCGGCAGGAAGGGATCGGCGATCGACGGGCGGGCGGCGCCGATCAGGTCCTGGGCGCCGCTGCGCAGGACCCGGGCCATGGTATCGGGCGAGGTGAAGCGGCCGACGGCGACGACCGGCTTGGTGGTCAGCGCCCTGGCGCGCGCCACGCTGGCCTCCAGGGCGCCCTGGGCGACGAAGCGCGAGCCGCCCATCTCGATGTCGTAGTCCCTGACCGTCAGGTCCCAGAGGTCGGGCAGCTCGGCCAGCAGGGCGAAGGCCTCGTAGCTCTCCGGCTCCTGGAGGTCGACGCTGAAGCGGGTCGCGACGGCGGCGCGGCCGGCGACCGCCTCGCGCGTCTCCTCGATCAGCTCGCGCACGATGCGCACGCGGTTCTCCAGCGAGCCGCCGTACTCGTCGCTCCGCCGGTTGGCGACGGGATCGAGGAACTCGGAGAGCAGGTAGCCGTGAGTCGCGTAGACGTAGACCAGGTCGAAGCCGGCCTCGACGGCGCGGCGGGCGGCCTCGACCTGCCAGCCCCGCAGCGCGCGGATGTCCGCCCTGTCGAGCAGGCGGCTCTGGCCGGGATGGGTCATCGCGGTGTTGGTCACCGGCCGGCTGGCGATGCCGCGGGTCGGCAGCCGGGTGTCGAAGTTGGCGACCGCGGCGCCGCCGTGCCAGAGCTCGACCCCGGCCAGGGCCCCCTGGGCGTGGATCGCCTCGGTGGTCAGGGCGTGGGCGCGGACGTCCTCGGGCCCCCAGAGCCGGGCGAAGGGATAGTGGCCGTCGTCGGAGCTCGGGTGCACCGAGCAGTACTCCGTGCAGACGACGCCCCAGCCGCCCTCGGCCTTCATGGCGCGCATCGCCGCCTGGGTGCGCGGCCGCTGCCAGCCCATGCCGCTGCAGTGCGGCACCTGGTAGAAGCGGTTGCGCGTGGTGACCGGGCCCAGGCGCAGCGGTTCGAACAGGAGGTCGTAGCTGGCGGGACGCATCGGCTCCGGTCCGGTGGGGCGCGAAGGGACGCGGCAGCCTAGCGCGCCGGCCCGGCGCCGGTGAAGCGCGCGGTCGCACGGCGCAGATGACGACGCCGGCGCGAGCCATTAGGCTGCCGCGCCATGAGCGATTCGCCCCCCTGCCGCGCCCCCCGATGAGCCTGCTGCACCGCCTCTACGACTGGACCCTGCGCCAGGCCGGGGCCCGGCACGCCCTGCCGACCCTGTTCGGCGTCGCCTTCATCGAGTCCTCGATCTTCCCGATCCCGCCGGACGTGCTGATCCTGCCGATGGTGCTGGCCCGGCGCGAGCGCGCCTGGATCGTCGCCCTGGTGGCGACCCTCGGCTCGGTGCTCGGCGGCCTCGCCGGCTATGCCATCGGCTACTTCCTCTACGAGACGGTCGGCCGGCAGATCCTCGACTTCTACGGCTACAGCGCGCAGTTCAAGGAGTTCACGGCCTACTACAACGAGTGGGGCGCCTGGATCGTCGCCGGCGCCGGCTTCACGCCCTTTCCCTTCAAGGTGATCACCATCGCCAGCGGCGTCACGCGGCTGGACGTCCTGGTCTTCCTGACCGCCTCGGTGCTGTCGCGCGGCGGCCGCTTCTTCCTGATCGCGGCCCTGCTGTGGCGCTTCGGTGCGCCGATCAAGCGCTTCGTCGAGGCCTATCTGCCGCAGCTGACCTTCCTGTTCTTCCTGCTGCTGATCGGCGGTTTCGTCGCCCTCAAGTACCTGTTCTAGGCCGCGAAGCCGTCCCATATGAGCGCCATGCGGAAGCTGCTGACAGACCATCCCTTCCTGGCCCCGCTGATCGGCGTGCTGGCCGGCCCGGCGGCCCTGGCCCTGGCGCTGGTCGGGCAGTACGGCTTCGGCCTGCAGCCCTGCGTGCTCTGTCTCTGGCAGCGCTGGGCGCTCGGCATCTCGGCCGCGCTGGCGCTGCCGGGCCTGGCCGCCGGCGGCAGCCTCCGCCGGCTCTCGCTGGCCGCCTCGGGCCTCGGCTACCTGGCGACCGCCGGCATCGCCGTCTTCCACACCGGGGTCGAGCGCCATTGGTGGCAGGGCACGGCGGAGTGCCACCAGCCGACCCTGCAGAGCGCGCTGACGGTCGACCAGCTGCGCGACACCCTGATGGGCACCGGGCTCGGCTCCTGCGACCAGATCCCCTGGTCGCTGTTCGGCCTGTCGATGGCCAACTACGACGTGCTCTACAGCGGTGCTGTCGCCCTGCTGCTGCTCGCCGCCGCCCTCTGGCTGCGCCGCGAGGCCGCGCGATGACCCGCCGCCACGCTCCGGATCCCGACGATCTCGCGCCGCCGAAGCGCCGACGGCGGCGGCTGCCCGGCGATCCGCCGGCCGAGGCCTCGGTCGCGCGCATGCTGCGCGTCGACCAGGCCGGCGAGTACGGCGCCCGGCGCATCTACGAGGGCCAGCTCGCCGTGCTCGGCCGCAGCAAGGCCGGCCCGACGATCCGCCACATGTACGAGCAGGAGCGCGAGCATCTCGCGACCTTCGACGGCCTGCTGCCCGAGCGCCGGGTGCGCCCGACCCTGCTCTCGCCGTTCTGGCACATGGCCGGCTTCGCGCTCGGCGCGGCGACCGCGCTGATGGGCGAGCGCGCCGCCATGGCCTGCACCGTCGCGGTCGAGGAGACCATCGACCGCCACTACGCCGGCCAGGCCGAGGTGCTGGAGACCCGGCCTGAGGAGGCCGGCCTGCGCGACACGATCGAGCGCTTCCGCGCCGAGGAGCTGGAGCACCGCGACATCGGCCTGGCGCACGAGGCCGAGCAGGCTCCCGCCTATCCTCTGCTCTCGGCGGCGATCAAGGCCGGTTCGCGCGCGGCGATCTGGCTCAGCGAGCGCTTCTAGGGCCTGGCGGATCGCGCCCTGGGACGGCAGCCCACAGGGACGGCGGGCAGTCCGGGAGCATTTGCGTCGAATTGATGCCAACTTCCTGGAAACTAACGGAAAATTAATCCCGTTCCGTAACCGAATCTTGGCTTTTCGGGCTTACATGGGTAGGGGACAACCCCTGTCTCGAAAGCCACGGCCATGTCCGCGCTGTCGTTCAAAGGCCAGTTGCATCCCCCGGCCTGGTGGCCGGAGGTCAAGCGCGTCGCTGCCCGCGTCATCCTCGGTCCCGACCAGTCTCCGCCGAAGGCGCCGCTGCCCGACACCGTCGAGCAGGCCCGCGAGGGCAAGATCTCCGACTGGCTGAGGATGGACTGAGCCGGGCTTGACGCCGGTGCCGGCCGGAGGCTTGCATGCCCGTCCTTCCAGACGGCCATGAGGTGCTCCGCCCGTGACTCCCTTCATCCGCAAAGAAGACGCCGCCGGCAAGCTGAGCTGGGGGGCCGTCGCCGATGCCCTCGAGGCCGGCCACCGGCTGCCCAAGGCCCGCTTGCGCGACGTGTTGGTCGAGGGCGGCCGGACCACCATGCTGAACCGAACGGCCTGGATCGAGGGCCTCGGCTTCGCGGTCAAGGCGGTCACGGTGGTTCCGGAGAACGCCGCCCGGGGCCTGCCGACCGTGCAGGGTGCCGTGCTGGTCTTCGGCGACCTCGAGGGCGAGCTGGAGGCGGTGATCGACGGCGTGCTGGTCACCGACTGGAAGACCGCCTCGGACTCGGTGCTCGGCGCCCGCCTGCTGGCCCGCCCGGACAGCCGCCGGCTGCTGGTCGTCGGCGCCGGCACGGTCGCCGGCAACCTGGTGCGCGCCTATTCGGAGGTTTTCCCCGGGCTCGAGGAGATCGCGCTCTGGAACCGCACCGCCGCTCGGGCGCAGGCGCTGGCCGGGGAGCTGGCCGCCGAGGGGCTGTCCGTGACGCTGGCCGAAGATCTCGCCGAAGCGGCGGGGCAGGCCGACATCGTCGCCTGCGCGACCATGGCAAGGTCGCCGGTGCTGCAGGGCGACTGGATCCGGCCTGGCACCCACGTCGACCTGGTCGGCGCCTACAAGGCGGACATGCGCGAGGCCGACGACGCGCTGCTCGCCAAGGCGCGGCTCTTCGTCGACAGCCGCGACACGACGATCGGCCACATCGGCGAGCTGATGATTCCGCTGGCGTCGGGCGTGATCGTCGAGAGCGACGTGCTGGCCGACCTCTACGAGCTGGCCGCGGGGCGGGCCGGACGCCGAGACCCGGCGGAGATCACGCTCTTCAAGAACGGCGGCGGCGCGCACCTGGACCTGATGACCGCCAAGGCCATCCTGCGCGCCGTACAGGAGGCCGGCTCCTGAACCTCAGGATTCCAGCTCGCTGTCCCAGTAGAGGAAGTCGTTCCAGCTGTCGTGCAGGTAGTTCGGCGGGAAGGCCCGGCCGTTCTCCTGCAGCCGGTAGGTCGAGGGCATGTCCGGCGGCTCGAGCGGCAGCATGTGGCAGTCGCGCGGCATGCGGTTGCCCTTGCGCAGGTTGCAGGTCTGGCAGGCCGTGACGACGTTCTGCCAGGTCGTGCGGCCGCCGCGCGAGCGCGGCACGACGTGGTCGAAGGTCAGGTCCTCGGAAGGGTAGCCCTCGCCGCAGTACTGGCACTGGAAGCGGTCGCGCAGGAACACGTTGAACCGGGTGAAGGCCGGCCGCCGGTCCATCGTGACGTATTCCTTGAGCGCGATGACGCTCGGCAGCTTCATCGAGAAGCTCGGCGAGTGGATCACGCGGTCGTACTGGGAGATCACGTTGACCCGGTCGAGGAACACCGCCTTGATCGTGTCCTGCCAGGCCCAGAGGGACAGCGGAAAGTAGCTCAGCGGACGGAAGTCCGCATTCAAGACCAGAGCGGGAAAACTCTCTCCGGATCCCAAGTGACCGTCTCCCTTTACTGAGCTCTTACGACTCGAAGACCGTTCAAGGTTGGCTGCTGGATAGCGTGGCTCCGTCTAGAACACAAGATCTTGTGCGCCGCAGCGCGGCAAACTTCACCATACTGTCATAGCCTGTCCCGGCCTGCCAGATGGCCGATCACGATTCGGTGCGCCGGGGGCGCGCCGCCAGACCTTTCCCCCTATCTCTCGGGACGGCGCCGGCAACGGAAGCCGGCCGAATGGCACGCAGGAGGAGACAGCATGTCCGACAAGCCCAAGGCGGGAGACGTCACCCCGGCAATAACCCTGCCGCTGGTCGGCGGCGGCGAGGCCAGCCTCGGCGGCCGCGGCCGCTGGCAGCTCGCGGTCGTCTACCGCGGCAAGCACTGCCCGCTGTGCCGCCGCTATCTCGGCCGGCTCGGCGAGCTGAGCGAGCGCTTCGCGGCGCTCGACACCGAGATCCTGCTGCTGTCGGGCGACCCCGAGGAGAAGGCCGCCGCCACGAAGGAGGAATGGCAGGTCGGCCTGCCGATCGCCTATGGCCTCACGGTCGAGCAGATGGGCACGCTGGGGCTCTACGTCTCGGCGCCGCGCAGCGAGCAGGAGACCGACCGCCCCTTCGCCGAGCCCGGCCTCTTCGTGACCAACCCGGAGGGCCGCCTGCAGGTCGTCGACATCTCCAACGCGCCCTTCGCCCGCCCGGACCTGGAGACCCTGGCCAACGGCCTCGCCTTCGTCCAGCAGAAGGACTACCCGATCCGCGGCACCCTGGGGTGAGGGCGGTCAGCCCTCCGCGAAGCGCTCCGTCAGGAAGCCGATCGCGGCCCTGAGCCCCGCCTCGTCGATCGAGTGGGCGAGGCCGGGGCGCGAGAGCGTCTCGACCGGCACGTCGAGCGCCGTCAGGCCCTGCTCGGCGGCGGCCAGGGCCTGGAAGGGCACGACCGGGTCGGCCTCGCCGTGGACCAGCAGCACCGGCGGCCGGCTGGCGATCTCCTTCGTCAGGCGCAGCGGCTCGACCAGGGCGCCGGAGAAGCCGACGATGCCGGCGACCGGCTCGGGCCGCCTCAGGGCCGTGTGCAGCGCCATCATGGTGCCCTGGGAGAAGCCGACCAGGGCCAGCTCGGCGGCGGTCAGGCCGAGGCGGTCGAGCTCGGCGTCGAGGAAGCGGTCGATCGGGCCGCGGGCGCCTTCGGCCCCCCAGTAGAGCTGCTCCGGATCGCGGATCTGCAGGCTGAACCACTGGTAGCCCATCGGCCCCATGTCGCAGGGGAAGGGCGCGTCGGGGGCGGCGAAGGCGGCCTCGGGCAGCGCCTGGGCGAGATAGGGCGCGAGGCCGATCAGGTCCTCGCCGTCGGCGCCCAGGCCGTGCAGCAGCACGACGAGCTGGCGGGCGGGACCGCCGCTGGCGGGCTCCAGGCGCGGTCCGTCGAGTCCGATCGGCAGGTTCATGGTGTCTCCCGTGATGGCTGGTGGGTCAGGGCAGGATGTCGGCGGATCCGGGGGCGCTCCCGGGGGCGCTCCCGGGGGCGCTCCCGGGGGCGCTCCCTGAGATGGCCCCGTGGGTGCGATAGTGCCAGAGCAGGCGCGCCCCGACCGCGCGATAGGGCTGCCAGGGCCCGGCCAGCCGCCGCATCGTCCCGGCGTCCGGGCGCTCGGGCAGGCGCTTGAGCTTGTGCATGCCCATCATCAGGCCGACGTCGTCGGCCGGGAAGACGTCGGGGCGGCCGAGCGAGAACAGCAGGTAGACCTCGGCGGACCAGCGGCCGAGGCCCTTGACCGCCGTGACCGCGGCGACCGCCGCCTCGTCGTCGAGACTCTCCAGGTGCGGCACGCCGAGCGCCCCGGACAGCAGGGTCTCGGCCAGCGAGCGGGCATAGCGCACCTTCTGGCGCGACAGGCCGGCGGCGCGCAGCGCCTCGTCGTCGAGCTCCTGCAGGCGCTCCGGCACCAGCGGATCGCAGGCGGCCTCCAGCCGGCCCCAGATCGCCGCGGCCGAGGCCAGCGAGACCTGCTGGGCGACGATGACCCGGAGCAGGGTCGCGAAGCCGGGCGGGCGGTAGCGCAGGGGCGGCGGGCCGACCTCCTCCAGCGCCCGGGCGCAGTCGGGGTCGAGGCGGCCGAGCGCCTGCAGCGCGCCGGGCAGGCTTTCCTCGTCGATTCGCAGCACGGGCTGGACAATAGCCGAGCGGAAAGCTACCGCCAGCCCCCATGCTCGAGACCACGCCCCCCGAGACCACGAGGTTCGCGCCCTCGCCGACGGGGCTGCTGCACCTGGGCCATGCCCACTCGGCGCTCTTCGCCGCGCGAGCTGCCGGCCCGACCGGCCCGGGGGGCGGCCGCTTCCTGCTGCGCATCGAGGACATCGACCGGGCGCGCTGCCGGCCCCTGTTCGAGGCGGCGATCCTGGAGGACCTGGCCTGGCTCGGCCTCCGGTGGGAGCAGCCGGTGCGCCGCCAGTCCGACCACCTGGACGACTACGCCGCCGCCCTGGCCCGACTGGAGGGCGCGGGCCTGCTCTATCCCTGCTTCTGCACGCGGCGCGAGATCGCCGAGGAGATCGCGCGCAGCGCCCGCGCGCCGCACGGCCCCGAGGGCCCGCTCTATCCGGGCACCTGCCGCCGCCTCGACCCGGCCGAGCGGGCGGCACGGCGCGCGGCCGGCGAGGGCTTCGCGCTCAGGCTCGACGTCGAGGCGGCGGTGCGGCGCACGGGCCCCCTGACCTGGCACGACGCTGCGAAGGGCGAGATCCGCGCCGCGCCCGAGAGCCTGGGCGACGTCGTGCTGGCGCGCCGCGACATCGGCACCAGCTACCACCTCGCCGTGACGGTCGACGACGCGCTGCAGGGCGTGACCCTGGTGACCCGTGGCGAGGACCTGTTCCACGCGACCCACGTCCACCGCCTGCTGCAGGCCCTGCTCGACCTGCCGGTGCCGCGCTGGCACCACCACGGCCTGCTCGCCGACGAGACCGGCAGGCGCCTCGCCAAGCGCCACGACGCCCTGGCCGTCGCGGCGCTGCGGGAAGCCGGCAAGACGCCCCAGGAAGTGCGGGCGATGGCGGGGTTCGGCTGACCGCCTTCCCAACCCCCTGTCAGCCGCCCGCCGGCAGGCTCCAGTAGCGCGATTCCTCCTCGCGGCTGAGGCGCAGGGACTGGATCAGCTGCTGGTAGTCGGACTGCAGGCCCGGCACGACGAAGGACTGGCGCAGCGCGAAGTCGAGCAGGATCAGGGCGGCGCGGCTGGCGAAGTCCTCGGTCTCGCGCAGGGTCGCCAGGACCTGGTCCATGGCCATCTGGTCGTAGGTCACGCGCTGGCCCTGGTCGAAGGGCTTGAAGCCGCGGGCCGGGCCGTAGTCGACGACGAACCAGGCCTCGTTGGCCAGGCGCTCGCCCGGCAGCGGGTGGATGTAGCTGACCAGGCTGGTCCACTTGGCGTAGAGGCCGAGGTTCTGGCCCGAGATCCCGGCCAGGCCCGCGGCCTGGTCCGCCAGGGTCTGGGCCAGGGTGGCGCCGCCCGGCACGGTGACGTCGATCGTCACGTCCAGCTTGACGTCCGATTTGCCCGAAGCGTCGGACGTCGCGGTCTTGGGTCTCGACAGCCAGACCGTCGTGCCGGCCGGCTTCAGCTCGTAGCCGACCACGCCGATGCCGAAGACCCGCCCGCCGAACGAGGGCAGGGCGCCGCTGTCGACATGGGCGAGCGCGGAATCGCCCCAGTAGCGGACCAGCGGCAGCAGCTGCCCGCTCGCCTTGAAGCGGCCCTCCTGGGCGCCCTGCGTGACGACCTGGGCCAGCGCCTGGCTGCGCTCGCCCACGGTCGCCAGTGCCGGCTTCAGCCAGATCGCCCCGCCGCGCTGCTCGAAGTCGGTCTTGAAGGTCGCCAGCAGCCACTGGCCGAAGCTCTGCCCGAGCTGGCCGACGACGCGGCCCTCGACGACGAAGGGCGTGTAGAGCTCCGGGGTCCAGACGGTACAGGACCGGACCCGGTCGAGCAGGCTCATGGCCCCGGTTCCTCGATCCTGCGGCAGGCGGGCGGCCTGCCGTCAGGACGCGGGGGCGGTGCGGCTTGTGAGCGGAGCTGCCCTTACCTGAAGCGCTTCTCGGAGGTCAGCACGGTCTCGACCCCGGGGATCTGGCGCAGGCAGCGGGCGATGTAGTCGCCGAGCTCGACGGTCAGCTCGGCGACCTGGATGTCGATCGCGAGGCTGGCCGAATCGCGGCCGTGCGAGGGCGCCAGGCGGTCGCTGTGCCAGCGCAGCGGCACGAGGCTGCGCTTGGCGAAGAGCTCGAGCACCCGCGGCAGGATGCCGGGCTCGGCGGCGGCGGCGACGGAAAAGCAGAACACGGGGCTGCGCTCGGGCGCGCGCTCCGACATTCGGCCGGCAGCGGCGGCGGGGGCAGTGGCGACGGGGGCAGCGGAACGGGGATTAGTCGACATGAGACGCGGTCTCCGGACGAGGCAGGGCAGACGAACAGGCACGACCCGGCAGCCCAACGGCCGCCGGGTGGCTAATTCGAATGCTCGGGCTCATCCGAAGATGCGTCATGGCCGGGAGCTTAGGGGGCGGCGGGCTGGCCGGTCAAGGCGGCGTGCGACTCACTCGCCCGGCTGCAGGGAGACGCCGTCCATCAGGCGCAGGGCGCTGACGCAGGCCGCCACCGCGGCGAAGCCGGCGGCCATGACCAGGGCGGCCGGCGGCCCCTCGGCGAAGACGCCGAAGGCGAAGGCGACCAGGGCGGCGCCGGAGGTCTGGCCGAGCAGCCGCGCCGTGCCGAGCATGCCGCTGGCGCCGCCGGCGCGGTGGCGCGGCGCCGAGCCGATCAGCGCCCGGTTGTTCGGCGTCTGGAAGAGGCTGAAGCCGAAGCCGCAGAGCGCCATGCGCAGGGCGATCTCCAGGTTGGTCGGCTCGGCCGGCAGCAGGGCGAGCAGGGCGAGGCCGGTCGCCAGGATCGCGAGCCCGAGGCTGCACAGCAGGCCGGGCGGATAGCGGTCGGCCAGGCGTCCGGCGACCGGCGCCATCAGGGCGGTCGCCAGCGGCCAGGGGGTCAGCAGCAGGCCGGTCTCGACCGGCGAGCGGCCGAGCAGGTTCTGCAGGTAGAAGGGCAGCGAGACGAAGGACAGCATCTGCGCGGCGAAGGAGCAGATCGAGGTTCCGACCGAGAGCGCAAAGAGCGGGATGCGCAGCAGGTCGACCGGCAGCAGCGGCGAGGTCTGCGTCAGCTGCCGGCGCACCAGCAGGAAGCCGAACAGCAGGGCGCCGCCGAACTCGGCGGCGATGAGCGGCGGGCTCTCGCCGTGGCCGAGCCCGTCGATGCCGACGATCAGCAGGCCGAAGGTCAGCGCGCTCAGCAGCGCGCTCAGCACGTCGAAGCCGTGCGCCGCGCGCGGGGTCACCGGCAGGCTGCGGGCGCCGGCCAGGGTCAGCAGGCCGAGCGGCACGTTGATCGCGAACAGCCAGGGCCAGTGCGCGACCGAGAGGATCGCCGCGGCGACGCTCGGCCCGGTCGCCGCCGAGACCGCGACGACCATGGCGTTGAGGCCGAGGCCGCGGCCGAACAGCCGGCGTGGATAGATGAAGCGCAGCAGCGCCGAGTTGACGCTCATCAGGCCGGCCGCGCCGAAGCCCTGGATGCTGCGCGCGACGGTCAGCTCGGTCAGCGTGCTCGACTGGGCGCAGGCCAGCGAGGCCAGGGTGAAGAGCACGACGCCGCAGACGTAGACCCGGCGGTAGCCGAAGATCTCGCCGAGCGAGGCGAAGGGCAGCAGCGAGACGATGATGCTCAGCTGGTAGGCGTTGACTACCCAGATCGAGTCCGCCGGGTTCGCGGCGACGTCGCGCGCGATGGTCGGCAGCGCGACGTTGGCGATCGAACCGTCGAGCACCGCCATGGTCAGGGCGAGGCCCATGGTGAGCATCGCCCAGTAGCGGCGCGGGACGGGCAGGCCGTCGGTTTCGATTGGCTGCTGGTTCGACAAGAGCGCTCGATCGAGGGGAAAGCTCATCCCGACCTAGTGGCTTGCGGCGCCGGGCGCCAGACCCATCGTCCGCGAGGCTGCCTTGAGCGACGTGCAGGGATGGCGCGGCAGGCTGGGACGGCACGGCGCCGGCATCAGCCGCTCCCGTCGGTCAGCGGACGCTCGCCCAGGCTCTCGGCGACCATGACCAGGTAGCCGTCGGGGTCGAGCACGAAGATCTCGCGCGCACCGCCCTCGCGGTCGCCGTGCCGCCGCCAGACCTCGCGGGGGCCCGCGTAGAGCGGCCAGCCGGCGGCCGCCAGCGCCTCGGCGACCGGCGCCAGGCTGTCGACGTAGAGCTGAAACATGACGCCGCGGCCGTGCGGGCGCTCCAGGGCCGCGGTCTCCCACCGGCCGTTGCGCCGGCACAGCATGATCTGCGCGCCCTCCGGCCGCTCCAGATAGACGAAGCCCTCCTCGGGTCGCCGGTAGGCGACCGCGAAGCCGAGCAGCGCCGTCCAGAAATGCAGGCTGGTCTCGACATCCCCGACGACCAGCTCGCAGACGAGCCTGGCCCAGCCGGTCTTCGGCGGCGCGCCGAACACCTCGTCGCTCATCCCGTCCTCCGGCTCGCCTCGATGGCGAGGTCGCTGTCGAGCTGCTCGCCGAGGGCGGCGGCGAGCCGGACGAGCATAGCGGTTTCCTTCGCCCGTGGCCGGGCTATTCGGCGCGGGTCGCGACCAGCTCGAAGACGATGGTGACGGCGTCGCCGACCATCCCGGTGTCGTGCCACTGGCCCTGGCCGACACCGTAGTCGAGGCGGCGGATGCCGAGCCGGCCCGAGGCCGACGCCCTGCCGTCCGCGATCGTCAGCGAGAAGGGCAGCACCACGTCGCGGGTGACGTCGCGCAGGGTCAGCTGGCCGCGCGCCTCGTAGCGATCCGCGCCGGTCGCGGCGATCTCGTCGGCCAGGAACCGGCCCTCGGGATAGTCGGCGACGTCGAACAGCGACGCCGAGCGCAGCAGTTCGTCGCGCTGGTCGGAGCCGGTGTCGGCACTGGCGAGGTTGATGACGACCGCGACGGTGCTGTGCGCGAGGTCGCCCGGATCGAAGGCGATCTCGGCGGTCCAGCGGGCGAAGCGGCCCTCGTAGCGGCTGCCCGACTGCTCGAACAGGAAGCCGAGCCGGCTGTGCGCCGGGTCGACGGTCCAGAGCACCGGCGCCTGGGCCGCCGCCGGCACGGCGGGGCCGAGGCCGAGCAGCAGGAGGAGGAGGAGGAGGACGGCGGGCCGGCGCATCATCGCCGCCCGTGTCGCGCGGCGGGCAGCATGCGCGCCAGCACCTCGTCCCTCAGCAGGAGGAGGAGGAGGAGGACGGCGGGCCGGCGCATCATCGCCGCCCGTGTCGCGCGGCGGGCAGCATGCGCGCCAGCACCTCGTCCCTCAGCAGGAGGTGGTGGCGCAGGGCGGCGGCGACGTGGAGGGCGACGAGGGCGAGGAAGCTCCAGCCGATCAGGAAGTGCGCGGTGCCGAGCAGGGCGTCGAGCGTGCGGTCGGGGCCGAGCGGGCTCGGCAGGGTGACGGCGAGGAACAGCACCGTCGGAAAGCCCGAGACGAAGCCCTGCGCCAGCCCGACCAGCGGCTGGACGATCAGCAGCAGGTAGAGCGCGGCGTGGCTGGCCCGGGCCGCCTGCCGCTCCCAGTCCGGCAGCTGCGCCGGCAGGGGCGGCGGCGGCGAGACCCGGCGCCAGGCGAGGCGCAGCAGGGCGAGGAGCAGGATCGTGACGCCCAGGGTCTTGTGCAGGTTGACCAGCACGAACTGCTGCTTCGAGAAGGGCTCGACCAGGCGGTCCATCCAGAAGGCCAGCGGGAACTGCAGCAGCACCAGGAGGGCGATCAGCCAGTGGAAGGCCTGCGCCGTGCCGCCGTAGCGGGTCGCGGGGTGACGGGACGCCATGCGGTCTCCTCGGGCCGTTCGGCCGTCGGCACAGCGTCGGGCGCCGGCGACGCCGCGTCAACTCGCGGTGGCAGGGGGAGGCGGCGGCGGCTCAGCCGCGGCCGTGCGGCTCGGCGAAGTCGATCTCGGGGCCGAGCGGCACGATGCCGGTCGGATTCACCGTCGGGTGGCTGCCGTAGTAGTGGTGCTTGATGTGATGGAGGTCGACCGTGCCCGCGACGCCCGGCTGCTGGTAGAGCTCGCGGGTGTAGGGCCAGAGGTTGGGGAAGTCGACCAGCCGCTTCAGGTTGCACTTGAAGTGGCCGTGGTAGACCGGGTCGAAGCGCAGCAGCGTGGTGAACAGGCGCCAGTCGGCCTCGGTGATCCGCCCGCCGGCGAGGTAGCGCCGCTCGGCGAGCAGGCCGTCGAGCCAGGACAGGCTGTCGAACAGCGGCAGCACGGCCTGCTCGTAGGCGGCCTGGCTGGTCGCGAAGCCGGCCTTGTAGACGCCGTTGTTGACCGTGTCGTAGACGCGCGCGTTGATGCGGTCGATCTCGTCGCGCAGCGGCTCGGGATAGTAGTCGCCCTCGGCGGCGCCGAGGCCGTCGAAGGCCGAGTTCAGCATGCGGACGATCTCGGCCGATTCGTTGCTGACGATGGTGCCGCGCCGCTTGTCCCAGAGCACCGGCACGGTGGCGCGGCCGCTGTAGCCGGGCTTCGCCTTGACGTAGAGCTGCCAGAGGTGGTCCAGGCCGAAGAGCCTGTCGCCCGTCCCGCCGTCCTCGGCCAGGAAGCGCCAGCCGCCCTTGCCCATGTGCCAGTGCACGACGGAGACGTCGATCGCCTCCTCCAGGCCCTTGAGCGCGCGGAGGATCAGCGTGCGGTGGGCCCAGGGGCAGGCCAGCGAGACGTAGAGGTGGTAGCGGCCGGGCTCGGCCGCGAAGCCGCCCTCGCCCGTCGGGCCGGCCGCGCCGTCGGCGGTCACCCAGTTGCGGAAGGCGCTGTCCTGCCGCACGAAACGGCCGCCGCTCGACTTGGTGTCGTACCATTCGTCGTGCCAGGCGCCGTCGACCAGCAGGCCCATCGTCCCGTCCTCTTGCCGCTTTTCCTCGCAAGGGGAACGGGCCCGGAGCGGGCCCGTTCCAGCCGTGCCGTCAGGCCCTGACGTCGGCGATGACGATCTCGGCGTCCTCGTCGGCCGTCACGGTCACGCCCTCGGTCTGGCGCAGCACCGCACCGTCGCGGGTGCCGAGCGTGACGCTGTCGCCCTCGGCGTCGGTCACCGTCACCGTGCCGAGCGCCGCCACCAGATAGGCCTGGCGGTCGGCGCCGAGCCTGTGCTCGACGCTCTGGCCCCGCTTCAGGGTCGCGCCGAGCACCGCCGCGTCGGCGTTGATCGGCAGGGCCGCCTCGTGGCCCTTGCGGCCCGAGGCCAGGGCGACCAGCTCGCCGGCCCGCTCGGCCTTCGGGAAGCGCCGGGCATCCCAGCGCGGCGTCGCGCCGGCGACCTCCGGCCGGATCCAGATCTGGTAGATCTGCGTCGGCTCGGACTCGAGGTTGAACTCGGCGTGCATGATGCCCTTGCCGGCCGACATGACCTGGACGTCGCCGGCCTCGGTGCGGCCCTCGTTGCCGAGGTGGTCGCGGTGGCTGATCGCCCCCTTTCGGACATAGGTGATGATCTCCATGTCGCGGTGGCCGTGCAGGTCGAAGCCGGTCTGCGGCTCGATCGTGTCGTCGTTCCAGACCAGCAGGGGGCCGACGCCGCTGCGGCGCGGGTCGTGGTAGCCGGCGAAGCTGAAGTGGTAGCGCGCGGCCAGCCAGTCGTTGTCGAAGCGGCCGAGCGATTCGAAGGGTCGCAGGTCGATCATGGTCGTTGCTCCAACCGGGCCGGCCCCTCTGGCCGGCCCTCTCTCGTTATCGTGCCGAACGGGTGTCTCACCCGTGCAGCTTCTTCGCGATCCCGGCGACGTGGCGCCCCTGGAAGCGGGCCTGGCCGAGCTCGTTCTCGCTGGCCTGGCGGCTGCCGTCGGGGCCGGCCAGCATGCCGGCGCCGAGCGGGCTGCCGCCGCGCGGCTGGCTGATGTCGAGCAGCTCCTGGGCCGCGTAGGGCAGGCCGACGATCACCATGCCCTGATGGGCCAGGGTCGGCCAGAAGGTCAGGATCGTCGTCTCGTTGCCGCCGCCGGTCGCCGTCGAGGTGAAGACGCTGGCGACCTTGCCGATCAGCTTGCCGCCCAGCCAGTGGCCGCCGGTCTGGTCGAGGAAGGTGCGCATCTGGCCGGCCATGTTGCCGAAGCGGGTCGGCGTGCCGAAGATGATCGCGTCGTAGTCCGGCAGCTCGGCCACCGTCGCCTCGGGCACGTCGTGCTCGACCTTGGCGCCGATCTTCTCCAGCGCCTCGCGCGGCATCGTCTCGGGCACGCGCTTCAGCGTCACCTCGACGCCCTCGACGCTCGCGGCACCCTCGGCCACGCTCTTCGCCATCGTCTCGATATGGCCGTACATCGAGTAGTAGAGCACCAGGACCTTGGCCATCGTTCGCTTTCCCTTGTTCTGCACCGCCTGCCGGAGTGCCGACGGCGTCGCGTTTCGAAGTCGAATGGATAAGTCGTGCGTTTCCTGGAAAAGATAATAGAGTGCGGAAGAACCGGATCGTTTCCCTGAGGAAACGCATGGGCTGTCGCGAGCGCACCGAACGATGCAGGACCATCTCGCCGCCATGGCGGTCTTCGCCCAGGTCGTCGAGTCCGGCGGCTTCTCGCTGGCCGGGCGCCAGCTCGGGCTCTCCAAGTCGGCCGTCTCCAAGGCGGTCGCGCGGCTCGAGGATCATCTCGGCACGCGGCTCATCAACCGCACGACGCGCAAGCTGTCGCTGACCGAGGCCGGGCGCTCGTTCTACGAGGGCTGCCGGCGGATGCTGGCCGAGGCCGAGGCCGCCGAGCGCGCGGTCACCCACCTGACCGACGCGCCGCGCGGCGTGCTGCGGCTCAACGCGCCGATGTCCTTCGGGGTCCGCCATCTCTCGCCCTGCCTCGGCGAGTTCATGGGCGGCTATCCCGAGCTGGAGATCGACCTGACCCTGGAGGACCGGCGGGTCGACCTGGTCGAGGAGGGCTACGACCTGGCGATCCGCATCGGCGTGATGCCGGATTCCAGCCTGGTCGCCCGCCGGCTCGGGCCCAATCCGCGGGTCATCTGCGCGGCGCCGGCCTACCTGGAGCGGCGCGGCGTGCCGACACGGCCCGAGGCGCTGTCCGGCCACGACTGCCTGCTCTACCACTACCAGACCTCGGGCGACAGCTGGCGCCTCAGGCCGCGACGGGCGCCGGACGGCAGCGGCGGCGGCGAGGTCACGGTGCGCGTCAAGGGGCGGCTCAAGGTCAACAACGGCGACAGCCTGCGCGAGGCGGCGCTGGCCGGCCTCGGCATCGCCCACCTGCCGGCCTTCATCATCTGCGAGGACCTGGACGCCGGGCGCCTGGTGCCGTTGCTGGAGGACTACGACGACGTCGCCGACGGCGGCGTCTACGCCGTCTATCCGGCGAGCCGCAACCTCTCGCCCAAGGTCCGCGTGTTCATCGACTTCCTGGCCGAGCGCTTCCAGCGCCGGCCCTATTGGCGCGACGGCGCATAGATCAGATCCGCTTCTCCAGGGCCGTCCGGTCACGGCCCGATTCCGCCAAGCGGCAGGTTTACTTTGGTTCCGCTACGCTCGCGATGGTATAAGCACGCCAGCGACAGCGTCCTTTACTTAGCGACATGAAAGGGGACCGAATGACCCTTGCCGCCGAGCCTGCCGCCGGGATCGCCAAGCGGACCTTCCGCGTCGTCCTGATCAAGCCGTCGCACTACGACGACGATGGCTACGTCATCCAGTGGTGGAAGGCCTGGATCCCCTCGAACTCGCTGGCCTCGCTCTATGCCCTGGCGCGCGACCTGGGCGAGAAGCGCGCGCTCGGCGACGACGTCGAGATGGTCATCGAGGCCTACGACGAGATGAACACGGTGCTGCCGATCGCCAGGATCGCGGACCGCCTGCTCGCCGAGGGCAACGTCGGCCTGGTCTGCCTGACCGGCGTGCAGTCGAACCAGTTCCCGCGGGCCATGGATCTGGCCCGGCAGTTCCGCGAGCGCGGCGTCCAGGTCGCGGTCGGCGGCTTCCACGTCTCCGGCTGCCTGTCGATGCTGCCCGAGCCGCCGGCCGACCTGAAGGAGGCCATGGCGCTCGGCGTCTCGATCTTCGCCGGCGAGGCCGAGCACCGCCTGGACGAGGTCTTCGCCGACGCCCTGAAGGGTGAGCTGAAGCCGGTCTACAACTACCTCTCGGACCTGCCGGCGCTGCAGCAGGCGATCACGCCCTTCCTGCCGGCCGAGCTGGTGCAGAAGTACGACGGCGTGATCTCCTCCTTCGACGCCGGGCGCGGCTGTCCCTTCCAGTGCTCCTTCTGCACGATCATCAACGTCCAGGGCCGCAAGTCGCGCTGGCGCGACGCCGACGACATCGAGCGGCTGGTCCGCCAGAACCGCGAGCAGGGCATCTGGCGCTTCTTCATCACCGACGACAACTTCGCCCGGAACAAGAACTGGGAAGCGATCTTCGACCGGCTGATCGAGCTCAAGGAGCGCGACGGCCTGGAGGTGCGCTTCCTGATCCAGGTCGACACGCTCTGCCACAAGTCGCCGGGCTTCGTGGAGAAGGCGGCGCGCGCCGGCTGCACCCACGTCTTCATCGGCCTGGAGAACATCAATCCGGACAACCTGGTCGCGATGAAGAAGAACCAGAACCGGATCACCGAGTACCGGCGCATGTTCCAGATGTGGAAGGAGGCCGGGGTCATCACCTACGCCGGCTACATCCTGGGCCTGCCCGGCGACACGCCCGAGACCATCAAGCGCGACATCGAGATCGTCCAGCGCGAGATCCCGGTCGACCTGCTCGAGTTCACCATCCTGACGCCGCTGCCCGGCTCGGAGGACCACCAGAGGCTGACCCGCGAGGGCATCTGGATGGACCCCGACATGAACAAGTACGACCTGGAGCACGTCACCACCGAGCATCCGAAGATGTCGAGGGAGGTCTGGCAGCAGACCTACCGGGAGGTCTGGCGCTGGTACTACACCGACGAGCACGTTGCGCGGATGATGAGGCGCAACGTGCGCTACGGCATCAAGCCGGTCAGGATCTGGCACGGCGTGCTGCAGATCTACTGCGCCATGCGCTACGAGGGGGTGCATCCGCAGCAGTGCGGCTATTTCCGCTACAAGCTGCGCAGCCAGCGCCGTCCGAGCCTGCCGCGCGAATCGATCCTGGCGTTCTACCCGAAGCGCGCCTGGGAGATCCTCGCGACCTACGGCGGCATGGGCCTCTACCTCTGGCGCATCCACCGGATCCGCAAGCGCATCCAGAAGGACCCGGCAAGCAGGAGCTACACCGACCTGGCGATCACCCACGTCGAGGACGCCGAGGGCGAGGATCTCGAGATGTTCGAGCTCAACGACGCCTCGCGTGCCGCGGTCGAGAAGGCCAAGCGCCAGGCCGCCGGCCGCAAGGGGAACGCCCCGGCGGAGGCCGAGGTGCCGGTCGAGGCCGCGGAATAGCGGCGGTTCCGGCCGGCGTCGCCGCCGGCCGGTCGCCTTCCCGCTCCGCCGTCAGGCCGCCTGCGCGTGGTCGTCGCGACGGGCCGGCGACCGATGGCCGCTCGACGGGCCGAAGGTCGTGCTCTTCTCCACCCGATAGGCACGCCAGCCCAGCCAGGCGGCGAGCGGCAGGGTCGCGACGATGCCGACCAGTCCGGCGCCGGCCTCGCCGCTGCCGTGCAGCCCGACCAGCGAGGCGCCGCCCCAGAACAGGGCGCCGGTGGTCAGGCAGATGGTGGTGCCGGTGACGACGAAGACGGTGGCGCCGGCGAAGACGGCGCGGGCGAAGGGGGTGGTCGGGTTTTCCGACCCTGCGGAGGCGCCGCGCGGCGCCGTGTGATGGCTTCTGGACATGTCTCTCGTTCCACGAGGTCCCGCGCCGCGATGGGAGCGGCGCGGCGCGGGAGGATTGTCTTCTCGGTAGGGCGGCGGCGGGTCCGGCCCGGCGCCGGCCGGTCGCGGCTCAGGCCGCGACGGAGGCTGCCGGCGGGCCGCGGTTGCGCTGGGCGCCGGCGGCCGGCGGCAGGCAGCGGCTCCCTTCGCCGATCGGCAGGCGGAGCCGCACGAGGCCCGGAACCGGCAGGGCCGGTGCCTGGGCCGGCAGCAGCGCGCCGCCATCGTCGTCCGGCTGGGCCGTGCCGCTGCGCAGCTCGCGCTGCTTCTCGAGCGACGGGCTGAGCCGGACCCGCTCGGGCAGGATCGAGGCGCCGACGGGGCCGCCGGCGTCGGCCTGGAGCTGCGGCGTGCCCGGCCGCGCCTGCGGTGCGGCACGCAGGCCCACGCCGCCGTCCGACAGGGACGGCAGGAAGACCGCCAGCAGAAGCAAGGCGGTCAGGCGCTGCAGCACGCGGCTCATGGTCCGCCCAAGATAGATCATCCCGCCGCCAGCGGCGAGCCGCTCCGCAGGGCGCGGCAGCGCGCCGCGTCCTCTATTCCCTCCGGGAAATGTCCGGATCGCCCGGAGCGCCTTCTCCCGGGGGAGACAGGGCACGGCTGCCTCCGGAGGTGGTGGAAAGCCGTCGACAGTGTCGCCCTGCGGTCATCTTAGGAATTTTTTCGGATGGCGGCGGTCGATAGGATCACTTTTAGTTTCCTGTCAGGACATTTCTGCGCCACGATAGCCTCCGTCACGGTGGCCGCGGGCGTTCCCGCGGCCGGAGCGAGCGGGAGGCGGGGTGCCGGATCGGAAGTACAAGGTCATGGTCGTTGGCCTGGGCCTGCAGGGGCGCGCGGTGCTGCACGACCTGCTGAGGCAGCCGGCGGTCGAGCAGGTCCACGGCGTCGACCTGGCCAGCGGTCCTGCCGCGCGCTGGGCCGAGCGCAACGCGCTGCCGGGCCACCGCACGCTGTCCGACCTCGACTGCTCCGACAAGGCGCGGCTGGTCGCGGCGATCCGCGACGCGCAGGTCGACCTGGTCGCCTGCATGGTCAGCCCCGCGCTGTCCCACGGCGTCGCCGAGGCCTGCATCGAGGTCGGCATCCCCTTCGTCAGCTCCAGCTACACCGGCACCCTGGCGCGGCTCGACGGCGCGGCACGGGCGGCCGGCGTCACGGTTCTGCCGGAGATGGGCTTCGATCCCGGCATCGACCTGATCATGGCGCGCGAGGCCGTGGCCGAGTTCGATTCGGTGCTGGGGCTCTACTCCTACGGCGCCGGCTTCCCGGAGCCGGCGGCCTGCGACAACCCGCTGAACTACAAGGTCACCTGGACCTTCGACGGCGTGCTCGCCTCCTATTGCCGCGACTTCCGGATGATCGTCGACGGGCAGGAGCGGCGGGGCAGCGGCGCGCGGCTGTACCACGCGGCCCAGCTGCACGAGCTTGAGGTGCCCGGCTTCGGCACCATGGAGGCCTACCCGAACGGCGACGCGGTGCACTACGCCTCGATCTTCGACATCCAGGCGAGCGTGCGCGACATGGGGCGCTTCGCGCTGCGCTGGCCGGGCCACAACGCGACCTGGCGCCTGCTCGCCGATCTCGGCCTGCTCGACGATGCGCCGCCCCAGGGCGGTCGGGCGGGCGAGGGGGCGGGGCCGAGTCCGCGCCAGTTCCTGGCCAGGCATCTGGAGCCGCGCCTGCAGTTCCGCGACGACGAGCGGGACGTCGCGATGATCGTCGTCGACGCCTGGGGCCGGCGGAACGGGCGCGAGGAGCGCGTCGTCTACCGCGTGGTCGACCGGCGCGACCTCGAGACCGGGCTGTTCGCGATGAACCGCGCGGTCGGCTACAGCGTCGCCATCGGGGTCCAGCTGGTGCTCGACGGGACGGTGCGGGGCGGCGGCGTGCTGTCGCCGGTCGCCCACGTGCCCGGAGCGCGCTTCTTCCAGGAACTGGCGCGGCGCGGCATCGCCGTCGAGCGCGAGACCGCCGAGGTGGCGGAGCACCCGGCGCGCCGGGTCGCGGCGGCCACCGCCGCGGCCGCGGAATAGGCCGGAAGCGAACGACAAGCAAGAAGCGGTACCAACGAACAGGAGGCTGAGATGTCCAAGCGAGAACTGGTTTCCAGGCGGCGGATCGGCGCCGGCCCGACGCGGCGCGACTTCATGAGGACGGCGGCCGGGATTGCGGCCGGGGCCGCGGTCGGCGGGCTGGCGCTGCCGGCCGTGGTGCGCGCCGAGGACAAGATCGAGGGCGAGCTGCTCGTCGAGACCTTCGGCGGCGAGTATTCGGACGCGGTGCAGAAGTACGTCGTCGCGCCCTTCGAGGCGAAGTACCCGGTCAAGGTCAAGCTCGCCAACTTCGGCAGCTCCAGCGAGCAGCTGGCCAAGATCCAGGCCGGCAACGCCCGGGTCGACGTCTCCTGGTTCGGCGACAGCCGGGTCTACCTGGCGATCAAGAGCAGCGCGATCCTGCCGCTGCGCCTGGAGAACATCCCCAACTTCGGCCAGCAGCACGAGAAGTTCCAGCATCCGGCCTACGAGGTCGGCGACGGCAGGAACTACAGCTCGGCGATGGTCTGGGGCGACCGGGCGATCGCCTACAACAGCGACAAGATCGCGACCAGGCCGGTCTCCTGGGACGCGCTGCTCGATCCGCAGTGGAAGGGCCGCGTCGCGCTCAAGGGCTCGAGCTCGGCGATGGTCCAGATCGGCGCCCTGATGACCGGCCAGGACTTCAACGCCATCAAGGACCTGGACGCGATCGAGAAGAAGCTGAAGGCGCTCAAGCCGAACCTGCTGAAGTACTGGGGCAGCGGCTCCGAGCTGACCCAGCTGTTCGCCACCGGCGAGGTCTGGATCGCCGACTTCTGGCGCGGCCGGGTCAACAAGCTGAAGGAGGACGGCACGCCGATGGGCTACGTCGTGCCCAAGGAGGGCGCGCCCTCCTGGGTCGACTGCGTGGTCGTGCCGCGGACCTGCGCGAACCGGCGGGCGGCCGAGGCCTTCATCGACATGTCGCTCGATCCCGAGGTGCAGAAGAACTTCGTCACCAAGGGCATCAACTACGCGCCCTCGAACGTCCACACGCAGCTCAGCGACGCGGAGCGCGAGCGGCTTGGCGCCTGGCCGGCGATCTTCGATTCGGCGGTCTTCGTCGACGCCGCCTACCAGGCCACGCACATCGACGAGTGGAACCAGATGGCGAACCGTGTCAAAGCCTGAGCGATGATCCCGGCCCCGCGCCCGGCGCGGGGCCGGCCTTCCCGCTTCCGAAACGCGTCAACGGGATGCAGGGCTGCATGACCGCCAGCGAGCTCGACGTCGAGCTGACCCACGTCTCCAAGTCCTTCGGCATGGTGCGCGCCGTCGACGACGTCTCCTTCGGCGTCGGCCGTGGCGAGTTCTTCTCGCTGCTCGGCCCGAGCGGCTGCGGCAAGACCACGATCATGCGCATGATCTCGGGCTTCGAGGCGCCGACCTCGGGCAGCCTGAAGATCCGCGGCCAGGACGTAGCCGCGCAGCCGCCGTTCCGGCGGCCGACCAACATGGTGTTCCAGCACCTGGCGCTGTTCCCGCACATGACGGTCGCCCAGAACATCGCCTTCGGGCTGGAGATGGAGCGCCTGCCGAAGGCCGAGATCGGCCGCCGCGTCGGCAGCGCGCTCGAGCTGGTGCACCTGGCCGGCTTCGACCGGCGCCGCGTGTCCCAGCTGTCGGGCGGCCAGCGCCAGCGCGTCGCGATCGCGCGTGCCCTGGTCAAGCGGCCCGCCGTGCTGCTGCTCGACGAGCCGCTCGGCGCGCTCGACCTCAAGCTGCGCGAGGAGATGCAGCTCGAGCTGAAGCGCATCCAGCGCGAGATCGGCACGACCTTCGTCTACGTCACGCACGACCAGAAGGAGGCGATCACCATGTCGGACCGGATCGCCGTCATCAACGGCGGCCGGATCGAGCAGCTCGACACGGTGAGCGCGATCTACGAGCGGCCGCGGACCGCCTTCGTCGCCGGCTTCATCGGCGAGACCAACCTGCTGCGCGGCCGCCTGGTCGAGGCCGGCGGCGAGACCGCGACCGTGGCGGTCGGCGAGGCCCGGCTGGCGGTGCGGCCGGAGGCGCCGCTGCCGCGCGACACCGAGGTGCTGGTCTCGCTGCGGCCCGAGAAGATCCGCCTCGGGCCGCCCCTGCCGGAGACCGCCAACCGGCTCGACGGCACGGTCGAGAGCATCGTCTACCTCGGCTCGCACACCCGCTACCGGGTGCAGGTGCCCGGCGTCGGCGGGCTCGACGTCGACGTCCAGAACGCCGAGCCGGCGGCGCCGCACGAGGCCGGCCGGCCGGTGACGCTCGGCTGGCAGCCGGCGGCCGCGGTCGTCATCCCGCAGCCGTCCGGGAGGGCGGAGTGAGCGCCGACGGCACCGCCGCCGCGACCGTGGCCCGGCGCGAGCGGCTGAAGCTGGCCGCCCACATCGGGCCGGGCACGCTGTGGCTGCTGGTCTTCTTCGTCGTGCCGGCCTTCATCGTCCTGAGGACCAGCTTCTATTCCTTCGTCGATGGCCAGATCGTCCCGCAGTTCACCCTCGAGAACTACCTCCGGGTGTTCCGCGAGCCGCTCTATGCCGAGGTCTTCGTCAAGAGCCTGGCCTACGGCCTGATCGTCGTCGCGATCGCGCTGCCGGTCGGCTATCCGGTCGCGCACTTCATCGCGCGCAAGGCGCGGCGCAACCGCGAGATCCTGTTCCTGGCGCTGATCATCCCCTTCTGGACCAGCATCGTCGTCCGGACCTACGCCTGGAAGATCCTGCTCGGCAACTCGGGGCTGGTGAACTACCTGCTGCAGAGCGCCGGGATCACCGACGAGCCGATCCGCTTCCTGTTCTCGCTGCCGGCCGTGCTGATCGGCCTGGTCCATGTCTTCCTGCCCTACATGATCCTGCCGATCTACGCCTCGCTGGAGAAGCAGGAGGCCGAGCTGGAGCAGGCGGCCCAGGACCTCGGCGCCAACCGCTTCCGGACCTTCGTGCGGATCACCTTCCCGCTGTCGCTGCCCGGCGTCGCCACCGGCTGCATGCTGGTCTTCATCATGACCGTCAGCTCCTACCTGACGCCGGACATCCTGGGCGGGCCCTCGCAGGCGATGATCTCCAACGTCATCCAGTCGGAGTACTTCGAGACCTACAACTGGCCGTTCGGCGGCGCCCTGTCGGTGACCTTCCTGGTCTTCTCGCTGGTCTTCTTCGCGATCTACAGCCGGCTGATCAAGCTGGACGGCGGGGCGGCGCACTGAGCCATGGTCAACGCGCTGCAGCGAGCCTGGACCCTGCTGGTCTACCTGTTCCTCTTCGCGCCGATCGTCATGGTCGTGATCATGAGCGTGAACCGCTCGCGCTACTCGGTCTTCCCGGTGCCGGGCTGGTCGCTCGACTGGTACCGCCAGGCGCTGTCGGACCCGAGCATCGTCGAGGCGCTGCGCACCAGCGCGGTCGTCGCGGTGATCGCCTCGGTCCTGGCGACCTCGATCGGCACGCTCGCCGCCGTCGCCCTGGTGCGCCTGCGCTTCCGCCTGCGCAAGGTCGCGCACGCCGCCTTCATGTCGCCGCTGATCATTCCCGAGATCATCATCGCCATCGCGCTGCTGACGCTCTCGACGACGCTCGACTTCCGCGGCGGCTACCCGATCGTCGTCGCCGGCCACGTGCTGATGGGCCTGCCCTTCGTGATCACCGTCGTCTCGGCCCGGCTCTACGGCTTCGACCAGTCGCTGGAGGAGGCCGCGCGCGACCTCGGCGCCGACGAGGTGAGGACCTTCCTCAGGGTGACGCTGCCCCTGGTGCTGCCCGGCGTGGTCGGCGGCCTGCTGCTCGCCTTCACGGTCTCGTTCGACAACTTCCTGGTGACCTTCATGGTCGCCGGCTCCGAGATCGTGACCATGCCGCTGAAGATCTATTCGATGCTGCGCTTCGAGTTCAGCCCGAAGATCCACGCGGCCTCGACGGTGATCATCTTCATCACGATCTCGCTGCTCTTCGTCTACAGGGCTTTGACACGCAAAGACCGCTACCTTTAGGAGCTGTCGTGGGGAATCCGGCAGGGGAGCAGACGAGCCAGGCGATGGCCGAGGGAAGCGCGACAGGGCTGGCGCCGGTGCCGCCGGCGCACAGCGAGGCGGAGATCCAGCGCAGCGTCGGCGCCCGGATCCGCGAGCTGCGCCTGTCGCTGTCGATGAAGTCGGTCGAGCTGGCGCGCCAGGCCGGGATCTCGCAGAGCCAGCTGTCGAAGATCGAGACCGGCAAGGCGACCCTCTCGATCAAGGTGCTCTCGCGGCTCTGCGAGGTGCTCAACCGGCCGCTCTACTACCTGTTCCAGAACGAGGAGAACGTGCCGCGGGTGCTCGGCACGCTGTCGACCGTCGAGGGGCCGGAGCGCCTGGCCTTCTCCTGGTTCGCCGAGGAGCTGGAGCGGCGCACCGAGGGCCGGATCTCGCTGATCCCGCTCAGCGCCTCCCAGCTCGGCAGCGGCACCGACCAGGTGCAGCGGCTGGCCGAGGGCGTGATCGACATGTTCATCGAGGACCTGTCGCACTACAGCCCGCTGGCGCCGCCGCTCGGCTTCCTGGCGGTGCCCTACAGCTTCGCCAGCTTCGAGCACCTGCGCGCCTTCCTGACCAGCCGCCACTTCGACGAGGCCGTGCGCAGGCCGCTGCTCGACCACAACATCCGGCTGCTCAACACGCGCTGGAGCTGGCGCCGCGGCATCGAGCTGGCGCTGGTCGGCCGCGAGACGGTGATCCAGCCGCGCGACGTCCGGGGCCGGCGGGTGCGCGTGCCGGACAGCGGGCCGGCGGCGGCGTTCTGGGCGCGACTCGGCGCGACGCCGGTCGTCATGCCGTGGCACGAGGTCGGCCAGGCGCTGGCGCGCGAGCAGATCGACCTGCTGCCGACCCACAAGACCCACATCACGCCGCTCGGCCTGTGCCGCCACGCGCGCTACGTGACGCTGCTCGGCGACATCTCGATGGCGATCGGCGTCGCCGTCAACGAGGCGAAGTTCCAGGCCCTGCCGCCGACCGTGCAGGACGCGGTGGTCGGCACCAGCATGGAGGCCGGCGAGCGCTTCACCAGCCGGGTCATCGAGGCCGAGAAGGACAACGAGGTCCGCAACATCGCCGAGAACGACGCGGTCTACCTGAAGGTCAACCTGAAGCCCTGGCAGGCGGCGGCGGCGAAGGCGCGCGAGGACCTGGTCGGGCGCGGCATCCTCGATCGGGCGACGCTCGCGGCGATCGAGGCCTGCCGGCCGGCAGCGTCCTGATGGCCCGGCCGACGGTCGCCGGCGGCCTGGCGCGCTTCCTGGCCGGCTTCGCCGCCGACGCGCTGCCGGATCCGGCGCGCGCGGCGGCGCGGCGCTGCCTCTTCGACCTGGTCGCCGCGGCGGCGGCCGGCGCCGGCGGCGCGGCGGCGCGCTCGGTGCGCGGCCTCGCCCTGGCGCGCGGCGGCCCGGGCGGCGTCTGGTTCGCCGCGGGCGGCGGCCCGCCCGAGCTGGCCGCGATGGCCAACGCGACCGCGGCCAGCGCGCTCGACATCGACGACGGCCACCGCGCGGCGGCCGGCCATCCGGGGGCGGCGGTGATCCCGGCGGCCCTGGCCGCCGCCGAGCGCGAAGGCAGCAGCGCCGGGCAGCTGCTGACCGCCGTCGTCCTGGGCTACGAGGTCGCGGTGCGCATCGCGGCCGCCCGCGACTTCGGCCGCCTCTACGCCCTGTCGAGCGGCCGCTGGTCGGGCTACGGCGTGGTCGCCGCGGCCGGCTGGCTGCGCGGCACGCCGGCGCCGGCGCTGGCGCAGGCGCTGGCCATGGCCGGCGAGCTCTCGCCCTGGCTGGTCGGCTCGGGCTACGGCGGCGACATGGGCAACCAGGTCAAGGAGGGCATCCCCTGGACCGTGCAGGGCGGCCTCGTGGCGCTGGAGCTGGCCGAGCGCGGCTTCACCGGGCCGCTCGACCTGCTCGACCACCCCGAGCACTACGACGGCGCCGCGATCCTGCGCGGCCTCGGCGAGAGCTTCGCCATCGAGGGCACCTACTTCAAGCCCTACGCCTGCTGCCGCTGGATCCACAGCGCCCTTGACGGGCTGCTGGCGATCCTGGCGGAGGAGGCCGTCGAGCCCGGCCGCATCGAGGCGATCCGGGTGCGCTGCGTGCGCCGCGCGGCGACCCTGACCAACAGCGCCGACCCCGACTGCGTCGAGAACGCCCAGTACAGCTTCCCCTACTGCCTCGCGCTCGCCGCCCTGGGCGGCGCCCGGGCGCTGCTGCCGCTCCGGGAGGAGTCGCTGCACCGGCCCGAGGTCGTCGCCCTGGCGCGCCGGGTCGAGCTGGAGGTCGATCCCGAGCTCGACGCCGCCTTCCCGGCCCGCTGCCCGGCCGAGGTCGAGCTGCTCGCCGGCGGCCGCCGGCTGACCCGGCGGGTCGACCTGGCGCTCGGCGATCCCGGCAATCCGCTCGGCGAGCGCGCGCATCTCCGCAAGTTCCTGGCGCTGACCGTGCCGGCGCTCGGCGCGGCGCCGGCCAAGCGGCTGGCGCGGGCCGTGCTCGGTCTCGGCCGCGGCGGCGAGCCCGCCGAGCTGCTGGCCGCCCTGCGGGCGCCGCTCGCCGGATAGCCTGCTCCGACATCGCGGGGCTGGGCGAAGGCACGCCCGGTGAGGCAAGCTCGGGGTCGGCCGGGGAGGAGCGCGCGCGACGTGGCGAGCAGGCGGGGATCGGATCGAGCCGCGGGGACCGGAGCGGCCGCCCTGCCGCGGCAGGCCGCCCGCCTGGTCTTCCGGCACCACATCGAGAACGGCGTCTCGGTCGCCTTCTGCCTGGCCGCCGTCGGCCTCGCGCTCGGCGCGGCGCTCGGGCTGCGCGCGGCGGTGCTGGCCGGCACCGGGGCGCTCTGCGTCAGCATCGTCGACCAGCCGGGGCGGCTGACCGGCAAGGCGCCGGTCTTCCTCGCGGCCCTGGCCGGCAGCGGCGCGATCTCGCTGTTCGCCGGCCTCGCCGAAGGCTCGCCGGTGCTGCTGGCGCTGCTGATCGCCGCGATGAGCGCCGGCTTCGCCCTGGTCACGGTCTACGGCCGGCCGGCCATGACGCTCGGCATCGCGGCCGTGCTGTCCCTGGTGCTCGGCCTCGCCACGCCGGCCGCCGGCACCGGCGAGGCGCTCCGGCACACGGCGCTGTTCTGCGCCGGTGGCCTGCTCTACGGCCTGCTGGCCCTGGCGGTCGCCTGGCTGCTCGACCTGCGCAGCCGGCGCCTGTTCCTCAACGAGGCGCTGCTCGCCTTCGCGGCCTTCCTGGAGGCCCGCGCCCGGGGCTACGACGGCGTGACCCCGACCTCGACCGCGCTGCGCGGCGTCGTCGAGGCGCACGGCCTGCTGATGGAGCGCCTGCAGGCGGCGCGCGACGCGATCTTCACCGGCCGGGCCACGGCGCGCCGGCGCCGCTGGATCGCCGCCATGCTGGCGCTGCTCGACGCCTACGAGACGGTGCTGTCCAGTGACGCCGACTGGCAGACCCTGCCGCGCGCGACCGGCGGCGAGGCGCTGCGCCGGATCTCGGTGCTGATCCGCGCCATGGCCGAGGACGTCGAGGGCATCGCCCTGGCCCTGGTCGCCCCGGCGGCGCTGCCGCCGGCCTGCGACCAGGAAGCGGCGCTCGCGGCGCTCGACGCCGAGCTCGAGCGGCTGGCGGCGGGCGGCGAGGCCGAGGCGGCGGCGAGCCTGCGGCCGACCCGCGAGAAGATCGCCGAGACCCTGCGCCGACTGCGCGTGCTGGCCGGGCTGGTCGATGGCCAGAACGACGGTGCGGCCGACTCCGGCGGACCCGAGCTCGACCTCGCCGCCTTCGTCCAGGTCCAGGACACGCGCCTCGCGACCCTGCGCGCCCACATGACCCTGACCTCGCCGGTCATGCGCTACGCGATCCGCCTGACCCTGGCGATGCTGGCCGGCTACGCGGTCACCCTGGCGCTGCCGCAGCTCGTGCACGGCGGCTGGGTGCTGCTGACCGTCGCGCTGATCATGCGGGCGAGCTATGCCCTGACCCGGCAGCGCCGCAACGACCGGGTGCTCGGCACGCTGGCCGGTTGCGCGGTCGCGGCGCTGCTGATCCCGGCCCTGCCGCCCGAGGCCCTTCTGCCGCTGATGGTCGCCGGCGCCGGCGTCGCGCACGCCTACGCGACGGTCAACTACAAGGTGACCTCCTTTGCCGCCTCGGTCATGGCGCTGCTGCTGCTGCACGTGCTGGAGCCGCAGGAGGTCCTGGTCGTCGACCGCATCGTCGACACGCTGATCGGCGCCGGCCTGTCGGTCGCCTTCAGCCGCCTGCTGCCGAGCTGGGAGTGGCGCGACCTGCCGCGCCTGGTCGGCCGCCTGCTCGAGGCCGACCGCGCCTTCGCCGCCCAGGCCCTGTCGCTGCAGCCGGCCGAGCAGGCCTACCGCCTGGCGCGCAAGCGCGCGCTCGACGCCTTCACCGCGCTCGCGACGACGACCCGGCGCCTGTCCGGCGAGCCGGTCGCCGGGGTGCGCGGCCTCGCCGGCCTGAGCGCGCTGCTCGGCGCCAACTACCTCTTCGCCTCGGACCTCGCCTCGGTGCGCGCCCTGCTGCGCCTGCGCGGCGGCGAGCTCGACCCGCAGGTCGCCGGCGGGCTGCTCGACGGCACGCGCGCGGCGGTGCTGGAGACGCTGGCGCCGCGGCCGGCGGGGGAGGCGCCGCCGGCCCCGGCCCGCCGCTTCGGCTGGACCGAGATGCCGGCGGCCGACGCCCTGACCTTCCTGCGCCGCCGCCTGCGCCACATCGAGTTCGCCGCGCATCGCCTGGAGGCGCTGGCGGCGCGGGCCCTCGAGTAGCTGGTCTTGCTCAGGCCGCCGGCTTCGCCGCCCGGAACAGCGCGGCGTCGAGGCAGAAGCTGCCGTCCGGCTCGGTGTCGAACCAGGCCGTGACCTGGGCCGAGACGGCCTGCTGCAGCGCGCGGATCGCCTCGACCTGGACCGGCGGCGTGCGCATCCGCTCGACCCAGGAGGCGAAGTCCAGGCGCAGCCGCCACTGGTCGGTGCTGGCGACCTGCAGGCCGGCCCGGCCGAGCGCGGCCTCCCACTCGGCGCGGGCATAGTCGCGGACGTGGGAGCAGTCGCGCAGCAGCTCGATCGCCTGGAAGAAGGTGTCGTAGAGCGGGTCGGCCGGCGCGACCGCGTCGACGAAGCCGGCGATGCCGCCCGGCTTCAGCACACGCGCCGCCTCGCGCAGGCCGGCCTCGAAATCGCGCCAGTGGTGGGCGCTGAAGCGGCTCAGCACCAGGTCGAAGCTGGCGTCCTCGAAGGGCAGCTGCTCGACCGCGCCCTGCCGGGTCGCGACGTTGCCGAAGCCGCGCTCGCCGGCGGCCCGCGCGACCACCGCCAGCATCTCGGGCGACAGGTCGTAGGCGACGACCTCGCGGACGTGCGGCGCGACGTTGAAGGTGACATGGCCGCCGCCGCAGCCGAGGTCGAGCACGCGGGCGTCCTTCCGCCCCTCGGCGACCCCGGCCAGGGCCATCAGGTCCGGTCCCGCCGCATGCACCGCGCTGGTCAGGTAGGCGTCGGCCCGCGATCCGAACTGGCCGCCGACCAGGGCCTGGTGGCTCTGCTTTTCCGCCATCTCTTCTCTCCGTTTCTCGAAGGCTGTCCGGCGAGGGTGGCAGGCCTACAACACCAGTGTAAGTTCGCAAAATATACTGGTATGAATTTCACCATGGTGCAGACGGGATCCGAGGAGCGGCGGCGGGAGCTCGGCGCGTTCGTGCGGGCACGCCGCGAGCGGCTGTCGCCGGCCGAGCTCGGGCTCGCGGCCGGGACCCGGCGGCGCACGCCCGGCCTGCGCCGCGAGGAGGTCGCCCAGCTCTGCGGCCTGAGCGCGACCTGGTACACCTGGATCGAGCAGGGGCGGGAGGTCTCGGCCTCGCCCGGCGCCCTGGCGCGCCTCGCCGGCGTGCTGCGCCTCGGCCGGGCCGAGCGCGCCTACCTCTTCGAGCTGGCCGGCAAGCGCGATCCCGAGCCGGGCGGCGTCGGGGCCGAAGCGATGCCCGCGGCGCTGCCGGCCTGCATCGCGGCGATCGCGGCGCCGGCCTACGTCCTGGACCGCTGCTGGACCGCGCGGAGCTGGAACGCCGCCGCCGAGCGGCTGTTCGTCGGCTGGCTCGACCGGCCGGGTGAGCGCAACCTGCTGCGCTTCATCTTCCTGGAGCCGTCGGCGCGCCGGCTGATCTCGGACTGGCCGGCGCGCGCCCGACGCGTCGCGGCCGAGTTCCGGGCCGCCTGCAGCGGCCGCCTCGACGACCCGGAGCTGCGTCCGCTGATCGCCGAGCTGCGCCGGGAGAGCCCCGAGTTCGCCGCGTTCTGGGGCCAGTACGGCGTGCTCGAGCGCGAGGGCGGGGCGCGCGGCTTCGCGCATCCCCGCGACGGCCGGCTCGACTTCGAGCAGGTGACCTTCGAGCTGGCCGGCCGGCCGGACCTCAGGCTGACGATGCTGGTGCAGCTCGGCGGCGCCCCGACCGGCGACTAGCGCGCCGCGGCATACGGCAGGCTGTCCAGGCGCCTGCGGCCTGGGGCAGACTTCCGGGACGAAAATCTGGGAGGAAGCGGATGCGAGAGATCGACGCGGAGAGCCTGACCGAGGCGGTCATCGAGCGGCTCGCCGGAACACCGGACCCGCGGATGCGCCAGGTCGGCGAGGCCCTGGTCCGCCACCTCCACGCCTTCGTCCGGGAGGTCGCGCCGAGCCAGGCCGAGTGGCACGCCGCCATCGACTTCCTGACCCGCACCGGCCAGACCTGCGACGCCAAGCGGCAGGAGTTCATCCTGCTGTCCGACACGCTCGGCGTCTCGATGCTGGTCGACGCGATCAACGCTGGCCGGCGCGGCGAGGCGACCGAGACGACCGTGCTCGGGCCCTTCTATGTCGAGGGCGCGCCCGGCTTTCCGCTCGGCGCTGACATCTCGGGCGGCGTCGAGGGCCGGCCGCTGCTCGTCAGTGGCTCGGTCTCGGGAGCCGGCGGCGGCCCGCTGGCCGGCGCGCAGCTCGACGTCTGGCATGCCGACCCGCGCGGCTTCTACGACGTGCAGAACCTCGAGGGCTACGCCCTGAGGGGCCGTCTCTCGACCGACGCCGACGGCCGCTTCCGCTTCTGGTCGGTCAAGCCGACCTTCTATCCGGTCCCCGACGACGGCCCGGTCGGCGAGCTGCTGCGCGCCCAGGCGCGCCATCCCTACCGTCCGGCCCACGTCCACTTCATGATCGCCGCCGAGGGCTACGAGACGCTGGTCACCCACGTCTTCGAGGCGGGCGATCCCTACCTCGACAGCGACGCCGTCTTCGGCGTCAAGGAGGCGCTGATCCGACCCTTCGTCGAGCAGCAGCCGGGCCGGGCACCCGACGGCCGGATCCTCGATCGGCCCTGGAGCAGCCTCGCCTACGACTTCGTCCTGAAGCCCCTGGCGCCGGGCTGAGGGAGAGGGCGGCATGCTGGACCTGCTGCGCGGCCGCCAGCCCCTGGAGCGGGCGCTCTGGGTCTACGCCATCCTCTACGGCACGCTGCTGAACCTCGTCGCGACTCTCGCCGGCCTGCTGGCGGCGGCGGCCGGCGCGCCGGACTGGCTCGCCGTCGGCCTCTTCCTGCTGCCGCTGCCCTACAGCCTCGCCGCCCTGCTCGGCGTCTGGCGCAGCGCCGGCCGGCCCGGCGTCGCGGCCGCCAGGGCCGCCAGCGCCCGCCTGATCGTCGCCGTCTGGGCGGTCGCCATGCTCGTGGTCTGACCGCCGCTCAGCGTCCGTCGACCAGATGCGGCAGCCAGAGCGAGAGCTCCGGCCAGTAGGTGATGAGCAGCAGCGCCGCGGCGAGCGGCACGTAGAAGGGCAGGATCGCGCGCACGATCTGGCGGAACGAGATCTGGGCGATGTCCATCATGATGAACAGGATGACGCCGAAGGGCGGGGTGATCGCCCCGACCAGCAGGTTGAAGACGACGATCAGCCCGAAATGCACCAGGTCGACGTCGAGGGCGATCAGCACCGGCAGCAGCGCCGGCACCGCGATCAGCAGGATCGCCGTGGTCTCCATGAAGCAGCCGGCGACCAGCAGCATCAGGTTGATCATCGCCAGCACGACCCAGGGCTGGTGGCTGATCCCCAGCAGGCCCTCGGCCAGCGCGGCCGGCAGGTTGTTGATCGCGACGACCCAGCCGAAGGGCACCGCGGCGGCGATGATGAAGACCAGCACGCCGGAGGCGACCAGAGTGTCGACGAAGCACTTCAGCAGGTCGGCGAGGCTCAGCTCGCGGTTCGCGAAGCCGAGCACGATCGCGTAGATCACGATGATCGCGCCGAGCTCGGTCGGGGTCGCGGCGCCGGCCAGCATGCCGGCGACCAGGAAGGCCGGCGCGGCGAGGGCGAGCAGGGCGCGGACGAAGCTGCGCCGGATCTCGCCGAGCGGCGGGCGCGGCGAGACCGGCGCCTCGATGCGGCCGGTCGCCGCCAGGAACCAGATCGTCGCCATCAGCAGCAGGCCGATGCCGAGGCCGGGCAGGATGCCGGCCAGGAACAGGTCGGACAGCGGCACCTGGGCCATCACCGCGTAGATCACCATGATGACCGAGGGCGGGATGATCGGCCCGATGATCGCGGAGGCGGCGGTGACCGCGGCGCTGAAGGGCGCCGAGAAGCCGTTCTGTCGCATCGCCTTGATCTCGACCGTGCCGAGGCCGGCGGCGTCGGCCTGGGCGACGCCCGACATGCCGGCGAAGATCAGGCTGGCGACGACGTTGACGTGGGCGAGGCCGCCGCGCACGTGGCCGACCAGGGCGACGGCGAAGGCGAAGATCCGGTCGGCGATGCCGGCCCGGTTGAGCAGGTTGCCGGCCAGCACGAACAGCGGGATCGCCAGCAGCGGGAAGGAGTCGAGGCCCGGTGCCATGCGCTGCACGACCAGGGTCATCGGCACGCTGGCGCCGACCAGCAGGTAGGTGACGGCGGCGAGCGCCAGGGCGAAGGCGATCGGGATCTCCAGGCCGACGAAGACCGCGAGCGAGAAGAACAGCAGCGCGAGGGTCACAGGATGCCCTCCTCGGCGGCCTGGGGCAGGTGCGGCGCCCGCTCGCCGGTCGCGGCGAGGCGCAGCTCGGCGGCCAGGAAGTAGAGGGTGGTCGCGGCCATCGAGACCATCGAGACGAACAGCGGCAGCGAATAGAACAGGTCGCGCGGCAGCTGGACCGGCAGCGAGACGCTGCTGCTCGAGCCCTCGATCGGCATGACCTTCAGGGCCTGGCGCGCCAGCAGCACCAGCAGGGCGAGCACGAGGGCGTGGGCGAGCGTGCGGAACAGCGCCTCGCGGCGTGGCGCAAGGCCGCTGACGAAGGTCGCGATCTGGATCTGCCGGCCGCGCTTCAGGCCGACCGAGGTGCCGAGGAAGGTCGCCCAGATGAAGGCGTAGGTCGCGAACTCCTCGACCCAGACCAGCGGCGTGCCGAGCAGGTAGCGCGAGACGACCTGCGCGCCGATCGCGGCGACGACGCCGGCGAGCAGCAGCACGCCGAGGGTGATCTCGAGCAGCTCGACGAGGCGCAGGACGCGCCAGTAGAGGGCGAGAAGGGCGGCCATGGTGCCTCCGGTGACGGCGTCGGGGCCGCGCCCGCTCCCGGACGCGGCCCCGGCGACTGCTGGCTCAGAGGTTGTGGATCTGCTCCCAGAGGCCCTTGCTCCAGACCCCGTCGGCCTCCATCTTCTCGACCCCGGCGCGGGCCTTCTCGGCGAAGGGCGCGGTGTCGACCGGCACGATGGTCGCGCCCTCGGCGGCCATCTTCCTGTAGAGCTCCTCGGTCTCGCTGTTGGCCTCGTTGCTCGCCCAGCCGACCGCCTCCTGCGCCGCCTCGGTGACGATCTTCCGCAGCTCCGGCGACAGGCTCTCGTAGGCCTTCTCGTTGATCGCGATGTGGGTCGTCGAGATCAGGTGGTCGGTCTTCATGACGAAGGGCGCGGCCTGGTAGAACTTCGCCGCGTAGGCCGCCGAGACCGGCCCCTCGGCGGCTTCGATCACGCCGGTCTTGAGGCCGAGGAAGACCTCGCCCCAGGTCACGCGGCTCGGCTTGGTGCCCAGCGTCTCCCAGAGCAGCAGGTAGGTGCGGATCTCCGGGACGCGCATCTTGAGGCCGGCGAGGTCGGCCGGCGTCCCGACCTTCTTCTTGGCGAAGAGGTCGTGCGGCTGCGTCGGTGCCGCCGCCAGGATGCGGATGTCGTGCTCCTTCTGCAGCTGATCGGCGAGCTTCCGGTAGACGTCGCTCTTGAAGAAGCGCTCGACCTGGGCCTTGTCCTTGAAGGTGAAGCCCCAGTTGAGGATGGCGAAGTCCTTGACCCAGTTGTTGTACCAGCCGACGACGTCGCCGTAGAGCTGGACCGAGTTCTGCATCATCTGCTCGATGACCTGGACGTCGCTGCCGAGCGCCTCGCCCTCGATGAAATTGATCTTGAGCTCGCCCTTGGCGCGCTCGTTGACCAGCTTGGTGAACATCTTGTTCTGGCGGTCGAGCAGCGAGCCGACCGCGTCGGAGCCCGCGAAGGTCATGGTTGTCTCGGCCTGCGCCGAGACGGCGAGCACGACGCCGAAAGCCGCGGCGGCGAGCCCCGCGGCCAGCTTTGCGAATCGCATCTTCTTTCCTCCCGTTCGCCGTCTTTTTTGGTATGGGACCGGTCGGGGTGGCGAGGCCCGGCCGGCTCGGTTCGACTGCTGTGCGGCTAGGCGACCTCCTCCGCCTCCTGGAAGACGGCGAAGGCGCGCTGACCGGCCTTCTTCTGGGTCTGGTAGATCGAGCCGGCCTGCTCCGGCTTGGGCAGCGGGATGCGCACCGGCACCTCGGCAAGGCGCGGCTGCAGCGTCGGCGAGCCGCAGAGCAGGCGGGCGTCGAAGTCGGCGAGGTCGGCGAAGGCCGGCGCGGCGCCCATCAGCGGCCAGGCGTCGGCGGCCATGACCTCGAACAGCAGCAGGCGCCGGTCGCGGCCCGAGCGGTTGAGGTCGGAGCCGTGGACCGTGCGGGCGTGGTGCAGGCTGATCGAGCCGGCCGGGGCGGTCAGCGGCACCGCCTGCGACAGCCCGAGGCCCGGCGCGTCGGGCGCGATCGCGCCGCAGAACACGCCGTCGCTGTGGTGGTCGAACACCGGGCCCCTGTGGCTGCCCGGCACGACCAGCAGCGGCCCGTTCTCCAGGTCGACGTCGTCGAGCATCACGCCGATCGCCAGCACGTCGTCGTTGGTGTGGGGATAGAAGGCCCAGTCCTGGTGCCACTCGACGGCAGCGCCGAAGCCGGCCGCCTTGAGGTTGAGCTTGCTGCCCTGCAGGCGCAGCGAGGGGCCGAGCAGGTCGCGCACCGGCCCCAGGATCGCCTCGTGCCGGACCAGCCGGTCGAAGACCGCGCTCTGGCGGTGCGGCTGCTTGACCCGGCGCACCCGCGGCCGGTCGGGACGGTGGCTGTCCTCCAGGTCGAGGTCGTCGTTGCTCTCGCTCAGGCCGCGCGCCCTGTCGGTCAGCTCGGCGAGGGCGGTCCGGGCCGCCTCGACCTCGGCGGGCGAGAGCACCCTCTCGAGTACCAGGTAGCCCTGCTCGCGATAGAACTCGATCTGCTGCGCTGAAAGCATGCCGCTCGTCGCTCCTTCACCGTCCACGCCGGCAATCGCCGAATGAAAGCGCTTTCATGAACTATAGATCGGATTCTCCGATGATGAAAGCGCTATCATCCGCTACAAGGGGCGGGCATGAGCGAGGACGGCAGACAGGACGGGGGGGCGCGGCGCGGCCGGCGCCCGCGCATGGCGGACGTGGCGGCGCGGGCGGGAGTCTCGCTGGTCACGGTCTCGCGCGCGCTCGGCCAGCCGCAGCTGGTCTCGCCGGAGACCCGGCAGCGGGTCACCGCCGCGGTCGCCGAGCTCGGCTACCTGCCCGACCTGGTCGCCGGCAGCCTCGCCTCGAGCCAGACGCGCATCGTCGGCGCCGTGGTGCCGACCCTGGCCAACTCCTTTTTCGCGGCCAGCGTCCAGGGCCTGTCCGAGGTGCTGGACGCCGCCGGCTACCAGCTCCTGCTCGGCAACTCCGGCTACGACACGCGGCGCGAGCAGTCCCTGGCGGCTGCCTTCCTCGGCCGGCGCGCCGACGGCCTGGTGCTGACCGGCAGCCGGCACGAGGCGGCGCTGCGCGGCGTGATCGCCGGCGCCGGGGTGCCGGTGGTCGAGACCTGGGAGCTGCCGGCCGAGCCGCTCGACATGGTCGCCGGCTTCTCGAACGACGCCGCTGCCGAGGCCATGACCGCCGGCCTGCTCGACTGGGGCTACCGCCGCATCGCCTTCGTCGGCCTGCCGGACGGCGGCGAATCGCGCTCCGACCAGCGGCGCAAGGGCTGGCGGCGCGCCCATGCCGACCGGGGCCTGGAGGCGGGACCGCACATCGCGGTCGAGGACGCCAACTCTCCGGTCGGCGGCGAGGCCGCGCTCGAGCGGGCCTTGGCCCTGGCCCCGGCGGTCGACGCGCTGTTCTGCGCCAACGACACGCTGGCGCTGGGCGCGATCGTCGCCTGCCAGAAGGCCGGCGTCGCGGTGCCGGGGCGGATCGCGGTCGCCGGCTTCGGCGACTTCGACCTAGCCCCGCATCTCGTGCCGGGCCTGACGACGGTGCGCGTCCCCGGCGGCGAGATGGGCGAGACCGCCGGCCGCATGCTGCTCGACCGCCTGGCAGGACGGCGCGTCGAGCCCCGGGTCGTCGACCTCGGCTTCGAGATCGTCCGCCGCGCCAGCGCCTGAGCGCCCGGTCCGCTCAGATCTCGACCTGGATGCCGAGCTCGACGACCCGTTCCGGGGGCAGGTTGTAGAAGGCCGTGGCGGCGACGGCGTTGCGGCTCAGGAAGGCGAAGAGCTTCTCGCGCCAGAGCGCCATGCCGGGCACCTTGTCGGAGGCGATCACCGCCTCGCGTCCCAGGTAGTAGGTCGTGTGCTCCAGGTCGATCTCCAGGCCGAGCTCCTCGGCCAGGCGCAGCGCCACCGGCACGTTCGGCGACTGCATGAAGCCGTAGCTCACGCGCACCCTGAGGAAGCCCTGCTCGAGCGCCTCGACGCTCAGGCGCTCCTCGGCCCGCACCCGCGGCTCCTCGGCGGTCGTCACGGTCAGCAGCAGCACCTGCTCGTGCAGCACCTGGTTGTGCTCCAGGTGGTGCAGCAGGATCGGCGGGACCGCCGGCTCGGCGGAGGTCAGGAACACGGCGGTGCCCGGCACCCGCAGCGGCGGATCGGCCTCGAGCCTGGCCAGGAAGTCCTCGAGGCTGCCCTTCTGCCTGACCAGGCGGGCGCGCAGCAGCGCGCGGCCGCGCGCCCAGGTGCTCATCAGCAGGAAGATCAGGCCGCCGACCAGGATCGGGTACCAGCCGCCCTGGGCGATCTTCAGGCTGTTGGCGCCGAGGAACAGCAGGTCCGGGACCAGCAGGCCGCCGGCGATCACCGCCGCCAGCCAGGGCCGCCACTTCCAGCGCCGGCTCATCGCCCGGAACAGCAGCAGCGTGGTGATCACCATGGTCGTGCTGACCGCGATGCCGTAGGCCGCGGCCAGGTTGCCGGAGGTCCGGAAGCCGAGCACCAGCCCGATGGTGGCGAGCGCGAGCGCCACGTTGACCGCCGGCACGTAGACCTGGCCGGTCTCCTCCGACGAGGTCTGGACGATGGTCAGGCGCGGGCACTGGCCGAGCTGCACCGCCTGGCGGGTCAGCGAGAAGGCCCCGGAGATCACCGCCTGCGAGGCGATCACCGTGGCGACGGTGGCCAGCCCGATCAGCGGATAGCGGCCCCAGGCCGGGGCCAGGTGGTAGAAGGGATGGACCGCCTGCAGCGGGTCGGCGAGCACCAGGGCGCCCTGGCCGAAGTAGTTGAGCAGCAGGCAGGGGAAGGCGCCGACGAACCAGGCGAGGCGGATCGGCGCGCGGCCGAAGTGGCCCATGTCGGCGTAGAGCGCCTCGCTGCCGGTGACGACCAGGAAGACCGCGCCCAGCACGATCAGCGAGCGCGCGCCGGCCGCGGCGCAGAAGTCGACCGCGTAGAGTGGATCGAGGGCCTTCAGCACCCAGGGCGCCTCGACGATGTGGGCCAGGCCGAGCCCGGCGATGACCAGGAACCAGACGACCATGATCGGCCCGAACAGCGCGGCGACCCGCGCCGTGCCGCGCGACTGGAAGCTGAACAGCAGCACCAGGATCGCGATGGTGATCGGGATCACCCAGGGCGCGATGCCGCTGGCCGTCGTCTCCAGGCCCTCGACCGCGCTCAGCACCGAGATCGCCGGCGTGATCATGCCGTCGCCGTAGAGCAGCGCCGCGCCGAACAGGCCGACGGCGATCAGCACCGCCTTGCTGCGGGTCCGCCGGCCGCGCCAGGGCCGGAGCAGGGCGAGCAGCGCCAGGATGCCGCCCTCGCCGCGGTTGTCGGCGCGCATCACCAGCGCCAGGTACTTCAGCGACACGACGACGATCAGCGACCAGAAGATCAGCGACAGCACGCCGAGCACGTGGCCGGCCGTCGGCGTCAGGCCGGCGAGCGCCTGGCGGAAGGCGTAGAGCGGGCTGGTGCCGATGTCGCCGTAGACGATGCCGAGCGCGGCCAGGGCCAGGCCCGGCAGCCGCGCACGCCGCTCCTCCGCCCCGCTTCCCGTCGTCCTCGCCATCCGCCCCCCTCTCGTCCCTCGCCACGACCGCGGCCCGCCCGGAAGATCAACGGGATGGAGCGCCGAGAGTTGCATTGTCCTCGGTCGACGGCCGGTCCGGCTTGATCCACCGCAAGGTTGCCGCCACCTCAGCCGTTAGTCTGCCGGCCGGCTGAGCGGCGGCGAAAGAGGGGCGAGGCATGACGGCCGACGGGACGCAGGCGCCGGGCGAGCGGCACTGGCACGCGCTCAGCGCGGAGGAGGCCGCGGGCGCGCTCGGCTGCGGGCTCGGCGGCCTGTCGGCGGAAGAGGCGGCGGCGCGGCTGGCCAGGATCGGGCCGAACCGCCTGCCCGAGGCACGCGGGCCGGGCCTCGCGGTGATCCTGCTGCGCCAGTTCATGAGCCCGCTGATCTACCTGCTGGTGGCGGCCGCGCTGGTCTCGCTGGCCATCGGGCACCTCAGCGACGCCTTCTTCATCCTGGTCGTGCTGCTGGTCAACGCCGTGATCGGCGCCTACCAGGAGTTCCGCTCGGAGCGCGGGGCGGCGGCCCTGCAGCAGCTGGTCGCGGTCCGCACCGAGGTCCTGCGCGACGGCCGGCCGGTCATGCTGCCGGCCGCCGAGCTGGTGCCCGGCGACCTGGTGCTGCTGGAGAGCGGCATGGCCGTGCCGGCCGACCTCCGCCTGGTCGAGGCCCAGGGCCTGACGATCGACGAGTCGCTGCTGACCGGCGAGTCCGAGACCGTCGAGAAGAGCAGCGGACCGCGCTGCGCGCCCGAGGCGCCGCTCGCCGAGCGCTTCACTCTGGCCCATGCCGGCACCCAGGTCGCGAGCGGCCGGGCGCGCGCCCTGGTCGTCGCGACCGGGGCGGCGACCCAGGTCGGCACGATCGCCGGCGCGCTGGCGCGCTCGTCCGCAGCCCCGCCGCTGGTCCAGCGCCTGGAGCGCTTCACCCGGCAGCTCAGCCTCGTCTCGCTGGTCGGCATGGCCGGCTTCGGGGTCCTGCTGCTCGGCCGGGGAGTGCCCTGGCAGGAGGTCTTCCTGGTCGCGGTCGCGCTGGCCGTGGCGGCGATCCCCGAGGGCCTGCCGGTCGCGGTCACCGTCGCGCTGTCGATCGGCCGGGCGCGCATGGCGGCGCGCAACGTGATCGTGCGCTCGCTGCCGGCCGTCGAGGGCCTCGGCGCCTGCACCCTGATCGCCTCGGACAAGACCGGCACCCTGACCCAGAACAGCCTGTCGGTCGCCCTGCTGGTGCTGCCCGACGGGCGGCGCGCCAGCGTCACCGGCGAGGGCTACCGGCCGCACGGCGCGCTGGAGCCCGACGGCGAGGCCGACCGGGAGGCGGCCGAGGCGGCGGCCCGGGCGCTGGCGCGGGCGGCCGCGGCGACCTGCGACGCCAGCCTGCATCACGACGGCGAGGACTGGCGCCATCTCGGCGACACGGTCGACGTCGCCTTCCTGGCCCTGGCCGGCAAGCTCGGCCTGGACTGGCAGGCCCTGCAGAGCCCGCCGGGCCGCTTCGGCGTCCTGCCCTACGAGCCGCAGCGCCGCTTCGCCGCCGTCTGCGATCCGGATGGCGAGGCCTGCCGGGTCGCCGTCAAGGGGGCGGCCGAGACGATCTTCGCGATGTGTGCGGAGGTCCCCGAGGCTCTGCAGCACGAGGCCGAGCGGCTGGCCGCGGACGGCTACCGGGTGATCGCCGTCGCCGAGGGCGGCCACGCCCTGCCCGAGCGGCCGGGCCTGCCCGACGACGCGCTCTCCGGTCTGCGCCTGCTCGGCCTCGCCGGCCTGATCGATCCCCTGCGTCCGGAGGTGCCGGAGGCGGTCGAGGCCTGCCGCAGCGCCGGCGTCCAGGTGCGCATGCTGACCGGCGACCATCCGGCGACGGCGCTGGCGATCGCCCGCCAGCTCGGCATCGCCGGCCCGGACGCCGAGGTCGTCACCGGCCGGCAGCTCGCCGAGGCCCAGGCCGACCCGCAGGCGCTGCGCGCCCTGGTCGCCGAGGCGCCGGTCTTCGCCCGGGTCGAGCCGCTGCAGAAGCTCGGCCTGGTCGAGGCGCTGCAGGGCGAGGGCCATTTCGTCGCGGTCACCGGCGACGGCGTCAACGACGCGCCGGCCCTGCGCCAGGCCAACATCGGCGTCGCCATGGGCCGCGGCGGCACCGACGTCGCGCGCGGCGCCGCCGACCTGATCCTGACCGACGACAACTTCGCCTCGATCGTCGCCGGGGTCGAGGAGGGCCGCATCGCCTATGCCAACGTGCGCAAGGTCATCCTCTTCCTGATCGCGACCGGCTTCGGCGAGATCGTGCTCTTCGCGCTCGCCCTGGCCGCCTCCCTGCCGATCCCGCTCTATGCCGTGCAGCTGCTCTGGCTGAACCTGGTGACCAACGGCATCCAGGATGTGGCCCTGGCCTTCGAGCGGGGCGACGGCGAGGCCCTGAAGCGGCGGCCGCGGCCGCCGCGCGAGCCGCTGTTCGACGGCCGGCTGATCCGCCGCACGCTGCTCTACGGCGGCACCATGGGGCTCTTCGCCTTCGGCTTCTTCGCCCTGGCGCTCGACGCCGGCCTGCCCGAGGCCGAGGCACGGACCGCCCTGCTGCTCGCCATGGTGCTGTTCGAGAACGCGCTCTGCCTGGTCTGCCGCTCCGAGCGCCGGCCCTTCTTCGCCGTGTCCTTCGCCGCCAACCGGCTGCTCGTCGCCTCGATCGCCGGGGCGCTGGCCCTGCACCTGGCCGCGACCAACCTGCCGGGCCTCTCGGAGCTGCTCGGCGCCGTGCCGCTGTCGCCCGCCCTCTGGCTGCCGGCCCTGGGCCTGGCGCTCGCCCTGCTCGCCGTCGCCGAGCTGGGCAAGTGGGCCTGGCGGGCGACGGCGTGAGGAGGGCGGCCGGCATTCCCGCGGGGGCCCCTTCATTCGCTTCGTCCTGAGCTTGTCGAAGGGCGGAGCGAACCCAGCCGGGACGGTGCCGGAATGGCTCCGCCCTTCGACAAGCTCAGGACGAAGCCATCGGGAGCGACCGTGGAGCGGGCGCGGTTGGGCTCCGCCTACTGCCGTCCGTAGTTGTCGTCGAAGCGGACGATGTCGTCCTCGCCCAGGTAGGCGCCGGACTGGACCTCGATCATCTCGAGCTGGACCCGGCCCGGGTTGGTCAGGCGGTGGCGCTGGCCGAGCGGGATGTAGGTGCTCTCGTTCTCGGCCAAGAGGAAGGACTCGGTCTCGCGGTTCACCTCGGCCGTGCCGCTGACCACGATCCAGTGCTCGGCCCGATGGTGGTGCATCTGCAGGCTGAGGCTGGCGCCGGGATTGACCGAGATGCGCTTGACCTGGAAGCGCTCGCCCATGTCGAGGGTCTGGAACCAGCCCCAGGGCCGGTGCCACTTGCTGCCCTGGGTCGCCTCGGGGAAGCCCTCGCTCTTCAGCTTCTCGACCAGCTGCTTGACGTCCTGGGCGCGGCCGCGGTCGGCGACCAGCACGGCGTCGTCGGTCTCGACGACCAGCACGCCCTCCAGGCCGAGCACCGTGACCAGGCGGCCGTTCGAGCGGACGTGGCAGTCGCGGGCGTCGAGCAGCGCGGTGCGGCCGACCGTGGCGTTGCCCTGCTCGTCGCGCTCGGCGACCTCGTAGAGCGCGTCGAAGCCGCCGAGGTCCGACCAGCCCATCTCGACCGCGACCGTGCCGACCCGCTCGACCCGCTCGACCAGGGCGTAGTCGATCGAGATCGCCTTGGCCTGGCCGAAGCTCTCGGGATCGAGGCGGGTGAAGTCGATGTCCTTGCTGGCCCGGTCCAGCGCGTCGCGGCAGTGCTGGACCAGCTCGGGCTCCAGGCGCTCCAGCTCGGCGACGACGCGCGCCGCCGGTAGCACGAAGATGCCGGCGTTCCAGAGGTGCCGGCCGTCGGCCAGCATCGCGGCCGCGGTCGCGGCGTCCGGCTTCTCCTTGAAGCGGGCGACCTCGAAGGCGCCGGCGAGCCCGTCGAGGGCGCCGCCCTTCTCGATCCAGCCGTAGCCGGTCTCCGGGCGGTCCGGCGTGATGCCGAGGGTCATGACGCGGCCGGCCGCGGCGGCGGCGCGGGCCGTCTCGACGGCCCGGCGGAAGGCCTTGGCGTCGCGGATCAGGTGGTCGGAGGGCAGCACCAGCATGATCGCGCTGTCGTCGGCGGCCAGCAGGTCGAGGGCGGCGCAGAGGATTGCCGGCGCGGTGTTGCGGCCGACCGCCTCGAGCAGGATCGCGCGCGGCGCGGTGCCGGCGAGGCGCGCCTGCTCGGCGACGGCGAAGCGGTGCTCGGCGTTGACCACCAGGGTCGGCGGGTGGAAGGCGCCGCTGCCCGAGACCCGGCGCAGGGTCGCCTCGAGCAGGGTCTGCCGGCCGACCAGCGGCAGCAGCTGCTTCGGGTTCGACTGCCGCGACAGCGGCCAGAGGCGGCTGCCCGAGCCGCCCGAGAGGATCACCGGATAGAGGCGCTCCATGACGCGCGACCTGCCCTTTCGCACCGATTGCCGACCGCCCCGCAGACTGACGATGGGGCCCGATAAGTCAAGGTCCTCGGCCCCAACGGCGGTCGCGCGGCGAAAAGGCGACTGGCCGTCGCCCGCCGCGGCCCCATAGTTGTCTCCGGCAGGGGGGGCGCCTTGCCTCGACGACAACCAATGCGAGGACGAACCATGACACGGAGACTTGCCCTGACGCTGTCGGGGGCCTTGTTCGGCGCCCTTCTGACGCTGCCGGCCGCGGCCGCGGACCGGACCAAGGCGCCCGAGGGCGCGCGGGTCTACATCATCTCGCCGGCCGACGGCGCGGTGGTCAGCAGCCCGGTGACGGTGCTGTTCGGCGCCGAGGGCATCGGCGTCGCGCCGGCCGGGGTCGACAAGCCCAAGACCGGCCACCACCACCTGATCATCGACGCCGACGTGCCGCCGCTCGACGAACCGATCCCCTCGGACGCGCACCACAGGCACTTCGGCGGCGGCCAGACCCAGGCGACGATCGACCTGCCGCCGGGCAAGCACCGGCTGTTCCTCATGATGGGCGACATGAACCACATGCCCTTCGACCCGCCGGTCATGAGCCAGCCGATCACCATCACCGTGAAGTAGCGGAATCGCCCGTGCGGGCCGGGCCGGCTGTGCCCGGCCCGCACAGGTGGTTTGCCGGCCGCCCCCGCGATCGGCGCTTTACGGGTGCGACACCCCGTCGTATCGGAATCGCCCTCCAGCGTCCGTTCCGAGGAGCGCCCATGGCCACCACCGTCGACCCGCGACCCGCCGCCGGCTGGCGCACGCCGCTGATCGTCATCCTGGCCGGCTGCCTGATCGCCATGGTCGGCTTCGGCGTGCGCTCGGTCTTCGGCCTGTTCCTGGAGCCGATGACCCTGGCCCACGGCTGGAGCCGCGAGACCTTCGGCCTCGCCATGGCGATCCAGAACCTGCTCTGGGGCATCGGCGTGCCGGTCGCCGGCGCGCTCGCCGACCGCTACGGCTCGCCCCGGGTGCTGGCCGTCGGCGCGGTGCTCTACGCGCTCGGCGTCTGGGGCATGGCCGACTCCGACTCCGCGTCGCTGCTGCACCTCAGCGGCGGCGTGCTGACCGGCCTCGGCATCGCCTTCACCTCCTTCTCCCTGGCGCTCGCCGCCATGGCCAAGGTGGTCGGGCCGCAGCGCCGCTCCTTCGCGCTCGGGCTCGGCACGGCGGCCGGCTCGTTCGGGCAGATCGTCTTCTCGCCGCTGGGGCAGGCCTTCATCGTCGAGTACGGCTGGCACACCGCCCTGCTGCTGCTCGCCGCCAGCACGCTGGTGATCATCCCGCTCGCCTTCGTGCTGCCGAGCACGACCTCGGCGGCGGGGGAGAGCCACTTCGAGCAGACCCTCGGCCAGGCGCTGCGCGAGGCGACGGGGCACCGCGGCTTCGTGCTGCTGACCCTCGGCTTCTTCGTCTGCGGCTTCCACGTCGCCTTCATCACCGTGCACTTCCCGGCCTACATCAAGGACCTGGGCCTGCCCGGCACGGTGGCGGCCGGGGCGATCGCGCTGATCGGCGCCTGCAACATCCTCGGCTCCTTCGGCTCGGGCGCCTTCGGCCAGCGCTGGAGCAAGCGCTACGGCCTCTCGGCGATCTACTTCCTGCGCGCGATCGCGATCACCGGCCTGATGCTGGCGCCCAAGACCGCCCTGGCCATCTACCTCTTCTCCGCGGTCATGGGCGTGCTCTGGCTCTCGACCGTGCCGCTGACCACCGGCATCGTCGGCCAGGTGTTCGGCGTGCGCTACATGGCGACGCTGTTCGGCATTGTCTTCCTCAGCCACCAGCTCGGCAGCTTCTCGGGCGTCTGGCTCGGCGGCTACCTCTACGACACGACCGGCAGCTACGACCCGGTCTGGTGGGCCGGCGTCGGCTTCGGCCTGCTCGCCGCCGTTGTCCACCTGCCGATCGACGAGACGCCGCTGGCCAGGCTGGCACCGGCGCGGAGCTAGCTGGCCGCCCCTCCGGCCCGCAGCAGGCGGCGCGGCGCCCGGGTCAGGCGGCGGCCGCCGGACGGGCCGACCGCGACCGACTCGCTGACCGCGATGCCGGCGGCCGAGGCGTAGAGGTGGAAGGTCATGTTCTCGGCCAGGGTCCAGGCGCTGTCCGGCTTGAAGCAGTAGGTGAAGTCGCTGGTCCGCGGCGTGCGGCCGTAGTAGCCGATGGCGTAGCCGCTGACGTTGTCGAAGCGGGTGCGCAGCCCCGACTCCAGCAGCGGCCGGCGCAGCAGCGCATCGACGGCACGCGCCTCGACCCCCGGACGCAGCGCCTCGATCTGGCGGTCCTGCAGGGCGATCAGCGTCTCCGCCGCCGCTTCGAGCGCGGGATCGGCCGGTCCGACCGCGATCGGCCGCATCAGCCGGGCGCTGTAGCCCTTGACCCGGGGCACCAGCTCGACGTGCAGGACGTCGCCCGGCGCCAGCGGCTCCTCTGCCAGGTGGCCGTGCAGGAAGCCGTGCGAGCCGCGCGCGCGGACGATCGGGCCGGTCTCGCCGCTGTCGGCGCCGCGGCGCAGGAACTCGCCGGCCGTGAAGGCCGCGGCGTCGCGCGCCGTCCAGCCCGGCGTCACGGCCTCGGCGAGGCTCAGCATCGTCGCGTCGGCGATCGCCGCGGCCTGCTCCAGATAGGCCAGCTCGCGCGCCGACTTGACCGCCGGCAGCGCCTCCAGCAGATCGGCGAGATCGACCCACTCGGCCTGGGGCAGCAACGCCGCCAGGCGGTCGCGGGTCCAGGCGGTGAAGGCGTAGGAGCGGAAGCTGGCGCCGATCCGCGCGCCGCCGTGGCCGGCGCGGCGGATCGTGCGGGCGACCTCGGCCAGCGGGTCGGCGAGATCGGGGTAGCCGATGACCTGGGAGAGCCAGCTGCGCTGGCGGCAGGGCTCCAGGTCCAGGTCGCGCAGCACGATCCAGGGCTCGCCCTCGTGGGGCACCAGGCAGGCCCGGTAGAGCGTGTCGGAGCAGGCGTAGCCGGTCAGGTGGAACAGGTGCTCGGCCTGGTCGGCGACGAGCAGGTCGACCTGCCGCTCGGCCATGCCGGCGCGCAGGCGCTCCAGCCGGGCGGCGAACTCGACCGGCTCGAACAGCAGGGCCGGCGGATTGGCGTCCGGGGTCATGCCGGCTCGCAGATCTCGAGGATGGTCAGCAGGTAGATGCGGATCATGTCGAGGTAGTCGGGGATGTCGACCCGCTCGTCCGGCATGGTGTTGTAGCGGCCGCCCGGCCCGCAGACGACGCCCTCCATGCCGAGCCGCTGGTAGAAGTGCGCGGCATCGGTGCCGTAGTAGGCCGGCGGCTTGACCGCGCCGGTCGGCTGCGGCTCGCCGCGCACCGCCTGGTAGGCGGCGTTGACCGCCCGGACGATGCGCGAGTCGCGGTCGACCTCGAAGGGCAGCATCGAGGGGCGGCCGCCCTTGTGCTCGGCCTCGACCGTCGTCTTCAGGCCCGGGAAGCGCGCCTCCAGGGCGTCGAGCTCGCGGCGTAGGTCGGCCAGCACCGAGGCCTCGCTCTGGCTCGGGGCGTAGCGGGCCGAGCCGCGGATGCGCGCGACGTCGGCGACCTGCGGCGGGCGCCACTCCAGCAGCTCGCGGCCGAGCCCGGCCTTGAGCACGCCGACATGGGCGCGGTTGATCGCCCGGTGCTCCTCGCTGGCGGCGCCGCTCCAGGTCATGGCGTCGATGCGCGGCACCAGATCGCAGGCCGCGAGGATCGCGTCGACCGCCTCCTCGCGCTTCGACAGGTGGCGGGTGCTGCCGGTCAGCTCGATGACGAAGTTGAAGGCGCCGACGTGCAGGGTCATGGCCTGCAGGTCGGTCGGCTCGGAGTTGACGAAGTAGTCGGCGCGCACGCCGCGCTCGATCGCCGCCACCGTGCCGATGCCGCCCTGCAGCTCGCCGATCACGTAGGTCAGCACGACGTCGCCCCTGAGGCGCACCCCGGCGTCGAGCAGGGTCTTGACCGCGCAGAAGGAGGCGGCGTCGCCGGCCTTCATGTTGGACACGCCGATGCCGTAGATGAACTTGTCGTCGACCAGCCCGCCCCAGGGGTCGACGGTCCAGCCCTCGGTCGCCGGGTTGGTGTCGATGTGGCCGTTGAACAGCAGCGACTTGCCGCCGCCGCTGCCGCGCAGGCGGCCGATCGCGTTGACGCGCGTGCCCTCGACCGGCTGCAGCTCGCTCTCGATGCCGAGCGCCGCCATCTCGGCGGTCAGGTGTTCGGCCAGCTGCCGCTCGCCCTCGGTGTCGCTGTAGCTCTTGAAGCGCACCATGCGTGCCAGGAAGTCGAGGCTGGCCTTCTCGTCGATCCGGGCGAGGAGGGACTGCTTGTCCATGTCGGGTTTTCCCTTGTCGTTGACGTCGTTCCGCCGCGCGTGCCGGTCAGCCGACCGGGGTCGGCACCGCCTCGAGCAGCGCGCGGGTGTAGGCATGGCGCGGGCCGGCGGCGGCCAGCGCCTCGACCTCGACCAGCTCGACCAGGTCGCCGCGGTACATGACCGCGATGCGGTGGGCGATCTGGCGGATCAGGTTGAGGTCGTGGGTGATGAACAGGTAGGTCGTGCCGAAGCGCTCGCGCAGCGACAGCAGCAGCTGGACGATCTGCGCCTGGATCGAGACGTCGAGCGCCGAGGTGATCTCGTCGCAGATCACCAGCTGCGGCCGCGAGGCGAAGGCGCGGGCGATCGCGACGCGCTGCTTCTCGCCGCCGGACAGCTGGTGCGGGTACTTGCGGGCGAAGTCGGCCGGCAGCTGGACCTCGGCGAGCAGCGCCTCGACCCGCTCGGCCAGCGAGGCCGCGCCGGGCGCGTCGTAGAGCCGGAGCGGCCGGGCCAGGATCTCGCGGATCTGCTGGCGCGGGTTCAGCGAGGAATCGGGGTGCTGGAAGACGATCTGCACGGCCCGGCGGTAGGCGCGGTCGAGCTCCGCCGGCCGGGCGAAGCGGCGGCCCTCGAAGCTGAAGCTGCCCTCGAAGGGATTGAGCCCGGCGAGCGCCCGCGCCAGGGTCGACTTGCCCGAGCCCGACTCGCCGACGATGCCGAAGATCTCGCCCGGCCGGACCGCCAGGCTGATCGCGCGGTTGCCCTCGACCTGCCGGCTCGCCCGGCCGCGCAGGCGGTCGAGCAGGCGGTCGCGGCCGTAGCGCACGGTCAGGGCCTCGACCTCGAGCAGCGGTGCCGCGGCGGCCGGCGCCGGGGCCACCAGCCGCCGGTCGGGGCGCGGCACGCTGGCGATCAGCTGGCGGGTGTAGTCCTCGCGCGGCGCCGAGAAGACCTGGGCGGCCGGCTCCTCCTCGACGATCCGGCCGCGGTGGATCACGGCGACCCGGTCGGCGATCCGCGAGACCAGGGCGAGGTCGTGGGAGATGTAGAGCGAGGCGACGCCGGTCTCCTCCTGCAGGCGCTCGAAGAGCTCCAGGATCTGGCGCGCGGTGATGATGTCGAGGGCCGTGGTCGGCTCGTCGAACAGGATGCAGTCGGGCTGGCAGGCGAAGGCCGTCGCGATCGCGACGCGCTGCTTCTCGCCGCCCGAGACCTCGTGGGGATAGCGCCGCATCATCTCGGCCGGCGTCTTGAGCGCGACCCGCGCCAGCGCCGCCTCGGCCTCGCGCCAGGCCTGGCGGCGGCTCAGGCCCTGGTGGCGGCGCAGCACCTCGGCGAGCTGCTCGCCGAGCGGCAGGGTCGGGTTCAGCGAGGTGCCGGGGTCCTGGAAGACCATGGCGATGCGCCGGCCGCGGATCGCCTCCAGCTCGCGCGTGCTCTTGGCCGTCAGCTCCTCGCCGGCGAGGCGGATCGAGCCGCCGGTCTCGCGGGCGTTGGCGCCGAGGTCGCGCAGGATCGCGAAGGCCAGCGAGGTCTTGCCCGAGCCTGACTCGCCGACCAGCCCGAGGACCTCGCTCCGGGCGATCGAGAGGTCGATGTCGCGCAGCGCCGCGAAGCGCCCGGACGGCGTCTCGTAGTCGAGGCCGTAGCCGCTGACCTGGAGCGCGGGGGGCTGGGCAGGGAGGGGCATCGGCTCCGCCTCAGGTGCGCGGGTTGAGGGCGTCGCGCAGCCCGTCGCCCAGCAGGTTGAAGCCGACCGCGACGACGGCGATGGCGATGCCGGGCCAGACGATCATCCAGGGATTGCGGAAGATGAACTGGCGCGCCTCGGCGACCATCAGGCCCCATTCCGAGGAGGGCGGCTGGGCACCGAGGCCGAGGAACGACAGGGTCGCCAGCAGCATCACGGCGAAGGCGACGCGGATCGTCGCCTCGACGATGATCGGCGCGACGCAGTTCGGCAGCATCTCGCGCAGCACGATGTAGCCCTGCGTTTCGCCGCGCGCGATGGCCGCCGAGACGTAGTCCTGCTTGCGCACGGTCAGCGCGACGCTGCGCGCGATCCGCGCCATGCCCGGCGTGAAGGTGATGCCGATGGCGATCAGGGCGTTGAGCTCGCTGGCGCCGAGGGCGGTGACGATGAGCAGGGCGAAGAGCAGCCCGGGGATCGCCATCACGGCGTCGAGCAGGCGCATGACGATCTCGTCGAGCCGGCCGCCGGCGAAGGCCGAGACGTTGCCGATCACGGCGCCGAGCCCGGTGCCCAGGGCGGTCGCGGCGACGGCCATCAGGACCGTCGAGCGGGCGCCCACCAGCAGGCGGCTCAGCAGGTCGCGGCCGAACTGGTCGGTGCCGAGCCAGAAGTCGGGGCCGGGCCCGAGCAGGCGAGCGGTGAAGTGGAACTGCTCCGGGTCGTAGGGTGCCAGCCACGGCCCGGCGACGACCGGCACGGCCAGGGCCAGCAGCAGGGCGCTGCCGAGCGCGCCCTGGGGCGAGCGCAGCAGGCGGGCGAGCGCCTCAGTCATACTGGATTCTCTTGTCGAGCCAGGCGTAGGCGATGTCGGCGGCGAAGTTGGCCAGGCCGTAGGTCGCCGCCATGACCAGGGCGCCGGCCTGGATCGCCGGCAGGTCGCGGGCCTGGATCGCGACGATCAGCTGCCGGCCGATGCCGGGGAAGGCGAAGATCTCCTCGACCACGATGATGCCGCCGAGCAGGTAGCCGACGTCGAGCGCGACCACCGTGATGGTCGGCAGCAGGGCGTTGCGCAGGGCGTGCCTGATCAGCACCGTGCGCCGCCTCAGGCCCTTGAGCCGCGCCGCGCGCACGTAGTCGCTGTGCAGCACGTCGACCATCTCGGAGCGGACCATGCGCGAGACGTGGGCGACCAGGATCACCGAGATGGTCAGGACCGGCAGCACCAGGTGGTGCAGGCCCGCCCAGAAGTCCTCGCCGAGCGGCACGTAGCCGCTCGCCGGGAACAGCCTGAGCGCCGGGTCGGCGAGCAGGATCAGGACGATCGTCGCGGTCACGAACTCCGGGACCGAGACGCCGACGTAGGAGACCAGCGAGACCAGCAGGTCGGCGAGCCGCCCGCGCTTCAGTGCCGCGACCACGCCGAGCGGCACCGCGACGGCCAGCATCAGCAGCAGCGCGGCCGCGGCCAGCAGCAGCGAGCGGCCGAGCGCGCCGAAGATCATCGGCCCGACCGGCAGCCCGGTGCGCAGCGAGGTGCCGAAGTCGCCGGCCAGCACCCCGCTCAGCCAGTGCCAGTACTGCAGCCAGGCCGGCTGGTCGAGGCCGAGCCGGCTGCTGACCGCGGCCAGGGCCTCCGGCGTCGCGTTCTCGCCCAGCAGCATGACGGCGGCATTGCCCGGCAGCAGCTGCGTGATCCCGAAGACCAGCAGCGAGACCACCAGCAGCGTGAAGACGATGTAGCCGCAGCGCCTGATGAAGTACGAGAGCGACACCGGAGGCCTCGGGCCCCTGGCCCTAGCCGCGCTTCGGCGCGCCGGCGCCGAGCGAGACCTTGTCGATGTTGAAGACCGCCCCGCGCGGATGCAGGAAGAAGCCCTCGACGTAGCTGCGGCGCGCCGCGAGCAGGTCGAAGAAGACCGGGATCGCCGAGGGCACCTCCGCCGACATCAGCTCCTGCGCCTTGGCGTAGAGCGCCTTGCGCTTCGGCACGTCGCCGGTCTGCCGGGCCTGCTGGATCAGCGAGTCGAAGTCCTTGTTGTTCCACTTCGTCTCGTTCCAGGGCGCGTCGGAGGTGTAGAGCAGGCTGAAGATCGAGTCGGCGCTCGGCTGCATGTTGTAGAAGCCGACGTAGAAGGGGCCCTTCTTCCAGACCTGGTCCAGGTAGGTGCTGTGCGCCATGGTCTGGACCTCGATGTCGAAGCCGGCGGCCTTGGCCATCTCGCGCACCGCGACGCCCAGCTGGGTGCGCATCGCCGGCTTGTCCGAGGCGATCAGCGTCAGCTTCAGGCCCTCGGTGTGGCCGGCCTCGGCGAGCAGCTGCTTGGCCTTGGCGATGTCCGGCTTCTTGGCCGGCAGCTTGTCGAAGAAGCGGTAGGCCGAGTTGATCGGCGTGTCCTCGCCCGGCGTGCCGTAGCCCTCGGCGATGAAGTCGACCAGGGCGTCGCGGTCGAGGGTCAGGGCCAGGGCCTGGCGCACCCGGATGTCGTCGAAGGGCTTCTGGTCGCAGCCCAGCACCAGGTCGAGGAACTGGCCCGAGGGCGTGCGCAGCGCCTCGACGCCGGCCGCCTCCTTGAGGCGCGGGAAGTCGGACTGGCCGGCCCGGATCATCAGGTCGGTGTCGCCGGCGATCAGCGCTGTGCTCTCGGCCGTCGCGTCGGGATAGACGACGACCTCGACCCGGTCGAGGTAGGGCCGCTCGGGAAGGAAGTAGTGCGGGTTGCGCTCCAGCACGACCAGCCGCTCGGGCTCGTAGGAGACCAGCTTGAAGGGGCCGGTGCCGATCGCCTCCTGGTCGAGCCGCGCGAGTTCGCCCTTGGCGATCTTGGCCGGCACGATCTTGGCGTTGGTGTAGGCGACCGAGACCGGCAGGTCGGCGTAGGCGCCGCTGGTCTTGATGACCACGCTGTGCGGGCCGGCGGCGCTCAGCGAGGCGATCGGGCCGACGTTCTTGCGGCCCGGCGAGCCGGTCTTCGGGTCGAGGATCGCCTCGAAGGTCGCGACCACGTCGTCGGCGGTGACCGGCGAGCCGTCGTGGAAGGCCGCGTTCTCGCGCAGCTTGAAGGTCCACTCGGTCAGGTCGTCGGAGCTGCTCCAGGACTCGGCCAAATCCGGCTCCGGCGCCATGTCGTCGCCGAGGCGGGTCAGGCCGCTGTACAGCATCTCGCCCAGCAGGTACTCCGGGTTGACCCGGTGCAGCAGCGGATTGAGCTTGCCCGGCGCCTGGTCGACGCTGATCCGCAGCGTGCCGCCGCGGGTCGCCGCCCGGGCGGCCGGGGCGAGGCCCTGGCCGGCGACCACGGCGGTCGCGGCAAGGGCGGTGGTGGTGACGAGGAAACGGCGACGGGTCAGTCGAAGGTGACGGTTCATGGTTTCTGCCTCCCTGCTTGCGATGACGGAATGCCCCCGAAGCTCCCTCCTTCAGGTGCCGAACTCGGCGCTCAGGTAGAGCAGCGTGCTGCTGGCGAGCGCGATCAGGTCGTCGAGCGTGGTGAACTCGTCCGCGGCGTGGCCGCGGCTCTCCGGCCGGCCGAGGCCGCCGAGCAGGATCTCCCGGATGCCGGCCTGCTGGACCCAGCCCATGTCGCTGCTGGTCGAGGAGCCCCAGCGCCGGAAGCTCTCGGGCGCATAGCCGAAGCCGGCGGCGACGGCCTGCTGCCAGCGCGGCCAGTGCGGCCCGCCGGGATCGTCGACCGGCGCCAGGTGGCCGACGACCTCGAGGTTCCAGCCGAGCGCGCGGCCGGGGGCGAGCGCCCGCTCGACCGTCCCGCGGATCTCCGCCAGCACCGCCTCGGCCGTCTCCTCCGGCGGGTAGCGCCGGTTGACCACGATCTCGAAGAGGTGCGGCAGGGCCGAGCCCTTGCTGCCGCCGCGCGCCGCCGTCAGGCTGAGCCGCGCGGTCAGCGGCCGGCCCTCGTGGTGCGGCGGCGGCGGCATCGCCGAGGTCCGCTGCTCGACCCGGGCCTTGAGCGCGATGAGGGCGTTCAGCAGCGGCACGGCCTCCTCGAAGGCGTTGATCCCGCCGACCGGATCGCCGGAATGGGCCGAGCGGCCGTGGATGCGGATCCGGAGGTCGAGGCTGCCGAAGCAGCCGGCCCAGATCCGGGGGCCTGCGCTGCCGTTGTAGCTCAGCAGGTGGCCCGACAGTTCACCCTGCTCCGCCAGGTAGCGGATGCCGGGATAGAGGCCGCCCTCCTCGTCGGTGCAGCACAGCAGGACGGGATCGAAGCGCAGCGGCAGCTGGTGCCGCTCGGCGGCGCGCAGCGCCGCCAGCACCGCGGCGATGCAGCCCTTCATGTCGGCGGTGCCGCGGCCGAGCAGGCGGCGGCCGTCGCGGGTCAGCGCCAGCGGCGGCACGCTCCAGCCGTCGCCCGGCGGCACGGTGTCGACGTGGAAGTAGAGGCCGACCGGCTCGCGGCCGCTCGGCCGCTCGGCGATCAGGTTGACCCGCTCGCCCTCGACCTCGGCTCCGTCGCCCGGCAGGCGCCACAGCGCCTCGGGTACCACGACGCGGCGGCAGGCGAAGCCGAGCGGCGCCAGCAGCCCCTCCAGGTGGTCGGCGAAGGCGGCGTAGCCGCGGCCGGGCGGGAAGGAGGTATCGAGCGCAATGAGCGGCGCCAGGGTGTCCACGAGCGCAGACTCGTCGGCCTTGATCTCCGCAAGTGCCGCCGACAGGCGCTCGGACGTCATGCAACTGCCCCCTTGGCTCGTTGGATCATTTCTATATTCTTTATATGAATGAAAGAAGCCGGAGGATCGGCCTGTCAATGGAAAAGCGTGCGGACGAGGTGAATCCCGCGGAGGCCGAGGCGGAGCCCGCCTCGAAGGCGACGCCCTTGCCGGCGCCGACGATCGCGCGGCGCGGCGGCCTGGCGGCGCCGCTCTACGAGCAGCTCAAGCTGCAGATCTCGGAGCTGATCCTGGTCGGCACCTGGCCGCCGGGCACGCTGCTGCCGAGCGAGGTCGAGCTGGCGCGCCGCTACGGCCTGGCCGTCGGCACGGTGCGCCGCGCGCTCAGCGACCTGACCGCCGAGGGCCTGCTGACCCGGCGCCGCAAGACCGGCACCATCGTCAACGACCGCGCGCCGCACCACTCGATGCGCTTCTTCTTCCAGTACTACCGGCTGCACGCCAAGGACGGCACCCTGCTGGTCTCGGAGGCCGAGGTGCTGTCGCGCGAGAGCGCCGTCGCCAGCGAGGCCGAATGCCAGCGCCTGAAGCTGGCCGAGGGCGCGGCGGTCGTGCGGGTCGAGCGCATCCGGCGGGTCGAGGGCCGCGCCGTGATGCACGAGGAGATCACCTGGCCGGCCGAGCGCTTCCCCGAGCTGCTGGCACGCGAGGCCCTGCCGAACCGGCTCTATGTCTTCTTCCTGGAACGCTACGGCATCCGCGTCTCGAGCGTCCGCGAGAGCCTCTCGGCCGAGCTGCCGAGCGAGCGCGACCGGGAGCTGCTCGACCTGCCGGAGGGCCAGGCCGTGCTGGCCATCGACAACCTCGCCTACGACCAGGCCGGCGTGCCGATCGAGTGGCGCCGCTGCCGCGCGCTGACCGACCGCTACTGCTACCTCAACGAGGTGCGCTGAGCGCCGGGCGGCTCAGCTCGAGGCCGCCTCGAGCAGCAGCTCGACCAGGGGGCGGCGGCCGCCGTCGTCGCGGCGGCTGACCAGCATGGTCACGCTGCTGCCGTAGGGCTCGGGCAGCGGCGAGACCGTGAGCTGCGGCGCGTGCAGCGAGATGCGCACCACGGCCTCCGGCAGCACGGCGATGCCGAGGCCGACGGCGGCGCAGCCCAGGATGCCGTCGATCGTGCCGAACTCCATGATCTCGACCGGCGCCCGGCCGCTGGCGCGCAGCCAGCGCTCGGCGACCGAGCGGTAGGTGCAGCCCTGGCGGAAGGCGAGCAGCGGCCGCGCCGCCGGCCGGCCGGTCGGCTCGACCAGGACCAGCCGCTCCTCGAACACCGGCTGCGCCTGCAGCGCCTCGAGGTCGGTGCCGCCAGCCACGAAGGCGGCGTCGAGGCGCCGCTCCAGCACGTCGCGGATCAGCTCGTCGGTCGTGCCGGTCGAGAGCTGCAGCTGGAGGTCGGGCCGGCGCTCGCGGGCGCGCAGCAGCACCGCGGGCAGGCGGGCCCCGGCGGTGCTCTCCATCGAGCCGAGCCGCAGCAGGGTCCGGCCGGCGGCCTGGTCGCGCACCGCCTGCTCGCCCTCGGCCAGGAGGTCGGCGGCGAGCCGCGCCCGCTTCAGCAGCGTCTCGCCGGCCGGGGTCAGGCTGGCGCCCTGGCGGCCGCGGTCGAACAGCACCGCGCCGAGCCGCTGCTCGAGGGAGCGGATCCGGGCGGTGACGTTGGACTGCACGCGGCCGAGCTTCCCGGCGGCGGCCGAGAAGGAGCCGCAGTCGGCGACCGCGAGGAAGGCGGCGAGCTCCTGGCTGGACAGCATTACATCATCTTCAGTGATGGATCGGCGATAAACAATCACTTTTCTGCGGTACCAAGCCGCTTCATGGTTCGACAGGCTCACCATGAAGCGACGGGGACGTTCGCGCAGGCCTCAGGCAGCGCTTCATGGTGAGCCTGTCGAACCACGAAGCGCGGAGGGCGCAAACCCACCCGCGCCTCGGCCGATCAACCAGGAGAACCCGCCATGCCCCGCCTGACGACCGCGCTGACCGAGCTGCTCGGCATCGAGCATCCGATCCTGCTGGCGCCGATGGCGAAGATCAGCGGCGGCCGGCTGGCCGCCGCCGTCTCCGAGGCCGGCGGCCTTGGCCTGCTCGGCGGCGGCTACGCCGAGGCCGACTGGATCGACCCCGCCTTCCGCGACGCCGGCAACGGCCGGATCGGCATCGGCTTCATCACCTGGGCGCTCGACGCCCGGCCCGACTCGCTGACCCGGGCCCTGGCGCACCGGCCGGCCGCGGTGATGCTGTCGTTCGGCGACCCGGCGCCCTACGCGCCGGCGATCAAGCAGGCCGGCGCGACGCTGATCTGCCAGGTCCAGCGGCTTGACGAGGCGCAGCGGGCCGTCGCGCTCGGCGCCGACGTGATCGTCGCGCAGGGCCAGGACGCCGGTGGCCACGGCCGCCTCGGCCGCGGCACCCTGGCCTTCGTGCGCGCCGCCGCCGAGGCCCTGCCGGTGCCGGTCGTGGCGGCCGGCGGCATCGGGGACGGCCGCGGCCTCGCCGCCGCGCTGATGCTGGGGGCCGCCGGCGTGCTGATGGGTACGCGCTTCTACGCCGCCGAGGAGGCGATCGCGCCGGCGCCGGTCAAGCAGGCGCTGGTCGAGGGCCGCGGCGACGACACGGTGTTCGGCGGCGTCTTCGACAGGCTGCGCGGCCCGGCCTGGCCGGCGCCCTTCGCCGGCCGCTCGCTCGCCAACGCCCTGACCGAGCGCTGGGGCGGGCGCGAGCAGGAGCTGGTCGGCGACCTCCTGGAGGCCGAGCGCGCCGCCTACCGCGCCGCCGACCAGGCCGGCGACATGGGCCGGAAGGTGGTCTGGGCCGGCGAGGTGGTCGACATGATCGAGCGCAGCGACCCGGCCGCCACGATCGTCCGACGCACGGTCGCCGAGGCGGTCGAGGCCCTGTCCGGCGCGGCGCGCTTCCTCACCGCTTAGCGCCCGCCCGCCTTGACCGCTCCTTTCCGAGCGCGGAAGGTGCGCCGCAGCCGGGCTCGACGGCACATCTCGGGGAGAGGGGCGGCCATGGCACTCGACAAGGCGCAGCACGGCGTCCTGCGCGGCATGCTCGCCGCGCTGGCCTTGAGCATCGTCGCGCTCGCCGGCGCGGTGCTGTGGCAGCCGGCCTTCCTGCAGGCGCCGGCGCCGATCGCGGAGCGGCTGGCCGCGGCCTTGCGCTGGGAGGTCCTGCCGCTGCTCTGCCTGGTCGCGGCGATCGGCAACCTGGCGCGCCACCGCTTCTTCACGCCGGCCGACATCGACGGCAGCGGCCTGACCGCCGGCACGGAGCGCGCCCGCGTCTTCCAGTCGGTCCTGCAGAACACGCTGGAGCAACTCGTCATCGCCCTGCTCGCCCACCTGCTCTGGGTCGCCGCGGCGCCGCCGGCCTGGTTCGGCGCGGTGCCGGTCGCGGCGGTGCTGTTCCTGGTCGGCCGGATCTCCTTCGCCGCCGGCTATGCCGGCGGCGCCCCGGCCCGCGCCGTCGGCTTCGCCCTGACCTTCTATCCGACCTTGCTGCTGACCCTGGGCAGCGTGCTGCTGCTCCGGCGCGTCGCGGGCGGATAGGGGCCTCCGATGCTTCTCTCCTCTCCGCCCCGGGGGGCGGAGAGGGGCGCGAAGCGCGGCGCTACGCGCGGAGAGGTGGGGGAGACTGCGGCGCGGCCAACGCCCGGGCTTCGGGAAGGCCGCTGTCCCACCTCACCCTCCCGCTCTGCGGGCCCCTCCCTCTCCCCCCGAGAGGGCGGAGAGGGGAAGTCGGGCGTGACGGCGGGGACCGGGGCCCCTACTCCGGCGCGCCCTCCAGCAGCTGCTGGGCGAAGCCGACGTAGAGGCCGGCCAGGGTGTCCCAGGACTTCGGGCCGGCGGCCGTCTCGGCGGCGGCGGCCGAGGCGCGGGCGTAGCGCGCCGGCGATTCCAGCAGGGCCATCACGGCCTGGGCGAAGGCCGGGCCGGTGACCGCCTCGGCGACCGTGCCGCTGCCGTAGTCGGCGATCTCCTCGGCGAGGCCGCCGACCGGCGTCGCCACGGCCGGCAGGGCGGCGTACTCGGCGGCGGCGAGCGCCCCCGACTGGCTGGCCTCGCGGTAGGGCAGCAGCAGGATGTCGGCCTCGGCCAGCATGCCGGCGATCTCGTCCTCGCCGATCCAGCGGCTCTCCCAGTGCAGGCCGGGCAGGTTGCGCAGCATCGGGCCGTAGACCGCCTCGTCGCCGCGCCCGGCGACGGTCAGGCGCACGCGGGTGCCGTAGCGCCGGCGCAGCAGCTTGTAGGCTTCGGCCAGGATGTCGAGGCCCTTGTACTCGAGCAGCCGCCCGAAGAAGAGCAGCTCGACCGCCCGGTTCTGCGGCAGGGCGCGCGGCGCATGCGGCGCGTCGCCGAAGGAGAAGCTGCCGTGCGGGATGACGGCGGTCCGCTCGGGCGGCATGTCCGGATAGAGGCGCTGCAGCTGCCCGGCGACGTGGTGGGTCAGGGCGATCAGCGCGTCGGCCTGGGCCAGGTCCCTGGCCAGGGTCCAGCGGCGCAGCCGGCTCGATTCGCCGGGATGCGGCTCGGCGTCGTGGGCGACCAGGCAGTAGGGCACGCCGGCGCGCTTCAGGGCCGGCGCGACGAAGGGCGACCAGAGGTGGCTCATGGTCGAGACCACCAGGTCGGTCTGCTGGGCGCGCAGGAAGGCGGCGAAGCGCCGGCGCAGCAGCGGCAGGCGCAGGAAGCCGGCGGCATAGCCACGGGCGCTCTCGTAGGTGTCGACCTCGAAGGACGGCAGCTCCAGCGCGCGCATCGCCTCGGCGTAGTCGCTCTGCCGCGAGTAGCTGACCGCGACCTCGACGTCGTCGCGCGCCTTGAGCGCGCGCGCCAGCTCCCAGGTGTAGCGCGGACCGCCGCCCTTGCGGTTCCAGTGCCAGAGCAGGAGGCGCGGGGTCATCGCGCCTCCGCCGGTGTCGGGACGGCGGCCGGCTGCTGCCGCTCGGCGGGGAACACGAAGGGCCGGCCCTCGAGGATGCCGTCGCAGACCGTGTCGAGGCCGGGCGTGGCGCCGGGCCTCAGCGCGGCCAGGCCGGACAGCTCGGGGCGGTAGGGCGGCCAGCCGCCGGTCGGCTCCATGAAGGGCAGGGGGATCATCCTCCGGAAGAAGAAGTGGTAGGCGTAGCGCCGGGCACGGGCGACCGTCTCGCGGTCGAGGCGCCGGCCGGCCGGCAGCGACTCGAGCAGCTCGCGGTAGTGCGCCGGACTGTCGGCGTCCCGGGTCAGGCCCTTGTTGCGGATCCAGGCCTCGCCGGCAACGATCGTCGGAATGCCCATGGCCGTCAGCTCGACTCCCATCTTGGTACCGTAGATCAGCGCGCTGTCGCAAAGCTCAAGCAGCGCGTAGGTGCTAATCGGACTTTCCGGCGGAACGATGAAGACATTCTCGGGCAGACGGGAAAACCGCTTCCCGATCTCCTCGACGACGCGCTGGCGCGAGGCGGGGGTGCCGCGGATCTCGGCCGGGTGGACCCGGATCGCGAGCTGCAGGTCGGGCCGCTCGGCGAAGGCGCGGATGCTCGCCTCGACCCATTCCATCATCGAGCCGAAGGCGTTGGCCGGGTAGTGCAGCTGGGCGTCCCAGACGACGTTGGTCAGCAGGCCGATGGTCGGCTTCTCCGGGTCCAGGCCGAGCTCGCGGCCGATCGCGCTGCCGTCGAAGGTCGGCCGTTCGTGGAAGAAGATCCAGTCGCCGGAGCCGGTCCAGCGGCTCTTCAGGTAGCCGACGATCTCGGCCTCCTGCGCCGGGCTCAGCGCGAGATCCTGCCAGGCCTCGGCCGGCTCGGCCATCAGCGTGTGGTGGTAGGTGTCGTCGTGGCTGAAGATGAAGCAGTGGCGGCGGTAGGCCGGGTTCCAGGTGACGATGCGCGCGCCGCCGGCCGCGGCGCCCAGGGCCGCCGGCCCCTGGGGCACGTAGATGCCGTGGTGGGCGACGACGACCTCGTAGCCGCGCTCGGAGACCAGCCGCTTCATCGCGAGATAGGTCAGCAGGGCGGCGTGCAGGAAGCGGCGCAGCACCGCCTCGCCGCTCGGCTCGCCGGCGAGCGAGCCCTTGGCGAAGAAGCGCAGCGCGCCCGCCAGCGCCTGCTCGCCGAGCGGCGCGTCGTCGAGCCGGACGGCGGCCAGACCCTCGGCCGGGGTCCGGGCGGCCAGGTCGGCGGCCAGACGACGGTCGGCCTCGCTCAGCCAGCCGTCGTAGGTCTCGACGGCCAGGCCGCTGCTGCGGAAGCCGGCCGCCGCGGGCGCGTAGCACTGGCCGCAGAGCTCGCTCGGGCCCTTGCGGACGAAGCGGGCCGGGTCCGGGTACCAGCCGGCCTCGGCCATCTGGCAGGCCGGCAGCGCCTCGTCGCAGAGCAGGAAGTCGACCTGCGCGCCGCGCAGGGTCAGGGCGACGCCGAGCAGCGCGTCGAGGCCGGCGAGGCCGAGGTGGCCGCCGATGCCGGTCGCGACCAGCACGCGCGGCCCCGCGGCCGCGCCGCGCGCTGCCTCCCAGGCCGGCCAGTCGTCGCCGATCAGCCGGCGCCAGTCGGGATGGCCGCCGTGCCGGGCGATGTGGCGCAGCCGCGCCATGCGCACCTGCCGCATGCCGGGCAGGCTGCGCAGCCGCGCCTTCAGTGCCTTGGCGGCCTCCCGTGCGGCCATGGCCGGCCGCCCGGGATCAGTGGCCGAGGGTCGCGGCGATGCCCGCGGCCAGGCTCTCGGCGTCGAGGCCGGCGTGCTTCAGCACGTCGGCGTTGCTGCCGGAGACCGGCACCTTCTCGAGGCCGAAGCGCCGGGCCTTGAGGCCGCCGAGGCCCTGCTCGAAGGCCGCGGTCATGACGCGCTCGCCCTGACCGCCGTCGAGGTAGTGGTTGTCCAGGGTGAAGAGCGCCGACTTGCCGGCCAGGGTCTTGGCCAGCCAGGCGCCGTCGACCCTGTTGAGCCAGGGCAGGTTGACGACCTCCAGGCCGATGCCGCGCTGCTTCAGCAGGTCGGCGGCGGCGCAGGCCTGGGCCAGCATGACCATGCCGTAGGTCACGATCACCGCCTCGCCGTCGTGGCCGCCGACGCGCACGCCGTGGCCGACCGAGGGCTTGTAGCCGGCCGGCAGGGCGAAGGGCACCTGCCAGGGCACCGAGACCATGCGGAAGTAGCTCGAGCCCCGGCTCTCCTCGATCGCCCAGTCGAGCAGCGGGGCGACCTCCTCGGGGCAGGAGGGCTCCAGGATGGTGACGCCCGGCATGGCGCCGACCGCGGCGATGTCGCGCACCGACTGGTGCGAGTGGCCGGGGCCGCCCGGCACCATGCCGGCGAGCCAGCCGACGTAGATCACCTTCGTGTGCTCGGTGGCGTTGTTGTAGATCTGCTCGTTCGGCCGGGTCGAGAGGAAGCAGGCGAAGGAATTGCAGACCGGGATCATGCCCTTGAGGGCCATGCCGCCGGCCTGGCTGACCATGTCCATCTCGGCGATGCCGCACTCGACCGTGCGCTCCGGGAAGCGCTGGCGGAAGGGGATCAGGCCGGTGTCGAGCAGCAGGTCGGCGTCGAGCGCGACCAGGTTGTCGTGGCGCTCGGCGGCGGCGATCAGCGCGTCGCTGTAGGCCGGCAGCAGGCGCCTGGTCTCGCCCGGCTGCGGCGCCGGCTTGTTCTGGACCTTCTCCAGCTCCAGGGAGGCGGCGCCGGCCTTGTCGAGCTGCCGGTTGATGCTGTCGATCAGCTCCTGGGCCGCCTTGGTGTACTGGTCGGCCTTGGGGGCGCCGGAGTGGAAGGTGTACTGCGCGGCGTCGGACTCCATGGCGGTGTGCTCCATGAAGGAGACGCCCTTGCCCTTGATGGTGTCGCAGATGATGACCTGCGGGCCGTCGGCCTTCCTGCAGCGCTCCAGGGCGGCGGCGAGCTGGCCGAGGTCGTGGCCGTCGACGCGCTCGACGTGCCAGCCGAAGGCCGCGAACTTCGCCGGCAGGTCGCCGAGGTCGCTGGTCTGGCTCAGCAGGAAGTCGGACTGCAGCTTGTTGTGGTCGACGACGACCGTGATCTCCCTGAGTTTGTCGTTCGCCGCGGAGACCAGCGACTCCCAGATCTGGCCCTCCTGCAGCTCGCCGTCGCCGGTCATCACGTAGAGGTGGACGTCAAGGCCGCGGCGGCGGTGCGCGAAGGCCATGCCCTTGGCCTTGGAGATGCCCATGCCGAGCGCGCCGGTGTTGGTCACCATGTTCGGCGTGCGCACGTCCGGGTGGCCGGGCAGGCCGTCGGCCTGGCGCAGCTTGTGGACGTACTCCGCCGGCAGCTTGCCGAGCGCGATCATCACGGCATAGAGGCCCGGCGCGTCGTGGCCCTTCGACGAGAAGTAGAGGTCCCGGGCGCTGCCGTCCTCGTTGGTGCGCATCTCGTTGAGGTGCAGCCAGGAGACCACGTCCATCGAGGAGAAGCTGGAGCCGATGTGGCCCGAGCCGGCGCGCGCGATCATGTAGAGCGCGTTGAGCCGCGCCATGTCGGCGAACAGCGCCGTGCGCACGGCGGGCTCGGCATTGAGGCTGCGGATCCGGTCGAACTCCTTGCGGTCCGCGTAATAAAGCTCGCCCTCGACGGCCTTGCCGATCAACTCACCCACGGTTCTCGCTCCCTCGTTTTCCTGCGCTCAAGGTGCCGTCCGCCTCAGGCGGCCGGGCCCTGCCACGGCTCGGTCGTGACCGGCGGCAGCGTCGCCTGGCCCTCGGCCAGCAGGTGCTGCGCGTACCACCAGTCTTCCATGTCGTTGATGTCGAAGCCTTCCATCGGCTCGGTGATGAAGGGCATCAGCACGGTCCCGGCGATCGTGCCTTCCTCCAGCGCGACCCGGGTCCAGGCGATCTCCAGGCTGGCGTTCTGGACGTGGACCGTCGGCAGGCTGGCCATCTGGCTGGAGTGCCAGGGCGTCTCGCCTTCCTTGGTCAGCGGCATCAGAGGATACATGCGCCTGCCGCGCACGACCCACATCTTGCCGGGGTGCTGCTTGACCTTCTCGACCGCGCGCAGGGAATCGACGCCCTCCTCGGCCAGGAACTCGGTCCAGGCGCGCCGGATCGTCTCCGGCTGGCGGAAGGGGCTGGTCGGCCGCAGGATCGAGAAGGCCTCGCGGCCGCGCCCCTGCTCCTGCAGCATCCGCAGGGTATAGGCGATCCACTCGATGTCCGGCGAGGTCGAGGAGGCGAACTCCGCCGGCCTCAGCCCCGGGACCTCGGCGCCGTAGTGGCGCGCGATCTCGGCGTAGCGCTCGCTGTCGGTCGAGACCAGCACCTCGGAGAAGACGCCCGACTCGATCGCTGCGCGGATCGTGTAGGCCATGACCGGATGGTCGCCGAGCCGGCGGATGTTCTTGTCGACGACCCGCTTCGAGCCGGAGCGGGCCGGGATCAGCGCGACGCAGCGAGGGGTGGCGGCCATCTCTGCCCTACAGCTTGGCGGGGTCGACGTTGAGATAGATGTCCTTCAGCTCGCTGTAGACGTCCAGCGCCTCGGTGCCCGGCTCGCGCGTGCCGTTGCCGGACTGCTTCGGGCCGCCGAAGGGCATGTGCGGCTCCGAGCCGTAGGTGCCGGCGTTGACCACCGTGGCGCCGGCCTGCACGCCGTGGCTGAAGGCCAGCGCCCGGTCGAGGCTGCGCGTGTGGATGCAGGCGGTCAGGCCGTAGGGATGGTCATTGGCCATCGCCAGGGCCTGGGCGAAGTCGCGCACCCGGTAGAGGCTGGCGACCGGCCCGAACAGCTCGGTCTGCGAGATCTCGTCGTCGGGCGCCGCCCCTTCGACCACGGTCGGCTCGAGGTAGCAGCCCTTGTCGCCGGCGCGCCTGCCGCCGATCAGCACCTTCGCGCCCTTCCCGGTCGCCCGCTCGATCGCGCCCAGCATGTTGTTGAGCTGGCGCTCGTTGATCACCGGGCCGAGGTCGCAGTCCTCCTCGACGCCCAGCTTCTGCGCCCTGGTCGCCTCGACCAGCTTGTCGCGGAAGGCCTCGTAGACCGACTCGAAGACCAGGAAGCGGCTGCCGGCGGCGCAGCGCTGGCCGGCGTTGGAGTAGGCCGAGAGGCAGGCCCACTTGACCGCGTTGTCCAGGTCGGCGTCGTCGCAGACCACGAAGGGGTTCTTGCCGCCGAGCTCCAGGGACAGCTTCTTCAGCTGCCGGCCGCAGGACTCGGCGATGCGCCGGCCGACCGCGGTCGAGCCGGTGAAGCTCAGCACGTCGACGCCCGGGTGGTCGACGAGCGGCTGGCCGGCCTCGGCACCCAGGCCGTGGACGACGTTCAGCACGCCCTTGGGCAGCCCGGCCTCCTCGCAGATCCTGGCCATCAGCCAGGCCGAGACCGGCGTGTCCTCGGCCGACTTCAGCACCACGGCGTTGCCGCAGATCAACGCCGGGAAGACCTTCCAGGCGAAGTTCGGGGCGGGCGTGTTGGCGGCGATGATCAGGCCGGCGACGCCGCAGGGCGTGCGCACCGTCATGTTGTACTTGTTGGGCGTGCCGCTCGGCATGGTCCGGCCGAACAGGCGCTGGCCCTCGCCGGCGAAGAAGCGGCCGCAGAGGATCGCGCCGCCGACCTCGCCCTTGGAATCCTTCAGGCGCTTGCCGGCCTCGGCCGCGACCGCCGCGGCGATCTCGTCGGCACGCGCCTCGAGGGCGTTCATGACCTGGTGCAGGATGTGGCCGCGCTGCACGGCCGGCGTCGCCGCCCAGCCCGGCTGTGCGGCGCGCGCCGCGGCGACCGCCGCCGACACGTCGGCGGCCTCGGAGCGGGCGACCTGGCAGATCTCGCTGCCGTCGTGGGGATTGACGTTGGCGAAGCTGCGGCCGCTCTCGGCCGGCCGCTCTTCGCCACCGATCAGGTTCGGCAGGATCGAAGGCAGGTCGGTCATGTCTCGCGAGGCTGTTCGGTGATCGGGAAGGGGGCGGAGAAGGACGCTTCGTCCGGCCGCGCCGGGCCCCGTCCTGGGGCCGCGCCAGCGGCCGGGACCGCGGTCGACCGCTACCAGGCCGTGAAACCGCCGTCGATCGTGAGATTGGCCCCGGTCATATAGGCCGAGGCCTTGGACATCAAGTAGATAATGGTGCCGTTGTACTCGGCCTCGTCGGCCATCCGGCCGAGCGGCACCTTGGCGCAATACTTCTCCAGGAAAGCCGGATCCTGGTTGTTGAAGACGCCGGCGAAGGTCACCGTGTTGACGCGCACGCCCCTGGGTCCCCAGTAGGTCGCGAGGTAGCGCGTCAGGTTGTAGAGCGACGACTTGCTGGCCGAGTAGGCGACCGGCTTGAAGAAGGTCTCGCCGCGCTGGCGCCGGTACTCGTAGAGGCCCTGGTCGGGCGAGACCAGACCGTAGATCGAGGCGACGTTGACGATCGAGCCGCCGCCGGCCTCGGCCATGCCGCCGCCGAACACCTGGCAGCACAGGAAGGGGCCCTTGGCGTTGACCTCCATGACCTTGTCCCAGGAGGACTCGGGATAGGTCTCGAAGGGCCCGGTCTCCTCGGCCGGCGAGTCCGGCGGGGAGTCGAGGGCGGCGTTGTTGACCAGGCCGCTCGGCTCTTCCCAGCGGCTGCGGATGTGCTGGCGGGCGGCCTCAAGCGAGGCGCGGTCGGTGATGTCGCCGCCGACGAACAGCAGGTTCGGGTCGTCGGCGGCGGCACCGAAGCGCTTGCGGACCAGCTCGGCGTCGAGCTCGAGGCCCCGGCCGCGATCGAGCACGGCGACCCGGGCGCCCTGGCCGAGCAGCGCCTGACAGAACTGCCGGCCGAGCTGTCCGAGGCCGCCGGTGACGACCACGACCCGGCCGTCGAGATCGAAGAGTCCGCTCATGCTGCTGCTTCCTTCAGGGGTAGCGCGCCTCGACGCCGCGGGCGGCGCCGATCGCGTCGCAGATCTCGCGCACCGCGCCGTGGCCGCCGGTCCGGCGGGTCAGCCAGCGCACGAAGGGGTGGATGTCCTCGTGGGCGTCGGCGACGCCGAGCGGCAGGCCGACCGCGCGCAGCAGCGGGATGTCGTTGACGTCGTTGCCGACGAAGCCGCAGTCGCCGAGCGCCAGGCCGCGCTCCCCGGCGACCTCGCGGGCCGCGGCGATCTTGTCGGACAGGCCCTGGCGGCAGCCGATCTTCAGCTTGCCGGCGCGCGCCGTGACCACCGGGTTGACCTCGGTCGAGAGGATGAAGGGCTCGACGCCGGCGCGCTCCAGCCGGCGCAGGCCGATGCCGTCGAAGCGGCTGGCGCGCACGGCCTCGCGGCCGTCCTCGAAGACGAAGACCGCGTTGTCGGTGAACACCCCGTCGAAGTCGAAGAACAGCAGCCGCACGGCGGCCTGCGCCTCGACGAAGGCGGGATCCCGCGGGTCCGCGGCGGCGGGCAGGGCGGTCATCGGCGGTGCGCTCGACGGAAGGGCGGCATGGGGCGATTCGGTTCTGCGGCTGCAGCGGCGGGCGGCGCCCTTATAGGGCAGCGGCTTTCGCGCTGTCATCCCCGATGCACCGTCGTCGGTGCCCTCGGGCAGGCTTCCCCGGATTGGCAGGCTATCGCTCGGACGGTGGGGCGAAGACACGGGGGCCTTCCACGGAAGGCGTCGCATTCGCGATTGAACAGGGCCATCGGTCGGTTCCGCCGTCCGTTCGGCCGACATCCTCGGATCGGCTTGTCTGCCTGTCGGCAGCCGCCCCGGCCACCGCATCGTGCAGGCCGGCGAGCGGATGCGGCCGGCCAACAACCTGGGGATCCAGACCCGGATCGTCGCGCGCTCGCGCGGCTTCGTCGGAACTGACGGCGGCCTCAGCTACCTCGCGCCCTTCCTCGGCAAGCCCGCGGTCTGCATCCACGAGAGCGGCAACGAGCTCGACAACGCGCACATCAACAGGGCGCGCACCGTGCTCCGCAGCATGGGCGTGCCCTTCGTGCTGCTGAGCGGTCTGGCCTGGGGTACAAAGAAAACCGGCCGGATCGTTCCCGATCCGGCCGGCGCGTCCGTCTTCCGTCGTCGGACGGCGGAGCCGTCAGGCGAAGTCCTCGAAGGCGTAGTTCTCGTCTTCCTTGACCGCCCGCTTGAGCGTGCGCCCGAGCAGCTTGTCGAACTCGTAGGGCGGGATGCCGTCGTTCGGCACCTTGATCGCGATGTCGTCGGCGGTGATCGTGTGGCCGGCCGGCAGGTCGCGCGCGGCGACCAGCTTCTTGGCCATCTTGAACAGCGGCTTGGCCTCGCTCGGATAGCTGCGCTTGACGCCGTCGCCGAGGGCCGTGTGGGTCCGCTCGAGGTCGCGGATCATCTTCCTGAGGCCGGTCGGCTCCAGCGAGAAGGCCTGGTCGGTGCCCTTCCAGGCCCGGTTCAGGGTGAAGTGCTTCTCGATCATGCGGGCGCCCAGCATGTAGGCGACCAGCGGCATGGCGATGCCGTTGTCGTGCGCCGAGAAGCCGATGACGATGTCCGGGAAGGCCTGCCGGAAGGTATCGATGACCTTCAGGTTGAGCTCCGACCACTCCGGCGGATAGCCGCTGGTGCACTGCATGATGCAGACGTTCGGGTTGATCGGCATCACGGCCTCGTAGGCGCGCTGGGCGTCCGCCATCGTGCCGCCGCCGGTCGACATCACCATCGGCTTGCCGATCTCGGCGACGTACTTGATCAGCGGGATGTTGGTCAGGTCGCCGGAGGCGATCTTGTAGGCCGGCATGTCGAGCTCGGCCAGGAAGTCCGCGCTCTTGTGGTCGAAGGCCGTGGAGAAGAAGGTGACGCCGAGCTCCTTGGCGTACTTCTGCAGCTCCATGTACTCGTCGCGGCCGAACTCCAGGAACTCGCGATGCGCCCCGTACGTGTCGGCGTAGGCGTTCTCGCTGTTGTACGGGCTGTCGTACATCTCCTTGGTGAAGAGCGCGCGGTTGTCGCGCTTCTGCAGCTTCACCGCCTGCGCGCCGCACTCGGCCGCGGCCTTGAACAGCTGCTTGCACTTCTCCAGGTCGCCCTGGTGGTTGTGACCGATCTCCGCGATCACGTAGGCATTGCTGTCGTCGGAGATCTCAACACCGTCAATCGTGAGCGTACGCGCCATCGTGGATCCGATCGGTGACTGGGGGGAACTGGTGCTCGTTCCGGAGTCGGGCATGGGCTGGGGCCCTTCTGCTTGGCTGGGGTAGTGGCTCGCCGCGTCCTTGTCCACCCCTTTCTGGGGCGAGGTGGTGCGGCGATTTCCCTGGGTTCTAGCTCAAGACCTCGCCGCGGTCGAGTGCGTCGAGGTCGGCCTTGACCATCATTTCGGCGAGGTCCTCCAGACTGGTCTGGGCGGACCAGTCCAGCTCGGCCTTGGCCTTGCTCGGATCGCCGACCAGCAGATCGACCTCGGCCGGCCGGAAGAAGGCCGGATTGACCCGGACCAGGGTCTTGCCGCTGGCCCGGTCGATGCCGATCTCGTCGACGCCCTGGCCCTCGAAGGCGAGGTCGTAGCCGCAGGCGGCGCCGGCCAGGCGCACGAAGTCGCGGACCGTCTCGGTGCGGCCGGTCGCCAGCACGTAGTCGCTGGCCCGGTCCTGCTGCAGCATCCGCCACATGCCGTCGACGTAGTCCCCGGCGAAGCCCCAGTCGCGCTTGGCGTCCAGGTTGCCGAGCTCGAGCCGCTCGGCCTCGCCGCGGCGCATGCGCGCGAAGGTCGAGGTGATCTTGCGGGTGACGAACTCGATGCCGCGCAGCGGCGACTCGTGGTTGAACAGGATGCCCGAGGTCGTGTGCAGCCCGAAGGACTCGCGGTAGTTCACCGTGATCCAGTGGGCGTAGAGCTTGGCGACGCCGTAGGGGCTGCGCGGGTAGAAGGGTGTGGTCTCGCTCTGCACCGGCTGCTGGATCTTGCCGAACATCTCGGAGGTCGAGGCCTGGTAGAAGCGCGCCTCCGGCTTGACCAGCCGGATCGCCTCGAGCAGGCGCGCCACGCCCATGCCGTCGACGTCGCCGGTGAAGATCGGCTGCTCGAAGGAGACCCCGACGAAGCTCTGGGCGGCCAGGTTGTAGACCTCGTCGGGCTTCACCTGGTCGATGACCCGCACGATGTTGCTGAACTCCAGCAGCTCGAAGGGAATCAGCTTGATCCGGCTCTCGATGCCCAGGCGGCGCAGGCGCCAGTCGTTGAGCGAGGAGGAACGGCGGAACGCGCCCCAGACCTCGTAGCCCTTGTCGAGCAGCAGCTTCGACAGGTAGGCGCCGTCCTGTCCCAGAACGCCGGTGATCAATGCCTTCTTCACGCTGTCCCCTTTCGCCGGGCCCGCAGCCGTCCCGGCCCCAAGATGCCCGGAGCCCGAATGCCCGGTCTCAGCAGCCGATCTCCTCGCGCCCGCGCAGCAGCTCGAGCAGCGGCCGCCAGCCGCGGCCCTCGGCGACCGAGCGGCCGCGCGCGGCGATGCCTTCCAGCAGGGCCTTGTCGAGCGGCAGCTCACCCTGGCACTGGCGGATGTCGACGATGCTCTCCAGGTGCACGAAGTCGTGCGGCGAGTGCTCGTCGAGATTGGTCAGGACCACCGCGCCGCACTGCATGGCGGTGTTGACCGAGGTGTTGTTGGCGCGCACGCCGCTGCCGAAGAAGGCGGCGAAGAAGGTGCAGCGCCGGAGGTAGTTGTACAGCCCGGTGTCCGAGATGAAGCCGAGGAAGAAGATCTTGTCGCCGAAGATCCGCTTCAGCTCCTCGTAGGCCGAGGTGAAGGAATCATCCAGGCTCTTGCCCTCGTGGATCGCCGCCGAGATGTAGAGGCAGTAGGACTTGCCGGTCGCCTCCAGCAGGTCGTGCAGCTCGTAGTAGTAGTCGGCGCGCACCTTGTGGGCCATGCCGAAGGTGTAGAGCGAGATGTCGACCTCTTCGGGGAAGGGCACGGCGTCGAACAGGTAGCCCGGGCACCAGGCCTCGACGACGTCGTCGTGCAGCGCCTTCAGCTCCGCGGCCAGCGCCTCGTTGCCGACGTAGACCGTGCTGGCGCGGCGCAGCAGCTTGGCCTCGACCGGGGTCGCCGAATAGTCGTGGAAGAACAGGCGCGGCTCGACCGCCTTGCCCCAGCCGTCGACCAGCGCCTCGAGCCGCTCGGCGTCGCCCTCGGCGAACTCCGAGAGCTTGATCGAGAGCAGCGGCCGGCGGCAGCGCGCCGCCTCCGCCGAGAACAGCTGGTGCATGGGCAGGCCGAGCTGGTCGGCCAGCGCGCGGTTGAAGCGCGCGACGCCGCAGGTCAGCGGGTTCATGTGGTAGCTGAGCAGGCTGTCCATCGCGACGCCGTCCCGTCTCAGGCCTTCGCCGGCTTCTCGTAGACCAGGACGCGGCGCTTATCGAGCCAGTCCATGGCCTTCTCCAGGTCCGGCCGCCGCTTCATGCCCTGCATGACGAACAGCAGGCGCAGCAGGTCCATGTTCATCAGGGTGATGTGGGTCGGGTCGACCTCGAACTCCGTGGTCACGTCGAACAGGGTCGGCGGCGCCGGATGGAAGCGAGTCGTGAGATAGATGTACTTCGAGGAGATGCGGCAGAGGTTCTCGACCGCCTTCTGCACGTCGAGCACGCGCAGGTGCTCGAAGACCTCGCGGCAGATCACCAGCTCGTAGCCGTCGCTCGGCAGGGCGATGTCGGTGATCGAGCCGATGTGGATGCGGTCGCGCACCTCGGGCGGCGCGGTGTCCTTGCTGGCCTGGGAGAAGTCGACGCCGTCGGCCTTCACGCCCAGCTCGTGCAGCAGGTAGATCAGGTTGCCCGGGCCGCAGCCCATGTCGACGATCGACCTGGCCTGGAAGACGTCGCGGATCAGCTCGGGATTGCGGCCCTCGCGCTTGCGCCGCGCCTCGAGCTGGTAGGAGTTGGCCTCGTCGCGCCACTCGGCGTGGAAGTAGTCGGCGTCGTAGGCGTCGGCGCCCTCGGCCGACTGGTTCTGCACGAAGTCCTCGAAGGCCGAGACCTGCTCGGTCAGGTCGCCGACCTTCAGGAAGTCGCGCACACGCTGGGTCGAGGAGTCGGTGACGGTGTCGAGGTAGACGATCTCGATGCCGTGCTCCTGGCAGACCGCGACCTCCTCGGCGGGCAGGCGGCCTTCCCAGTCCTTGCCCTTGACGTAGTACTTCGGCTGCAGCGCCCGCAGCACCTCGGCGGTCGAGCCCTCGGAGATGTGCACGAAGGCGATCGGCTTGAGCGCGTCGATGACCCTGGCCCGCTCCTCCTGGGGCAGTAGCACCCGGTGCTTCTTCGAGACGTAGGCGTCGCCCGTCAGGTTGCAGAGGACCGGGGCCCCCAGCTTCGCGGCTTCCTCGAAATAGCGCACGTGGCCGGCGTGCAGGGGGTCGAAGCCGCCGTCGACCATGGCGACGGCATGACGGTGAGCGCTCAGCGCATCGGTCGACAGAATCACTTAGTCACTCCGAACGGGAAGCTGCGCCAGAGTCCGGCGCAAGGGCGGCGGCGCCCTTATAGGAAAAACCGCAGGCCCGCGCCACCCGTCGTTCAGGCTCCGGCCGAGGGGGCCGCGGGGGCCGGGAAACCGTCGCTGCGGCCGGGCGCGAGCAGGCCCCGGCGGGCGAAGGCGACCTGGTCTCCGGCGCCGCTGACGTGCAGCGCTTCGAGGCCTTCCGCCGCCAGCGCCTCGACCAGCCGGCGGGCGGCCTCGCGCAGCGCCTGGGGGCCGGCCGGATCCGTCGGGTCGAGCAGGACGACCAGCAGCACGGCGCGCCGCCCCAGGGCGCCGCGCAGGGCCGCGCCGGCCAGCAGCTCGCCGAGGCCGGCGACGGCGGCGAGCGGCTGTCCCGCGGCCGACTCGACGGCCTCGGCCGTGGCGTCGGCGGCGCGCAGCGGCAGGCCGAGGACCTCGGCGGCGAGGGCCGGCTCGCCGGCCTCGCGGGCGGCGCCGAGCAGCAGGATGCTTCCGGGCGCGCTGCCGGCCGTCCGCGCCGCGCCGGCCAGCGCGACCAGCAGCCCGTCGTAGGGCGTATCGACGGCCGCCTCGGCCAGGTCGAAGGGCGTGGCGCCGACCTCGGCCAGCTGGTCGCGATGCTGCCGGCGCAGCAGCGCGGCGGCCAGGGGCAGCAGGCGACGGCGGCGGGCGTTGGCCGCCTCGACGCGCGCCGAGACGCGGCGCAGCTCGCGCTGGCTGCCCTGCACCGCCTCGTCGAGCGCGAGCAGCCGGTCGGCCAGCTTGCGCAGGCCCTGGGGCAGCTTCGCCAGCCCGTCGCTTCCGGCCACGCTCAGACCTCCACCAGGGCCAGTCCGTCGGCCGCGAGGCCGGCGATGAAGTCGGCGCCCGAGGGCTCGCCGCGCCGCCTCGGGTTCTCGCGCCAGACCTCCTCCGGCCGGCGCGTCGGCAGCGCGGGGGCTAGGTCCTGGCGCACGAAGAAGCCGTTGGTGCCGGCGCTGTCGCAGGCGACCAGGCGGTAGCCGCGCTCGCCGGCGAGCGCGGTCAGGGCGGCGAGCGAGACGCCGAAGTAGTGCCGGCGCCGGCTCAGCTCCTGGCTGCCGAGCGGCACGGTGACCCGCGCCTCCGGCCCGAAGCGGTCGTTGTACTCGAGGATCATCAGGCGCGGGCTGCAGGCGGTCATCGCCTTCAGCACCCAGTAGTCGAAGGAGTCGATGTCGAGCGAGAAGAGGTCGACCTCGCCGGCGAGGCCGGCCTCCTCGATCAGGCGGTCGACGTTGTCCGGCGTCACGAAGTCGGTCACTACCTTGACCCGTCCGGTCAGCCCGAAGCGGGCGGCGGCGACCGGCGTCGCCTCGGGGTTGGCGTCGACCATCAGGCCGCGCCAGCCGGCGGTCTGGGCCAGCAGCCCGCTGTTGCCGCCGGTGCGTCCCGAGCCGAGCTCGACGAAGCTGCGGTTCGGCGCGCCGCAATGGCCGAGCAGGGCCAGGACGTAGCCGTCCTCCTCGTTCTGGCTGAGCAGGCTGAAGCGCCGGGCGTCGAGGTCCAGCGGGTCGGCCGGCCGCCCGGACAGCGCCTCCAGCTCCAGGCGGAGCAGGGCCTTGAGGCCGCTCTCGACGCGGCGCAGGCGCTTGCCGAGCACGTCGGCCTCGGCCTCGACGCGCGCCAGGCCGGCCTGCAGGTCGGATTGCCGCTTGAGCGCGCGCTTGGCCAGCTCGTCGAGGATCGCGAGCTGGGCCTCGCTCGCGGCCGGCTCGGGCTGCCGGCGCAGCCGGGCGGCGAGCCCCGCCGCCGGCGGCTCCGCAGCCTCGGCGAGGCGAGCCCTGAGCGAGCGGCGTTCGGCCTCGGGGTCGGGCCGGCTCATGACGCCGGGTCGGCCGCGGGCCCGAGCGCCAGCGGCGCCGAGATCGGCTGGACGCCGAGCAGGCCGCGCTCCGGGTCGAGGTGGCGGATCGCCAGGTCGAGGTGGGTGCCGACGAAGTTCGGCTTGGTGAAGTAGCAGGTCGTCGGCACCTTCAGCAGCGGGCCCAGGTAGGCGAAGCCGCCGTAGGTGCAGTGCAGGGCGCTGGCGTTGGCGACCAGCGCGGTCTGGACCGCCAGGTTGTCGCGCGGCCCGTAGAGCTGCGAGGCGTCGAAGACGTTGGAATGGCCCTCGCCCATGGCGTCGCTGTGGTCGTCGAGCTTCGTGCCGGTGTTGAGCAGCACGACCTTGTGGTTGGCCGACAGGCCCTCGACCAGGCGCTGCAGGAAGGCGTCGGTCTCGGCGCCCTCGGCGAAGCAGCTCGAGTGGTAGAACTTGAGGGCGACGTAGGGCCCCTCGAAGGGCAGGGCCGGGCGCGGGTAGCGGGTCGGGATCGGCTGGATGTCGATGTGCTTCATCAGGCGGTCGGCCGAGTAGCGGCCGCGCCAGATGTTGCGGAACATCGTGTACATGACGCTCGGCGACAGGAAGGCGTAGTCCTCGAGGCCGAGCTTCTCGGCGGCGCGCCGGTAGATCTCCATCTCGAAGTCGGTCGGCAGCACGCCGAAGCCTTTCTTGCCGCCGGCCTGGGCCTCCTGGGCGGTGGTGCGCTCGACGAACTCCTCGACGCTCATCAGGTCGAAGAGGTCGAGGTAGCCGTCGCAGACGCCGTCGTACCAGCTCTGGGCGCCGCCGCGCGAGATCGCGATCAGGCGGCCGGGGGGCACGCCGCGGCGCCGGGCGAAGTAGCGCAGGAAGGGGATCCAGTAGAGGATCTCGAAGCCGATCTCGGTGGTCCAGGGGCCGACCAGGATCGGCCGCTCCGGCACCGGGCCGCCTTCCGTCTCGGCGGCCGGCTCGGCGAAGGCGTCGCGCACGACCAGGCGACAGATCCGCGGCGTGACGATCTCGGCCTCCTGCAGGGTCAGGAAGGCGCTCTTCTCGTTGTTGGTCAGGCGCGTCGGGAAGCGCAGCAGGTAGCGGCCGCCGAGCAGGCGCCGCAGGGTCACCAGGTTCTCGCGCGCGAAGTTCAGCCGCTGCAGCTGCTCGTACTGGCGCTCGGCGTAGCGGCGCAGGCTGCCCGCCAGCGAGGGATCGAGCAGCTTGCGCAGGCGCCAGACCGTCCGCTTGACGACGCGCAGCAGCCGTTCGCCGGGTGAGAGCTTGACCAGGGCCATGGGGGACGAGGGCTCCGCCTGTTCGCGACCGGGGCGCCGCGGAGGCGTTCCCCTCGCGGCCGCGCCTGTCTAGACGCTCGGCCGGCCCAGCGGCAAGCGTCGGCTTGCCGGAGCGCGGGCTCCGGACCTCATCGGCTCTGCCCGGCCTGCCTGCGACGTCGCTTCGCCCGGCGCTTCGGGCTCTCGGTGGCGCGCTGCCAGAAGGCGGCCGCGGCGCGTGCCGGGCGGCGCACCAGCCGGCTGTTGGCCCACTTGGCGCCATGCCCCACCGCACGGACGACCCGGCCGCCGAAGCTGATCTTGTCCCACTTCTTGGTGCCTCGGCCGCCGGCCGCGGCCCGCAGGTAGAGGGCGGCGGGCAGCAGCAGCGGCTGGAACAGCCGGGGCCAGAGCGGCAAGCCGGCCGGCTTCAGCCCGGCCGCCGACTCCAGCGCCGCGACGGCGATCGGCGTCGCCGGCCGGTCGAGGCCGTGGGGCCGCAGGAAGTCGCCGACGAAACGGCGGATCCGCGCCGCTTCCTCCGCCGAGGCGTCGAGCCCCCGGGAGAGCTGCGCCAGGTGCGCGGCGAAGCCGTCGGCGGCCATCAGGAAGCCGTCGCGGGTCAGGTGCGCGAAGTGCACCATGCCTTCCTGGCTCTCGGCGATCTCCGGGTCGAGCACGGTGTAGCAGCGCTTGCCCAGGATGCCGGCCTCCAGCATCGCGCTGGTGTTGATGCCGACGACCGCGGCGGCGTGCCAGAGCGAGTCGAAGTAGTCGGCGCGCGCCGACTCGTTGACCGGATAGCCGCCGAGCCGCGGATGGACCGCGACGTTCTCGGCGTCGCGGATCTCCGGGGCGTCCCACTGCCCGGCGAACTTGGCGCTGCCCGGGTGCGGCCGGATCAGCACGCCGACGCTGCGCAGGCGCGGGTCGTCGGCGGCGCGCAGGGCGGCCAGCCAGCGCTTCAGGAAGACCGACTCGTAGCGCGCGATGAAGACCGAGGAGCAGGTGTAGAGGACGAAGGGGCGCCCGGGATCCAGGCCGACCTGGCGGCAGAAGGTCTCGCGGTCGCGACTCGGCCTGCGCTCGAACCAGGGGTCGAACAGCTGGGCGCCGGTGATCGCGACCCGCTCCGGTGCGACGCCGTGCAGCTCGACCGCCTCGTGGCGCTGCGCCTCGTTCCAGACCAGCATGCGGTCGGGATCGAGCGGCACCACGCCCTTGTTGGTCAGGTTGTCCCAGCTCGCGACGCAGTGCACCGTCGGCACGCCGAGGCGCCGGCCGACCTTGAGGTACTCGGCCTGCATCGAGTTGAGGTCGATCAGCGGCGTGATCGCGATGACGTCGGGCCGGGCGGCGCGCACCGCGCCCAGGATCCGGCGGTCGAGCGGCAGGGCCAGCTCGGTCCAGTAGAGCAGGCGCGAGAGGCGCAGCGCCAGGCGCTCGCGGCGCGCCTCCGGCAGCTCGCCGATGCGGCGCAGCGGCGGATAGAGGTAGCCCTCGGCGCGGCGCGCGCACTTGGCGGCGTGGCGCAGGCGGGGCGTCAGGTAGCGCAGGTAGTTGCGCAGCGAGCGGACCTGGTGGGCCAGCTCGGTCCAGAGGTCGCGGCGCGCCGGCAGGGGCAGCAGCTCGATCGAGGGCAGCTCGGCGACCAGCTGGTCGGCCAGGGCGGCGACGTCGGCCGTGACCTTCTCGTGCGCCTCCTCGTAGCCGAGCACGACGTGGTGGCCGCGTGCCGCCAGGCCGCGCAGCGTCGTCTCGTAGTTCCGCAGGTACATGAAGTGGCGGACCACGAAGAGGATGCGCAGCGAGCGCGCGGCGGCCGGGGCCGCTCCCCTGTCCCGACCGCCGGTCATTTGCCGACCCGCTCCTCGTGCGGGCTGTCCGCCGAGGCCTGCTTTGCCGCCGTCCGGCCGGTGACCCGGGCCGGCAGGGCCCGCAGCCGCCGCAGCACGCGCCGCTCCAGCCACTTGCCGCTGCGCTTGCCGGCGCGGCGCAGGTGGTTGCCGGCCGACCGCAGGGGGCGGCGCAGCAGGTACTTCTCGGCGCGCGCCAGCAGCATCGCCGCCTGGGTGATGCGCAGCTTCAGCAGCGAGGTCTCGGCCCAGCGCTTGCGCAGGCGCAGGTCCTCGACCGACAGGAAGTAGAGCGCGAGCGGCGCGTAGAGCAGGCGGCGGAGGGCGGTGCCCGGCGCCGGCGCGGCCGGGGCGGGCCGCAGCGCGCCGAGCGCCTCGATCGCCCGGGCGAGCTGCGGCGCCGCGGGCCGCTCGAGGCCGTTGGGCCGCAGGAAGTCGGCGACGAAGGCGCGCTCGGCCTCGCTCTGGCCGGGATGCTCGACCGCCTCGGCGATCTGGGCGAAGTGCTGCTCGAAGCTGTCGGCGGTCTTCAGGAAGCCGCCGCGCAGCAGGTGGGCGAAGTGGAGCATGCCGCCCTGGCTCTCGGCGACCTCTGGATCCAGGATCGTGAAGCAGCGCCGGCCCAGGATCGCGGCCTCCAGCATGGCGCTGGTGTTGATGCCGATCAGCCCGGCCGAGTGGTGGAGCGAGTCGTAGTAGTCGTCCTGGGCGGCCGGGGTCACCGGATAGCCGCCCTCCCGGGGGAACAGCGCGGTCTGCTCGGGGAAGCGCTCCAGCAGCTCGGCGACCTGGGCGGCGAACTTGCTGCTGCCGGGATGCGGGCGGACCAGCACCCCGATGCCGGCCAGCGCCGGCGGCGGGTCGTCACGCAGCCTGGTCAGCCAGCGCTCCAGGAACTGGGCCTCGTAGCGGCTGATGAAGATCGACGAGCAGGTGTAGAGCAGGAAGGGCCGGGCCGGATCGAGCCCGACCTGGCGGCAGAAGGTCCCGCGGTCGCGGCTCGGCTCGCGGTCGAACCACTGGTCGAAGAGCTGCGCGCCGGTCACGACGATGCGCTCCGGCGGCACGCCGTGCAGCTCGGCGGCCTCGGCGGCCTGGTGGTGGTTCCAGACCACGACCCGGTCCGGGCAGATCTGGATCAGGCCCTTGTTGGTCAGGTTGTCCCAGCTGGCGACCAGCAGCGCCGAGGGGATGCCGAGGCGGCGCGCCAGCTTGACGTACTCGACCTGGGTCGGGCCGAAGTCGAGCAGCGGCGTCACCAGCAGGCAGTCGGGGCGCTCCTGCTCGATCTGCGCGCGGATCGCCGCGGCGTCGGGCAGCGCCTCCTCGATGCTGGCGGCCAGGCGCTGGATGCGCGGCAGCACCCGGCGGCGCCGCGCCTCGGACAGGCGCGCCAGGGGGCGCAGCGGCGGAAACACGAAGGATTCGGCGCGCGCCGCGCAGCGCCGGGCGGTCTCCAGCCGCGGGTCGCAGTAGCGCAGGAAGTCCATCAGCACGCGGACCTGGGCGGCCAGCGGCGCCCAGAAGCCGCTGCGCGCGACCGCCCGCGCCAGGCGGATGCGCGGCTGCTCGCGCACCAGGGTCTCGGCCGCCTCGGCGACCTCGGGCGGCAGCAGGTTGCGCTCGCTCTCGTAGGTCAGGACGATCTCGTGGCCCTGCTCGGCGAGCAGCCTCAGGGTTGAGCCGTAGTTGCGCAGGTAGAGCAGGTTGCGCATCACGAAGAGGATCTTCACGGCCGCGCTCCCTCGGCCCCGCCGGCCAGGGCCGCGACCGCCGCCTCGTCCATCGCCGCGACCGGCAGGAAGCCGAGCGCGCCGTAGCCCTCACGGTTGAAGGCGCGCAGCGCGAGGTCCAGGTGGCTGGAGACGAAGTGGGTGTGGGTGAAGAAGCTCAGGGTGTCGACCCCGAGCAGCGGCCCCAGGTAGCTGAAGCCGCCGAAGGTGCAGTAGAGCTTGTCGGCGCCCGCGACCAGGGCGGTCTGGACCGCCAGGTTGTCGGCGGCGGTCAGCAGCGGGGTCGCGTCGAACAGCCGGTCGGCGGGCAGGCCGGGCAACAGGCCGGCGGCGTCGCTGTGGTCGTCGAGCCGCAGCCCGGTGTTGAGCAGCACCACCCGGTGACGCTCGGCGAGGCGCCGCAGCAGCCGCTCGACGAAGGGCGCGACGCCCTCGCCGTCGAAGAACTCGGAGGCGTAGAACTTGACGGCGACGTAGGGCCCCTGGAAGGGCAGGCCGGCCGGGCGCGGCCAGGCGCGCTCCAGCGGCGCGTAGTCCAGCGCCGGCAGGAAGGTCTCGCCGCCGAAGCGCCGGATCCAGGTCGTCCGGAACAGGCCGTAGAGCGCGGCCGGATAGATCGTCCGGTAGCCTTCCAGGCCGAGCTCGCCGGCGAGGCGGGCGACCAGCGCCCGCTCCGGCTCGGTCGGCAGGAAGGGCTTCTTGCCCTCGTGCGCCGCCTCGACGCTTTCGCCCAGGGCCCGGAACTCCGCCGGGGTCATGTGGTCGAACAGCTCGACGTAGCGCCCGGCGAGGTCGCCGTACCAGCGTCCGACGCCGCCGCGCGAGACCGCGACGACCCGCTCCGGCGGGATGCCGGCCTCGCGCAGGTAGCGGCGCAGCAGCGGGATCCAGTAGAGCAGCTCGAAGCCGACCTCCATGGTCCAGGGGCCGAGCACGATCGGGTGGTCGCCGGGGCGCAGCACCTCGGCGAGGTCGGCCTGCTCCAGCGCCCGGTCGATCGCCAGCTTCTTGACGATCCGCGCGTCGGCGCCCTGCCGCGCCGCCGGGTCGAGCGGCGCGAGCCCCCTGTCGAGCGTGTCGAGCAGCGCGCCCAGATAGACGCGCGGGCGCAGCTCGGGCGCCAGCCCGGCGAGCCAGCGGCCGGGCAGGGCCCGGCGCACCTCCGCGCTCAGCTTGCCGGCGCCGCTGTCGAGCAGGCGGGCGAAGACGTCCGGGCGCTCCGGCTCCGGAGCGTCGGCGACGGCCTGGGCGACGGCCTTCTCGAGGAAGTCCAGGCGCTCGCCGGAGCCGAGCCGGCCGTAGCCGGCCCGGGTCAGGGCGCCCGCCCGCAGGGGCGTGTCGGCCCGCCGCTCCAAGCGGCGCAGCAGCGCTTGGAAGCCCCGCTCGCCGAGCCGCTTCAGGATGCTCACCGATCCTTCCCCTGGTCGCCGGAACCTGGCCGGTATCCGGTCATTATCGCCCGAGGTCCAGGCCCTCGAAAGCCTCGGACGGCAGGCCCGCGGGATCGCGCGCGTAGAGGCCGTACCAGCAGCGCTCGGCCTCGCCGTGCGCCGTCGGCTTGTGGAACTCGCGGGCCTTGGTCAGGCCCCGTTCCGCGAAGAAGCGGTCGACCTCGGCGGCCATCCCGGGCGTCGAGGTCACCTCGATCATGACGGTCTTGAGGGCCGGGTCGGCGAAGCTCGCCGAGCCGCCGGCCAGGACCTCGAGCTCGCCGCCGTCGACGTCGATCTTGACGTGCTGCGGCAGCGGCAGGCCCAGCGTCTCGACCAGGGCGTCGAGCCGTCGGCCGACGACCGGCAGCACGTGGGCGGCCGCCTCGTCGCCCTTGCCCACCGTCTCCTCGCTGCCGTGCATCGCCGAGCCGGCCTCCAGGTTGCGGAAGCCGAAGGACAGCAGCTGGTCGCGGTCCGAGAGCGCGAAGGGCAGGGGCGTCACCTGCCGCTCCAGCCGGTTCAGCACGATATTCCGGTTGAGATCGGCGAAGTTCGCGAAGGCCGGCTCGAAGGCGACGACCCTGAGCTCCGGGCCGTGAAGCTTCGCCGCCAGCAGGGAGTAGACGCCGGTGTTGGCGCCGATGTCGTAGAGCACCTCGCCGCCGGCCAGGCAGGACTCGATCCAGGCGATGGTCCAGGGCTCCTTGCGCGCCGCCCGGTGGCGCAGCCAGGAGGAGCGGGTCTCGGTGTGCAGCCGGACCTCGGCCTTCTCGTAGTCGAGCCGCTTGACCTGGTGGAAGCCCTGCAGGGAATCGATGACGTCGCGCTCGGTCATCGACTCCAGGGCCGTGCGCACGACCTTGTGGCGCTTCTGGATGTGCAGCTTGCGGACCGTCTTGAGCAGGCGCTGGAACTGCTCCTCCGGGCCGACCGGCTTCTCGGCAGGCTTCGGGAGCAGGCGCTTCAGCCTGTACAGGACCCGTCGCGCGATCGGCTGGCTCATCGGTCTTCCCGGAGGTGCGGGCCGCCGCTCGGCCCGGGGATGCGGCGCGCTGGAATAGCAGACTGCCCGGTGGGGCGGTCAAGCCGTTGGGCCGGACGGGGGCCTTCCCGGGTCAGGCGCCGGGCCGCCCGCCCCTCTGCTGCGGGCCCGCCGTCTTGGCCACGGCCGCCTGCTTGGCCGCCCTGAGCGAGCGGTGGCGCAGCAGCTCGGCGGGCAGCCGGAGCAGGATCGCGGCGAGGCGTGCGCCGCGCCGCCGGACCCGGCGCAGACGGTACCAGAGATTGCCGCTGTAGTCGGCCTCGGCCGTCGAGAGCAGCCGCCGGAGGCGCTGCAGCAGCGGGTGCTCGCGCAGCCACTTCTTGCCCGTGCGCTGGGCCGAGAGCAGCCGGAACAGGCGGGCCAGCGGCCAGAGCACGGCGCGCAGGCCGGCCCCGGTCTCGGGCAGGCCCAGGCCCTGGGGCTGCAGCCCGGCCATCGCCTCGATCGCGTCGGCGAGGATCGGCGTCGCCGGCCGCCGGAGTCCCTGCGGCCGCAGGAAGGCCTCGACGGAGCCCGCGCGCTCCGGATCGTCCGGGCCGTCGCGCAGCGCCGCGGCGAGCTGGGCCAGGTGCGCCGCCATGTCGGGCGCCGGGCGCACGAAGCCGTAGCGGGTCAGGTAGGCGAAGTGCAGCATGCCGTCCTGGGCCTGCTCGGTCTCGGCATCGCGGATCGTGAAGCAGGGCCGGCCGACGATCGCCGCCTCCAGCATGGCGCTGGTGTTGATGCCGACCACGGCCGCGGCGTGGAAGATCGAATCGAAATAGAAGCGCCGGTTCTCGTCGGTCACCGGGTAGCCGCCGCTGGCCGGGCGCACGACGACCCGGCCGAAGGCCGCGATCCGCGGGTCGTTCCACTGCGCCGCCCGCTTGGTGCTGCCCGGGTGCGGGCGGATCAGCACGCCGGCCTCGCGCAGCAGCGGGTCCGGGCTCGACCTCAGGGCGCCGAGCCAGCGCACCAGGAACTCCGATTCCAGCCGCGAGATGAAGATCGACGAGCAGGTGTAGAGGACGACCGGCTTCCCGGGATCGAGCCCGACATCCCGGCAGAAGGCCGCGCGGTCCTGGCTCGGCCGGCGCCCGAACCAGTCGTCGAACAGCTGGGCGCCGGTCACGACGACGCGCTCGCGCGGCACGCCGTGCAGGCTCGCCGTCTCCTCCGCCTGGTCCGCGTTCCAGACGAAGACCCGGTCGGGCAGCACCGGGATCAGGCCCTTGTTGGTCAGGTTGTCCCAGCTGGCGACCAGCAGGCCGGTCGGGATGCCGCGCCGGGCGGCGGCCTTCAGGTAGTCGACCTGGGTCGAGCCGAAGTCGATCAGCGGCGTCACCAGCAGCAGGTCGGGGCGGTCCCGCTCGATCACCGCGGCGACCGCCGGGTCCTCGGGCAGGGCGGCCTCGACGCGGTGGGCCAGCTCGGCCAGCCGCTCGGCGCGCTCCGGCGACCGGCGGCCGCCGCGGAAGGCGAGGCGGCGCAGGGTCGGATGGACCAGCGAGGCGGCGCGCTCGGCGCAGCGGGTCGCCGCCGCGTAGCGCGGGTGCTGGTAGCGGGTGTAGTCGCGCAGCACCCTGGCCTGGTGGGCCAGCACGCTCCAGGCGTCGGCGCGCGCCGGAACGCCGGTCAGCTCGATCGTGGGGCAGTCGGCGGCCAGCCGGTCGGCCGCCTCCTTGATCTCGGGCGGCGCCTTGTCGCGCGCGTCCTCGTAGCCGATCGTGACGCGGTGGCCGCGCGCCGCCAGCTCGCGCACCAGCCCCTCGTAGTTGCGCAGGTACATCAGGTTGCGCATCAGGAGCAGGAGCTTCATCGAGGGATCCGCTTGGCGTGCCGGGGCGGGTGGGGACGGGCCGGGGTGACGGCGCGGACTTTAGTGGCAAGCGCCATCGGGTCAACGGCCCGGTGTTCAAGCGGCGCCGCGCGTGCCAAAAGGGCGGCCGACGGACGACCAGCAGGGAACGGCGGCACCTTGGCGAGCTTGCGACAGACGGCGGTGCGACGGGCGATCCGCGTGGCCAGCCTGACGCTCAACGCGATCGGCATCGGCCCCGCGGTGAAGCGCGCGGTGATGCGCGAGGTGACCGCGGCGATCCTCAAGGGCAACTTCAGCCCGGCGACCGTGCAGGGCTGGCTGGCCGAGCAGGTCGACCGCGAGGTCGCGGAGGCCGCGGCGACCGGCCGGCCCATCGTCGTCGGCCCCTGGCTGATGGAGGTTGGCTTCGAACTGCTCTACTGGATTCCCTTCCTGCGCGCGGCGCTCGCCCGCCAGGGCGTGCCGCCGGAGCGGGTCGTGGCGCTGTCGCGCGGCGGCGTCGCCGATTGGTACGGCGGCCTGGCCGGCCGCTACTGCGAGATCTTCGAGCTGATCGACCGGGAGCGCTTCGTCGCCGGCAACGCCGAGATGGAGCGCGAGAGCCAGGGCAAGAAGCCCTTCGAGGCGACGGCCTTCGAGCGCGAGCTGGTCGGCCTCGCGGCCGGGCGCCTCGGCCTGGAGCGGCCGGCGGTGCTGTTCCCGGGCCTGATGTACCGGATGTTCCGCCAGGCCTGGAACAGCCGGCTCGGCGGCGAGCCGATCCTGCCCTATCTCGACTACCGCCGGATCGAGGGGGCCTTCGAGCGGCCGGCGGCGCTGCCTTTCGAGGGGCCCTACGTCGCCGCCAAGTACTATTTCTCGGACGCCTTCCCGGCCAGCGAGCGCAGCGCGGCCTTCCTGAGGAGGCACCTGCTGGCGCTCGCCGAGCAGGGCCCCGTGGTGCTGCTCAACACCGGCCTGAAGCTCGACGACCACGCCGATTCGATCAGCCTGGAGCACCCGAACCTGCACGAGGCCAGCGGCTTCTGGTCGGCGGCGGACAACCTGGCGGTCCAGACGGCGCTGGTCGCCAACGCCGAGCGGCTCTACTGCACCTACGGCGGCTTCAGCTACCTGGGGCCCCTGGTCGGGGTCAGCACCGAGGCGGTCTACGAGCACCCGAACTTCGTCGGCACCCACCTGGACCTGGCGCTGCGCGCGCTCGACTTCCCCGACGCCGGCCTCGCGGTGGCACCGCTCGCGGCGCTGGAGCCGCCCTCCCGGCTGCCGTGATCCGTCTCTAGCGCAGGGGATCGAAGATCGCGTAGCGGTTCTTCGGGATGAAGTGCGCGCCGCGCGACTCGAAGAGCGCCATCAGCTCGGGATCGCCGTACTTCGGCCCCTCCCGCTCGACCTGCTTGATCATCTTGAGGCAGAGCCGGCCGCCCGGATTGAGCAGCCGGTCGCGGACGTCGTCGAGGAAGAAGCGCCAGTCTTCGAGGTCGAACAGCGTGCCGTCCGGCCGGGTGTTGAAGCCGACCATGAAGGCGGTGACGAGGTCGAAGCGCCGCTCGAAGGCCGGCAGGGGCTGCCGGGGTCCGATCCGGTGGTCGACCCTGTCGAGGCCGGCCAGCTCGCAGAGGTCGTCGTAGAGCGGGATGCCCGGCTGGTCGAGCGCCTCGCACTCGTGGCCGAGGTAGCGGCAGACGAAGGGGAAGTGGCCGGCCCCGGTGCCGAGGTCGAGGACCCGCTGCGGCGGCGTGCCGACCAGCTTCAGCAGGTCGGCGAGCTTCCACTTCTCCTTGAGCCAGCGATCGGGCGCCAGGTACTTGGTCTCGCTGCCGGCCGAGGCGTGGCGCGCGGCGAGCTCCTCCAGCCGCTCGTCGGTCATGACCGATCGGGCGTAGGCGAGGAAGGCGTCCTGGTCGGCCTGGCTGGCCTGAGATGTCTCTGACAGGGCGGTGGATCCATCCATTGAGGGACGCTGGTCCCGGTTTCCGGCGAGAATTAGGCGCCGCGTCTGCCCGATTCGCTACGCTCTACCCAGCCGAGCTGGATCGCGACCCAGGTCTTGATCCGCGCGAGCGGGCGGTTCTTCGGACCCCACTTCTTGGTGTTGCGGCCGGAGCCGACGAAATAGAGCCAGAGCGCGGCCGGCAGCAGCGCGAGGCGGACGAGCGGTGCCGCCAGCGGCGGCCGCGAGCGCGCGGGGCCGAGCTGCGCCAGGCTTTCGCAGGCCTCGGCGACCAGCGGCGTCGCCGGCCGGTCGAGGCCGTGGGGGCGCAGGAAGCCGGCGACGAAGCGGGCGATCCGGCCGTCCTGCTCCGGACCTTCGGCGAGGCTGCGCCGCAGGGCCTCGAGGTGGCCCTCGAAGTCGTCGGCGACATGCAGGAAGCCGTCGCGCGTCAGGTGCTTGAAGTGCACCATGGCTTCCTGGCTCTCGGCGAACTCGGGGGCGAGCAGCGTGAAGGTCGGCCGCCCGACGATGCCGGCCTCCAGCAGGGCGCTGGTGTTGATCCCGAAGACCGCCGCGGCATGGTAGAGCGAGTCGTAGTAGTCGGCCTGGGCCGACTCGACGACCGGATAGCCGCCGGCCTTGGGGAAGACCGCGACGTTGTCGCGGCCGGCGATCTCCGGCACCTGCCACTGCGCGGCGTACTTGGCCGAGCCGGGGTGCGGACGGATCAGGACGCCGGCCTCGCGCAGCAGGGGATCGGGATGGCTTCTCAGGCGCTCCAGCCAGCGGGCCACGAAGCCGGCCTCCTGGCGGGCGATGAAGACCGACGAGCAGGTGTAGAGGATGAAGGGCCTGGCCGGATCGAGCCCGACCTGGCGGCAGAAGGTCGCGCGGTCGCGGCTCGGCTGCCGCTCGAACCAGTGGTCGAACAGCTGGGCGCCGGTCACCATGACCTGCCCGGCCGGCACGCCGTGCAGCTGCGCCGCCTCGTCGCGCTGCGCCTCGTTCCAGACCAGGAGGCGGTCGGGCAGCACCTGGATCAGGCCCTTGTTGGTCAGGTTGTCCCAACTGGCGACCGCCAGGGCGCAGGGCAGGCCGAGCGCGCGGGCCGCCTTGATCAGATCGACCTGGTCGCTGTTGAAGTCGACCAGCGGGGTCACGATCACGGCATCGGGCCGCTCGCGGCGCAGCGCCGCCAGGGACGGGCCGGCCGGCGGCAGGCAGGCCTCGACGCGCCGGGCCGCCGCCGAGACCAGCCGCGCGCGGCGCCAGGCCCGTGCGCCGTCCCGTCCCTTCACGAGGTCGCGCAGCGGCGGATAGAGCAGGCTCTCGGCCCGGGCCGCGCACTTGGTCGAGCCGGCCAGCCGCGGGTCCAGGTAGCGGGCGTAGTCGCGCAGGACGCGGAGTTGCTGGGCGAAGGGCGCCCAGAGGCCGGTGCGGCCCGGCATCGGACGGATCTGCACCCTCTCCGAGCGGGCGAAGAGGCCGTCGGCGACCGAGCGCACCTCTTCTGTGATCTTTCCGTGCTCGGTCTCGCAGAACAGCACGACGCTGTGGCCCCGCTCGGCCAACTCGCGGATTGTCGAGGCATAGTTGCGCAGGTACATCAGGTTGCGCATCGCCAGAACGAAGCGGCGCGGCGGCGCGGAACGGTCGAGGGCGTCAGCGGAGGGCAAGTGTCTGATGCTCGTCGAGGGGGCGGCCGAGGCGGTCGGTCCGGAATGCGGAAGCGGCGCCGAAAGGCCGTGCCTTATGGCGGCGCCGGCAGAGCCTTGTCAATTGACGGCTTGACGGCTCGCTCTATAAGTTGCCGCCTCCCTAGCGGCCGGCGGCTCTATACTGGGGTGGCAGTGTGGCGTCTTCCAACCCGGAGCGCCTTGGGTTGAGGAAGGGCGGCACGATCACAAGCGATGCCATGAAAATTCTTTTCATCATGTATTACCCCGGCTACGTCCGGAACCTGGAGTCGGTGATTCGCGGTCTGGCCGAGCGTGGACATGACGTGATTCTCGGCTTCAATGCGCCGCCGCGCGACCCGAACGACCGCCTCGCCGAGGATCTGCGGGGCCACTACCCCAACGTGTCGACCTGCTTCGTGCCGAACCGGGGCGACCGCTGGCAGCTCACCGCCAGCTTCGTGCGGCGCTGCATCGACTACCTGCGCTACCTCGATCCGGCCTACGACGACGCGCCGGCCCTGAAGGCGCGCATCGCCGGCCGCGTGCCGGGCTTCGTGCGCTTCATCTATTCCGCGCTGCGCCTGCACGACAGCGAGAGCCGGCGGCGCCGGATGCACCGCTTCCTGCTGGCCCTCGAGCAGGCGATCCCGACGGACCGCGAGATCGACGGCTTCCTGCGCCAGACGCGGCCCGACGCCGTCGTCGTGACGCCGCTGATCGACTTCGACAGCAAGCAGGTCGACTGGGTGAAGAGCGCCCAGGCCCAGGGGCTGCCGACCTGTCTGACCGTCTACAGCTGGGACAATCTGACCAACAAGGGGCACATGCGCCTGGTGCCGGACCGCGTGGTGGTCTGGAACGGCGCCCAGCGCGACGAGGCGGTGCGCTTCCACGGCGTGCCCGAGGAGCGGGTCGTGGTGACCGGCGCGCAGACCTACGACAAGTGGTTCGACCGCGCGCCGACGATCGCGCGCGAGGCCTTCATGGCCAGCGCGGAGCTCGATCCCTCCAAGCCCTACCTGCTCTACCTCTGCTCCTCGCCCTTCATCGGCGGCACCCACGAGCCCGAGCTGGTGCGCGACTGGATCGCGGCGCTGCGGGCCTCCGGCGACCCGGCGCTGCGCGAGGTCGGCATCATGGTCCGCCCGCACCCCCAGAACGCCCGCGTCTGGGACAGCGTCGACCTCTCGGGCTTCGGCAACGTCTCGATCTTCCCGCACGGCGGCGCCAATCCGGTCGACGAGGCGCGGCGCGCCGACTTCTTCCACTCGCTCTACTTCAGCAGCGCCGTGGTCGGCATCAACACCAGCGCGATGATCGAGGCCGGCATCGTCGGCCGCACGGTGCTGACGATCCGCGACCCGCGCTTCCAGGCGACCCAGGAAGGCACGCTGCACTTCCGCCACCTGGTCCGGGAGGGCCTGGTGCGCATCGCCGACTCGATCGAGGACAGCGTCGCGCTGAGCGCCCAGGCGCTGGCCGGAGAGCTGTTCGACAAGGAGCGCTCGGCCGCCTTCCTGACGGCCTTCATCCGGCCCCACGGCCTCGACGTGCCGGCGACCCCGCGCTACGTCGAGGCGCTGGAGTCGCTGGGCAGCATCCGGCCCCGGCCGCCGAAGCGCACGCCGCTGCGCAACGCGCTGCTGCGCATGCTGATCGCCCCGGCCGAGTGGTTCGGCCGTCTGAAGGCCGGCAAGCGGGCGACCAAGGCGAAGAAGCGGCCGCAGGCCAAGGGCAAGGCCTCGTTGGACAAGAAGAAGCGAAAGGGCGCGGCCGTCTCCGCGAAGCGGGGCCGCGGCGTCGTGCGGCTCTGCGGCGGCGTGACCAGGGCCCTGGGCATCGAGAGCTTCGTGAAGGGCCACGTCCTGCCGCACCTGATCATGGCGGCCCTGGGCGACAGCAAGGGCGGCGACAGCGGCATGCTGGCGGCCCTCGAAAGCGAGATCGGGCGCGAGCTCGACCGGGTCGCCGAGGGCGACGGGCCGATCATCGTCGGCCCCTGGACCTCCGAGGTCGGCTTCGAGCTGCTCTACTGGATCCCCTTCGTGCGCTGCTTCGCCGAGAGCCGCGGCGTCGATCCCAAGCGGCTCTTCGTGGTCTCGCGGGGCGGCAGCCGCTGCTGGTACGGCGAGCTCGCCGACGGCGGCTACCTCGACGCCTTCGACCTCCAGTCCGTTGCGACCTTCCGCTCGGCCAACGAGACCGCCTGGGCAGATCGCGGGCTGCAGAAGCAGGTCATGGCCAGCCCGCTCGACGACGGCCTGATCGCCGCGGCGCAGGAGCGGCTCGGCGGCGAGCAGGCGCAGGTGCTGCATCCCGAGACGATGTACCGTCTCTTTTCCCCCTTCTGGAGCGGCAAGGCCGGCCGCGACCTGGTCACCCGGCACAGCCGCTCAGGCGGCCGCCTCGACCTGCCGCCGCTGCCCGAGGGCGTCACGCTGCCCGAGCGATTCGTCGCCGTGCGGCTCTACTTCCGGCCGTCGTTCCCGGATACGGCGGAGAACCGGGAGGCGGCGCGCCGGCTGGTCGCCCAGCTGGCCGAGCATCACAGCGTCGTCGTCCTCGAGACCGCCGAGTGCTACGACGATCACGACAGCCTGGCGCTGGGCGGTCTGCCCGGGATCCTGCGCCTGGCACCGCCGCGCGCCGAGGGCAACCTGTCCTTCCAGAGCGCGGTCATCGCCCGCGCCTCGGCCCTGGTCTGCACCTACGGCGGTCTCGCCTATCTGGGCCCGCGCTACGGCGTGCCGACCTTCGGCCTGTGCAGCGAGCGCGAGCGGGTCAAGCTGGAGCACCACCTGATCGCCCTGGCCGATCCGGCGGCGCGCGCCGACATCGCGCTGTTCGCGCCGGCGGCCCTGAACGGCCTGCTGCCCGAGGTGCTGCCGGCCCTGCTCGTCGGCAACGCCGACTAGAGCCAATCGCGATCGGAGCCGGTCGGCCGCCGATCGATCACGAGAATCCGGTCCTGCATCAGGTCGAGTCCGGCCCCGGACCGGCAGTCCTGCGCCGTCGCAGAGGAGGGCGTCCAGGACGCCGGCTGCCTCGCGCTTGCCGCCCCAGGCGGCATCGGCGATCGCGACACTGGCGGGCAGGGCAGGGCTGCCGAGCCGGCGCAAGGTGCGTTCGCGGCACCGTGCCGGGCTGTCGGCCCGGCGCTCGACGGACGCGCGCCCGGCGATCTGCCGCATCCTGCCGCTTGGAGAAATCCGGCCGGGTCTTCCCGTTCGGCCCGCCGCTCTGCCGCCCCTCGTCGCCGGCCGCGTCGAGCCGCGCCGGAGCCGTCGCGCACATCCGGACAACCAGCCGCGATCCTCTTGACACTCTCAGCCCGGTGGTTTCTGATATTGAAAACATGTTTCGAATATAAAAACAACATTGGGAGGGAAGCGTCATGAAGAGACTCGTTGGTCTTGTCGGTGCGCTCCTGCTGGCGGCGGTGGTGCCGGCGCAGGCGCAGGACATCGTGCTGAAGTTCGGGCATGCGGCTTCGTCAAAGCATCTGTTCCAGACCGGTCTGGAGATCTTCGCGAAGAAGGTGGCCGCCAAGACCGGCGGCAAGGTCGAGATCGAGGTCTACGGCGACCGTCAGCTGGGCGACGACAAGCAGCTGCTCGAAGGGCTGCAGATCGGCGTGATCGACGGCGCCCTGGTGTCCTCGGCGACCCTGCCGCTGGTGATCGGCGCCTCGGCCTTCGACGCCCTGCAGCTGCCCTTCGTGGTCGGCAGCTACGGCCAGCTGGCCAAGGCCCTGGGCTCGCCCATCGGCCAGCGGCTGCTCGACACGCTGGAGGCCAAGCAGATCAAGGGACTGGGCTTCATCGAGGCCGGCCAGCGCCACTTCCTGTCGCGCGACAAGCAGATCTCGACCCTGGCCGACTTCGCCGGCGAGAAGACCCGCATCGTGCCGATCCCGCTGCACAAGGCGACCTGGGAGGCGGTCGGTGTCAATCCGATCGGCCTGGCCTACGGCGAGGTCTACTCGGCGCTGGAGACCGGCACGATCGACGCGGTCGAGATCAACCTCTCCTCGGTGCAGTCCGAGAGCCTCTACGAATCGGCCAAGCACGTGACGCTCACCGGCCACTACTTCTGGCCCGGGGTGATCATGATGTCCGGCGTCGCCTGGCAGAAGCTGCCGGCGGACATCCAGGCCGCCCTGGTCGAGGCCGGCAAGGAGGCGACCCAGGAGGAGTATGCGCTGGCCGCCAAGCAGGAGAGCGAGACCGCGGAGTTCCTGCGCGGCAAGGGCGTCGAGATCGGCAAGCTGACCGATCTCGCGGAGATGCGGGCCAGGACCCAGCCGGTCGTCGACAGGTGGCTGACCAAGGACCCGCTGATCCAGGCCTTCTACGACCAGATCAAGTCGGAGCAGTGAGATGGCGGACACGCGAGCCAAGGCGAAGGCCTACCGCTGGACGGAGCTGCCGCGCGAGGTCGTGCGGCAGGGAGTCTCGCGCACGGCCTTCCGCGGCGACAACGCCCTCATGGTGATGAACTGGCTGGAGCCGGGGATGGAGGTGCGGCCCCATTCCCACCCCTTCGAGCAGCTGGCCTACATCCTGTCGGGGCGCGTGCGCTTCACCATCGGGGACGAGGTGGTGGAGGTCGGCCCGGGCGAGGTGGTGCGCATCCCGCCGGACGTCGTGCACTGCGGCGAGCCGCTCGGTGACGAGGTCGCGGTCAACCTCGACGTCTTCGCACCGGTGCGCGACGACTACCGTCACCTGACGGCCTATCAGGACGCCGACTTCCAGGGCTCCGACTGAGCCGATCGCCGGTCGGACGCGGGAGGCCGGGCCCGGCCTTGCCGGGCGTGAAGGGCTCGCGCCGCGCGCGGGCCCGCCACCCGGCCGCAGGAAACGGGGACCATGACCTTCGAGACGGTGCTGAGAGTCTATCGGACAACGATGAAGGCGCTGCTGGTCGCGCTGATCGCGGTCCTGCTGGGGGTGATGACCCTGCAGATCGTCATGCGCTACGGCTTCAACGGCTCGCTGATCTGGGCGGAGGAGCTCTGTCGCTACCTGCTGATCTGGGTCTCGCTGCTCGCCGGCAGCCTGGCCTACGAGCGCGGCGAGATCGCCGCGGTGACGCTGCTGCGCGACGCGCTGCCGCGGCGCGGCGCCCTCTGCCTGGCGACGCTCGCCAACCTGGCGGCGGCCGTCCTCTGCGGCGTGCTGGTGCACTACGGCCTGCGCTACGCGGCGCTGGTCGGCGCCCAGCCGATCCCGGCGCTGCGCTTCCTCTTCCAGGACTCCTTCGGCTGGGCGGCCTGGACGGTGCCCCCGGTCTACTGGGTCTACGTTGCGCTGCCGCTCGGCATGGGCCTGCTCGGCCTGCGCCTGCTGCTCGACGCCGGGCGCTACGGCCTGCTGCTCAAGCGGGGCGGCAGCGTCGACGACCTCTACGGCGGCGCGCCGGCGGAGCTGCCGGAATGACCCTCTACCTCGGCGCCTTCGCCCTCTGCCTGGTGCTGGGCGTGCCGATCGCCTTCAGTCTCGGCCTCGCCTCGCTGGTCTATCTGCTGGCGACCGGCCACGCGATGCTGCTGATGGCCTTCCCGCAGAAGATCATCGCCGGCATCGACAACTTCGTGCTGCTGACCATTCCCTTCTTCATCCTCGCCGGCAACCTGATGAACGCCGCGAAGCTGACGCAGCAGATCGTGCGGCTGGCGCAGCTGATGGTCGGCCGGGTGCAGGGCGGGCTGGCCGCGGTCACCGTGGTCGCCTCCATGCTGTTCTCCGGCGTCAGCGGGGCGGCGACCGCCGAGGCCTCGGCGCTCGGCTCGATGATGATCCCGGCGATGCGGCGCGACGGCTACGCCCCGGCCTACGCGGCGGCGCTGACGGCGGCCGGCTCGCTACTCGGCCCGCTGGTGCCGCCGTCGCTGGCGCTGATCCTCTACGGCGTGCTGACCGGCACCTCGATCGGCGATCTCTTCCTCGCCGGCATCGTGCCGGCCGTCCTGCTCTGCGGCCTGCTGGTCGCCTACACGCTGTGGAAGGCGCGGCGCGAAGACCATCCGCTGCCGCCGCCGCTGCCGGCCGAGGCGCGCCGCGGCGTCGCCGCCCGGGCGCTGCCGGCGCTGCTGCTGCCGGTGATCATCGTCGGCGGCATCCGCAGCGGCGTCTTCACGCCGACCGAGGCTGCCGCCGTCGCCGCGGTCTATGCGCTGCTGATCGGCACGGTCTTCTACCGCACGCTCAGCCTGGCGCAGATCCGCGAGGCCTTCTTCGAGACCGCGACGCTGTCGGCCGGGGTCATGCTCGTCGTCGCCATGGCGAGCATGACCTCCTTCATCCTGGGCATCGAGAACATCCCGCAGGCGATCGCCAGGGCCGTGCTGGGCTTCACGCAGTCGCCGGCCCTGCTGGTCGTCGTGCTGAACGTCGTGCTGCTGGTCCTGGGCTTCTTCCTGGAGCCGCTGGCGGCCCTCGTGCTGGCGATGCCGATCCTCAACCAGCTCGCCCCGATCACCGGGCTCGATCCGGTGCAGTTCGGGGTGATGGTCGTCTTCAACCTGATGATCGGCATGATCACGCCGCCGGTCGGGCTCTGCCTCTTCATCGTCAGCGCCATCGGCCGGGTGCCGATCGACAAGGTCAGCCGGGCGGCGCTGCCGATGATCGGCCTCTGTATCCTGGTGCTGCTGCTGGTCGGCTTCGTGCCGCAGCTCTCGCTGCTGCTGCCGTCGCTCTTTCACCGATAGGAAGCGCCATGTCCCGCGACTTGGACAAGACCACGAACCAGTCGACGCAGGTCGCCTTCATGATCCTGGAGGAGATGGCACCGCTCGGCGAAGGCATCCGTGTCACGGACCTGGCGCTCCGGCTCGGCATGCCGAAGCCGCGGATCTACCGCTTCCTGCAGACGCTGACCGCGCTCGGCTACGTCGCCCAGGACCCGGCGACGGAGCGCTATCACCTGACGCTCAAGCTCTTCCACCTGGGGCAGGCGATCGCCGACGGCACGCAGCTGACCACGGTCGCGCGCCCGGTGATGATCCGGCTGCGCGACGCCACCGGCCAGACCACGACGCTGTCGGTCGTCGAGGACCGCGGCATGCGGGTGATCGACATCGTCCGCATGGAGACGCCGGTGCAGATCGTGACCAAGCCGGGCGCGCTGCTGGAGTTCCACGCCTCGGCGCAGGGCAAGCTGGCGCTCGCCTTCGGCAAGCCGGCGCTCTGGGACTACGTCCGCACGCATCCGCTGGCGGTGCTGACCCGGCAGACCAACACCGACATCGCCCGGCTGGAGCGCGAGGTGCAGCAGGTCAGGCGCCAGGGCTGGGCGGCGGCGCCCGAGGAGACCCTGCCCGGCGTCAACGCCGTCTCGGCGCCGATCCTCGACGCGGGCAACGCGATGATCGGCACCATCACCATCGCCGGCTCGGTCCAGACGATCCTGCCGGAGCCCGAGGAAAGCCAGATCGCCGCGGTCCGCGAGGCCGCGCGGTCGATCTCGAACAGTCTGGGTTGCACGGAGTATCCCGAATGACGCGTTATTCGCTGGCGATCGACATCGGCGGCACCTTCACCGACGCCGTGCTGCTGGCTTCCGACGGTCGCAGCTTCGTCGACAAGACCCTGACCACCCACGAGAACCTGCTCGACGGCTTCTTCCGCGGCGTCGAGCTGGTGCTCGGCCGCGCCGGCGTCGGGCCGCAGGCGGTCGACGACGTCGTGGTGCACGCCACGACGGTCGTCACCAACGCCCTGATCGAGCGCAAGGGGCCGCCGGCGGGCCTGATCCTGACCCAGGGCTTCCGCGACATCCTCTACATCCGCGACGAGCACCGCTACGACATGTACGACCCCCAGATCGAGTTCGCGGAGCCGCTGATCCCGGCCGAGCGCACCTTCACGCTCGACGAGCGGACCTGGGCCGACGGCACGACGGCGAAGCCGGTCTGCCGCGAGGCGGTCGAGGCGATCATCCGGCAGTGCCGCGCCGCCGGCATCGTCTCGGTCGCCGTCTGCCTGCTCAACGCCTATCGCAACGGCGCCAACGAGGAGGCGGTGCGTACCGTCTTCGCCGAGCAGGCGCCGGAGATCTACGTCTCGCTGTCCAGCGAGATCGCCCCGCAGATGCGCGAGTATCTGCGCGCCTCGACCGTCGCGATCAACGCCTACAGCGTGCCGATCACCCGGCCCTACCTGACCGCCCTCATCGCGGAGCTGGGCCGGCGCGGCTTCGCCCAGCAGCCGCTGATCATGCTGTCCAACGGCGGCGTCATCGGCGCCGAGCGGGCGGGGCGCATGCCGGTGCGCATGATCGAGTCGGGCCCGGCGGCCGGCGCCCTGGTCGCCTGCTATTTCTCGCGCCTCTTCGGCATTCCGGACCTGATCTCCTTCGACATGGGCGGCACGACCGCCAAGGCCTGCCTGATCCAGGGCCACGAGCCGCTCGTCACCGGCAGCTTCGAGGTCGACCGGCGCTACCGCTTCAAGCCCGGCAGCGGCATGCCGATCACCGTGCCCTCGATCGACATGATCGAGATCGGCGCCGGCGGCGGCTCGATCGCCTGGGTCGACAGCCTGGGCCTGCTGAAGACCGGCCCGGAGAGCGCCGGCTCCGATCCCGGTCCGGTGTGCTACGGCCGCGGCGGCACCCGCCCTTGCGTCACCGACGCCGACGTCGTGCTCGGCATCCTCGATCCGGAGCAGTTTCTCGGCGGCGACATGAAGCTCGACGCCGCCGGCGCCCGCGAGGCGCTGGCCGGGCTCGGGGCGAGGCTCGGCCTGAGCGCCGAGAAGGCGGCCTGGGGCGTCTTCGAGGTGGTCTGTGAGCAGATGGCGGCGGCGACCCGGACCCACGCCACGGACCGCGGCATCGACTACCGGGGCCTGCCGCTGCTCGCCTTCGGCGGCGCCGGGCCGGTGCACGCCTGCATGGTCGCCGAGCTGGTCGACGGCAGCACCATCATCTACCCGCCGCTGGCCAGCGTGCTCTCGGCCTTCGGCACGCTGGTGACGCCGGCGCAGATCGACCTGGTGCGCAGCCTGGTCGCGCCGCTCGAGGGCCTGGACTGGGTGGCGGTCGACGCGACCCTGCAGTCGATGATCGACGAGAGCAGCCAGGCCCTGAAGGAGGCCGGCATCCGCGAGGCGGACCTGCGGTTCTCCTTCAGCATCGACCTGCGCTACCTCGGCCAGCAGTCCGAGCTGCGCATCGACCTGCCCGGCGACCCCAGGGAGCAGCGCGAAAGCGGCGCCATCCGCCGCCTGTTCGAGCAGGAGTACGAGCAGCAGTACGGGCTCAAGCTCGACGACATGGCGATCGAGGTCGTCAACTGGCGGGTCACCGGCAGCGGCGGCGAGCCGCAGCGCGCCGCCGCCGCCTCGGGCACCAGGGCGGTCGCGGCGGCGCCGGCTGTCCGGCCGGTGTGGATCCGCGGCGAGGCCCGTCCCGTGCCGGTCTACAAGCGCGGCGAGCTGGCCGCCGGGCAGCGCATCGAGGGCCCGGCGATCGTCGAGGAGCGCGAGACCACGATCTTCATCCTCGAGGGCTGGACCCTGAGCCTGCACGAGACCGGCAGCCTGGTTGCCGTGAGAGCCAAGGAGAGCAAGTGATGGACGGCGTCGAGCTGCAGATCCTCTGGAGCAACCTGATCGGCATCGTGAGCGAGCAGGCGCGGGCGCTGCAGCGCATCGCCTTCAGCCCGATCGTTCGCGAGGCCGGCGATCTCGCGAACGGCCTGTTCGACGAGCGCGCCCGCATGGTGGCGCAGGCCGTGACCGGCACACCGGGCCACATCAACTCGCTGGCCGCCGCCGCGCGCAACCTGCTGGGCGAGATCGACGTCGCGGACCTCCAGCCCGGCGACGTGCTGATCACCAACGACCCCTGGATGTCGGCCGGGCACTTCTTCGACATCACGGTGCTCTCGCCGATCTTCCGCGGCGAGCGGCTGATCGGCTACGCCGGCTCGACCATCCACCACACCGACATCGGCGGCTACGGCATCGGCTCGGGCGCGCGAGACATCCACGAGGAGGGGCTCTGGATCCCGGTGCTGAAGCTCTACGAGGCGGGGGTGCCGAACCACACGCTCTTCGAGGTGATCAAGCGCAACACGCGCGAGCCCAAGGCGGTGCTCGGCGACCTCGGCGCCCAGGTGTCGAGCGGCATGATCGCTTCCGAGCGCCTGAACGCGCTCTGCGACCGCTACGGCCTGGACGACATCTCGGCGCTGTCGGACGAGATCATCGCGCGCTCCGAGGCGGCGATGCGCGACTCGATCCGCCAGCTCGCCGCCGGCACCTACCGCGGCAGCACGGCCTTCGACGTCCCGGGCGGCCAGACCATCGAGCTGAAGACGGCGGTGACGGTCGACGCCGAGGCCGGCGAGATCACCATCGACTTCGCCGGCTCCTCGGGGCCCAGCCCCTCCGGCATCAACGTGGTGCCGGCCTACAGCCACGCCTACGCCACCTTCGCGGTGCTCTCGACGCTCTGCCCGGAGCTGCCGAACAACGCCGGCAGCCTGGCGCCGATCAGGCTCGCCCTGCCGGAGTCCTGCATCGTCAACGCGCGCTATCCCTCGCCGGTCAACGCCCGTCATGTGGTCGGCATGTACGTGCCCTTCCCGATTCTCAAGGCCCTGGCCCAGGTGGTGCCGGACCGCGTCGTGGCCGAGGGCTCGGGCGCGGTCTGGACGGTGCAGGTCCAGGGCCGCGACGCCGAGGGCCGGCCCTTCACCAGCTCGATGTTCAACTACTCCGGCGGCATGGGCGCGCGTGCCGGCAAGCCGGGCCTCTCCGCCATCTGCTATCCGACCGGCGTGTCGGCGGTGCCGGTGGAGGTGCTGGAGGCCTCCTACCCGATCGCCTTCACCTGCAAGGAGCTGGAGCGCGGCACCGGCGGGCACGGCCGCCAGCCGGGCGGCGACGGCCAGCGCATCGGCTACCGGATGCGCACCGGCTCGCCCTGGCTGCTCAACACCATCCCGAGCCGCGTGACGACCGCCGCCGAAGGGCTGGCCGGCGGCGGCGCGGGAGCGCCGGGGCGCTTCGAGATCAACGGCAAGGCCGTCTCCGACACCCGCAAGATGGAGATGCAGCCCGACGACGAGGTGCTGATGGTGACGCCCGGCGGAGGCGGCTTCGGCGCCTGAGCGGGGCCCCGGCATTGGAAACGGGCGCAGCCTTCCGCCGCCGCCTGCTGGCCGGCGAGCGGCTGGTCGGCAGCTTCGTCAAGACGCCGAGCCCGGCAGTGATCGAGATCCTGGGGGACGCCGGGCTCGACTTCCTGGTGCTCGACGCCGAGCATGTGCCGCTGGGCCGCGAGGCCGTCGACCTCTGCGTGCTGGCCGGCCGGGCGGCGGGCGTGCCGATCCTCGTGCGCGTGCCGGTCGCTGCCGCGGAATGGATCATGACGGCGCTCGACTGCGGCGCGGCGGGGATCATGGCGCCGCACGTGCAGTCGGCTGAGGAGGCCGCGACGATCGTCGCGGCGATGCGCTACGGCCCGGGCGGGCGCGGCTTCTCGCCCTCGACCCGCGGCGCCGGCTACGGCCGCCGCGGCGTCGCCGAGCACCTGGCGCGCGCCGGCGAGGAGAGCGTGCTGCTCTGCCAGATCGAGGATCCCCTGGGCGCCGAGGCGGCCGGCGCGATCGCCGGCGTCGAGGGCGTCGACTGCCTCTTCGTCGGGCCGGTCGACCTGGCGGTGGCCTGCGGCTTCTCCGACCTCGCCGACCCGGCGCTGGCGGCGCTCTGCCGGCGGATCCTCGGCGCCGGCGGCGCGGCCGCCAGGACCGGCATCTTCGTCGGCGCGGCGGCGGCGGCGCCGCCCTGGCAGGCGGCCGGCGCCAGCCTCTTCGTCGTCGGCACCGACCAGGCCTTCCTGCGCGCCGGCGCCGCCGCGGCCCTGGCCTGAGCGTCCGGGACGGGGCTCACGCCCGGTGGCGGAGGTGCGTCACGACCCGGCCGCTCGGTTGCCCTCGTCGCCGGCCAGCCGCAGCTCGCCGAGCGCCTTCCGCAGCTTCGGCGTCAGCTCGAAGCTGGTGCGCCGGCTCAGGACCAGGCGCCGGTAGAGCAGGCCGAGCCAGCGGTCGAGCCGCGGCCGGCGCGGCCGCAGGGCGGCCGCCTCGACGATCGCCCGGGCGGCGCGGTCGCTCGGCACCTCGGCGAGCTCCGGCGGGCGGATGAAGCCGGCGACGAAGCGCCGGCTCTTCTCGCCGCGCTCGGCCGCCGGCAGGGCCAGAAGCGCGCCGAGCCGGCGCGCCAGCTCCTCGACGCTGCCGGCGACGTGCAGCAGGCCGCCGTTGATGCTGGTCAGGTGGTGGAAGTGCAGCGTGCCGGTCTGGGTCGCGCGGTAGCGCGGGTCGGTCACCGTCAGCACCGGCCGGCCCAGGATGCCGGCCTCGATCTGGGCGCTGGTGTTGATGCCGAAGACGGCGTCGCTGTGCCAGAGCGAGTCGAAGTACTGGTTGCGGCGGTCCCGGTCGATCGGGTTGGCGCCGCTCCTCGGGAAGATCGCGACGTTGCCGAGGCCCGCCAGGTCCAGGCTCTCCCACTGCGCGGCGTTCTGCGGGTGCGGGCGGATCAGCACGCCGAGCGCGCGGGTCGCCGGCTCCGCGCGCAGGGCGCGGATCAGCTCGAGGCAGAAGGCGGCCTCGTTCTGGCCGATGAAGGGCGAGGAGCCGACGTAGAGCAGGTAGCCGGGGCAGGGCGCCAGGCCGACCAGGGCGAGCAGGGCATCGCGGTCGAGGCTCGGCCGCCAGTCGAACCAGTGGTCGTAGCTCCAGGCGCCGCAGACCGTGACCATCCCGGCCGGCGCCCCGTGCAGCTCGACGGCCTCGGCCTTCTGCGCCTCGTTCCAGACCAGGATGCGCTCCGGCAGCACGCGCAGCCGGCCCTTGTTGGTCAGGTTGTCCCAGCTCGCGACCGCCAGCACCGAGGGGAGGCCGCGCAGCTTGGCCTCCTTGATCCAGTCGACCTGGTCGGTGCCGAGCCCGACCAGCGGCGAGACCACGACCAGGTCGGGCCGGAACAGCTCGAAGAAGCGGCTGACGATCGGCCGGACCGGCAGGCTCCATTCCAGCGCCGCGCCGAGCGACAGGGCGGTGCGCAGCGCCAGGGGCGAGCGCGACAGCAGGCGCTCGCCCAGGCCGACCGCCCAGGCCGGGGCGCGGTCGCGGGCACGCTCGCGCAGGGCGTCGGCCTCGGCGTAGCGCGGGTCGAGATAGCGCAGGTAGTCGATGCCGAAGCGCAGGCGCTCTGCCTGCTCGCGCCAGCTCACCCGGGCCGAGGGATCGCGCTTCTCGATGAACTGGCCGGTGATCGTCGGGTGGCTGCGGCAGAGCTCCTCGAACAGGGAGTCCTCGCCGAGCGGCCCGTGGGCGTCGAAGACGAAGTGCAGCCGGTGGCCCTGCCCGGCGAGCCGCCGCACGACCTCGAGCAGGTTGCGCAGATAGCTGGGATGGCGGATCGACAGCAGGATGCGCAAGGGCGGCTCTGGCTCGGCGGAGGAAGGCACGGTCGGCGGCACCAGGGTTCAGTGGCCGGACGATCCGGAACCGGCGCGAGACTCCGGTCGGCGGGCCTCGGGCTGCGCCGGCGGCCGGCTCGCCGGAGGCTTACGGCATGGCCGGTTGCGAGACAAGCCGCTTAGCCGGCCTGCTCCGCCGCCAGCAGTCGCTGCAGCACCCGCTCGAGCGAGTCCTGCCAGGGCGGCAGCGCGACGCCGAAGGTCTGCCGCAGCAGCGCGCAGTCGAGCGCGCTGTTGCGCGGCCTCGGCGCCGGCGTCGGGTAGGCGCTGGTCGGGATCGGCCGCAGCGCCGGCCCGGCCCGGCCGGTCAGGCGCTCGCGCAGCCGGAAGATCTCGCAGGCGAAGCCGTACCAGCTGACGATGCCGGCACCGGCGGCGTGGTAGGTGCCCCAGGCCGCCTCCGGCCGCAGCAGCGCGGGCGCGATGGCCAGGACGGCTGCCGCGAGGTCGGGGGCCGCGGTCGGGCAGCCCCGCTGGTCGTCGACGATCGACAGCGCGTCGCGCTCCTCGGCGAGGCGCAGCATGGTGCGCACGAAGTTGTGGCCCCAGGCGGCATAGACCCAGGAGGTGCGCAGGACGAGATGGCGGGGCCAGCGCGCGCGCACGGCGACCTCGCCGGCCAGCTTGCTGCGGCCGTAGACGCCGAGCGGGCCCGTCGGGTCGTCCTCGCGATAGGGCCGCTCCCCGGCGCCGTCGAAGACGTAGTCGGTCGAGAAGTGGACCAGCGGCAGGTCGTGGCGCGCGCAGGCCTCGGCGATCGCGGCCGGTCCCGCCTCGTTGACGGCGAAGGCCGTGGCGGCGTCGCTCTCGGCCCTGTCGACGGCGGTGTAGGCGGCGGCGTTGACCACCAGGTCGGCGCCGGCGGCCTCGATCGCGGCGGCGACGGCGGCCGGATCGCAGAGATCGGCCGCGCGCCGGTCGAGCAGCGCGAGCTCGACGCCGCGCGGGCCCGCCGCCGCCGCGAGCGCGCGGCCGACCTGGCCGTCGGCGCCGAACACCAGGAGTCTCATGGTCCCAAGGCCTCTTCCCACTGCGCCGGCCACTGCGCCGGCCACTGCGCCGGGCAGCGTGCCCGACCCGCTTTAGGCAAGCCCGCGGCCCTTGGCAACCGGCGCAGCCTTCTGGCCGGCGACCGCGCCGCCGTGATATCAGGCCGCGCGAGGACGGCGACAGGCTGCGGCAGCGAGGGTCGGGCGGCATGAAGGTACTGGTCACCGGCGGAGCGGGCTTCATCGGGTCCGCGGTGATCCGTCACCTGCTCGGCGCAGGCGACGACAGCGTCGTCAACCTCGACAAGCTGACCTATGCGGCCGACCTGCGCACCCTGGCCTCGGTCGCCGACTCGCCGCGCTACGCCTTCGAGAAGACCGACATCTGCGACGGCCCGGCGGTCGCTCGGACGCTGGAGCGGCATCGTCCCGACGCGATCGTGCACCTGGCCGCCGAATCCCACGTCGACCGCTCGATCGACGCGCCGGCCGCCTTCATCGAGACCAACGTGGTCGGCAGCTACCGGCTGCTCGAGGCCGCCGCGGCCTATCGCCGGGGGCTGCCGGCCGCGGCGGCCGCAGCCTTCCGCTTCCTCCACGTCTCGACCGACGAGGTCTACGGCTCGCTGGGCGACAGCGGCCGCTTCACCGAGGCCACGGCCTATGCGCCGACCTCGCCCTATTCGGCCAGCAAGGCGGCCTCGGACCATCTGGCCAAGGCCTGGTTCCACACCTACGGCCTGCCGGTGATCGTCACCCATTGCGGCAACAACTACGGGCCCTTCCAGTTCCCCGAGAAGCTGATCCCGCTGATGATCCTCAAGGCGCTGGCCGGCGAGCCGCTGCCGGTCTACGGCGACGGTCGCAACGTGCGGGACTGGATCCATGTCGAGGATCACGCCCGGGCGCTCTGCCACGTCCTGCGCCACGGCCGGCCCGGCGAGACCTACAACGTCGGCGGCGGCGGCGAGTGCAGCAACCTCGCCGTGGTCGAGGGCATCTGCGATTTGCTCGACCGCCTGCGTCCGGCCGCCGGCGGCCCGCGTCGCGGGCTCGTCACCTTCGTCGCCGACCGGCCGGGCCACGACTTCCGCTACGCCATCGACGACCGGCGGCTGCGCGAGGAGCTGGGCTGGCAGCCGCAGGTCGACTTCGCCGAGGGCCTCAGCGCCACGGTGCAGTGGTACCTCGACCACGAGGACTGGTGGCGGCCGCTGGTCGCGGAGCGACAGGCGACCCGACGCGTCGGCCTGGAGACGGGCCGGAGCGCCTAGGCGCCGCCGCGCAGCCGCGGCCCGGCTCTCGGCAATTGCGATTGCCCGGCGGACATGGTAGCAGCCCGCCGTGCCGTGCCGTGCCGTGCCTGTCCCGGCCGGCGTCCACTCCTGCATTTGGCTTCCGTCTGGCTCAAAAGATTATGCGCGCTCTGGTAACCGGGGGATTGGGGTTCATCGGCTCCCACGTCATCGAAGCCCTTCTCGCGGAAGGCATCGACGTGGTCGCGGTCGACAATCTCTCGACCGGATCCCGCAAGAACGAGATCGACGGCGCCACCTACCGGATCGAGGATCTGGCGGACACGCCGGACGAGATCCTGCTCGACAGCGACTACGTGTTCCACCTGGCGGCGCTGCCGCGCATCCAGCCGTCCTTCTCGGAGCCGGTCGAGCACGAGGAGGTCAACGTCGTCCTGACGATCCGGCTGCTGCAGCGGGTGATGCAGAGCAAGCGGCTGAAGAAGCTGGTCTTCTCCTCCTCCTCGGCGGTCTACGGCAATCCCGAGCAGACGCCGACTCCGGAGGACGCCCGGATCGCGCCGCTCAGCCCCTACGCCCTGCAGAAGTACGCGGCCGAGCAGTACTGTCTGCTGCTCGGCGAGCGCTTCGACCTGCCGGTCATCGCGCTGCGCTACTTCAATCCCTACGGGCCGCGCTCCTTCAACGCCAACAACCCCTACAACGCCTATTCCAGCGTCGTCGGCATCTTCACCAATCAGAAGAAGAGCGGCAGCCCGCTGACCATCACCGGCGACGGCCTGCAGGAGCGCGATTTCATCGACGTCCGGGACGTCGCGCGCGCCAACCTGGCCGCGGCGCGCTCGCCGCTGACCAACCGGGTCTACAACGTCGGCACCGGTTCGCCGATCTCGATCCTGGAGCTGGCCCGCCGGCTCGATCATCCGATCGAGCACGTCGGCCCCCGGCTCGGCGAGGCTCGGATCACCCATGCCGACATCAGCCGGATCACCGCCGAGCTCGACTGGCGGCCGGCCATCTCGATCGACGAGGGAGTAGCGGAACTATGCGCCGAGTGATTCTGGAACAGTCCGACGACTCCCAGGACAACCTGTTCTTCCACCTCGCGCGCTACAAGTTCATCTCGCGGCTGGTCAAGCCGAGCGACCGCCTGATCGAGATCGGCTGCGGCAGCGGCTACGGCTCGCGCTACCTGTCGGACTACGTCGGCGAGGTCGTGGCGGTCGACGAGGAGGTCGAGATGATCGACTACGCCCGCGGCCGCTTCGTGAAGCCGAACCTGGCCTACGACACCGGCATCGGCGAGCGCAGCGGCTTCGACGTCGTGGTCTGCCTCGAGGTCATCGAGCACATGTCCAAGGACAAGGGGCGGCAGCTGCTGGCGACCATCAGGTCGCTGATGAATCCAGGCGGCGTCGCCTTCATCTCGACCCCGCGCAAGATCCCGAATCCGAGCGAAAACCGCAAGAAATACCACGTTCACGAGTACGAGTACGAAGAGTACCGCGAGATCCTGGAGGAGACCTTCTCCCGGGCCCTGGTGCTGACCCAGGTCGACGAGATCATCTCGACGCACAATCCGGCTTGTGCATGGAATTTCGTCGCGATCTGCTACCAATAGGGCGTGGAACCCTGAGGGACCTAGCGTCGCGAGAGATGCCGGATCACGCCAAGCCCGAGTCCGAAGAGGAGATCGCTGCGCGCGCGGAGGAGGAGCCGGACGGAAGCTGGGCGGAGGACGGCTCGGACGAGGACGAGCTGGCCGCGCCGGCCGACCCGGGCGGCCTTTCGCCGATGGCGCTCAAGCAGCGCCGGCTGCTGATCGATCTCTGGGGCTTCCGGGTCCTGCTGGTCGACCTCTACTCCTACCAGTACGGCCACCTCGGCTACGAGCTGCTGATGGCCGCGCAGCGCGCCGAGGCGAGGTCGGCGGCGCTCTACGTCGTCAACAGCGTGGCGACGCCCAATCCGGCCCTGCTCGAGCTCGAGAGCCTGCGCTGCCGCAAGCTGCCGCGCAGCCGCCTCTTCGACGCCCTGGCCGGCTTCCTGTGGCGCCGGCTCTACGTCGACGTCGACGCGCGCTTCGAGGCGCTGGAGGGCGAGCTGGCCGGGCGGCGCGCCGAGCTGGAGCGGATCGCCGCCGAGGACCCGCACCAGTCGCGCTGGTACCGGCGCCTGCCGAAGTGGCTGTGCAGGGGCCAGCTCAAGGACTTCCTGCGCCGCAAGGAGCGCCTGATCCGCAAGCGGCGCTTCGAGCGCCGCGTCGCCCGGGCGCGGGCGGCGGCCGAGGCGACGCACCGGCGCCTAGTGGCGCTGCGCGCGGCACCCGGCCGTGCCGGCCGCTGGCCGGGCAATGTCGAGCAGGACTGGGAACTGGCCCGCCGCATCCACCGGGGCCGCCGGCTGGCGCGCGGCACGGACCGCCTGAGGGCCTACCTGGCGCGCAGCCAGATCGGCGAGGCGCCGGAGTTCCGGCTCCCCGCCGAGGCGCTGCGGGACTGCGGCCGGCTCGCCCGCTCCCTGGGCATCGCCGACGCGGATCCGGTCGTCTGCGTCCACGTGCGCGAAGCCGGCTACAAGGCCGGCCGCGAGATCGAGGAGAAGGCGACGACCCGCCGCCACGACGTCACGCGCAACGCCGACATCGCGACCTACTTCCCGGCGATCGACCGGCTGGTCGCGGGCGGCTACCGGGTGGTGCGGATCGGTGATCCCAGCATGACCCCGGTCGAGCGGCCCGGGGTCGTCGACCTGGCGACCTCGCCGCAGCGCACGCCGATGCTCGAGCTCTACTTCCTGGACCGCAGCCGCTTCCTGCTCGGCTCGGAATCGGGGCCCTATCACGTCTGCTACCTGTTCGGCACGCCGACCCTGATCGCCAATGCCACGGACGTCATCGGCGGCTATCCGATCCGCAGCTTCGACCGCTACCTGCTGAAGCGCGTGCGGGACCGGGAGACCGGGCAGCTGCTCGACCTCGAGGGCCTGGTCGGCAGCAGGCACTACGAGCACTTCCGCGACATCGACTTCTTCGAGTATCTCGACAACAGCGCCGGGGAGATCCTGGCGGCCGTCGAGGAGATGCTCGCGGTGGTCGAGGGCCGGGCGGCGCCGGCCAATGCCGCGCAGCGGCACTTCCACGACCGCTGCCTCGCCTCGTCGATCGAGCTCACCCGCGAGCTCGCCTATGTGCGCAAGTGGGGCGCGGACGCCGGGTTCCTGGGACGCGGCTTCATCTGCCAGGCCTTCCTTGATAGCCTTTCGGCCGCATCGGAGGCCGCTCCCCGACCGCTGCCGGTGCCGGCGGCGGTGCGGCATTCGGCGGGCGGCGGCTCAACTCTCGGAGGCAGGTGAATGGGGCTCGGCCCGCCGGTTTTCTCGCTCTACAAGTTCATGATCGACCAGGGGCTGTTCGAGGGCGTCGATTCCGTCGTCGAGATCGGCTCCCAGGAGTACGACACCAAGCGGCCGGAGTACGATGCCGTCCTGGAGCGCCTCTGCGCCCAGTGCGGCGTGGAGACGCCCCCGGGGCGCGACCCGGAGACCGGCCGCTACAAGGGCCCGGCCGGCGACCTCTACCGCCTGCTCGGCTGCCGCTACGCCTCGCTCGACATCGACGGCCGCTTCGGGGCGATCGCCTTCGACCTGAACTACGACAGGATCGGCGAGGACCTGCGCTGGTCCTCGGCCCTGACCACCAACCTCGGCACCACCGAGCACGTCTTCAACCAGGACAACTGCTTCAGGACGATCCACGACCTGACCCGGCCGGGCGGGCTGATGCTGCACGTCCTGCCGATGAACAACTACGTCAACCACGGCCTCTTCTCCTACTCGCCGACCTTCTTCGACTCGCTGGCCGCGGCCAACGGCTACGAGCTGCTCGGCCTGTGGCTGACCGCCAAGCCCCACCTCAACCTGCTGCCGCCGGCCCGCCCGCGCTTCCCGGCCGGCCGCAGCATGGTGATCGCGCTGTCGCGCCGCAGCGACGAGCGCGACTTCGTGATGCCGCTGCAGCTGTCCAATCCGATGCTCGTCGACGACGCGATGGAGGCCCGCTACGCGACGACGGAGCGCCGGGACAGGTCGAGCGCGCGGGGCCTGCGCTACGACGGCGTGGTCTTCGTCGACCTGGAGACCTTCGCCTCAGAGCTGCTGGCCCCCGGCGACGAGCGCCTGGCCGCGCTGGCCAAGTCGGCGCGGAAGCCGGCCGGTAAGCGCCCGGCGGCCAAGGAGAAGGCGAAGCCCGAGAGGGCCGAGGGAGCGACCGAGGCGGCCGGCGCCGAGCCGCCGAGGGAAAAGAAGGCGAAGCAGGCCCGGCCGGCCAAGGCCAGGCCGCCGAAGCAGCGCTCGCTCCTGGGCCGGCTGTTCGGCGCCGGGGCATGACTCCTCCGACGGCCGCCGCGACGCAGCCGGAGGCGGAGGTCCAGGCCACCGGCGCGCCGCGGCGCTTCCTGCTGATCTTCAAGGGCACCGGCTTCCTGCGCCACTTCGCCGGGACGATCGAGCTGCTGCTGCAGCGCGGCCACCGGGTCGAGGCCTACTACGAGAGCATGTCGGACGCGCCGCAGTACGCCGAGGATACGGCGCGCCTGGAGGCCTATCCGAACTTCAGCGGCCAGGCCCTGCCGCGCTTCCGCAAGGATCCCCGGGACCGCCAGCGCGCCGAGCTGCGCTACACCTGGGACTACCTGCGCTACTACCACCCGGCCTTCCGCAACGCCGACTTCCTGCGCGACCGGGTCGCCCCCAAGGTGCCGCCCCGGATTCTCGCCTGGGGCCGCCGCGGGCTGTTCCGGATCGGCCTGGTCCGCCGCCTCGGCGAGGCGCTGCTGCGACGGCGCGAATGGCGCGAGCCGGTCAAGCAGGGCGTCGAGGAGTTCGTCGCCGCTCACGAGCCGGACCTCGTCGTGCTGTCGCCGCTGATCTGGTTCGGCTCGCAGCAGACCGAGTACGTCAAGGCCGCGGCCCACCTGGGCATTCCCAGCGTGCTCTGCGTCGCGAGCTGGGACAACCTGTCGAACAAGGGCGCGGTGCGCATCGCGCCGGACCACGTGGTGGTCTGGAACGAGACCCAGGTCGAGGAGGCCGTCGACTTCCACGGCGTGGCGCGCCGGCGCCTGATCGCGACCGGCGCCCAGACCTTCGATCCCTGGTTCGACCGCCGGCCGAGCCGCAGCCGCGAGGCCTTCCTGGCGGAGCACGGCCTGCCGGCCGGCGGCAAGCTGGTGGTCTACCTCTGCTCCTCGGCCTCGATCGGCGGCGCCGAGCGCAGCTTCATCGAGGCCTGGCTGGCCGCCCTGCGCGCCTCGGAGCGGCCCCTGATCGCCGGGGCGGCGGTGCTGGTGCGGCCGCACCCGAAGAACCTGAAGCAGTGGCGCGAGGGCGGCATGGACCTGGGCGCGGGCGCCGCGGTCTGGCCGGTCGGCGACGAGGGCTTCTACGGCGACAGCGGCCGCGACAGCCTGTTCGACACGCTCTACCACGCCGACGTCCTGGTCGGCCTGAACACCACGGCGATGATCGAGGCGGCGATCCTGGAGAAGCCGGTCCTGACCCCACAGCTGCTCGAGTTCGCCCAGGTCCGCCAGGGCACCGAGGAGATGTACCACTTCAAGTACATCCGGGCCGACAACGGCGGCTTCGTGCGGATCGCCGGCACCATGGACGAGCATCTGGACCAGCTCGACGAGGCCCTGGCCGACCCGAGCCGCTACCGGCTCGGCGCACGGGCCTTCGTCGATCGCTTCGTGCGGCCGTTCGGGCGCGACCAGCGGGCGACCGATCGCCTCGCCGACGTCCTGGAGGATCTGGCCGGCCGGGCTGCCTCCGAGGGCCGCCGTGCCGGCGGATAGCGCGGCGCGGGCGCGCGGCGTCGAGGCGGCTCTCGGACTGGCGTTCCTGACCGGCCTCGCGGCGCTCGCGCTCGACCTCCTCCTGCTCGACTTCGTGCGCCGCGGCGTCGAGTTCGCGGCCGGCCTGCAGCTCGCGGCGATCCTCTACCTGCTTGCCCATGTCGCGGGCGCGCTGGCCATCGCCGTCGGGGTCGGCGACCCGCTGCGCCGCCTGCTGCTGCTCGCCGGCTGGTTCCTCTTCGCGACGGCGGTCTTTCCCAGCCTCGGCCTGCTGGGGCCGCTCGGCGCCCTGCCGGCCGGGGCGATCGGCCTGGCCGCCGGCGTTCTGTCCTGGCGTGCCGGCCTGCCCCGTCCCGGCGGGCGGCTGCCGATCCTGCTGCTGCTCGCCCTGCTCGCGGCGGGGCTGCTCGGCCTGGCCGGCTACCAGCACCAGGAGGGACAGACCCACTTCTTCCTGCCGGAGTTCGCGCGGCTCGGCATCCTGCACAAGGACCCGCTGGGCTTCCTCAGCCTGGCCGCGCAGATCCGCGACGGCATCCTGCCGGGAGCGGCGCTCGACGGGATCCAGCTCGTTCCCTACCACTTCGGCATCCACTACTTCTTCGTCGGCCTCGCGGAGCTGACCGGCGCCCGGACCGCCGAGGCCTTCGTGGCCGGGCAGCACCTGGTCTCGATTCCCCTGCTGCTGTTCTACGCCGCCCTCGCGACGGCCGAGCTGCTGCGGCTCCGGCCCGCGCCGGCGCCCCTGGCGGTGCCCCTGGCCGCCGGACTGGTCCTGGCCCTGCCCTCGATGGTCTGGCTGGTCGGCTACTACAGCGAATCCTCGACGGTCTCGACGCCGCTGCTCTTCCTGTTCCTGCCGCTCGTCGCCGCGTGGCGTCCGGAGGCCGGGCGGGGCTCCTGGCCGGCCCTGGGCGGCGTGGTCCTGGTCGCGCTCTGTGCCGCGGTCCTCAAGGTCTCTGCCGCCGTCCTGCTGCTTCCCCTGGCCGGCTACCTGGCGCTGCGCCTGCTCCTGGCGCCGGCGCGGGCCGTCGGCGCCTTCGTCGCGCTCGGGCTGCTCGCCCTGCTGCTGGCGGCCGCCGCCTGGCCGAGCCTGACCGGCACGCCTTTCAGGCTCGACTTCAGCCGGGACCCCGGCTTCGGCTCGGTCGCCAAGCAGGCCTGGTGGGCGCTCGGCCTGGTCGCCGCGGCCGCGCTGGCCCAGCTGCTGCGCCGCCGCACCGAGGGCGGCCGGGCGGGGGGCGAGACCGGCGCCCTGGCGCCGCTCTGGCTGCTGCTGCTGTGGATCGCGCCGCTGGGCACGATCGCCATCGGCAACCTGCAGAACGTCGTCAACGGCAGCTACCTGTTCAACGACGTCGTCCTGGCGGTCGGCCCGGTCGCGGCGCTCGAGCTCGCGATCCTGGCCGAGCGGGCGCTGGGGGCCCTGGCGGGCCGCTCGCCCCGGCGCCTGCCGGCGGCACGGGCCGGACTCGCGGTCCTGCTGTTCGGCCTGTTCCTGCTCACGCTCGAGTGCAGCCGGCTGGTGCCGTCGATCGCCTTCGCCCGGATCGACGCCCTGGCCGGCCGGATCTGCGCGCGGGTCGAGGGGGCCTGCCCGGCCGACGGCGGCCTCCTGCCGCAGTCGCTCTCGTCCGCCACGGAGCGTGCGATCGCCGGGAGCGAGGGCGGTCGGCTGGCGCAGGCGGCGGAGGCGCTGGTCGCCGAGGGCGCGCAGGCCTTCTTCGTGCCGCCTTCGGCGGGCGACGTCTGGGACTTCCTGCTGCACCAGAAGGAGCGGCCGATCGAGAACCTGATGTTCCTGCCGGCGATGACCGGGCGTCCGATGCTGCTCGGCCTGCCGCCGGCGCCGCGCGGCGTGCCGCTGGCGATGGTCCACGGCGGCATTCTCGGCGACTACGACGACCGGGACCGCAGCCGCGCGATCGATGATGCCGGGCTCTGCCGCCAGGCGCAGCGTCGCGGCGTCGCGGTGGTCGGCGTCATCGACGGCTTGACGCCGTCGCCCCGGACGCGCCTTCTGCGCTGCGGTTCGGACGGGCCTGCCGGCACGGCAGCCACTCAGGGATAGGGCGCAGGGGCGATGGCTTTTCGATCTGGACCGATCGCCGCCGCCGGGCGGGGCGCGCATGGCTAGGCCGCTGTCGGCCCTGCCGCCGGCCGACCGCTCGAGCCTGGGACTGGCCTTCCTGGCCGGCCTCGCGGCCCTGGCGGTCAATCTCGGGCTGCTCGACCTGGTGCGGCGCGGCGTCGAGTTCGAACTGTCCCTCCAGCTCGCCGGCATCCTCTACACGCTCGCCAACATGGCCGGGGCGCTGGCCATCGCCGTCAGGGTCGGCGACCCGCTGCGCCGCCTGCTGCTGCTCGCCGGCTGGTTCCTCTTCGCCACGGCGGTCTTTCCGAGCCTCGGCTTTCTGGGCCCGCTCGGCGCCCTGCCGGCCGCCGCGATCGGCCTGGCCGCCGCCGTCCTGTCGTGGCGCGCCGGCCTGCCGCGCCCGGTCGCTCCCTGGGCCGTGGCGCTCCTGCTGGTCGCGGTCCTCGGCCTGGGCCTGCTGAGCGTGGCCGGCTATCAGGCGGTCGAGCAGCAGACCCACTTCTTCCTGCCCGAGTTCGCGCGGCTCGGCATCCTGCACAAGGACCCGCTCACCTTCCTCAGCCTGGCCGCGCTGATCCGCAACGGCAGCCTGCCGGGCGCCGTGCTCGACGGCGTCCAGCACGTGCCCTACCACTTCGGCGTCCACTACTTCTTCGTCGGCCTCGCCGAGCTGACCGGCGTGACGACCGCCAAGGCCTTCGTCGTCGGGCAGCAGCTGACCGCGATCCCGCTGCTGCTCTTCTACGCCGCCCTCGCGACCGCGGAGCTGCTGCGCCTGCGCGGCGAGCCGGCACCGCTGGCGCTGCCCCTGGCGGTCGGGCTGGTCATGGCGCTGCCCGGGCTGGTCTGGCTGGTCGCCTACTACAGCGAGTCCTCGACGGTCTCGGCACCGCTGCTCTTCCTGGCCCTGCCGCTCGTCGCCGCCTGGCGGCCGGAAGCGGTGCAGCGGCCCTGGACGGCGGTGGCGGGAGTCTTCCTGATCGCGCTCGTCTCGATCGTGCTGAAGGTCACGACCGCTCTGATGCTGCTGCAGCTCGCGGTCTACCTGCTGCTCAGTCTGTTCCTGAGGCCGTCCCGGGCGGCGGCGGCCTTCGTCGGCCTGGGGCTGCTGGCCGTGCTGCTCGCGGCCGCCGTCTGGCCGCGCCTGGCCGGCGTGCCGCTGACGGTCGACTTCCGCCAGGCCCCCGGCTTCGGCGCGCTCGGCAACGAGATCGACTGGGCCGCCAGCCTGGTCGCCGCGGCCACGCTGCTCCATCTGCTGCGGCGCCTCGTCGCGGGCGCCGGCGCGGGCTTCGCCGGGGCCGGGCGGGGCGGCGGGCTGGCCGCGCTCTGGCTGCTGTTCTGCGCTGCGCCCTTCGGCATGGTCGCGATCGGCAACCTGCAGCTGGTGACCAACGCCCGCTACCTCTTCAACGACGTGATCCTGGTCTCGGGCCTCGTCATGGCGACGGACGCCGCCGGCCTGATCGCCTGGGCCCTGCGCGGCCGTTCGGCCCGCCTCATGCAGGCGGCCTACGCCGGCCTCGCGGTCCTGCTGCTCGGCCTCTTCCTGGCGACCCTCGAGCACGGCCGGATGCCGCCCTCGGAGGCCGTCGCGCGCACCGACGCCCTGGTCGAGCGGATCTGCGCGCAGCCCGGCGTCGCCTGCCCCGCGGACTCGCGCTTCCTGACGCGACGCCTGTCGGCCGAGAGCGAGCGGACGATCGCGGAGGCGACCGGCGGCCGGCTGATCGAGGTGGCGCGGGAACTCGTCGCCCGCGGCGCTCAAGCCTTCTTCGTGCCGCCCTCGGCGGCCGACGTCTGGGACTTCCTGCTGCACTTCAAGCCGCGGCCGATCGAGAACCTGCAGTTCCTGCCGGCGATGACCGGGCGGCCGATGCTGCTCGGCCTGCCGCCGGCGGCGCGCGGCATTCCGCTGACCATGGTCCGCGGCGCGCTGCTCGGCGACTATGGCGACGCGAACCGCAGCCGCGAGATCAACGACGCGGCGCTCTGCCGGCATGCTCTGGAGCGTCGCATCGACACGGTGGGCATCATCGACCGCTTGACGCCGTCGCCGCGGACGCGCCTTCTGCGCTGCGGTTCCGGGGAGTTGTCGGGGCCGGCCGAGGGAACGGATTCGACAAGAGGATAGGGTACGGGCGGGGCGATGATCTTTCGGGTTCTGCGGATCGTCGTCGCGATCGGTCTGGTTGCGGCGCTCTTCCACTTCGATCTCATCCAGGTTTCCGTGCTGCGGCGGCTGTTCGACGAGCCGCTGAAGCTGGCGGCGGCGGTGGCGCTGCTGCTGATGACCACGCCGCTGGCGGCGGCGCGCTGGCATGCGCTGCTGCGCTGCCAGGGCTTCCGCCCGACCCTGGCCAAGGTGGTGCAGATCACCTTCATCGGGCAGTTCTTCAACAACTTCCTGCCCGGTTCCTACGGCGGCGACGCGGTGCGGCTCGGCTTCCTCTACAAGGCCTCGGGCAAGGGCCTGAGCCGGCTGCTGTTCTCGCTGGTCATCGACCGCCTGGCCGGCCTGCTGGGCCTGGTCACCCTGGGCCTGGTGGCGCTGCTGCTGCTCAACGACCTCTCGACCTCGGCGCTGGCCTTCAGCCTGCTCGGCTTCGTCGGCGTGGTCCTGGTCTGCGGCAGCATCGCGGCGCTGTTCGGCGAGCGCCTGGTCGACCTGCTGAAGCCGCTGCAGGGCGGCCCGCTGCGCAAGCTGCACAGCTTCGCGCGCGAGATCCTGCAGGGCTTCCGGCTCTATTTCGGCTCGCCGGGTGTGCTCGGCCTCGCCTGGGCGATCTCGCTGGCGCAGTTCATGCTGGTCTCGGCCTGCCTGCTGCTGGTCGCCGACCTGATCCACGTCGGCGTGCTCAGCTGGCTCGGCAAGATCATCGTCGGGACGCTGTCGCTGATCGTCAACGCGGTGCCGCTGAGCCCCGGCGGCATCGGCCTCGGCGAGACCAGCTACGAGCACTTCGCCCGGATCGTCGAGCACGGCCGCTCGGCCGCGCCCTACGCGACGGTGTTCCTGGCCTTTCGGGTTGTCGGGGCACTGTGCAGCCTGCCCGGCGCGGCGCTGTTCCTGATCTACAAGCAGGAGGTCACGGAGTACGTGCACGTCCAGCCGCCGGCACCGCGCAAGAGCGCGCCGGGCGGCGAGGGCGGCCTCAGCTCCGAAACGCGATGATCGGGCGCAGCACGCGGCCCGATTCGAGGTCGTCGAGCGCCTGGTTGATCTCGTCCAGGCCGTAGACCCGGCCGATCATCGCCGTCAGGTCGAGCTTGCCCTCGCCCGCCATCCGCGCATAGAGCGGCAGGTCCCGGTCGGGCTGGGTCTCGCCGCCCCAGGTGCCGACCAGACGGCGCCCCTTGATCAGGTCGTAGGGGTCCAGGCGGATGGTCTCGCCGGCGGTCACGTTGCCGGCCAGCACGCAGAGCCCGCCGCCGGTGCGCACGCTGGCGAAGGCCTGCTCCATGACCTTCGGCACGCCGGCCGCCTCGACTGCGAGGTCGACGCCCGAGCCGCCGGCGATCTCGCGGATCCGCGCCGGCACGTCCTCCGAGCGGGCGTCGATCGTGTGGCTGGCGCCGAAGCGGCGGGCCGTCTCGAGCTTCTCCGGCACCACGTCGACGGCGATCAGCGGGGCGGCGCCGAGGGCGGCGGCGACGGCGACGGCGGCGCTGCCGATGCCGCCGACGCCGAACACCGCGACGCTCTTGCCGCCGGTCACGGCGCCCGAGTTCATGACCACGCCGCCGCCGGTCGGCACGGCGCAGCCGAGCAGCGCCGCCTCGCGCAGCGGCAGGCCCTCGGGCAGCGGCACCACCCGGTTCTCGCAGGTGATGCAGCGCTCCATGAAGGTCGCGATCGCCCCCGAGTTCACCGGGCCGAGCGCCGAGCCGTAGACCGTCGAGGGCACGTCGGCGCCCTGGCCCTTGATCCAGGTGAGGATCACGGCGTCACCGACGCCGACCTTGGTGACGCCCTCGCCGACCGCCAGCACGCGGCCGGCGCCCTCGTGGCCCATGGCGTGGGGGATGTAGGGATCGGCGCCCTTGCGGCCGCGCGCCTCGTTGAGCTGGCTGTGGCAGACGCCGCTGTAGGCGACCTCGACCAGCAGCTGGCCGGGCTTGAGCGGCGGCAGCTCGAGCTCGAGGATCTCCAGCGGCTGGTTCAGGCCGGTCAGCACCGCCGCCCGGGTGGTCGTCGGCAGGGCCTCTGCAGTCATCTCTTCGTCTCCAGCCAGCGGGCGTAGCTCAGCAGGCCCATGATCGTCATGCCGCAGTGGATGCCGCCGCTCTCGGCCAGCCCCAGGGCCTCGTCGAGCGGCACCCAGCGGCGCTCCACGACCTCGCCGGCGTCGGCCGCGAAGCCGCCGCTGTCCTCGACGTCGAGGGCGACGAAGATGTCCGTGTGGTTCAGCAGGTTGTCCATGCCGGGCAGGTAGTGGACCAGGCGCTCGACGCGCCGGCAGACCAGGCCGGTCTCCTCGCGGCACTCGCGCAGCGCCGCCTGCTCCGGGGTCTCGCCCTCGTCGACCTTGCCGCCCGGCAGCTCCAGCGAGGGGCCGTCGATCAGCAGGCGGTACTGGCTGACCATCATGACGGCCCGCTCCGTGCCGCCGCCCGGGCGCGGCACCACCAGCCCGACCCGCGGCTTGTGGTCGGAGGGATAGTAGACCTTCGAGAAGCCGCCGAAGTCGGCCTCGACCCGGTAGACGCTGTAGCGCTCGTTCTCGTGGATCGGCCGCCAGGGGCCGATGCGCGGCCGCTCCATGGTCACGTCGCCCCGATCACGCCGACTGGGCGATGAACCACCAGTAGTCGCCGGTGTAGCCGACCTCGTCGAAGGTCTTCTTCCAGTCGTCGGTGCTCATGTAGGTCAGGGCCGTCAGGTTCCACTTCAGCAGGGCCTGGTGCTCGGCCTCGTTGCGCCAGGCGTCGATCATGACGAAGCCGTCCTTGGCGCTGACCCGCTGCATCTCGCGCAGCGCCTGCTTGCAGTCGTCGAGGGCCAGGTTGTGGATCGAGTTGATCGCGATCACCAGGTCGAAGGCGTTGTCCTCGAAGGGCAGGTCCTTGGCGTTGGCGATCGAGATGCGGTCGGCGACCTCGGGCTTGGCATGGGTCTTGGCGTACTGCGAGACGTCGACGCCCTGGATCCTGAGCTGCGGCATCAGCTGCAGGAAGTCGTACATCATGAAGCCCTTGGCGCAGCCGACGTCGAGCACGCGCGCGTCGGGGGCGAGCTCGTAGTGCTCGGCGAAGCGCTTGACCGTCTCGGTCCAGAAGCGCGGGTGGTAGTTGTAGCCGCCGTAGCCGGTCAGGCGCTCGCCGTCGAAGTACTCGACGTCGAACTTGCGCGCGGTCGCGCGGTGCGCCTCGGTGATCTGCTGGCCGCGCTCGTCGATCGGGCGCTTCGACTGCGGATAGCGGTCGAGCAGGTTGATCTCCTGACCCATGGGGGGAACTCTCGCTAGTCGATGGTGAGGGATGCCGGCATCGGCTCGACGATCATGTTCGCCAGGAACTCCTCGCGCGGCAGCAAGGGCTCCTGGTCCTCGATCGGACGGCCGAACTTGACCTGGGGAATGACGCGCTCGGCGGCGGCGACCTCGAGCTCGATCAGCATCGGCCCGTCGCTCGCCAGGGCCTCGGCGAGCACCGCCTCGACCTGGTCGTTCGCGCCGATGTGGCGGGACGGGATGCCGTAGGACTCGGCGACCTTCAGGAAGTCGGGGAAGGCCAGGCCGCCCTCGACCGAGGAGGCCAGGTACTCGGAGCCGAGCCACTGGTCCTGGGTCTGCTGGATCATGCCGTGGCCGTGGTTGTTGAACAGCACGACCTTGATCGGCAGGGCGTGGCGCGCCACGGTCGCCAGCTCCTGGATGTTGATCATCAGGCCGCCGTCGCCGGTCAGGCAGAGCACGCGCCGGCCCGAGGCGATGGTGGCACCGATCGCGCCGGCCAGGCCGTAGCCCATCGGCGTGTTGTTGAAGGCGTGGAAGAAGCGCTGGCCGGCCTTGAAGGCGAAGGCCTGGCAGGCCCAGGCGAGGCCGCAGCCGGTGTCCGAGACGACGATGTCGTCGGCGCGCGCCGCGGCGGCGAGGCTGCGCATGAAGCCGTAGGGGTCGACGCTGCCCTCGCGCGGCGTGCGCCGGCCGCCGGTCGGGTAGGCGCGCTTCCAGGCGTCGATGCGGGCCCGCCAGGGCGCCCAGTCCGGCAGCGCCTTCGGCTCGACCTTGTCCAGCAGGCCGCGCAGCACGGCGCCGGCATCGAACGGCAGCTTGACGTCGATGACCATCTGGTGGCGCTCGAACTTGGCGATCTCGGCCGGGTCGATGTCGACCATCACCTTGCGGGCGCCGCGCGCGAAGGACGAGAAGGGCGAGCCGACGCAGTGGGTGTCGAGCCGCGAGCCGATCGACAGCACCAGGTCGGCGTTCTGCACCGCGTAGTTGCCGTTGCGGCTGCCGTGGGTGCCGAAGGTGCCGACCATCAGCGGGTGGTCGCTCGGCAGGAAGTCGAGGGCGCCCCAGGTCGGCAGCACCGGCAGGCCGCAGGACTCGGCGAGGCGCAGGCTCTCGGCGATCGCGCCGGCCGCCCGCACGCCGGTGCCGAGCACCAGGATCGGCCGCTCGCTGCCCTTCAGCAGCTCGGCGACCCGCTCGATCTCGGCGGCCGGGACGTCGGACGTGCCGCTCGGCGGCGGCTCGAAGCCGCGCAGCTTCTCGACCTCGACCTCGCTGCGCTGCAGGTTGTCCGGCACGTCGACCAGCACCGGGCCGGGCCGGCCGCTGGTCGCCATCCAGTAGGCCTTCTCCAGCTCGTAGCGGATGTCCATCGGATCGGCGATCTGGACGACGTACTTCGTGATCGAGCGGCAGACGTCGACGATGTTGGTTTCCTGGAAGCCGAGCTGGCGCACGCCGGTGTCGCCGCTCATCCGGAAGGTCGCGACCTGGCCGGTGATGCAGATCATCGGGATCGAATCGTAGTAGGCGCAGCAGATCCCGGTGATCAGGTTGGTGGCGCCGGGCCCGCTGGTCGCCATCGCGACGCCGGGCACCCCGGCGACGCGGGCGTAGGCGTCGGCGGCCATCGCGCAGGCCTGCTCGTGCTGGGCGCAGACGAAGTCGATGCCCGGCGTCTTGGCCACCGAGTGGATCAGGTGCAGGGACGCGCCCCCGGACATCACGAAGGCATGACGGATAGACCGGCTCGCGAGGAATCCGGCGATGTAGTCGGAGAGCTTCATCTTCAAGAGCGGCTCGGCCCCGGTCGGTTGGCGTCCCGTTGATAGGGCCCGCCCGGAGGCGACGCAAGGCTTAACTCGGCGGCGCTCCGGCCTCCGCCGCGGGCCGGCCGCGCTCGCGTCGCAGGAACCAGACGAGGGCGCCCGGCGCCAGGCCGAGCACCGTCACGACGCGGAAGATCAGGAAGATCGTCGCATAGGCGACGACAGGCCCGCCGGTCGAAAGCGCGCCGGCGACCTGGGCGAAGGCGATCTCGCCGAAGCCGAGCCCGCCGGGGGTCAGCGGGATCAGGTTGGCGAGCAGGCCGATCGCCATGGCGGCGGCATAGCCGTCGGCGTCCAGGCCGAGGTTGCCGAAGCCGCGCGACACGACCAGGAGGCCGACGATCGTCAGGCCGTGGCCGAGCAGCGAGATGAGCACGCCTACCGCCAGCCGGCCGGCGTGGTAGCGGTAGCTGCCGACCGCGTCGACCAGCTGGCCGAGCACGGCCAGCCAGACCGGCCGCTTCGGCGCCGTCAGCGCCCGGTAGAGGCGGCCACGGTGACCGGCCAGCCAGATCGCCAGCAGGGTCAGGACGAAGGCGCCGCCCGAGACCGCCGCGATCACCGTGCCGGCCAGCGCCAGGGCCGGATGGCCGGCGATCTCGCGCCAGCGCAGCAGCATGGCGCCGGCGCCGATCATCGACAGGCCGAGCAGGCCGAGCCACTTGTCCATGAAGATCGAGACCAGCGCCCTGGTCCGGCGCTCGTCGAGCCGCCGCACGACCGCCAGGCAGCGCAGGGCGTCGCCGCCCGATCCGCCGGGCAGCGTCAGGTTGCAGAACAGCGCGAGGCCGGTCAGGCCGAAGATCGTGCCGAAGGGCAGCGCCAGGCCCTGCACCGAGAGCAGCAGGCGCCAGCGCTCCGCCAGCAGCGGCACGGTGGCGAGGACCAGCAGCGCGCCGAGCAGGAAGGGCCAGGGATGGAGGACCGTGCCTTCCGGCAGGTGCAGCTGCAGGATGTCGAGTCGGTAGAGGCCGGCCAGGATCAGCAGCGCCAGGCCGAACTTGCAGAGCGGCAGCAGGATGCGCCGGAACAGGCCGCGCCTGGATTCGGGACGTCCGGCGACAGCCGGCCGGTCCTGCTCGCTCACCGCCACGGGGGCACGCTCGGAGCGACGCTTGCCGCTCCGCCCGCGATCTGCAATGAGGGGGTGCGACGGCGGTGGGGCTGTCTCGTCATGGCACCTCGCGCCTCGGCTCTACGGGGAGATGCTTAGTGGAATCGGGCCTCGGACGGAACCGGCAATCGCTCGACTGGCGCCCCGGCCTCGGCCTGCTGGGCCGTGCCTCGCAGCCGACGATCCGGGCCCTGTCCGCCTGCTTCCTGCCCGCCGGGGCGGTCGGCACGCCGCTGCATCGCCAGGTCGCGCACAAGGTCGCCCGCAAGATCAGCCTGATGCCGGTGTTCGTCGCGGCGCCGATCCTGGTCCTGACCCTGCTGTTCGAGCTCTCGGCGCGCCTGCGCTTCGGGTGCGCCGCCGGGCGGCTCGACGGTCCGCGCCGCGCGGTGCTCGCCGGGCTGTGGCGGCGCGCGCCGCTCGGCCTGCTGCGCGATCTCGTCACGGTCCACGAGCGGCTCACCAGCTTCGTCTACTTCGAGGCGCTGCGGGACGTCGCGGAACAGGGCAGCCCGCAGCCGTGACCGAGAGCCTCGATTGCGAGATCCTGGTCGTCGGCTCGGGGCCTGGCGGCGCCGTGACCGCGGCCGCCCTCGCCGCGGCTGGCCGCGACGTGCTGCTGGTCGAGGAGGGGCCCGACACGCGCCGGCTGGCGACGCGGCCCTATTCCTCCGAGGAGATGGACGCCAAGTACCGCAACGCGGGCCTGACGCCCTGCCTCGGCAAGGCGCGGGTGACCTACGCCGAGGGCCGCTGCCTGGGCGGCGGCAGCGAGGTCAACTCGGGCTTCTTCCACCGGCTGCCCGAGGAGACGCTGGCGCGCTGGCAGCGCGAGCACGGCTTCTCAGACGTCTCGCTCGACGCGCTGGCTCCGCTCTACGACGAGATCGGCCGGTGCCTGGGCGTCGGGCCCGTCGAGGGCGGCGAGGGGGCGGCCTCGGCGAAGCTGCGCGCCGGGGCCGAGGCGCTCGGCTGGGCCTCGCAGGAGGTGCCGCGCTGGATCACCTCGCGGCGCGACGAGGCGGGGCGCTGGACCTCGACCCACCACGGCATGAGCTCGACCTACGTCGCCGACGCCCTGGCCGCCGGCTGCCGGCTGGAGACCGGGGTCAGGATCGAGCGCCTGACCTTCGAGGGCGCGCGCGCCGTCGCCGCCTCGGGCCGGCGCCTCGCCGGCTACCGCGCCGAGGGCCGCCTGACGATCCGCTTTCGCGAGGTCTTCATCTGTGCGGGGGCGACCGGCACGCCCGCCCTGCTGCGCCGCAGCGGCCTGCGCCGCAACGTCGGCACGGCCCTGCAGCTGCACCCGATGCTGCGCGCCATCGCCCGCTTCGACGAGCCGGTCGACGAGGGCGACTTCGGCGTGCCGGTCCGCCAGGTCATGGAGTTCAAGCCCGACCTGACGCTCGGCTGCTCGGTCAGCGCCCTGCCCCACCTGGCGCTCTGGCTGGCCGGCCAGGACCGCGAGCTGCTGATCGAGCGGCAGCGCCAGCTCGCGATCTTCTACGCCCTGGTCACCTCGGAGAGCCGCGGCTCCGTGCGCAACCTGCCGGGCCTGTCCGAGCCCCTGGTCCGCTTCGACCTGAGCGGGCGGGACCACGATCGCCTGGCCGACGGCCTGGACAAGCTGGTGCGGCTGCTGTTCGCGGCCGGCGCACGGGAGGTCCACCTGCCGCTGCCCGGCGCCGGGCCGATCGCCGACCCGGACGCGCTGCGGCCGCTGCTCGGCGATTTCGGCCGGCGCCGCCCCGAGGTGACGGCGATCCATCTCTTCGCCTCGGCGCCGATGGGCGGCGACCCGGAGCGCCATCCGGTCGACCTCGAGGGCCGGCTGCGCGGCACCGACAACGTCAGGGTCAACGACGTCTCGATGCTGCCCGGCTGCACCGGCGTCAATCCGCAGGCCACGGTCATGGCCTTCGCGCGCCGCAACGCGGCGGCCTTCCTGGCGGGCTGAGCGCTCGGCACCATTGGTTGCCGTGCCAGGGTGGCTATGCTAAAGCGCCGAATCGTCGCACTAGGACCGAGACCTCCCCGGGCGGCACGGCCCCTCCGACAGCCGGCTGATGCCCCGCGTTCACTGGTGAAAGCTGTTCCGTGAAATTCCAGAGCCACGACTTCTGCATTGTCGGCGCAGGCCCGGCCGGCTTGACGCTCGCCCAGCGCCTGACCGCCGCCGGCAAGAGCGTGCTGATCGTCGAGCGCAACGATCGCCCGGGCGGCCTGTCGAAGAGCTACGACTACGACGGCCACATCTTCGATACCGGGCCGAAGCGCTTCCACACCGACGATCCGATCGTGAAGGACTTCATCACCGAGGTCCTGGCGATGCACGAGATCGGCCGCTCGACCCTGGTGCACTTCGCGGACCGCTACTTCAACTGGCCGCTGAAGAGCTCCGAGCTGTGGAAGATGCCGCCGCAGATCTCGGTTCGCGCGGCGCTGGACATGGTGCGGAAGAAGAAGGACCTCGACCTCACCACCTTCCGCGACTACATCCGCCTGCAGTACGGCGACACGCTCTACAACATCTTCTTCAAGCCCTACACGCAGAAGTTCCTGCGCTGGAGCGCCGACGACATCCATTCCGACTGGGCCTCGACGGGCATCAACCGGACGGTCATCGACGAGCGGGTCAAGGCGAACTCGCTGTTCGACCTGCTGAAGGGCCTGACCCTGCCGAAGAAGATCGACACCAAGTTCCTCTATCCGATGGAAGGCGGCTTCGGCGGCTTCTTCGACCGGCTGTTCGATATCTGCGAGTCGACCGGCTGCCTGGACTTCCTGCCGAGCGATTCGATCGCCGCCATCGAGGACAAGGGCGACGCCTTCCAGGCGACGACGCGCGGCGGCCGGGAGCTCGCCTTCGAGACGCTGATCTGGACCGGCAACCTCAACGACCTGGCGGCGCTGGTCGGCGACGAGGCCTTCGAGCTGAAGTATCTCAACACGATCTTCTTCAACGTGATCGCGCGCGAGGAGGCGGTGCGCAACAACCGCGCCCAGTGGATCTACATGAGCCGCGGCGACTCGCTGGTCAGCCGCATCACCTGCATGCGCGAGTTCCACGGCAGCACGACGCCGGCCGGCTACTACAACTTCATCTGCGAGGTCACCGACTCCCAGAGCGAGCCGCGCTTCTTCGACAAGGCGCAGGGCCTGACCGACCCGGTGCTCGCCGAGATGGAGGCGATGAAGTTCCTGAAGTCGCGGCGCGGTGTCGAGGCGGTGCACGTCAACCCGGTCGTCGACACCTATCCGATCTATCACCGGCGCTACAAGCAGGCCTTCGGGGGCGCGGTGCGCACGGTCAAGGGCTTCTCGCGGCGCGTCCACCTGCTCGGCCGCTCCGGCGCCTACTGGTACAACAACAGCGACCACTCGATCCGCATGGCGCTGGACTTCGCCGAGAAGCTGCTGCGCGATCCCGAGCGGCACTTCGACCACCGGCAGTACTTCGGCGGTTCGGTCAAGGACGAGCACTCCGACGAGCACCTGACGACATGAGCTTCGCGGGCAAGCGCGCGCTGGTCGTCGGCGGCGCCAAGGGCATCGGCCTGGCCACGGCCCGACGCCTGTGCTCGGCAGGGGGCGAGGTCATCGTCTGGGACAACGACGCCGCGGCCCTCGAGGGACTGGACTTCCTGGAGGCCGGCGCTCGCGCCCTGGTCGAGCTGACCGACAGGGCAGCGGTGGCCGAGCGGATCGCGGGACTGCGGCAGGCCGGGACGAGGCTCGACGCCGTGATCGTCGCGGCCGGCGTGCACGCGACCTGTCCGGTCGAGTTCATGTCCGACGCGCTGCTCGACCGGACCCTGGAGGTCAACTTCACGGCCCACGCCAAGCTGGTCCGCGACCTGATCCCGCTGATGGCGCCGGACGGCCGGATCGTCGGGGTTAGCTCGATCGCCGCCGCCGTCGGCATTCCCATGTCCTCGGCCTATGCCGCCTCGAAGGCGGCGCTGGAGCTGTTCTACGAGACGCTCGCGACCGAGCTGCTGCCGCGCCGCCTCTGGGCGGTGATCGTCCAGCCCGGCAACGTCAACACGGGCTTCAACGAGACCGGCAACGACTTCCGGGGCGCCGCGGGCGACCCGCTGGCCGAGGGCTACCGCAAGGTCGTCGACTCGATCCACAGCCGCCACGGCATGCCGCCCGAGGCGGTCGCCGAGGCGATCTGCGCGGCGCTGGCCGCGCGCCGTCCGCGGCTGCATTATGTCGTCGGCAAGAACGCCGCCAAGGCGAACCTGGCCAAGCGCCTGCTCGGCCGCCAGGGTGCGGCGGTCATGCTGCGCCGCCACTTCGGCCTGGGCGGCTAGAGCCGGGAGACCAGACGGGATGTGCGGCATCCTGGGACACGTGGCCTGGCAGTCGGGCGCCCAGCTGGCGCCGGAGCGGCTGACCGAGCTCAACGACCTGATGACGCACCGGGGGCCGAGCTCCGACGGGCAGTTCGTCGAGGGGCCGGTCGGCCTCGCCATGCGGCGCTTGGCGATCATCGACCTGACCAGCGGCGACCAGCCGATGACCTCCGGCGACGGCCGCTACGTCATCGTCTACAACGGCGAGATCTACAACTACCGCGAGATCCGCGAGGAGCTGGCCGCCGAGGGCCACCGCTTCCAGACGACCAGCGACACCGAGGTGCTGCTGACCGCCTATCAGGCCTGGGGGCCGGCCTGCCTGGGGAAGTGCAACGGCATGTTCGCCGTGGCGATCTGGGACCGCCGCGAGCAGTCGCTGTTCCTGGCGCGCGACCGCCTGGGCGTGAAGCCCCTCTACCTGGCCAACGACGGCCGGCGCCTGCTGTTCGCCTCGGAGCTGCGGCCGATCCAGAAATCCGGCCTGTTCGAGCTGGAGATCGACCTGCGCGCCGTCGCCGACCTGCTGGCCTACTGGTACGTCTGCGAGCCGAAGACGATCTTCCGCGGCATCACCCAGCTGCCGCCCGGCCACTACGCGCTGATCAAGGACGGCCGGATCGACCTGACCCGCTGGTGGGACATGCCGGCCGGGCCGGCGCGCCGAGTCGGCTTCGGCGAGGCCTGCGAGGAGCTCGACGCGCTGCTGCTGGACTCGGTGCGCCTGCGCCTGCGCTCCGACGTCCCGGTCGGCACGCTGCTCAGCGGCGGCATCGACTCCGGGCTGGTCACCGCCTACACGAAGCAGGCGACGGACCAGCCGGTCACCTGCTTCTCGATCGGCTTCAAGGAGCGCTCCTACTCGGAGCTGCCGCTCGCCGAGCAGACCGCCGAGCGGCTGTCGGTCGAGCTGGTCAGCGACATGATGGGCGAGATCTCGGCGCCGCAGATCGACGGCATCCTCGGGGCCATGGACGAGCCGCTCGGCAATGCCAGCCTGGTGCCCAGCTACCTGCTGTTCCGCCTGGCGAGCCAGCGGGTCCGGGTCGTGCTGACCGGCGACGGCGGCGACGAGCTGTTCGGCGGCTATCCGACCTACCAGGCGCCCTTCTTCCGGCGCCTCTGGAACCTGCCGCCGAAGCCGGTGCGCCGGCTGCTGCGCTCGGCCATCCATGCGCTGCCGGTCTCGCACAGCCGGATCAGCCTGGACTACCGCCTGAAGCGCTTCGTCGACGGCGTCGACCTGCCCTTCGACCGCGGCCATGCCTCCTGGCGCGAGGTGCTGAACGTCGAGGGCCAGAAGCGGCTCTACAACAGGGGCTCGCTCGACAGTCTCGACGGCTACGACCCCTTCGAGAGCTATGCGGCGGCCTTCGCCGGCTCCGGCGCGATGCCCGAGATCACCCGCCTGATGCAGGCCGACGCTCAGAGCTATCTGCTCAACGACCATCTGCGCAAGGTCGACCGGACCTCGATGCTGAACTCGGTCGAGGCGCGCGAGCCGCTGCTCGACTACCGGCTGGTCGAGTTCGCCATGGCCCTGCCGCCGGAGCACAAGGTGACCCTGCGCAGGACCAAGCGGATCCTCAAGGCGCTGGCCCGTCCGCGGCTGCCGCGAGACGTCGTCGAGGGCAAGAAGAAGGGCCTGACCCCGCCGATCCCGCTCTGGGTCAGCCGCGACCTGACGGGCTACGTGCGCGAGAACCTGGAGGGCGGGCTGCTCGGCCGCCTGTTCGAGCCGGCCGCCCTGGCCGGCGTGCTCGACGAGCACCTGGCCAAGCGGCGCGACAACAGCCGGCTCATCTGGGCGCTGGTCAGCCTGCAGGCCTGGGCGCGCGGCAGCGGCTACGCCGCCTGAGCGGCTCCGCTTCCTGCCCCTTCAGTTCTTGCAGTCGCGGGTCCGCAGCACCTCGTAGAAACGTGTCTGCTGCACCGTCTCCAGGGTGCAGCGCGCCTGGTACTGCGCGAAGAGCTCGCGCTCGGCCAGGCTCAGGATGTCGTGCTCCTTCTCGACGATCAGCTGCTCGCCGTCCCGGGCCGGCAGGGCGGAGCCGAGGATCAGCCGGATCAGGCTGCTCGAGCCGCTGTCGTTGTCGGAGCTCGAGATCGGCCAGCGGTACCACGTGCCGAGCTCGGTGAAGGCGAGCACCCCGAGGTAGGGCAGGTGGGTCGTGTCGACCAGCAGGCCGGTCCGCTCGCTCTCCCCGTCCTCGTGGGCGAGGGTCAGGATCTCGGACAGGCGCTCGGGCAGGTCCTGGCCGGCGAAGACGTAGTTCTTCGGGTCATCCTCGCGCAGCTCGATGGCCTGCTCGTTGATCGCCCGGTCGATTCGGCCCAGCACGGTCGCCGGCGCGCAACCGGCCTCCGTGAAGCAGTGGCGCAGGATCGTCGCGTTGCCCTTGCCGGGATTGTAGGGCCGCGCGAAGCGCTCGAGCGAGAAGGCGAAGACGGCGGCGATGGCGAGGCCGACCAGCAGGCGCTCCCAGCGCAGCTCGCGCGCCGGCCGGCTGCGCCAGCGCTGCAGCAGCGCGTCGATGCCGACCAGGACGACCAGCAGGAAGGGCAGCAGGGCGAGGCCGAGGGTCGTGGTGAAGGAGCGGCCGACGTAGTAGCTGGCCTCGCCGACGGCGAGCACGGCGGCCGGCACCAGCAGCCAGGCGCGCGGATGGTCGGGGCGGCCGGCCAGCGCGTCGCGGAAGGCCAGGGCCAGGACGGCGAAGAGCGGCACCGAGAAGGGCACCCAGAGCCCGAAGGCCGAGGGCATGGGGCGCGCCCAGGCGGCGGTGGCGGCCGAGCCAGGCTCGAAGGTGCCGGTCAGCTCCAGGTAGGGGGCGTAGTCGGGCAGGCGGCCGTAGAAGACCAGCAGCATCAGGGTCAGCAGCGCCTGCGCGGCGGCGATGCCGGCGAGGCCCGCCAGGCCGTCGCGCAGCAGCGCGCGGAGCGAGCGGTCGCGGACCGCGGTCAGGAAGGCGAGAGCGCCGACCGGGCCGGCTGTCATCACCACGGCCTCGATGCTGGTCAGCGAGGCGATGCCGGCGAGCAGCGCGAGCCCCAGGGTCCGCTCCCGGCCGCGTCGCGCCACGGCCAGGAACAGGATCGCGAACTGCGGCAGCAGGTAGCGGTAGCCCTCGGTCGAGGGCAGGGCGTTCAGGTTGAAGAGGTTGCCGTGGAAGGTGACCGCCCAGATCAGGCCGACCGCCGCGAGCAGCAGTCCGACCGCCTTGTCCTCGACCAGGCGATAGGCGGTCAGCACGAAGACGGCGAACCAGGCGAGCGTGAAGAGTCGGACGACCACGGCGGCCGTTCCGAAGGTCTCGGGCAGCCAGTGGTAGACGAGGCTCAGCACGGCCCAGGGCAGGAAGCCGTACTGGGAGTAGACCTCGACCATCGGCACGCCACCGTGCAGGGCGTGCAGCGCCGGGCCGACGTAGGCGGCGTAGTGGGCGTACTCGATGAAATGGCCGTCGTCGTAGAGCAGCAGGGCGAGGCACAGGACCAGGGCGAGCGGCAGCCAGGCGAGGGGCCCGCCGCGCAGTTTCGGCAGGCGGGGCAACAGATAGCCGACCGGCCAGGCGGCGAGCAGCAGGATCGGGAACAGCGGGTCGCCGACGATCCAGGCGAAGAAGGCCGAGACCTCGACCTTGCCGGGATAGAGTGGCGTGTAGAGGGCGCAGAAGGCCATCAGCGCGGCGAGCAGCAGCGGCACGGCGTGGGGCGCCAGCGGCTCCAGGCGCCGCTCCAGGCCGGCGGGCAGGCGGTCCGCCAGCACGGCCAGGGAGAGCAGCAGGAAGCTGCCGAGCGACAGGGCGACGGCGACCGGCAGGAGCGGTACCCCGCTGACCTGCCGCAGCAGGGCGGCGAGGCCGAGCAGCAGCAGCGTGGCGGCGGCGAGCAGCAGGATCCGCCGGGCGGCCGCCTGCCAGGCGGCAGCGTTCCGTCCGAGCAGGGCCGAGAGCAGGCCGCCGGCGAAGGGGCCGAGCACCAGCAGCAGCAGGTAGCCCCAGAACTCGCGGCTTTCGGTCTGGCCGAAGAGGTTGACGCCGAGCACCACCGTGGCGGCGAAGATCGCGAAGAGCGCCGCGGCGGACAGCGGCCAGGCCGGCCGCGGCGCCTCGTCCGTCACAGATGTCACCGGCGTTCCTCCCGATTCGACCAGCCGAAGCCGGCAGAGGTGCCCCAGAGGCACAGGGCGATCATCAGCAGGCCGAGCAGCGGCGAGGCGAAGAGATGCGCCTCGACCAGGCGGCGCGTCCAGGCGTCCGAAGCCGCCGACCGGTAGGCGAAGACCACCTTGTGCCGGCCGGCCGGGACCCGGACCGCCATGGCCGTGCGGTCGGCGATGTAGACCGGCACCGGCTCGCCGTCCAGCGTCGCCTGCCAGCCGTCGTCGTAGGGCGCGCGCCAGACCAGCCAGCCATCGGCCGGCGCCTGGACCTCGAGGCCGGTGACGTCGTTGCGGTTCGGCCGCACGTCCTTGAGCAGGCCGTCGATCGTGACGCTGAGCAGCAGGCGCGAGCCGGGCGGCTGGTCGGCCGGCAGGGCGACGACCAGGCGGTCGGTCGCGACGTTGCGCACGTCGAAGGTGAAGGGGCGGATCAGGTAGCCCTGGGCGGGCGCCAGCTCCTGGCCGTCGAGCCACAGGCGGATCGAGTCGCGGTCGGCGGTGAAGAGGTTGGTCGCCATGTAGGCGGGAAAGCCCTTCGGCAGCGGGAAGTCGTACTCGACGAAGCCCCCCGCCGTCGCGAGGCCAGGCGCCCGCGGGCGCCTGGCGACGGCATCGCCGACCGTGAGGTCGAAGTCTCGCTGCTCCTCGGGCTGCGGCGGCAGGACGGGTGCTGCCGCGGGCAACGCCTCCTGCACGCTCGGCACCTTGCCGCCGGCCGGGTCCTCCAGCGAGACCGCCCAGCGGCCGGCGTCGGCCGCGACCAGCTCGGCGGGACCGACCTTGTCGGCGGCGACGGCCACCGGCGCGAAGAACAGCGCCCGGTCGTCGGCCTTGAGCAGCGGATAAAGCGCCTTCTGCTCGCGGTCGCGCCAGTCCGCCTCTCCGACGATCTTCTCGCTGGCCGCGGCGTAGCTACGGTGCCGCAGCTCGTAGAGGTTGGGATGCTTGAACTCGCGGTTCAGGAAGACCGTGTCGAAGTAGGCGCCGATGTAGCACTGGTCGACGAAATAGACGGCATAGTCGATGACGAAGAAGCCGGGATCGGTGCTCGGCGTGACCGGATAGGGCGCGACGCGGACGTGGCGCGGGAAGGCCAGCGTCGCCGGGTTCTGGTAGTCGATGACCACCGGGTTGATCTGGCGGCCGTCAGAGGCCTCCAGGCCTTCGAAGCTGCGCGGCTGGATGCGGTCGCCGGTGTAGGGCACCCGCTCCAGGTAGAGCGAATAACCCCAGAGGTCGGCTGCGACCGCGGCGAGCGGCAGCGCCACGGCGAGGGCACGCGGCCGCACGCCCACGCGCAGCGGGCCGATGCGTGGCGCCAGCAGGCAGAGCGTCAGGCCGGCGAAGACCGCGGCCGACTCGATCGCAGCGGCCGTCGGCAGGGCGGTCGCCGCGAAGACCGCTCCGGCCAGCAGGACCGCCGTCGCGACGGCATCGGCGAGCCACCCTTTCCGGGATACCTCAGTTTCCTGCGCGCGTCGCCAGAGGGTGGCCAGGCCGAGGCCGGTCGGCACGATCAGGAAGTAGCCGATCAGCATGGTCGACATCTGCGAGCTGCGGATCAGGAAGGCGAAGGGATCGGTGAAGGCGATGACCAGATGCGCCGGCAGGCCGGCGAGCTCCTGCCGGGGCAGCTGAGACAGGATCGTGAGGCCGAAGGCGGCAGCGTAGAGCCAGCGCTCGCGGTGCCGGCCGTGGGTCAGGCCGATCAGCGACAGGCCCAGGCTCGCGGCGCCGATCAGCTGCCAGGAGAGCCACCAGCGATTCACCGTGAAGTCCAGCACCTCGGACGCCAGCGGCGCCAGGTCCGGGCCGTTGTAGCGTCCGGCCAGATAGGCGAAGGGGGAGAAGAGCTGGTCGAAGCGGCCGTGGGTGCCGCCCAGGCCCGAGCCGGTGAGATAGAAGGTCGACTTCAGCAGGCCGAGGTAGTCGAGATCCATGGCCAGGATCACGGCGAAGGCGCCGCAGCCGAGCGCCAGGGCCAGCCCCGCGGGGCCGCGCAGCGCCGGCGCGGCCACGGCCGGCCGTGCCTCGCCGACCCGCCGCGCGCGGAAGGCCCACCAGCCGAACGCGAGAAGGCAGCAGACCGCAAAGAGGTGGATCGGCAGGTAGAAGTAGCCGACCGCGACCAGCGGCATCTGCGCGAAGGCGAACCCGAGCCCCAGCACCGCCCAGAGCAGCGTGGCCGGGCTGACCCGGCGGAAGAACAGGATCAGGAGATAGAGGACCAGCGGCGTCAGGCTGTAGAGGAAGCCCGCCATCATGCCGTCGTAGGCCTGGGTAGCGAGCAGCGTGTTGGCCAGCAGCAGGGCCAGGACCCGGGCCCAGCGTGGCACCGGGTAGAGGCCGAGCAGCGCGAGGCCGCCGGCCGTGCGGAACAGGGTCGCCAGGACGTTGAAGGCGACCGGATGGAAGTGCTGGAAGGCCTCGCCCGGCCGGGCGAGGCCGCCGCCGAACAGCGAGAAGAGCCAGCCCTCGACGATCGGCGTCAGTCCCTGGAAGCCGGTCGAGAGGTGCAGGTAGGCGTGGTTGACCTGATCGAAGCGGTTCCAGAGCTGCATGCCGCCGCGTAGGAGGTAGCCTGCCTGCACCCAGGCCGACTGGTAGGGGATCATGCTGTCGTGGCCGGCGGTGAAGCGCACCTGGGCCGTGACCAGCAGGTCCGGATAGACCAGCGCCATGACCAGCATCGAGCCGGTCGCGACCAGCAGCCACTCCAGGACGATGGGAGCGAAGCGGCGTGTCATGGTGCCCGGCGGGGCAGGCCGAGGCCGGCTGCCGCGCCGGTCAGCGCCATGCCGAGCACGACGAGCGCGAGCAGCGGCGAGGCGACGAGGTGCGCCTCGACCAGACGGCGCGTCCAGCCCTTCGGCTTGTAGGCGAAGACCACCTTGTGCCGTCCGGCCGGGACCTGGACGGCCATCGCCGTCCGGTCGGCGATGTAGACCGGCGCCGGGCGGCCGTCGAGCGTCGCCTGCCAGCCGTCTTCCCAGGGGTTGCGCCAGACCAGCCAGCCGTCGGCCGGCGCCTCCACCTCGAGGCCGGTCGTGTCGTTTCGGTTCGGCTTCACGTCATCGAGGAAGCCGTCGAGCCTGACGACCAGGCGCAGGGCCGTCCCGGCCGGCAGGCCGGGTGGCAGGGCGACGACCAGGCGGTCGGTCGCCACGTTGCGCACGTCGAAGGTGAAGGGACGGATCAGGTAGCCCTGGGCCGGAGCGAGCTCCCGGTCGCCAGCGAACAGGCGGAGCTCGCGGCGGTCGGCGGAGAACAGGCTGGTCGCCATGTAGCCGGGGAAGCCCTTCGGCAGCGGGAAGTCGTATTCGGTGAAGCTTCCCTCGGCCGCGAGGGCAGGCTCGCGCCGGCGCTCCGCCACGGCGTCGCCCAGGGCCAGGGAGTAGCTTTGCTGCCGCGCTGACTGCGGCGGCAGCGGCGGCCCGTCGGGCAGGGCAGCGAGCGTGCCGGGCACCGCGCCGCCGCCGGGATCCTCCAGCGACACCGCCCAGCGGGCGGCGCCGGCGGCGAGCAGCGCGGCCGGGCCGAGCCGTTCCGCGGAGACGGCGACCGGCGCGAAGAAGAGGGCCCGGTCGTCGCCCTTCAGCAGCGGGGCAATCGCCTTGTCGTCGGCCGGCCGATCGTCCGGCTGGCCGACGTAGTCGCCGGCCTGGGCGTAGCGGATATGGCGAATCTCGTAGAGGTGCGGCCGGACGAACTGGCGCTCCATGAACACCGTGTTGAAGAAGGCCGCCGCGTAGGTCGGCGCATAGAAATAGACGGCGTTCTTGCTTGGGAAGCCCGGATCGGTGCTGGGCGTGGTCGGCGGTGGTTCGACCCGGAGGTGGAGTGGGAACACCAGGGTTGCGGGGTTCTGGTAGTCGACGACGACCGGGTTGATCCTGGGGCCGTCCGCCGTCTCCAGCCCCTCGAAGCTGCGCGGCAGGATCCGGTCGCCGGTGTAGGGCACCTGCTTCAGGTAGACAGAGTAGCCGCAGAGGTCGCCCGCTGCGGCGGCGAGCGGGACCGCGAGGGCGAGCCGCTTCAGCCGCGGCCCCCTCGACAGGACCGCGATGCGCGGCGCCATCAGGCAGAGCAGGAGGGCGAGAAAGATCGCCGCCGCCGTCGCCGCGGCGGCGGTCGGCAGCATCAGCAGGGCGGCAAGGGCGCCCGCTGCCAGCAGCATGGCCGCGACGCCGTCCGCGGCTCCTTCGCCCTGCGGCGCCTCCCCTTGTCCGGCGCGGCGCCACAGGGCCGCCAGCCCGAGCCCGATCGGCACGATCAGGAAGAAGGGCATCAGCATCATCGACATGTGCGTATGCGCGATCAGGAAGGCGAAGGGGTCGGTGAAGGCGGTGATCAGGTGTGCCGGCAGGCCGACCGAGGTCCAGTTCCGCGGCGCCTGGGCCAGGACGAGCAGCAGCAGGGTCGCGGCATAGAGCCAGCGCTCGCGGTGCCGGCCGTGGGTCAGGCCGATCAGCGCGAGTCCGAGACAGCCGGCGCCGATGAACGGCCAGGACAGCCACCAGCGGTTCTCGGTGAAGTCCAGGACATGGGCGAAGAGGTCGCCGATGTCGGGGCCGGGCGGCGGCTTCGTCATGTAGGAGAGCGGCGCGAAGATCTGGTCGAAGCGGCCCTGGCTTCCGCTCAGGCCGGAGTCCGCGATGAAGAAGGTCCTGGTCAGCAGGTGCAGGTAGTCGAGGTCCAGGGCGAGCACGACCGCCAGGGCGGCGCAGCCGATCAGCAGCGGTGCCGTGCCGCGCCAGCCGGAGGGCGGTGCCGCGACCTGCGCGCCGGGGCCGTCCCGGTGCCGGCCGCGCCAGCGCCACCAGCCGAAGGCGACCAGGGTCGAGAGCAGGAAGAAGTGAACCGGCAGGTAGAAGTAGCCGACCGCCAGCAGTGGGGCCTGGGCGAACGCAAGGCCGAGCGCCAGCACGACCCAGAGCGCGGTCGCCAGGCTGACCCGCCGGAAGAAGAGGATCAGGAAATAGAGCACCAGGGGCAGCAGGCTGAAGAGGAAGCCCGCGATCACGCCGCTCCAGGTCTGGACGGAGAGCAGCGTGTTGGCCAGCAGCAGGGTCAGCAAACGTGCCCAGCGCGGCACCGGGTAGAGGCTGAGCAGGGCGAGGCCGCCGGCGGTGCGGAACAGCGCCGCCAGGGTGAAGAACGCGACCGGGTGGAAGTGCTGGAAGACCTCCCCGGGACGCGCGACGGCTCCGCCGAACAGCGAGAACAGCCAGCCCTCCACGATCGGTGCGAGGCCCTGAAAGCCCAGCGAGAGATGGAGGTAGGCATGGTTGACCTGGTCGAGGCGGTTCCAGAGCTGGACGCCGCCGCGCAGGAAGTAGCCGGCATGGAGCCAGGCCGACTGGAAGGGGACCGCCCCGTCGTGGCCGGCGGTGAAACGGACCTGCGCCGAGACCAGCATGTCCGGATAGACCAGCGCCATGACCAGCATGGAGGCCACTGTTACCAGAAGCCAGTCGACCAGGACGCCGGCAGTACGACCCATCGGACCTACATTCCCCCCCTCGCCCAGGCCGGAATAGCCCAGGGCGGGTGGCGATGCCACAGGCTTCTTGTCCCCGCCGCACGCCGCCCTGCCGCAGCCTGGCAGTGTGGGCCGCGGACAGCCACTCAGCCCGGCTTGCGGCCGATCGCGGTCCAGCTGTAGCCGTGGCGGTGGTGGAGCCGCACGTCGGTGAAGCCGGCCTCGGCGAGCAGGGCTTCGACCTCGCCGCGCCGGTAGTACTTGGAGAACTGCGGATTGAGCTGGTCGAAGACGGTCAGGTAGCGGTAGCGCCAGTCGTAGCGGCCGATGATCGCGCGCATGTAGGCGCGCATCGGCAGCGGCAGGAAGCGGCAGGCCCCGCAGTAGGCCGAGAGCACCGCGGTCAGTGCCATGGCGAGCGGCGCGAGCAGCCGGTCGGGCAGCCTGGTCGTGACCCAGCGCAGCGGCTCGGCGAAGGCCAGGTAGAGGCGGTTGCCTTCGCGCCCATAGAGCCAGACCAGGATCCGGCCGCCGGGCTTCAGCCTCTCGAAGGCGCGGCGCACGACCGGTGCCGGCTCCGGGATGTGGTGCAGCACGCCCAGCGCGACGACCAGGTCGAAGGGACCGCCCTCCAGCTGGTCGCCCTTGGCCTGGACGAAGCGCACCTTGTCGCGCGCGCCGTCGAGGTTGTGTCGCAGGACCTCGTAGGCTGCCGAGGGCTCGACCGCGGTGACCTCCGCGGCACCGGCCTCGATCAGCATGGCGACGACCCGGCCGGTGCCGCTGCCGAGGTCAGCGACCGAGGCGCCGGCGAACTCGGCAACCGGCAGCAGCGGGCCGCAGATGTCGGAGAAGATCTCCGCCGAGGCGTAGTAGCCCTCGTTGGCGCGGAAGCGCGTCCACTGCGCCCCGAAGTCGCGGATCGTCTCGTCTGGTTTGGGTCTGGTCAGCGACACGCTTGTCCCGTGCTCCCGATGGCGACTGCTCCGACCGAGCATGCGGCCGAAAGCCGGGCTACCTCTAATCCGGATTCTCCTGTCGCGTCGAAGAGGTATTCGGGCCGGGCAACTTCAACGCGAACACCGGTGTCAGTCATGGCAGTCGCTGGTCCGTACGACGGCGTAGAAGTTGCCTTCCTCGACAGGGGTCAGCCTGCAACGGGTCCGGTACTTCTCGGTCAGGGGGGCGACGATCGCGGCCATCTTGGTGTCGTCCCTGGCGACGATCAGCAGTTCGCCGTCTCGGGGCGTGGCCGACTCCACGGTCCGGCGCGCCAGGCTCGGCGACTCGCCGTCGTTGGTCGGGCTGGAGATCGGCCAGAGGAACCACTTGTCCAGGTCGTCCAGGGCCGCGATGCCCAGATAGGAGAGGCGGGCGGTGTCGGCCAGCAGGCCGACGCGCTCCTGGCCGGCGAAGTGTCTGCGCAGCAGGGCCTCGACCTCCTTCAGGCGCTCCAGGTAGTCGCTACGGCGGACCACGAAGTTCTTCTGGTCCTCGAGGCGGATGTCGACGTTGCGCTCCTCGACCGCCTCGACGACCCGGCGCGCGACCGCACCCGGCGAGCAGCCGGCTTCCGTGAAGCAGTGGCGCAGGATGGTGGCGTTGCTGGCGCCGGCGTCGAAGGGGCGCTGGAAGCGCTCGGCGAAGAAGGCGAAGCAGCCGGCGATCGCCAGGGCGACCAGCAGGCGCTCCGCCCGGACCGGCCGGCCCGAGGAGCCGCGCCAGCGCTCGATCAGGGCGTCGAAGCCGACCAGGCAGACGACCAGGAAGGGCATCAGCGCGAGCCCCAGCGTGGTGCTGTAGGTGCGCCCGACGAAGTAGGTCAGCTCGCCGATCGCCAGCACCGTCGCCGGGATCAGGCTCCAGGCGCGCGGATGCCGGACGCGACCGAGAAAAGCGTCTCGCACCGGCACCGCGAGGGCGACGAAGAGGACGCCGGCGAAGGGTACCCAGAGGCCGAAGCCGTAGGGCATCGGCGCGCTCCAGTGCGAGGCCTCGCCCTCGGCGGGCTTGAAGAAGCCGAGCAGCTCGAAGAAAGGGCCGTAGTCCGGCCAGCGGCCGTAAGCCGCCTGCAGGTAGAGCGCCAGAGCGGCGTGGCCGACGACGACCCCGGCCAGGACCAGCAGCGCCTGGCGAAGCAGCGGGCCGATGCGGCGGTCGCGGATCGAGACCAGCAGGGCGAGCGCGACCGGCGGCCCGGCGACGAAGGCGGCGGTCTCGATGCTCCAGAGCGAGCCGACGACCATCAGCAGGAACATGCCGAGGTCGCGGCGCCGGCCCCCCGGCACCCAGGCCAGCCAGGCGACGGCCAGCGAGGGCAGCAGGTAGCGGTAGCCCTGGGTCGAGGGCATGCCGTTCATGTCGAGGGCGTCGGCGTGGAAGCCGATGACCCAGAGCAGGCCGGTCGCCGAGAGCAGCATCGCCGCCGGCTTGTTGCGGGTCAGCCGGTAGACCGTCAGCGGCAGGGTCAGGTACCAGGCGACGGTGAAGAGGCGCACGATGACCGCCGCGCTGCCGTAAGTCTCGGGCAGCCAGTGGTAGCCGACCCAGAGCAGCACCCAGGGCAGGATCCCGTACTGGGAGTAGACCTCGACCATCGGCACGCCGCCGTGGAGGGCGTGCAGCGCCGGCCCGACATAGGGCATGTAGTGCGAGTACTCGACGAAGAAGCCGTCGTCGTAGAGCAGCAGGCCGAAGACCAGGACCAGCGCCAGCAGCAGCCTCGCGCACAGCCCGCGGCGCACCGCCGGCAGCCGGGGCAGCAGCCAGGCCAGCGGCCAGGCGACGAGCAGCAGGGTGACGAAGGGCGGCCGCAGCTGGGCCCAGTCGAAGAAGGCCGAGATCCGCGTGTCGTTGGGCTGGTAGAGCGGCGTGAAGACCGCGCAGAAGGGCAGCATTCCGGCGATCAGCAGCGGCACCGCCCAGGGCTCGAGCCGCGTCAGCAGGCGCCCTGCCGGCGCCGGCAGCCGATCCGCCAGCGCGAGCAGCGAGAGCAGCAGGAAAGCCGGCAGAATCCAGAGCATGAGCCCGTGGACCGTCGGCCGGAGTCCGACACCCAGGAAGCGGCTCGTCGCGTCGTGGACCAGGTCGCTCTGCTGGTAGGCGAGGCCGCCGAGCGCGAGCAGCATCTGGGTCAGGCTCGCGAGCAGCAGGACCTGGCGGGCCCGGGATTCCCAGTCCTGCGGATCGCGCCGCTCGCAGAGCAGCCAGATCAGGCCGCCGGCGAAAGGCCCGACCAGGAGCAGCAGCAGGTAGCCGAGGTTCTCGCGCATCTCGGACTGGCCGGCCAGCAGCACGGCGAAGACCAGGTCGGCGACGAAGAGGGTGAAGAGCGCAGCCGGTGCCAGCGGCCAGGCCGGCCGGGCGCGACGCTCGCTCGCCATGTCGGCTCCGGGCGTTGCCCTAGTCATGGCAGTCCGAGGTCCGCACGACCTCGAAGAACCGGCCCGCGTCGATGCGCTCCAGCCTGCAGTGGGCTGCGTACTTCTCGGCCAGCGGCCGGACGACGTCGGCCAGTTCGTCCCGCTTCTTGTCGATGATCAGGATCTCGCCGTCGCTCGGTCTGGCCGAGGCGACGATCCGGCGCGCCACGGCGGGCGTCTGCCCGTCGTTGACCGGGCTGTTGATCGGCCATGCGTACCACTTGTCGAGATCGGCCAGGGTCGGCACGCCGACGAAGGAGTAGTTGCCGGTGTCGACCAGCAGGCCGACCCGTTCCTGGTCAGGGGCGTAGGCCTCGACAAGGCGTTCGGCCTCGCGCACGCGCGCCAGGAACTCGTTCTTGGCGACCAGGGCGTTCTTCGGATCGGCGAGGTCGAGATCGGCGGCCTTCTCCTTCGTGGCGTCGACGATCCGGCGCACGACCGTCGCGGGCGCACAGCCGGCCTCTGTGAAGCAGTGGCGCAGGATCGATGCGTTGGTCTTGCCGGGATCGTAGGGGCGCAGGAACCGCTCCATTGCGAAGGCGGCGCAGCCGGCGATCGCGAGCGCGACCAGCAGGCGCTCGGCGCGCAGCGTCCGGGCCGGGGCTCGCCGCCAGCGCTCGACCAGGGCGTCGATCCCGACGATCGCCACGGTCAGGAAGGGCATCAGCGCGAGGCCCAGCGTGGTGGCGTGGGAGCGGCCGACGAAATAGCTCAGCTCGCCGATCCCGAGCACGCTCGCCGGCACCAGGCTCCAGGCGCGCGGATGCCGGATCCGGCCGGCCAGGGCATCGCGCACCGGCATCGCCAGCGCCACGAAGAAGATGCCCGCCATCGGCATCCAGAGCCCGAAGCCGTAGGGGATCGGCTCGCTCCAGAGCGAGTGCTGGCCGTCCTGCCGCGGCTCGAAGAAGGCGAGGCCGCCGAGCATCGGGCCGTAGTCCGGCCAGCGGCCATAGGTGATCTGCAGGAAGGCGGCCAGGCCGGCGTGCCCGACGGCGATGCCGGCGACGACCGTCAGCAGGGTCCGGGCGAACGGCAGGAGGCTTCGGTCGCAGACCGCGGTCAGCAGGGCGAAGGCGATCGGCGGGCCCGCGACGTAGGCCGTCGCCTCGATGCTCCAGAGCGAGCCAACGAGCGCCAGGAGGAAGAGGCCGAGGTCGCGCCGCCGACCCTCCGGCACCCAGGCCAGCCAGGCGACGGCCAGCGAGGGCAGCAGGTAGCGGTAGCCCTGGGTCGAGGGCAGTGCGTTCATGTTGAGCGCGTAGATATGGAAGCAGATGATCCAGAGCAGCCCGACAGAGGCCAGCAGCAGGGCCGCCGGCTTGTGCGCGACCAGGCGATAGACGGTCAGCGGCAGGCTCAGATACCAGAGCACCGTGACGAAACGGACGATCATCGCCGCGCTGCCGTAGGTCTGGGGCAGCCAGTGATAGGCCGTCGTCAGCAGGGCCCAGGGCAGCAGGCCGTACTGGGAATAGACCTCGACCATCGGCACGCCGCCGTGCAGGGCGTGCAGCGCCGGGCCGACGTAGGCCGTGTAGTGGGCCCACTCGATGAAGGACTGGTCATCGTAGAGCAGCAGGGCGAAGACGAGCGCAACAGCGAGCAGCAGCGCAGCGATCGGGCCCCCGCGCACAGCCGGCAGCCGGGGCAGCAGCCAGGCGAGCGGCCAGGCGGCGAGGATCAGGATCGGGAACAGGGGCCGGTCCACGGCCCAGCCGAGGAACGCAGAAACCCGGTCGTCGCGCGCCGGGTAGAGCGGCGTGTAGACGGCGGCGAACAGGACCAGCGCGCCGACCAGCAGCGGCACGGACCAGACGGCGAGCCGATCGAGCGGGCGGGCGACCGGCCCGGGCAGCCGGCCCGCCAGCGCGACCATCGAGAGAACCAGGAACGCGGCCAGGAAATCGACGAGCTGGTCGTGCAGCGGCAGCCTGAAATGGATCTCCCTGAAGAAAGGGACGTACTGCCCCAGCTTATCGTTGGTCCAGTGGTACAGCTGGTCGTTCTGATGGGTGAGGCCGCCGATCGAGAGCAGCAGCAGGGTCGCGGCGGCCAGCAGTACGACACGCCCTGCCGCGAGCTTCCAGGCCTCTTCTCCGCCGCGGTCGCAGAGGCTCCAGATCAGGCCCGCGGCGAAGGGGCCGACCACCAGCAGCATCAGGTAGCCGACGGTCTCCTGCAGCTCGGTTTCGACCGACAGGTTGACGCTGAAGACCAGCGCCGCCACGAAGAGCGCGAAGAGCGCGACGGGGCGCAGCGGCCAGGACGGTCCGGGATCGGGGGCGTTCACCGGTCGACCGCTCCAGCTTGGCGGCGCCGCGAGTCGCCGGCGGCGCCGGCGAGGGTCACGCCGAGGACGAGCAGGGCGAGGAGGGGGGAGGCGAAGAGGTGGGCCTGGACCAGGCGCCGGGTCCAGCTGCCGGAAGACGCGGGCTTGTAGGCGAAGACGACGCTGTGGCGGCCGGCGGGCAGCTGGACCGCCATGGCCGTGACGTCGGCGATGTAGAGCGGCGCCGGCTTGCCGTCGAGGGTCGCCCGCCAGCCCTCCTCGTAGGGTGCGCGCCAGACCAGCCAGCCGTCGGCCGGGGCCTCGACGGTCAGGCCGGTGGTGTCGTTGCGGTTCGGCTGCACGTCCTTGAGGAAGCCGTCGAGGATGACGCTGAGCCGCAGCGTCGTGCTCTCGGGCTGGCCGGGGGGCAGGGCGACGACCAGGCGGTCGGTGGCGACGTTGCGCACGTCGAAGGTGAAGGGCCGGATCAGGTCGCCCTGGGCCGGCGCCAGCTCGCGGCCGCCGACGCTGAGGCGGATCGCGTCGCGGTCGGCGGTGAAGAGGTTGGTCGCCATGTAGGCGGGGAAGCCTTCGGGCAGCGGGAAGTCGTACTCGACGAAGCCCCCCGCCGTCGCGAGGGCCGGCTCGCGCCGGCGCTGCGCCACCGCGTCGGCGAGGGTGAGGTCGAAGTCGCGCCGCTCCGCTTCCTGCGGCGGCAGGGCCGGCGGCGCGTCGGGCAGGGCTTCGCGGGCCTCGTCGACCTGGTCGCCGTCCGGGTCGGCCAGCGAGACGGCCCAGCGGCCGGCGCCGGCGGCGAGCAGGGCGGCCGGGCCGACCTTGTCGGCGCGGACCCCGACCGGCGCGAAGAACAGCGCCCGGTCGTCGGCCTTGAGCAGCGGATAGAGCGCCTTCTCGTCGGGGCTGCGGCTGTCCTCTCCCTTCACCTTGTCGCTGGCGTCGGCATATCGGATCTGGCGCAGCTCGTAGATGTTTGGCGGATTGAAGTGGCGCGACAGGAAGACGGTGTTGAAGTAGGCGCCCATGTAGATCTGGCGGATGAAGTAGACCGCGAAGTCGGTCGGGAAGGCCGGGTCGCTGGTCGGCGCGACGGGGTCGGGCGCGACCCGCACGTGGCGCGGGAAGGTCAGGGTCGCCGGGTTCTGGTAGTCGATGACGACCGGGTTGATCTCGCGGCCGTCATCGGCCTCGAGGCCCTTGAAGCTGCGCGGCTGGATGCGGTCGCCGGTGTAGGGGACCTTGGCGAGATAGACCGAGTAGCCCCAGAGGTCGGCGGCGATCGCGGCGAGCGGCAGGGCGACGGCGAGCGCGCGCAGCCGGCGGCCCCGGCGCAGGAGTGCGAGGCGCGACGCCAGCAGGCAGGCCGCCAGCGCCGCGAAGACCGCAGCCGACTCGAGGGCCGAGGCGAGCGGCAGCGCGACCAGGGCATAGACCGCGCCGGCCAGCAGGACCGTCGTCGCGATCGCGTCGGCCCATCGCCCCTCCTCGGCCGCGCCGGCCTCGGCCCGCCGCCGCAGCGCGGTCAGGCCCAGGCCGATCGGCACGATCAGGAAATAGGCCATCAGCAGCATCGACATGTGCGGATTGGCGATCAGGAACCCGAAGGGATTCGTGAAGCCGGTGATCAGGTGCGCCGGCAGGCCGGGCGACCGCAGGATCGCCGGCTGCATCGCCAGGATGGTCAGCAGGAAAGCGCCGCCATGGATCCAGCGCTCGCGGTGCCGGCCGTGGGTCAGGCCGATCAGCGCCAAGCCCAGGCTCGCGGCGCCGATCCACTGCCAGGAGAACCACCAGCGGTTCTCGGTGAAGTCGAGCGCGAAGGTGGGCAGCAGGGAGAGCTCGGGGCCGTGAATGCCCTTGGTGATGAAGCCGAGCGGGTCGAACAGGTCGTTGAAGCGGCCCGAGGTGCCGGCGAGACCGGAATTGGCGACATAGAAGGTGGTCTTGAACAGGTGCAGGTAGTCGAGATCCATCGCGACCACCAGCGTCAGTGCGCCGAGGCCGGCGGCCAGCGCCAGGCCCTGGCGCAGCGTCCATGGCGTTGCGGGGGCCGGCTCTCCGGCCGGCCGGCCGCGCCGCGCCTGGAAGGCCCACCAGCCGGCGGCGGCGGCGGATGCGAAGACGAAGAAGTGGATCGGCATGTAGAAGTAGCCGACCGCGATCAGCGGGATCTGGGCGAAGGCGAGGCCGAGGGCCAGGATCGCCCAGAGCAGGGCCGCCAGGCTGAAGCGGCGGAAGAGGAGAGTCAGGAAGTAGAGCACCAGCGGCGCCAAGCTGTAGAGGAAGCCGGCCAGAAGGCCGTTGTAGGTCTGTGCCGCCAGCACGGAGTTGGCGAGCAGCAAGGTCAGGACCCGCGCCCAGCGTGGCACCGGATAGAGGCCGAGCAGCGCCAGGCCGCCGGCCGTGCGGAACAGCGTCGCCAGGCCGAAGAAGAACAGTGGATGGAAGGCCTGGAAGGTCTCGCCCGGCCGCGCCAGGCCCTGGGCAAAGAGCGAGAAGACCCAACCCTCGACGATCGGCGTCAGTCCCTGGAAGCCGGTCGTGAGATGGAAGTAGGCGTGGTTGACCTGGTCCATCCTGCTCCAGAGCTGGACCCCGCCGCGCAGGAAGTAGCCGGCGTGCACCCAGGCCGACTGGTAGGGGATCTCCAGGTCGTGGCCGGCGGTGAAGCGGATCCGGTGAAACGCCAGCAGGTCCGGATAGACCAGGGCCATCACCAGCATCGAGACGGCGGCGACCAGCAGCCATTCCAGAATGACAGCGGTCCAGCGCCTCATGAAACGATGACCCCCCCCCTGCGCCTTCCCGCGGCCGTACCGAGTTTCTTCGGCGGAACATTGAGCATCCGCGGCGGCTCCGCCGGGGATAGCCCACGTCCGGCCTCAATGCCACAGCTTAGTTGGGCCTGGGGCTTGCGGTCGAGAGTCGCTGCTGCGGCGGCTCAGAAGAGCCCGAGGAGCGCGAGGGCGCCGAGCAGCAGCAGGACGATCGCGACGACCGCGAGATACTTGAACAGGCGGGCGAAGAGCTGGCTCTCTTCGGTGGTGAACGGCACCTAGATCAGGCCCCGGTCCGCCTCGAAGATTTCCCGGTCGCTGCTGATGCTGTTCTTCTTCTTGCCCAGGAGCCTCGGGATGTTGCGCATGGTCATCATGTCGCTCGAGGCCAGCACGGTGTTGCGGAAGAACTTCACGGCCGGGCCGAGGGGCAGGCGATAGAACAGCAGTTCCTGGACCATGTTGGCCGCACCGATCATGCGGAAGATCACGTTGTCAGGCAGCGCCACCATCTTCTTGAAGAAGGGGATCCACTTGGGGTCGAACTTGACCATCAGCCAGAACAGCGAGCAGAGGTTCTTGAACTCGTTGCTGTAGGGCGTCTTGAGGTTGATCTCCAACGCCTCGGCGACGTGCTTGTCGATGTCGAAGTTCGGATCGACGAAGCCTTCGCGCTTGGCGTAGTCGACCAGCGGCAGGCCGGGGAACAGCAGGAAGGTGTTGGCCCGGGTGTAGTCCGACTTGAGACGCATGTTGAGCTCGACCGTGTCGAAGGCCTGGTCGAGCGTCTCGCCGGGCAGGCCGATCATGTTGGTCGTCAGCATCTTGATCTTGCGGTCGCGCAGCAGCTTCGCGCCCTCGATCATGTGCTCGTTCTTGACCCGCTTCTTGATCACGACCTCGCGCAGATGCTCGTTGCCCGATTCCAGGCCGACGGCGACGCCGAAGCAGTGGGCCTTCTTCAGCAGGTCCGCCGACTTCTCCACCACCGAGTCGTAGCGGATGTTGCAGTTGAAGGGCAGGGCGACCTCACGCGCGTAGAGCTCGGCGAATTCCTCCAGCCAGTCGTAGTTGTTGCGCAGGAAGAACAGGTCGTCCGAGAAGTGGACGTGCTTCAGCGGGTAGCGGTTCTTGATGTAGAGGATTTCGTCGATCGTCCGACGCGGGCTCTTGCGTCGGTAGTACTTCCCCTTGCCCTTGTACATCTGGAAGATCACGGGCTCGTGGCAGAAGGTGCAGGGGTAGGGGCAGCCGATCGAGGCGATGAAGCGCTTCATCGGCAGGTCGCGGATGAAGTCGTACTTGTAGTAGATCTCGCGGTCGGGGAAGGCCAGCTCGTCCAGGTCGGCGACCAGAGGGCGCAGCTCGTTGCGATGGATGCTGCCATCCTGGTCCTTGACCCAGAGGTTCTTGATCTGGCGGATGTCCTTGCCGGCCTCGAGCGTGTCGCAGAGCTCGAGCAGCGCCATCTCGCCCTCGCCACGGCAGATCGCGTCGATGCCCGGCTTCTCGATGACCTCCGGCGAATAGGTCGGGTGCGGGCCGCCGACCACCGTGGTGATGCCGGGGAAGCTCGTCTTGACCTTGCCGACCAGGTCGAGCACGGCGTTGTGCACGCCGGTCAGGGCCGAGAAGGCGACGACCTGGGGGTCGTAGCGAGCGATGGTCTCGCGCAGGTTCGGCGTGTGCGAGGCCAGGAAGAGGTCCACCTCGTGGCCGTTCGCCTTCAGCGTGCCGGCGAGACTGGCGATGCCGATCGACTCCTGGATGCCGTTGTTTTGCAGGAACAGGATGCGCATTCAGAAGACCTTATTCCGCCGAGGGTGTTTGTTTGGAGGCCGAAGACAATTCTCCCATCTAGGGCTTGTTGTTAGCATCGGACCATGTTCCCCACAAGGACTCGCCTGCCGTTCCGGAAGGATTCTGCGCCGTCTCTTCGTGCGCCGGGGGTTGGCGCCGGCCCATCGAAATGGCACAAGACTGACGAACCGGCCTGCGCACCTCAATGTACGCGGAGGCCAGTCGCCGCCATCGTTGCTCTGCGCAATGAGTCGCCCGCGGGCTGGCCGCGGATCAGGGATCAGGTGAAGGCCCAATGCTCGACGTTGCCGTGAAGCAGGACCCGACCGTCGCGGCCGGACGACGTTCCGCCGAGGCGGCATGGCGGGCGTTCCTGGAGCGCTTCCCGCAGCCGAAGGAACTGGTGCTGATCCAGCCGCCGCTGGTGCCGGAGCAGTTCTTCGACGTCAAGACGGCGCAGGGCGGCGGCTACTACAACTTCCCGCCGACCGGACTGCTCTACATCGCGACGGTGGCGCGCGAGGAGCGGCCGGATCTGGAGATCTCGCTGATCGACCTCAACCACCTGCTGCTGAAGCAGAGCCACGACCCGGCGTTCCGCTACAAGGTCTGGCAGGACGTGGTGCGCGAGGCGATCGCCGGCTGCGAGGCGCCGATGGTCGGCGTCACCTTCATGTTCGGCACGACCAAGCCCTGTTACGTCGAGGTCACGAGCTTCGTGCGCCGCGAGTTCCCGGAGGTGCCGGTGCTGAGCGGCGGCGTCCAGGCGACCTTCGACTACAGGGAGATCCTGCAGGACGGCCAGGCCGACCTGGTGACCCGGCGCGAGGGCGAGGACCAGTTCCGCAGCTTCCTGCGCGGTCTCTCGGACCCGGCGACGCCGCCGGTGCCGGGCCTGGCCTTCCGGCTCGGCGAGGCGATCCATGAGATCGACGGCCCGATCGAGGCGGCGCCGCTGGCCGCCGACATCCGCTGGGCCTACGACCTGATCGACATTTCCGAGTACTACGCCTACGGCTGCCTCGGTGCCTTCTCGCGCTACGTCGGCACCGACCGCCGGTTCTGCACGGTGCTGACCAACCGCGGCTGCCGGGCGCGCTGCACCTTCTGCACGGTGCGCAACTTCAACGGCTTCGGCGTGCGCCAGCGCTCGATCCAGGACGTCATCGACGAGGTCAAGTTCCTCAGGGAGCGGAAAGGCGTCACCTACATCGACTGGCTCGACGACGACCTGCTGTGGAACCGTGAGCGGGCGCTGGCTCTGTTCAACGGCCTGGCCGAGCAGGTGCCGGGCCTGGAGTGGACGGCCAGCAACGGCCTGATCGGCGTCTCGGTCGACGAGGAGATGATCGACGCCATGGTTCGCTCGGGCCTCAAGGCCTACAAGATCGGCATCGAATCCGGTAACGATCGCCGGCTGAAGCAGATCAAGAAGCCGACCACGAAGAAGAAGCTGCGCGAGCGCAACGGCTGGTTCAAGAAGTATCCCGAGGTCCTGACCTCGACGAACTTCATCATCGGCTTCCCCGAAGAGACCTTCGGCGAGATGCGCGACACCTTCGACTTCGCGCTGGAGCTGGCCTGGGACTGGTCGAGCTTCTACATCTGCCAGCCGCTGCGCGGCACCGAGATGTTCACCGACTTCGAGGACCTGGGCGACGAGCGCACCAAGGAAGAGCGCTACGACAAGATGATCAACCCGGGCCGCTCGGCCGAGCGCGGCGAGTTCGGCTACCGCTTCAAGGAGGCGAAGCGCACCTACGCCGGCTGGGAGATCTTCGAGATCCCGGAGGACACGGTCCCCGACCTCGACCAGCAGAAGGAGATCTGGTTCGCCTTCAACCTGATCGCCAACTTCCTCGGCAACCCCTGCTTCCAGCCGGGCGGCAACCCGCTGAAGATCGCCCGCTGGATCGAGGCGATCCACTCCGGCTATCCCTACGACGCCTCGATGGCGGCGGCGCTGTCGCACGCCTACCGTCTGGCCGGCCAGGTCGAGCGCGCCGACGGCCTGACCGCGCGCTTCCTCGAGCTCTGCGCCGGCGCCGACTACTGGCAGAACCGCGTGCGGCAGTTCCCCGAGCTGCTGCTGCTGGCCGGCCTCGAGCAGGCTCCGGACTGGTACGAAGGCGAGGTCCCGACGGCTCTGCTCCGGCCGCTGCCGACGCGATGAGCGGCAATCCGGACGGCCCGCTCACGGGCAAGGTCGCCGTCGTGACCGGCGCGTCGCGGGGCATCGGCCGGGCCGTCGCCGAGGCGCTGCTGCGCGCCGGCGTCTCGGTCATGGGCTGCTGCCTGCACGCCGAGAGCCTGGCCGCCGCGGTCGGGCAGATGGCGCCGCTCGGCCCGATCGAGGGCCGGGTCTGCGATGTCCGCGACCTGGAGCAGGTGACGGCTCTCTTCGCCCGTGCGGCCGAGCGCTTCGGCGGCCTCGACATCCTGGTCAACAATGCCGGCGTCGGCATCGTCAAGGACTTCGACGCGCTGACCCCCGAGGAGTGGCGGCAGACCATCGACGTCAACCTGACCGGCGTCTTCAACTGCTGCCACGCCGCCCTGCCGCACCTCAAGGCGCGCGGCGGCGGCCATATCGTCAACATGTCGAGCCGCTCGGCGGTCAACCCGATGCCCGGCGGCACGGCCTACAACGCCTCGAAGTTCGGGCTGAACGGCTTCAGCGAGGCGCTGACCCTCGACCTGCGCAAGCACGGCGTGCTGGTCACCTCGGTGATGCCGGGCCGGGTCAACACCGACTTCGCCGGCGAGGCGCCGCAGGATTGGCACATTCCGGTGGAGGACCTCGCGCGCAGCGTGCTAGAGGTCCTGGCCCATGATCGGCGCAGCCTGATCAGCCGGATTGAGGTCCGGCCCTCCTTTCCGCGCTACTGACAACAGGTTCCCATGTCCCTGCCGCTTCTCGCCGACCATGTCGTCGCGGTCACCGGAGCGGCGCGCGGCGTCGGCGCCGCGGTGGCGCGCGCCTGCGCGGCGCACGGCGCGGCGCTGCTGCTCCTCGACGTCGAGGCGATCGGGCTGGAACGGCTGGCCTGCGAGCTGGCGGAGAGCGGCACCGAGGCCCTGTCCCGCATCGTCGACGTGCGCGAGGCCGGCGCCGTGGCCGAGGCCTTCGCGGCGGCGGCCGAGCGCTTCGGCGGGCTGACCACGCTGATCCAGAGCGCCTCGCCGGAGCGGCGCGACCGGCGCAGCTTCCCCGAGAACATGGAGCACTGGCACGCCGAGCTCGAGATTCTGCTGGAGGCGCCGGCCCAGCTCGCCGCGGCGGCGGCGCCACTGCTGAGCAAGGCGGCCAATCCGAGCATCCTCAACATCTCCTCGGTGCTCGGCGCGCAGGTCGCCCAGCAGACGCCCGGCTACCACATCGCCAAGGCCGGCATCGACCACCTGACCCGCTACCTCGCCGTCTCGCTGGGCGAGAGCAGCATCCGGGTCAACGCGATGGCGCTCGGCCTGGTCGACCGCGACGAGGGACCGCGGCTGACCGACGACCCGATCAACCGGGCGGTCTGCGAATCGGTTGTGCCGCTGCGTCGGGCGGCCAACGGGCGCGACATCGGCCAGGCAGCGGTCATGCTGGCCTCGCCGCTTGCCTCGTACGTCACCGGCCACGTGCTGGTGGTCGACGGCGGCCTCAGCCTCAACGAGCCCTTCTTCACCGCCCGCAAGGGCTACCTGCACGGCAAAGGCCCGGTGAAGGAGGTGTGAGCGCCCCCGGATGCGGCCGGGCGCGCGACCCGTTCTACGGCGCCCGGCAGGAGCGCAGGGCGAGGACGTCGTAGAAGGCCCCGGAATCGACCCGCTCCAGCGTGCAGCGCGACGCGATTCGCTGCCAGGCCTCCTGCCAGATCGACAGCAGGCTCTCGCGCTCGCGGTCGACGAGCAGCAGGTCGCCGGGGCCTAGGGCGTCGCTGGACTCCAGGATGGCGCGGCGCAAGAGCGGCGCATCCATGTCGTTGAGCGAGCTGGAGACCGGCCAGAAATACCAGCGGTCACTCTGTGCGAACAGTGCAACCCCGAGGAAGTAGAGGCGCTTGCTGTCGATCAGCGCCGGGATTCGGTTCCGGCCCGGAAAGTCCCGGTCCAGGAGCAGCCGCAGGTCGCGCACGCGGGCGGCCAACCCGGTCCCCTGCATCTGGAACTGCACGGGGTCGGTCTCGTCGACCTCGCTCGGCCGCTGTGCGATCCCGGCGGCGAGCCTGCGGGCGACCGCCTGCGGTGCGCAGCCGGCGGCGTCGAAGCACTCGCGGAGCAGCGTCGCGTTGCCCTGGTCGGCTCGGTAGGGGCGCGCGAAACGCTCGAGCGAGAAGGCGACGACCGAGGCGACGGCCAGCGCGACCAGGAGCCGTTCGAGCCGCAGCTGCGATCGGGGAGTCTCGCGCCAGCGCTCCAGCAGCGCGTCGAGGCCGACGAGGGCGACGGTCAGGAAGGGCAGCAGCGCCAGGCCCAGCGTCGTCGATGTCGAGCGGCCGACGAAATAGCTGACCGCACCGATGCCGAGCACCGACGCGGGCACCAGGCTCGAGGCGCGCGGATGGTCGTCACGGCCGGCCAGAGCGTCGCGCGCGGCGAGGGCGAGCGGCACGAAGAAGGCAAGCGCGACCGGTATCCACAGCCCGTACTCCCTGGGGATCGGGACGCTCCAGTGCGAGACGCTGCCCGGCTCGAAGCTGGACACCAGCTCGAAGTAGGGGCGGTAGTCGGGCATCCGGCCGTAGGCCGCCGCGAGATACAGGGCGAGGGCGCCCTGGCCGGCCAGCAGGCCGCCGAGCAGGATCGCGCCGTCTCTCAGCAGGGGGCGTGGCGTGCGCGCGCGCAGCGCGGTCAGCACGGCCGCAGCGCCGACCGGACCCGCCGAGAACAGGAGGTCCTCGATGCTCCACAGCGAGGCCACCACCGTCAGGACCAGGAGGCCGAGGCCGCGCCAGCGCCAGTGCTCGGCCCAGGCCATCCAGAGCACGACCAGGGCGGGCAGCAGATAGCGGTAGCCCTGGGTCGAGGGCAAGCCGTTCAGATTGAACACCTTCTCATGGAAGGTGATGGCCCAGATCAGGCCGATGGCGGCGAGCAGGAGGCAGACGCCCTTGTCGCGCACGAGCCGGTGGACGGTCAGGAGGAAGGTGACGAACCAGGCCAAGGTGAACAGCCGCACGACGAAGGCTGCTGCGCCGAAGGTCTCGGGCAGGCGCTCGAAGGCCGCGCTGAGCACGACCCAGGGCAGGAGGCCGTACTGCGAATAGACCTCGACCATGGGCACGCCGCCCCGCCGCGCATGCAGCGCGGGACCGACATAGGGCACGAAGTGGTCGTACGCGCGAAACAGCCCGTCGTCGAACAGCAGCAGCGCGAGGATCAGGCAGAGCGCGAGCAGGCCCCACGCGAAGGGGCCTCGGCGGAGAGGCGGCAGCCGCGGCGCCAGGAATGCCAGCGGCCAGGCGGCCAGCAGCAGGATCGGGAACAGCGGCCGCTCGGTGAGCCACTCGAAGAAGGCCGAGACCTGCGGACGATCCGGATAGAGCGGCGCGTAGATCGCGCAGAAGAGGGCCAGCGAGCCCAGCAGCAGCGGCACCGTCCAGCGGTCGAGGCGCGCCAGCCGGTCGTCGAGCCTCGCCGGCAGCCCCCTCGCCGCAGTGAGGAGCGCGCCTGCCAGGAAGGCGGTCAAGGCGACCACCAGCAGCGGGCCGAGCAGCGGGACTCCTGTCGCCTGGCGCACGAGGCCGCCGAGCGCCAGGATGAGAAGCAGGCAGGCGGCGAGCTGGACGATCCGTTCGGCGCGGCGCGCCCAGGTGCTCGGGCCGAGCCGCTGATCGAGCCAGGCCCAGAGCAGTGCCGCGGCGAAGGGGCCGAAGACCAGCAGCAGGAGGTAGCCGGCCATCTCGGCCTTCTCGCTCTGGCCGACGACCGCGACCGCCAGGACCGGCAGGGCCGCCAGCAACGCGAAGGGCGCGATCGGCGCGACCGGCCAGCCCGGCACGCTAGGCGTTGGTCGTGGCTCGCTCACGATGGCCGGCTCCTCTACTTTCCGGACGCGCCGTACCCGAGGTGTCCGAGGTCGATATAGACCCGCTCGGGCCGCTTCGAGAACTGCTGCCGGCGCGAGACGTGGATCTCCCAGTTCAGGCGCAGGAAGACCTTCACGACCTCGCGCAGGTTGCGCCAGCTGGCGGCGCCGCCGGGCTTGCCACCGGACAGGTAGCCCGGCACCTCGGCGAAGCGGGCGCCGGAACGCAGCAGCTTGACGTTGATCTCGGAGACGATCGAGAAGCGCTGCGAGGTCGCGTCGACGGAGCGCACCAGCCGCGTCGGCCAGACGCAGGGCGCGTTGATGTAGAAGACGTAGACCTGGAAGGCGATGTAGTAGAGCAGCCGGTAGGTCAGCGACAGGATGATGCGGCCGTAGGGCCGGATCTCCAGGTTGAGCGGGGCCGCGATCACCATGTCGGCGGCGTCGCGGTGCCGCGCCATGACGTCGATGAAGCCGGCGTTCATGTCGTTGTCGCCCGGCACGATCATGAACTTCTCCGACTTCAGGGCGGCGAGGCCGCTGCGGATCGCCGCGCCGAGGCCCCGGTTGACCTCGTGGCGCACCAGCCGCACGCGCGGGTCGGCGGTGCCGGCCGCCTCCACCAGGCGCGCCGTGGCGTCGCTGCTGCCGTCGTCGATCACGACGATCTCGTAGTCCGCCAGGCCGATCCCGGCCATCACCCCGCCGACCGTCGCCAGGGTCGACTCGATGTTCGGTTCCTCGTTGAAGGCGGGAACCACGAAAGACAGCTCCGGCATGGTCACGCCCCTCCGCTGCCCGGCCGGCGGGCCAGGTCCAGGTAGACTCGCCGGGGCCGCGCGCGGAATCGCTCGCGCTGCGAGACGTGGATCTCCCAGTTCAGGCGCAGGAACACCTTCACGACCTCCTGGAGGTTGCGCCAGCTGGCGGCGCCGCCCGGCCGTCCGCCGGTGAAGTAGCCCGGCACCTCGGCGAAGCTGGCGCCGGAGCGGAGCAGCTTGACGTTGATCTCGGAGACGATCGAGAAGCGCTGCGATTTCGCTCCGATGCCGCGCACCAGCTCGGTCGGCCAGACGCAGGGCGCGTTGACGTAGAAGACGTAGACGCGGAAGGCGCAGAAGTAGAGCAGCCGGTACATCAGCGACAGGAAGATCCGGAAGTCGGGCCGGATCTCGAGATTGAGCGGCGCGGCGATCACCAGCTCGGCGGCGTCGTGGTGCCGTGCCATCGCGTACATCAGGTCGGCGCTCATGTCGTTGTCGCCCGGCACCACCATGAACTTCTCGGCGAGCGCCGCCGCGGCGCCGTCCAGGATCGAGCTGCCGAGGCCCTTGTTGACCGTGTGGCGCACCAGGCGGATCCGCGCATCGGCGGCCGAAGCCTGTTCGACCAGGGCTGCCGTCGCGTCGTGGCTGCCGTCGTCGACCACCACGACCTCGTAGTGCTCGAGCGGCAGCTCCGCCATCGTCGCGGCGATCGTCGCCAGGGTCTTCTGGATGTTCGGCTCTTCGTTGAAGGCCGGGACCACGAGGCTCAGCGCCGGCCTGGTCATCGCGGCCTCCCCGGGTCGAACTCCGAGAGCCGGCCCAGGTAGAGCCGCTTCAGGGCGCGCATCAGGCCGAGCAGCCGGGCGAGCGAGGGTGAGGCCAGCCACAGCCGCCCGTCGCGCCGCAGCACCGCGCCGCCGGCGACCATCCGCTCCAGGCGCAGGTGGGTCAGGTGGCGGTCGCTGTAGCGCGCGAGCAGGTCGTCGTGCGGCAGTCCCGCGGCGCCGGCCGCCTGCAGCTCCAGCAGGATGCGCACGCGCAGGCTCGACTGTCCGGCCTGCACGAAGTTGAGGAAGACGAACCAGCCGCAGCAGAACAGCAGCAGGTCGCCGAGCAGCAGCCAGAGGCCGGCCGGGCTGAAGGTCAGGACCTCGACCAGCGCCAGCGCCGCGAGGCCGGCGAGCAGGCTGACCTTGTAGGGCAGCACATGACCGCGGGTCAGTCGCTGGCTTGCGACGTGGCCGGCCAGGCTGGCGGCCAGGGCCAGGGCGACCCGTGCCAGGCCCAGCCACTCGGCGAGCCCCTCGGGCGGCGGCAGCAGGGGCAGCAGGCCGGTCATCCGCTCGCCTTGTCCATGCCGGAGAGCCGCCGGTAGAGGTGGGTGAGCTGCACGAAGAGGCCGACGTGGCCCTGCATGCGGTAGCGGTCGTCGGCGTCCAGCACGACGATGCGCTGCTCGAGCAGCTTGCCGATGCGCGTGGCGGTGAAGGGATGACTGGCGATGAAGGCCTCGACCTCGCCCTCGGGCATGCCGGCGCTGCCGTGGCGCTCGATGAAGCCGGCCAGGGCCAGGGTCGGGCTGTCGTGCTCGACGCCGATGTAGAGCAGCAGGTAGGAGGTCATGCCTGCGCCGGCGAGCAGCAGGGCGTAGACCGCGGCCGGCAGGCTGCCCCAGAAGAGGCCGGCGAGCCCGGCGATCAGGATCGTGGCGGCGAGCAGCGGCAGCGGCCGGGCCGCGGCCAGGCGGACGACGAGGAAATGCAGCAGGACGCCGGCCAGGACCGATCCTGCACCGGCGAGCACGGCGACCATGCCCATCCCCCCAGGTTTCCTCAGCCCGGTCCGGCGCCCCAGGGCATCGCGGCCGCGGCGGTGACGAAGAGGCTGCCGTCGCGATAGCTGGTCGGCATGTCGGCGACCGTCGCGACCTGCCGCCAGCCGGTCTTCTGGGCGAAGAGGTTGACGCCCAGGCCCTTGAGGTGGGCGAAGACGATCTCCGCGTTCTCCGGGGTGCCGATCTCCATGACCGCGTCGGTGCCCTGCCAGTGCGCCCGGGTCGTGCCGCGGATGATCTGCGTCTCGTGGCCCTCGGCGTCGATCTTGACCAGGTCGGCCCAGTCCATGATCTCGCCGATCGGCTTCAGCTCGACCGGGAAGCGCTCCAGCTCGCCGTAGGGGTTCGCCTTGGCGCCGCTGAGGTGGCTGCCGGTGGTGTTGCCGAGCACGCGGACGAACTCGGCCTGCCCGGGCCGGTCGGAGACCGCGGCCTCGATCAGCTCGACCCGGTCGGCGACGCCGTTGAGCTCGAGGTTGCGGCGCAGCAGCTTCGCGTGGACGGGATCGGGCTCGAAGCAGCGCACCTGGAAGCCGGAGCGCGCCAGCATCAGGGAGTGCAGGCCGATGTTGGCGCCGACGTCGCCGGCCTTGCGGTAGCGGCCGCGGTTGGCGTTGTAGAAGGCGAAGAGGATCAGCTCGTCGAGGCCGAAGAGGTCGAGCGAGTCGATCGCGCCCATGCCGTGATAGGGGAACGTCAGCGCCCCGAACGGGCCGAAGCGGCGCGGCCGCCGGTTGCCCGGCCCGAACATCTGGCCGACGGCGTGCTGCGCGGCCGCCTTGAGGAAGGCGTAGGCCGGCGCATCCGGCCGGTGGTCGTCCAGGTCGACCGGCAGGACCTCGAACTGGCGGGCCAGCAGCTCCTCGGGGGCGACGTGGCGGAACGCGCCCTTGCCGACCAGCTTGTCGTTGCCGGCGCGGCGCAGCTTGTACATGTCCGGATCGTCGGCCAGCAGGGCCTCGAGCTCGGCGGTGCCCCAGCGGTCGTGGGCGACGCTGAAGTTGCGGCCGCCGATCGTCTCGCGGCCGGCGCCGACCAGCCAGTCGCAGCAGGCGACGACCTTGTCCATCGACACCCAGTCGCCGCCGTCCAGCATCTCGACCGTGCGGCGGTAGTTGTCGCCCGCGGCCTCCTTGGCGTCGAGCGTCGCCTGGTGGATCTTGGTCTTGACCCAGCCCGGGCCGACGATGGCGAAGCGGGTGTCCGGGATCTCCGCGTCGAGCAGCTCGCACATCTTGATGCTCGCCACCTTGGCGACGGTGTAGGCCGAATAGTTGGTCGGCGCACCGTTCGTGCCGCCGGCGGCGAAGAACAGGACCAGGGGGCCCTGCGCGCTGTCGCGGCGGCGCGCCGGCAGCAGGCCGTGCAGGGCCCGCAGCTGCGCGGTGAAGTTGACCTGCACCGACTGCTCCCAGGCGTCGAAGCCGACGGCCTCGAAGCTGCCGACCGGCTCCATGGCGCCCGGGGCCACGACCAGGACGTCCCAGGCGCCCTCGGCGGCCAGGGTCCTGGCGGCCGCCCCGACCGAGGCCGCGTCGGAGAGGTCGCAGGGCGCCAGGACGGCGCCCGCCCGCTCCAGCTCGTCGAGGGCCGGTGAATGGGTCCGGTAGGTGCCGGCGACCTGGCAGCCTTCGGCCAGCCAGGCCTTGGCCAGGGCGAGGCCGATGTCGCTGGAGATCGACAGGATCAGCCGGCGCGGCAGGTCGCGGGCGGTCTGCGGGGCGTCCGGGGTCTGTTGGCTGCTGGTCACGCCTTGTGCTCGTAGTCCAGGGATTGCGAACGGATGAAGTCCCAGTTGTCCTCGACCCAGGACACGGTCTCGTCGATGCCTTCCTCGAGCGAGATCCGGGCGCGCCAGCCGAAGGCTTCGCGCGCCTTGGTCGAGTCGATGACGTAGGCGGCGTCCTGGCCGGGCCGGTCGGCGACCGTTTCGGTCACCTCCTCCAGCGACTTGCCGAGCCGCTTCGCGATCTCGGCCACGACGTCGCGCACCGCGACGCCGCCGTCGGGCGACAGGTGGTAGCGCTGGCCGATCTCGCCCCTGGTCAGGATGTCGAACTCGCCCTCGGAGACGTCGCGCACGTGGATATAGGACTTCACCGCGTGGCCGCCGCCGTGCAGCTGGATGGTCCGCCCGAGCTTCAGGTAGATGACCGAGCGCGGGATGATCTTGAAGAGCTGCTGGCGGGCGCCGTAGACGTTGGTCGCGCGCACGTTCATCACCGGCAGGCCGTACTGCTTGCGATAGACCTCGAGCAGCATGTCGGCCGCCGCCTTCGAGGCCGCGTAGGGCGTCGAGGGATTGTCCGGCGTGTCCTCGGTCACCCTGCCGACGCAGTTGCCGTAGGCCTCGGGCGAGGAGACGTGGAGGTAGCGCTTCAGGTAGTCGCGCCGGCGCAGGGCGTTGACCATCTTGGCGAGCGAGACGGTGTTGGTCTCGAACCAGTGCTCGGGATGCTCCCAGCTCGGCCCGACCTCGCTCTGCGCTGCGAAGTTGACGATCGCGTCCGGCTTCTCCTGGTCGAGGAAGTCGATCAGGGCGTCGCTGTCGCGGTTCATGTCGAACTGCTGGAAGCGGAAGCGCGAGAGGTCGTCGCGGCCGCGGTAGCGCAGCAGCGGCGCCGGCTTCTCGGCCGAGCGGCTGATGCCGATCACCTCGATGCCCGGCTTGTCCAGCAGCAGATCGCAGAAATCCTGGCCGGAAAAGGCGTTGCTGCCGAGCACCACGACGCGGCTGGGTTGGTAGCTTTCGCTCATCACTCTCGGTTTCTGCTGGAAAGGACGGTGGGGCTCTAGAAGGGGCCGGTGAAGCTGCTGTCGGGCTGGTCCAGGTTGCGGCCCTCGGGCACCGCGAAGAGCTCGGGATCGACCGGTCGGCCGAGCAGCTTCAGGGCCGCCGCCACGAGGTGCGGTGCGCGCGGGTAGTAGGAGTCGGACAGCGCCTTGCTGGTCGGGGTCGGGAAGTCGGGCAGGCCGATGCGCACCGGCGCGGCCTTGAGCTTGTCGAAGGCCTGCTCGACGACCAGGCTGACGACCTCGGCACCGGCGCCGAAGCGCACGTGCGCCGTGTCGGCGACGACCAGCCGGCCCGTCCGCGCGACCGAGTCGAGGATCGTCGCCTCGTCGAGCGGCCTGACCGAGCGCAGGTCGATGACCTCGGCCTCGATGCCCTGCTCGGCCAGGATCTCGGCGGCGCGCAGCGCCTCCAGGCTCATGTAGGACAGCCCGACCAGCGTGACCTCGGCCTTGCCGCCGCCGCCGTGCATCAGCCGCGCCTTGCCCAGGGGCACCCGGTAGGGACCCTCGGGCACCTCGTCGGCGAGGCCGTAGAGCCAGCGGTGCTCCAGGCAGATCACCGGGTTGTCGTCCTCGATCGCCGAGAGCAGCAGGCCCTTGGCGTCGGCCGGGGTCGCCGGCATCACGACCTTGAGGCCGGGCACGTGGGCGAACCAGGCCTGCAGGCTCTGGGAATGCTGCGGGCCCTGGCCCCAGCCGCGGCCGACGATCATCCGGATGGTCAGCGGCACGGGCACCTGGCCGCCGAACATGAAGAACCACTTGGCCGCCTGGTTGACCATCTGCTCCATGGCGACCAGGGCGAAGTCGACGCGCTGATGGGTCAGGATCGGCCGCATGCCGGTGATCGCCGAGCCGACGGCGACGCCGGTCATGGCGTTCTCCGACAGCGGCATGTCCTGCACGCGCTCCGGCCCGAAGCGCTGCAGCAGGCCGGAGGTCGTGCCGAAGATGCCCTTGGGGTCGGGCGCGCCGAGGCCCATCAGGTAGACGCTGGGGTCCTGCTCCAGCGCGATCGCCTGCGCCTCCAGCAGGCCCTGGGCGAAGGTCATCCGGCGGGTCGACACGGCGGCGCTCCGGTGGGCGTCGTCAGGCATAGCAGTCCTCCGGCGACAGCGTGTCGACGGGGAAGGCAGCGGCCTTGGCCTTGGCGACGGCGGCGTCGATGCGTGCCTGCAGTTCGCCCTCCAGCGCGGCGAACGCCGCGTCGTCGGCGCCCAGGCGGTCCTGCAGCAGCGCCTTGTGGCGTGCCAGCGGGTCCCGGGCGCGCCAGGTCTCGTACTCCTCGACCGTGCGGTAGCCGATGTCGTTGTCGAAGTTCGGTCCGCAGTGCTCGCGCCAGCGGTAGGTCGCGAGCTCCAGGAAGGCCGGTCCGTGGCCGGCGCGGCAGGCCTCGACCGCCTCGCTGGCCATCTGCCAGACCGCGACCGCGTCGTTGCCGTCGCCTTCCCAGGTCGCGACGCCGTGGGCGCGGGCGATGCCGGCGATCGGCCGGCCGAGCGGCTGGCGCACCTCCATGGGGGAATAGACCGAGTAGAGGTTGTTCTCACAGACGAACAGCAGTGGCAGCTTTTTCAGCGCCGCGAAGTTCAGGGTCTCGTGGAACACGCCGGTCTCGGCGGCGCCGTCGCCGAGGTAGATCACCGTGACCTTGCCGTCGCCGCGCAGCTTGCTGGTGAAGGCGGCGCCGGCGGCGATCGGGATCGTGCTGCCGACGATCGGCACGGCGCCGAGGAAGCCCTTGGCGCGGTCGATCAGGTGCATCGAGCCGCCGCGGCCCCGGGCACAGCCGGGCGCCTTGCCGTAGATCTCGGCGAACATGCCGTCCAGGTCGGCGTCCATCGCCAGGTAGTGGCCGTGCGAGCGATGGCCCGACATCGCCTGGTCGCCGGGCCGGAGCGCGGCGGCGACGCCGGCCGCCGGCGCTTCCTGGCCGATCGAGAGATGCACCGGGCAGCGCATCTGCTGCTCGGGATAGAGGGCGACGATCTTCTCCTCGACCAGCCGCACGTAGAGCATCAGCCGGTAGAGACGCCAGAGCAGCTCCGGATCGGGACCGTTGGCGAGCGCCGCGGCGCTGCCCGCCGATGCGGCGGAGGCCGAGGTCATTTCAGGTCGATCTTCTGCATCATGCGGATGTTGTAGTAGCGCGGGTCGTTCAGGGCGTCGGGCAGGCGGCCGTCGCGGAAGGCCGCGACCAGGCCCTCGACCGCCTCGGCGATCGTGTGCTTCGGCGTGAAGCCGAGCTCCTTGGCGATCTTGGCCGAGGAGACGTGGTAGGAGCGGTTGTCGTCAGTCGGCTCGACGACCATCTCGACGTCGTCGCCGACCGCCTTCTTCACCGTCTCGGCCAGCTCGCGGACCTTGTGGTTCTCGTAACCGGCGTTGAAGACCTTGCCGTCGATCATCTCGTCCGGCGCCTCGAGGGCCAGCAGGTAGAGGTCGCACATGTCCTCGATGTGGATGTTCGGGCGCAGCTGCTCGCCGCCGAACACCTTGATCTTGTGATTGTGCACGGCATGGTTCGTCAGGATGTTGACGACCACGTCCAGGCGCTGGCGCGGCGAGTATCCGCAGACCGTGGCCGGGCGCAGGGTCAGGGTCACGAAGCCGGGCTCGCGCTCCTCCTCCAGCACCGCCTCGCACATCGCCTTGAACTTCGAGTAGTCGGTCAGCGGCTCGAGCTCGAGCTCCTCGGTGACCTCCACGCCTTCCTTGATGCCGTAGACCGACGAGGAGGAGGCGTAGATGAAGCGGTTCACGCCCGCGGCCTTGGCGGCGCGCACCAGCGGCCGGAAGCAGTCGAAGTTGATCGACTTGCCGAGGCCGGGGTCGAGCTCGAAGGAGGGGTCGTTGGAGATGCAGGCGAGGTGGATCACCGAGTCGCAGCCGGTCAGCGCGTCCTTGACCGCCTCGATGTCGCGGATGTCGCCCTTGACGGTGCGCAGGCGCTCGTGCTTCGGCAGAACGTCCTCGCCGTAGATGAAGAGGTCGAGAACCGTGACCTCGTAGCCGGCGTCCAGCAGCTTGGGGATCAGGACGGCGCCGACGTAGCCGGCGCCACCGGTCACCAGAACGTGCCTCTTGCTCACTGAAGTCTTCTCCATTCGCCCGGAAAGAAGACGGTCCCCTGTCAGGCCGTCCGAAAGCCGGCTTCCCAATAGCGCGTCAGGTCGCCCAGTACAATTTCCTTCTTGGCGTCCGGCGGGGCGAAGCGGCCGTGCCTGCGCGAGGGGCTCACACGATCTCGTGCAGGATGCGGTCGCTGCGCATCATCGCCCAGGAGCCGAGCAGGAAGACCGCCAGGGAGATCGTCGTGGCGGCCAGCAGGGCACGCGAATCGGGCAGGGCCGCGCCGAACAGCGCGTGCCGGTAGATGCCGCAGATCGCGGTCATGGGGTTGCCGAAGAGCGACAGGGATCGCCAGACCGGCGGCAGCATGTCGAGGGGATAGACGACCGGCGTCGCCAGGAACCAGACCTGGACCAGGAGCGGCAGCACGAAGCGGACGTCGCGGGCGACGAGAAAGATCACCGAGCTGACGGCCGAGAGGCCGGCGATCAGCAGCAGCGTCAGCGCGACCGCGAGCGGCGCGTAGCCGAGATTCCAGCCGACCGCGATCGGCAGGGCGCCGCCCGTCGCCCAGTACCAGGCGAGGAGCGCGGCGAGGATCGCCACGAAGACGAGGTGGTAGAAGACCGGGATGACCAGCGAGCCGAGCACCATGGTCAGGCGCGGCGTATTGATCGAGCCGTGGATGCGCCGCGTGTGCGACAGGCTGCGCACGCCGCGCAGCAGGCCGATATGCACCGCGCTCCACAACGCCATGCCGCTGAAGAGGTAGAGCGGATAGGGGATCGTCTTGGACTGGAAGGAGCCGACGTGCTGGAAGACCAGCGCGATGCCCAGCGTCGGCAGCGCGGCCCGGACGAGCAGCCAGAAGGGGCCGAGGATCGTCTGCTGGTACATGCGCGCGAAGAGGATCTGCGCGACGGCCAGGACGATCCGTCGGGCCTGCAGGGTCCGCCGCAGATAGACGAAGAGGTTGCGGGCGACCGGACGGACGACCGTTCGGCGGACCGGGCGGCGACGGCGGCCTGTCATTCGCCGGGCTCCGCCGCGAGCTGCGTGACCTGCCAGTCGCAGCGCGGCTCGACGAAGCCGGCCGCCGAGATCGACAGCAGGTGGTCGCCGCGCCCGTCGGCCGGGCGCCGCTCCCCCCGGACCGCGATCGGCAGGGCCTGGCTCAGGCTGTCCTGCTCGCCTTCGAGCTCCAGCCGCAGCGACAGCGGCCGGGGGCCGACGACCTCGGCGCGCAGGCCGGCCTCGATCACGAGCAGCCCGGCCCGCGCGATGTCGACGGCGGGAGCCGGTGCGCTGCGGCTGACCAGGGTGGTCTTGTTGTCGGCGATCAGGGCGAGGCGCAGCCGGCGCGGGCCGAGCGGCCGGGTGACCGGCACCTCGATCCGCAAGCGCAGCGGCTCGCCCGCCGTGGCGACGAAGGTGCCGGGCGCACCGCGATCCTCCTCCAGGCGCCGGCCGTCCCGCCCCCTGGCTTCGAGCTTGCCAAAGGTGACACCCTCCGCCGACCGGGCCAGGGCGGCGTCCCGGATCTCGATCAGCTCCGAGAAGACCGGCCCGGGGGTGCCCGGCACCGACGCGGCCGGGGGCCGGGGGGCGCGCGGGATGGCGAGGAAGGTGACCGGCTCCCGCCGGATCACGATGTCCTGCCGGCGGGCGCGGTCGACCGCGACGAAGGCGGTGACGGTGAAGGGAAAGCTGCCGAGCAAGCCGGGCGGCACCGTCGCCCGCAACTCGTAGGTGCCGGCCTCCGGCAGGACGATCGGCTCGCCGAAGCTGCGGGCGGTCAGGACGTTCTTGTTGCGCAGGAGGTCGAGGCCCGGCCGGATGCGCAGGTCGTCGACCGGCGTGCGGAAGCGGAAGCCGAGGCAGAAGCCCTCGTCCAGGAAGACGGCCGGCAGGTGGCGGCAGGGGGCCTCGACGTCGGGACGCTCCGGCTGCGGGACGGCGGGTGCGCCGTCGGCCAGCAGGATGTCGAGCCAGGCGGTCTCCGGGCCCGGAATCTCGCCGAGGTCGCTGCGGGCGCTGACGTAGTCGGCGCCGCCGATCTGGTTCTGCCGGATCGCGCGCCGCGTCCTGTCCTTCTTGCTGTAGCTCTCCCACTCCCTGGACAGAAGCACCGGCCGGTCCCCGTCCTTCTTCGAGCGAGATTTCTTCGAGGGCGCGCGCTCCGGGGGTTCCTCTGCGAATCCGTCGTCCTCGAGGAGATCGCCGTCGTCCTCCTCGTCGTCCTCGTCCTCGGCCTCCTCGGCCCCGGTCTCGAGGGGACCCTGCGGCGTCGCGATGGCCTCCTCTACGAAGGCTGCGTGGCGGTGCTCGACCTCGCTGGCCGGGCCGAAATCCAGCAGCCTTCCGTCCTTCAGCAGCAGCAGGTGGCTGCTGGCCTCGATCGCGTCGGCGAGCCGGCGCCCCGAGAAGAACAGCGTCTTGCCCAGGGCCGGCGCGTCCCGCAGGAAGGCGCGCCAGCTCTCCTCGACGCCGGGCGAGGCGATCCGGCCGATATCCTCGATCACCAGGGTGTCGAAGGGCGCGCAGCACATCACGCCGAGCAGGATGTCGTTCAGCTTCTCCCGCGGCACGCGGCGCAAGGGCAGGTCGAGCATCTCCGTGGCGCCGGCGAAGGCCTCGACGGACGGCAGGGCCGCGGCCATCTCGCGCCGCTGCAGGCCCAGAAGCTCGGCGACGGTGAGCAGGTTGGCCCGCACGGTCTCGTGGGCGCTGCCCGCCATTCTGAGCTGGGGCCTGACGATCACCCGGCCGCGATGCACGACCTTGCCGCGATCCGGCGCCATGGCGTTGGCGACGATGCGCAGGAAGGCCTGTCGCGAGGCGCCGCCGAGGTCGACGACGGCGACCAGGGCGCCGGCCGGGACCGCCACGCTGACGCGATCGAGCAGGACGGTCCGCCCGTCGCCGCGGCGGCGGGCGGGATCGCCGGTGCCGAAGAACAAGGCGCGGAACTCGAGGAGCGTGTTCAGCGATTCGTTGCGTGCGAGCCGGCGCCGTTCGTGCCGTGGTGCGTCGCTCCGCCAGAGGCCGAGGCGGTCGACGACGACGGCCGCCGTCTCCGGTTCGCCGACGGTGCCTCGAACCGCCTTTCCGCCGCTTGCCCGAGCCGGCGAGCGCGGGTCCTCGCGCGGTGAAGCTCTGTTCAACTGACTGGAAATCTTGCCTCTCCGCTCGCGCGGCGTTTTCGGGGGGTGACGGGAAGGGCCGTCCGGCTGCGGCTAGGCGCCTACGGCGCTCCGTTCGTCCGGGGCGTCGCTGCCCTCCCCGGGCGGAGCCTGGCTCGAATCGCTGCCGTGGCCGGACAGGGCCTCGGCCTCCAGGACGAGGCCCCGGCCGAGGATCAGGTGGTGATCCAGCAGGTTCGGATTGCCGCCGGTCAGGGCGTTGTAGCCGAGCCAGAGCTCGCTGCGCAGCCCCGTGTCGCGGTCGTCGGCGCGCTTGCCGAGGGTCTCGACGAAGACCTCCGCCGCCGCGCGGATCTGCTCGCCCGACGGCTTCTCGACGCGCAGCCCTTCGAGCCCGGGCCGGCCCTCCCGCTGCAGCCGTTCCGCCAGCCGACGCAGCGACAGCGTCTCGCCGTGCTTGTCCAGGAAGCGGCCGAACAGCGCGCCGTCGCGCGCGGACAGCGGATAGTGCAGCCAGGGATCGTAGGCGTCGATCGTCAGGCAGGCGGTGCCGCAGAGGCGCGCATAGAGCGTCCAGAACAGGCCGCGGGCGACGGCGAAGCGGCTGCGGGACAGGGCTTCCAGGGCGGCGCCGGCCGCGAAGTCCTCGTTGCCCAGCAGGCGGATCGCGCCGCCGGCCGGCCAGTCCTGCTTGCGGCCGCCGAGCACCAGCACCTGCCATCCCTTCTCTTCGAAGGCCCGGGCCAGGGGCAGGAGCTCCCTGGCCTTGATCGACCGCGTCTTGGAGTAGGGAATGTAGGAATGGATCTCCCGGTCCCGTGCGGGGTCGGCCAGGATCGTGAGGACCTTCCTGCCCGCCTCGACAGGCGGCTCGCACTGCGCTTCTGACCGGTAGATGGAAGGCAGCTGGATCGCCTTCTTCAGCCGTCGCACCGAGCGCCGGCTGACGGTATCCCAGGGGGCCGTCTGGCGGGCCGAGAGGCCCCTCTGCTGCCTCAGCAGCTCGCGTTGCCCGGCTTCGAGCGCGCGCAGCTTGAAGCGCTCGACGAAGGCCAGGTCCTGCTGCATCTCGGCCTCGAGCGTCTTCACCTCCTTGGTGATCTCGGCGATCTCGGCCTCGGTGTGCCGCTGCGCCTCCTTGAGCGCCTCGGCCGTCGGCAGCTGCAGGGCGCCGAGGCGCTGGCCGGCACGCACGGCCTGCCGCGGCAGCCATCGGATCTTCACCGCGTCGCTGCCCAGGCCCGCGAGCCCGAGCTCCTCGCGCGCCTCGCGCGGCAGCCACAGCTCGGCGGGCGGGGTGAAGGGCATCATGCGGGCGACGTTGTAGAGCAGGATCAGCGAGGCGACCGGCTTCTGCGGATCGAGCGCCAGGCTGAGCTGCCGGTCGAAGTGCAGTCGGCCCGCCGCCGCCAGCAGCGCCCGCGTCGCGAAAGGCTTCTTCGGCAGCGGAACGGCGACCTCGGGCTTGGCGCTCGACCGGTAGCCGATCAACCTGTCGGCGCGGCGGCGGCTGAGCGCCGGAAGCAGAGGCCTGGCCGGCAGCGCGCCGTGCACCGCGGCACCGTTGACCCGGCCCTCGCAGAGTTCGCCGAGCGCCTGCGCGAGCAGCTCCGCGCCTGGCCGGGCGAGGCCGTGCGGGCGCACGAAATGCGCAACGAAGGCCTCGTTGATCGCCCGGTACTTCCCCGGATCCGCCAGGCAGGCTTCGAGCTGCTTGATGTTCTTGGCGATGCCCTTGGCGATGTGGGTCGGGCCGCCGTGCTTCGCCATCAGGTGCCGGAAGTGGATCGTGCCCACGGTCCCGACGTTCGTCGCGCGGTCGATGATCGAGAAGACGGGGGCGCCGACGATCGCCGCGTCGATCTGGGAGCTCGTGTTCAGCCCGACCGTGGCGTCGGCATAGTAGAGGGTGTCGTAGAAATCGGTCTGGGTCTCGGGGCCCTGCAGGTCCGGGCCGTAGCGCCAGACGGTGACGTTGCGGTGGCCGTCGAGCTGCGACGGCTCCCAGATCGCGAGGTTGCGCGGGTGCGGCCGGATCAGCACGCTGGCGTTGGCCAGGCGCGGCTCGCGGCTCGCGCGCAGCGCCTTCAGCCACTTCAGGACGAAGGCGCGCTCGTTGCCGGCGATCTGGCTCGACGAGCAGAGGTAGACGACGAGCTTCTGGTCCTCGGGCAGGCCGAGCAGCCGCAGCCACTCCGCGCGGCTCCGGCTCGGCTTCTTTTCGAACCAGGCGTCGAAGGTCTGGGCACCGGTCGTGACGACATGGTCCTCCGGCACGCCGTGATAGAGCCGCGCCTCCCGCTTCTGGGCGTCGTTCCAGACCGTCACGAGGTTCGGGACGAAGCGGATCAGTCCCTTGTTGGTCAGGTTGTCCCAGCTGGCGACGCAGAGGCCCGTCGGGATGTCTTCGGCCGCCGCCGCCTTCAGCAGGTCGACCTGCGGCGAGCCGTAGTCGATCAGCGGCGAGACCACCACCGCGTCGGGCCGGATCGCGCGCAGCAGCGCGAGGTCGCTCTCGAAGGGCGGGGTGGCGGCCTCGCCCCGGGCCAGCAGGCGCTGCAGGGCGGCCAGCCGACGGCGGCTCATCGGCAGCTCCGGGGGGAAGGCCTCCATGATCGCCGGGGGCGCCAGGTGCTGTGCCCGCTTGCGCAGCATCTCGACCTTCCGGAAGGCCGGGCTGAAATAGCGCAGATAGTCCTGGCCGAGCCGCAGCATCCGTCGTCGGCGTCGCTCTTCCTTCTCCGCGGGGAGCGCGCAGAGGGTCACCGGTCGTGCCAGGGGGCGCCGGGCGCACCAGTCGAAAAAGCCGCCGGCCAGGCTGTTCGTCGCCTCGTAGGCGATGACCACCTCGGTGCCGCGCTCCATGAGCCGGTCGAGGGCTGGGCCGAAATGGCGGAGCACCACGCTCGGTTCTCTCAGGACGAACAGGAGGCGACGAGGCTGTTCCGTCATGACTGCTCTACGAGCCCCGGTTCTGGATCCCTGGCGTCCGCCTGCCGCTCAGCGGCAGGCGATGCGGTGGCCGGAGGACGCGGCCGCCATCCGGCTTCGACGATGCCCGAGGCATTGGGTCAAGTGAAACTCCAAGTAAAGCCGGACAAGCAAGAATAGAGCCCGCTCCCGCGGAGGGATTCTCGCGGAGGTCGTGCTGCCCGGGTCGCCGCCGGTTCCTGCCGAGGCCCTAGCACGAACCCCCAAGGCGTGTCACTGCCGGAAGGCGGCAGCGTCCGCGATCCGCCGCCCCGGTCAAGGGCAGCCTGCCCCGTCGTCGTCGCATTCCGAGATCGCCATGGGCGAGCCGCGGCGGGCTTCGGCCGGGGCCTCTCCGGATCGCTCCAACGGCCGCCAGCCGCCGCCCTCGGCATCCCGCTCGACCACGAACTGCGCGAGGTCGCCGTTGCCGATGAAGCCGCCGTCGGCGGCCCACTTCCGGAAGTAGTTGGGGGCGTTCGGCTGGTCCATCCACTGGACCACGGCCTTGCGGTAGCGCGCCTGCAGCTCCGTCCGTCCCGGCGGCCCGGGAGACTGCAGACGCCGTTCCATCTCGCGGACGCCCGCCAGCAGGTCCTCCGGCGTCAACTCGATGTAGTCGTAGAGGGCGTCCGCGCGGAAGTGGTCCAGGTGATGGCGGCCGCAGGTCTCCTCCAGGCTCAGGAAGCGGCCGCTCTCGGCCTCGCAGACGTACTTCGGCACCAGCAGGTCGGCCGGCCCGATCGGCCAGTTCACCGCGATGTGGGTCGCGTTGACCAGCAGCATCGGCGTTCCGGTCATGAAGGGGATGATCATCGGTCCGGAGTCGGACGCGAGGAAGAAGACGCTACGCGCGATGCAGTAGTAGTCCAGCGCGGGGACGCTCTCCGGGTTGGTCGCGATGTCCACGACCGAAGGCAGCGACAGCGGAGTCATGAACCGGTCACCGAGCCGGACCACGGTGTAGCCCGCCTCGGTCAGGTAGCGGATCGCCGGAAGATAGTTGTCGACCGTGTTGTTCCGGGTCGATTCGTTGCGCGGCAGCACGACCGTGCCGTCGGGCAGGATGGCCGCCGACTTGTTGCCCGACTTGTAGCCCGGCTCGCGGATGTGCAGGGCGACGATGCGGGCGTCGGGGGGAATACCCAGCCGCTCCGCCAGCGCGGCGAGGCGCTGCTCGTCGGCCTTGCGGAGGTGCATCGGCTGCGTTTCCGCGACCAGCCGGCGCCTGTAGTAGGACTCGCCCTGGCCGGCGACGAGCATCCTGGCGTGCCGTGCCGGCGCCTGCTCCTGCCGCTCCCGGCGGCGGATGCGCCATTGGTGGAGCGGCCAGGTCCAGAAGCGGCTGGGATCGAGGGGATGCTCGCGGCAGACCTTGGCGAACTCGCCCTGGTGCTCCGCGAGCAGTTGCTCGACCCGCTTCAACTCGTGACGTACCTGCCGCAGCTCGTCCTTGCGCTCGACGCTCTCGGCCTTCGCGGCCTTGTCCTTGTCCCGGCCGCCGCCGGTTCTGGCCGCCGTGCGGGCCTTGCTCCGCGCGGCCATCAGCCTTTCCTTCCGGCGGGCCAGACGCCGCTGCTTGCACTGCAGCCCTCGGATCCGCAGGGCGATGCGGAGCCGGTATTCCTTCTCCAGCCATTCGCCGTCGACGGGCAGGCCGATCTTGCGCCGCAGCCTCTGCTGCAGGCGGCGGTCGGGATCCCGGGACAGCTGTTGCTCGGCGAGGTGCGCCTGCTCCTGCCGCAGCAGGTCGCGATCGGCGTACCAGTTGAGCACGCGGTCGAGCAGGCGGCAGCTCGGCAGCCGCCGGACGCCGGGCATCACGAGGTCGAAACAGGTGCGATTCGGCAGATTTGGCGGCTCGACGAGGTAGAGCCAAGCGTCGTTGCGCCGCGCCGTCGCGGCAGCCTGCATAACCTCGAGGTTGAGATGGCCGAAATACTTGCCCGCTGGCCGGAAGACCAGAAGTGGCCGTCGGCTCAAGCGGAGGGCACGTTCCCAGGGCATCTGAGTCGAAGTCTAAGCTCTCGCCGCGGGCGAACAAGAAACAAACGCCGACACGACAGGGAGTGCAGCCGCCGAGCGTCGCGGCCCTTATGCCATGAGGTGGCGACCGCCAAAAGACAAAAAGCGGCGCGGCAGGCGTGTGGCGGCCGGCGGGCCGCCGGCACATCCAGTTGACAAGGGACGGGCGCGCTGGCATGCCCGCTGCGTCGTTCACGCAAAGCGAAGATCTGCCTGCACATGAAAACGTTGGTGACCGGGGGAGCCGGCTTCATCGGAAGCCATTTGGTCGAGCGTCTGCTCGCCGAAGGGCACGATGTCACGGTCATCGACAACTTCACGACCGGGCGGCAAGCCAATCTCGATCTCGCCGATCCCGAGGGGCGCGTGCGGCTGGTCCGTGTCGACGTGGCCGACCCGGAGGCGCTGCGGCCGCATTTCGAGGGCGTGGAGTGGGTCTTCCACCTGGCCGCCCTGGCCGACATCGTGCCCTCGATCGACCATCCGATGCTCTACCATCGCACGAACGTCGACGGGACGATCGCCGTCCTGGAGGCGGCGCGAGCCGCCGGTACGCTGAAGAAGCTCGTCTATGTCGCCTCTTCGTCGTCCTACGGCTTTCCCGACACCGTGCCGACGCCGGAAGAGGAGCCGATCCGGCCGACCCATCCCTATGGCCTGACCAAGGCCCTCGGCGAGCAGTACGTGCTGTCCTGGGCCAAGATGTACCGGCTGCCGACGGTTTCCCTGCGGCTGTTCAACGTCTACGGCCTGCGCTCCCGCACCTCGGGCGCCTATGGCGCCGTGTTCGGCGTGTTCCTCAAGCAGAAGCTGGACGGCCATCCCTTCACCGTGGTCGGCGACGGCACGCAGACGCGCGACTTCACCTACGTGACCGACGTGGTCAACGCCCTGGTCACGGCGGCGGCCTCGGACGTCTCCGGCGAGTGCTTCAACGTCGGCTCGGGCCACACCTACAGCGTCAACCGGCTGGTCGAGCTGCTCGGCGGCGAGATCGTCTACGTGCCCAAGCGGCCGGGCGAGCCGGACTGCACCTTCGCCGACACGGCCAAGATCCGCCGGGTGCTCGGCTGGGCGCCGAAGGTGAGCTTCGAGGAAGGCGTCTCGACGATGGTCGAGAACATCGAGATGTGGCGAGACGCGCCGCTCTGGACCGTCGACTCGATCGCCGACGCCACCCGGCAGTGGTTCAAGTACCTCAAGTCCGAGGCCTGAGGCGCCTGCGCCGGCAGGCGCGGCCGGGTCAGCCCGCCGCTTCCTCTTCCAGGATCCGTTTCAGGTAGGCCCGGATCGGGGCGTTGGCCGGATCCTCGGCCAGGCGCTCGAGCTGTGCCGCGTCGATCAGGCCCTGGCGGAAGGCGACCTCCTCCGGGCAGGCGACGTGCTGGCCCTGGCGGGCCTGGACGGTCTGCACGAAGAGCGAGGCCTGAAGCAGCGACTCGTGGGTCCCGGTGTCGAGCCAGGCGTAGCCGCGGCCGAGCCGCTCGACCGTCAGTCCGCCGCGCTCCAGGTAGGCCTGGTTGACGTCGCTGATCTCCAGCTCGCCGCGCGCCGAGGGCTTCACCGCGCCGGCGATCTCCACCACCTCGTTGTCGTAGAAATAGAGCCCGGTCACGGCCCAGCTGGAGCGCGTCTGCTTCGGCTTCTCGACGATCGAGGCCGGCCGGCCGGCGCGGTCGAAGCTGACGATGCCGTAGCGCGACGGCTCGGCGACCTGATAGGCGAGCAGGGTCGCCCCCTGCTGCCGGCCGGCCGCCCGCTGAAGGATCTCCGGCAGGCCGTGGCCGTAGAAGACGTTGTCGCCGAGCGCCAGGGCGCAGGCGTCCCGGCCGATGAACGCGCGGCCGATCAGGAAGGCCTGGGCCAGGCCGTCCGGCGAGGGCTGCACGGCGTAGCTCAGCGACAGGCCCCACTGGCTGCCGTCGCCGAGCAGCTGCCGGAAGGTCGCCTGCTCGTGGGGCAGGGTGATCAGCAGGATGTCGCGGATGCCGGCGAGCATCAGCGTCGACAGCGGATAGTAGATCATCGGCTTGTCGAAGACCGGCAGCAGCTGCTTGCTGACCGCGCGGGTCACCGGGAACAGCCTGCTGCCCGTGCCGCCGGCGAGAATGATTGCCTTCATGCCCGATCGTCGCGCAGCAGCGTGATCCCTCCAGCGGTACTGCGCCGCACCCAGCGTGCGGCACCGCGCCGACCGTCATGCCATCGTCGGGCGCTTCCCGGCAAGCACGGCGATCGGCCGGCCGCGGCTGTTGCGCCCGGCCGGTGCCTTGCCTAAAAGGCGCCAGTGACGGACAGCGGCGGCCCGTCGACCGGCCCCGTCCGCGATCCACCTGGGCCGCCAGAGGAAAGAATGTCAGCAGCCGAACGGCTCGCAGCGCGCCTCGCGGCGCTTCGTGAGAGCGCCGCCTTCCGGAACTACCTCGAGGTGCGCGACGCGGTGCTTCGCCTGAAGGACCAGGCCGGAACCGCGGGCGAGCCGAGCCGCTACTGGCAGGAGGAGCTGGCCGGCTTCGAGTACCTGCTCGACGCCTCGCCGCTCGTCGTCGAGAAGCTGCTGCACCACAGCTACCACCTCACCGGCCTCAAGGTTTACGACTACCGCAGCGGCAAGGAAGCTGCGCAGCGGCAGTTCGAGGAGAAGCTGGCGGCCCTGATCGAGCTCGGCGGCCGCGACCTGCTTGTGCCCCAGCCGCGCGCGCTCGGCGGCTTCGGCTTCGAGATCGACGGCGCGCTCTACAACATCGACACCCTGAAGTTCTTCGAGGTGCTGATCGGCATGCGGCGGGCCGGGGTCCTGCCGCCGGCGGACGGCGAGCGCCGCTGCCTGCTGGAGGTCGGCGCCGGCTGGGGCGGCTTCGCCCACGCCTACAAGACCCTGCGGCCCGACACGACCTACGTGATCGTCGACCTGCCGGAGGTCCTGCTGTTCTCCGGAACCTATATCAGGACCGTCTTTCCCGCGGCCCGGCTGCACTTCCACGACGCCGCCGACCCGATCCCGAAGGGGAGGTGGCGGGACTACGACTTCGTGCTGCTGCCGAACACCGCCCTGGATCAGCTCCGCCCGGACCGGCTCGATCTCGTCGTCAACATGGTCTCCTTCCAGGAGATGACCGCCGAGCAGTGCCTCGGCTACGTCGCCAAGGCGGCGGCCCTGCACTGTCCCGTGCTGTACAGCCTCAACCGGGACCGCAGCCCCTACAATCCGCAGATGACCGCGGTCTCGGAGCTGATCGGCGAGCACTACGACACCGAGGAGGTGGCGCTGCTCGACGTGCCCTACACGAAGATGCTGCAGCCGACCGGCAGGAAGAAGAAGGACGGCGAACGGACCGAGCGGTCCTATCGGCACCTGGTCGGCCGCCGCCGTGCCGCCGCGCCCGGCGCGGGCGGGTTCCTGCGCCGTCTTTTCGGCTAGAGACGGCCTTCCGGCGCCGGGCGAGGCCGCCAAAAAGCGCTTTGTCAGCGACCCGGCATTTGTGTATCCCAAGGGGCCCATTGCGCAGCTGCGAACCGCCAGGCGACTGGACGGCGGCCACACTTTCCCCGAAGTGGTGAAGAACCTGTCGATGCCCTCCGAATTGTCAGTGCCGAGTGACGAGCCCGCGATCAAGGTCGAAGGCCTCTCCAAGGAGTATCAGCGCAAGCTGCGGACGAAGGGGCCGACCGGCAACGCCGCCTTGAACCTGCTGCTGGCGCAGATGCGCCTGCCGCGCTGGCTCGGCGGCAAGAAGAAGAAGGCCGACAACCGCATCGTCGCCCTCGACGACGTCAGCTTCGAGGTCAGGCCGGGAACCTGTCTCGGGGTCATCGGACCGAACGGCGCCGGCAAGTCGACGCTGCTCAAGGTCATGGCGCGCTCGACGCCGCCGACCGCCGGCCGGGTCACGATGCGCGGGCGCGTCGCCTCGCTGCTCGAGCTCGGCCTCGGGCTGCGCGACGACCTGACGGGCCGCGAGAACGTGCTGCTGGCCGGCGCGATGTACGGTGTGAGCCGGCGCTTCATCGAGGAGCGGCTGGAGGAGATCGAGGCCTTTTCGGGCCTCGGGCAGATGTTCGACGAGCAGGTCAAGGCCTACTCTTCGGGCATGTACGTGCGCCTGTCCTTCGCGCTGATGATCAACCTGAAGCCGCAGATCCTGCTGGCCGACGAGATTCTCGCGGTCGGCGACATGCAGTTCCAGGAGCAGTGCATCGAGCGGGTCAGGAACGACGTCGCCGACGGGCTGACCGTGCTGTTCGTCTCCCACGACATGGCGGCGATCGAAGTGCTCTGCGACCGTGTCCTGTGGCTCGACAAGGGCCGGGTCATGATGATCGGCGAAACCCTGGAGGTGATCGACGCCTACCGGGATTCCGTGCACGGCGTGGCCCGGGCGCTGCCCGTCATCAAGTCGAAGCCCCGCGACTCGGTGTTCCACAACGAGGAACTGGTGATCGCCTGGGTGAAGCTGCTGTCGGCGGAAGGCAAGGAGACCGGGCACCTGGACCGGAGCCGCTCCAGCTTCATCGAGATCGGCCTCGAGGCCAAGAAGCCCGGCATCCGGACGCGGGTGGCGGTCGATTTCGAGTGGGGCAACGTCAAGGTCTTCCGCACGGTCACGCCGATCGTGACCTTCGAGCAGCCGGGCACGAAACGCGCGACGGTGCACCTGCCGCCGAACCTGCTGGCCGACATCGAGTACAAGGTCCACGTCAAGGCCCGCTTCGTCGGCCGCCATACCACCGACACGGTCACCGCATCGGACGCCCTCACGTTCCGGGTCTACGACGACACGGCGACGGATCCGGATTCGGCCGATGCCGATGCCTACCTGCTCGAGATCAAGCGGCACGGCAGCCATGTGTTGCGCCCGCAGCTCGACTGGCAGGTGGAGTCCGATACGCTGCCGGCCATCGCCGACAGGGAGGCAAAGGGATGACCACGGTCGACGTCATCGAGCCGGCGAAGCCCCAGGTCGGCCGGCAGATCTTCGCGGTCTGGCGCTTCCGGCACCTGTTCTTCTTCTTCACCCGGAACTCGATCCGCGGCTACTACGCCAACACGATCCTCGGCTGGCCCTGGCTGGTGATCCGGCCGTTGCTGCCGGCGCTGCTCTTCGCCGTGCTGTTCAGCAACGTCCAGCAGTTCAAGGGCAACGGCCTGCCCTATCTGCTGTTCCTGCTGTCGGGCTTCGCCCTGTGGAACCTCGTCGGCGTCGGGCTGCGCATCTCGGTGCGCAGCATCTCGGGGCACCGCAAGTTCATCACGCGGATGAACTTCCCGCACATGATCGTGCCTTTGGCGACGATCGCGCCGGCCTTCGCGCAGTTCCTCTTCGCGATGGTCGTGATGGGGCTGGCGACGGCCTACTACTGGTGGGCCGACGGCAAGCTCTACATCCACGTCAGCTGGCGCCTGCTGTGGCTGCCGGGGCCGGTTCTGATCACGCTGCTCACCGTCGGCGGGATCGGCATGCTGCTGTCCGGGCTCAACGCCTTCGCGCGCGACGTCCGCCTGACCCTGCCCCTGTTCCTGCAGTTCTGGATGTTCGTCAGCCCGGTGCTCTATCCGCTGACGGTCGTTCCGGAGCACGCCCTCAAGATCATCTACATCGTCAATCCGATGGCCTCCGTGCTCGACACCTTCAAGTGGATCCTGTTCGACATCCCGATGCACGAGCCGACTTTCGTGTGGTATGCCGCCGGCATGTCGCTGGTCATCTTCGGCATCGGCGCCTGGTTCCTCACGCGGCTCGAGAACGCCCTCGTCGACTACCTCTGAGCCCCTCCACGCGGTCCTGCCTTCGGCGGGTTCCGATCCCTTCGACAGCAGCGGAGCGCGACGCGTCAGCATGGCGATTTCCAGCAAGATCGTTTCCCTGGAGACCCTCTCCAGGCTTTCCCAGGAGGCCCGCGCGCGCGGCGAGGCGGTGGTCCAGTGCCACGGCGTGTTCGACGTCCTGCATGTCGGCCACCTGCGCCACCTGGAGGCGGCGCGGCGCCACGGCACCATGCTGGTGGTGACGATCACTGCCGACCGCTTCGTCAACAAGGGTCCGGGCCGGCCGATCTTCAACAACGACCTGCGCTGCGAGATGCTGGCGGCCCTCGACGTCGTCTCCTACGTCGCGGTCAACAACAACGGCAACGCCGTGCCGGCGATCGAGGCGGTCAAGCCGACGGTCTTCGCGAAAGGCGGCGAGTACGTCGACCCGAAGGACGACGTCACCGGCCAGATCGTCGTCGAAAAGGCGACGGTCGAGCGCTTCGGCGGCCGCATCGAGTTCACCCACGACCTGACCTTCAGCTCGTCGAGCCTGATCAACTCGGCCTTCGATGTCTACTCGCCGGCGCTCAACGTCTACCTGAGGACGGCGCGCGAGCGCGGGCTGATGACCGAGCTGTCCGGGGTCGTCGAGGCGATCGGCAAGCTCAAGGTGCTGTTCGTCGGCGACATGATCGTCGACGAGTACGCCTACGTCCGGCCGATGGGCAAGTCGGCCAAGGACAACATCATCGCGACCCTCTACCAGGGCGACGAGTGCTTCGCCGGCGGCGTCGTCGCGGCCGCCAACAACATGGCCGAGATGTGCGGCTCCGTGGACGTCCTGACCATGCTCGGCGACCAGCGATCGTACGAGACGGTGATCCGCGAGAGCCTGCGGCCGAACATCAACCTGCAGCTGACCCGTCGCGCCGACGCGCCGACGACCCGCAAGTGCCGCTATGTCGACCCGAACTACACGCGCAAGCTGTTCGAGGTCTACTACATGGACGACACGCCGCTGCCGTCGGCCGAGCAGGCGGCCTTCGACGGGCTGCTGAAGGAGCAGATCGCCGACTACGACGTGGTCGTCGTCACCGATTTCGGCCACGGCCTGATCGCCGACTCGACCCGGCGGGTGCTGGAGGAGGGCGCGCGCTTCCTGGCGGTCAACACCCAGACCAACAGCGCCAACATCGGCTACAACCTGATCAACAACTATCGCCGGGCCGACCTGGTCTGCATCGATGCGCCGGAGGCGCGCCTGGCGACCCGCGAGCGCTACGCGCCGCTGGAGCAGGTAATCCGCGAGCGGCTGACCGGGCTGATCGACTGCGGCCGCTTCATCGTCACCAACGGCGCCAACGGCTGCTACACCTACGAGCCGGCCGAGCAGCGGCTGTCCCACGTGCCGGCCTTCGTCACCGAGGTCGTCGATACCGTCGGCGCCGGCGACGCCTTCCTGTCGGTCGCCAGCCCGGTCGCCAGCCTCGGTGTGCCGCTGGAGTACGCCGGCTTCATGGGCAACGCGGTCGGCGGCATCAAGGTCGGGATCGTCGGCCACCGCCGCTCGATCGGCAAGGCCGAGGTGGTGAAGTTCATCACCGCGCTGCTGAAATAGGCAGGCCGCTCGAGGGCCCGGGCGTGCGGCGCCGCTCGCTGCGCCGCCGCCTCAGCGACGCTCGAACAGCAGGTAGCTGACCCGGCCCTCTTCGCCGAGCTCCGGGGTGCTCGACCACTCGCCGGCCTCGGCCAGCCCGAGCTCCTCGCCGAGCAGGCGGCGGACCTGGTCGCGGCGCTCCTCGCCCGAGCATTCGACCAGGACGGAACGGATCGCCGGCCCGCCGAGCGTGCGCCGCGCGCCCTCAAGAAGGGCGCACTCGTGGCCGTCGACGTCGATCTTCACGTAGTTGGGAGCCGGCAGGCCGAAGTCCTCGACCGCGCGGTCCAGGGTGTAGAGCAGGATCGGGTAGACGAGGGTGGCGTCGAAGTCCTTCATGCCCTCGACCGGCTCGTCGCCGATGCCGTGCATGCCGGCGCCCGACTCGTTCGAGCGATAGCGCATGTCGCTCATCGTCACCCGGTCCGACAGGGCCAGCGGCAGGGCGGTGATCCGCCCCTGCATGCGGTTGAGCGCGACGTTGTCGATGAGCGCAGCGTAGGTGCGGTAAGCCGGCTCGAAGGCGAAGATCCGGCCCTTGTCGCCCGAGACGGCGCCGGCAACCAGGGAATAGGCCCCGACGTTGGCCCCGATGTCGTAGAGCACGCCGCCGGCCGCGAACTCGCGCTCGATCCACTCGACCGTCCAGGGCTCCTTCTCGACGACCCGCCAGCGGGTGAACTCCGCCTTGGAGCGGGCGTAGATCTGCAGCGCGTTGTCGCGGTACTCCAGGGGGATCGTCGGCCAGGCGATCTCCTCGTAGAAGCGGCTGACGAGGCGCAGCAGCCGCCGGGAACTCGGATTGTCGGGATCCTTCCGGACCGTCTCGAGCATGGTCCGCTGCGTCATCGCCGTCAGGTCGGTGAGGGCGCCGAGTTGCTTCTTGATCAGGAAGTGCAGGGCGTCGAGGTCGCGCCTGGCCAGGGCGTCGCGGCCTCTCTTGAAGAGGCGCTTGAGCTCATGGACCAGCTCGGGCTGCTGCGCCACCCAGGGGGCGAACACCTCGAGGCGCTCGTCCAAGGTCCGTCGGTCCAGTTCCTGGGCGTGCCGGCTGTCGCCCGTCTCTGTCAGGTCTTTGATATCCACGGTCCCTTCCGTGTCCTTGGAAGCTCGCCAGTCTTGATGCCGGTCGGTGGCCGGGTGGCATGCTCGTCATGCCATCGCCGCCCGCACTCAATTAATGCTCTTTCACGTCAGAGTCATCGACAGAGTACGCATGATCGTCGGTTCTTCCGCTTCGGGGCGTCGAGAGCTCGGGGCAGCGGGCCGGACTTTTCCTCGATCAGGCAGCTGGCCGTCCGACGGACTCCGCTGACCTGGTGCGATCGCAGGGGACCGGCTCGCTCGCCCCGCCGCGTCCTCATGCCGGATAGCCTGGCAGCGCCGGGGCGTCCTTCAGCAAGGGGGCGGCGCGGTCCTTGGCCGAGAGGATCGGCTCGCGGACCGGCCAGTCGATGCCGATCGCCGGGTCGTCCCAGCGTATTGCCCGGTCGCAGTCCGGCGCATAGACGCTGCCGGTCACCGCATAGATGATCTCGGTCTCGTCGCTCAGCGTGGCGAAGCCGTGAGCGAAGCCGGGCGGAATCCACAGCTGGTTGCGCTCGGCCGCGTCGAGCTCGACGGCGACGTGGCGGCCGAAGGTCGGCGAGCCGCGGCGGACGTCGACGGCGATGTCGAGCAGCGTGCCCTTGAGGGCGAAGACCAGCTTGCCCTGGGCGCGCGGCTCCTGGAAATGCAGGCCGCGGACCGTGCCGCGCACCGAGCTGGAATGGTTGAGCTGCACGAAGTCGAGCTCCAGCCCGGCCTCGCGCCAGGCTTCCCGGTTCCAGCGCTCCAGGAAGAACCCGCGGTCGTCGCCGAAGACCTTGGGACGGATCATCAGCACCTCGGGCAGCGCGGTCTTCTCAAGCTGCATCGCGGGTCGGCTCCTTGGCTTTGGTCTTCTTCCTGGCGGCCCGTTCCCGGTCTCGGGCTTCCTGCTTGCGCCGTTTCATTGCCGCCCGGTTGTCGCGCCGCCGGCGGTCGATCGAGGCGTTGTCCAGGGTATAGAGCGCGAGCAGGCGCAGCCGCCCGGGCCAGGACAGCTCGGGCGGGCCGAGACCGCGCAGCAGCCAGTCCTGGGCCAGCACGGCCAGGTGCTGGGCCCAGACCGGCAGGTGGGTATAGAGCGGCGCACCGCCCGGAAAGCTGCTGCGCCTCTGGCGGGCGCCGCTCGCAAGACCGGCATAGCGGCGGTGCCAGAGGTACTCGGGCACCTCGACGAAGGGACCGAGCGCGGCCAGCTCGGCGAGCAGCAGGCGGTCCGGCACCAGCACCAGGCGCAGGCCCGAGGTGCGCTCCAGCGCCGGGACGCGGATCAGGGAATAGATGCAGCTGCCGGCCGCCGCCCCGGAGCCGACGTAGCGGACCCGGGCGGTCCGGTCGGCACTGCCGCCGCGGCCGAGCATCTCGCGGCGCGACATGATCATCTCGCCCTCGGCGCCGATGCGATGGTACCAGCTCCAGGCGATCGGGGCCTCGGGCGCCGCGTCGAGCGCGGCGACGAGCAGGCGCAGCCAGTCCGGGTGCCAGAGGTCGTGATCGCTGCCCCAGGCGAAGTATTCGATCGAGGGGAAGCTCTCGCGTGCCAGGCGCCAGGTCTTCATGGCGTTGCGCGTGTAGCCGTGCTGCCGCTCGTTGCGCACCACCTTGAGCCGCGGGTCGAGTGCGGCGTACTCGGCCAGGATCTGCGGCGTCTCGTCGGTCGAGCAGTCGTCGACGACGAGGATGCCCAGGTCGCCGAAGGACTGGCTGAGAATCGATTCCAGGGTGCGCCGCAGCTGGTGGGCGTGGTTGTAGACCGGAATCCCGAAGGCGGCGCGCGGCGCGAAGGTCATGACCGCCGGTACTTCTTCCAGGCGACGACGTGCCGGTAGCCGGATCCGTCCTGCGGGCCGCCGCCGGAGACGGCCTTCTGCCCCGGCCTGCTGCTGTCGACCGGGGCGGCGCCGCCCAGCTGCTCGCCGGCCTTGTCCTTGAAGGCGCGCGCCCCGAGGTCGGTGAAGGGGCCGTCGAGCAGGGCGACCTCGTTGACCCAGTAGGCCTGCTCGAACAGCGGGTGCAGGTCGCCGACGCCGGCGCCGGCGTCGGGATCGGCCGGCGCGCGGCGGTTCAGGCTGTAGAGCTGCGGGCAGTCGAGCGCCGCCAGCGTCGCGATCCAGCCGCTCACCTGCTCGGCGGTCATGTCCTGGAACGACAGGGTGTTGATCGCGAGGTCGAGGTGGTCGGGCCGCAGCGTCCCGGCCAGGGCGGCGGGCAGGAAGACGAAGTCGTGCTCGGCCCAGCTGCCGGCGGGCAGGGCCTCCGGGCCGGTCGCGAAGGCGACCTTGGCGTCCGGGAACAGCGTCGTCAGGTAGGTCGCCGACAGCAGGAACAGCTGCGGCAGGTCGACCAGCACCAGGGTGCTGTCCGGGAACAGCCGCTTCAGGGCGCCGGCGAGGCCGCCCCAGCCCGGACCGATCTCCATGACGACCGGGCGCCGCTCGCCGCGGCGCAGCGGCACCAGGGCGCCGCCCCGGTCCATGGCCAGCAGGCTCTCGTAGAAGCGCAGCGTGTCGAGGTTGACGAGCGCGCCGTCGATCTCGACGCCGAAGCCGCCGAGTTCGCGCGCCTCCGGCACGAAGAGGTCCGAAACGTCGAGTCCGCGCAGCACCGCCAGCTTCTCGGCGATCGCGGCCGCGCGCTCGGGCGGGCCGTCGGGCCGGTAGTCGTAGGACTGCACGCCGGTGACGAAGCCGCAGTGCCGGCGCAGCCGCTCGACGACCGCCGGCCCGGCATCCAGCAGGTAGCGGCTGTCGTCGAGCGCGGTCCGCCAGTAGCCCGTCGCCTGCGCCGCCACGCCGCCGGCGGGCAGCGCCGACATCGCTTGGACGGCATCGCGGACGCGCTGGAAGCGGCGCTGGAGATCTCGGTCCTGGAGACCGTCGGGCTGCTCGGGGGCGGTCATGGCAAGGGCCAGTCGGAGAGGGCCAGTCGGAGAGGGCCGGTCGAAGCGGCCGGTCGGGCGGGCCTGTCGGGAAGGTCGGCCGGGCGGAAAGCGCCGCGATACTTGCGATGCGGGCGGGAGCTGTCAATCGTGCGTGGCGGTTCCGGCCGCGACGCCGTCGCGCTTGCCGGCAGCGCCGCCGTCGACTATAGGCCGCGCTTCCCACCGGAAGCCGTCTCGGGTAGCCTCCTGCCGTCATGAACAAGCCGATTCTCGCCGCCGACCGATTCGGCGTCGCTTCCGCCGTTCCCGGGCTCGATCCGGCCGCGATCCTGGAGACCGCCCGCCAGGTCGTGGCGACTCAGCGCGACGGTCTCGGAGCCCTGTCGACGGTGCTGGGCGACAGCTTCGTCGAGGCGGTGCGGATCATCGCCGCTGCGCCGGGACACGTCATCGTGACCGGCATGGGCAAGTCGGGCCACGTCGGCCGCAAGATCGCCGCGACCTTTGCCTCGACCGGCACGCCGTCCTTCTTCGTCCATCCCGGCGAGGCCAGCCACGGCGACCTCGGCATGATCACCGAGAGCAACGTCCTGCTGGCGATCTCGAACTCGGGCGAGACCAGCGAGCTCTCCGACCTGCTGGTCTATTCCCGGCGCTACGGCATCCCGCTGATCGCGATCTCCTCGCGCAGCGACAGCACCCTGGCGCGCCAGGCCGACGCCGCCCTGGTGCTGCCCGCGGTCGACGAGGCCTGCCCCCTGGGGCTCGCGCCGACCACCTCGACGACCCTGACCATGGTGATCGGCGACGCCCTGGCCGTGGCGCTGCTCGGCCTCAAGGGCTTCACCCGCGACGACTTCCGCGACCGCCACCCGGGCGGCCGCCTCGGCAACGTGCTGCTGCGCGTCGGCGACATCATGCACCACGGCGCAGCGGTGCCCGTGATCGCGACCGGCTCGGCCATGGGCCAGGCGCTGATCCGCATGTCGGAGGGCGGCTTCGGCTGCGTCGGCGTGACCGATGCCGAGGGCCGTCTGGTCGGCATCGTCACCGACGGCGACCTGCGGCGCCACATGAGCGGCGACCTGCTGGCCCAGCCGGTCGAGGCGGTCATGACCCCCGATCCCAAGACCATCGAGGCGACGGCCCTGGCCGCCGAGGCGCTCAAGGTGATGAACGCCTCCAAGCCGAAGATCAACGCGCTGTTCATCGTCGAGGACGGCCGGCCGGTCGGCTTCCTGCACCTGCACGACTGCCTGCGCGCCGGCGTCTACTGACCCCCGCTCCGCGGCCCCGCCGGCAGGGGCTGGCGCACCTTGACGGCAAGCTTGCCCGCTCTTCGGCACGACCCGGCCACAATCATCCGCCATCTTGTAGCTTGGTAGCGGTCCGGCAGGGTTGCCGGGCCGCGGAACCAGCAACGAGGTTCGAATGGTTGTCAGCGAGCAGATCGCGGGAGGCCGGATCGTCGCGTGGCACCGCGGCGCGTCGCCGCTGGTGCTGCCGCCGCCGATCCAGGAGCGCCTGGAGCGCTGTGTGGCCACGCTGCTGCAGCCGGGCGGCGAGCCCCCGGTCGACTTCACGGAGCCGGTCGACGAGCCGGCCCTGACCCGGCCGGAGTCGGTGTCCTGGCAGGTCTTCCGCAATCCGGTGTCCCTGATGATCGGCGGCGTCGCGGCGGTGCTGCTGGAGCTCGCCGAGCCGCGGGTACGCTCCGGCGTCTGGGACCACAGCAGCTTCCGCGCCGATCCGCTCGGCCGGCTGCAGCGCACGGGCCTCGCCGCGATGGTCACGGTCTACGGGCCGCACAGCAAGGCGGAGGCGATGATCGCCGGGGTGCGCCGGCTGCACGAGCGGGTGCGCGGCAAGACGCCGTCGGGCCGGGTCTACCGGGCCAGCGAGCCCGAGCTGCTCGACTGGGTCCAGGCGACCGCCTCCTACGGCTTCATCCAGGCCTACGACCGCTACGTGCGGCGGCTGTCCGACGAGGCGCGCGACCGTGCCTATGCCGAGGCGTCCGTCGCCGCCCGGCTGTTCGGCGCGACCGGTGCGCCGCGCAGCGAGGCCGAGCGCGAGATCCTGTTCCGGCGCATGGCCGATGGCCTGGAGGGCTCGCCGATCGTCTTCGAGTTCCTCGACATCATCGGGCGCACGCCGGTGCTGCCGCGCGGCCTGCGCCCGCTGCAGCCGCTGCTGATCCGCGCCGCCGTTGAGCTGGTGCCGGCGCCGATGCGCCGGACCCTGGGACTCGGCCCGCGCTACGGCCTGGCCTTCTGGCAGCGCGGCCTGGTGCGCCTCTCGGCCCGGCTCGCCGACCGGGTGCTGCTGCGCGGCCACCCTGCGGTCCAGGCCTGCCGCCGCCTCGGCCTGCCCGACGACTATCTGCTGCGCGGCTAGCCGGACCCCGAAGGGGCCGTCCGCGGGCGTCACGCGCGCGCCTGGCCGAGCGCGGCGCGGTCGCGCGCCGCCTCCGCCATCAGCCAGTCGAGGAAGCGGGCCGCCGCCGGCTTGTCGGTGGCGCGGCTGGCGTAGCAGACGTAGTAGGGCGCACCGAGCGGCATCGGCCGGTCGAGCGCTACGAACAGCCGGCCGTTGACCAGGTGGTTCGAGATCAGGGTCTGCTGGCCCAGCACGACCCCGCGGCCGTTGGCGGCGGCGTCGATCGCCAGGGCGTTGAGCGAGAAGCTCAGGCTCGGACCGCGTCCGTCCCGGTAGGGCGCGCCGACCGACTCGAACCACTGCTCCCAGGACGGCGCCTCACCGAACTGCGGCTTCCAGAAGATGTGGATCAGGGGCAGCGCCAGCAGGTCGGCCGGCTCCAGCCGCTCCTGCGGATCGACGAGCTTCGGGCTGCAGACCGGCCGGACCCTGTCGCGGAACATCTCGCGCCGGGCGGCGTGCACCTGGCTCTGCTCGCCGTAGGTGATGCGGAAGTCGATGTTCGAGGCGACGATGTCGGGCTCGTCGTGGGCGCTTTCGATGCGGATCTTGGCGTCGGGGTCGCTCATCTGCCAGCGGTGCAGCCGCTCGACCAGCCAGTTGCTGACGATCGAGGGGACCGCGCTGACCGTGAGGTCGGCGGAGGCGCGGTGCGACTGGACGATGCGCTGGGCCTCCTGGAAGGCGCCGAAGCCGCGGTTCAGCGCGGCGAAGTAGTCCCGCCCGACCGGCGTCAGGCGGATGCCGCGCCCGGCCTTCTCGACCAGCCTGACCTTGAGCTCTTCCTGCAGGCTGCGCAGTTGCTGGCTGACCGCGCCGGGCGACACGCCGAGCTCCGTGGCGGCCCGGGCCAGGCTCTCGTGCCGTCCGACCGCTTCGAAGAACAGCAGGGTCCGCAAGGGCGGCAGGCGCATCGGATGGCTCCTCGGCGGTCCGGAAAAACATTAGGCGGCCTAAAGTGAGGCTGTCGAGGTCTGCGTTTTCCCGTCGGGGCGGCACCCGTAAGGTCGCGACGTCGGGCCCCGACCCGAGACGCAGCCGCAACGACGAGGTCCAGGATGTCGCCCTTCACCAGCATCCCCGTCATCGACATCGAAGGGCTCGCCCGGGGCAGCGAGGCGGCCATCGGCCAAGTCGCCGAGCAGATCCGCGCGGCCTGCACCGACGTCGGCTTCTTCTACATCGTCAACCACGGCATCGAGCCGGCGGTCATCGAGGCGGCGATGGAGAGCTCCCGGGAGTTCTTCCACCTGCCGCTGGAGGAGAAGCGGAAGGTCGCCGCAGGGGCCAGCCACCGCGGCTACAACGCGCTCGGCAAGGCCCTGATGGACGGCGCCGAGCTGCCGGACTTCAAGGAGTTCTTCCAGGTCGGGCTCGAGCTGCCGGCCGACGATCCCGACGTGCTGGCGGGCCAGCCCCTGCGCGGCTCCAACCTCTGGCCGGAGCGGCCGGCGGCCTTCCGCCCGGCGATGTCGCGCTACTACGATGCGATCGGCGAGGTCGGCCGGGTCCTGCTGCGCGGCGTCGCGGTCAGCCTCGGCCGGCCCGGCGACTTCTTCGACTCGCGCTACGCCAAGCCTCTGCAGCGGACCCAGGTCGTCTACTACCCCCGGCTGACCGCGGCGGAGGGCCCGGATCGCTTCGGCGTCGCGCCGCATTCCGACTTCGGCTGCATCACGCTGCTCTACCAGGACTCGAGCGGCGGCCTCGAGGTCCAGAACCTGACCGGCGACTGGGTCGCCGGGCCGCCGCTGGAGGGCGCGCTGGTGATCAACGTCGGCGACCTGCTGGAGCGCTGGAGCAACCGGCATTTCGTCTCGACCAAGCATCGCGTGATCAACCGCAGCGGCCACGAGCGCCTGTCGATCGCCACCTTCTTCGACCCGGACTACACGGCGCTCATCGACCCGGCCGAGCTCTGGACAGACGAGGCGCCGCTGTTCGAGCCGACCACCGCCGGCGATCACATCATGGGCCGGATCCAGCGCTCCTTCGGCTACGGCGCGAAGAAGGCCGAGGCCTGAGCGGCGCGCGCGAGGCGGAACTCTTTAGCCGTCCTTAGCAGACGCGCGACGTTTCTGCATTTTCCCCGAGCCGGCTGGCGCGCGAAGCTGCCTGCTTCGGGCTGTGAAGGTCGCGGCGCCGGCCGGCAGCATCAGGGGGAGAGGCAGATGAACCGGAAATTCGAGATGAACCGCCGGCAGGTCCTGGTCGCCGGCGCGGCCCTGGGGCTGGGCGCGGCCCTGCCGTCGCGCCTCCGCGCCGCGACGCCGAAGCAGGGCGGCCACTTCCGGATCGGCATCGCCGACTTCTCGACCAGCGATTCGCTGGACCCGACGCTCTACGACACCAAGATGCAGATGAATCTCTGGTGGCAGCTGCGCAACAACCTGATCGAGGTCGGGCCCGGCGGCGTGCTGGTGCCGGAGCTGGCGCTGTCCTGGGAGCCCTCCACCGACGCCAGGACCTGGACGATCAAGCTGCGCCAGGGCGTCGAGTTCCACGACGGCCGGCCCTTCACCGCCGCCGACGCCGTCTACTCGCTGAACCTGCACCGGGCGCCGGACACGACCTCCTCGTCCAAGCCGCTGCTCGCCTCGATCAGCGAGCTCAAGGCGGTCGGCAGGTACGAGCTCAGGGTCGAGCTGTCCGAACCCAACGTCGACTTCCCGCCGGTGCTCGGCTCGAACGACCTCAACATGGTGCCGGACGGCGAGAAGGACTTCTCCAAGGGCATCGGCACCGGCGGCTACATCCTGGAGAACTTCGAGCCGGGCCAGCGCTCGCTGGTGAAGCGCAACCCGAACTACTGGAAGGAGGGGCGTGCCCATTTCGACAGCGTCGAGATGATCGGCATGAGCGACGCCAACGCGCGGATCACGGCGCTGACCACCGGCGACGTCGACGCGATCAACTCGGTCGACCTGAAGCTCGCCGGCCGGCTCGCCAGCCAGGGCTCGGTGCAGGTGCTGTCGACGCCCAGCAAGTCGCACTACGGCTTCGCCATGCGCATGGACACGCCGCCCTTCGACTCCCTGGACATGCGCCTGGCCCTCAAGTACGCGATCGACCGCGAGGCGATCCTGAAGACGGTCGTGCTGGGCTACGGCGCCCTGGGCAACGACCAGCCGATCAACGGCGCCTATCCCCTGTTCGATCCCTCGACCGAGAAGCGCTCCTACGACCCCGACAAGGCGCGCTTCCACTTCAAGAAGTCGGGCTACGACGGCGGCCCGATCGCGGTCCACGTCTCCGACACGCCCTTCGCCGGCGCCGTCGACACCGCCCAGCTCTACCTGGAGCACGCCAAGAAGGCCGGCATCGCCCTGCAGCTGGTCCGGGAGCCGCAGGACGGCTACTGGAGCAACGTCTGGGCTGTGAAGCCCTTCTTCGCGACGCGCTGGAGCGGCCGCCCCTCGGAGAACATCATGTTCACCACGGCCTACTCGAAGGAGGCGCTGAAGACCGGCTGGAACGAGACGCACATGTCCGACGACCGGCTCGACGAGCTGCTGCGCCTCGGGCGCCAGGAGCTCGACGCGCAGAAGCGGCGCGAGATCTACGGCGAGCTGCAGAGCATCGTGCACGACCGCGGCGGCTTGGTCGCCCCGGTCTTCGCGAACTTCGTCGACGGCGCCTCGGCCAAGGTCGGCATGGGCGAGCGCGGCTCCGACTGGGATCTCGACGGCGCCCGCGCCGCCGAGCGCTGGTGGTTCGCCTGAGCGCTGAGTTGCCCCCTGGGATCTGCTTCTAGCCGGCTGCGCGGCCGAGCCGGGCGGCCATGTAGCGGTAGCAGTCCAGCACCGTGCCCTCGTAGTCGTCGGCGGCCAGGGGGCCGGGCCGGTAGGTCCGGCTGCCGAGGCCCCGGTAGAGCGTCTCCAGCTTGGCCCGGTCCTCGGCGTTGAAGGCCTCGCAGAGCGCCAGGTAGTCGCGCACGACCGGGGCTTCCGGGTCGTCCGGCACGCCGACGAGGCCCCAGCGCAGCGCGACCTCGCCGACCGCGGTGGGGCGCAGGCAGAGGTAGAGCGTGAAGTGCGGCGCCACCGACAGCACGAAGGAGGGGAAGACGCAGAGCAGCAGGCTGTAGCGCCGCTCCGCCTCGCTGAGCGAGGGCGGGAAGGGGCCGCGCTCGGGCCAGGCCGGATCGTAGTGGGACTTGTAGCCGGTGAAGGCCTCGCTCCCCGGGATCTTCTCGCACAGCCGGGTTGGCGTGATCGGGTGCAGCGTCGTGCGGTGGGTGACGCTGAGGTGGTAGCCCTCCAGGAAGTTCTCGGCCAGGCACTTCCAGTTGGTCGCCCAGCGCTCCTCCCGGCTGAACAGGTGATGCCGCTCGGTCATCCGGTAGTTCGCGACCAGGGCGTCCATCCCGGCCAGGCGCGGCGCCAGCGGCTCGGCGCGGCCGTCCAGGTTGACGAAGAGGAAGCCGTTCCAGAGCTCGCTGCGGAAGGTCGGCAGGCCGAGGCAGGCGGGGTCGTAGCCCGGCCGGCCCTTCATCAGCGGCGCGCCGACCAGGGCGCCGTCCTCGGTCGCGTAGGTCCAGCCGTGATAGCCGCAGGACAGGAACTTCGCCGTTCCGCTGCCCTCGGCGACCAGGTTGCCGCGATGCCGGCAGACGTTCGAGAAGACCTTCAGCCCGCCTGCGGCGCTCCGCGCCACCAGCAGAGGCTCGCCGCAGAGCTCGGTCGTCAGGTAGTCGCCGGGGCCGGGCAGCTCGCCCTCGTGGCCGAGGCAGACCCAGTCCCTGGGAAACAGCTCGGTCCGCTCCAGCTCGAGGAACTCCGGGGCGGTGTAGTAGTCGCCGATCATCGCGGTCGCCTGCCCGGACGGCGCGGCCGCGCGCCGAGCGAGTTCGCCACGGATCCGCGCGACGATCCCGCTCCGGCCGCTGTCCAAGGCGTCGATTCTGCTGTCCAAGGCCGCTCCTCCGCTGCCGCGAGTATCGGCCGCCTCCGGCGCCCCGGACAATTCAGATCGCCGTCGCGATCGGTTACCCGGGCTAATGCGGGGCGTCGCCCTCCGGCACGGCGCCACCCGGCTGGCGCTGCGCGGCGACCGCCTCGACGGCGCGCCTGAGGTCGGGCATCTGGCGGGTCAGCTCGCGGAAGTCGGGCACCTCGAGGGCGAGCAGGCGGCAGTCGCGGAGCGCGGTCACGGTCGCCGTCCGGTGCAGGTCGCGCAGCAGCGCGATCTCGCCGAAGAAGTCGCCGGCCTTGAGCCGCACCGGCTGCGGCTCGACCTCGACCTCGACCTCGCCCTCCATCAGGAAGAACATCGCGTCGGCCGGGTCGCCCTTGCGCACGATCACCTGGTTGGCCGGCACGACCCGCGGCTTGAGGAGGCGCGCGACGGCGGCGATGCGCCCGGCGTCGAGGCCGGCGAACAGCGGCACCCGCGCGACGGTGTGCCAGGTCACCACGAAGTCGCGCTTCTTCAGCTCCTCGGCGAAGCCGGTCGCCAGGATGCCGGCCGGCACCGCGAACATCGCGATGCCGAGCAGCATGGTGAAGCCGCCGACCAGGCGACCGAGGGCGGTGACCGGCGTCATGTCGCCGTAGCCGACCGTCGCCATGGTGACGATCGCCCACCAGAGGCTCTGGGGGATCGAGCTGAACACCGTCGGCTGCGCGCCGCGCTCCAGCAGGTACATCCCGGTCGCGGCGATCACCAGCAGCACGCCGAGCAGCAGCAGGGCGGCGAACAGCGGCCGCGCCTCGCGCCGGATCACCGCGCCGAGCAGGGAGAGCGCCGGCAGGTAGCGCGCCAGCTTGAGCAGCGAGAGCGCCGCCGCCATCTCGAACCAGCCGTCCGCGACCGGCAGCACCAGCGAGGCCACGGCCGGCAGCGCGACCAGCAGGTCGATCAGGCCGCCGAGCGAGCCGAGATAGGCGAGGCGCGCCTGCCAGGGCCGCACCGCCGGATTGTCGGCTGCCGCCTCGGGCGCGACCCAGAAACGGACCAGCAGCTCGACGACGAAGAGCGCGAAGGCCGCCTCGACGACCCGGCGGTCGAGCAGCGCCAGCAGCGGCCCGGTCTCCGGCAGGCTGGCGACCATGGCGCCGCCGACCGCCGCGGCGACCGCCAGCAGGATCACGCCCTTGGTCAGGGCATGGCCGAGCGGCTGGCTGTCGTGGACCAGCAGGTCGTGGATCTTCCGGCGCACCCTGTCTCCCCCGACTCGGCCCCTGAAGTCGCGCGGCAGAGTGTAGTGCGTGCCGCGCCGCCGCGGGAGAGGGCAGGCGGGCCCGACGCCGGCAGGCTTAACGCGGCGCTAACCACGGCGGCGGCAAGGTCGGGGCCTTCCGGTCCCGACATGAGCCCGCCATGCCGACCTCCCAGCCGCTTGCCACCGCCGCGCCCGACGATCTTGCGCGGGTCGAGGCGCTGATGGCGGCGGGGCGGCTCGGCGAGGCCGAGGCGGCCTGCCGGGCCCTGCTCGCCGAGGATCCGACCCGGGCCCGCGCGCTGATGCGGCTCGGCGAGATCGGCGCGCGCAAGGGCGCCTGGGAGCCGGCGATCGCCCTGTTCGTGCGGGCGCTCGGCCGGGATCCCGGCCTGCTGGAGGCCTACCGCCATCTCGGCCATGCCCTGGCCCAGCGCCGCCGCTTCGCCGAGGCGCGGCGGGTCTACGCGGCACTGATCGAGCGGGCGCCCGAGGACGGCGAGGCGCACAGCAACCTCGGCGCCATGTACGGCAGCCTCGGCGACTACGAGGCCGCCTGCCGGGCGCTGCGCCGTGCCGTCGAGCTCAGGCCCGGCTTCGCGCCGGCGCACAACAACCTGGGCGTGGCGCTGGCCCGCGTCGGCCGCCACGGCGAGGCGATCGAGGCCTACCGCCGGGCCATCGTCCTGGCCCCCGACTACCGCGACGCACGCTGCAACCTGGTCTTCGCGATGGACCTGGACCCGGACACGACGGCCGAGGCGCAGCGGGCGGCGCGGCTCGACTGGGGCGAGCGGCTGATCGAACGCCACGTCGCCCTGCGCCGGCCCCACGCCAACCCGCCGGACCCGGAGCGGCGGCTGCGCGTCGGCTACCTGTCGCCGGACTTCCGGCGCCATGCCGCGGGCACGGTCGCGCTGCCGCTGTTCCTGCGCCACGACCGCGACGCGGTCGAGGTCCACGGCTACTTCAACGACCCGCGGGCCGACGAGGTGACCGAGCGCTTCGCCGTCGCCGCCGAGGGCTTCCGCGCCGTCGCCGGCTGGAGCGACGAGCGCCTGGCGCAGCAGATCCGCGCCGACGGCATCGACATCCTGGTCGATCTCGCCGGGCACTCGCTGGGCGGCCGGCTCGAGCTGCTGGCGATCAAGCCGGCGCCGCTGCAGTTCTCGGGCTTCGGCTACGGCGCCGGCAGCACGGGCCTGCGGACCGTCGACGGCTTCTTCGCCGGTCCCGTCCAGGCCGAGGGGCTGCGCCTGGACGGCGCGGTCGAGGAGGTCATCGAGCTGCCCGCACCCTTCGCGATCGAGCCGCCGGAGGGGGCGCCCCCGGTGACGCCGCTGCCGCTGCTGGCGCGGGGCCAGCCGACCTTCGGCTCGTTCAACCGCCTGTCGAAGGTCTGCGGCCGCACCCTCGACCTCTGGGCGGCGGCGCTCGCCGCGGTGCCGGCGGCACGCTTCCTGGTCAAGGCCGGCGAGCTCGACTCGCCCGGCGAGCGTGAGCGGCTGACCGCCGCCCTGGCCGGTCGCGGCGTCGCCCCGGGGCGCCTCGAGCTGCGCGGCGCCAGCGGCCGGGCCGAGCATCTGGCGGCGATCGCCGAGGCCGACCTGCTGCTCGACACCACGCCGCAGTCGGGCAGCGCGACCACCGCGGAGGCGCTCTGGATGGGCGTGCCGACCCTGACCCCGCTCGGCGCCCGGCCGGGCGGCCGTGCCTCGGCCAGCCTGCTGCATTGCGTCGGGCTGGAGGAATTCGTCGTCGCGGATCCCGACGGCTTTGGCACCCGCGCCGCTGCCCTGCTCGCCGGGCCCGGGCGCCTGGCGCGGCTCCGGGAGGGCCTGCGCGATCGCCTGCGCCGCTCGCCGATCGTCGAGGCCCGGCCCCTGGTCGCCGCCCTGGAGGCCGCCTATCGGGAGCGCTGGCGGCGCTGGTGCGCGGGCGCCGCGGCCTGACGATGCCCGTTCACATCCGGCAGGCGTTGCCCTCGACCCGCCAGCCGGTGACCCTGTCGTCGATGACGGTGAAGGTCGTCTTGCAGCTGCTGCTGAAGAGGTAGCCGGGCGAGCCGCCGATCGGCGTCGTGTAGACCTGGTTGCCGACCGAGTGCGTGACGTAGCTGGGCGGCGTGCCGGGCATGTAGTTCTGGTACTGCCGCTTCCAGGTCAGGTACTTGGCCTCGTCGTTCTGGTAGGAGCTGTCCGGCGGCCCCCAGGCCTGGATCAGGTCGTGCTCGCTGGCGCCGACCCAGCCGTCCAGCATGCTCTGGTACTTGGCCTCGCTCGCGCAGGCCGAGAGCAGCAGCAGCAGGGCGAGCAGCGGCAGGCATTTCCTCATCGTCGACCTCCGGCCGTCTTGGCGGGTGCGGGCACGCGCCCTCCCGTCTTCAGATAGGAAGCCGCGGCGCCCTCCGAAACGGGCACGGCGCGCTCGATCGAGCGCCGGCCATAGGATTCGCCGTCCCGCGGCTCTACATTCAGGGGGTGTCGCGCCGAGCCACCGAAGGCCCAGACATGCGAGATCGCGGAGCCTCTCTTCCCGGCGGGACCGCCTGGCCTCGCCGCGCGCCCGGTGGCAGGCCCGCCTGGGCGGCGGGGCTGGCCCTGCTGCTCTGGCTGTTCCTGGCCCCCGCCGCGGGGGCTGCGCCACCGCAGGCCTACCTGCTGGACCTGAACGGCGCGGTCGGGCCGGTCACCGCCGACTACGTCGTGCGCGGCCTCGAGGAGGCGGCCGAGGCGGGCGCTGCCGTGGTCGTGCTGCGCCTCGACACGCCGGGCGGGCTCGACAGCTCGATGCGCGAGATCGTCCGCGCCATCCTGGCTTCGCCGGTGCCGGTCGTCGGCTACGTCGCGCCGAGCGGCGCGCGCGCCGCCAGCGCCGGCACCTTCATCCTCTACGCCTGCCCGATCGCCGCCATGGCGCCCGGCACCAACCTGGGTGCGGCGACGCCGGTCAACCTGATGGGCGGCGGCGGCTCCGCCGCGCCCGGGCGCGGCGACGCGGGGACCGAGGACGGCCAGCCCGCCCAGGCCGGGCAGAAGCCGGGCCGTCCGGCCGACGCCGAGATGACCAAGGTCACCAACGACGCCGTCGCCTATATCCGCGGCCTCGCCAGGCTCAACGGCCGCAACGCCGACTGGGCCGAGCGCGCGATCCGCGAGGCCGCGAGTCTGCCCTACGACGAGGCCCTGAAGCAGAACGTCGTGAACCTGGTCGCGCCGAGCGTGCCGCAGCTGCTCCGCCAGCTCGACGGCCGCCAGGTCGAGGTCGCCGGCGAGACGCGGACCCTGCAGCTCGCCGGTGCCGCGGTCGTGCCGGTGGCGCCCGGCTGGCGCACCCGGCTGCTGTCGGTGCTGACCGATCCGACCGTCGCCTATCTGCTGCTGCTGGTCGGCGCCTACGGCCTGGTGCTGGAGTTCGCCCATCCCGGCATCTTCGCGCCCGGGGTCATCGGCAGCATCAGCCTGCTGCTCGGCCTGCTGGCCCTCTCGATCATCCCGATCGACCTCGCCGGCCTCGGCCTGACCGTGCTCGGCCTCGCCCTGATGGTCGCCGAGGCCTTCGTGCCCTCGTTCGGCGCGCTCGGCATCGGCGGCCTGGTCGCCTTCGTGCTCGGCTCGCTGATGACCTTCGACACGCCCGGCTACCAGCTCGCGCTGCCCGTGGTGATCGGCGCCGCGGCGGCCAGCGCCGGCCTGTTCCTGCTGGTCCTGGCGCTGCTGGTACGGGCGCGCCGCCGGCCGCTCAGCGGCGGCGAGGCCGCCCTGGTCGGTGCCCGGGCCGAGGTCCTGGACTGGTCGGACGGCGCCGGCGAGGTCCAGGTCCTGGGCGAGCTCTGGCGGGCCCGCGCCGACGCGCCGCTCGCCGCGGGCCAGGGCGTGCGGGTCGTCGGACGCGACGGGCTGACCCTCCGGGTCGAGCCGGAATGAACGAGGCGCCCGCGCGCGGGCCGCACGGGAAGGGAGAGAGACCATGCCTGTAGCCATGATCGCCTATCTGGTCATCGCGTTCTTCGCGCTGGCCCTGCTGGCCTCGGCGATCCGCGTGTTCCGCGAGTACGAGCGCGGCGTCATGTTCACCCTCGGCCGCTTCACCGGGGTGCGCGGGCCGGGCCTGATCCTGATGCTGCCCTACATCCAGCAGATGGTCCGGGTCGACCTCAGGGTCATCGTGCTCGACGTGCCGAGCCAGGACGTGATCTCGCGCGACAACGTCTCGGTCAAGGTCAACGCGGTGCTCTACTTCCGCGTCGTCGACCCCGACAAGTCGGTGATCCAGGTCGCCAACTTCATGCAGGCGACCAGCCAGCTGGCCCAGACCACCCTGCGCTCGGTGCTCGGCAAGCACAGCCTCGACGAGATGCTCGGCGAGCGCGACAAGCTGAACCGGGACATCCAGGAGATCCTCGACTCCCAGACCGACGCCTGGGGCATCAAGGTGACCAACGTCGAGATCAAGCAGGTCGACATCTCGGAATCGATGATCCGCGCCATCGCCAAGCAGGCCGAGGCCGAGCGCGTGCGCCGCGCCAAGATCATCAATGCCGAGGGCGAGCAGCAGGCCGCCCAGAAGCTGGTCGAGGCCGCCGAGATCATGGGCGGCGCCCCGGCCTCGATGCAGCTGCGCTACCTCGGCGCCCTGCACGACATCGCCAGTGACCGCACCAACACCATCGTGCTGCCGCTGCCGACCGGCCTGATGGAGGCGCTGTCGGGGATGAGGAAGCCGAAGGCGTAGGGAGCTGCTCCCTCTCCGCCCCCTTGTCGCTCCCTCTCCGCCCCTTCAGGGGGGGGAGAGGGCCGGGGAGAGGTGGGGCCATGGTGCCGCCGGGCGGCTGCCGGCCGTTTGGCCAGGACGTCTCCCCACCTCTCCCTGACCCTCTCCCCCCCAAAGGGGCGGAGAGGGAAGACCCGAGAGGCGGCCTGCCTTCCCCTATCCCGTCGCCAGGATCTTCTCGACCAGCTCCTGGACCCGGAGCGCGCAGCGGAAGTCGGGCATGACGTTCGCCTCGCCGTCGAGGCGCCGGACCAGCTCGTCGAGCTGCAGGCGGTAGGAATCGAGCGCCGGGTTCTCGATGCCCTCCAGGGCGTAGCCCCAGTCCTCGCCGTCGCTGCGCCACAGCTTGTAGAAGTCGGTCAGGCGCAGCGAGCGGCGGCTGCCCCAGAGGGTGAACTCGACGAGGTCAGGCCCGGCGCCGCCGACCGAGCCGGCCAGGGTCACCGGCACCCCGCCGGCCTCGAGCTGCGCCAGCACGTGGGTCTCGGCGGCCTCGGGATCGGCCGGATAGGCCGCCGAGGCCGAGACCAGGCGGGCCGGGCCGAGCAGGCTGTCGACCAGATAGAGGAAGTGGGTCGCGACCTCGCGGGTGAAGCCGCCCTCGGCGCGCCCGGCGAGCCAGGTCGCGCTGTGCTGCCAGCCGCGCGGCCAGCGGCCGAAGTGCAGGCGGATGTCGCAGCCGGCGAGGTCGCCCAGGCTGCCGTCGGCCAGCGCCGCGCGCATCGCCGTGACGCCGCGCGCCGCGGCCAGTGCCAGGTTGACCGCCTGGGGCAGGCCGCTCGCCTCGACCAGCTCGGTGAGGTCCCGGCTGTCGGCGAGCTCGACGCCGAGCGGCTTCTCGCAGAACACCGCCTTGCCGGCGGCGACCGCGGCGCGCGCATAGAGGCCGTGCGCCTTCGGCGGCACGCCGATGTAGACGAGGTCGGTCCCGGGGGTGGCGATTAGCGCCTCGGCGCTCTCGGCAATGCGCAGCCAGGGAAAGTCCTCGGCCGCCTTGGCCCGGGCCTCGGCGCTGAGATCCCAGCCGCCGACGACCTCGAGCCGGCCCTGGCCCGGCATGTTGGCCAGCATGCGCCGCCCGATCACGCCGAGTCCGACGATCGCCACCCGATAGACCTTCTCCGCCATCCTCGCCCTTCCACTTGGTCCTCGCGGCCGCGACTCGGCCGGCGCGGGCGCAGCTTAGCCAGCCCTCGGGGTCCCTGGCCAGCCGCCCCGCCCGCCCGTCACCCCCCGCCGGCCGGAGGCCTTGTCCGCCCCGCCGTGCGGGCGTAGCCTTCCGGCCATCAACCGGGCCGGCACGCTCCCGCCGCTGGGTCTCCAGCGGCCCTGACGCCATGGAGGCATGCCATGACCGCGAAGATCCCGCAGCCCGTTCCGCTCCGCTCGCCGCTTGCCGCCGCCGCGCTCGGCGCCAGCCTGCTGCTCGCCGTGCTGCCCGCCGTGCTGCCCGGGGCGCCGGCCGCCGCGGCGGCGCTCGACGCCTGCAGCCTGGTCGATCCGGCCGCGGCGGCGAAGATCCTCGGCCATCCGGTGACCCCGAAGCCGGTCGACAGCGCCGCCGCCGGCAACGACGCCAGCCTGTGCAGCTACCAGGGCGGCGGCCTGCACGGCGGCTTCCTGCTGATCGCGGCGCCGCTCCGGGCCGACGACCTGGCCGCCACGGTCGACGCCCAGAAGAAGAGCGTGCTGGAGGACAGCGCCCCGCCGGGCGTGCCGCTGCCGAAGCCGACGATCGTCGACCTGCCCGACCTCGGCGACGCGGCCTTCCTGGTGACTACCGACGACAACCTGCAGCTCCACGTCTTCGCCGCGGGCGACAAGCTGGTGCTCGACCGCAACCTCGCGCCCAGCCCCGCCGCCATCGACCAGGCCGAGGCCCTGGCCCGCGCGGCGATCAAGGGGCTGAAGTAGGCCACCCGCGACGCGCGCAATCCTTTACATTCGAAAAATCGAATATTAGCCTTTCCGGGCGGATGAACGATCCGGGGCAGCCGGACGACAGCTTCAGGAGGAGTGCCATGACCGAGCGGAAGCCCGGGAGCCTCAATCGGCGCGACCTGATGGTCGGCGCGGCGGCCGGCGGCCTCGCGCTGGCGGCCGGCCCGGCGGTCGCCGGCTCGGGGGCGGCGCCGCGCCACCTCGGCCTCGACCAGCTCGCCAAGCAGGCCGAGGTCGCCTGCCTCTACCACTGCGACTACGGCGACCCGAAGCGCTTCGCCCAGACGCTCAACAACATCAACAACCACTATGCCGCCTACGGCGCCGACCCCTTCGCGATCGAGATCACGCTGGTCGCCCACGCCGGCGGGGTGAAGTTCTTCCTGGCCGACCTGGAGGGCACGCCCTGGGCCGGCGAGAGCCTGCCGCCCGGGCTGTTCGAGCGGGTCGAGGCGCTGTCGAAGTACGGCTTCACGGTGCGGCTCTGCGAGACGACCTTCCGGCGCAACAAGCTGGACCCGTCGCGGGCCCGCGACGCCGAGTTCATCGCCTTCGTGCCCTCGGGCGTCGCCGCCGTCGCGGCCCTGCAGTCGAAGGGCTTCGCCTACCTGAAGGTCGGCTGAGCCGGCGGGCTGCCGCGACGGGAGAGCTGCGCGGGACCGGCCTTCGTTCCACGCGCGGCTGGCCGCGCCGGGACCGGCCCTTCATGCTTTCGCCGGATTCCGGGACTAGCGGGAAAGGCTGGCCCACGACCGGCGAGAGCGGGATCCTTGCAGCGCATACCCCAGGTCAGCCCCTGGCTGGGCGAAGACGAGAGCGCGGCCGTGGCCCAGGTCGTCGCCGACGGCTGGATCACCGAGGGGCCGGCCTCGGCCGCCTTCTCCGAGGCGCTCGACCGCCTGATCGGCGCGCCCTTCGGCGTCTTCGCGCCCAACGGCACGCTGGCGCTGGCCCTGGCGCTGATGGCGCTCGACATCGGCCCGGGCGACGAGGTGCTGGTGCCCGACACCACCTTCGTCGGCTCGGCGACGGCCGTCGTGCTGGCCGGCGCCCGGCCGGTCTTTGTCGACGTCGAGCCCGAGACCTTCCAGCTCGACGTCGGCCGGGCGGCCGCGGCCCTGACCGGGCGGACGCGGGCGGTGATGGCGGTGCATCTCTACGGCACGGCCTGCGACATGGACGCGCTCGGGGCCTTCGCCGCGCGCCACGGCCTGCGGGTCGTCGAGGACGCGGCCCAGGGCATCGGCGTCACCTGGAAGGGCCGGCACGTCGGCGCGCTCGGCGACCTCGGCTGCTTCTCCTTCTTCGCCGACAAGACCATCACGACCGGCGAGGGCGGCTATGTCGCCTGCCGCGACCCGGCGCTGCACGAGCGGCTGCGGCAGCTGCGCAACCAGGGGCGCAGCGAGCGCGGCTCCTTCGTCCATCCGGCGATCGGCTTCAACTTCCGCATCACCGACCTGCAGGCGGCGATGGGCCTGGTGCAGCTGGGGAAGCTGCCGCAGATCCTCGCCCGCAAGACGGCCCTGCACGCGCGCTACCGCGACGCGCTGGCCGGCCTGCCGCAGATCCGCGTGCTCGGCGCCGCGCCGGGGGCCGGCCTCGTGCCCTTCCGCTGCGTGCTGATCGCCGAGCGCGCCGCCGAGCTGAGCGCGCACCTTGAGGCGGCCGGCGTGCAGATCCGCGGCTTCTTCCCGCCGCTGCACCGCCAGCCCTGCTTCGCCGAGGGCCGGGAGGCACAGCCGGACAGCCGCTTTCCCAACGCCATCGCGGGCCACCGCGACGGCCTCTGCCTGCCGATCTTCCCGACCCTGGCCGAGGCGCAGGTCGAGCGGATCGGGGCGCTGGTCCGGGACTTCTACGGCTCCGGATAGGGGCTTCGGCGCGCGGCCGGGCGCCGCCTCACGGCACTGGCAGCAGCGCCTCGCCCTCCGCTTCCGGCGCCAGTATCCGCTCCGCCGGCAGGGTCAGGGTCACGGTCGTGCCGCAGCCCGGCGTGCTGGCCAGGGCCAGGCTGCCGCCGTGCAGCTCGGTCAGGGCCTTGGCCAGCGGCAGGCCGAGGCCGACGCCCTCGTGCCGGCGGGCCAGCCAGCCCTCGCCCCCGGGCCGCTCGGCGACCTGGCCGAAGGGCTGCAGCACCTGGGCCAGGTGCTCGGGCGCGATGCCGATGCCGCTGTCGGTGACGGTCAGGCGCAGGCCGCCCGCCGGCTCGCGCCGCGCCTCGACGGCGACCTGGCCGCCGGGCTCGGTGAACTTGACGGCGTTCGACAGCAGGTTGCCGAGGATCCGGCGCCAGGCCGCCGGGTCGAGCGACAGCAGCAGCGGCGTCTCGGGCAGCTCGGCCGACAGGGTCAGGCCGCGCTCGGCGGCGGCCGGCTCGACCTGGCGCAGGGCCGCCGCGACGCCGGCGGCCAGCTCGACCTCCTGCTCGGCCAGCTCGAAGCTGCCGCCCTCGACCCGCGCCATGTCGAGCAGGTCGTTGACCAGCGCCAGCAGGTGGCGGCCGCCGTCGCGGATCTCGGCCAGGTAGTCGGCGCGCCGGGCCGGCTCGATCTGGCCGCGCTCGTCCTGGGCCAGGACCTCGGCGAAGCCGATGATCGCGCTGAGCGGCGTGCGCAGCTCGTGGCTCATGGTCGCCAGGAACTGCGACTTGGCCCGGCTCGCCGTCTCGGCACGCAGGGTCTGGGCCGCCAGGTCCGCGGTGCGCTGCCCGACCCGCCGCTCCAGCTCCTCGTTGAGCCGCGACAGGGCGGCCTGGGACTCGGTGAGGCGCCGGTTGGCCGCCCGCAGCGCCGCTTCGCGGGCGACGTCGCGGGCCTGCAGCCGGTTGAAGGCGACGATGACCCGGCCGAGCTCGTGCTGGCGGCCGGCCGGCACGCTGCGTCGCTCGCCGGTGCGCGAGGTCCACTCGATCGCCTCGAGCAGCAGCCTGAGCGGCCGGCCGACGATGGCGCGGAAGCCGATCGTCGAGGCGGCGACGGCAAGCAGGAAGGCGAGGCTGACCACCGACAGCGAGACCATGAGCTGCAGCCGGTTGGCGTCGCGGATCTCGGCGGTGCTGAAGCGGACCAGCAGCCGGTAGGCGCCGGCGTCGCCGACCGGCACCTCGAAGCCGTCGTCGCCGCTGCCGTGCCGGCAGCCGACGCGCGGCGGCTGGGCGGCCAGCAGCGCGCCGTCGGCCACCCCGGCGCCCGCGGCCCGGAGCTCGGCGCAGACCAGCGCGCGGTCGGCCGCCAGGCCGGCGACCAGGTCCTGGACGACCTTGGGCTGCAGGTGCGGGTCGTGGTGCGCCAGCGCCGCAGCGACGCGGCCGGCCTGGTTGCCCAGGCGCGCGGCCAGCACCGCGCGGTCGGCCTTCAGGGCGTAGTGCACGAAGAGGCCGATGCCGGGCACGGCGAGCAGCAGGAACAGCGGCACCAGGATCAGCAGAAAGCGGGCCAGCAGGCTGTCGCGGCGCCGCACCGGACGCGGCGCCGCCGGCCGCTTCCGGCCGGCACGCGGCGACGGGCCCGGGCGCATCACTCGGCCAGCTTGACCTTGCCGGCCCGCATCAGCGCCTGGACCTGCTGGCGCTGCGAGACCGCCTCGTGGAACACGACGAAGCCGTCGCCCTTGCGCGCCAGCCAGTAGTCGATCTGGACCGGCTCGCCGGTCGCGTCCAGGAAGTCGAAGCAGAGGATGAAGCTGTCGCCCATCTCCAGGATCTTCGGATGGGCGGTCACCGGGCTGAGGCCGCGCACCTGCTGGGCCTCGGCGTCGTAGGCCAGGTACACGCCCTCGATCGTCTGGCGCTCGACCTGCTGCTGCATCGCGGCCTGCAGCGCCGCCTTCTCGCCGAGGGTCAGCGCCGAGGCTGGCGGCAGCAGGGCGAGCAGGGCGAGGACGCCGGCGGCGAGGGCCGGCAGCAGGGGCGGCAGGGCGGCCGGCAGGCGGCGGGCGGGCAGGGCGGGACGCAGGCTCGGCATCGTCTCGGTCCGATGGAGGAACTCGGGCCGACTGTCGTCCTGTGGCCGTTAAGGGCGGCTTAAGAATGGCGCGCCCTGCTCCGAGGCCGCCAGCCAGTCCGCAAGGCCGCGGGCCGCGGCGCGGCCCGTGGCGAGGCAGGCGGTCAGCAGGTAGCCGCCGGTCGGCGCCTCCCAGTCCAGCATCTCGCCGGCGACGAAGACGCCGGGCAGGCGCTTCAGCATGTAGCGCTCGTCGACCGCGTCCCAGGCGATGCCGCCGGCCGAGGAGATCGCTTCGGCGAGCGGGCGCGGCCGCGAGACCGGCAGGGGCAGCGCCTTGATCAGAGCGGCCAGGCGCTCCGGGTCCGCGAGCGCGCCCGGCGGCCCGAGCTCGCGCAGCAGGGCGGCCTTGACGCCGGTCATCCCGGCGCCCTTGCGCAGGCGGTTCGACAGGCTGGCCCGGGCCGGCTGGCGCGCCAGGTCGCGCGCCAGCCGCTCGCGCGTCCGCCCGGGCGCGAGGTCCAGCAGCAGGAGCGCCCTGTCGTCGCACGCCAGGGCGTCGCGCAGGGCCGCCGCATGGGCGTAGACCAGGCTGCCCTCGATGCCGCCGGCCGTGACCACGAACTCGCCGGCGATCGTGCCGGCGGGGCTGCCGGCGGTCACCGCCTTGACCGGCGCCCCGGCGAAGCGCTGCCGGAAGCCCTCGGTCCAGTCGACCTCGAAGCCGCAGTTGGCCGGCCGGAAGGCGTGGAGCGCGACGCCGCGCGCCGCCAGCCAGGGCTGCCAGGCGCCGTCCGAGCCGAGCCGCGGCCAGCTCGCCCCGCCGAGCGCCAGTAGGGCGGCGTCGCAGCGCAGGAGGCGCTCGCCCACGGGCGCCTCGAAGCGCAGGCCGTCCGCCGCGAAGCCGATCCAGCGGTGGCGGGTCAGGAGCCGCACGCCCCGACCCTCGAGCCGGCGCAGCCAGGCGCGCAGCAGCGGCGAGGCCTTCATCGCGGTCGGGAAGACGCGGCCCGAGGAGCCGACGAAGGTCTCGCAGCCGAGCCCGGCCGCCCAGTCCCGAACGTCGGTGCCGGTGAAGGCGTCGAGCGCTGGCCGCAGGCGGCCGGCGGCGGCGCCGAAGCGCCCGGCGAGGCGGGCGTGCTCCTCCGCGTGGGTCAGGTTCAGCCCGGACTTGCCGGCCAGCAGCAGCTTGCGGCCGAGCGTCGGCATGGCGTCGCAGAGCGTCACGCCGAGGCCCGTCAGCGACAGCACCTCCGCCGCCATGAGCCCGGCCGGCCCACCGCCGACGATCGCGACCTGTCTCGTCATGGGGCGGCTGGATGGCACGCGGCCGCGCCGACCGCAAGCGGGCTCGGGCGGCCCGGCGGCCGGCCGGAAGAGGAGGCCCGGGGAATCGGCCCGGGGAATCGGCCCGGGGAATCGGCCCGGGGAGGATGCCGATCCGACCCGGGGCCGGCGGCGTGAGCGAGGTGCCACTCCGCCGCGGAAGGTTCGTCCGGCGAGGAATTGACAATCAAGCAAACGACGTGATCACATCGGTGCCAACAACAATAAAGATGGCGTCAGCGGGAGGCTCTGACATCACTCGACGCCATGCGTCTGGGTATTCGATGGTGACGTTTGGCAAATCGCACGCCAGTACGATTCAAAACGGTGGGGGTCTATCTCTGCGACAATTTGACGCGCCAGGCGAATGACTGGCCGGTTGGTTATGAAATCTTCGACTGTCTGGGCGCCACCCGTGCGAGCGGACGGAGCCGGCAAGAACGGATGGGACGGATGAGAGGACGCGACCGCGGGCAGCTGTCACGAACCGGCGCGGACGGCGGCGCCGGGAGGGGCAAAGGCAGCTAGATGGCCGCCCAGCTCGACATGCCGCCCGATATGCCGCCCGCCGCGGACCCGATGGCGCGCGGGGCCCGGCCCGACCGCGCCGGCTCTCGCGAGCATCTCGACGTTCGCCTGGACGGCGTCACCAAGGCCTATGGTCACCTCGTCGCGGTCGACGACATCTCGCTGACCATCGAGCGCGGCGAGTTCTTCAGCCTTCTGGGCCCCTCGGGCTGCGGCAAGTCGACGACGCTTTCGATGATCGGCGGCTTCGCCGAGCCGACCTACGGCGCCATCTACCTCAACGGCGTCGACGTCAGCCGCCAGCCGCCCTACCGGCGTGACGTCAACACAGTGTTCCAGTCCTACGCCCTGTTTCCGCATCTCGACGTCTACGAGAACGTCGCCTTCGGGCTGAAGCGGAAGCACGTCGACAGGAAGGCGATCGAGCGGCGCGTCCGCGACATGCTCGCACTGGTCGACCTGACCGGATTCCACGACCGCAGGCCGGCGCAGCTGTCCGGCGGCCAGCAGCAGCGCGTCGCCCTGGCCCGCGCGCTGGTCAACAGGCCGAAGCTGCTGCTGCTCGACGAGCCGCTGGGCGCGCTCGACCTCAAGCTGCGCAAGCAGATGCAGCTCGAGCTCAAGCGCATCCAGTCCGAGGTCGGCATCACCTTCCTCTACGTGACCCACGACCAAGAGGAGGCGATGGTGATGTCCGACCGGCTGGCGGTGATGGCCGGCGGGCGCATCGAGCAGGTCGGGCCGCCCGACGTCGTCTACGACAGCCCGGCGACCGAGTTCGTGGCCGGCTTCCTGGGCGCCTCGAACCTGATGGCGGGAGAGGTGGTCGAGCGCGGCGGCGCGCTGGCCAGGGTGCGCCTCGACGACGGCCTCGTCGTCCAGGTGGCGAGGGGGCGCCTCGGCGACCGCGGGCCGCGCGTCAAGGTCGGGGTGCGGCCCGAGAAGATCCAGGTGCTGCCCGCCGGGCAGCCCGTCCCGGAGGGCAGGAACAGCCTCGAGGCGGTCGTCGCCATGACCGCCTACATCGGCGTCAGCCACCAGTACACGATGGAAGGGCCGGACGGCCGCAGCTTCAGCGCCTACGCGCAGAATCTCGGCACGGGGCCCCATCCCGCCCGAGGCGACCGGGTCCGGCTCTGCTGGCACCCGGAGCACACCTTCGTCGTCGAGCCATCGGCACCGCGAGCAGCAGAGGAGAGCTCCGCATGAGCAAGCGATCGAATTCTGGCAGGACAATCGACCCGGCGCTGCTGCGCGGCCTGACCGAAGCGCGCGTCTCGCGCCGAGGCCTGCTGCAGGCGGGGGCCCTGGGCCTGGGCATGGCGGCGCTCGGCCCGCTCGCCGCCCGCACCGCCCGGGCCGCGGAGCGCGACTGGGAGGCCTGGTGGAAGCAGCAGAAGCCGACCGACGAGCTGGTCTTCGCGAACTGGCCCTACTACATCGACGTCGCCGACAAGGGCGCGAAGAACCCCTCGCTCGACGACTTCACCAAGGCGAGCGGGATCAAGGTCAAGTATCTCGAAGTCATCCAGGGCAACGCGCCCTTCTACGCCAAGATCGCCCCGGTCCTGAAGGCTGGCCAGTCGATCGGCTACGACCTGATGGTGATGACCAACACCTGGCAGCTGACGGAACTCGTGATGCAGGACTGGCTGGTGCCGCTGTGGAAGGAGAAGCTGCCGAACTTCAAGAAGTATGCGAGCCCCAGCGTCGTCAGCCCCGACTACGACAAGGGCAACAGGTACACGCTGGCCTGGCAGTCGGGCTTCACCGGCATCGCCTACAACCCGAAGCTCACCAAGCGCGAGATCACCTCGATCGACGACCTCTGGGACCCGGCCTTCGCCGGCCACGTCGGCATGATGAGCGACATCACCGAGCTCGGCAGCGTTGCCCTGCTCAAGCTCGGCATCGATCCCGCCAAGTCGACGAAGGCCGACTGGGAGAAGGCCGCCAAGGTGCTCAAGGAGCAGAAGGACAAGGGGCTGGTCCGCCAGTACTACGACCAGAGCTACATCACCGCGCTCGAGCACGGCGACACCTGGATCAGCCAGGCCTGGTCGGGCGACGTCTTCCAGGCCAACGCCAAGGGCTTCAAGGACCTGAAGTTCGTCGCGCCCAAGGAGGGCGTGATGCTCTGGCACGACAACATGATGATCCCGGTCGGCGCGAAGAACCCGCTCAGCGCGCTGGCCTGGATGAACTTCTACTACACGCCGAAGACCGCGGCGCTGATCGAAGACTACGTCAACTACGTCTGCCCGGTGCCGGACGCGAAGGACGTCATCCTGAAGGACCTGCAGGATCCGGACGTCGCCAACAGCGTGCTCGTCTTCCCGACCGAGGCGATGTACGCCAAGGCCCACGACTTCTATACCTTCAAGAGCTACGCCGAGTACCAGAGTTGGAACAGCGTCTTCACGCCCATCATCCAGGGCTGAGGCGTTTTTCGACCATGTGGCATCGCCGGCCCGCACCTGCGCCCGACCACCCACGGCAGTATCCTGGAATGAGCGGCCGGGGGAAGGCGCGGGCCGGCGCCGGTTCCGCGCGAGCGGAAAGGGCTCCGGCCCGGCGGCGCGACCGGCGGATCGGGAAGGCGGCGGTACCCTACCTGCTCGGCCTGCCGAGCTGGGTCTACCTGCTGCTGTTCTTCCTGGTTCCGCTGGCCTCGATGCTCGCGCTCTCGGCCGCCGTCGGCGATCCGATCGTCGGCTACAGCTACGGCGGCCACTTCGCCGAGTTCCTCGACGCGATCGGGCAGTATCACCGGCAGCTGCTGCGCTCGTTCTACTACGGCGCGCTCGCGACCCTCGTGACCCTGGCGATCGCCTATCCGGCCGCCTACTGGATCGCCTTCCACGGCGGCCGGCACAAGTCGACCTATCTCTTCCTGATCATGCTGCCGTTCTTCGTGTCCTTCGTGATCCGGACGGTGGCCTGGCAGTTCATCCTGGCGGACCAGGGCTTCCTGTTCGGGCAGCTCAAGAGCTGGGGCCTGATTTCGGACCGCTTCTACATCCTCTCGACCCAGTGGGCGGTGATCGGCGGCCTCGTCTACAACGGGCTCGCCTACTACGTGCTGCCGCTCTACGTCGCGATCGAGAAGATCGACCGGCGGGTCGTGCGCGCGGCCGGCGATCTCTACGCCGATCCGGCCAGCACCTTCCTGCGGGTGATCCTGCCGCTCTCGGCGCCCGGCGTCTTCGCCGGCTTCCTCCTGGTCTTCGTCACCGACGTCGGCGACTTCGTCAACGCCCAGATCCTCGGCGGGCCCGGCACCTACATGGTCGGCAACGTCATCCAGGACAGCTTCTTCGTGAACCAGGACTACCCGATGGCGGCGGCGCTCTCCTCGATCCTCATGTTCCTGCTGATGGTCGCGATCTTCCTCTATGCGCGGGCCTTCGGCAGGGAGCGGATCCAGGAGTATGCCGCGTGACCGGCCTCGCCCCGGGCCCGGGCAGGGCGGTCGCGGCGCCGGGGCGGGGCGACGGTCCCGGCCTCGCGCCCCGGCTGCTCTCGCTCTACACGTGGCTGCTGATCCTCTACGCGATCGTGCCGATCGCGGTGATGGTGGTGTTCAGCTTCAACCAGGCGCCGAGCGGCCGGGTGACCCTGAAGTGGCTGGGCTTCACCACCGCCTGGTACGGCCATGCCTTCGCCGTCGCCGACCTGACGGACGCCCTGGTCCACTCCCTCGAGGTGGCCTTCGGCAGCATGATCGTCTCGGTGATCCTGGGCACGCCGCTGGCGCTCGCGCTGGCGCGCTACCGCTTCCGCGGCAAGGCGGTCACCGACATGGTCATCTTCGCCGACATCGCGGCACCGGCGGTGGTGGTCGGCGCGTCGCTGCTGTCCTTCTTCCTGACCCTGAACCTGCCGCGCGGCCTGCTGACCATCCTGATGGCGCACATCGCCTTCAACGTCGCCTTCGTGGTCGTGGTCGTCCGCGCCCGCGTCTCGGGCCTCGACCGCGCGCTCGACCGGGCCGCGGCCGATCTCGGGGCGACGCCCTGGGTCGCCTTCTGGAAGGTGACCTTCCCGCTGATCCTGCCGGGCATCGTCGCCGCCGGCCTGCTCGCCTTCGCGCTGTCGATCGACGACCTGATCATCACCAGCTTCGTCTCGGGCCAGACCCTGACCTTCCCCTTGTGGATCTACGGCGCGGTGAAGACCGGCATCCCGCCGCAGGTCTTCGTGCTCAGCACCTTCATCTTCCTCGGCGGCGTCGTGCTGACCCTGATCAACACGATCGTCGTCCGGCGCAACCTGCCCTGAGACGGTGCGAGCGGCACCGGCGTCGCGAGATGATTGGTTCTCTGCGGAAAGGTTGGCTGGGGGACCTGGATTCGAACCAGGACTAGCGGAGTCAGAGTCCGCGGTTCTACCGTTAAACTATCCCCCAAGCCGGGGCCTCGGAACGGCGCCGGGCCTGGGCCCGGGCGGGGCGCGCGGCCTTGCCGGGCGCCCGTTGCCGTCGAGAGGTTGGCTATTTAGTCCAGGCGGGGGGGCCAGTTCAACCCCTTAGTGGAGGCTTTTCGGCCGCCGGCCATCGTGCCGCCCCCGCCGCCGCCCTTGGTGCCACGGCCGGGCCGGCGGTCCCCGCTCTGGCCAGACTCGCGCGCATCGGGCTAAGCTGTCGGCCGAGCAATGGAAACGGGACGGCCCGGCGGGCGCGGCGACTGCTGCCGGGTGGCGCGGGGCGCGCGGGCGGGCCGGACCAAGAGAACGCGGGAGGTTTCAAGGGGTGACGCGCTTCGACCTGCCCGGGCGGCACAGCGAGCCGCCGGGCGGCGCCGGGCCTGCCGGCGCCGAGGCGATGCCGCGGTTCGACGGTCACGGCCCTGGGCCGTCGGCCGGCCCGTCTGGTCATCCGTCCGGCAATCCGGCCGGCAATCCGGCCCGGCTGAACGGTCACCGCATCGCGCCCGTCCGCCGGCCGCTCTACGCCGCCCTCGACCTCGGCACCAACAACTGCCGCCTGCTGATCGCCAGGCCGGCCGCCGAGGGCTTCCGGGTCATCGACGCCTTCTCGCGCATCGTCCGCCTGGGCGAGGGGCTGGGCGCCCGCGGCCTGCTGTCCGAGGCGGCCATGGCGCGCACGCTGGACGCGCTCAGGGTCTGTGCCGCCAAGATCGATCGGCGCGGCGTCACGCACCTGCGCGCCGTCGCCACCGAGGCCTGCCGGCGCGCCGGCAATTGCAGCGAGTTCCTGGCCCGGGTCGAGCGCGAGACCGGCATCGTGCTGGAGATCATCGACGGCATCGAGGAGGCGCGCCTGGCGCTGCTCGGCTGTGCGCCGCTGCTCGATCCGGCGCTGCCCCACGCCCTGATCTTCGACATCGGCGGCGGCTCGACCGAGATTTGCTGGTTCGAGGCCGACGCCAGCCGGACGCTGCACCAGCGCAGCCGGCCGGACCGGCCGGACGGCGCCGCCGAGGGGCCGGGGCCGGCGAACGGGGCGACGGGAGGCGACGGCGGCAACGGCGCGGGCGGCGACCCGCTGCTGCGCGCCTGGCGCTCGCTGCCCTGCGGCGTCGTCACCCTGGCCGAGCACTACGGCGGCCGCGAGGTCTCGGCCGAGACCTACGAGGCGATGGTCGCCGAGGTCCTGGCCCGGCTGCAGGCCTTCGAGGCCGAGCACGGCCTCGCCCGGACGATCGCCCGGGGCGAGCTGCAGATGGTCGGCACCTCGGGCACCGTCACCACCCTGGCCGGCATCCACAAGCGCCTGCCGCGCTACGACCGCTCGCTGATCGACGGCTGCTTCCTGGACTTCGCGACGGCCCGCCAGGTCACGGACGAGCTGCTCGGCCTCGGCTATCCGGAGCGCGTCGCCCATCCCTGCATCGGCCCGGAACGCGCCGACCTGGTGATCGCCGGCTGCGCGATCCTGGAGGCGATCTGCCGGACCTGGCCGGTCGGCCGCCTGCGCGTCGCCGACCGCGGCCTGCGCGAGGGCATCCTCTTCACCCTGATGCAGGGCGTCGAGGAGGTCGCGGCCGAGGCCGGGGCGGTGCCGCCGCGCCCGGCGGCGTCGCTCGACGGCCGACCGGCGTGAGGGCCCGTCGTTGAGCGAGCGCAGAGGCGGCAAGGGCGGCGGCAAGGGCGGCGGTAAGCCGGGCGCGGGGCGGCCGGGCGACGTGCGCTCGGCGGGCGGGCCGCGGCGCCTGAAGGAGCGGGTCAAGACCGCCAAGAAGCGCTCGCTCTCCTCGACGCTCTGGCTGCAGCGGCAGATCAACGACCCCTTCGTCGCCGAGGCGCGGGCCCGGGGGCTGCGCAGCCGTGCCGCCTTCAAGCTGCTGCAGCTCGACGAGAAGCTGGGCCTGCTGAAGCCGGGCCAGCGCATCGTCGACCTGGGTGCCGCCCCGGGCGGCTGGACCCAGGTCGCGGTCGACAGGGTCGGCGCGCTCAAGGCCGGCGGCGGCCGGGTCGTGGCCCTCGACATCCTGGCCATGGAGCCGCTGGCCGGCGCCGAGGTGCTGCAGCTCGACTTTCTCGAGGAGGCGGCGCCCGAGCGGCTCAAGGCGCTGCTCGGCGGCCCGGCCGACCTGGTGCTCTCGGACATGGCGGCGCCGACCACCGGGCATCCGCAGACCGACCACCTGAGGATCATCGCCCTCGCCGAGGCGGCGCTGGCCTTCGCCCTCGAGGTGCTGGCGCCGGGCGGCGGCTTCGTCTGCAAGGTCTTCCAGGGCGGCAGCGAGAAAGGACTGCTGCAGACGCTCAAGGCCAACTTCGACAAGGTCCGCCACGTCAAGCCGCCGGCCAGCCGGGCCGAGTCCGCCGAGACCTACGTGGTCGCGACCGGCTTCAGGGGCGCGCCCGACGAGATCTGACGGCCGACGGCCGCCGCGTCCCGCCGCGCAAGATAGTTGCGCCGGGCGCCACGGACTTGTTCTTGGCGCGGCACTCGACTCGCGTATACTCCGCCGCCATCTTCCAACCCGGCGGGACCAAGCGAGGACGGCATGCAGCTGAGGGAGGCCTATACCTTCGACGACGTGTTGCTGGAGCCGGCCGCGTCCAGCGTGCTGCCCGCCGCCGCCGACACCCGCACGCATCTCACCCGCAGCATCGAGCTCGGCATCCCGATCATCTCGGCGGCGATGGACACCGTCACCGAGAGCCGGCTCGCGATCGCCATGGCCCAGGCCGGCGGCCTCGGCGTGATCCACAAGAACATGACCCCCGAGGTCCAGGCCGACGAGGTCCGCAAGGTCAAGAAGTTCGAGAGCGGCATGGTGGTCAACCCGGTGACCATCTATCCCGACGAGCCGCTGAAGAACGCCCTGGCCCTGATGGAGCTGCACCGCATCTCCGGCATCCCCTGCGTCGAGCGCCACTCCCGCAAGCTGGCCGGGATCCTGACCAACCGCGACGTGCGCTTCGCCGAGAACCCCGACCAGCCGGTCGGCGAGCTGATGACCCGGGAGCGGCTGGTCACGGTCAAGGAGGGCGTCAGCCGGGACGAGGCCAAGCGTCTGCTGCACCAGCACCGCATCGAGAAGCTGCTGGTCGTCGACGATGCCTTCCGCTGCGTCGGGCTGATCACCGTCAAGGACATCGAGAAGGCCCAGGCCCATCCCGACGCCGCCAAGGACGGCCAGGGCCGCCTGAGGGTCGCCGCCGCGACCGGCGTCGGCGAGCAGGGCCTGCGCCGCGCCGAGCGCCTGGCCGAGGCCGAGGCTGACCTGATCGTCGTCGACACCGCCCACGGCCATTCGCGCGGCGTGCTCGAGACCGTCGCCGCGGTCAAGCGCCTGTCCAACGAGATCCAGGTGATCGCCGGCAACATCGCCACGGGCGAGGGCGCCCGGGCACTGATCGACGCCGGCGCCGATGCGGTCAAGGTCGGCATCGGCCCCGGCTCGATCTGTACGACGCGGATCGTCGCCGGCGTCGGCGTGCCCCAGCTGACCGCGCTGATGGACACGGTCGAGGTCTGCCGGGCCGCCGGCACGCCGGTGATCGCCGACGGCGGCATCAAGTTCTCCGGCGACCTCGCCAAGGCGATCGCCGCCGGCGCCGACGTCGCGATGATCGGCTCGCTGTTCGCGGGCACCGACGAGAGCCCGGGCGAGGTCTTCCTCTACCAGGGCCGCAGCTACAAGGCCTACCGCGGCATGGGCTCGATGGGCGCCATGGCGCGCGGCTCGGCCGACCGCTACTTCCAGCAGGAGGTCGCGGACAAGCTGAAGCTGGTGCCCGAGGGAGTCGAGGGCCAGGTGCCCTACAAGGGCGCCGTCGGCACGGTGATCCACCAGCTGATCGGCGGCCTGAAGGCGGCCATGGGCTACACCGGCAACGCCACGATCGCGGAGATGCAGACCGGCTGCCGTTTCCTGAAGATCACCAACGCCGGCCTGCGCGAGAGCCACGTCCACGACGTCGTCGTCACCCGCGAGGCGCCGAACTACCGCAACAACGGCTGATCCGGAGCGGCCGATGACCCCGGCCGCGCGCGTCGCCGCCGCGATCGAGCTGCTCGGCGAGATCGCCGCGACCGGCCGGCCGGCCGACCGGGTCGCCGCCGACTGGTTCAAGGCGCGCCGCTTCATCGGCGGCGGCGACCGGCGGGCGGTCTCCCTGCGCATCTGGGCGGTGCTGCGCGCCCGCGCCCGGCTCGGCTGGTGGCTGGCCCGCGCCGGCGCGGCCGAGACCCCGCGCGCGCAGGTGCTGGCCTGGCTCTGCCTCGGCGAGGGCCTGGCCCTGCCGGCCCTGGAGCGGCTGTTCGACGGCGCGACCTTCGCGCCGGCCAGGCTCGAGGAGCGCGAGCGCGGGCTGGCCGCGGCCCTGGCCGGACAGCCGCTCGACCACCCAGACCAGCCGCCCGCCGTCGCCGCCGAGCTGCCCGGCTGGCTGCACGCCCGGCTGGCGGCCGCGCTCGGCGAGCACGCGGCCGCGGAGCTGGCGGCGCTGCGCGAGGAGGCGCCGGTCGACCTGCGCGCCAACGCCGTCAAGGCCGGGCGCGAGGAGGTCCGCGCGGCCCTGGCGCGCGAGGGCATCGAGGCCGAGCCGGGGCGCTGGTCGCCCTGGGCCCTGCGCATCGACGGCCGCCGGCCGGTCGCGGCGACCGCCGTCTTCCGCAACGGCGAGGTCGAGGTCCAGGACGAGGGCTCGCAGCTGGTCGCTCTGCTGGCCGACGCGCAGGCCGGCATGCGGGTCTGCGACTTCTGCGCCGGCGCCGGCGGCAAGACCCTGGCGCTGGCCGCGGCGATGGGCAACCGCGGCCAGATCGTCGCCTGCGACGTGCGCGGCGGCCGCATCGACCGCGCCGCCCAGCGCCTGAAGCGCGCCGGCGTCGACACGGTGCGCCGCCAGGTCCTCCAGGACGAGCGCGACCCCTGGGTCAAGAAGCACAAGGCCGGCTTCGAGCGCGTGCTGGTCGACGCCCCCTGCTCGGGCAGCGGCACCTTCCGGCGCAACCCCGAGGCCAAGTGGCGCCTGAGCGAGGCCGGCCTCGCCGAGCTGACCGCCCTGCAGGCGCGCATCCTCGAGTCGGCCTGCCGCCTGGTGAAGCCGGGCGGGCGCCTAATCTACGCGACCTGCTCCCTGCTGCCCGAGGAGAACGAGGCGCAGGTCGAGCGCTTCCTCGCCGCCCGGCCCGACTTCGCCGTGCTGCCGGTCGCCGGGGTCTGGGCCGAGCGGCTCGGCGGGGCGCCGCCCGCCGCGGGCCCCTTCCTGAAGCTGCTGCCGGCGCGCGACGGCACCGACGGCTTCTTCCTGGCCGTGCTGGAGCGGAAGGGGACGGCGGCTGAAGCGCTTCACCCTTCGACAGGCTCGGGATGAAGCGCTTGGGGTGGCTGGCGGCAAGGCTGCTCCTGATCGTCCTCGCTTCGGACTATCCCTCACTCCCACGCTTCATCCTGAGCCTGTCGAAGGATGGGCCAGAGGCACCGCAGTCCGCGATCTTTCTTCGCTCACTACAAATTCCCGAGGGCGCGCTAGATTGAGGGCATGGCCCTGGCCTTCGACATACGCGAGGCCACGCCGATGGATTCCGATGCCATCGGGCGCATCCACGTCGAGGCCTGGCAGGCAACCTACGCGGGCATGATCGAGCCGGGATATCTCGCGCGCCTCGATCCCGGCACCTGGGCGACGCGCTGGCGCGAGGCGATCGGCCGGCAGCGCGCCGGGCGGGTCCGCTACGGCAAGGTGCTGGTGATCTGCGCGCCGGACCAGGGCCCGGTCGGCTTCGGCTCCTGCGGGCGCACCCGCAGCCAGACCCTGCCCTACGACGGCGAGATCGAGACGCTCTACATCCATCCCGACTGGCAGGGCCAGGGGCTGGGCCGCGAGCTGCTGGTCGCGCTCTTCGAGGAGCTCTCGGCGGCCGGCTTCCTCTCGGCCCTGGTCTGGGTCGTCGCCGCCAATCCCAGTCGCTTCTTCTACGAGGCCATGGGCGGCGAGCGCCTGGCCGAGAAGACCGAGCCCTTCGCCGGCTGTCCCGTCGCCCAGGTCGCCTACGGCTGGGACGACCTGGTCGGCTGGCTCTCGGCCTGGCGGTAGAACAGAAGAAGCGACAGAGGAGGGGAAGCAATGACAGCGCAATTCTCCGTGCGCCACGCCGACGAGCCCTTCGAGGAGGGGCTGCGCGGCTTCTTCGCCTACCGCGACCTCGGCATCGCCGCGGCGACCGGCGGCCGGGTCGGCGCCCACGTGATCCGGGCGAAGCCGGGTCACGGCGCCGAGCCGGTCTGGCACCGCCACGAGCTCGGCTTCCAGATGGTCTACGTGCTCAAGGGCTGGGTCGTCTTCGAGTACGAGGGCCAGGGCGAGGTCCGGCTCGAGGCCGGCTCCTGCGTGCACCAGCCGCCCGGCATCCGGCACCGCGAGGTCGCCCACTCCGACGACGTCGAGATGCTGGAGATCACCACCCCGGCCGGGTTCGCGACCGAGGAGACCGGCGCGCCGGGGTGAGCGGCGTGGTTCGTGCCGCACCTCACCCTCCCACGACCTGACGGCCGCGGGCCCCTCCCTCTCCCCAAAGCGGAGAGGGTTCACTTTCCCTCTCCGCCTCTGGGGGAGAGGGAGGGGCCCACGCGAAGCGTGGGAGGGTGAGGTGGGCGGCTCCGGCCTCAGCCGCCCGCATGCCAGCCCCGCCCGATGCCCCTCCCACCGCCCCCTCCCACCGGCGCCGGGAATCGGCTATCAAGCGCCATGACCGAGCACGTGCTGATCCTCGACTTCGGCTCGCAGGTGACCCAGCTGATCGCGCGGCGGCTGCGCGAGGCCGGGGTCTACTGCGAGATCTTCCCCTTCGACGCCGGCGAGGCGCGGATCCGGGCCTTCGACCCGAAGGCGGTGATTCTCTCCGGCGGGCCGGCCTCGCTGACCGTCGAGACCTCGCCCCGGGCGCCGCAGACGGTCTTCGAGCTGGGCGTGCCGATCCTCGGCATCTGCTATGGCCAGCAGGCCATGGCCGCCGGCCTGGGCGGCAAGGTCGAGCCTTCCGACCACCAGGAGTTCGGCCGCGCCTTCCTGAAGATCGAGCAGCCCTGCAGGCTCTACGACGGCCTCTGGCAGCCGGGCGAGCGCCACCAGGTCTGGATGAGCCACGGCGACCGGGTCGAGGCGCTGCCCGCGGGCTTCCGGGTCGTCGCGACCAGCGAGGGCGCGCCCTTCGCGATCTTCGCCGACGAGGCGCGCGACTACTACGGCCTGATGTTCCATCCCGAGGTCGTGCACACGCCGGACGGCGCGAAGCTGCTCGAGAACTTCGTCAAGAAGGTCGCCGGCTGCCGCGGCGACTGGACCATGGCCGCGTTCCGCGAGCAGGCGATCGCGGCGATCCGCCGGCAGGTCGGCCAGGGCCGCGTCATCTGCGGCCTGTCGGGCGGCGTCGACTCCTCGGTCGCCGCGGTGCTGATTCACGAGGCGATCGGCGAGCAGCTGACCTGCATCTTCGTCGACCACGGCCTGCTGCGCCAGGGCGAGCGCGAGGAGGTCGAGCGGCTGTTCCGCGGCCACTACAACATCCCGCTGGTCGCGCGCGACGCCTCGGACCTCTTCCTCGGCAAGCTGGCCGGCGTCGACGATCCCGAGGCCAAGCGCAAGATCATCGGCGCGACCTTCATCGACGTCTTCGAGGAGGAGGCCGCCAAGGTCGGCGGCGCCGACTTCCTGGCCCAGGGCACGCTCTATCCCGACGTCATCGAGTCCGTCTCCTTCGCCGGTGGGCCCTCGGTGACGATCAAGAGCCACCACAACGTCGGCGGCCTGCCCGAGCGCATGCGCATGCAGCTGGTCGAGCCGCTGCGCGAGCTGTTCAAAGACGAGGTGCGGGCGCTCGGCCGCGAGCTCGGCCTGCCCGAGACCCTGGTCGGCCGCCATCCCTTCCCGGGCCCGGGTCTCGCGATCCGCATCCCCGGGCCGGTCACGCCCGAGGCCTGCGCGATCCTGCGCAAGGCCGACGCGATCTACCTCGAGGAGATCCGCAAGGCCGGCCTCTACGACGCCATCTGGCAGGCCTTCGCCGTGCTGCTGCCGGTCAAGACCGTCGGCGTCATGGGCGACGCCCGCACCTACGACCACGTCCTGGCCCTGCGCGCCGTCACCTCGACCGACGGCATGACCGCCGACAGCTACCCCTTCGACCACAGCTTCCTGTCGATGGTCGCGACCCGCATCGTCAACGAGGTGCGCGGGGTCAACCGGGTGGTCTACGACGTGACCTCGAAGCCGCCGGGGACGATCGAGTGGGAGTAGGCTCTTGGCGGCGGTGCTGCCTGGTTCCTGGCGCCGCCGGGAGGTCGACTGACGGAAGCGGACCATGCCGAAGCCGAAGGGCAGATGGGTCTGGGTCAGGGAGCTGACCAAGGAGCAGAAGGCCGAGATCACGGCCGTCTGCGAGCGCTTCATCGCGAACCGGCTGAAGCCCCGCTTCCTGCCCGTGATCTGCCCGACGCAGTTCAACTATGCCGTCGACATCCTCGGTCGCTGGCGCGGCCACCGCTACAGCTTCATCACCCGCTTCCGCTCCGGCTTCCCGGACAATCTCGGCGAGGAGTTCGACTCGGCCTTCACGCGCCTCGACCACCGGCAGAGCCATCTCGCCGAGCCGCGCTTCGACGTCTTCTGGCATCGCCATACCGGACAGTGGTTCCGCCTGCATGGCGACGTCCCTCTGGAGGAAGCCTTGAATCTCATCGAGGACGACGAGCTGCTGCACCCGCTGACATGAGCACGAAGCGCGGCCCGCGGTTCGACCTGGACACCCTCCGGGACTTGGCCGGCGACCGGGTGCTCGCGCGTGGCCAGGCCTATTTCCGCGACGGGCTGGTCGAGATCCTCGACATCGGGCCGGGCCGGGTGCTGGCGCGGGTCACCGGCAGCGAGGAATACCGCACCGAGGTGACCGGCCAGGGCAGGGCGATCGGCGGCGCGTGCTCCTGCCCGGCCTTCGAGCGCGACGGCTTCTGCAAGCACATGGTCGCGGTCGCCCTGGCCGCGAATGCCGCGACCGCCCCGGGGCAGCCCGAGGGCCCCGGCCTGCTCGACCGGATCCGCGAGCACCTGAGGACCCGGAGCGTCGAGGCCCTGGTCGAGACGATCGTCGGGATTGCCGAGCGGGATCCGGCGCTGCTCCGCAAGCTGGAGATCGCCGCCGCGGCGACCGGGGCCGACGACAAGGCGCTCGAAGCACGCCTGAAGCGGGCGATCCGCGACGCGACCCGCACCGGTGGCTTCGTCGACTACTGGCAGGCGGCGGCCTGGGCCGGCGGCGCGGATGCCGCGCTGGACCTGCTGGCCGAGCTGGCCTCCGGTCCCCGCGCGGCGCTGGTCGTCGAGCTCGCGGACTACGCGGTCGAGAGAATCGAGAGCGCGATCGAGGAGATCGACGACTCCGACGGCCACTGCGGCGCCCTGCTCGCGCGCAGCCAGGAGATCCACCTCGAGGCCTGCCGGGCCGCCAGGCCCGACCCGGTCGCCCTCGCCCGCGACCTCTTCCGGCGGGAGACGAAGGGCGAGTACGGCGGCTTCGAAGCGGCTGCGGAGCGCTATGCCGATGTCCTGGGCGAGGCGGGGCTCGGCGAATACCGCCGGCTTGCCGAGGAGGCCTGGGCGACGCTGTCGCCCCGCGGCGGACCGCCGCGCGGCGAGCAGGACGAGGTCGATCGCGACAGCTTGATGGCGATCCTCGACTTCTTCGCCGCCCGCGACGGCGACCTCGAGACGCGCATCGCGCTGCGGGCCGGGAACCTCGTCTCGCCCTGGGCCTATCTCCAGCTCGCCGAGTTCTGCCGGGCGCACGGCCGCGAGGCGGAGGCGCTGAGCACCGCCGAGGAGGGGCTCTGGCTGTTCGAGGACCGAGGACCGGACGAGCGGCTGCTGTCCTGCGCCGTCGACCTGCTGCTGAGCGCCGGCCGCGCGGCGGACGCCGAGGCGCATCTGTGGCGGGCCTTCGAGAAGGCACCGAGCCTGGGCCTCTACGGCCGCCTGCGCGCGCTCGGCGGCGAACAAGCGGCCCCGCGGGCGGTCGCGGTCCTGGAGGGAAGGCTCGACGGCAGGCGCGCCTCGCTGTGGGAATCGCCGGCCGACCTCCTCGTGCACGTGATGATCGAGGAGCGGATGTTCGAGGCTGCCTGGACCGTCGTCCGCGCCCGCGGGGCATCGCGCGAGGTCAAGCAGGCACTGGCGGTAGCGAGCGAGGCGACTCATCCGGGCGAAGCGCTCGCGGTTTATGCCGAGCATGTCGAGGAGCTCGCCCGGGTCGGCGGCAATCCGTCCTACGCGGAGGCCGCCGCCCTGATCGCGCGGATGGCCGGGCTGAGGGGTGCGGCGGAGCAGGCGACATACCTGACGGACGTCAAGGCGCGCCACGGCCGCAAGCGCAACCTGATGAAGCTTCTGGGGTGACGCCGGACAGAGGGAGATCGGCCGTCGTGACGATGCGCGATCTGAAGTGGTCAGGGTCGGAAAAGAAGGTCGCGCGCCGCGCCTTCGACCAAGCCGCCGAAGCGGTCTTTGCCGAGCTGCTGGCAGAGTTCCGGCGCCGGGCGGCCGCGGTCGCCGAGCCGGCGGATCTCTGGGAGCTGGAGCGCCATCTGCGGCAGCAGCGGCGCGCGCTCGAAGAGCTGCTGGATTTCCGCTATTCGCAGCTGCCCTTCGTCTTCGCCCGCCTGATCCACGAAGGGCACCTGGACGAAGCACAGCTCGCCGGCCTCGCCGAGGAGAAGCTGGAACTCGTCCGCTCGTACCTCGCCCTGCTGCGGAGGCGGTGAGGGGCGGGGCCTCGTGGGCCGGGATCATCGCTCGGTTTGAAAGCGCCGCGCCGATCAGCGAGGTTTCGAGGTAGAGCATCAGTAGCGGTCGGCATTCCGCATTGAGCGCTCCGGATCTCTGGCGTCTCCGGTCTCTGCGGGCATGGTCGCCGTCAGGGCCCTGAGCATCTCCGCATCGATCCGCTTGCGCGGCCCGACCACGGCCATGAGCCGCGCGACCGGCCTGCCGCACCGGGTGATCTCGATTGAACCGCCCGATTCGACCCGGTCGACGAGCTCGCTCAGATGCGCCTTGGCGCCCGCCACCTCGATCGTGTCCATGCCACGCTCCTGACCATCTGGATGGCCACATCGTATAGCGGGTGGCCTGGCTTCGGCGAAATCCCCCGCGTCCGCCCGGCGGTTCCGGACAGTTCGGGGTCATCGGCGACGCCCGCAGCTACGGCCATGCGTTCCAATCGATCGTGGCGACGCGGGTTGCGAGCGAGGAGCGGGGGGCAACCGAGTCGTTTAGGACGTCACGAGCAAGCTGGGGACGATCGAGTGGGAGTAGGGGGCTAGGGCCAGCATTGTGCTCGGACTAGAACGGAATGTCGTCGTCCAGATCGGCGGCGAACGCCCCGTCTCGCTCTTTCGGTGGTTTCGCGTCTGCTGGACGAGGCGGCAACAGGGGCTGAGGTGGCTGGACCGGCGGCAACTCGCGCTTTTCCTCGTCGATGGCCTTCGCTTCGCCGATGGTTGTCATAATATTCGCGACCAGCTTTTGCATCGCCGGGCTGTCGGCGAGCTGGGCCACATTGGCGGCGCCGGCCAAGATTGTCACTATCACGCCGGCGAGCATTACCACGTTCACCCGTGGTCTCTCCAACGCTGCCTCAAAGTCTGCGATTCGCTTGTGCAAAACGGCGCGCCGGGGTTCTGGCATTTCGGTCTGATCGATGAGGGTCTTGATTCCGTAGACATGCTGGCGAAGGCGGTCCTTGACCTTCGGTTCTATTACGACAGCGTCACGCTTGCTCCGAATGCTGTTATCGAGAAGCAGCTGGGCGGTGTAGTGGTCCAGGTCGACTTTGAATTCGGCGAAATCTTGGGCCCCGAAGCCTCGCCGTGGCGGCACGGCCATATCTGCGAACGGCCGGATCGCATAACGCTTTGCCACGGCAATGATCGTATTCATGGCCGTGTGCTGAGCCGTCTCGTAGACGTACCAGCTGCTATTCTCGGTCTCGTCGACCGCTTGCAAAGCCTCGGCGAGATACGTGTCTGCGCGGCGCAGCACCATGCCGAACGCGGCTCGTGAATCATCGGGGAGCTCGGCCAAGAACTCCTCGGTCAGAATCTCGGTCACACTCATGCGCGCATAATAGTGCGTTGGCCTGATTGCAGCTAGGCTTCTTCGGAACGGAGGGGGAACAATATTGGCCGTTGGGTAGTCCGTACAATGTCCGCCAACGACACGTTGAGCAGAGGCAAGAATTGGGATGCCGTTCGATGATCGCGACCCGCATCGTCAATGAGGTAGGCAGTCATCCGAGTCGTCTACGATGCGACCAGCAAGCCGACTCGGATAATCGAGTGGAGTCGGGAGAGAGGCGCCGGGAGCTTGCTGACCTATTCTGTCTCCCTAGACCGTCGTCTCCCCGACGCCCCACGGCCGCGCGAAAGGGTGAGAGCTCGACAGGCCTCCGTCGACGGCGAGCGCCTGGCCGTTGACGTAGCTCGCCGCGTCGGAGGCGAGGAAGGCGATGGCCGCGGCGATCTCTTCGGGCTCGCCGCCGCGGCGCAGCGGGTTGAGCTGGCCGATCCGGTCCTCGCGGCCTTTGGCGCGCGCCGCCTCGTAGAGCGCGCGGGTCATGCCGGTCTCGACGAGGCCGGGGCAGACCGCGTTGACGCGGATGCCGCTGCCGGCGAGCTGCTGGGCGGCGGTCTGCACGAGGCTGATGACGCCGGCCTTGGAGGCGGAGTAGGCCGGCCCGCCGGCGCCGGCGCGCAGGCCGGCGACCGAGGCGGTGCAGACGATCGCGCCCGGGCGCCCGATCTCCAGCATGGCCTTTGCGCCGTGCTTGATCGCGAGGAACGGGCCGATCAGGTTGACGCGCAGCAGCGCCGCCCAGTCCTCGGCGCCCAGCTCGAACAGCCCGCGCGTGCCGCCGCTGACGCCGGCGTTGGCGACGACGACGTCGAGGCAGCCGTGGCGCTCGACCGCGGTCGCGACCAGGGCGGCGACGTCGGCCTCGTCCGCGGCATCGCCGCGCAGGGGCAGGACGGCGGGGTGCTGGGCAGCGGTCTCCTCCACGCTTTCGCTGCGGTCGAGCGCCACCACCCGGGCGCCCTCGCGGGCGAACAGCAGGGCCGTCGCCCGGCCGATGCCCGATCCGGCGCCGGTGACGACGACGCTGCGGCCGGCGAAGCGTCCGCTCATGAAGGCCTCCCTAGTCTTTCGCTCCGGCCTGGCGGGCCTCGGCCCAGGCGGCCTCGGCCAGCGGCGCGATCCGCTCGAAGACGCTCGCGGCTTGGCTGCTCGAGGCGTTGCCGTCGACGAAGCGCTTCTTGACGCCCTGCAGGATGCCGACCAGCCGGAACAGGTTGTAGGCGAAGTACCAGTGCAGGTCGGGCAGCGCCTCGCGGCCGCTCGCTGCGCAGTAGCGGGCGACGGCCTCGTCGAGCGTCGGCAGGCCCTCGGCCTCCAGGTCGAGGCCGAGCAGCCCGGAGCGGCCGTCGAGCGGCATGACCCAGTGCATCGCGAGATAGGTGAAGTCGGCCAGCGGGTCGCCGATGGTGGCGAGCTCCCAGTCGAGCACCGCGCGCACCCGCGGGGCCTCGGCGGCATAGATCAGGTTGTCGAGCCGGTAGTCGCCGTGGATCACCGAGCTCCGGGTCTGCTCCGGGATCGTGCCCGGCAGCCAGCCGATCAGCCGCTCGACCTCGGGGATCGCGTCGGTCTGGGCCGCGCGGTACTGCCGGGTCCAGCGGCCGACCTGGCGCTCGACGTAGTTGCCCGGCCGGCCGAAGTCGGCGAGGCCCAGGGCCTCGTGGTCGAGCGCGTGGAGCGCGGCCAGCGTGTCGATCATCGCCTCGTAGAGGGCGCGCCGCCCGGCCACCGGGACCTCGGGCAGGGCGCCGTTCCAGAAGGCGCGGCCCGGCACCAGCTCCATCAGGTAGAAGGCCGCGCCGATCACCCCGGGATCCTCGCAGAGCGCGATCGGGCGCGGCACCGGGAAGCCGGTCGGCTGCAGCGCCGTCAGCAGCCGGAACTCGCGCTCGACGGCATGGGCCGAGGGCAGCAGCACGCCGAACGGCTTGCGGCGCAGCACGCAGCTGCCGCCGCCGGTCTGGAGCCGGTAGGTCGGGTTGGACTGGCCGCCGGGGAACTTCTCCAGCGCCGCGATCCCGGTGAAGCCGGGAAGGTTGTCCTCCAGCCAGCGCGAGAGCCTTGGCAGCTCCAGGTCGCTCACTGCGCCTCCTGGCGGTAGGGCCTGAGCTCGCTGCGGGCGATGACGCGCTGGTGGACCTCGTCCGGCCCGTCGGCGAGGCGCAGGGTGCGGATGTGCGCCCAGGCCGCGGCCAGCGCGAAGTCGCCGCTGACGCCGGCGCCGCCGTGGGCCTGCACGGCGTCGTCGATGATCCGCAGCGCCATCCGCGGCGCCTGCACCTTGATCATCGCGATCTCGTTGCGCGCCGCCTTGTTGCCGGCCCGGTCCATCATGTCCGCGGCCTTGAGGCAGAGCAGGCGGGTCATCTCGATGTCGATGCGCGCCTGGGCGATCCGCTCCTCCCACAGCGAGTGCTCGTAGATCGCCTTGCCGAAGGCGGTGCGGCCGACCAGCCGCCGGCACAGGGCCTCGAGCGCCTCCTCGGCCGCGCCGATGGTGCGCATGCAGTGATGGATGCGCCCCGGGCCCAGGCGCCCTTGCGCGATCTCGAAGCCCCGGCCCTCGCCGAGCAGCAGGTTCCCGGCCGGCACTCGCACCTTGTCGAGGGTGATCTCGCCGTGGCCGTGGGGCGCGTGGTCGTAGCCGTAGACCGACAGCAGGCGCTCCTTCCGGACCCCGGGCGCCTCCAGGTCGACCAGGATCATCGCCTGCTGGCGATGCTTCTCGGCCGAGGGATCGGTCTTGCCCATGACGATCGCGAGCTTGCAGCGCGGATCGCCCGCCCCCGACGACCACCACTTGCGGCCCTCGACCACATAGTGGTCGCCGTCGCGCACGATCGAGGTCTGGATGTTGGTGGCGTCCGAGGAGGCGACCTCGGGCTCGGTCATCAGGAAGGCCGAGCGGATCTCGCCCTCCATCAGCGGCTTCAGCCAGCGGTCCTTCTGGGCGCGGGTGCCGTAGCGGTGCAGCACCTCCATGTTGCCGGTGTCGGGCGCCGAGCAGTTGAAGACCTCCGAGGCCCAGTGGATGCGCCCCATCTCCTCGGCGCAGAGGGCGTACTCCAGGTTGGACAGGCGCTCGCCGGAGAACACGAAGCTGTCGTCGACCTGATCATGATCGCCGGCCGGCGGCATGAAGAGGTTCCACAGCCCCGCCGCCCGCGCCTTGACCTTCAGCGCCTCGATGGTCTGCGAGGGCGCCCAGCGGTCGCCCTGCGCGACCTCGTCCTCGTAGTCCCGGAGGCGCGGCCGCACCTCGCTCGCCGTGAAGGCGCGGACCCGATGCTGGAACCCGCGTTCGCGTTCGCTCAGCGTGAAGTCCACGGTGCGTCTCCGATCCAGGCGTCGAGCGGCGCTGCCGCTCCCTTGGGGGCGTTGCCGGTTCTGCGGGCCGGTTGCATCGGCCTCTCGCCAGCGGTTCCGGATCATTTCGAATTCCGGCTGCGCCGTCACCCCTCTCGCTCGCCCGTGCTCCGGATCGACGAAGCGACGCAGGACGCGATGCCGCCGGCCACGGTGCATGCCTTGGCGCCTCCGCGGGGATGACGGAAGAGCGCGGCGACGACGGGGAAGGAGGCGGAGAGCGTTCTGGCCGGTGACAAGCCGGCGATCTGCATCAACGAGCCGGAGGCGGGCTCGGCCCCGAGACCGCCGCTGCCGTAGGGGCGGGTCAGGATCTCGAGCAGGTGGCCGTCGGGGTCGTCGAAGTAGAGGCCGCGGCCGTCGCCCCAGCGGTTGATCGCGCCCGCCTCGTGGCGGGACGGGTCGGCCCACCAGGTCAGGCCGCGCTCCCGGAGTCGGGCGAAGATGGCGTCGACCTCCGGCTCGCTGACTAGGAAGGCGAAGTGGTGCTGCGCGATCTCGCCGTCGGCAGGCAGGACGTCGAGCGAGGTCTCGCCGACCCGGACGACCGTGAAGTGCCGGAGACGCCGCGGCGGTTCCAGGCCGAGGATCTCGGTCAGGAAGGCCGCGGTCTCGGCGCAGTCGCGGGCATGGACGATGGTGTGGTTGAGCGTGACGCTCATTGCCTTTCCTCCGAAGCCGGCCGTTTCGATCGTCGCGCCCTGCCATGGCCCTTTCGCGGCGGCGGAGGCCGGAGCCAGCGGGGCGGCCGGGCGCAGGGCAGGCTGGACCTGCCGTTGCGGAGTCGGGGAAAGTCATGCACCGTCGGGTGCCGGAAGCGCGAGAGGGAATCGCGAGGGCGGCCGGCGGACCGACGATCTCCAGGGGAGCGCATTCGAATGGCGAGGACAGCGGCGATACTGGTGGCGAGGCTGATCTTCGCGGGCATGTTCGTCATGGCCGCGTCCTTCAAGTTCCTCGGCATGGCAGGGACGGCGGGCTACATCGCCTCCGCCGGCTTTCCGTTTCCGCTGGTCCTGGCCTGGATCGCCGCCTTCTTCGAGGTCGCGCTCGCCCTCGCCTTCCTGACCGGCGTCCTCTTCTCCGAAGCCGCGCTGCTCGCCGCCGCCTATGTCCTGTTCCTGGCTTTCGCCTTCCACGGCCCCTCGCACTGGCAGGCCAACCAGATGGAGTTCGGCGCCTTCGTCGACCACTTCACCTTCATCGCCGGACTGCTGTTCGCCGCCGTCCACGGGCCGGGCGATGCCTTGGTGGCCCGCAGAAGGCGCCCGATCCGCCTGCTGGCCTGACGCGCGGGCGCTGCGTCGCTTTCGGTCGTGACGCGGCCCTGGCATCATCCCGCGGGATCGAACCGACGAGGTGGCCCCATGCCGTTCAGCCTCAGCCCGGAACAGGAGAGACTCAGGGCCCGGGCCCGCGAGCTGGCCGAGGCCGTCGTGCGGCCGCGCGCCGCCGAGGTCGACCGCAGCGAGGCCTATCCCTGGGACAACGTCCGGGCGCTCAACGAGGCCGGCCTGATGGGCTACACCATCCCGCAGGCCTACGGCGGGGCCGGCGGCAGCTTCTTCGACGCCGCGCTGATCGTCGAGGAGCTGGCCCGGGTCTGCGGCGTCACCGGGCGCATCGCGGTCGAGGCCAACATGGGCGCGATCTCGGCGGTCATGCACTACGGCAGCGAGGCGCAGAAGCGGCTGGCGGCCGCGGCCGTGCTGTCCGGCGACAAGCCGGCGATCTGCATCACCGAGCCGGAGGCGGGCTCGGCGGCCAGCGAGATGACGACCGCGGCGGTGCGGCGCGGCGACGCCTTCGTGCTGAACGGCAGGAAGCACTGGATCACCGGCGCCGGCGTCTCGCGCCTGCACCTGATCTTCGCCCGCGCCTTCGAGGCCGACGGCAGCGAGCTCGGCATCGGCGGCTTCCTGTTCCTGCGCGACGACCCCGAGGCCGCCGAGGCCCAGGGCTTCCGGATCGGCCGTCGCGAGCCGGCCATGGGCCTGCGCGGCATCCCGGAGAGCGAGGTGATCCTGGAGGACCTCGAGGTGCCGGCGGCCATGGTGCTGCAGCCGCCGGGCGGCTGGCGGCGCGGCTTCGCCGAGCTGATGAACGCCTACAACAGCCAGCGGGTCGGGGCCGCGACGGTGGCGCTCGGCATCGCCCAGGGCGCCTTCGAGCTGGCCCGCGACTTCGCGAAGGAACGCGAGCAGTTCGGCCGGCCGATCGCCGAGTTCCAGGGCCTGCAGTGGATGCTCGCCGACATGGCGGTGCAGCTCAACGCCGCGCGCCTCGGCATCCACGACGCGGCGCTCAGCGCCGCTCCCTTCCCGGACCCGCTGCTCGCGGCCCAGGCCAAGGTCTTCGCCTCGGAGACGGCGATCAAGGTGACCAACGACGCGCTGCAGCTCTTCGGCGCCCGCGGCTATTCCCGCAACCTGCCGCTCGAGCGCATGGTCCGCGACGCCCGCATGTTCACGATCGGCGGCGGCACCGCCCAGGTGCTGCGCACCCAGATCGCCGGCCGCGTCCTGGGCATGAAGCTGCCGCAGGGCCGGGACGGCTATGCGAAGGCCGCGGCGACGCGCGCCGCGGAGTGAGTCCCGCCGTGCTTCCGGTCCGTCGCCTCGCAGGATCGTTCAAGACGGCCGTCGCCGCGCCCAGCTAGCCAGGGCTGACAGACGGGAACGACGCGCAGGGGCGAGGCATGGGCGAGCGGCAGGACATCGGCTTCATCGGTCTCGGCGTGATGGGGCTGCCCATGGCGCTGAACCTGGCGCGGGCCGGGACGCGGCTCGTCGTCTGGAACCGCTCGCCGGAGAACCGCGAGGTGCTGCGCGCCGCCGGCGCCCGGGTGGCGCCGAGCGCGGCGGCCGTCTTCGCCGAGGTCGAGACGGCGGTCCTGATGATGGCCAACGAGGCCGCGGTCGATGCCGTGCTGGGGCGCGGGCAGGCGGTCTTCGCGGCCAACGTCGGCGGCCGCACCCTCGTTCAGATGGGCACGGTCTCCCCGGCCTATTCGGAGGCGCTGGAGGCCGAGGTCCGGGCAGCCGGTGGCCGCTACGTCGAGGCCCCGGTCTCCGGCTCGCGCAAGCCGGCCGAGTCCGGCGAGCTGGTCGTGATGCTGGCCGGCGAGCCGGCGGCCGTCGCGGCGGTCGAGCCGCTGCTCCGGCCGCTCTGCCGGGAGGCCTTCGTCTGCGGCGAAGTGCCGAAGGCCCTGCTCATGAAGCTGGCCAGCAACGCCTTCCTGATCCCGACCGTCACCGGCCTAGTCGAGGCCTTCCACCTGGCCGAGCGCTACGGCCTCGACCGGCAGCAGTTCCTGGCCGTCGTGAACGGCGGCCAGATCGCCAGCGCCATCTCGCGCGTCAAGGCCGGGAAGCTGGCGGCCGGCGACTTCGCCGTCCAGGCCGCCATCGCCGACGTGCTGAAGAACTGCCGCCTCGCCGCCGGGGCCGCCCGGGACGCCGGGCTGGCCGCGCCGCTGCTCGAGCTCTGCCGGCAGCTCTACGAGGAGACGCAGGCCCTGGGCTTCGGCGAGGCCGACATGATCGCCGTGCTGCACGCCCTCGAGGCCCGCAGCGATGGAGATCGGGAGACGCCGCCAGCCGCGCCGGCGTGATCCGGGACGACGTCCTAGAGGGCGCCCGGGACGGGCTGCCTGCGGGCGAGTTCCAGGAAGGCGGCGAGGGCGGTCGACTGGTAGGCGTCGCTGCGGCGGACGAAGAGCGTCTCGACCCGGGCCTGCTCGGGCGGCAGCTCGTGGACGGCGACCCTGCCGTCCTGCCAGGCCGCCGCGACCACGCCCTTCGGCAGCAGCGTCACGCCGACGCCGGCCGACACGCAGCTCACGATCATGTCCAGCGAGCCGAACGCCAGCGGCTCGGCCGTGACGATGCCGAGGCCGGCCAGCAGCGCCTCGAGCCGCTGGCGGTAGGAACAGCCGAGCTGGAAGACGATGGTCTTGAGGTCGGGCACCCCGGCCAGCTCCTCCGGCGCCCGCACGGCGCGGGAGGTCACGAGCACCAGCTCCTCGCGGAACAGGACCTCCTGGTGCAGCTCCGGATGGTTGACCGGGCCGGCGACGAAGGCACCTTCGAGGCGGTAGCCGAGGACCTCGTCGAGCAGACTGCGCGTCGTGCCGGTCGTGACCACGAGGCGCACCGCCGGATAGCTCTTGGCGAAGCGCGTGAGCAGAGGTGAAAGGCGCAGCGCCGCGGTGCTTTCCAGGCTGCCGAGCTGCAGCGCCCCGTGCGGCGTGCCGTCGTCCCGCGCCGCCGTCTCGGCATCGGCGAGCAATCGGGTGATGCGCGCGACGAACGGCAGCATCCGCAGGCCGGCCGGCGTCGTCGTCACGCCCCGGGCGTGGCGCTGGAACAGCCTGACGCCGAGCTCCTTCTCCAGGGCGCGGACTCGGGCCGTGACGTTGGACTGGACGGTGTGCAGCTCCTGGGCGGCGCGGTTCATGCTGCCGTGCCGTGACACGGCCTCGAACAGCCTGAGGTCGGAGACGTCCATGGGCTTGCTATCCGGTCAGATGATCGATTCGAGCTGGATCATACGTCTGAAACGATAGGCTGGGACCCCGAAACGCCGCGACCTCCGGTTCCGGGGACGTTGCCGTCGGCGCTACGCGAGGCGCACATCTCAGTCGAAGAGATAGGTATTATCAAATAAATTCGTTTTTCCAGATTAGAAGGCGATCCCACTCTCTCTGCATGCGATAGCCGAGGAGCGAGCGATGGCCGATACGATCGTCCGGGAAGCCCGGGGACACGCGGTGCCGCCGGTGCGTGTGCGGAGGGCGCTGCTGTGCGCCTTCTGCGCCAGCCTGATCGGCATCGGGCTCGCCCGCTTCGCCTATACGCCGCTGCTGCCCGCGATCATCGGCGCCGGCTGGTTCGGCCCCTCGGCGGCCGCCTACCTCGGTGCCGCGAACCTGGCGGGCTATCTTGCCGGCGCCCTGCTCGGCCGACCGATGGCGGCGCGGCTGCCGCCGGTTGCGCTGCTGCGCGCCATGATGCTGGTCGCGACGGCGGCCTTCTTCGCTTGCGCCTGGCCACTCAGCGTGCCCTGGTTCTTCGTCTGGCGCTTCGCCGCGGGCTGGGCCGGTGGCGCGCTGATGGTGCTGGCGGCGCCGAGCGTCCTGCCGCACGTGCCGCCGGCGCGGCGTGGCCTGGCGGGTGGCGCGATCTTCATGGGCGTCGGCGTCGGGGTCGCCCTGTCGGGGACGCTGGTGCCGCTGCTGCTGGAACAGGGGCTGAGGCAGGCCTGGTACGGCCTGGGCGGGCTCTCGCTGCTGCTGACCGCGGCCGGCTGGGCCGGCTGGCCGGGCGACGCGGCGCCGGCCGCCGCGCCGGCGGTGCAGCCGCATCCGCCGCGGCCGGGACGGCTGCGGGCGCTCTACGCGGAATATGCGCTGAACGCCGCGGGCTGGGTGCCCCACATGATCTTTCTGGTCGACTTCGTCGCCCGCGGGCTGGGCCAGGGCATCGAGGCCGGGGCGGCCTACTGGGTGCTGTTCGGGCTCGGCGCCACGGCGGGGCCGATCCTCGCCGGGGCCCTGGCCGACCGCACCGGCTTCGGCACGGCGCTGCGCCTAGCCTTCCTGCTGGAGGCCTGCGCCGTCGCGATCCCGGCGCTCGGCCTGGGCCAGGCCTGGCTGATCGCGTCGAGCGTCGTGGTCGGGGCCTTCGTCACCGGCACCGTGCCGCTGATGCTCGGGCGGATCGGCGAGCTGCTGCCGCACCACCCGGCCCAGCAGAAGGCGGCCTGGAGCCGGGCGACCGCGGCCTTCGCGCTGTTCCAGGCGGCCGCCGCCTACCTGCTCTCCTTCGTCTTCGCGGAGAGCGGCGGCGACTACCGGCTGCTGTTCGTCGCCGGCACCGCCGCGATGGTGCTCGCGCTGGCCATCGATCTCGCGGCCGGCCCGGCCGCCTCCGGCCGTGGTCCGGGCGGCGGCCGGCATCGGGCCGGTCACGGTATCGCGAAATAGCCCCGGACCAGCTTCGGGATCTCGTCCTCGGAGGTGCGGGACTCCAGGACGGGCGAGGCCTCGTCGGGCGCGCTGCGGATCACGCTGTCGACGGCGCGGGTGACGACGAAAAGGTCGGTCTGGGAGGGTATGGCGGCGCCGGCCGGCAGCGCGCGGTCGGGGTGGCTCGGCAGCAGGTCGGCGATCTCGTGGACGGGCCGGGCCATCTCCCCGCCGCCGCGGGCGAACAGCGTCTCCACCAGGATGCGGCGGGCCCCGGGGCGTCGGCGAGCACTGCGCGCCGAGCATCGGGCCTGAGACCCTGCGCGACGGGCGGTCGCCGGCGACGTTCCCGGTCGGCGGACGGCCGCCCGGGACGCCGGGCTGGCCGCGCCGCTGCTCGATCTCTGCCGGCAGCTCTACGAGGAGACGCAGGCCCTGGGCTTCGGCGAGGCCGACACGATCGCCGTGCTGCACGCCCTCGAGGCCCGCAGCGAGGCGCGCGGCGTGACGTCGTCCTGAGGCCCCGCCCTAGGAGCTGGCTGCGCCGCGGCGCGGCCGGCGCACGGCGCGCACCTTGCCGCTGTTGCCGCCGCCGCAGAAGAAGCGCTCGGCGCCGTCGGACTCGAGCCCCGACACGGCGGTGCCGGCCGGCATCTCCAGGCGCTCCAGGACCTCGCCGCTTGCGGGGTCGATGCGCCGGAGGTCGCTCTCGTCGCCTTCCCAGGTGCCGTGCCAGAGCTCGCCCTCGACCCAGGTGACGCCGGTCACGAAGCGGTCGGACTCGATGGTGCGCAGGATCGCGCCGGTCTCGGGGTCGACCTGATGGATGCGCCGGCCGCGATGCTGGCCGACCCAGAGCGAGCCTTCCGCCCAGGCCAGCCCCGAATCGCCGCCGTCGCCCGGCGCCGGGATCGTCGCGAGCACCTCGCCGGTGCCCGGATCGATCCTGCGGATCCTGTCCTCGGCGATCTGGAACAGGTGCCGGCCGTCGAAGGCGGTGCCGGCGTGCGCCGGGACCTCGAGCGTGCGCAGGATCTCGCCGCTGCCGGGGTCGAGGGCGTTCAGCCGCCCGCCGCCGGCGAACCAGACCTGCCGGCCGTCGAAGGTCACGCCGCCCACCTGGTCGCTGCCGGGGAAGGGCCCGTATTCGCGGAGAATCTCTGCCTGGGCGCGTTTCATGGAGCGATCCTAGCTCCCCGGCAGCGGGCCGGGGAGTAACAAGGCCGTCGCGAATCCCGGGAGCGGCGGGGTCGTCCAGCGGCGCGCCCGCCCGCGGCCGTAGGCCTGCACCTTGCCGGCCGCCGACAGAGCGTCGAGCGCCCGCTGCACGCTGCGCTGGCTGGTGCCGAGCGCAAGCGCCAGGGCCGAGCTCGACCAGGCCTCGCCGTCGGCGAGGAAGGCCAGCACCGCTGCGTGCTCCTCCTCGACCGGCCGGGCCAGCACGACGACCTCCAAGGCCCGGCGCGGCGCCAGCACGAAGCCCCGCTTCGTCGCGCTGACCCCGGCCAGCGGCCTAAGCTCGGCGCGCAGCCGGCCGATCTCGACCCTGAGGCGCGCGCGGTGCGACTCGTCGGCCTGCCGGGCGCGGAACGCCCGCTTGACCAGCTCGTCCCGCGAGACGTCGGCCGGCCAGGCCTCGGCGAGGGCGCGGGCGAGGGCGAAGAGGACGGGCCGCGTGGCAAGTGGTACCGAGCCCTCCGCGTCGCGCAAGACGTGGCGGCAGGCATCGACGACGAGGGCCGGCGAGGCCAGCAGCGCCTCGACCTCCTCGAGCCGCAGCGGCCGCTCGCCGTCGTGCCCGACCAGGCGGGCGGCGGGCTGGTCCAGCACCAGCGCCGCGCTCGTGACCTCCGCCGCCAGTGCCGGGATCGCCGCCGCCTGCGCCGCCCGCCGGGCCCGGGCCAGAGCCGCGCGCGCGGTCTCCGTGCGCAGGCGGCGGATCGCGATCCCCGCGACGACCAGCTCGGGGGTGGCTTCCAGCGCGGGCGGCAGGAAGCCCGGCTCCGGCGCGGCGAGCGCCCGATCGGCCTCGTCGAGGCGGCCGATCAGGAGCAGGCGCCTCGCCTCGATGGTCCGGGCGTGCGCCGCGTTGACGCGGTCGCCCTGCGCCGCCAGCGTCGCCTCGAGCGCCTTCGGCGGCCAGCCCAGGTCGCGCGAGACCAATGCGATCTCCGCCTCGGCGACGAGGCAGCGCGCGCGGGCGACCGCCTCCCTCGGGCCGAAGGCGCGCGCCGCCCGCCGCAGCAGGGCCTTGGCCCGGTCCAGGTCGCCGAGCTGCGCCATGGCGATGCCGCGGAGCGCGAGGGCCGGGGCGTCGTCGCGCAGCGCGACCCGCTTCAGGGCGCCGAGCGGATCGCCCGCCGCGAGGGCGCGGCCGGCGGCCGTGATCAGCGAGTCCATCGCGAACCCGCCCGGCCAAATCCCGCCAGAGATGTCACTCACGCCCTCCGTCGCCGATCGCGACTCTGGCCGCTCACCATCAGACACCAATGGAGAGTGGAACGATGAGACACAAGACCGGAAGCCGCGAAGAGTGGCTGACTGCCCGCCTCGACCTGCTCCAGGCGGAGAAGGAGCTGACGCGGCGCAGCGACGAGCTGGCGGAACGCCGGCGGCAGCTGCCCTGGGTGCGCATCGACAAGGCCTACCGCTTCGACACCGATACGGGTGGCGCCTCGCTGGCGGACCTGTTCCAGGGCCGCTCGCAGCTGCTCGTCTACCACTTCATGTTCGGGCCCGACTACACGGCGGGCTGTCCTTCCTGCTCGATGATCGCCGACGGCTTCGACGGCTTCGCCGTGCATCTCGCCAACCACGACGTGATGCTCTGGGCGGTGTCGCGGGCGCCGCTGGCCAAGCTCCAGGCCTACAAGGCGCGCATGGGCTGGCGCTTTCCCTGGGCCTCCTCGCACGGCGGCGACTTCAACCTCGACTTCAACGTCTGGTTCACGGCGGAGCAGCAGCAGGAGGGCGGCGTCGAGTACAACTACCGGCGCGAGCCGGCCCTGGAGCCGCGCCCGGCCGGGGAGGGCGGCTGCTTCATGACCTCCGGCACCGACCGGGCCACCTTCCTGCGCGAGCGGCCGGGCATGAGCGCCTTCGCGCTCGAGGACGGCGTCGTCTACCACAGCTACTCGACCTACGCGCGCGGCCTGGACGGCCTCTGGGGCTCCAACCAGTGGCTCGACCGGGCACCGCTCGGGCGCAACGAGGCCGGCGTCTGGTGGCGACGGCACGACGAGTACGACCATGCCTGACGGCCGCTCCCGCGGCCGCGCGGCCGAGGATCTGGGAGGCGGCCGTCCGGCCGCCTCCGCTGCCGCCGACTGGCTGTGCCTCGCCGCCACCCCGACCTTCGCGGTCCTGGCGCTGGCCGGGCTGCTCGGCGGCGGCCGGCCGGACGGGCTCTGCGCTGCCGGGCAGCACGGGGCGGGCCCGGGCGGGATGGCGACGATGTACCTGCTGATGGGCCTCTTCCATTCGGCGCCCTGGCTGCGGCGGGTCACCCGCCGAAGGGCGCCCGAGGCTCATGGCGGGCGCGGCCTCGCCGAGCGGGACGCCGGCAGCCCGGCAGCCGCGGTGCGATTCCGCTCCGCCGCACGGGGCGAGCGCGGGAGTGACGAGAGGTGCGCTTCGCAGCGCGCCGACGTCACCTGATCGCGGCGACCTGCCTCGGCGTCGCCGGGCGGTCTCAGACGGTGATGTTCAGGCCGGAGACGGAGCCCTGCGCGCTCTGCATCGTCGAGAGGGCCTTCTCCAGAAATGCGACCGCCTTGTCGTCGTGGCGCGCCTTCGCTCCCTCGATGCCCTGCATCGCCATCTTCGTGAAGTTGTAGCTCGTTGTGTCGCTGGCCGTGCCGACCTGCCCGCCGGTCGCCGTGGAGAGGTTCATGGTCATGTCGAGGAAGGCACCGCTGTCCGCGGGCGACATCTGGCCGCTCTTCAGCTGGTTGTTCATCCAGTCCAGGAGCTGCTGGGAGGTCATGTCGGTGAAGTCGAGGGTCTCGACGGTCGAGCTCGACGAGGCCGCGGGGTCGGAGGTCGCGGTCGAGCTCGCCGACGCCGCCGAGCCGGTGCTCGCGAGGGCCGAGGACGACGTCCCCAGCCCGCCGGCGCTTCCGCCGAGCAGGCTGGAGTAGAGGCTGCTCGCGTAAGGATTGACCTGCATCTGGCGCTCTCCCCCGATAGAGAAATAGAAGATCGACGAGGTGTTCGATCGCTTCCAAGCAATGTTCGTACCAGTGCATGGAAAGGAGAGAGGCAGCCGAGCGCGGGTTGGGCCGGACCGGTCCGACGGGAAGACCCGTTCCCTCGCCGGGGGATCTTTTTGCCTAGCGCGCAGATCTTGCCGCCCTCCGCCGCATCGCTGCAGGGCGGCGGCGCGAAGCGGGCAGCTGGGCCCGCTGCTACGCCAGCTCGTGCAGCGAGCGCCAGTCCGGGGTGACGTAATTGACGATCAGCGAGCGGCGCAGTCCGCGGATCGGGCGCGGCGAGAAGCCGTGCCAGGTGTCGTCGCCGGGAATGAAGATCATGCCGAGGTTGCGGCCGTAGGGCGCGGTCTTCACCAGGCGCTTGTCGGCGTCGTAGATGTCGGTGCCGGCGTCGGCCAGGGCCGGGTCGTCCGAGAGGTAGACCAGCATGGTGAAGAGCTTGGCGCGGATGTCGGTGTGCGGCTCCAGCCAGAAGCCGTCGCGGTCGCGGGTGTACTCGATGCGCAGCAGGCCCTTCGAGAGATCGACTCCGCAGGTCCGGCCGAGCGCCGCGACGACGGCGGGGTCCTTGAAGAGGGCGACGGTCGCGGCCGAGGCGGCGTGGCCGGCGCAAAAGCCGGGGGCGAGGAAGACCCGGGTCTGGTTGTTGGTCTCGCGGCGGCCGTCGAAGGACTCGGCCTCGGGCTCGGGCAGCTCCAGGGCGGCGAGGGCGTCGCAGAGATCGCCGGTCAGGACGTCGGACAGCAGCCAGTGGGCGTAGGGGCTCTCGCCCTTCTCCGCGGCCGCCAGGGCGGCGAGGAAGTGGTCGCGCCGGGCCGCAGGGGTGGCGGCGCTTTGCGGGGCCGCCTGCGCGGCGGTCATGGTCGCTGTCGTCATCGTGCCATCACCCGCTTGATCCGGGCCGAGAGGCGGTGGCGGGAAACCTCCCGCAGGTAGGCGGCCTCGTCGGTCAGCCAGTTGAACATCACGTAGCGCCGCGGCCCGACGAAGGGCTTGTGGCCGTGGTAGGAGTTGCTCGTGCGGCGGAAGGCGACGAGGGTGCCGGCCGTCGGCGGCACCTCGGCGACCTTGTCCTCGATGTCGTCGGGCCCGCGCAGCAGGCGCAGCCGGCCGCCGTCCTGCCGCCAGTCCTCGTTGAGGTAGAGCAGGCAGGTCACCAGCTTGCTCCGGGTGTCGGTGTGGATCCGGCCATCCTTGGCCTGGCAGTGGCCGCGCACCGTGACCATCAGGGGCTTGCCCTCGATCGGCGCGCCGAACTTGCGGGCTAGCAGCGATTCGAGCCGCGGGTCGCGGACCGCCTCGATCAGGCGGGAGAAGGCGCCGCGGCAGTCCAGCTCGCTGACCGGGAAGAGGCCCGGCTTCGCGATGGCGGGGAAGTCCCGGTTGATCCGGGCGACCGTGAGGTCGTCGAGCACCGGGGTCGCGACGAAATGGGGAAAGGGCTCGGTCGCGACGGGCGTCGCCGCGATGGCGTTGAGATCGATCAGGTCCATGGTCCGATCCGGCAGGCAGTCCGCTGACAGGCAGCCCACCTTGCCGCGCCGCAACGTCAAGCGGCTTTGATCCAGATCAGGTTGTGAGACGGTCTATCCGACCTCGGCCCCGCGCTCCTCCAGCAGCGCGCGCAGCACCGAGCGGTGGCAGCGCGCCTCCTTCTCGCAATAGCAGCCGAGCGAGAAGTCGGCGCCGTGGGACAGGGCGGCCAGCAGGTCGAGGGTGCGGCGCGCCGCCGGCTCCTCCATCTCCTTGCGGAAGGCACGCACGAAGGCCTGCCACTCCTTGTCGGAGGCGGCGGCCAGGGCCTGCTTGACCAACTCGGCGCTGGGCGAGAGCTCGGGGTACCAGACGTCGTACCAGTCGTCGGCCGCGTAGCGCTCCTTGGGCACGCCGCGCGGCGGTCGGCGCACCGTGCCGATCCGCGTGCCCTCGCCGGGCACGCGGGGCGTGCCGAGCCGGACGATCCTGAGGGTCACGGCGCGGCCGTCCTGCCGGCCGTCAGGCCGCCTCGGTGCGCCGCGGCAGCTTCCAGCCCGGCCGCACGAAGTGGCAGGTGTAGCCGTGCGGGTAGCGCTGCAGGTAGTCCTGGTGCTCGGGCTCGGCCTCCCAGAAGTCGCCGGCCGGCTCGACCTCGGTGACCACCTTGCCGGGCCAGAGGTCGGAGGCCTCGACGTCGGCGATCGTGTCCAGCGCGACCTGCCGCTGCGCCTCGCTGGTATAGAAGATCGCCGAGCGGTAGCTCGGACCGCGGTCGTTGCCCTGGCGGTTCTTCGTGGTCGGGTCGTGGATCTGGAAGAAGAACTCCAGCAGCGCGCGGAAGCTGGTCTGCTCCGGATCGAACAGGATCTCGACCGCCTCGGCGTGGTTGCCGTGGTTGCGGTAGGTCGCGTTCGGCACCTCGCCGCCGCTGTAGCCGACCCGCGTCGAGATCACGCCCGGCTGCTGGCGGATCAGCTCCTGGACGCCCCAGAAGCAGCCGCCGGCCAGGACCGCCCGCTCCTCGTTCATGCCGGCCTCGCTCATCCCACTTCCTCCACCTGGTCGAGATAGGCAGCGTAGCCCTCGGCCGCCATGTCGTCACGATGGACGAAGCGCAGCGAGGCCGAGTTGATGCAGTAGCGCAGGCCGCCGCGGTCGCGCGGGCCGTCCGGGAAGACGTGGCCCAGGTGGCTGTCGCCGTGCGCCGAGCGCACTTCGGTGCGGATCATGCCGTGGGTCCTGTCGGTCAGCTCGGCGACGTTGGCCGGCTCGATCGGCTTGGTGAAGCTCGGCCAGCCGCAGCCCGACTCGTACTTGTCGGACGAGGCGAAGAGCGGCTCGCCCGACACCACGTCGACGTAGATGCCGGGCTCCTTGTTGTAGAGAAGCTCGCCGGTGCCGGGGCGCTCGGTGCCGCTCTGCTGGGTCACGCGGTACTGCTCGGGCGTGAGGCGCGCGAGGGCCTCGTCGGTCTTGCGATAGTCGGCCATTCCTTCTTCTCCTTTTGCCGAAGAAGGTAGGCTGGCCGGGCCGGATTTTCGAGACCCGCCTCGGCGCCGCCGGCGGGCCGGCCGATCACGATGCCGGCACCGGCCCTCGCGGCCTATGCCCGGAGCCACTGCTCCAGGGCGTCCTGCTTCGGCAGGCCGCCGGCATGGACGACCTTGCCGTCGACCACGATGCCCGGCGTCGAGACGACGCCGAAGCGGGCGATCTCCGCGTAGTCGGTGACCTTCTCGACGGCGACCTCGATGCCGAGCTTCGCGGCGGCGGCCTTCACCATCGCTTCCGTGGTCTCGCAGCGCTTGCAGCCGGGACCGAGCACCTTCACGTCCTTCATCGTTCGAGCTCCTCGCGGGCGTTACTGGAACAGCAGGTTGAACAGGAAGCCGACGGCCAGGATGCCGCTGCCGACGACGCCGACGAAGACCGCGATCAGGGGCAGGGTCAGGACCTTGCGCAGGATCACCATCTCGGGCAGCGACAGCGCGATCACCGACATCATGAAGGCGAGCGTCGTGCCGAGCGCGGCGCCCTTGCCGAGCAGCGCCTCGACGATCGGGATGACGCCGGCGGCGTTGGTGTACATCGGGATGCCCATGACGACGGCGGCCGGCACCGACCACCAGGCGTCGGCGCCCATGATCCGGACCATCAGGTCGGCCGGCACGTAGCCGTGGATCGCGGCGCCGACGGCGATGCCGGCGATGATCCAGATCCAGACCCGGCCGACGATGTCCCTGACCGCGTCGAGGCCGAGCCTGAGGCGGTCGACGAAACCGAGCTGCGCATCCGGGATCGCCGCCTCGCCGCCGGCGTGGATCTCCCTCACCCAGCCCTGCAGCCAGCCTTCCAGCCTCAGGCGGCCGATCACCCAGCCGGCGACCATGGCGACGGCGAGGCCGAAGCCGAGGTAGGTGAGGGCGACCGGCCAGCCGACCAGGCCGAACAGCAGGCCGAGCGCGACCTCGTTGACCATCGGCGCGGCGATCAGGAAGGAGAAGGTCACGCCGAGCGGCACGCCGGCGGACACGAAGCCGATGAACAGCGGCACGGCGGAGCAGGAGCAGAAGGGCGTCAGCACGCCAAGCCCGGCGGCCAGCACGTTGCCGATGCCCTCGCGGCGGCCGGCCAGCAGGGCCCGCGTCTTCTCGGGCGAGAAGTAGCTGCGCACCACGCCCATCGCGAAGACGATCAGGGTCAGCAGCAGCACGACCTTGGGCGTGTCGTAGAAGAAGAAGGCCAGCGCCGAGCCGAGGTGGCTCGTCCGCTCGACGGGGAGCTGGGCGACCAGCCACTCGGAGAGGGGGACGAGCTGGCTGTAGAGCAGGCCCCAGGCGACCAGGCCCGCCGCCAGGCCGGCCAGCCAGGGCCGGAGCGGGTCGTGCTTCGGGCCGTCGTGACGGCCGGCAAGGGTGTCGGTGCTCATGCGGCGACCTGCTCCTCAGTTTCGGCGGCGGCGATCACAGCATCGACGACGCGTGCCGCGCTGTGCGGCAGATCAGGATTCCGCCGGTAGCGGACCCACTGGGCGTCGCGCCGGTCGACGACCAGCCCGGCCGCCTTGAGCACGGCCATGTGCCGCGACATGCGCGACTGGGTCGCGTCGAGCCGGGCCATCAGCTCGCAGACGCAGTGCTCGCCGCCGCTCCAGACCAGCCGCATGGCGGCCAGCCGGGTCGGTTCGGACAGGGCGGCGAGAACCTGCTGGACGGGCATCTGTATATTCCCTAAAGCGCATATGCGGTCAAGCGCATAGATAGGATCGCAAGTGGACCGTGCCAAGGAGATTCCTCCAGGTTCGCTCCGACTGCGCGCCCGCGGGCGGCAACGAAGGCTGGATCGGCGGACCGGCCCGTGGCAGCAAGGCGGGCGGAGGCGGCAGGGCAGAGCAGGAGGCGGCGCGATGAAGGAGCTCGGCCCGGCGCCGCTGATGGCGGGCTTCCGGCTCCGCGACGTCGCGGTCGGCGGCGGCATCACGATCCGCGCGGCGACGGCGGGCAGCGGGCCGGCGCTGCTGCTGCTTCACGGCCATCCCCAGACCCACGTCACCTGGCGCAAGATCGCGCCGGCGCTCGCCGGGCGCTTCAGCGTCGTCGCTGCCGACCTGCGCGGCTACGGCGACAGCAGCAAGCCGGCCGGCGGCGGCGACCACGCGGCCTACTCGAAGCGCGCCATGGCGGCCGACCAGATCGCGCTGATGCGGGCGCTCGGCCACGAGCGCTTCGCCGTCGTCGGCCACGACCGCGGCGGCCGGGTCGCGCACCGGATGGCGCTCGATCACCCCGGCGCGGTCGAGCGGCTGGCGGTCTTCGACATCGCGCCGACCGCGACGATGTACGCCCGCACCGACCGGGCCTTCGCGACCCGCTATTTCTGGTGGTTCTTCCTGATCCAGCCGGCGCCGTTGCCGGAGCGGATGATCGATGCGGACCGGGCCTGGTACCTCAGGCGCCACATCGACAACCAGCTGAAGACCCCCGGCGCCACCGAGCCCGAGGCCTTCGCCGAGTACCTGCGCTGCTACGACGACCCGGCGACGGTCCACGCGATCTGCGAGGACTACCGCGCGGCCGCCTCCATCGACCTGGAGCACGACGCGGCCGACGCCGGGGCCAAGGTCGAGGCGCCGCTGCTGGCGCTCTGGGGCGGCAGGGGGACGGTCGGCGCGCTCTACGACGTGCCGGAGACCTGGCGGGAGAAGGCGCGGGACGTCCGGGGCCGGGCGCTCGACTGCGGCCACTGCCTGCAGGAGGAGCGGCCGGACGAGGTGCTGGAAGAGCTGCTCGGGTTCCTCAACCGATAGCGGGGCCGCTCAGCGCGTCGGCGACGAAGTCGGCGAAGGCGCGGGCCTTGGCGCTCGCCAGCCGGCCGCCCGGGAAGACCGCCCAGAGGTCGAGCGCCGGCAGGGACCAGTCGGGCAGCAGCCGCCGGACCGCGCCGCTCCCCAGCTCCGGCGCGAACATCCAGTCCGAAGCGACCGCGAGGCCCAGGCCGGCCAGCACGGCGGCGCGCACCCCCTCGGCGGCGCTGACCTCGAGCCGCGGGCGCATCGCGACCGAGGCCTCCGTGCCGTCGCGCCGGAAGGCCCAGGTCCGCCCCTCGCGGCTGTAGACGACGGCCGCGTGGTCGGCGAGCTCGGCCGGGCTGAGCGGCTCGCCGGCCCTTGCGAGGTAGCCCGCGCTCGCGACCAGCGAATGGCCGCCGACGGCGAGCTTGCGGGCGACCGCCGTCGAGTCCGGCAGCCGACCCATGCGCAGCGAGACGTCGATGCCCTCCTCGACCAGGTCGATCATCCGGTCGTCGAGGATCACCTCCATCTCCAGGGCGGGGTGGCGCTCGAGGAAGGCCGGCAGCCGCGGGATCACGTGCATCCGAGCGAAGGTCGTCGCGGCCGAGACGCGCAGACGGCCCGACAGGCCGGCGCCCTCGCCGCGCGCCGCCAGCTCGGCCTCCTCGGCCTCCTCGAGGGCGCGCCGCGCCCGCTCGCAGAAGCGCTGGCCGGCCTCGGTCGTGGCCAGGCCGTGGGTCGAGCGCAGCAGCAGGCGCACGCCGAGCCGGGCCTCCAGCTGTGCCACGCTCTTCGACACCGCCGGCTGGCCGACGCCGAGCTGCCGGGCGGCCGCGGAGAAGGAGCCGGTCTCGGCGACCCTGAGGAAGGTCGCCATCGCCTGGAAGCGGTCCATGGGCTGCTCCTTGTCCCCGGTCGTCGTGGAATGAGAGATGCCCGCCATCGGCCCATCTCATTCCCATGGAGAATAGGCGATAGTCGCCCACGCCGGCTACAGCCGCACCGCCGATCGGCGCACCTCCTGGCCAGGGCAGAGGCCCGCAACCAGAGGAGACCGACGATGACCCTTCAAGCCAGGCTGGACGCCTTCAAGGCCGACTTCGAGGCCGGCAAGCCGCCCTACAACGTGCCGCCCGCGGTGATCGAGACGATGCACCGGGCGACCGCGGAGCTGATCGCCTCGGGCGCCGCCGGGCGCGCGCTGAAGGCCGGCGACCGGGCGCCCGCCTTCACCCTGCCCGATCCGGACGGCAGGCCGGTCTCCTCGGCGGCGCTGCTCGCCGAAGGGCCGCTGGTCGTCAGCTTCTACCGCGGCGTCTGGTGCCCCTACTGCAACATGGAGCTGCAGGCGCTGCAGGCGGCGCTGCCGGCCTTCGAGGCAGTCGGGGCGAAACTCCTCGCGATCTCGCCGCAGAGCGCCCCCAACAGCCGCAAGTCGGCGCGCCAGAACGGCCTGGCCTTCCCGATCCTGTCGGACGCGGGCAACGAGGTCGCCGCGGCCTTCGGCCTGCGCTTCCGGCTGCCGGACTACCTGGTCGAGCTCTACAAGTCCCTGAAGAACGACCTGCCGGCCTTCAACGGCGACGACAGCTGGACGCTGCCGATGCCGGGACGCTTCGTGATCGATCGGGACGGCACGATCCTCTACGCCGAGGTCAACCCCGACTACACCCGGCGGCCGGAGCCCGAGGAGCTGCTGCCGGCGATCCGCCGGGCGGCCGAGGCGGCCGCCTGACCCGACGCCCGGGGCGGCCGCCCGCCGCGGCGGCAGCCCCGGGCGGTCTGGTGCCGCACGGCGCTCTCGTCTATCCTGGAACAATTGAGGAACGACGATCGGAGCGGCGGCCATGGCGAAACGGGCGGGCAGCGCCGACCTGCCCCTGCACGGCGGGCGGGTGCCGCGCTGGCTGGGCGAGCGCATGACCCGGCTCGGCACGGTGATGGTCGAGGCGATCGTGCTGGAGTACGGCCGCGACGAGCTGCTGCGCCGCCTGGCCCATCCCTTCTGGTTCCAGTCCTTCGGCGCGGTGATGGGCATGGACTGGCACTCCTCCGGCATCACCACCTCGGTGCTCGGCGCGCTCAAGCGCGGCCTCGCGCCGAAGGCCGGCGAGCTCGGCCTTCATGTCTGCGGCGGCCGCGGCAAGCACTCCCGCGCGACGCCGGCGGAGCTGGCCGCCGTCGGCGAGCGGGTCGGGCTCGACGGCGCGGCCCTGGCCCGGGCCAGCCGCCTGGTCGCCAAGGTCGACAGCGCTGCCGTGCAGGACGGCTTCGAGCTCTACCTGCACGGCTTCGTCGTGACCGACGAGGGCCGGTGGGTCGTGGTCCAGCAGGGCATGAACGGCGAGCGCCGCCAGGCGCGGCGCTACCACTGGCTCTCGGAGGGGCTGACCTCCTTCGTCGACCAGCCGCACGCCGCCATCGAGGGGCGCGGCCAGGGCACCATCGTCAACCTCGCCGACCGCCGCGCCGAGGCCTCCAGGCGCGGCCAGCTCGCCCTGCTCGGCGACCTCGGGCCCCAGGGCATCGTCCGCGAGCTGTCGCGGCTCGAGCCGGATGCGGCGCCCGCCGCGGCCGGGCCGCAGCCGCTGCTGCCGCACCTGGTGCTGCCCGACCGCCACGAGGTCCGGGCCGGCGACGTCGTCGCGCGGCGGCTGCACGGCGCCCTGGCCGCGGCGGCCGAGCAGGGCCCGAGGGACTTCGCTGAGCTGCTGCTGGTCCCGGGGATCGGCCGGCGCACCGTGCGCTCGCTGGCCCTGGTCGCCGAGGTGCTGCATGGCGCGCCCTGCCGCTTTTCCGACCCGGCGCGCTTCTCGCTGGCCCACGGCGGCAAGGACCGCCAGCCCTTCCCGGTGCCGACTGCGGTCTACGACCGCACGATCCGGGTCCTGAAGTCTGCGGTCGCGAACGCCAGGCTGGGCCGCGACGAGGAGCTCGGCGCGCTCAAGCGCCTCGACGACCAGGCCCGGCGCCTGGAGCGCAGCGCGACCGGCCCCTCGCTCGAGGCCTTCGTCGCCGGGGAGCGACGCCGGTCCCACGACTACGGCGGCCGCAGCGTCTTCGGCTGGGAGCCGGCGCCGGAGCGGGCCGCGGGGCAGATCAGCGAGCCGGTCCCGAGGTGAGCGTGGACCGAGGCACCAACGTGACCTCCGGCTCGCTCGATGGTAGGATGGATCCGAATTGGCGTCGGAATGGAACCATGCCCGTCAATCTCTCGATCAAGAACGCGCCCGACGATGTCGTGTTGCGCCTGAAACGGCGGGCCGAGCGGCACCATCGGTCCCTGCAGGGCGAACTGCTGGCGATCATCGAAGCTGCTGTCCGCGAGGATCGGCCGGCGACACCTGCCGAAGTCCTGGCGGAGGTCCGCCAACTCGGGTTGTCGACGCCGAGTGAGGCGGCAGAGGTGATCCGTGCCGATCGTGACGGACGTTAGGGTGGTCGATGCCTCGGCGCTGGCCGCCATCCTGTTCGGAGAGCCCGAGGGAGCCCGCGTCGCGGCGCTATTGGCGGACGCTCGCCTGGTGGCGCCGCACCTGCAAGCATTCGAACTCGCCAACGTCTGCGTCGTGAAATGCCTGCGTCACGCCGACCGGCGCGCAGCGATTCGCCGCGCCTTCGGCCTCCGCACGCGACTTGCGATAGCGGAACTCGCGGTCGATCAGGCGGGCGTCGTCGACCTGGCGCTGGCCACCGGCCTCACGGCCTACGACGCCAGCTATCTGTGGCTCGTAAAGGAACTCGCGGCCCCTCTCGTGACGCTCGACCGAAAGCTCGAGCAGGCCGCCTTGGGTCTGGTGCCGCGCGCCGACTGAAGCGGCGGGCGCTCAGTCTCCTGCGACCTCCGCGATCGTCCGCGCGATGGCGGCCATGACCCTGGCCCAGCCGCCGCTCATGGCGTCGAAGGCGAAGTCGTTGCCCGGCGAGCGGAAGCCGGCGTGGACCAGGCGCAGGCGCGTGCCGCCCTCGACGGCGGCCAGCGTCCAGGTCACGACGCTGTCGAGGCGCGAGCCGTAGCGGCCGTTGGTCGCCGAGCCGCCGACCCAGCTGTAGACCAGCCGCTCGTCCGGCACGACCTCCAGCACCTCGCAGTGCACCACGCCGTCCCAGTCGCCCATCGGCCTGGTCCGGAAGGTGAAGCGCCGGCCGACGACGGCCTCGAAGTCGTTGGGCATCAGCCAGCGGGCGATCAGCCCGGCCTCGGTCAGGGCCTTCCAGACCAGCGCGGGCGGGTGCGGCAGGACCTCCTCGACGACGATCTCGCGAGTCCGCGGCTCGCAGGTCTCCGGGGGGCGGACCCCAGCGCTCAACGGTCGATCTCCTGCAGCAGCTCCCTCAGGCCGGCGAAGCGCTCGCGCCAGAAGGTCCCGTAGTGGCCGAGCCAGTCGACCAGCGGCGCCAGGCCCTGCGGCGCGGCGCGGTAGCGCACGCTGCGGCCCTGCCGCCGCTCGGCGACCAGGCCGGCTTCCCTCAGGCTGCGCAGATGCTGGGAGACCGCCGGCTGCGAGACGCCGCTGCCGCGCGTCAGCTCGGCGACCGTGATCTCCTCGGCTGCGACGATGCGCTCGAAGACCGCCCGCCGGGTCGGATCGGCGAGGCTGCGCATCACGGTACCCACGTCCGCTGTCGGAAGCATGACCAAGTATAGGCCGATACTTATTAATAAGTGAACGCCGCGACATTATACTTGACGTACCCACCTCGTGAGCCCACGTTGGGGTTACAAGGAGATACGCCGATGTCCGTGCTTTCTGCCCCTCACTTCCACGACGAGCAAGCGGCCTACGAGTTCGTAGAGGCGCGCGTCTGGCCGAACGGCCGGGTCTGCCCGCATTGCGGCGTTGTCGACCGCAGCGGCCCGCTGAAGGGCAAGAGCACCCGCATCGGCACCTACAAGTGCTATGCCTGCCGCAAGCCCTTCACCGTCAAGATCGGCACCATCTTCGAGGCGAGCCACGTCAAGCTGCACCTGTGGCTTCAGGCGATCGCCCTGATGTGCGCCAGCAAAAAGGGCATCAGCAGCAATCAGCTCCACCGCACCCTGGGCGTGACTCTCAAGACCGCCTGGTTCATGTCGCACCGCATCCGCGAGGCCACGCGCGACGGCGATTTCTCGCCATTCGGCGGATCCGGCGGCGATGTCGAAGTCGACGAGACTTTCATCTGGCGTGATCCCGACGCGCGGCCGACCCCGAAGCACGCCCATGCGACTTGGGTCGAGAAGATCAAAGTGCTGTCGCTCGTCGACCGCGAGAGCGGCCGCGCACGCAGCTACGTCGTCGACAGCCTGAGCGCCAAGGATGTCCAGCCGATCCTGTCGGCCAACATCGCGAAGGAAGCGCGGCTGCTGACCGATGAAGCGCCCCGCTATATCAAGTTCGGCCGCCAGTTCGCGGCGCACGGCTCGGTCAATCACAAGAAAGACGAGTACGTGTCGCGCGAAGACCCGACCATCCACACCAACACCATCGAAGGCTATTTCTCGGTGTTCAAGCGCGGAATGAAGGGCACCTATCAGCATTGCGCGAAGCGCCACATGCACCGCTATCTGGCCGAATTCGATTTCCGGTACAATCACCGCATCGCCAACGGCTACGACGATCAGGAACGCGCCGAGCGGGCGCTCAAGGGCGTCGTCGGCAAGCGGTTGACCTACCGAACGACTAACCGGGAAGTGAGCGCCAATGGCTAAGCCGAAGCGCGAAGACGACAAGCCGAACAAGTCTCAGAAAGAGCGCTTCATCGAGACCGCCCGCGAGTTGGAAGTGGACGAGTCCGAGGAAGCGTTCGAGCGCGCATTCAAGAAAATCGTTCCATCTAAAATCAAAAATCCAACCGCCGATTAAAAATCGGCGTTATTCCAAGTCATTATATATGGTTTTGCTGTCACAGATATGATCAATCTGGCGGCATTTCTGTCATAATTTCCATTGACACTTTGAAGCATCATGTCTGTCTCAACAGATATTTGGCTGATTATTCCGTCGTCTTCCAAAAGACAATACAGGGGATTTAAGTCATCCGCAAGATCGCCAGAAAACTCGCCCACTTTCGGTAGCCTGAGAGCATCGAACAAGGTCTTGAGCCGATTGTCTATATCCCCGGAACTAAGCAAATTGCCCGGCGGGTCTGGCCTAAGAAAAAGTATGTCCAAGTGGCAAGTCAGACATAGATCGTCTGTGATCAATGGAACAAATTTATTATCGCCCATGCAAAATCTTTGTTTTAGCTCATCTCTTCGAAGTTCATGCTTTATATCCGGCCCATCATTGTATTTATGTCTCAGGATAGGATGAGTATCCCACAACCTTTTTAGTTGCCAATGGAAATAGGTCCGTATTGCATGCTTATGCTCAGACCGTGTGCTGCTGCGCGACGCCCCCAACAGCGGCCCTTCGTAGGTGAGACGAAACTCCATCGCATCTTCTCTGTATGACTCTGGATCGGTCATCAGCATGGCACGCGAACGCCATGATGCAGCATCGCTCATGCTAGCACCCCCCGCCGAGTCGGGGTACGGGAAGTATAACATCGCCGTGAACGCTTATATGGTCGGCCGGGCTGCCGCCTTTTGCCGCAAGGCGGTACGGCGGCCCCCCGCCGTGCTATAGCGCGCTGTCGCGCTCGATCCGGTGCGTCTCGCGGCCGCCCGCAGAAGGTTGCCCGAGGTCGGCTTCGGCGCGATCGGGGGGACGCTGGCCAGACCCGGCCCGGCGCCCAACGTGCCAGCAAGAGCACAGCTCTGGGGGGATCCGGCACATGCTCGACTATCTCAGAAACTCGGCCTTCATCTCGGTCCGGGACGTCGGCCTGTTCCTGGCCAGCGCCCGCAGCGATGCGCGGCTCGAGTCGCTGCGCCGCGACGGCCCGGCCGCCGCGGCCTTCGACCGGCTCTATGCCGACGCGGCGCACAACGACCCCTGGGCCTCGGGGCGGCCGCAGTACCAGTACCAGCGGCGCAAGTACGATGCCCTGGCCCGCTTGCTGCCGAAGCGCCGCTACCGGCGGGCGCTCGACCTCGGCTGCGGGCTCGGACTGTTCAGCGAGCGGCTGTCGTGCTGCGCCGACCAGGTACTGGGCATCGACATCTCGGAGGTCGCCATCGGCCGGGCCGCGGAGCGGACGCGGCGCGCGGGCAACGTCGAGCTGCGCCAGGGCGACATCCTCGACCTCGGGCCGGAGCTCGACGGCAGCTTCGACCTCGTCGTCGTGGCCGACACGATCTACTACCTGCCGCAGCCGATCCAGGACACGACGCTGAAGGCCCTGGCGGCGCGGATCTCGGAGCTGCTGGCGCCGGACGGCATCCTCTTGGTCGCCAACCACTACTTCCCGATGCCCAACGCCGAGACCCGCCTGACCCGGCGGATCCACCAGTCCTTCCAGTGGTCGCCGCGGCTGACCCTGTTCTCCGAGCACAAGGGCGCCTTCTTCCTGGCCAGCCTGCTCGGCCCGGTCGCCGCGCCGGCCTGACGGGCCCGGCCGAAGCAGCCGTCATCGGGGCTTTGGCGGGAGCGCCGATTCACGCTATCGATGCGCGATGGGGTTCGGGGTCTTCATCCATCGCTCGGATTCGATCTACGAGGACAGTCCGGCCGAGCAGTACCAGTTCCCGCGCCAGTACCTGGGGCGGGTCCAGGCCTGCGTCGGCGGCTGGATCGTGTATCTGGAGCCGAGCAAGGTGCCGGGGACCCGCGGCTATTTCGCCGTCGCCAAGGTCGGGCAGGTCATTCCCGATCCCAAGGCGCCGGCCATGTACCTCGCGCTCATCGAGCCCGGCAGCTACCTGAGCTTCCCCACCCCCGTTCCCTTCAGCGACCCCGACGGCGTGATCGAGCGTGGCCTGCTGAACGCCGAGGGGCGGCTATCGGGCCGCGCCCAGGCGGCGGTACGTCCCCTGTCGGCGGCAGACTTCAACCGCATCCTGGCCCGTGGCCTGGAAGAGCCCGCTCCGCTGTTGCCTCGGGTCGATTCCGCGATGCCGAGCGCCGGCCTGGAGGAGGAACCGCTGCCGTTCCTGTACGAGCAGGAACGGCAGCGCGTCCTGACGTCCCGCCTCTATCGGGACCGCGTCTTCCGCCGCACCGTCTTGCAGGCCTACGACGAGCGTTGCGCGATCACCGGCCTCAAGCTGATCAACGGTCGCGGCCGTGCAGAGGTCGAGGCCGCTCACATCCGGCCCGTCGGCGCGAGCGGGCCCGACGACGTGACCAACGGCCTCGCGCTGTCGGGGACGGTGCACTGGATGTTCGACCGCGGCCTGCTCAGCCTGGCAGACGATTTGACGATCCTGCTCTCTCGGCAGATCAACGACGTGGAGAGCGTGCGGGCGTTGCTCAACAGGGATGGTCGTGCCCGGTCGCCGCGACGTCCCTCGGACCGGCCGCATCCGCACTTCCTGCAGTGGCACCGCGAGAACTGCTTCAAGTGCTGAGCCGGCCGACGCCCCATCCTGTCCCGACTTCGTTCATCCCGGCTTGCAGCCCTTGGCCATCAGGTAGACCGAGTAGAGCGAGGTCGTGCCGCAGATGAACAGGCGGTTGAGCTTGACGCCGCCGAAGGTGACGTTGGCGACCATCTCCGGGATCAGCACCTTGCCGATCAGGGTGCCGTCGGGGTCGTAGCAGTGCACGCCCTCGCCGGTGCTGGTCCAGATCCGGCCTTCCGTGTCGAGCCGGAAGCCGTCGAACAGGCCTTCGGAGCACGCGGCGAAGATCTCGCCGCCGGCGAGGCTGCGGCCGTCGGCGCCGACCGCGAAGCGGCGGATGTGGCGCGGGCCGTCCTCGACGTGGGTGGCGCCGGTGTCGGCGACGTAGAGCAGCGTCTCGTCCGGGGAGAAGGCGAGGCCGTTGGGCCGGACCATGTCGTCGATCACCCGCTCGACGGCGCCGCTCTTCGGATCGATGCGGTAGACGTGGCAGCCCTCGATCTCGGGCTCCTGCTTGTCGCCCTCGTAGTCGCCGTCGATGCCGTAGGCCGGGTCGGTGAACCAGACCGAATCGTCGGACTTCACCACCAGGTCGTTCGGCGAGTTCAGGCGCCTGCCCTGCCAGCGGTCGGCCAGCACGGTGATCGATCCGTCGATCTCGGTGCGGGTGACGCGGCGGCTGCGATGCTCGCAGGTCACCAGGCGGCCCTGGTTGTCGACCGTGTTGCCGTTGGAGTTGTTGGAGTTCTCGCGGAACACCGAGATCTGGTCGCCGGGATCGGCCAGCCGCAGCATCCGGTTGTTCGGGATGTCCGACCAGATCAGGTAGCGCCCGGCCGCGAACCAGGCCGGGCCCTCGCACCAGCGCGCCCCGGTCCACAGACGCTCGACCCGCACGTGCCCGGCGAAGCAGGCCTTGAAGCGCCGGTCGAGCACGACGATGTCGGTGCCCTCCACGGTCTCGTACCACATGGGCGATCTCCCTCCCTATCTTCGTTCCCTGGCGCCCAGAATGCACCTCTTGCGGGCGGCCCGCGAGCCCTCGCGCTGTCGCGGCCGCTCCGGTCAGGCGAGGACGGCGCGGGGGAAGTAGAAGGAGACGACCCAGTTCGGCTGGTCGACGATCTCGCTGATCCGGAGGTCGCCGGCAACGCTGCACAGCAGGTAGGCCTCGACCGCCGACAGGCCTTCGCGGCGGCTCAGCAGCTCGACCATGGCGCCGACCGCGTCGCGGGCGCCGGCGAAGAGGTCCGGCCCGACGCCGGTCGTCACGTCCCAGCCCAGCGCGGCGCGCGGGTCGGGACCGCGCTGCGGCAGGAAGAAGCGCGGGAAGGCCGGGCCGGCGCCCTTCTCCAGCTCGAACCGCAGGGCCACGTCCATCGGGCTTTCGATGGCGGTGCCGCAGACCTCGCCGTCGCCCTGGGCCGCGTGGGTGTCGCCGACCGAGAAGAGGCCGCCCGGCACCTCGACCGGCAGCCACAGCTCGCTGCCCTCGGCCAGGTCGCGGATGTCCATGTTGCCGCCGACCCGGCGCGGCGGCACGACGCTGTGCAGGCCGGGCTCGGCCGGCGCCAGGCCGATGGTGCCGCAGAAGGGCCTGAGCGGCACGCGGCCGCCGGGGCCGTAGGCGGCCGGCCGCGACAGGTCGGTCTCGTAGCGCCAGAGATGCAGGGCCGGCTCTGGGAACTGGTCGGCGAGCAGGCCGAAGCCCGGGATGTTCGCGGTCCAGCCCCAGCCGGAGGGCCGGTAGCCCAGCACCGTGATCTTGATCGCGTCGCCGGGCTCGGCGCCCTCGACGAAGACCGGCCCGGTCACCGGGTTGACCCTGCCGAAGTCGAGCCCGGCGATCTCGGCGGCCGTCGACTGTGGCGTCAACTGCCCGCCCGAGGCGTCGACGGTCCGGAACTCGACCGTCTCGCCCGGCGCCACGGCGAGACGGGGCGGGATGGCGTTGTCCCAGCCGAAGTGGTGATGCTCCTGGTGGATCGTGTGCCCGCAGCCGAGGCTCATGGCGGCTCGCCCTCCCTTGCCGGATCGACCCGAGCCTACCCCGTCTGGGCGCAGGGGGCGACTGCCCGGTCTTCGGCGCCGGCTGTTCCGGCCTCCCGCGCGTGCTAGCCTGTGCCCGAAGCGCGCCGCGCCGAAGCGGGGCAGGCGCGGGGAATCCCAGAACGGCGAGGGAGTCGGGCCGGCGATGGCGGTGACGATCTACGGCATCAAGAACTGCGACACGATGAAGAAGGCGCGGGCCTGGCTCGAGGGCCGGGGCGTCGACTACGCCTTCCACGACTACAAGGCCGCGGGCATCGGGCAGGCGGTGCTGGAGGGCTGGGCCCGCGAGGTCGGCTGGGAGACGCTGCTGAACCGGGCCGGCACGACCTTTCGCAAGCTGCCGGAGGCCGAGAAGGCCGGGCTCGACGAGGCGAGGGCGGTCCGCCTGATGCTGGCCCAGCCCTCGATGATCAAGCGGCCGGTCCTGGAAGCCGACGGTCGCCTGCTGGTCGGCTTCAAGCCCGAACGCTACGCCACGCTGTTCGGCGGCTGACGCGGGACGGCCGGTCGTTCCGGTCCTCTTTCCTGCCTTGGACAAGGAATCGATGGTGATCGCGCGGCGATCGGCCGAAAATTCGCGCAGATTCCTTGCGTGAATTTTTGCGTGAGTACTTGATGGAGTTCCGTGCAACCTGGGAAGGGGCGGCGCAGGCGGCCCGGGATCTGCCGTTTTTTGTTCCCATCGACCCGGTGTCGTGTGATGATTATCTGGGAGCGATCGTTGTTTCGATAACGGGAGATCGAAATGACGTATTTTCTCTACTCGGATTTCTATCTGGCAGACCTGGGCGCTCGCGATCCGCCGACGCTCCATCCGCGCTTCGCCGAGATGGCCGCCTATCTCGCGCGGGTCGCGCCGCGGGGCCGCCTGCCGGGGCGCCAGCACGTCGACCCCTGCGACCTCCGCAGGGTCATCGGACTGCTGAACCTCGTCCAGGTCGAGCGCGAGGGAACGGCGCTGCGCTTCCGCTTCCGCCTCATCGGCGAGAGGCAGCGGCTCGCCGCCGGCCGGAACATCGCCGGCCGGCTGGTCGAGGATGCGGTGCTGCCCGACCTGGTGCCGCGGATCATCGCGAACATGACGAAGGTCGTCACGGCCCGGCGGGCGGTCTACGACCGCTTCCCGATGCCCCATGAAGGGCGCGAGTTCATCGACTCCGAGCGCATGTATTTTCCGCTCGCCGCCGACGGCGAGACCGTCGACGTGATCCTGATCCTGAACGGCTATCCCGAGGCGGAGCAGGGGCTCGGCGTGCCCGCGGCCTATGCCGCGGCGGTGCAGCGGCGCTAGCCTGGTTGTCTTGCGTGCGGTGCTGCGCGCCGCCGAGCGGTCGGGCCGGTCGGGGCAGCCGCGGCTATCCTCGCGGCCGTCCGGCGGGCATGCTGGCGCCGGCTCCCCCGCGAGCCGCTGCAGAAGGAGGTCCGCCATGTCCGATTCCGCCGCCTGGAGCGAGGCCGAGAGCGCGGTCTATCGCGACCTTTCGCGCTATGCGGTGCCGCAGCGCGCCCGGCAGGTCGCCATGGTCACGGCACTGGTCCGTGCCGCCGTCGCGGCCGGGGCGGACGGCGCCCTGCTCGATCTCTGCTGCGGCGAGGGACTGCTCAGCGAGGCACTGCTGGCGGCCCTGCCCGAGGCGCGGGTGCTGGCCTACGACGGCTCCGACTCCATGCTGGCGACGACCCGCCGGCGGGCCGGCGACACGCCGCGCCTCGAGACCCGGCTGATCGACCTGGCGACGGCCGGCTGGCGGCGCTTCGAGCGGCCGCTCGGCGCCGTCGTCTCGTCGCTGGCGATCCACCACCTCGACGCTGCCGGCAAGCGCGCCCTCTTCGCCGACCTCCACGCCGCGCTGGCGCCCGGCGGCGTCTTCGTGCTGGCCGACGTCGTGCAGCCGGCGACGGCGGCCGGTCAGGCGATCGCGGCCGAGCTCTGGGACGAGGAGGTCAGGCGCCAGGCCCTGGAGCTCGACGGCGACCTCTCCGGCTTCGAGGCCTTCGAGAGGGCCGAATGGAACCACTTCCGGCACGGCGGGCTCGACCCGATCGACAAGCCCTCGTCGCTCGTCGAGCAGCTCGACTGGCTGCGCGCCGCCGGCTTCGCCGATGTCGAGCTGCACTGGATGACCGCCGGCCAGATGATCGCCAGCGGCTGGCGGCGCTGAGCGGCCGCGGCGGTCTCAGCGCGGCCGGTGGCGGGCGAAGGCGGCACGCAGCTGCGGCAGCGGCACGCCGAGCAGGCGCGCCGCGCGCTGCAGGTCCGGCGGCGGCGGGCCGACCGCGCGGCGCAGGGCGACCGGGTCGAGGTCGAGCTCGCGGGCGATCTCGGCCAGCGGATCGCCCGGCCCGCCGGGACCGGCCTGGGCGCCCGAGGGACCGGCACCCCGCTGTGACGGGCCCTGGAGCCCGACCGGCGTGCCGCGGAAGCAGCCCAGCGAGTAGGGGTACTCCTCGGTCATGTGGTAGTGGTAGATCCGCCGGATCCGCCCGTCCCAGAGCACCGGGCCGACGTGGCCGTGGCAGGCATCGAGGTCCGCATCGGCGATCGGCCGGCCGCCGACGTCCTTCGGCCCGTAGATGCCGAAGCCGTCGAGCGCGTAGCCGAGCAGCAGGCTGTGCCCCTCGGCGTCGTGGCCGTCGCCCATGCAGGGCGAGAGGTCGTGGTAGTGGTAGGTGCCGTCCCGCTCCGGATGACCGCCGCAGGCGTCGAGGATCTCGTGCGCCGGCGCGTCCCGGCCGCCGCCGTCCAGCGCGTTGAAGATGGCGACGCCGGTCAGGGCGAAGCCGATCATCTGCATCGGCAGGCAGCTCGGCGCCGCGGCGAGCTGCGGCTGCGCCGGCAGGCGCAGCAGGACCTGCTGCTCGCGGATCCGGTTCGGGTTGCGGTCGTAGCGCCAGGCCGGATCCGACGAGGCGATCGGGAACCGGCCGGTCGGATGGCTCGGCAGGTCGTTCGCCCGGACCACCCGCTCGTCGCCCTCGAGCGAGATCTCGATGCGGGCGTTCGGCCAGGCGACCTCGCCCTCGACCGTCGGCTTGCGCTCCGGGTCGTAGCGGTCGCCGACGATCCAGGGGCCGGACCGCCGGGCGCCGCCCGCGTTCGGATCGAAGCGCTGCAGGCAGGAGAACAGGTAGCCGGTCCTCGGCTCCGGCGAGATGCGGCCGTCGCCGAGCGGCCGCCCCTCCTGCGCCGCCGCCGAGGCGGCCGCCGCCAGGACGAGCGCCAGGACCGCCAGACCGATCGAGCCGCGTGCGGCCATCGCGCAACCTCCCCGTCGCCCGCCGAAGCGCGGGTGCCGCAGCCAGCTTAACCTCCTTCTGCTTGCCGGAAGGTTGCCATGGCGGCCGGGATTGAATCGCCTTCGCGACTGCGCCACTGTCGCGGCTTCCCGCCGATCGGCCGCGTCGCCCCGCCGCCGGCCAGCTCCCCCTTCACGGCACCGAGGATCCAGGCGCGTGACGAAACCGCTCGTGTTGCTGTTTTCCGGCCAGGGCAGCCAGACCTTCCACATGGGCCGCGAGCTCGTGCGCAGCGTCCCGGCGGTCGCCGATCGTTTCCACGCCCTCGACGCCGTCGCCCGCGGCCTCCTCGGCTTCTCGATCGCCGAGATCGTCTTCGATCCGGCACGCAAGCGCTTCGAGCCTTTCGATCGCCTGCTGCACTCGAACCCGGCGCTGTTCATGCTGCAGTTCGCGCTCGCCGATGCGCTGATCGCCGAGGGCGTCCGGCCGGCGGCCGTCATGGGCGCCAGCCTGGGCGAGATCGTCGCGCTGACCGTGGCCGGCGCGTTCGAACCGGCCGAGGCCCTGGAGCTGGTGATCGCGCTGGCCGAGGTTTCCGAGCGCCAGGGCGCCGCCGGCGGCCTGATCGCCGTGCTGGCGCCGCCGGCCATCGTCGACGAGCGGCCGGAGCTGTTCGAGGGCATCGAGGTCGCCGGCACCAGCGCCGAAGCGCACTTCGTCGCCGCCGGCCCGGCCGACCGCCTGGCGCGGCTGGAGAGGGTGCTGGGCGCCGAGGGCCAGGCCTGCCTGATCCTGCCGGTCCGCTTCGCCTTCCACTCCTCCTACATGGAGCCGCTGCGGCCGGCGCTGCAGGCGGTCTTCGCCGGCCTCGAGGGCCGGCCGCTCGACCTGCCGGTCGTGTCCTGCGTCACGGCCGGAACCCTGGAGCGGCTGCCCGAGGGCCACCTCTGGCAGGTCGTGCGCGATCCGATGCGCCTCGCCGACGCTTTCCGCGGCCTGGAACGGCGTCAGGGCTCGCTGTTCGTCGACCTCGGCCCTTCGGGCACGATGTCGACCGTGGCGAAGTACAATCTGGCCGAGGGCGCCGGCTCGGAGGCGACGACCGTGATGAGCCTCTTCGGCAACGAGGTCGCGGCCTTCGAGGCCCTGCGCCGGCGGCTCGGCCTCGGCGGCTGAGCCGCCGGCCGGCTCCCGTCGGCGCCCGCCGTTCCTTTTGAGACAGCGACTGCCGCAGTCGAATGCGCGAGATGCGTGTATTTTGTAACAGCTGCTTCTCGTCGGCAAAAATTGGTCCATACTTTTAAAGGAGGTTTACAAAAGACAAAGAATAGAGCCGCGGCTGGGGTAGCAGAACGCCGACGTTCCAGGTGAAGTGCGTGGGGTTGGTCCGATGTCCGCTTTCCCGCACATGCTGAGTCGCCTGCAGGGTTCCGTCTCCCGGAAGTGGGACGATGCGGCCCTCTGGACCATGGCCGGCGCGCTGGCCGCAGGCGACCTCAAGGCCTGCGACGTCATGATGGGCGAGCTCGGCAGCCCGCCGCCGGAGATGCTCTGGGGCCCGACCCTGGAGACCCTGCCGGAACCGCTGCTGGCCTTCCTTCTGGAGTGGTGGAACGAGGCTCGCGGCGCCGAGTTCGCGCCGCCGGTCGAGGTCGTCGATCCCTTCGCCCTCAGACCGGCCCTCGGCCATCTCTCGCTGCTCGACGTGGTCGACGGCGGCGCGGACTTCCGCTACCGCATTCACGGCTCGCTGACCGCGGCGCGGGCGCGCTGGGAGTGGACCGGGCGCAGGGTCAGCGAGATCGAGACGCCGATGCGCTTCTTCTTCCTGGTCAACTACCGGGCCGTGGTGCGGCGCCGGCTGCCGCTGTTCAGCACCCACACGCCGCCGATCAACGTGCGCATGACGGCCTGGCACCGGCTGATCCTGCCACTGCGCCGGGACGACACGGTCGAGCGCCTGCTGGTCGGCATCCTGCCGACCGATCGCCAGGACGCCCTGGCCGACGAGGACGCGCCGCCGCCCGGCCGGCCGACCTGAGCGGCGGCCGGCCGGCATGGCGGCCGGCCGGCATGGCGGTTGGCGCCGGCCGACAATCCAGGCATCCTGCAGCGATCGGCCGCCGCGCCGCAGGGCAGCGGTGGGCCCGGCAGTGCAACCTGGGGAGCCGCTGCCATGATGTCGATCTGGTCGCTGTTCGGGCCGTCGCGCGAGCGGCAGAGGCTCGACCTCGCGCTGCGGCGCTACGGCGTTCATCCGCAGCTGCTGGCCGATCCGGTCAAGCTGACCGTGCTGCGGCTGATCGGCCGCCATCCGGCGGAGGCGGCCATCGAGCGGGCTGCCGTGCTGATCGCCTACTGCCTGCTCGGCCCCGAGGACTTCGTCGAGGCCAATCCGCCCGGGCTGGCGGCCGAGCAGGAGCAGCGGCTCGGCCTCGCCCTCGAGGCGCCTCAGGGCGAGGATGCGCGCCTGGTCATGCTGTGCCTGCGCAGCGGCCTGGCGGAGAGCTCGATCGAGGCCCGCTTCGAGCTCGAGGACGTGCCCTGAGCCGGAGGCCCGGGCCCGGGGGCGAGGCCGGCAATGAAAAAGGGCCCCGAAGGCCCTGCGAACTCTAGGAGACGACCTGGAGCTTGCGCTCGAAGGTCTTCAGCACCTCGCCCAGCGTCTTGGCGCGGGCGAGACGCTGTCCCTGGCTGAACAGAAGGTACTCCCCGCTCTTTGCCGCCCCGCCGACGCGCTTCGCGACGGCGAAGATCGGCCGCTCCTGGCTGTGGCGGAAGATCGAGAAGATCGCCGTGCCGGCGTGGTGATCGATGGCGTAGTCGCGCCACTCGCCGCTCGCCACGCGCCGGCTGTAGACCGACAGCAGGGCGTTGAGCTCGGAGCGGGTGAAATAGACTGTCCGGGGTTGCTTCCGGCTCGGCGTGCGCAGCTGCGCGAAGTCCTGCAGACTGAGCAGCTGACCCATCGCCGGTCCCCTTCGACTGTTGCATTCGCGTGACAGCGATGTTGGCGCAACAGGCCAGGAGCGTCCAGAGGATTCCCGGCCGCAGGAGGGGGACCGTGGGGTCAGTAGAGCAGGCGGGTGGCGCTCTTGGTCTCGTCCGCCTTGGTGTAGCAGGTGACGCCGCCGATCGTCCGGTAGCAGAACTCCGGCTGGGCCGGAATCCGGGCCTGCAGCTCCTGGTCGCTGAGGCAGTAGGCGTCGCCGCGCTCGGCGCGCAGCGACGAGCAGTCCTTGTCGGTCACCAGGCCGATGGCGTGGTCGGCCAGGGTCTTGTCGGTGGTCTGCAGGCTGGCCATGCCGAGGCCGGTCGAGACGAGCGTTTCCGGCCCGCAGGCGGCGAGCAGGCCGGCGAGACTGAGTGCTGCGAGAAGTCGGGTCATCGCTGGCTGGTCCGGACCTCCTGTCGGATCCGGAAGAGGCTAGCGGCGAGGGGTAAACAAAAGCTTAGCCCGCGGGCGGAGCCGCGGCCGCGCCCGCGGCATGCACGCCTCTTATCATCCGCGAAGCGCGGCGCTATGGTGGCGGCCCTTTCGCCAGGGGTGGCCGCGGCTGCCCCGACTTCGGAACCGAACGGCCGGGACGGCCGGGCCCAAGACGTCAGGACGGGTGCAGCGTGGCAGATATCTTTCGCGAGGTCGACGAGGAGGTCCGGCAGGAGAAGCTGCTGCGCCTCTGGAAGCAGTACGGCCTCTACCTGGTCGCCGGAATCGTGCTGCTGATCGTCGCGGTCGGGGGCTGGAAGGGCTACGAGTCCTGGCAGGCCTCCCAGAGGCGCGACGCGGCCGACGCCTACGCCACCGCCCTGGCCAAGGCCAGCGGCGACGCCGCCGCGGCGCTCGACTCCCTGGAGAAGCAGGCGGCGCCGGCCGAGGACGGCTACGGCCTGCTGGCGGCGCTGCAGGCGGCCCGGCTGCGCGCCTCGGCGGGCGACGTCGAGGGCGCGGTCGCCGAGTGGGAGAAGATCCGAGACAGCGAGGACCTGCCGCGCGTCTACCGCGACATGGCGGCGCTGCTGATCGTCGAGCACACCTTCAAGGACGCCGACGCCGAGCAGCTGGATGCCGACCTGACCCCGCTGCTCGACCCGGCCTCGCCGGTCCGGCCGAGCGCGATCGAGCTGTCGGCGCTGCTGGCCCTGCGCGAGGGCGACAACGCCACCGCGCGGACCCGGCTGAAGGAGCTGACCGACGACGCGTCCACGCCGCTCGGCCTGCGCCAGCGCGCAACCCAGCTGCTCGGCACCCTTCCGGAGTAGCGCCTTGCCCAGCCGTGTCCTTCTGGCCTCGCTCCTGGCCCTGCTGCTGAGCGGGTGCGGTCTCGCCGACGATTGGTTCGGCGCTCCCGAGGATCCGCCGCTGCCCGGGCAGCGCATCGACGTGCTGACCCAGATCGGCGGCCTGGAGGCCGATCCGGCGGCGGCCTCGCTGCCGGTCGTGCTGCCGCCGGCGCAGTCGCTCGACTGGCCGCAGGCGGGCGGCAACGCCGAGCACGACCCCGGCCACCGCACGCTCGACGGCCCGCTCTCGGTCGTCTGGCGGGTCGACATCGGCCAGGGCAACGAGGACAACGCCCGGCTGCTCGCCCAGCCGGTGGTGGCGGACGGCCGGATCTACACGCTGGACTCGGTCTCGGTGGTCACCGCCTTCGACGCGGCCACGGGCAAGCAGATCTGGCGGCACGACCTGACGCCCGAAGGCGACGACACCGGCTTCTACGGCGGCGGCCTCGCGCTCGAAGGCGGCCGGCTGTTCGTGACCACCGGCTTCGGTGCGGTCTTCGCCCTCGACGCCGCCAGCGGCAAGCAGGTCTGGGAGGAGCGCCACGGCGTGCCGATCCACTCGGCGCCGACCGTCGCCGCCGGACGTGTCTTCGTGGTCACCATCGACAACGAGATGCGCTGCCTGGCCGCCGACGACGGGCGGCTGCTCTGGACCGGCAACGGGGTCGAGGAGCAGGCCGGCCTGATCGGCGCGGCCGCCCCGGTGATCTCCGGCGCCACGGTGATCGCGCCCTACACCTCGGGCGAGCTCGCCGCGATGCGCATGGAGAACGGCCGCGACCTCTGGGACTTCAGCCTGGCCGCGATCCGCCGCTCGGCCCAGGTCGCCGACATCGGCCAGATCGTCGGCCAGCCGGTGGTCCACGACGACCGGGTCTACGCGGTCAGCCACTCCGGCCGCGCCGCAGCGATCGACCTGCGGCAGGGCGTCCGCGCCTGGGAGGTCGACGCCGGCGGCATCGAGATGCCGCTGGTGCTCGGCGACTTCGTGTTCCTGGTGACCAACGAGCAGCGGCTCGCGGCGATCGTGCGCAGCAACGGACGCATCCGCTGGGTCACGGACCTGCCGCGCTACGAGGACCCGGAGAACAAGAGCGGGCCGATCCGCTGGTTCGGACCGCTCGCCGGCAGCGGCCGGCTGCTGCTCGCCAGCGACACCGGCAAGCTGATCTTCGTGGCACCGGACAGCGGCTCGGTGCTGAGCCAGATGGACCTGCCCGGCAATGTCGCGGTCAACCCGATCATCGCCGACGACACGCTCTACATCGAGACCGCGGCGGGCGAGCTGATCGCCCTGCGATAGGGCCGGGCGGCGCGGCGGAGGCGAGGCGGATGACCGTTCATCGCGCGGCGGCGGAAGGCTTCCAGGCCCAGGCGACGACCTATGCCAGGGGCCGGCCGGACTATCCGCCGGCGGTGGCTGGCTGGCTGCGCGACGACCTCGGCCTCGCTGCGGGCGGGATCGTCGTCGATCTCGGCGCCGGCACCGGGAAGTTCCTGCCCAGGCTGCTCGCGACCGGGGCGACCGTGCTGGCCGTCGAGCCGGTGGCCGGGATGCGGGCCGAGCTGACCGCGCGCCATCCGGAGGTCGAGGCCAGGGCCTGCAGCGCCGACGCGATCCCGCTCGCCGACGCCTCGCTCGACGCCGTGGTCTGCGCCCAGGCCTTCCACTGGTTCGCGAACCGTCGCGCGCTGGCCGAGATCCGCCGGGTGCTGAAGCCGGGCGGGCGGCTCGGGCTGATCTGGAACGTGCGCGACGAGAGCGTCGACTGGGTCGCCGCGCTGACCCGCATCCTGGAGCCCTACGAGGGCGACACGCCGCGCTTCCGCTCGCTCGACTGGAGCCTGTTCCCGGCCGACGGCTTCGGGCCGCTGGTCGAGCGGCGCTATCCCCAGGGCCACAGCGGCCCGGCCGAGCAGGTGATTCTGGACCGCATGCTCTCGGTCAGCTTCATCGCGGCGCTGCCGGCGGAGGAGCGCGAGGCGGTCGCCGCGGCGATCCGCCGGCTGATCGCGGCGACGCCGGCGCTCGCCGGCCGGGCCGAGGTGACCTTCCCCTACGAGACCCGCGCCTACAGCTGCACGAAACTGGCCTGAAGGGCTCCGGCCCGCATTTGCCGGCTTTCCGCCCCCGAGCTTGCTTCCGGGGCGGTGCGGCCTTACCTCTAGACCGGATCGTAGCCCATCGAAGCCGCTCACGGCTTCGATGGGTTACGTGAATCTGGTCTAGATCATATAGTTAGAGCAGATTCAGACGACCTCATGGGATCGCAGCGCGATCCCATGAGGTCGTCATCTGCTCTAGCGGCTCCCGCGCTCCCCGAACGGATCCCATGTCCTTCACCCTCGCCATCGTCGGCCGTCCCAACGTCGGCAAGTCCACGCTGTTCAACCGCCTGGTCGGCAAGCGCCTGGCGCTGGTCGACGACCAGCCGGGCGTGACGCGCGACCGGCGCGAGGGCGACGCGCGCCTCTTCGACCTGCATTTCCGCGTCTTCGACACCGCCGGCCTGGAGGACGTCACCGACGACAGCCTGGAGGCACGCATGCGCCGCCAGACCGAGGCGGCGATCGAGCAGGCCGACGCCGCCCTCTTCCTGGTCGACGCGCGCGCCGGGGTGACGCCGCTCGACGCGCACTTCGCCGACCTGATGCGCCGGGCCCGCACGCCGGTCCTGCTGGCCGCCAACAAGTGCGAGGGCAAGGCCGGCGAGCCCGGCCTCTACGAGGCCTTCGGCCTCGGCCTCGGCGAGCCGATCGCGCTGTCGGCGGAGCACGGCCTGGGCATGGACGAGCTCTACGACTTCCTGCGCCCCCTGATCGAGGCCAAGGAGGGCGCGCTCTACCCGGACGAGGACGACGCGGAGGCCGAGGCCGACAGCGGCGAGGAGGATGAGGGTGAGGAGGCGCCGCGCGGGCCGGTGCAGCTCGCCGTGGTCGGCCGGCCGAACGTCGGCAAGTCGACCCTGGTCAACCGCCTGCTCGGCGAGGACCGCATGCTGACCGGTCCCGAGGCCGGCATCACCCGGGACTCGATCTCGGTCGACTGGACCTGGCAGGACAGGGCGGTGCGCCTGATCGACACCGCCGGCCTGCGCCGCCGCGCCCGCATCGACGACAAGGTCGAGCGGCTCTCGGCCGCCGACAGCAAGCGGGCGATCGACTACGCCCAGGTCGTGGTCCTGCTGCTCGACGCGACCCTCGGCCTGGAAAAGCAGGACCTGACCATTGCTCGCACCGTGGTCGAGGAAGGCCGCGCCCTGGTCATCGCGCTCAACAAGTGGGACGCGGTCGAGGACCGGGCCGTCGCGCTACGCCAGGTCGAGAACCGGCTCGAGCGCTCCTTCCCGCAGACCAGGGGCATCCCGGTGGTCGCGCTCTCGGCGCTCGAGGGGCGCGGCCTCGACAAGCTGATGCGTGCGGTCTTCCAGGCCTACGAGATCTGGAACAAGCGCCTCGCGACGGCGCCGCTCAACCGCTGGCTCCAGGCGGTCTCGGCCCAGCACCCGCCGCCGGCGCCGGGCGGCCGGCGCATCCGCCTGAAGTACATGACCCAGGCACGCTCGCGGCCGCCGACCTTCGCGATCCACTGTTCGAATCCCGACGACCTGCCGCCGAGCTACCTGCGCTACCTGGAGAACCAGCTGCGCCTGGACTTCGACATGCCCGGCACGCCGATCCGCATCCATCTCAAGAAACAGAAGAACCCCTATGCTGACGGCTGAGGCCTCGACCCCATATTGAGCGTTGGGCAAGGACCAACCGCTGCGAGGAGGAGAGCCATGGAGGACGAGGCCAGGGTCGAGGACAAGGGCAGCGGCCACCGCATCGAGATCGAGCCGTCGCCCGACCGCGTGATCGTCACCTTCGCCGGCGAGACCGTCGCCGACAGCAAGCGCGCGCTGCTGCTCCACGAGACCGGCCACAAGCCGGTCGCCTACCTGCCGATCGAGGACGTGCGCCAGGGCGTGCTCCAGCCCAGCGACCGCACGACCCACTGCCCCTTCAAGGGCGACGCCGCCTATTTCCACCTGAAGGCCGGCGGCAGGATCGCCGAGGACGCCGTCTGGACCTACCCGACGCCCTACGGCTCGGTCGCCGAGATCGAGAACCGCGTCGCCTTCTACGTCGGCAGGATCGACGGCCTGGAGCAGCGCTTCGAGAAGGCGTGAGGCCGCCCCTCTCCCCTCGGGGAGAAGGGTCCTGCTATCCCGTCACTGCGACGATCTCGCCGATCCGCTCGCAGGCCGGCGAGAGCAGCGGCAGCAGCTGCGCCGCGATCGCCTCGGGCTTCGCCAGGGTCTCCTGATCCTCGCCGGGGAAGCCCTGGCGGCGCAGGGCCGTCGCCATCGGCGGCGGGCAGGCGAGGTTGGCCTTGACGCCGAAGCGCCGGATCTCTTCGGCATAGGAGCGCACCAGCACCTCGAGCGCGGCCTTGCTGCCGGCGTAGAGCGACCAGTAGGCGGTCGCCAGCCTAGCCCGCACGTCCGTGATGAACAGCGCCCGGCCGGCGGCCGAGCGGCGCAGCAGCGGGTCGAGGCTGCGGATCAGGCGGTAGTTGGCGGTCGTGTTGACCGCATAGACCTCGTCCCAGACCTTCGGCGGCAGATGGCCGACCGGGGAGAACTGCCCGAGGATGCCGGCGCAGCCGGCCAGGCCGTCGAGCCGGCCGAAGCGCTCGTAGAGCGCGGCGCCGAGCTGATCGATCCTGTCGCCCTGGCGCAGGTCCAGCGGCACCAGGGTCGGCTTGGCGCCGCCGGCCGCGACGATCTCGTCGTCCAGCTCCTCCAGGGCGCCGACGGTGCGCGCGGTCAGGATGCAGTGCGCGCCCTCGGCGGCCAGCGCCTTGGCCAGCGCCCGGCCGAGGCCGCGCGAGGCGCCGGTCACCAGCACCAGCCGGCGGTCCTCCTCCTGGGCAGCCGGGGTCGCGTCGGCGGGGTCCGGGGTATCAACGGGCACGCAATCCTCCACTCGTCTTGGGGCGCCGGCTGAGGCCTGTCGCACGCAGCGACAGCAGGCCGAGCCACTCCAGCAGGGCCAGCAGCGCGACGCCGAGCAGCAGGCCGGTGCCGGCGTAGATCAGGCCCTCGATGGTCAGCGGCACCGCCGGCTGGAAGTTGGCCATCGTCGAGTCGGCGATGGTCGGGTCGAAGTGCTGGACGAAGGCGACCGGCCGGCCCAGCGGCGTCGCGATCGAGAAGGCCTCGTAGGCGGCCTGCAGCTTGTCGAGCGCGTGCAGCGTGGCGCGCGCGCCCTCGACCAGCACGCGGGTGAACTCGCCGCCGTCGGCCTCGGCCTTGGCCAGGTACTCGTCCGGCGACAGGCCCAGCCTGGCGGCCTCCTCGGTGACCTGGGACAGGTCGGCGCGGGCCTGCGCCAGGCGGCCGGCGAGCTGCTGCTGGTACTGCGCGAAGAAGGCCGGAAACTGGCTCAGCAGGGCCGCCCCGCCGGCCCCGAAGACGCCGTTGATCACCCGTCCGATCATGCCGCTAGGCCTCCCCCGGCCCGGAGCGCACGCCTCTCGGCCGTCGCCGAGACTAGGCTTCCGCCAGCAGCGACAGCTGCCGTGCGACCTTGCCTTCGCGGTCGGTCAGCCGGGTCGGGTAGTCGCCGGTGAAGCAGGCGTCGCAGAAGCGCGGCAGCGCCGGATCCCGCCCCGGCTCGCCCATCGCGCGATAGAGACCGTCGAGCGAGATGAAGGCCAGGCTGTCGACGCCGATGTAGCGGCCCATCTCCTCGACCGTCATCTTCGAGGCGAGCAGCTCCTCGCGCTCCGGCGTGTCGACGCCGTAGAAGCAGGAGTGGGTGGTCGGCGGCGCCGCGATGCGCATGTGCACCTCGGTGGCGCCGGCCGAGCGCACCATCTCGACGATCTTGCGCGAGGTCGTGCCGCGGACGATCGAGTCGTCGACCAGCACGACCCGCTTGCCGGCCAGCTTCGGCCGATTGGCGTTGTGCTTGCGGCGCACGCCGAGGTCGCGGATCTGCTGGGTCGGCTGGATGAAGGTGCGGCCGACGTAGTGGTTGCGGATGATGCCGAACTCGAAGGGGATGCCGGCCGCCTCGGCGTAGCCCAGCGCCGCCGGCACGCCGGAATCGGGCACCGGCACGATGACGTCGGCCGGCACGCCGCTCTCGCGCGCCAGCTCGGCGCCGATGCGCTGTCGGGCGTCGTAGATCGAGCGCCCCTCCATGACCGAGTCGGGGCGCGCGAAGTAGATGTACTCGAAGATGCAATGGCGCTGGGGCAGGGCCGGGGCGATGCGCCGCGAGGTGATGCCCTCGGCCGAGAGGATGACCATCTCGCCGGGATCGACGTCGCGCAGGAACTCCGCGCCGATGATGTCGAGCGCGCAGCTCTCCGAGGTCAGGATATAGCCGTCGTTCAGCCGGCCGAGGATCAGCGGCCGGACGCCGAGCGGGTCGCGCACGCCGATCACCCCCTCGTGGGTCAGGGCGACCAGGGAGTAGGCGCCCTCGACCTGGCGCAGGCTGTCGATCAGCCGGTCGGCGACGCTGCCGGCCTGGGAGGTCGCGACCAGGTGGATGATCACCTCGGTGTCCATGGTCGACTGGAACAGCGAGCCGCGGCGCACCAGCTCGCGGCGCAGCGCGGCGGCGTTGGTCAGGTTGCCGTTGTGGCCGAGCGCGAAGCCGCCGAACTCGAGCTCGGCGAACAGCGGCTGGACGTTGCGCAGCACCGTCGCGCCGGTCGTGGCGTAGCGGTTGTGGCCGATCGCCGCATAACCCTGCAGCTTGGCCGTCTCGCGCTCGTCCGAGAAGACTTCGCTGACCAGCCCGAGGGCGCGGTGGGCATGGAACTGCTGGCCGTCGAAGCAGACCAGGCCGGCGGCCTCCTGCCCGCGGTGCTGCAGGGCGTGGAGCCCCAGCGCGGTCAGCGTTCCCGAGTCCGGGACGCCGAAGATCCCGAATACGCCGCACTCTTCGTGCAGCTTGTCGTCGTCGAAGGGATTGCTCGTGATCATTGGCTTGTTCCGGGGGCTGGGTCCTGGCCGACCGACTCGAAGAGCTGCTGCATCTGCCGCCGCGGGCCCTCCTTATAACCGGTCGCGTCGTCCTTTGCAGCTTCGTTGCCCGTGGCCTGGGGCCGCGCCTGGCCGGAGCCGGCTGGCTCGGCCGGCGCCGGCGGCAGGTTCCAGCCCAGCGAGTCCGGGGCCAGCGAGCGCAGCGCGGCGGCGCCGGCCTCGACCAGCGGCCGCGAGCGCGCCTCGCGGATCCAGGCGGGATGCTCGGCCGGCGGCAGCAGCCAGTTCAGCACCAGCCAGGCGACGCAGACGATGACCGCGCCGCGCAGCAGGCCGAAGACGAAGCCGAGCGAGCGGTCGAGTGCGCCGAGGCTGGAATCCTGGACGCGCTTGGAGACCATCCGCGAGATCACGGTCAGCACGATCAGGGTCAGGAGGAAGACCACGACCCCGGCGACGATGTCGGCGATCAGCGGGATCGCGATCAGCTGGCGCGAGACCGACTGGGCCGGCAGGAAGAAATAGAGCGTCGCCAGCGCAGCGCCGATCCAGGCGGCGATCGCCAGTACCTCGTGGACCAGCCCGCGGAAGAAGGCGAGGCCGGCGGAGACCAGCAGCACGGCGATGACGATGACGTCGGCGGCGTTGATGGGAAGGTTCATCGATTCCTGGCCGGGGTCATGCGTGGCGCCTCATGGGCGCGCCCGGCGAGACGCTAGATAGGGTCTCGACGAGCTCCTGCAAATGGCCGATCTCGACGGTCTCCAATGCGCCCTCCGCAGAGGCGCGCTGGGGCGCCTGTGCGCCGGCCTCGCGCGCCTTGCCGCGGCGCGGCGGCAGGAAGGCACGCTCGAAGCCCAGCTTGGCCGCCTCCTTCAGGCGCTGCTCGGCCTGGCTGACCGCGCGCACCTCGCCGGCCAGGCCGATCTCGCCGAACACCACGGACTCGGCCGGCACCGGCCGGTCGAACAGCGCCGAGACCAGGGCCGCGGCGACCGCGAGGTCGGCGGCCGGCTCGGAGATCCTGAGGCCGCCGGCGACGTTGAGGTAGACGTCCTGGCCGGCGAAGCTGAGCCCGCAGCGCGCCTCGAGCACCGCCAGCACCATGGCGAGCCGTCCGGAATCCCAGCCGACCACGGCGCGCCGCGGGGTGCCGAGCGAGGAGGGCGCGACCAGCGCCTGGATCTCGACCAGCACCGGGCGCGTGCCCTCCAGGCCGGCGAAGACGCTGGCGCCGGAGACCTCGCCGTGGCGCTCGGCCAGGAACAGGGCCGAGGGGTTGGCGACCTCCATCAGGCCGCGCTCGGTCATCTCGAAGACGCCGATCTCGTCGGTCGGCCCGAAGCGGTTCTTGGTGGTGCGCAGGATGCGGAACTGGTGGCCGCGCTCGCCCTCGAAGGTCAGCACCGCGTCGACCATGTGCTCCAGCACCTTGGGGCCGGCGATCATGCCCTCCTTGGTGACGTGGCCGACCAGCAGCAGCACGAAGCCGCGGGCCTTGGCCAGGCGGATCAGCTCCTGGGCGCTGGCGCGCACCTGGGAGACCGTGCCGGGCGCCGATTCCAGCGAGTCGACGAACATCGTCTGGATCGAATCGATGACCACGACGGCCGGACCGTCGGCATGGTCGAGCGCCTCGACCAGGTCGCGCACCGAGGTCGCCGAGGCCAGCTCGACCGGCGCCGCGGTGACGCCGAGCCGCTGGGCGCGCAGCCGCACCTGGTCGATCGCCTCCTCGCCCGAGACATAGGCGCAGGCGCGGCCGCTGCGCGCGGCCAGCGCCGCGGCGGCCTGCAGCAGCAGGGTCGACTTGCCGATGCCGGGGTCGCCGCCGACCAGCACGGCAGAGCCGGGCACCAGGCCGCCGCCGGTGACGCGGTCGAACTCGGCCATGCCGGTGACCCGGCGCGGCACCGGCGCGCCCTCGCCCTCGAGCCCGACGAAGGCGATCCGCTGGCCCTTGCCGCGGGCCCCGCTGCGGTTTCCGGACGGGCGCGCGCCGAGACCGCCGGGCGCCGCGCCGCCGCCGGACAGCTCCTCGACCAGGGTGTTCCAGGCGCCGCAGGCCTCGCAGCGGCCCGCCCACTTCGGGAAGACCGATCCGCAGGACTGGCAGACGTACTCGGAACGAGGCTTGGCCAGCGCCTTGGCCCTCCCGGCTCGGGTCCTCGCGTCGGCCGGCCGCCTGCCGGCCCAGGGCGAAGCACCCTCAATGAACGACGAACGTCCTAGGCGAAGTGGTCCTGCAGCGGAATGTCGATCGGCCCTTCGTCGGTGCCGTGGATGAACTGCTCGACGTAGGGGTTGCCCGAGCGGTCGATCTCGGCCGTCGGGCCGTTCCACACGATCCTGCCCTTGTACAGCATCGCCATCCGAGTCGAGATGCGCCGCGCGCTCGCCATGTCGTGGGTGATCGACAGGCCGGTGGCGCCGAGCTTGCTGGTCAGCTTGACGATCAGCTTGTCGATGATGTGGCCCATGATCGGGTCGAGGCCGGTGGTCGGCTCGTCGAAGAAGATGATCTCGGGGCTGGTCGCGATGGCGCGGGCGAGCCCGACGCGCTTGCGCATGCCGCCCGACAGCTCGGCCGGATAGAGCTCGCCGACCCTGGGCTCCAGGCCGACGTCGGCGAGCCGCCTGTCGGCGAGCTTGCGGGCCTCGGCGCGCTTCATCTCCTTGGCCTGGATCAGCCCGAAGGCGACGTTCTCCCAGACCGGCAGGGAGTCGAAGAGCGCGGCCGACTGGAACAGCATGCCGAACTTGCGGCGCACCCGGTCCATCTCGCGCTCGGACAGGCCGACCGTCTCCTCGCCGTCGACCTGGATCGAGCCGGCCTCCGGGGTCAGCAGGCCCAGGATGCACTTCAGCAGCACCGACTTGCCGGTGCCCGAGCCGCCGATCACGACCAGCGACTCGCCGGGCGCGATCTCGAGGTCGACGCCGTCGAGCACGACGTTGCTGCCGAAGGCCTTCTTCAGGCCGCGGATCCGGATCTTCGGCGTGGTGCCGCCGGGGGCGCGCGGGGCGGGTGCTCGCGGGTCGGGGCTCATCGGGCGAAGAACAGCTCGGTGATGATGTAGTTGAACGACAGGATCAGGATCGAGGCCGAGACCACGGCGTTGGTCGTCGCCTGGCCGACGCCCTGGGCGCCGCCCTTCGAGTTGTAGCCGTGGTAGCAGCCCATCAGGGTGATGATGAAGCCGAAGACCGCGGCCTTGACCAGGCCGGAGAAGACGTCCTGGAAGATCAGGAAGTCGAGGGTGTTCTTGATGTAGGTGTCGGGGTTGAAGCCGAGCTTGTAGATCGACACCAGGTAGCCGCCGAAGATGCCGATGATGTCGGCGACCAGCACCAGCATGGGCAGGGTCACGACGCCGGCGATCAGGCGCGGTGCGACCAGGTACTTGAAGGGGTTGGTCGCCAGCGTCACCAGGGCGTCGATCTGCTCGGTGACCCGCATCGTGCCGATCTCGGCGGCCATGGCGGCGCCGATGCGCCCGGCGACCATCAGGCTGGCCAGCACCGGCCCGAGCTCGCGGGTGATCGAGACGACGACGACGTTGGGGATCGCGCTCTCGGCCGAGAAGCGCGCGAAGCCGGTGTAGCTCTGCAGCGCCAGCACCATGCCGGTGAAGATCGCGGTCAGGCCGACGACCGGCAGCGAGTAGTAGCCGATCTCGATCATCTGCCGGACGATCAGCCGGCCGAAGAACGGCGGGCGAAAGCAGTGGCTGAGCGCCTGCGAGGCGAACATCACCAGGCGCCCGGTGACCGCCAGGAAAGCCAGGAAGGCCCGGCCGAGCGGCTGGATCACCGGGACCACGGGCTCAGCCATGCCGGTAGACCCGCCGGTAGCGCCCGCCCAGCGAGGTCAGCACCTCGTAGCCGATCGTGCCGGCCGCCGCGGCCAGGGCGTCGACGTCCTGGCCGGGCCCCAGCAGGTCCACGAAGCTGCCGACCGGCGGCGCCTCGGCGAGGTCGGTTACGTCGAGCGTGATCAGATCCATCGATACCCGGCCCACCAGCGGCACGGCGACGGCCGCACCCTTCTCCCGCGCCTCGACCCAGGCCCTGCCCCGCCCGGACAGCGATCGCAGGAAGCCGTCGGCATAGCCCAGTCCGACGGTCGCGACCACCGTGCGCCGCTCGGCGCGGAAGGCGGCACCGTATCCGACGCTCCTGGGGGGGTCAATAACCCGGACCTGCAGGATTCTGCCTTGCAGTCGAACCACTTGCGCCATCGGGTTGGGCTGTCCCGGGGTCGGATTGACGCCGTAGAGCGCAGCGCCCGGGCGCAGCAGGTCGAAGCGGTACGCTGGGCCGAGGAAGCTGCCCGGCGAGTTGGCGAGGCAGGCCTTCATGGCCGGCAGGCGCTCGCGCGCGGCGCGAAAGGCCTCGAGCTGCTCGCGGTTCAGGGGATGGTCCGGCTCGTCGCCGCTGGCCAGGTGGCTGATCAGGTAGGCGACCGAGACGCCGGCCAGGCGCTCGGGCTCGGCGGCCAGGGTCGCCAGCTCGTCGGCCGGCAGGCCGAGCCGGCTCATTCCGGTGTCGACGTGCAGGCAGGCCGGCAGGGCGCGGCCTTCCGCCGCGGCCAGGCGGCCCCAGCGCTTGATCTCCTGCAGCGAGTTGAGCACCGGCCGGATGCCGGCGGCGAGGTAGTCGCGCTCGGCGCCGGCGCCGAACAGGCCGCCCAGCACGTAGACCTCGGACTCGGCCGGCAGCACCCGGCGCAGGGTCAGCGCCTCGTCGGGCAGCGCGACGAAGAAGATCCGGGCGCCGGCCTGCCAGAGCGCCGGTGCCGCGCGCTCGGCGCCCAGGCCGTAGGCGTCGGCCTTGACCACGGCGGCGACGGCTATGCCGTCGGCCTCCTCGACCAGGCGCCGATAGTTCGCCTGGAGCGCCCCCAGGTCGACGGTCAGGATGCCGCCCGCCAGGTGTTCCGGCCGCGCCGCCGCGGCTTCGCTGTCAGCGGACATCCGGCAGATGGTCGTCCGGGACGTAGTCGCCGAAGCGCGTGGTGTTGCCGTCGAAGGTCAGCTTGCGGCTGCCGATCGGGCCGTGGCGCTGCTTGGCGACGATCACCTCGCCCAGGCCGTAGGCCTCCTCGCAGCGCTGCTGCCAGTGGGAATAGCGCTCCTGGTACTTGTCCTCGGCCTCGTTCTCGCGCCGCTGCGGCTCGGCACGCTCCAGATAGTACTGCTCGCGGAACACGAACATGACGACGTCGGCGTCCTGCTCGATCGAGCCCGACTCGCGCAGGTCGGAGAGCTGCGGGCGCTTGTCCTCGCGCTGCTCGACGGCGCGGCTGAGCTGGGAGAGCGCCAGCACCGGCACGTTGAGCTCCTTGGCGATGGCCTTGAGGCCGCGGGTGATCTCGGAGACCTCGTTGACCCGGTTCTCGGCGCGGCTGCCGCCCGGCGGGGACATGAGCTGCAGGTAGTCGACGACGATCAGCGACAGGCCCTGCTGGCGCTTCAGGCGCCGCGCCCGGGTGCGCATCGCCGAGACCGAGATCGCCGGCGTGTCGTCGATGTAGAGCCGGATCGTCGAGAGCCGCCGGCTGACGTCGACGACCTTCTCGAAGTCCTCGCGGGAGATGTCGCCGCGCCTCAGCGAGTCGGAGCGCACCTCGCTCTGCTCGGACAGGATGCGGCTGGCCAGCTGCTCGGCCGACATTTCCAGCGAGAAGAAGGCGACGGTCTCCGGCTCCTCGATCTCGCTGCCGTCGGCGGCGCGCTCCAGGCGCCGCGAGGCCGCGACCTTGAAGGCGATGTTGGTCGCCAGCGCCGTCTTGCCCATCGAGGGGCGGCCGGCGAGGATCAGCAGGTCCGAGCTGTGCAGGCCGCCGAGCAGGGCGTCGAGGTCGCGGAAGCCGGTCGCGACGCCGGCGATCTTGCCGTCGCGCTTGTAGGCCGCCTCGGTCAGCTCGATAGCCTCGCGCAGGGCGGTCTTGAACTCCTTCAGGCCGCCCTCGGTCTGGCCGGTCTCGGCGAGGCGGTAGAGCCGCTCCTCGGCGAGCTCGATCTGCTGCGGCGCGCCGAGCTCCAGGTCGTGGCGGTAGGCCTCGTTGACCACGTCCTCGCCGAGGTCGATCAGCTGCCGGCGCAGGTAGAGGTCGTAGACGATGCGGCCGTAGTGGCGCACGTCGACGATGTTGACGTAGTTGGCCGCCAGCTCCGCGAGGTACTGGGAGCCGCCGACCTGGGCCAGGTCGCCGTCCTGGTCGAACTTGTTCTTCAGGGTGACCGCGGTCGCCAGCTGGCCGCGCTCGATCAGGATGCCGCAGGCCTCGTAGATGCGGCCGTGCGCCTGGTCGGCGAAATGGTCGGCCTGCAGGAAGTCGCTGACCTTCTCGTAGGCCAGGTTGTTGGCCAGGATCGCGGCCAGCAACGCTTGTTCGGCTTCCGTGTTGGCCGGCGGCAGGCGGCTGCCGAACTCGGGCTCGTCGGAGGAGAGGGCGGCAAGGGCGCTGTTCATCTGGGTCGCTTGGGCTTTCGCGATGGGCGTGGGTCGATGCGCAGCCTAGTCGGAGCGGTGCCGCCCCGTCGTCCCTGCCGTGACGATTTAATTGCGTGGACAAGGTGGATAGCGGGAGCAAACGCCGCAAGCCCGCAGCCTAGGCCGATTCTCGCCGGACGGTCCAGGTTTGTTCCCTCGGCTGCGCGGCTTGCCGCAGGCCGGAACGGCCCTGCCTCCCGCTCGTTGCCCGGCCGTCTTGCCGAGCAGGAGAGAGTGGATGACGGAGCTACGCAGGACGCTTGCCGCGCTGGCCGTCGCGCTGGCGGCGATCGGGGCCTCGCCGGCGCTGGCCGACATGTTCGCCGACTGGGACGCCAACGGTGACGGTGTCGTCTCGCGCGACGAGTTCCACGAGGGCATGGGCGCCATCGGCGTCTACCGGCGCTGGGACGCCAACCACGACGGCATCCTCTCCGACGACGAGTTCCGGGCGGCCTGGGGCCGGCCCGGCGCGGAGGTCGAGGTGCCGCCGCCGCCGATGCCGAAGGACGAGGCGACGAAGCGCGGCGTCCTCGAGCGCGGCTACTTCGACCGCTACGACGCCAACCACGACGGCCTGCTGGAGCGCCCGGAGTTCGAGCGCTTCGAGCGGATGGTGGCGCGCGAGCACTGGTTCCGCTGACGGCCGCCCGGGCGCTCGCTCGTCCCCGCTGCCCGCCCTCTCGCGCCGCCGCGCGGGTGGCCGAAGAGCCGCAGACCGCCTAGTCTGGTCGCGGGCATCGTCAGGGAGGGGAGGGGGACGACATGGCCCGGGCATTGCTCGTTGCGCTGCTGGTCGGCGGCACCGTCTGCTCGTCCGCCTGGGCGAGCGAGCCGGCGACAGGGGAGGCCGGCTCGCGCTTCACGCTGTCGGGCAGCATCGGCGTCGCCCTGCTGCAGGCGGACCAGTACCTCTTCGAGGACGACGGCTCCTACGCCAGCCATCTGATCTGGAAGTCGGACCCGGTGCCGGTCGCGACCTTCGAGGCCGGGTGGCAGGGCGAGGGACACTGGGCGGTGCTGGGCTCGCTGAGCGTCGCGCTCGACCACACGGGCTACATGGAGGACTACGACTGGTTCGATCCCGGCCGGGACTGGACGCACCGCTCGCAACATCCCGATACCGATCTCGAGCGCTACGTCGCGCTCGATCTCGGCGCCCGCTACGACCTGCTGCGGCGGGACGAGGGAACCTTCGGGCTGCGGGCCGGCTTCCGCTACACCGACGTCAAGTGGACCGCCTACGGCGGCAACTACGTCTACAGCAGCGACGGCGGATTCCGGGATCTGACGGGCAGCTTCTCGCCCGAGAAGGGCATCACCTTCCACCAGATGCTGCCGGCCTTCTACCTCGGGCCCAGCGGCTCGGCGCGGATCGGCCGGGCGACCTTCTCCGCCAGCCTCGTCGGCGGCCTGACCTTCGCCGGCAGCGCCACGGACGACCACTGGCGCCGCGACCTCCACTTCGAGCTCGACCTGGGCGAGGCGCCCTATCTCGGGGTCCAGGCGCGGCTGGACTATCCGCTCGCCTCGGCGGTCTCGCTGTTCCTCAACGCCGACTACCAGCGGAACTTCCTGATGAGGGGCCCCTACACCGCCGAGGACACCACGACCGGCGCCAGCGAATACATCCCGGGGAATCCCAGCGGCGCCGCGTTCCAGTCGCTGCGCCTCGACGCCGGCCTCAGCCTGCGCTTCTGAGCCGGCTCAGCCGCCGTGCCGTTCGCGGCTGTCGGCCGGCGCCTCTTCGCGCTCGGCCATGCCGTAGTCGCGCAGCACGGCGGCGACTCTCAGGCGGTAGTCGGCGAACAGGCGGCCGCGGCCCTCGGCCTGGGCGGCGCGGTGCCGCTCGAGCCGGCGCCAGGCCTCGACGGCCGCCTCGTCGCGCCAGAACGACAGCGACAGGATCTTGCCCGGCTCGGTCAGGCTCTCGAAGCGCTCGATCGACAGGAAGCCGTCCATCCGCTCCAGCTCGGGCCTGAGCGCGGCGGCGATGTCCAGGTACGCGGCGCGGCCCTCGGCCTTGGGCCGGACCTCGAAGATCACGGCGATCACGGCCGCGGCTCCGCGGGGCGCTCCAGGGTCGGCTCGACGGCGCGCAGGAAGCTGCGCTCCTCGCGCAGGATCAGGCGCTCGGCCTCGGCGAAGCGGAAGTTGGCCATGCCCTCCGGGTCTTCCCGGAGCCGCGCCCGGTAGGCCTCGTAGGCGGCCAGGGAGTCGAAGGAGATCAGGGCCGTGGCGACGTCGTTCGTGCCCTCGTGGGGCAGGAAGTAGCCGTGCAGGCGGCCGCCGCAGCGCGGGATGATCGTCCCCCAGGCCTCGGCGTAGCGCTCGAAGAGCTCCTTCTTGAAGGGATCGAGCTGGTAGCGGATGCAGCAGGTCACGGTCATCGGCGTCCTCCCGTCGTCGAGCAGGCCGAGACTACAGCGAAACGGCCGGGGACGCTTCGTCCCCGGCCGAAACGCTCGGGCTCGCCCGGCCGTCAGGAGCCGCGGGGCAGCAGCTTCTCGACGTCGGCCGACATCTCCTTCAGCACCTCCAGCGGCTCGTTCGCACGGCTGCCGTTCACGATCGACTGCAGGTGGTCCTTGATCACGTCGGTGATCTTCAGGCCGTTCTCGCCCGGGAAGGCGTACCACTTGGTCAGCAGCGGCAGCTGGCTGACCGCGACGTAGTTGTTCGGGTGGCTCTGGTAGAAGTCCTTGAGATAGACCTCGTTGGCCTTCTTGTTCGGCGGCATGTAGCCGGTCGTGCGCGCGACGACCGCCGCGCCCTCGGCGCCGGTCCAGAACTTGACGACCTCCCAGGCCGCCTTCTGCTTGGCCGGGTCCTTGGTCAGCACGATGGCCAGGTTGCCGCCGGCCGGCAGGCGGCCGACGCCGGGCTTGACGTCCGGGAAGGCGGCGGTCTTGAGCGCGAACTTGCCGCCGATCATGTCGGTGACCTTGGCCAGGTCCGAGGTCGAGGTGAAGTGGATGCCGGTCTTGCCCGCGGCGAAGGTCGCGCGCAGGTCGGCCTCGCGGTAGTCCGGCATCTTGCCCTCGGTGACCATCCGCGCGATCTGAGTGATCGCCCACCGGCCCTCGGGACCGTCGAAGGCGACCCTGGTCTCGTCGGCGTTCATCATGGTGCCGCCCTGGCTGAACACCGGCGCCTGGAACAGCCAGTTGCCGGTGATGTTCCAGGCGTAGCTCATGCCGTTGATGTCGTCGCCGAGGGCGTCGATCTTGGCCGAGAGGGCGAAGACCTCGTCCCAGGTCGTCGGCAGGTGCGCGGGATCGCCGCCGGCGCGCTTCACCAGGTCGAGGTTGTAGTAGGCGATCGGCAGGGAGATCGCGAAGGGGATGCCGTAGACGTCGCCCTTCATGGTGCCGATGTCGAACATCGCCTGGTGAAAGCCCGCGGCCTCGAAGTCCTTCTCCTGCTCGATGAAGCCCTTCAGCGGCACGGCGATGTCCCGGTCGACCAGGATGCGCAGGCGGTTCAGGCCCTGGAAGGTGATGTCCGGGGTCTGGCCGGTGATCGCCTCGCGCAGCACCTTCTGGGTGCCGTCCTCGTAGGACTCGTAGGCCGGCCGGAAGGTGACCTTGATGTCCTTGCCGGCCTCGGTCTTCTCGAAGGCCTCGCGGATCTCGGCGTGGGTCCTGTTGAACAGCTCGCCGTAGGGGTACTGGATCACGATTTCGGTTTGGGCACGCGCCGCGGCGGTGCTAACCAACAGGGCGGCCGCAGCCGCCAGTAGCATCCCTGTCCTCATCGATTTGCCTCCTTGGGTCAGGGGTGGGCCGCCGGTCGCGAGGGGATCACTTCATGCCAGTGAAGGTGATCCCCTCGATGAACCGGCGCTGGGCGAAGAGGAAGAGCAGGACGAGCGGCAGGATGATGATCGCCGCCGCCGCCATCAGCGGCCCGTAGCTGGTTCCCGCCTCTTCGTTGCGGAACGCCACCACGCCCAGGGGTGGCGTGTAGAGGTGCTCGGCGTTGACCGCGATCAGCGGCCAGAAATAGTCGTTCCAGTGCGCGACCACCGAGAAGATGCCGAAGGCGGTCAGCGCCGGCAGCGCGGTCGGCAGCATGACCCGCCAGACGATGCCGAACTCCGAGATGCCGTCTATGCGCGCCGCGTCGACCAGGTCGTCGGGCACGGTCCGGAAGAACTGGCGCATCAGGAAGATGCCGAAGACCGAGATCGTGAAGGGCACGATCAGGGCCGCGTAGCTGTTCAGGATGCCGAGCTGGAAGAACAGCAGGAACAGCGGCACGGCGACGGCCTGCGGCGGGATCAGCAGGCACAGCAGCACCAGGGCGAAGACCGTCTCGCGGCCCCGGAAGCGCAGCTTGGCCAGCGCGTAGGCGGCCGGCAGGGCGACCGCGGCCTGCAGCAGGAAGATCGAGGCCGTGACGACCGCGCCGTTGAGCAGGAAGCGGCCGAGCGGCGCCTTGGTGAAGGCGGCGGCGTAGTTCTCCAGGCCGTAGAAGTGCTGCGGCCAGAGCCGGATCGTGTCGAGGAAGATCTCCTCCGGCGGCTTGATCGAGGTCAGCAGCATCCAGAGGAAGGGCGCCAGCGCGAAGAGCGCGATCGGCGCCAGGGCCAGATGGCGCAGGACCGCGCCGCGCCGCGACAGGGGCCGGCCGGCGCTCATCCGTAGTGCACCCGGCGCTCGAGGATGCGCGCCTTGACCAGGGTCAGGATCAGCACGAAGACCAGGAACACGACGGTGATCGCCGAGGCGTAGCCGGAGCGGAAGAACTCGAAGCCCTCGGCGTACATCGAGTAGAGCAGCACCTCCGTCGCCTTGGCCGGCCCGCCCTTGGTCAGCACCTGCACCGTGTCGAAGACCTGGAAGGAGCGGATCGCGCTGATCACCAGGACGAAGAGCAGCACCGGGCCGAGCATCGGCAGGGTGACCAGGCGGAAGCGCGACCAGGCCGAGCGGGCGCCGTCCATCGCCGCGGCCTCGTAGAGCTGCCGCGGGATCGAGACCAGCCCGGCCAGGAACAGCACCATGTTGAAGCCGAACAGCTGCCAGATGCCGATGACCGCGAGCACCGGCAGCGCCAGGTCGGGCTCCTGCAGCCAGTTGTGGCCGGGCAGGCCGAGCGCCCGCAGGCAGAGGTTCACCAGGCCGAAAGAGGGCTGCAGCATGAATTCCCAGGAGATCGCCATGGCGATCAGCGTGGCCATGACCGGCACGAAGAAGACCGCGCGGTAGAGGCTCTTCAGGCTGCCGCCGGCCTCGATCAGCAGGGCGACGCCGAGGCCGAGGCCGACCGCGCCGGGGACGACCAGCGCGACGTAGAGCAGCGTGTTGGTCAGCGAGGTCCAGAACACCCGGTCGCCGGCCAGGTCGGCATAGTTGTCGAGCCCGACGAAGGCGAGGCTGCGGGCGCCGAGCTGGTAGTCGGTCAGCGACAGCAGCGCGACGGCCGCGACCGGCCCGATCAGCAGCAGCGCCATCAGCAGCAGCGCGGGGCCGGTCAGCGACCAGGCGGCCAGCGCCTGCCGCCGGCGCAGGGCCGCGGCCAGGGCGCGAGGCGCCTCGGCCCGTGCCCCGCTCCGCGCCGCGAGCGATGCCTCAGCCATGGGCGGCTTCCGCGCGCGGCCGCGCGTCCTGCCGGGGCGCCGCACGCAGCGGCAGGGCGCGGCCCTGGCGGTCGAACAGCACGAGGCGGCGGGCGTCGAAGTCCAGGGTGACCGGGCCGTCGGCGAGGCGCGGCGCGGCGTGGCTGCCGTCCGGCTCCGGCTCCCGGCGGACGACGAGCGGCGCCTCGAGGCCCTCGACCGCGACGTGCAGGAAGATCTCGGAGCCGAGGTTCTCCAGGTGCACGACGCGTCCGGCGAGGCCGCGGCCGCGCGTCTCGTGCAGCGCCTCGGGCCGGAGACCGGCGAGCGCCGCCTGGCCCTGGCCCTCGAGCGCGACCCGGCCGGTCGGCAGGCCGAGCAGCGTGACCGCGCCGTCGCCGCCGATCGCCGCCGGCAGCAGGTTGATCTTCGGCGAGCCGATGAACTCGGCGACCCGCCGGTCGGCCGGCCGGTGGTAGACCTCGTGCGGGGTCGCGACCTGCAGCAGCTCGCCGTCCAGCATGACGGCGATGCGGTCCGACATGGTCATGGCCTCGGCCTGGTCGTGGGTCACGTAGACGAAGGTCGTGGCCAGGCGCCTGTGCAGACCGGCGATCTCGCTGCGCATGTGGACGCGGAGCTTGGCGTCGAGGTTCGAAAGCGGCTCGTCGAGCAGGAAGGCCTCGGGCTCGCGCACCAGCGCCCGCCCGACCGCGACCCGCTGGCGCTGGCCGCCCGACAGCTGGGCGGGCTTGCGCTGCAGCAGGTGGCCGATGTCCAGGATCTCGGCGGCGCTGCGCACGGCCGCGTCGATCGCCGCGCGCTCGCGCCGGCTGCCGGGCAGCAGGCCGCCGACCAACGGCAGGCGCTGCAGGCCGCTGAGCCGGCGCATGCGCAGCGGCACGGCGATGTTCTCGGCGACCGTCAGGTGCGGATAGAGCGCGTAGGACTGGAAGACCATCGCCAGGTTGCGGGCGCTGGCCGCGATGCCCTCGACGGCGCGGCTGCCGATGCGGATCCGGCCGGCGTCCTGGACCTCCAGGCCGGCGATGATCCGCAGCAGGGTCGACTTGCCGCAGCCCGACGGCCCGACGAGCGAGAGGAACTCGCCGTCGGCGATGGCCAGGGAGACGCCCTTCAGCACCGCCGTCGGACCGAACGACTTGCGGATTCCCTCCAGTTCGATGCCGGCCACCCTCGCCTCCCGCTGCGCCTCATGCTGCGGTGCGAAGTCTAGCTAGATCGCTTTTCTGCAATATGACGCGTTATAAGCTGCGCTTATGGGGTGGGCAGGGGAATTGTCGTGGCGAGACCGAGCTATGCCCAGCTGCGCGCCTTCAACGCGGTCGCCCGCGAACGCAGCTTCTCGCGGGCGGCGGCGGCCCTCGGCGTCACCCAGCCGGCGGTGACGGCGCAGATCCGCAGCCTGGAGGAAGCCTTCCGGGTGCGCCTGTTCGAGCGCACCGGCCAGGGCGTGCAGTTGACCGCGCTGGGCCAGCGGCTGTTCGAGCAGACCGACGCGATCCGGGAGGTGGAGGACCGGGCAGCCGAGATCCTCTCGGCCTCCTTCGCGCTGGCGGCCGGCGAGATCCGTGTCGCGGCCGGCGCGCCGGCGCCGACCATGCGTCTCGTGGCTGAGTTCGGCCGGCGCTACCCGGGCGTGCGCGTGACCACGACCTTCGGCGCCTGGGACGAGGTCGTCGCGGCGATCCGCACCCGCGAGGCCGACATCGGCATCCTGACCGAGGCGCCGAAGGAGCGGAGCATCGCCGCGCTGAGCTACCTGCGGCAGCGGATCGTCGCCCTGGTGCCGGAGGGGCACCGCCTCGCCGCGGCCCGGCAGCTGTCGCTGCGCGACCTGGAGCGCGAGCCGGTGGTCTTCCGCACCGGCCAGTCGCTGACCCAGAAGACCCTGGAGCGCCGCCTGGCCGAGCTGGGCCTGACGGTCGCGCCGATCCTGCTGCTGGAGACCCGGGAGGCGATCTACGAGGCGGTCGCCCAGGGGCTGGGCATCGGCTTCATGTTCGACGCCGCCTCGACCCGGCTCGACGGCGTGCGCCGGGTCGCGGTGCGCGAGCTGCCCGACAGCTACAGCGAGGACGTGTTCTGCCTGGCCGACCATCGCGGGCTGCGCACCCACGAGGCCTTCTTCGAGATGGCCGCCTCGCTGGGCGCCGCCCTGCGCGACGGCGCCAGGCGCTGAGGGCGGAGCCGAAGGCCGGCTACTCCGCCGCCGTGGCGTGGCGCGAGTCGAGGTAGGGTACCGAGAAGCGCTCCTGCTCCAGCTCGGCCAGCCGCTTCTCCTCCTCGACCATGTAGTCGCGGGTCAGCGGGATGGCGTCGAGGCGTCGGGTCAGCTGGATCTGGAAGACCATCAGGCCCTGGCGGCGGAAGCCGAGCTCGCAGCCGACCAGGTACATCTCCCACATCCGGCAGAAGCGCTCGTCGTAGAGCTCCGCGATCGCCTTGCGGTTGGCCTGGAAGCGGGCGTTCCAGTTCTTGAGGGTCTCGGCGTAGTGCAGCCGCAGGATCTCGATGTCGGTGACCAGCAGGCCCGATTTCTCGACCGAGGTCATGACCTCGGACAGGGCCGGCACGTCGGCGCCGGGGAAGATGTACTTGCGGATGAAGGGGTTGATCGGCGAGGGCTCGTCGAAGCGGCCGATCGAGTGGATCACCGCCACGCCGTCCTCGGCGAGCAGCTTGCGGACCTTGCCGAAGTACTCGTCGTAGTTGGCCTTGCCGACGTGCTCGAACATGCCGACCGAGACGATGCGGTCGAAGGGGCCGTTCTTCTGCCGGTAGTCGACCAGCTCGAAGCGGCAGTGGTCCTGCAGCTGCGCCTCGGCGGCGCGCGCCTGGCTCAGCTTGTACTGCTCGACCGACAGGGTGACGCCGGTCACGTCGGCGTCGGCGACCTGGGCCAGGTAGAGCGCCATGCCGCCCCAGCCCGAGCCGATGTCGAGCGCCGTCAGGCCCGGCTCGGCCAGCCGCAGCTTCGCCGCCAGATGGCGCTTCTTGGCCAGCTGGGCGCTCTCCAGGTCGGTGTCCGGCGTCGCGAAGTAGGCGCAGGAATACTGCCGGTCCGGGTCGAGGAACAGGTCGTAGAGCCGGCCCGACAGGTCGTAGTGGTGCGCGACGTTCTTCTGGGCGCGGCCGATCGGGTTGTACTGCTTGACCCTGCGGCCCTGGCGCAGCAGCCAGTTGCCGGCCTTGACCAGCCAGTGCTCCTCGAGCCGGTGGTAATTGTGCGCCATGACATCGAGCAGGCTGTAGAGGTCGCCCTCCTCGATGGTCAGCAGACCGTCCATGTAGGCCTCGCCGAGCCGGACCGCCGGGTTGACCGCCAGCTTCCATTCCAGGTCGGTGCGGTGCAGCTTGACGACCGCCCGCGGCTCTGCGCCGTCGCCGTAGTCCCGTCGCTGGCCGCGTGCGTCGATCACGCTCAGCGAGCCGGTCCTGATCATATGCGCGAAAAGAGAGTGCAGCAGCATGACAGGCTCCTCCGACTTACGTCCGGACCCCGTTACCGCCCTGGCAAACACGGAGGCGCGAACGACTCGGTTTGTTTTTAGCTCTTCTAATCTTTCAACGGGATGTCGCGTCTGGCAAGGGTCTGGGCTCCTAAACGTTGACGATCACAGGATTATTGCCTCCAAGTCGCTGGTGCGCCAAGCGCCCCGCGACTAGCTTTGCGGGCAACGAGAACCCGGAGGATTGCCCGTTGAGCGTACCGAAGACCCTACTGGCCATGGCCGGCGCCGATCCGCGGCCGCACGCCTGGAAGAGCAGCGTCCTGCTGCTCATCGACATGCAGAACGAGTATCGAAACGGAAAGTTGCCGCTGCCCGGCGTCGAGCCGGCGCTGGCCGAGGCGGCGCGCCTGCTCGAGCGGGCACGCATGCAGGGAACGCCGGTCATCCATGTGCAGCACGAGGGGCGGGCCGGCGGCGCCTTCGACCCCGGCAGCGAGGCCTTCGCCCTGTCGGACCCGGTCGCGGCGGCGGCCGGCGAGCAGCGGATCCTCAAGCGGCTGCCCAACGCCTTCGCCGCCACCGGCCTGGCCGATGCGCTGGAGGGGCTCGGCCGCAAGAACCTGATCGTCGGCGGCTTCATGACCCACATGTGCGTCTCCTCGACGGTGCGCGCCGCGCTGGACCTGGGCTACGCCTCGACCGTCGTCGCGGCCGCCTGCGCAACCCGCGACCTGCCCGACGGTGCCGGCGGCGTCGTGACCGCGGCGGAGCTGCACCGCGCCGAGCTGGCGGCGCTGGCCGACCGCTTCGCCGTGGTCGTGCCGGATGCCGCCCACACCGCCGGGGACTGACGCGCCGGACTTCCTGGCGGCCGCCGGGCGGCCGGACGTCGCGCCCGCCCTATCGGGTTACCGCAGGGGGTTTCGCCGCCCGCGGCGGGGGCATATATCTCTCGCCGACACCAGAGTTTCCGACATGGGAGGAGAGCGGCAATGAGCGTACAGGCTATGGTCGCGCAGGACGGCTCGCCGAAGCTCAAGGACGGCAAGCTGTTCCGGCAGCAGTGCTACATCGACGGCCAGTGGCTCGACGCCGACAGCGGCGCCACCCTCGAGGTCACCAACCCGGCGACCGGCGAGACCCTCGGCAGCGTGCCGAAGATGGGCGCCGACGAGACCCGGCGCGCCATCGAGGCGGCGAACGCGGCCTGGCCGGCCTGGCGGTCGCTGACCGGCAAGGAGCGCTCGAACATCCTGCGCAGGTGGTTCGAGCTGATGATGGCGAACCAGGACGACCTCGGGCTGCTGATGACCCTGGAGCAGGGCAAGCCGCTGCCCGAGGCCAAGGGCGAGATCGCCTACGGCGCCTCCTTCGTCGAGTGGTTCGCCGAGGAGGCCAAGCGCGTCTACGGCGACGTCATCCCGGGCCACCAGCGCGACAAGCGCATCGTCGTGCTGAAGCAGCCGGTCGGCGTGGTCGGCGCGATCACGCCCTGGAACTTCCCGAACGCCATGATCACCCGCAAGGCCGGCCCGGCGCTGGCCGCCGGCTGCACGATCGTGATCAAGCCGGCGACGGCGACGCCCTATTCGGCGCTGGCGCTCTGCGAGCTGGCCGAGCGGGCCGGCATCCCCAAGGGCGTCTTCAACGTCGTGACCGGCTCTTCCTCGGCGATCGGCGGCGAGCTGACCGGCAACCCGATCGTCCGCAAGATCTCCTTCACCGGCTCGACCGAGGTCGGCAAGGTGCTGATCAAGCAGTCGGCCGAGACGGTCAAGAAGCTGTCGATGGAGCTGGGCGGCAACGCGCCCTTCCTGGTCTTCGACGACGCCGACCTCGACGCCGCGGTCGAAGGCGCGATGGCCTCGAAGTACCGCAACGCCGGCCAGACCTGCGTCTGCGCCAACCGCCTGCTGGTCCAGGACGGCGTCTACGAGGCCTTCGCCCAGAAGCTGGCCGAGAAGGTGAAGCAGCTCAAGGTCGGCAACGGCCTGGACGAGGGCGTCGTCCAGGGCCCGCTGATCGACATGGCGGCGATCGAGAAGGTCGAGGAGCACATCGCCGACGCGGTCGCCAAGGGTGCGACGGTCGTCGTCGGCGGCAAGCGCCATGCGCTCGGCGGCAGCTTCTTCGAGCCGACCGTGCTGACCGGCGTCACCACCGAGATGAAGGTCACCAAGGAGGAGACCTTCGGCCCGGTCGCCCCGCTGTTCCGCTTCGGCAGCGACGAGGAGGGCATCGCCATGGCCAACGACACCGAGTTCGGCCTGGCGAGCTACTTCTACGCCCGCGACATGAGCCGGGTGTGGCGCGTCTCCGAGGGCCTGGAGAGCGGCATCGTCGGCATCAACACCGGCATCATCTCGACCGAGGTGGCGCCCTTCGGCGGCGTCAAGGAGTCGGGCCTTGGCCGCGAGGGCTCCAAGTACGGCATCGAGGACTTCCTGGAGATCAAGTACCTCTGCATGGGCGGCGTCTGACGCCGCCCGGCCCCGGACCAGGAACGGGCGCTCGATGGGCGACGTCAACCGCCAGATCGTCCTGGCCGAGCGGCCGGGGCGGCACGGGGTCACGCTGGACTGCTTCCGGCTCGAGGTCGCGGAGAAGCCGCGGCCCGGGCCGGGCCAGCTCCTGATCCGCAACCTCTACCTCTCCTGCGAGCCGGCGCAGCGCGGCTGGATCGCGGCCGGCGCCAACTACTCGGAGCCGGTGCCGCTCGGCGGGGTGATGCGCAGCTTCGCGCTCGGCCAGATCGTCGAGAGCGACGATTCGCACTGGCCGGCCGGCAGCCTGGTCTACGGCCGCTTCGGCTGGCAGGACTGGCACGTCAGCGACGGCCGCGACATCGACCGCCGCTGCCATGCGGCCGACGGGCCGCTGGAGCTCAACCTGCACCTGCTCGGGCTGACCGGTCTCACCGCCTACCTGGCGCTGACCGAGATCGGCAGGCCGAAAGCCGGCGAGACCGTCGCCGTCTCGACCGCCGCCGGCGCGGTCGGTTCGGTCGCCGGGCAGGTCGCCAAGATCCTCGGCTGCCGCACCGTCGGCTTCACCGGCAGCGCCGGGAAGGTGCGCCAGTGCCTCGACGAGTTCGGCTACGACGCCGCCATCGACTACAAGACGGCGGGCGACCTGGAGGCGGCGCTGAAGGCAGCGGCGCCGGAGGGCGTCGACGTCTACTACGACAACACCTCGGGGCCGGTCTCCGACGCCGTCATGACCCGGCTCCGGCAGGGCGCGCGCATCGCCATCGTCGGCACCATGGCGATCCCCTCGCACCCGGTGCCGCAGGGGCCGCGCTACAACCGCGCGATCCTGGTCAACCGGGCGACCGTGACCGGCTTCCTGGCCTTCGACTGGAAGGCGCAGTTCGACGCGGCGGCGAAGCAGCTGGCGATCTGGCACCGCGAAGGCCGGATCCATACCCGCCACGACGTCGCCGAGGGCATCGAGGCCGCGCCGGCCCACCTGCTGCGCGTGCTCAAGGGCGAGAACGACGGCAAGGCGATGGTGAGGATCGCCGAGGCCGAGTAGGGGCCGGAAAGCGGCTTGTCTGCCCCTCGGCAATAGCATTCGATGGCTGAATGCGAACCGTCTCCTTCAGCCGACTGCGCCGAAGCCTGGGTGTGATGCTGGGCCGGTGGCGGGGCCGCGACACTTCGCTGGCCGTCACGCGGGGGTGCAGCCGATCTGTCGGCGTCCTCTCGTCGGTCGAGCGCTTCGCCTCCTGCGAAGAGACGCACTACCTCTTGCATGGTCCGCGCAATGCCGTTCGTCTCCTGAAGGCAGTGGCAGAGCTGGATGCGGGCGAAGGCGCTCGCTGACGGTAATCCACCAGACGCTGCTCAGCCTTTGATTCGGGCACGGGCTTGCAGGTGAGGACCTCCCTCCCTGCCCCTCTGGGGCGGGGAGGGCCGGGGAGAGGTGGGGTGCAGAGTCGACGCAGGTTGCAGCGCTGCCGCACAGGCTCGCTGTCCCCCACCTCTCCCGGCCTCTCCGCCCCCAAGGGCGGAGAGGTGGACGTCAGGACGGTTGCGAGCACGCATGTGCCACCGCGCGTCACTTTGGGACAGCGCGCCATGCCTCCACTCCCTCCGCACGGTCACGGCTGCCTTTCCGCGGCTCGCGGGTTAAAGTCCCGCGCTCCCTCGCCATATGGCCGGGAAGGAGGGGATTTCGGATGAGCCAGTACGACTACGACCTCTTCATCATCGGCGCCGGCTCCGGCGGCGTGCGCGCGGCGCGCTTCGCGGCCGGCTTCGGCGCCAGGGTGGCGATCGCCGAGGAGCGCTTCTTCGGCGGCACCTGCGTCAACATCGGCTGCGTGCCGAAGAAGCTGATGGTCTACGCCAGCCACTTCTCGGAGGACTTCGAGGACGCGGCGGGCTACGGCTGGACGGTCGGCGAGCGGTCCTTCGACTGGGCGACCCTGATCGCCAACAAGGACCGCGAGATCGCGCGGCTCAACGGCATCTACAAGCGGCTGCTCGACGGCGCCGGGGTCGCGGTCTTCGAGGCGCGCGCGACCATCGTCGATCCGCACGGCGTCGAGGTCGGCGGCCGCAGGGTGACGGCGGCGCACATCCTGGTCGCGACCGGCGGCCGGCCGGTGCGGCCGCGCGAGCCGGGCCAGGAGCTGGGCATCGTCTCCGACGACGTCTTCCATCTCGACCGGCTGCCCGAGCGGATCCTGATCGCGGGCGGCGGCTACATCGCCGTCGAGTTCGCCGGCGTCTTCGCCGGGCTCGGCAGCCGGGTCACCCAGATCTACCGCGGCCCGCTGTTCCTGCGCGGCTTCGACGCCGACGTGCGCGCCTTCCTGGCCGAGGAGATGCCGAAGAAGGGCGTGCGCCTGGTCTTCAACGAGATCATCGAGTCGATCGAGAAGACCTCGAACGGCCTGGCCGCGACCCTGAGCGGCGGCGAGGTGCTGGAGGTCGACCAGGTGCTCTACGCCATCGGCCGCCAGCCCAACACGGCGAACCTGGGGCTCGAGAAGGCCGGCGTCGAGCTGGCCGCGAACGGCGCGATCAAGGTCGACCCGCACTACCGCTCCTCGGTGCCCTCGATCCTGGCGATTGGCGACGTCACCGACCGCATCCAGCTGACCCCGGTAGCCCTCGCCGAGGGCATGGCCGTCGCCAGGACGCTGTTCAACGACCAGCCGACCACGGTCGACTACCACGACGTGCCGAGCGCGGTCTTCAGCCAGCCGCCGATGGCCTCGGTCGGCCTGACCGAGGAGGCGGCGCGCATGCGCTGCGGCGCCGTGGAGATCTACCGCTCGACCTTCAAGCCGATGAAGCACACGCTCTCGGGCCGCGACGAGAAGACCCTGATGAAGCTGGTCGTCGAGCGCGACAGCCAGAAGGTCGTCGGCGCCCACATGGTCGGCCTGGATGCCGCCGAGATCGTCCAGGGCCTGGCGATCGCCATCAAGGCCGGCGCCACCAAGGCCGACTTCGACCGCACGATCGGCATCCATCCGACGGCCGCCGAGGAGTTCGTCACCATGCGCGAGCCGATCGCCGAGCCCGACGAGGCGCCCGAGGACGCCGCCGAGGCCATGCGGGCGGCGGAGTAGGGACGATGATTGCGCGCATTCTCAGGATGACCCCGGGCGCCGTCGCCGCCGAGACCGCGCCGGTCGATCCCGCGAAGCTGCTCGAGGGCAGCCCGAGCCAGACGACCGAGAACCACTACGAGGATGCCGATGGCCGCTTCTTCTGCGGCTTCTGGTCCTCGGAGCCGGGCGAGTGGCGGGTCGACTACAGCGAGCACGAGTTCTGCCACCTGCTCGAGGGCGAGGTCGTGCTGACCGCCGAGGACGGCAGCGCCGAGCACTTCCGGCGGGGCGAGGCCTTCGTCATCCCGGCCGGCTTCAAGGGCCGCTGGCGCTCGATCGGCCGGGTCCGCAAGCTCTACGCGATCTACCAGGCGTAGCGGCGGGGGCAGCGGCAGGCCGCTCCGCAAACGAGCAGCGCAGTACTGACCGGCGGAGCGCCCCCCAAACGGCTTCATCCTGAGCTTGTCGAAGGGTAAAGCCGTTCGGGCACCGTCCAGGCCGTTTCGCTTCGCCCTTCGACAAGCTGTTCAGACCGGGGACATAGTGGACACCCGTTCGGGGACATTGTGGACGGGTTTGAGCTCAGTCTGCTCGGTGAGGTCGAGGGACGCCAGCTTCTGATGGCAGAAGAAGATGTCGAGGCGTCCGTCGATCTGGGTGGGGCGCAGGGCGACCGGGGTGCCACGGAAGGCCTTGCCGATCTTGCGGCGCCGCCCGCGGTAGCTGATCCAGCCGTTCTGGTCGACCCAGCGCACGACGTCCTCGGGCTCGTACTCGATCGCCGGCAGGCGCTCGGGCAAGGCCCGCCGGCTGGGCTGGTAGCGCTC
>NZ_FWZX01000044.1 GCF_900177295.1 Tistlia consotensis USBA 355
GGGACTCGGGCGCCGGCGGAGCGTCGATCCGCGTGCAGAGCTGCTTGCGCCAGCGGAACAGCTGGCTGACGTGCAGGCCCGCCGAGCGCGCCACCTCCGAGACCGTCACGCCCGGCTCCAGGCTCGCCGCGACCAGCCGCTCCTTCTCCGCACGCGACCAGTGCCGCCGCCGCTCAACGGACGTGATCACCTCGACCCGCGGTATCGTCATAGGGCTACTCCTAGGATTACCCCTAGGACCTTCCCACGATCCCGCTATCCCGCAAGGCGGCTCTCACCGGAGGCGTACGTTTTGCGCCCGGAAACGATGTCAAGGATGTTCATCACCTCGCCGCGTAAGGTGGCGTTGACTTCGCCGCGCTTGTCGCCGGGCTCAAGCACCACCTCGTCGACCAGCGCGCGGAACGCCTCGGCAGCTTGATCGCGCAGTTCGGGATCAGCCAGAGCCTCGCTCAACTGCGTCACCTTGGCTTTGTAGATTTCGGCGATGTTGGGGTGGATGTCCGGGACGTCCTCGGGCGCCTGTTCCATACGCGCCAGGACATCCGCCTTCTGGCGCTCAAGTTCCTCCATCCGATCCTTCATGGCCGGCTGATACATGCCATCCTCGATCGCTGCCATGATGCCGACGATGCCACGTTCGATCTTCTCCAGCGCCTTGCGGTCAAGCTCCACCTGCGCCCGGCGTTCACGGTTCTGACTGTTGAGCGCTTCGGCATAGGCGCGCACGGCCTTGGCGACCCTGTCGGCCGAAACCAGCCGTTCAGTAAGGCCGGAGAGAATGCGCTGCTCGATGTCATCGCGACGGATGGTATGGCCGTTGTCGCAGGTGCCCCGGCGATAGCGGTTGAGACAGCCATACCGGTCACGGGTGATGATGCCGTAGTTGCCGCCGCAGCAGCCGCATTTGAGTAGGCCGGAGAACAGAAAGGCGGGGCGGCGCAGCTCGTTGACGTGCTTGGCACGATAAGCGCGCACGCCTTTGGTGACATTCTCGAACTGCTTGGAGATTTCCTCCTGCCGCCGCCGCGCCGCCTGCCAAAGGTCTTCGTTGACGACGCGCAGCTCCTGCACCTCGGTCCTGATCCACTCGGACTCCGGGTTGACGCGCGACACGCGCTTCCCCGTCGCCGGATTCTTGATGTAACGCAGCCGGTTCCAGACCAGCACACCGGCATAGAGCTCGTTGTTAACGATGCCGGTGCCCCGGCAGACATGGCCGCGAATGGTGGTGTCGCCCCAGGCCTTGCCATTGGGGCCGGGAATGCCATCGCGGTTGAGGTCGGCGGCGATAGCCTTGGGGCTCTTGCCGGCCGCGAATTCGCGAAATATGCGGCGGACGATCTCCGCCTCGGCCTCGTTGATCTTCCGTTCGCCGCGCACCTGCTCGCCGTCGCCGTTGAGCCGCTTCACGACGTCATAGCCGTAGCAGAGGCCGCCGCCCGCCTTTCCCTTCTCGACGCGGCCGCGCAGACCGCGGTGGGTCTTGGCGGCGAGGTCTTTCAGGAACAGGGCGTTCATGGTGCCCTTGAGACCGACATGCAGCTCGGAGATCTCGCCCTCGGCAAGTGTCACGAGCGTCACGCCGGCAAACTTGAAATGCTTGTAGAGAATGGCGACATCGGCCTGGTCGCGGCTGATGCGGTCCAGCGCTTCCGCCAGCACGGCTTCGAACTTGCCCGCCTGCGCGTCCTGCAAGAGCGCCTGAATGCCCGGCCGCAAGGTGACGCTCGCGCCCGAAATGGCAGCGTCCTTGTAGGCCCCCACCACTTTCCACTTCTCCCGCGCCGCCTGATCCCGGCAAATGCGGAACTGGTCCTCGATTGAGGAAACGCTCTGATTGTCCGAGGAATAGCGGGCGTATAGCGCAGCGCGGGTCATAAGACTTTCCTTTCTCTCAAGGGCGGATTTCACCCGTCCGGTTCCCGCCCCTCTTCCTTTGGCATTCGGTCCTCAAAACGCCCCACCGGGGCGTTTTGCCCGCCGTTGGCGGACCGGCCCTCATTGTCGTTGGCCGCCCGCTTCCGCCGCTCCCGCTCCCAGGCCCTGATATGTTCGCGGGCAATATGGCGGCCGATGGCCCGCGCGATGGTATCCAGGTGCCGCTCCGCTTCTTGCGCCGCCCCTTGCTTGGGGCCGTTATCGTTCGCCGGGGGCGGGATGACCGCGGCCGCCTGGTCCTCCTTTTCCTTCATGGGCCGAACCTTTCCAGTATTGATGCATACCGGATAAGGATCGCGCAAAAGCAGCCGAGTTCTTATAGCCGTTATATACCCTGTTCTTCTCCCAGGCCCTCTTCAGACAAACAACGCCTTCAGCATTTCTCCCTGCTCGGCATGCTTGGCCGGATTTTCAGCCTTGAGCCTGCGCAGGTTGAGAAGCTTCCATTGGATGGCGGGAAGCCGTTCGGCCTGGGGCAGGTCGATGAGGGCGAAATCCGGTTCAGCGTCGTGAAGCGACAGCAGGAACGCCGCGGACTTGCCAGTCAGGCGGCTTCGGATATCCGCGATCAGGCGCGTCCGCGTCGTTTCGAGATCGGCCAGCGCGATCTCTTCCCGCGTCATCCCAACGAATTCCTCCGTATACAGTTCTTCTATCGGGATAGCCGGCGGCGCCAGCAGTTCGTGCGGCGGACGGCCGGACGCGCAGACATAGGCCAGAAAGACCCGGAACAAATCGTCCGTCAGCCCCTCATTCTCATAGAGCAGGTGGACATCGTAGAGATCGCGCGGGTGCTGGCGGTCGAGGGCAGCATGCAGCTTGCCGGCAAAGAGGTCCTCGAAGGCGAGCACCGGCATCTCGGCGAACCCAAAGGCCTCCTCCACCGCGTCCGAAACCCTCATCGGCACCGGCGACAGCACCGTTCCGCGCATGACAGGCGAGGTCTCGATCTTCACGCTCGCCGCACCGCGCGAGGCCATGATGCGGGTTTCCAGGTTCCCGCCGCCGGCGATGCGCTGGAGCCGCACATCCCTGTTGCTGCGGCCGAATGAGTCCATGATCCGGTCGAGCGTGGCATCGATATGCTGAAGAGAGACGGCCCGATCCTCGATCGGTACATAGGTCAGATCGATATCGACCGACAGGCGCGGCATGTCCCGGTAGAAGAGATTGATGGCTGAACCGCCTTTGAGCGCAAAGACCTCCTCGGCCGCAATGGCCGGCATGAGGCGCATCAGCAAGCGGACCTGCTCGACATAGCGTTCACGCATGGCTCGCGTCCTCGTCCATGTCCTCAGGCAGAAGCGCCTCGGGCACATAGATCCGGTAGACCGGGTGCAGTTTTCCGCCCTTCGCCAGCGCGCGCGGGCCGGAACCGAAATCGATGGCGCTCTTGTCCAGATGCTTCACCCAGGCATGGGCATGCCGGTCGGCGAACACGAAAAACAGGCGCTTGACCTTGATGCTTCGGCAAGCGCGCAGCAGGGTCATCAGGCGCTTGGGACGCAGGTTCGTCAGACCCTGAAAGATCATGTCCAGATTGTCGAAGGTCGCGTGGGCTGGCAGTTCGTCGAGCGCTTCGAGGATGGCGCGCTCGGGTGACGAAACCTTGAGCGGCCAGCGCCAGGGGCTCACGGTCGGGCCGTGTCCTGCCCCCGCCCCATGCGCGCTCTCGAACTGGTGCTCGGCATTCTCGACGCCGGTAAGGTCGTCACCGAACAGGACGCGAGAGCGAACGACGAACTGTGTCTTGCCTGGAAGGCGGGCCAGCCAGGAGGGAACTTCGCCATAGAGATAGACACGCTCCCCGCCGCCAAGTGGCAGATAGTGGGCGAGCCCATGGAAGCCGAGCGCGCTCAAACCACCCAGATGGACGTCATGTTCCATGATCCATTGGATCGACAGCAGCGCGAGCTGCCAGTCGGTCTCCGGTCGGACAAGTGGGCGCCCTGCCTGATCGGTATGAGGCAGCGGGCGACGGTAGACCCCGCGCACCACCCGCTCCAGCCAGCCCCGCTCGGCATAGTCGTGGATGGACTTGGGATCGATCCCGAAGCGCTTCAGCCATGCGGCATCAACGAGGAAGCCGGGGGGGACCCGCTCCAGAAAGGGCTTTAGTCTCGGCGTTTTTTGATGGCTCATAACCATCAAATTCGCATGTTTTGAAAATATTTGCAACTCGCATTTCCTGTATATCTCTTTTTGATGGTCCACAACCATCAAATAATTGAAACTTCAAAATACCCTATACCATTGCCGACCGGGACGGGTGCACCGGCGGGAACGACCCTGGAGGCGTCCCCCTTTCGAGAGCCCGGCAGGACCAGGCACGATGATACGAATCCTCGGCACATGCGCTTATGGTCGGAGGATTCGTAACAATCTCCCTTGCAGGAAGGCTCGCCTTGCCTTCGGCGACATCCCCACGACCGCGAAGGGCGCGACTTCCGAATTCATGGGCAAAAGCCATCGTCGTCCGAAGTCATTTGCGACCGATTTCGGGATCGAGCAAATCGGAGCGGCTCATCCCTCCCGCCGCCTGTTCCAGACGAGCTGCGCCCGATCACCCTCCTCGGAGGGAAACAGCGCCGCTGTGAAGGGCTCGGGAAGGCTCGGGTCGTCGAGACGGACGCGGAGATAGTATTTCGGGTGATCGCCCGTCGTCCGGGCATCCCAGGCGTCACCGATGCGGGCGTTGCCGACGAGGACGCGGAATGCCGGGGCGTAGTCATGGGTACGGTCGTCGTTGGGGACGAGCCGGACCTTGGCGTCGATAGTGAGCGTGCGGATGGAGCCGGTCCAGCCGCCGTCATTGGACAAAGTGAAGGCGCCGATTTGCATGGGTCACTCCTGGAATTGCGATGTGGATGAGACCGCGGGCGACGCCGCTTCGGTATCGCCCGCGCGCGGTGAGCGGGTGCGGCGGGCCGGTTTGTCGATGTTCGTCTCCGGCAACCCCTCCTTGCGCGCCTTGGCGAAGGCGCGGTCGCTGTCGAGGAAGGCCTCCAGCATGAAGGGAATGAGCTCGGTGACGGATTCGGCCTCGCCATAGGTGGCGCGGTAGAGGGTCGCATAATCCCGGAGCGCCTGGTTGAGGTCAGCGCCCACCGTGATGGTGATCTTCGCCGGCGTGCGGTCGGGCAGTTTTCCGAGTTTCAGATTGGCCATGATCGATCCTCCTCCTTCGCTAAAGCTTCGGTGGACAGGTTTCAGCCCTGGTAGGGGCGCAATACGAGATCCCTGTGGACGATGATCCTGAGCGGCCAGCCGGGACGGACAGTGATGGTGGGCTGGATGTTCAGGTTCTTCTCGGTGATGCGCTGGCCGGCCCGATTGACGTTCTGCTGAGTTGACTCGCGGATGGCCCGGACCAGATCGCTCTCGTCGCTGCCCAGGCTCAGTTCCGTGCCGACGCCGAGCAGGGTGGAGAGCGCGATGCCCTTGATGAGCCGCCAAGTGTGGTAGTCGACCTCGTCCTCGAGCCCGGCATAACCGGCGGTGTCGGTGGCTGGCAGATTGTCGATCTCGATGGAGGAGCCGTTGGGCACAATGATGCGCTGCCAGACAAGCAGCGCACGGGACTGCCCGAAGGCGATCACGCTGTCATAGGTGCCGACCAGGCGCGAACCCTGCGGGATGAGCAACGTTCGGCCGGTCACCGTGTCGTAGACGTTCTCGGTGACCTGGGCGACGACGAGGCCCGGCAGGTCGGAATTGATGCCGGTGATCAGGCTCGCGGCGATCACACTGCCGGCCATCACCTGATAGGGCGAGACCGGCGTCTGCAGGGCGTGTGGGTTATAGATACCGCCGGCGTCGCGCTGACTCAGGAAGTCGAGCTTGCGCTGCTGGTTGTTCTGGTCGCGTTCAGGGTCGAGCGCCAGGCGGTCAGCGTCGAGCGAACCAGTCTCCGTTGCCGCCATTTGCTGAGACTGGCCCGTCACTGCCGGTGTGTCCTGCCGCGGCCGGTTCTCGATACGGAAGAAGACGCCGGCCTCCATCGCCTGGATGGCCTGCTGGGCGAGGCGCTGCTCCTCGGCGGACAATTCCGATCCTCCCGGCGCAATCCCGAGCTGTCGTTGGCGCTCCAGGATCGGTCGCCCGAGATCGCCGGGAAGCGGTGGACCCAATTCAGGTGTCTGGGGACGGACCTGGCTGTAATCGCCGGGCAGCGCGGCGAGGCCGTCCGAGGTCGGTTTGCGCTCGGTGTTGTAGAGCTCCTCGGCCTGGTCCTGAATGCGCAGGGCCGGGCCTTGCAACGCCATCATGGTCACGCCGAGGATGGCGCCGGAGCCAAGCGCGGCCGCGCCAATGACAAGGCCGCGCCTGAAGCGCACGACGCGACGGGGCGCGGCACGCAGGTCCAGCTTGCCGGGATCGCGCTTGGACGAACCGGCGGGTCGTGGCGTGGGTGCGGCGGTATCCGTCATGGCCCCTCCCCCTACCGCTCGTTAAGCGAAAACAGCGCGGTGCGCCGCGGCGTCCCGTCGGCCCGGGAAATCCGCACCACCTGCTGCGGCTTGGTGCCGAGGCGCAGCTCGGCGGCGGCGAACAGGCGGTCGACGATGTAGTAGTTGCCGCGCATGCGGTAGTTGACGAGTTCGTTGCCGCCGTCGGCGCCGACGACGAAAAGCGGCGGCGCCTCGCCCTGGTCGATACGGCGGGGGAACTCGATATAGACCTTGTGGCCGTCGTCGAAGGCGCGCAGCGGCTTCCAGGGTGGGTTGTCGCCGGTGATGGCGTAACGGAAGCGGATGTTCTCCAACGCGACATTCGAAGCGACCGGCAGCGCCGCTTGTGCCTCCGCGTTCTGTCGGCGCAGGGCGAGAAGCTGATCGGAAGGATAGGTCCAGGAAATCGCCGCCATGGCGGTCTTCTCAGTGCTTTCGAGCTGCAGGTGATAGGCGCGCCGGTCGGTGGTGATGACGAGATTGGTCTTGAGCCCCGGCGCGAAGGGCTTGACCAGCACATGGGTGCGCTCGCTGTCGCCCGCGCCGCTTACCGTATCGCCGATCACCCAACGCACGGTGTCGCCGGCGGACACGGAGGTCAGCTTCTCGCCGGGCTGCAAGGCGATGTCGCTCACCCGCTCCGGCGCCGCATAGAGACGGTAGAGCGCCCCTTCCGCATAGGGATAGACCTGGATGGCGTTGATATAGCCGTATTTCGTCGGCTCCTGCGTCGCCGCCTTATTGGCGTCCTCGACCCGCTCGGTCGGCGGGCGCTTGTCCTCGGTCCCCTCGCCGGGCTCTGGCTGAAGCTGGCCCGGCAATGCCAGAACCTTCGGCACCTCGACGATCTTCACCGGCTTGGCCGGTTCCTGGTGGATGACGGCCGGCTTGAAGTCGTTGGAGTCGTAGCCGACCGCCGGGGGCAAAGGCTTTGTGGCGCAGGCGGACAAGGCCAGCGCCGACACGGTGATGACGAAAAGACTTCTCATTCTACGGACTCCTTGGGCAATGAGGGCGCGGCGGCGTCGAGCTCGCGCGACCAGTCGATGGCATTGACGAAAACGCCGAGGGGGTTCTTGCGAAGCTGCTCGGCGGTGCGCGGGGTCTGGATCACGACCGTCAGGATCGCGGTCCAGCGTTCGGTTCGGGAGAGGCTGCCGCGCTCGAAGACCTGCTCGGTCCACTTGACCTGGAAGGAGGCGTCGGAGGCCCGCACCACGCTCGTCACCTGGACCGAGACGCTGCGGGTGCCGATCGCGCTGAAGGGATCATTCTTCTTGGCGTAATCGTTCAGGAACAGCGCCGCGCGGGCGGTGGTGAAATCGTAGGCGGCCAGCCAGTTCTGGCGCACCAGCACCGGATCGGTGGAAACCGAACGGACGTTGGTGATGAAGCGGGCGAGGTGCCAGGCGATCTGGGCGTCGGCCGGCTGGTAGTTCTGGATCGCCGGTGCGACGGCGCGCGCCTCGCCGAACTTGTCGACCTCGACCACATAGGGCGTGACGCGGCTTTGCAGCGACTGCCAGAGCAAGCCGCCGGAAAGACCGACAGAAAGCGCCAGGCAACCGAAGGCCATGAGCCGCCAGTTTCTCGCCTGGACGCGGGCGGAGCCGATGCGCTCGTCCCAGAGCTGCGCAGCCTTCTGATAGGGGGTAACGGGCTCTGGCGTCGTGCCATATCGCTGGATCGGTCGCTTGAACAGCATGGGTCAGTCGTCCTTGTCGTTGAGGGAGGGATTGGCGCCGTTGCCGGGCCGGTCACCGTCCTTGATGGCTTGGGTGGCGGTCTGCCGATGGGCGCGCGCCGCCTGTTCGGAGCGCAGGCGATTTGCCCACTCGGGCGCGGTGTTGGCGGGCACGGAACCGGAGGGGGCGCTCGCCAATGCGGCGTTTGCCTCCGACATGGAGACGGTCGGCGTGCCGCCTGTGGCCGTCCAGGCGCCACGGCGCCCGGCATCGGCGCTTTCCTTCAGAGAGGAGGTGGCGCGACCCGCTACACGGCGCGCGGCGTTTGTGGCAGCTCCGCCGGCAGCGCGCGCCATGCCACCGGCGCCGGCCGCGACGCCTGCCATGCCGGACGTCCCGGAGGTCACCTGTCCCAGTTGGTAGGCGGAAGAAGCGGCAGACCCCATCGCCGTGCCCGCACGGATGGCGGCAAGACCGCCGCCAGCGGCCATGCGCGCGCCGGCAAGCGCCGCCCCGCCGGCGAGCATGGTCGCGCCCACCGCGGCGCCGGTCGCTCCGAGGGCGGCACCGGCGCCGAGCTGTGGCGCTCCGGAAACGAGACCGGAGGCGATGCCGGGGCCAAAGATACCGAGACCGAGCAGCGCAAGGGCGCCCAGCACCTGCGACATGGCGGCGGCAAGGTCCGGTTCCTGCCCCTGAAGACCGCCCGCGAAGGAGGCGAACAGCGTCGAGCCGATGCCGACGATGACGGCGAGCACCATCACCTTGATGCCGGAGGCAATCACGTTGCCGAGAACCCGTTCGGCGAGGAACGACGTCTTGTTCCAGAGCGCGAAGGGAACCAACACGAAACCAGCGAGCGTCGTCAGTTTGAACTCGAGCACCGTGATGAAGAGCTGGATCGCCAGAATGAAGAAGGCGATGAGGACCAGGAACCAGGCCAGCAGCAGGACGAAGACAGTGAGCGCGTTGCCGAAGATTTCCGGGAAGCCGACGAGATTGCCGACCTGATCGATGAGCGGATACGCCGCCTCATAGCCGGTGGCGGCGATCTTGCCGGGCTTGAGCAGATCGTCGGCGGCCAGCGTGCCGGGCGCGGCCTGTATGCCGAGACCGGAAAAGGACCTGTAGATGATCTCGGCAAGGTCCTGGAAGTTGTTGAGGATCAGCGCGAAGACTCCGACATAGAGCACCTTCCGGATCAGGCGCCCGATGATATTGTCCTCGCCGCCCAGCGCCCAGAACAGGCCCGCCAGCGTGATGTCGATGCCGATGAGGATGGTGGTGAGGAAGGCGACGTCGCCCGACAGGAGTCCGAAGCCGCTGTCGATATAGCGGCTGAAGGTCTCCATGAACCGGTCGATGATGCCGAGATCGTTCATCGCGCGCCGCCTCCCCGCCCGTCAGTTCCCGGAATAGGCGGAGCCGGAACCGAGGAACCTGCGCGTGGTCTTGCGCGCCGCTTCCTCCGCCTGCGCCTTGCGCGCGGCGTCTTCGGCCTCGGCCCGGTAATGGGCGGCCATCAGCGTCTGGCTCTGCATCTGCTGCTTGGTCGAGAGCGCAATGAGCTGATTGGCAGCCTGCTGCGCCTGCAGCGCCCCGACGGCGCCCTGGCTCCGACTGACGAGATCGGTGAGCAGCCCTTCGTCGGCGCGCACGTTCTCGACGATCTGCGACTGTACCTGCATGGTCTGGCGGAAAGCGTTCATGGCGCTCAGCCAGCGTTCGCGCGCGGCGGTGGCCATGTCGCTGACCGAGACACTCGCGTCGTAGCTGTCGGGATATCGCTGCCGCCACTGGCCTTCGAGCTGAGTCAGGTCGAAGCTGAGGCCGTCCGCCTGCATCATCAGCCCGTCGATGCGGTTCAGCGCCCCCTGGAGTTGACCGAGTGAGGAGAAGTCCAGCCGTTGAAGGTTCCTTGCCATGTTCTGCAACATGACCGCCTGGTTCTGGAGCTGCTGGATCTGGTTGTTGATCTGCTCCAGGGCACGGGCGGCCTGCAGGACACTCTGGCCATAGTTGGTGGCATCGAAGACCGGCCAGGCGGCATGACCCGCCTGCGGCAGAACGACGACAAGGGATGCGGCGACGAGCGCCGCCAGAGTCCGGCGTTTCATGGTGTTGGCTCCTGTGCTTGGGGAGAGAATTGGCCGAGCAGTTCCGCGGCCCAATCGAGGCCGCGCGCCTTCAGGAATTCGGCGGCGAAGGCCTCCGGGCCGTGCTCGGCGAGGATGCTGTCGATGAGCGTCTGGCAGGCCGGATCGGAGGCGCCGCAGAGCGCCAGCGCCACGGGACCGAGGCCCAGATCGAACAGCCGGTTGCCGCGGCGCGATTGCAGGTAGTAGTGCCGTTTTGGCGTTGCCTGCGCGATCAGCTCGATCTGCCGATCGTTGAGACCGAAGCGCCCATAAGCCGCCCGTGCCTGGGGTTCGATAGCCCGGTCATTGGGCAGGAAAATGCGCTGCGGGCAGGACTCGATGATGGCGGGCGCGATAGAGCTGTCGGCCACGTCCGCCAGCGACTGCGTCGCGAAGATCACCGACACGTTCTTCTTGCGCAGCACCTTCAGCCATTCGCGGATGCGGGCGGCGAAGAGCGGGTTGTCGAGATAGACCCAGGCCTCGTCGAGGATGAGCAGCGTCGGCCGCCCGTCGAACCGTTCCTCCAGCCGGTGGAAGAGGTAGGTCAGCACCGGCAGGACGACACCGGCCTCGTGCATCAATTCTTCGGTCTCGAAACATTGGACGTCGGACAGCGCCAGCCGATCCTCGGCGGCGTCGAGCAGCCGGCCGAAGGGGCCGTCGAGCGTGTAGGGCTGGAGCGCGGCCTTGAGGGCATTGGCCTGGACAAGGACGGACAGGCCGGTGAGCGTGCGCTCCTCGGCCGGCGCGGCGGCGAGGTTGTTGAGCGCCGACCAGACGGCCTCCTTCACCTCCGGCGTGACGATGACACGCTCATGGGCGAGCAGCGCGCCGATCCATTCCGCCGCCCAGCTTCGCGTCGCCGGATCGTCAATGTCGCGGAGCGGCTGGAAGGCGAGCGCGTTCATGATGTCATCAGGGGCAGCGCCGAGCGCATGATGCTCCCCACCCATGGCGAGCACGGCGGCGCGCGCCGAATTGCCCTTGTCGAAGATGGTGACCTGGGAACCGGCATAGCGCCGGAATTGCAGCGCGATCAGCGACAAGAACACCGACTTGCCGGCCCCGGTCGGGCCGACGATCAGCATGTGACCCACATCGCCCACATGGGTGGAAAGGCGGAACGGCGTGGAGCCGGAGGTCTCGGAGTGAAGCAGCGGCGGCCCGTCGAGATGGGTATTGCGCGCCGGCCCGGCCCACACCGCCGAGAGCGGCATGAGGTGCGCGAGGTTCAGGGTGTGGACGAGCGGCTGCCGGACATTGGCGTAAGCCTGCCCCGGCAGCGAACCGAGCCAGGCTTCGACGGCATTCACCGTTTCCCGAATGCAGGTGAAGCCGAGTCCATTGACGATGCGCTCGACGGCGCGGACCTTTTCTTCCGCCGCCTCGCGGTCCTCGTCCCAGACTGTGACGGTCGTCGTCAGATAGCCGAAGCCGACATGATCGCCGCCGAGAGCCTGCAGAGCGGCGTCTGCATCGAGCGCCTTGTTGTCGGCGTCGCTGTCGACCAATGCGGCAGGTTCGTTGGTCAGCACCTCGCGCAGGATGGCGGTGATCGACTTGCGCTTGGCGAACCACTGCCGGCGCAGGCGCGTGAGCACCTTCGTCGCCGCGGTCTTGTCCAGGGGCAAGAAGCGGGTGACCCAGCGATAGGCAAAGTCCTGATGGTTCAGTGCGTCGAGGATGCCGGGGCGGGTCGCGTTCGGAAAACCGAGGATCGTCAGCGTCCGCAAATGCCGATCGCCCAGCATCGGCTCCAGGCCGCCGGTCAAGGGCGTATCGACCAGCACGCCGTCGAGATACATCGGCGCTTCGGGCACGGCGACGGGATGGCGCTTCATCGAAACGACCCCGTGCAGAAAGGTCAGCGTCTCGGCATCGTCGAGCGCGCGGACCTCCGGCAGAAAACCGCTAAGCAAGTCCAGAACCCGCTCGCTCTCGTCCCGGAACCGGGCCAGCTCCTGTCGCCAGTTCCGGACGCCGCTGTCCCCTTCCCCCTTCCGGCCTGAATCCAGCAGCGCATTCTCGGCGCGCGCCTGCGCATCCGGCGGCGACATATAGAGAAGAGTGAGGTGATAGCGGCTTTCGAAATGCCGGCCCTGCCGTCCTTCTTCAAAGGCCGCGCGGCGTTCCTCATCGATGAGCCATGAGGCCGCGTCCGGGAAGTTGGACCGCGGATAATCCTGCGCCTCAAGCCGTTCCGCCTCGAAGAAGAGCGCCCAGCCAGAGCCGAGACGCTTGAGGGCATTGTTGGCCCGTGCGCAAAGGCCGACCAGTTCGGCCTCCGTCGCGCTTTCGAGATCGGAGCCGCGAAAGCGGAAGGTGCGCTGGAAACTGCCGTCCTTGTTGAGGACGATGCCGGGCGCGATCAGCGCCGCCCAGGGCAGCAGGTCCGCGAGCCGGTCGGCGCGGTTGCGGTATTCGGCCAGATTCAGCATCGCCACCACCCCCGTTGACGCAGGTGGCGGGCGAGCACGAGCAGGAAGTCCGGATCGCGCCGGGCCGCAAAAACGCTGAGCGTATGCCCGGCGACGAACAGGCCGAGACCGGCAATCCATTGCTGGAGACCGAGGCCGATGGCGGCCGCGAGCGTGCCATTGAGGATGGCGACGGCCCGCGGCGCGCCGCCAAGCAGGATCGGCTCGGTCAGCGCGCGATGGACGGGGATTTCGAAGCCTTCGATGTGGCGGGCAGCATTCATCAGACGAGCGCCCCGCCGCCGAAGGAGAAGAAGGAGAGGAAGAAGCTCGACGCCGCGAAGGCGATGGACAGGCCGAAGACGATCTGGATCAGCCGCCGGAAACCGCCCGAGGTCTCGCCGAAGGCGAGCGTGAGGCCGGTGATGATGATGATGATCACCGCGACGATCTTGGCTACCGGTCCCTGAACCGATTCCAGGATGCGCTGGAGCGGTTCTTCCCACGGCATGCCGGATCCGGCCGCATAGGCCGGGGCCGTGAGCAGAAACGTGAGGGCGGTAGCCGACAGAAATCGGAGCTTTTTGCGCATGGATATGTCCTTTCATGAGAGCGATTGCAGTTGGGGCAGGGAAAGCGTGGTCACCGCGTAATCGCCGTTGGCGTCGAGGCCGGTGACTTCGGCGATGGTCTCGATGCGGCGGGATGAGCCGCGCCCGGCGATGAACACGACGAGATCGATCGCCTCCGCGATCAGGCGACGCGGGATGACGCTGACGCTCTCTTGGACGAGCTGCTCGATCCGGTAGAGGGCGGCATGGGCGGAGTTGGCATGCACGGTGGCGATGCCGCCCGGATGGCCGGTATTCCAGGCCTTGAGCATGTCGAGCGCTTCGGCGCCCCGCACCTCGCCGACGACGATGCGGTCGGGGCGCAGGCGCAGGGTCGAGCGCACCAGGTCAGCCATCGACACCGCGCCCGCGCGGGTTCTGAGCGCCACGCAATCCTCAGCCGCGCATTGCAGCTCGCGCGTGTCCTCGATGAGAATCACCCGTTCGTCGCAGTTGGCGATCTCGGCAAGCAGCGCATTGGCAAGCGTGGTCTTGCCCGAAGAGGTTCCGCCCGCGACCAGGATGTTCTTTCGCTCCCGCACGGCCTGCCTGAGGGCATCGGCCTGGATCGGGACCATGATCTGGGCACGGACGTAATCAGTCAGCGTGAAGATCTTCGCCGCTGGCTTGCGGATGGCGAAACACGGTGCCGGCGAAACCGGCGGCAAGACGCCTTGGAAGCGCTCTCCCGATGGCAGCTCGGCGCTGACAATGGGATTGTCCGCATGCACTTCGGCGCGGACATGGGAGGCGACAAGGCGGATGATCCGCTCGGTTTCGGAGGGGTGAACACGCAGGCCGGCGTGGCTTCGCCCCTCACCGAGCCGGTCGATCCAGAGCCTGCCGTCGGGGTTGACCATCACCTCGATAACGGCGGGGTCGGACAGGGCCTCGGCAATTGCCGGCCCCATGGCGGTCTTCAGCATGGTGCGGCGGCGTTCTTCGGCGGTCGTGCTCATGGGTTTTCTTCTCCGTCCCTGGTGTCGAGCGAGCGCTTGCCGCCCGCGATCTGGCGGCCGACCTGCTCGACGAATTTCTGGTAGCGTTCCTGCGCGACCGCCTGTGTCGTCTTGTCCGGGATCGGCGTGTGCGCGTTGAAGGTGAGGTAGAGCCGCACGAAGAAGGCGAGGCTCTCGGTCAGGACGTCAATGTCGCGCCGGATGAGGTTGTTTTCGCGCGTCAGCCGGTCGAGCCGGATCCTCAGCGCCTCATCGAGCGCATGGGCGCCGCGGTGCCGGATGTAATGCCGGATCGCGTCGGTGATGATGGCTGACTTGGAGGCGCCGGGCTTGGCCGCCAGCGCTTCGAGCTCGGCGCTCGTGTCCTCGTCGATGTAGATGTTGTGGCGCGGCTTCATGCAGTCTTGCCCTGACGGTCTTGAAAAAGTCAGGACAAGGATCGCCGGATGCGCCGGAATCTCTTACGGCCTTTATGTACGACGGAATGCGATCACATGCGGATGTCTGCGCGGGATCAGAATCCTTCGAGGATATCTTTCTCCGGCCCCATCGCTTCGTTGACGCCATAAACGCGCGCCGGCTTCGACAGCCGATCCAGGGCGCGCTTGTCAGCGACGACATCCGACTCGTCCACATCGAGCCCCGGAAGATCCGGCTGCCCCGGCTCGACGGGCTTCGCGATCTCTTCCTCCGCCAAGCCCGGGTGGCGCTGCTGCTGAAACCCGCCTTCCTCGCCAAGGAAACCGCGCTTAGTGCCGCCCTCGTCGGCAGGCATCAGGCGGTCGTCGGTATCGCGCACCTGGCCGCTCCAGTCGTCGGAGCGCGGTGCCGGCTTGTCCTCGTAGCCGCCTTCGGAAAGGTGTGGGGCCGGCAGAACACGCTGCGTGAAGTTCCGATCTTCGTAATAGCGGAGCTTCTTCGCTCGAATCGGAGGCAGGCCGGAGACCAGCACCAGCTCGTCCGCGGACGGCAATTGCATCACCTCGCCGGGCGTCAGCAACGGACGCGCCGTCTCCTGCCGGCTGACCATGACATGCGACAGCCACGGCGCCAGCCGGTGGCCGGCATAGTTGCGTTGGGCGCGCAGTTCGGTCGCCGTTCCCAGCGCGTCGGAGATGCGTTTGGCCGTCCGCTCATCGTTTGACGAAAAGGCAATGCGCACATGGCAGTTGTCGAGGATGGCATTGTTCTCGCCATAGGCCTTGGATATCTGATTGAGCGACTGCGCAATGAGATAGGCGCGGATGCCATATCCGGCCATGAAGGCCAGCGCCGTTTCGAAGAAATCGAGCCGCCCCAGCGCCGGGAACTCGTCGAGCATCATTATGAGCTGATGCTTGCGGGTCTTCCTCGGATCTCCTTCCAACCGCTCGGTCAATCGCCGCCCGATCTGGTTCAGGACCAGCCGCACCAGCGGTTTGGTGCGGGAGATGTCGGACGGCGGAATGACCAGATAAAGCGAGACCGGATGTTCGGCATCCATGAGATCGGCAATGCGCCAGTCACAGGCCGAGGTCGTCGCCGCGACGGTAGGGTCGCGATAGAGGCCGAGGAAGGACATGGCGGTGGAGAGCACGCCCGAGCGCTCGTTCTCCGATTTGTTCAGCACCTCGCGCGCGGCCGAAGCCACGACCGGATGGACCCTCGGGTTCTTCGGCGTACCGATATGGTTGGTCGCCATCATTCGCCGCAGCGTCGCCGCGAAGGACCGGCGCGGATCGGACAGGAAGGTGGCAACACGCGCCAGTGTCTTCTCCTCTTCGGCGTACAGCACGTGCAGGATGGCGCCGACCAGCAAGGCGTGGCTGGTCTTTTCCCAATGGTTCCGGCGCTCGAGCGCGCCCTCGGGGTCAACCAGAATGTCGGCGATGTTCTGGACGTCGCGCACCTCGTCCGGCCCCTTGCGTACCTCCAGCAATGGATTGTAGCGGGCCGAGCGCGGGTCGGTCGGGTTGAACAGCAGGCAGTGCGAGAACTTCGCGCGCCAACCGGCGGTCAACTGCCAGTTCTCACCCTTGATGTCGTGGATCACCGCCGAACCGGTCCAGGTGAGCAGCGTCGGCACGACGAGTCCAACGCCCTTGCCAGAGCGTGTCGGCGCGAAGGCCATGACATGCTCCGGTCCGTCATGGCGCAGATACCGGTCCCTGAGCCGCCCAAGGAAGACCCCTGCCGGTCGGAACAGCCCGACCCGTTCGATCTCACGCGGCAAGGCCCAGCGCGACGAGCCGTAGGTGGTGACGAGCCGGCTCTGCCGCGCCCGCCAGAGGGAACCTGCGATCGCGGCGGCGCACCCCATGAAGCCGCTTCCCGCCGCCAGCATCCCGGCCTTGTCGAACACCTCCGGCGCATAGGCCTCGTAGAAATACCACCACTCGAACAGTTTCCATGGCTCATAGACCCGCCAACCGAAGAGGTCGAACCACGGGCTGCCGAGCTGCGCCTGATAGCCCAGCATGTCCGCGCATCACTGTGTCGCCGCCCACACGCCGAGAATGACGATGGCGAACACAACGGTGATCTGGCCGATCAGTAGCTTGGTGGGGGTCATGGGCCTTGTTCCGCTGTTCAAGACAAACTGAACAAGCTTCGCCCGACCTTGCAGAAGCGCTTATGGCCTTTATGTACGACGGGGTACGATCGTCACCGCGAGTCCCCGAGTCCTGCTCGCCGGTCGGACCATCGAAAAGTAGCAGCCCCCTTGCGAGCCATTCTCAGGCCACTCTCAATCTTGAAGAGACGCTCAGTTAGTGCTGGATTCGGCTGGGCAAGAATCGGTCAAATTCAGCATGACTTCGCAGCGCAACAAGGTTATGAAAAATACAGGATTGCACGGACGGGACCCTTCCGTTCGACAAAGAGGACCAGCAATGAGCGACGGCAGTCGATCTCTTAGCGGGCAGGACGCGATCCGGGTTTAGGCTTCCACTCCCAGCCCGGCGCTTCTTGCCACACAGGATGCGATCGGGCATGCATACAAGGACTGTCAATCGGCAAATCGGTGATCGCGCCGCTGGGCTATTCGCCCAGCACCGCGTGCTGCGCCCTTGCTTTGAGAGAGCAAGGCGCGGCTGGCAATGACGTACCCGATTCCCCCGGTCTCCGTCGAAAAGAGCCAGCGCGCTCTGACCCTTTTGGATCTCGTCGCCGTTCTTCTGGTCCTTGGCGCTCTGGTCTTTCTGGCCGAGGCCAGCCACGGGCTCGCGCAGCCGCTCCCCGAGCCGGGGGTAAGCCCCATCACGCTCGATCCCGCCGCGCTGCCCGGCTATGCCGCGCGGACGACGCTGCGCATGCTGGCGGCGATGGGGCTGTCGCTTCTCTTTACGTTCACCTATGCGACCTGGGCCGCGAAGAGCCGTCGCGCCGAATTCGTCCTGATACCGCTGCTCGACATCCTGCAATCGGTGCCGATCCTCGGCTTCATCTCGGTCACGGTGGTCTTTTTCATGTCGCTGGCGCCTGGACGGATGCTGGGCGCCGAGTTCGCTGCCGTCTTCGCCATCTTCACCAGCCAGGCCTGGAACATGGCGTTCAGCTTCTACCAGTCGCTGCGAACGGTGCCGGAGGAGCTAGGGGAGGCCGCCCGCTCGTTCCGGCTCAGCCCGTGGATGCGCTTCTGGCGGCTGGAGGTGCCGTTCGCCATGCCGGCTCTCGTCTGGAACATGATGATGTCGATGTCGGGCGGCTGGTTCTTCGTCGTCGCCTCGGAGGCGATCAGCGTCGGCGACACGACCGTCACGCTGCCGGGGATCGGGTCCTACATCGCGCTCGCCATCGAGCACCGGGACCTCGGCGCCATCGGCTGGGCGATCAGCACCATGTTCGTCGTAATCCTGATCTACGACCAGCTCCTCTTCCGCCCGCTCGTCGCCTGGGCGGATCGGTTCCGCTTCGAGCAGGAGATGGGTGTCACCCCGCCGGGCTCCTGGGTGCTGACGGCGCTGCGGCGTTCGCGTCTCGTGGTGCGGGCAACAGCGCCATTCGGGGCCGCCTGGCGGTGGTCGTACCGGCTCTCTACCAGGGCGGGCAATCAGGGTGTCATGGGAGGTCGCCAGGGCCGCAGAGGGCGCAGGGTCGATCGGATCTGGCACGCGGCGGTGGTCGCGGTCGCTGCCTTGGCCCTTTGGAAGATCGCGCAGTTCGTGCTGGCCGGCGTCCCGCTCGCCGAGGCGGGAAGAGCCTTCCTCCTCGGGCTCGCGACCATGACCCGCGTGATCGTGCTGATCGCGATCGCCAGCGCGATCTGGGTGCCCATCGGCGTCTGGATCGGCCTGCGCCCGAATGCCGCGCGCGTCGTGCAGCCGGTCGCCCAGTTCATGGCGGCCTTCCCGGCCAATCTTCTGTTTCCGCTCGCCGTCTCGGCCATCGTGGCCTTCCGGCTCGACCCGGATGTCTGGCTCAGCCCGCTCATGATCCTCGGCACCCAGTGGTACATTTTGTTCAACGTCATTGCGGGCGCCTCGACCATCCCGAGCGAGCTGCGCGACATCGGCACCAACCTGCGCGTCCGCGGCTGGCTGTGGTGGCGCCGGATCGCCTTGCCTGCCGTCTTCCCGTTCTACCTGACCGGCGCCATCACCGCCTCAGGCGGTTCCTGGAACGCCAGCATCGTCGCAGAAATCGCGAGCTGGGGCCAGAACAGGCTGCAAGCGCACGGGCTCGGCGCCTACATTGCCGAGGCCACGCAGGCTGGAGACTTTCACCGCGTGGTCCTCGGCATCGCCGTGATGAGCGCGTTCGTCGTCGTCATCAACCGCACGTTCTGGCGCCCGCTCTACGCCCGCGCCGAACGCAAGTTCCGCCTTGGCTGAAAGGAGGCCGATATGGACAACACCCTCTTGTTGGACCTCCAGGCCGTTCGCAAGGCTTTTCCCAAGCCCGACGGCGGCGAACTGCTCGTTCTCGACGGGATAGACCTGAGATTGCGGGAAGGCGAGATCGTCGGCCTGCTCGGCCGCTCTGGCTCGGGTAAGTCGACGCTGCTCAGGCTCATCGCCGGTCTGTCGGTCCCGGCTGCCGGATCGATCAGCTATCTCGGTCGGGCGGTGACGGAGCCGCCGCCCGGCATCGCTATGGTGTTTCAGAGCTTTGCGCTGTTCCCCTGGCTCACCGTTCTCGAAAACGTCGAGCTCGGCCTCGAGGCGCTCGGCCTGCCGCGCGAGGAGATCCGCCGCCGCTCGCTCGACGCCATCGACCTGATCGGGCTCGACGGCTTCGAATCCGCCTATCCGCGTGAGCTTTCGGGCGGCATGCGCCAGCGCGTCGGCTTCGCTCGCGCGCTCGTCGTTCACCCCAATATCCTCCTGATGGACGAGCCGTTCTCGGCGCTCGACGTGCTGACAGCCGAGACGCTGCGCACGGACTTTCTGGAACTGTGGTCCGAAGGTCAGCTTCCGATCAAGGGAGTGATCCTGGTCACCCATAACATCGAGGAAGCGGTCCTGATGTGCGACCGCATCCTCGTTTTCGGCAGCAATCCGGGGCGGATACTGAACGAGATCAAGGTCGACCTGCCGCAGCCCCGCGACCGTCTCGATCCCGGCTTCCGCGATGTCGTGGAGCGCATTTATGTCGAGATGACCGCCAGGCCCGCCGCCGAACGCGCCGGAGCGCGGGCCGAGCGGTTCCCGGGGGCCGGCATCGGCACCATCCTGCCGCGTCTGTCGTCGAACCTCTTGTCCGGCCTGCTCGAAGCCGTGGCTGCGGCGCCATACGACGGCGAGGCCGATCTCCCCGTCATCGCGGCTTCACTGCACATGGAGATCGACCACCTCTTCCCGGCCGCCGAGACGCTGCAGATGTTGCGCTTTGCCGAAGTGGCCGGCGGCGACATCAGGCTTACGCCCGAGGGAAGGCGGTACGCGCAACTGCAAACCGACGAGCGCAAGCGCCTCTTCGCCCAGCATCTGCTCACCTACGTTGCACTTGCCGCTCACATCCGGCGTGTCCTGGACGAACGGCCGAGCCATCGCGCTCCGTGGAGCCGATTCTCCGACGAGCTTGAGGACCACATGTCGCCGGAGGCGGCCGAGCAGACGCTGCGCGCGGTCATCAGTTGGGGGCGCTATGCCGAGGCGTTCGCCTATGACGCCCACACGCAGATGTTCAGCCTGGAAAATCCCTGAAGATAAGCAATAAATGGAATTCTGGCACACCATTAAACGCGTGTCAGCGTCTCCACTTCGACCATGACTTCACCTCCCTGCTGTGTGCCGTGTTCGGAGTTGGATGCGAACCTTAAGTTCGCGGTTCTGGTATGGCCTGTAACGGCTTCAAAATCTTCGCGGCGGTGGCCGCGTGAACAGGTGAGCCAGCCACACACCGAGGTCCGCTTTGATGCGGGGTATCATCAAATCCAGGAACGTCCAAAGGGCCCGCCGTGACGAACGAACGGGCAAGGGCCATCGCCTTCGGCATACGAAACGGCGGTCACTACAATCGTCCAAACTGGAATGGGTATGTTGCCAAACAGCCGTATCGCAAGGTGCGTCGGCATAGCCCCTCAGAAGTCGAAGAGCTCGCTCAGGAACGATTCTTTTTTCTTGCGGTACGGTTTGCCGCTGTGCCCGTAATCTTGCTGGCGGGGTGCCTCTTGCCTTGGCGACGGATCCGACTGTGTCGCCGATCGCTCGATGATCTTGTCCAGTTCCCCGCGATCCAGCCACACCCCGCGGCATTTCGGGCAGTAGTCGATCTCGACACCGCTCCGGTCGGTCATGACAAGCGTTTCATCATCAACTGGACATTTCATGCTCTCGTGCCTCCTGTCTGCTGTTACTTCCATCCCGATATAATTCCTCGATCTCCTGATTCAATCAGGCTTTCTTCCGGCGCGTGATGTCGGGTTCCGCGCCGATGACCGCCAATCGGACCCCCAAAACCTGGAGAAGTTGAAACACCTTGCCGACTTGGCTTGTGGTCTTGCCGTGTTCGACTTCGATGACAAACCGGAGCCCCACGCCGGCGGCCACGGACAGCTCGCGCTGTGTAAGCCCTTGAGCCTTCCGCCTGGAGCGGATGAAAGTGCCGAGATCGCTCAAAGCCTCGATGGATTGACCGTCATTCATGACGGTCTGATGAAAGCGCCTCCCTCGCCAGGCGTCAACAAAAAGTTCCCGGTCGGGAATAATTCGATTGGCAAGTAAGGGGTGACTGGATATTGTCCCCTCCGTCGTACAACGACTCTTCCCGGAGAGCTGCATGAAGGAAAGGAGGCTCCGATGATCCGCGGATTCCTGAACGAAAGCGGTCGCCTAAGGGTGATCGAGGGAGTATCGGAGCTTCCCGAAAACTTGGTCTGGATCGATCTCGTCAACCCGACCGACGCGGAGGAAAGCGACCTTGAGAAGCGCCTGGGCATCGACATCCCGACCAAGGAAGAGATGGAGGAGATCGAAATCTCATCACGCCTCTACAACGAGGATGGCGTCGCCTTCATGACGGCCACGCTGCCGGCCCAGGCCGATGGCGATGATCCGCAGATGCATCCGGTGACTTTCGTTCTCGCGGGAGAACGGCTGATCACCGTGCGCTACCATGAACCGCGAGCCTTCCAGACATTTCCCCTTCGCGCCGAGAAGGTTCCGATGGGATTCGAGAGCGGCGAAGGCGTGCTGGTCGCGCTGCTGGAAGCGATCGTCGACCGGCTTGCCGACATCCTGGAGCGGGCGGGCCGGGAAATCGACGGCATCTCCCGCGACGTCTTCCAGCACAAGGGCGCGAAGCCGACCAAGAGCCAGGATTTCCAGAAGGTCCTTGAGGCCATCGGCCGGAAGGGTGATCTTACCTCGAACATTCGCGACAGCCTCGTGACGCTCGAACGGTTGATCGGTTTTCTCGGCCAGGGCGCCATGCAGCGCAAGAGCGGGAAAGACGTGCGTGAGCGCATCAAGACGCTTTCGAGGGACGTGCGCTCCCTGGCCGATCACGCCAGCTTCCTGTCGCAGAAGATCACCTTCCTGCTCGATGCCACGCTCGGGATGATCAACATCGAGCAGAACGCGATCATCAAGATCTTCTCCGTCGCGGCCGTGGTGTTCCTGCCTCCGACGCTGGTCGCGTCGAGCTACGGCATGAACTTCGAATACATGCCAGAACTTCAGTGGCTGCTCGGCTACCCGTGGGCGATCGGCCTAATGATCCTGTCGGCGATCATCCCCTTCGTCTATTTCAAGCGCCGCGGCTGGCTCTGATCGGGTGGGAGACGGACTGGAATGCTGTTGGATTTCGGATTAATCGCCGCGGGGCTCGTGCTGCTGTTCATCGGGGGCGAGAGTCTCGTGCGCGGCAGCGTCGCCATCGCCGAACGCCTCGGTCTCTCCAAGCTCATCATTGGGCTGGTGATCGTTGGTTTCGGCACATCGACGCCGGAGCTTCTGGTCTCGGTCAATGCCGCCCTCGGCGGCTCGCCGGAGATTGCGTTGGGCAACGTCGTCGGCAGCAATATCGCCAACGCGCTTCTGATCATCGGGATGGCGGCGCTGATCCTGCCCATTTCAGATTGGAAACGCACGGCCGTTCGCGAGGCGCTGGTCGCCGGTCTCGTCGCGCTGGTGTTGTTCGGATTGGTCCAGGGGCAGGTCATCACGCGTGGGGAGGGTATCGCGCTCCTGGTTGTCCTGACCGTTTATCTGTTCGCCAGCTACTGGCTGGAGCGGCGCGAAAAGGCGCTGACGGTCTTTGAGCGCGAGACCGAGGAATTCGAGGATTTGCCGTTCAAGCGCGCGTGGCTTCCGCCGCTCGTCTCTTTGGGTGGAATTGCCCTTCTCGTGATTGGCGCCGATCTTCTGGTGGACGGGTCGATCTCGATCGCGCGCGCGTTCGGCGTCCCGGATGCGGTGATCGGCCTTTCACTGGTCGCCGTCGGCACCTCGCTACCCGAACTGGCGACGGCCATCGTGGCGGCGATCCGGCGGCATTCCGATGTCGTGGTCGGCAACGTCATCGGCAGCAATATTTTCAATGTCCTCGCCATTCTCGGAACGACCGCGGTCATCCAGCCGATCGATGTCGGCGCCCGGTTTCGCGATATCGACACGCCGGTCATGCTCGGCGCGAGCTGCGCGTTGCTCGTGCTCTTGTTCGCAACGCAACGTATCGGCCGCCTCTGGGGCATCGGCATGCTCGCCGTCTATGCCGCATACATGATCTTCCTGTTCAGGAACGGGATGGGGTCATGATGGCGGAGGAGGCGACGGGCAATCCGCTCTTTCATCTGGTTGTTCTCGCGATCGTCCAGGGCATAACCGAGTTTCTGCCGATCAGCTCCTCGGCCCATCTGATTCTGGTTCCAGCGCTGACGGGCTGGGACGACCAAGGGCTCGCAATCGATGTGGCGATGCATATCGGCACACTCTTCGCTGTGATGCTCTACTTCCGGCGCGATACGGCGAGGCTGGTGACCGGCGGTATCGACGCACTGCGCGGGCGCATGACGGACGACGCCCGGCTCAGCCTCCAGGTTGTTGCCGCGACCGTGCCGGTCGTCATTGCCGGCTTGCTGCTCAAGGATCACATCGCCAGCGACTGGCGGAGCCCGGCACTCATCACCGCGACCACGCTCGTGTTCGGGATTGTCCTGTGGCTGGCCGACCGGCGCGCGGCCAAAGCCCGGGGGACGATCGCGCATCTCAGCTGGCGCGACGCCATGATTATCGGCCTGGCGCAGGCGCTCGCCCTGGTTCCCGGTGTCAGCCGGTCCGGAATCACCATGACGGCGGCGCTCTTTCTCGGCCAGCAGCGCCCCGAGGCCGCGCGCTTCTCCCTGCTTCTGTCCATCCCGACGACAGCAGCCGCGGGCGTTCTCGGTGGCGCCGACCTCGTCCAGTCAGGCAGCGCAGCGATGCAGACGGATGCGCTTGTCGCAGGCGTGCTGGCGTTCTTCAGCGCGCTTGCCGCAATAGCCGGGTTGATGGCGTGGCTCCGACGGGCGACCTTTCTGCCGTTCGTTCTCTACCGCCTGATTTTGGCGGGACTGCTCGGAACGCTTTTGGCGACAGGCATGCTTGGCAGCGCTTAGCGGCAGGTCGCACCATCGGTTTGATTGACGCCGCGATTGTCAATTGAAGGCCAGCCCCTGCCGACCGGTCTCCCCCCTCAAATGGCTACGATATGCTCGGCCCGCTCCTCTGCCGTCCGATGGTCCAGGAGATGCCGTCGCCGCGCATGATGCCTGAGACCTGCCTGCCGATGTGGCGTTCGAGAACGGGACGCCAGGGGACGAGGGTGAATTCGCGGCTGTTCTCGACAAGGGCGTATTTGCCGCTGGCGAGTTCGACGGAGCGGCGGAGCGTGCCTTCCACCGGCTCCCCGGAGCGGGTCTCGACATAGGAGAGACCAAGCTGGTCGGAAAGCTGGCCGGCAACACGGGCAAGCTCGCGCCGGCGCAGGGTCGCCAGCATGTTGGCGCGATAGACGATCCGATCCTGTTCCTCGTGAGCGAGGCCCTCGGCGATGAGCCATTGCCGACGGCGCGCCTGGGCCTCACGCACCTCCCGGCCGAAGCCGGAGTCGCGGCTGGGCTCGGGATGATCCGAGACGAGCTCGCGGTCGATCCAGGTGGCGCCGTCGGCGCCTACCTGCTGGTCGAGCGTGAGATGGGAAAGTTTCTCCACGATGACCGGCGCTGCGCGAGCCAGGCTCCGCTCGTATACCACCACCCGGTCGAGATGGTCGGGCTCGATAATCCAGGTACCGTCGGGCTTGCGGGCAACGCCACCGGTGGCGCGGCGGATGGCCTCGAGGCGCCGCACATGGGTCTCGGCGTATGCCTCGGTGGCGAGAGGATCATGCTTGAGATGCAGGTCGATGGTATAGCGCCCGTCGTTGGCAGCAGCGACCTCGGCGACGGTTCGGTCCACGCGCCGAGGCTCGACGTTCTTCGGCGTGACCCGCACGATATTGCCGTCCGGTGTCGGCTCGGTCGCCTCGCCCCTGCCGATGTCGAAGTAGTGGGTTCGCCCATCCACCCCGTCGACGATCAGATAATGGCGGTCTTTGAGTTCATCCGACAACCCGCGCGCCACCACGCGCCCGATGACGGGGTTCGCAGTCGGGTCTCCCGGGTCGAGGATCGCGTAATCCCCGGGGCTGCGGGCGATGTTTTGCCCGGCCATTTCGCGGTGCATGGTCTTGATGATGTCGCCGCGCTCGCCCATGCGGCGAAGCGTGTCTTCCAGCCCCTCTTCCAGCCGCCACCGGCCGGAGCGGAGTTCCTCGGCCAAGCCGAGCCGCTTCAGCTTCTGCAGCCGGCCCGCGCGCAGGCTCTGCTGGAAGGCGTCGCGGTCGGTTGCGGCGACGAGGCCCGCCTCGTCCATGTCGCGGATGAGGCGGCGATCGATGCTGGTGAGACGCTCCTGCTCGACCTCGCGGCGCAGCCGGCCCTCGATCTCGAAATCCGAGCGCGGCCCGAAATCCAGACTGACGATCTCGGCGGTGCGCTCGCGCATGCCGGTGGTGATGTAGTCGCGGGCGATGATGAGGTCCTTGCCGCTCTCGTCGCGGCCGCGCACCAGGATATGCGTGTGCGGATGGCCGGTGTTGTAGTGATCGACAGCCACCCAATCGAGCTTGGTGCCGAGATCTTCCTCCATGCGGGCCATCAGGCGGCGGGTAAGCGGCTTGAGGTCGTCGTATTCCGCACCGTCCTCGGCCGAGACGATGAAGCGGAACTGGTGGCGGTCGCCCTCGGAACGCTCCAGGAAGGCCTTGCCGTCCGCCCGGTCCTGCTCGGCGCTGTAGAGCGCGCCCGGGTCCCCCTCGCGGGTCACGCCGTCGCGCTGGATATAGCGCAGATGCGCCCGCGCGCTTTCCATTCCCTTGGCCATCCCCTTGCCAGCCAGCTTGACGATGCGGGACTTGATAATGACGCGCCGCTGGCGGAAAGCGGCATAGCGGTCGCGATTGGCGAGCACACGTCCCACGCCGGCGCCGCGCCCGATGCGGCTGCCGGTAAAGCGGGACTTGCGTGTGCCGCCCGCGCCACCGCGCGCGAGGTTCGACGCAGCTAAAACCTGATGCAGGAATTTGCGTCCGCCCTTCGAGCCGCGCGAGCGGATCCTGCCGAGCTTCGGTTTGAAATCGTCGTCGTCGAACACGGTCTGCTCCTCATAGACCCCAATAGAATGGCGACGAAACGAGCCTCTGGAAATTGGTGCCAATCGAGCCCAGGAAAACCGGGGAGTTGCCACTCCCATGGCACCACCGCGGAGGTGCATAGCACCATCCGCCCACGGAAAAACCGATGTGCAGGCAAAGGCTTACGATCCGCGATCCAGCGGATAGTGCTTCTGCTTCATCTTGCCTTACGCGGCTTCCGTGAGCCTGCCTGCGACCATCCACGATCATCTGCGATCACACCGACGTATGGGCAGGAAGCCCGGCAGCGGCGAAGCCGCGCCGCCGGGCAAAGGAAAGAACGAGAAGCGCACGGGATGCGGACTCTGGCGACGCAATTCTCGCCTCATTTTTCATCCGGTTTTCGCGTCGAAAGCGGCACGAAAAGCTCGCCGTTCGGGACGGAATTCTCGTCGCCTGCGGCCTCGTTTTTCGTCGTCGAGAGCGAGAAAAAGAGCCGCTGCCCGGAGGCGATTTGATCGGGATTCCGCGTGCCGGTCGGCGGGGAAATCGTTCCGTGCAGAGCGAATTCGCCCGCGTCCGTGAGCATCTCTGCGATGCGCGCGACATAGGCGCGGGTCTCGGCGGGAAGCGGCTTTCCGTCATGCAGATGCGCCTCGTAACGCCCTGGTCCGGCATTATAGGCCGCGAATAAGCCGGGATAGCCGAACCGGTCCTGCATGGCTCTGAGATAGGCGGTTCCGGCAAGGATGTTCGTGGGCGGATCGAAGGGATCGGCGCCGAAATCAAGCTGATCGCGCAACTCGGCCCAGGTCTCCGGCATGAGCTGCATCAGACCCATGGCGCCCTTGGGCGAGACGGCGCGGTGATCGCCCTTGCTCTCGGCCATGATGACCGCCTCGATCCATCCGGCGGGAATGCCGAAATGCTGTGATGCCTCTTTGATGTGCGCCTGAAACTGGTCGACAGCGGCGGCCTCGGCGGGCGTGACGATGACAGCCGCTGCGAAGATAAGGGGGCTCAGTCGATCCATAGCGGCGCGAGCCTCCCGATCACGCGGGCGCCCGTCATCGGCCCGAAATAGCGGCTGTCGAAGGAGTCCGGGGCGTCGCCCAAGAGGAAGAATTCGCCCTGGACAAGTGCCCGGCATTCATTCCAGCGCGGCAGGGAACGCCCTGCCCGATCCGCCTTGCGCTGCCGGGCAACGATCTCGCCATTGACGATGATGGCCCTGTTGACGGCGCAGACATCATCCCCGGCGACAGCGGCAATGCGCTTGATGAGCGGCACGCCGGCGGGCAGATAGCCGCGAATGGCGGCCAGCTTTTCGATGGCTTTCGGGAGGCGGACGAGGACGAAGTCGCCGCGTTCCGGCGCGCCGGAAACAACACGATAGAGACCGATCGGCGCGCTGGCAGAAGCGTTCCAGACAAGGTGTGGCTGGGGATGCGCGATGGCAGAGAAGCCTGCGAGCACGATGCCCGCAAGCGTGGCGGCGAGAGGAAGGAAAGCGGGGCTTTTCATCCGCGTTCTCCCTCGTCAGATGTGGAGGAATGCCGTCGTCCTTCCGACCAGGCATCGAGATCGGCGATGTGGTAGCGGACAAAGCGGCCATGCTTGCGGAAGCGCGGGCCGTTGCCCGTCAGGCGCATCTTTTCAAGGGTGCGGAAGGAAAGGCCGAGATAGAACGCGGCCTCCCGCGTGGAGAGGAACGGCGAGCCTTTGCGGGCCTCGGCCGCTCTCGATGTGTGATCGATCATCCTTTGGCTCCTTTCGGCGAAGTTCGACGCGAATGGGCGAAGGATGTCGGCGGGGAGCGTGCTTGCTCAGGATCGAAATACGGGGGTTGCCAAAAACGACCCCCCTTCGCGATGAATGGACGAGAGACCGGCGTCTGGCTCGAAAACGTTGCGAAAAGCGGGGCTCAACGCCCCGCTCCCTCGGCCGTCACAAGCGCCTTGAGCGCTGCTTCCATCTCCGCGATCTGCCGCTTGGCCTCGATGCGCTCGCGCCTCGGCAGGCCATTGCGCAGCTCCATATTGACGAGCCAGATGCTCTCGCGCAGCTCGTCCTCGGCGTAGGAATGGCCGCGATACTCAACGCGGATGTCGTGGGTGGAAATGATCTGGATGGACATGGGAACCTCCTTGATTGAACCGTTCTCCCGTCGAGAACGGGGTCCCCGGTCATCCGGATAGAGCCTGTCAAGGACGGCGAAGCCGCCGCGAAGCGGGCGCGGGAGGAACCAAAATGCGGAGTGGAGCGCCAGTGGAACGGAGTATTTTGGAGGGTGCCGCGATCCTTTACAGGCTCGTTGCGCCGGATGGCAGAATGGGAAGATCGAGACGGAAAGCCCGTCGGCGCGACCAGCGCCGACACCGCTTGGATTGCGGCGGTCGGGCGCGGCGGAATGCATGAAGATAAGCCCCGCCGGATGCGCTCCGGCGGGGTCTTCGGGAGTGGGCGGGATCAGCGCTCGCGCGGCTCCCACAGGGCGAGGTGCGAGGTGCCGTCCTCCATCGGCGTTTCCAGCTTGACGAGGCGGGCGCGCACCCAGTTGGGGCCGAATTCCGGCGCGGCGATCTTGAGGTTCAGGTAGGTCTCGCCGCTCGACTTGGCGACCTGGCTCCAGCCGGCGCCGACCTCGTAGCGCTGGCCGTTGCCGGCATAGACGCGATAGTCGGGGGCGTTTTCGGACATCTTGTCCACGGGGACGACGACGAGGTTGGCGGTGACGTTGAGGGTCTTGAGGGTCCCGGTGAAGCTGCCGTCGTTCTCCTTGGTGAACGTGCCGAGGGTGATGGCCATGGTGATGATCCTTTCGCTGTTCGTCGCAGGGACCATCCCTGCGATGGCTCCAGCGGAAAGACCGCATAGGCGGGCCGGTTCACCCGCAGCGTAAGCGGAGGGCCGGAACGAAGTGGAGGACCCGCCGGGAGGGAAAATTTGGAGCGAAGCGGGCGCGAGGAATGCCGGGAAAAGTTGACGGCTTCGCCGTCACCCGAAGGGGCGCAGCGTCAGCGGAGCACTTTTCGCGGCAGGGGAAATTTTCCCGGACGGCGGGTTGAACGGACCGGTGCGGGATTTACGCGATGAGAGACATGCAGGGATGGTGACTGCCTCGATGGACAGCCGGCGAAGGAGCGCCATGACCTTCCCCGCCACCGAGTTTACCGCATCGGACAACGGCTTGGCCGGGTTGAAACGACACAAAAAAAACCGCCAACCACTCGGCCTTCGACCCCGGGCATGTCCAAAGCTCCCGCTGCGCGCCGTTGACGGCATCGCCGCGGCGATGAAACTGGCGCCGGTGCACCACCGTAGCCGCAGGCAGCGAGATCAATCCGACTGCCTGCGTGCCGCGCCCCTTTCGGCCTCATGCGCACGCCCATCGGAGCCGGAGATGCAGGAAGGATGGCGTTCCAACCTGCCCTCGGGAGCCATGGCCAACGCCGCATTCTCCCCTCCAGGCCCCGCCACCATCGCGTCCGGCGGGCGCGTCTTGGCCGGCGCTGCTGGACCGCCGCCCGCCCGCGGAGCGGGCGCTCGCGCCAGGGATCGAAGCCGAAGGCCGAAACGCCGAAGGCGGTTCGGTTCACGAGAGCCCGGCGCGCGGGGCCTGTCCCCGCGCGGGCGCCCTTATCATAAACGTAGTTTTACTACGCCCGACTGTGAGACCTTGACGTTCGCAGGACAGTGCAACGACTGTACAAGATGAAGAAAATTGGTTGGGGGCCACATCGTGGCGCGGCGACCGGGCAACACGTTAGAGAGATGGGAAGTCGCCATCGTCAAGGCGATGCTGGCGAAGAAATATGTGCCGCAAGACATCCAAGCCTATTTCTCGCGTCCTACACGGTCGATCAATCACGCCCGTATTTCCGAGATACGCGACGGGACCAAACACAAGAGTATCAAGGCCGCAACCGAAGCCGAACTCGATCACTTTCTGGAGGCGTGGCCCAACATCGATCCCGCGACCGGTTTGCATCATCAGGGTGACGAACTGTTGATCAAGGCGCGAGAAGCGATGATTGCGGCGGTTCACACCTTCAACAGCGCCGGGCTCTATTTCAGGGCCGAGTTATTCATCGTCACCAGCATCATCGCCTGGACCTATCTTCTGCACGCCTACTACAAACGGGAAGGCGTCGATTACCGGTACAAGAAAGGCGGTGTCGTCGAGAAAACGCCGAGCGGAGCAGACAAGTACTGGGAACTTGGCCAGTGTCTGGCACACGGGAAATGCCCGCTGGAGAAAGGCATTATCAACAACCTCAAATTCCTGACCGACATTCGCCACGAGATCGAGCATCGCTCCACGAACAGGATCGACGATGCCCTCAGCGCCAAGCTTCAGGCCTGCTGTATCAACTTCAACGATGCGATCAAGACGCTGTTCGGTAAGGCGTTCGCCTTGGAAAAACGGCTGCCGATCGCTTTGCAATTCGTGACATTTGACGGTCCACAACGGGCTAGCCTGATCGGCGCGGACCTGCCGCCGCACATCGCAGCCGCGATGGACAATTTCCACAATGGACTGACTGAGGATGAGCAGAGGGACCCGAAATTCAGGTACCGAGTGGCCTTCGTGCCGAAGGTATCGGGCAAGGCTGCGAAAGCCGACCTCGCTGTCGAATTTGTCAAGCCTGGATCGCCAGAAGCGGAGGCTGTCGAGCGGGTGCTGCTGAAGGAGGTGGAGCGGCCGAAATATCTGCCTTCGGAGATCGTGGAGAAGGTCAAAGCGGCCGGATATCAGGCGTTCAGCATGTATGATCACACATTGCTTGCGAGGCAGCTTGACGCACGCAAGCCCGGCAAGGGCTACGGCGTCATGGTCGCCAAAACCTGGTACTGGTACGAGAACTGGTTCGAGAAGGTAATTGAAAAGCTGGCGGAGGGATGGACGCGCCCCTGACGGCTTTTCCGCTTGCCGGAAGTGCCAGAAGGTAGCGGCGCCTATTCGGCGCCGCTGTCGAACCGCCACACCGCGATCCCCATCTTCCGCGCCTTGTCGGCGAGGTTCTGGGAGATACCGGAACCGGGAAAGGCGATGACACCGATGGGCATCGCTTCGAGCATCTGGTCGTTGCGCTTGAAGGGCGCGGCGTTCCTGTGGCGGGTCCAATCGGGTTTGAAGACGATCTGCGGTATGCCACGATTGTCGGCCCAGCAGGCGGCGATCTTCTCGGCGCCCTTGGGCGATCCGCCATGGATGAGCACCATATCCGGATGCTTGGCGCACGCCTTGTCGAGGGCGTCCCAGATGCGGGCGTGATCGTTGCAGTCGACGCCGCCGGTGAAGGCGATCCTGGGGCCGGCGGGCAACAACGGCTCGGTCTCGGCCCGGCGCTTGGCGGCGATGAAGTCGCGACTATCGATCATGGCCGCCGTCATCGTCCGCCGATTCGTCATCGAGCCGGTGCGCGGCCGCCAGGCGGAACCGGTCGCGGATTCGAATTGGGTGGCGGCAAGATCTCGGAGGCTCTCGAAGGCGGCGCGGCGTTCCAGCATGGCCTCGCCACGGGCAGTCAGGCGCTCGAGTTCGACGGACTTGACCTCCGAGCCGTCCTGCTCCTCCTGCAAGCGGCGCTGCGCCATCTCGTTGTCGTCGAGCAAGCGGTCGAGCCAGGCGATGCGGCGGTGGAAGAGATTGGCGAAGCCCCAGAGGACGTCGTCGAGATCGTCATCGAGCGCCGTATCGGCCATGAGGGCGATGAGGGCGGCTGCGGCGGTCTCGATCTCCTGCTCGGCGCGGTCGGCTTCGGGCACGGTCAAGCGCTCCGGATCGTCCGGGCCGGGACAGGCGCCGTGAAGCGCCATTTCGTCGAGGACATGGGCGGTTGGCGATGCCGCGTGATGGGGTTCGATGGCGTCGTCGGTGAAGAGGTCGTGCAGCATGGGTCTGTCTCCCGGTCTCAAAGCCGCGCCCATCGCGGCCTTTCCGGGGATCGCCCGCCAGGGCCAAGGGGCGGCTTTGCACCCGCCGGGCCGCAACGAAGTGGAGGACGGCCGTCAGGCCGTTGCAAAGCCGACCGGCGCTGGCAGATCCCTCTCTTGGAAAGGCCGTGGCGCGGCCCCTGCCGAACCGGGAGGCGGTCCCGATGCTCGCCCTTCCCCGGCCGGCGCTGACGGACTTCACACGCATCGCCTCTGCTCATCCGCGACAAGGAAACGCTGAACATCGTCCGGGGCGAGTTGCTCGGCGAGCCATGCCCTGAGCCGGTCCTGGCCGAGCGTCAGGAGATCGGCGTTGAAGTCCTCTGTCCTCGGGGCGAGCGCGCGGATGTCGATATCGCCGGCTCTGGAAAGGGCGTGCAATCGTCCCAGCGCGAAACGCCCGGCTTCGTCATTGTCGCGCGCGACATAGAGACGGCGCAGCGTGGGCGGGAACACCAGGGCAGCGAGGTGGGCGGCGGAGAGTGCGGCGACGACCGGCATGGCGGGCATCACGGTCTTGAGCGCCAGCGCCGTTTCGATGCCTTCCGCCGCCGTCAGGACGTCGGAGGCAACGCCGAGCCGGACCGCGTTTCCGGCGAGATGCCCCATGGCGCGGCGGGGCTGATCGAGAGGCGCCTTGGCGCCGCCAGGATCAAGCCAGGTGCGATGCACGCCTGTGATGGCGCCGTCGAGATCGGTGACGGCGGCGATGAGCGCCGGCCATGTCTCGCGCCCCGCAGGCCCGCGATGAAAGCAGCGCGGATGAAAGCGCAGGACGGAAACGTCCGCAGGCAGAATGATGCCGCGGCTTTGGAGATAGCGTTCCGCCAGCGTGCCCCGGATCGGCTTTGACGCGGCAAAGAGCCGCCGCGCCGCCTCGCAAGAGTTCGTCGGCGCGGGCGGGGCGACCTGGCGGATCGGCAGAACCGGCAGGCTGAGGAATCCTCGCGCCTCATCGAGCGCGGCGCGGAAGTCGAGGCCGCGGTTGAGGGCGATGAGGTCGAGAAGATCGCCATGCGTTCCATCAGCGGCATCGCAAAACTTCCCAGCACGTTCGCCGGAAAGGCGGACATAAAGGCTCCGCCCCTGCGTTCCCATGACATCGCCGCAGATCCAGTATCGGCCCTGGCGGCGGCCATTCGGCAGGTAATAGCGGCACACCGCCTCGGCCTGTTCACCGAGACGGCGCGCCAGATCGGCGGCGCGGGACATATGTCACCCCCGATCCGCGATTTTAGTAATTGGCCAGCGGTCGGTGAGACTCTCGAAAATTGCCTTGCCGGCATCGCCGACAGGCACGAACAGCCGCAGCTTCCAGGAAATGATCTCGCCGAACAGGCCGCGGGCCTTCAGGGCATCGACCAAGCCGGAGGTGAAGCCGGTGAGTTCGATGCGGTGCTCGTTCATCACCCGCGCGCGGCGCAGGACGAGGCCATCGGCGAGATGGGCCGTGACCTTGCCTTCATTGATCAGGCCCCAGGCATCCCCGGCGGAGAGCTTCGGCGCCTCCATGCCGATATTGCGGCAGAACGCTTCCACCTCGATGGGCGTCAGCATCCGGCCGATGATGCGTTCGCCATCGTCGGTTTGCAGCCGATAAACGCGGGCGTTGCTCCCCGGAAGACGCCGCCAGATCGGCAACAACAGCCCGGTGCCGAGGTGGAACGTGCTCGTCGAGAATTCGGGGATTGCGGCGATCTCCTTTTCCCATGCGACGATAAATCCTTCCGTCTCCGCTTCCTTCCAATGTGTGGCGGCGAAGTCATCGACGCTCATCGTGTCGCGCTGCATGGGGCGCAACAGCCGGACGCGGCGTTCCATGCTGCCGTCATCGAGCATCAGGCTCGGCGCGGATGTCTTGACGGCGGCGCGGCCGGAACGCTCATTGACGAGCAATCGCCCGCCTTCGATGGTGATGGCCTCTTCCGCCGTCATGGGCCGGTTGCGATCGCGCCGCTCAATCGTGAACAGCCGCGTCTCGGCGCCGCTATCATGCCGCCAGACGGTGCGCCGGTCGGTGACGATCAGGCTTTCGGCGCGGATGGTCTCCAGGCCAATATCGTGGACACCCGCTGCTATCGCCGCCTCGATGCGGGCGTTCAAAATCTCCTCGAACGCCGCGAACAGCGTGTTCTGCATGGTGATGGGCAGCGCCAGTAGGCGGTTGAGAAAGGTCGTAATCGGCGGTAGGTCCTCCTTCAGCGTCCCTTCTGGACAAGTGAGCGACAACCCCGTGGTTTCCTCGAACCGCTGGAGCGAGCAGCCCTCTATGCCGCCCTGCACCAGCAGCATATAGAACTGTCGGAGTGCCGCCCGCGCCTGTTCGCCTTCGAGATTGTCCTCGGCGCGGAACAGGCCCTGACCGCCGGTCTGGCGCTGCCCGCGGGTGATTGCGCCCAGCGTGTCGAGCCGCCGCGCGATGGTGGAGAGGAAGCGTTTCTCCGCCTTCACGTCCGTGGCGATGGGGCGGAACAGCGGCGGCTGCGCTTGGTTGGTCCTGTTCGAACGGCCGAGGCCCTGGATGGCGGTGTCAGCCTTCCAGCCGGCTTCGAGGAGGTAATGGACGCGCAGGCGCTGATTTTTCGCGCCCCGGTCGGCATGGTAGGAGCGGCCCGTCCCGCCAGCGTCCGAGAAGATCAGGATGCGCTTCTGATCGTCCATGAATGCCTGCGTCTCGCCGAGATTGGCCGAGGGCGGTCGATTCTCGACGCAAAGCCGGTCGCCCTTGCGCACGATGCGTCGCGAGCGGCCGGTGACTTCGGCGACCTTGTCTGTCCCGAATTGCTGCACGATCTGGTCGAGCGCGCCGGGCACGGGATCGAGCGAGGCGAGACGCTCGATCATCCGGTCACGGGAGGTGACGGCCTCGCGGCACTGGATCGGGTTGCCCTCGGCATCGGAGGCGGGGCGCGAGCGCAGATTGCCGTCTTCGTCGGTGTAGGGCTCGTAAAGCTGCGTCGGAAAGGCATGCTGGAGGTAAGTCAAGATCACGTCGCGGGGCGAGAGATCGACGTTCAGGTCCGCCCATTCCTCGGCTGGAATCTCGGACAGGCGGCGGTCGAGGATCGCCTCACCGGTCGAGACCAGTTGCACGATTGCGGCGTGGCCCGCCGCCATATCCACCTCGATGGATTTGACGAGCGTGGCGGTCTTCAGCCCCGAAAGCAGCGCGGCGAAGAAGCGCTGCTTGGCGCCCTCGAACACCGACAGGGCGACGGACTTCGCCTGGCCGTTGAGGGTTCTTCGTTCGCCGGTGACGTTCGAGGCTTCGAGGGCGGCGTTCAGGTTGGAATGGATCACCTGGAACGCTTCAGCATAGGCGTCGTAAATTTCCACCTGCGCCGAGGTGAGATTGTGTTCGACGATCTCGACTTCAACGCCTTCATAGGATAGCGACCGCGCGGTGTAGAGGCCGAGCGCCTTGAGGTCGCGGGCCAGAACTTCCATCGCCGCGACCCCGCCCGCCTCGACGGCCTGGATAAACTCGGCCCGGTTGGCAAAAGGGAAATCCTCGCTGCCCCACAGGCCCAGCCGCTCGGCATAGGCGAGATTGCGCACGTCGGTGGCGCCGGTTGCGGAGACATAGACGATGCGAGCGTCCGGCAAGGCGCGCTGCAGGCGCAGGCCGGCACGACCTTGCTGGGAGGGAAGTTGTTCGCCGCGCTCACCCTTGCTGCCGGCGGCGTTGGCCATGGCATGGGCTTCGTCGAAAACGATCACACCATCGAAGCCGCCTCCCAGCCAGTCGATGACCTGGCGAAGGCGCGGCTCGTTGCGCAGAGTGGCGTAGGTCACGAACAGCACCCCCTCCGACAGCCGGACCGGCGTGCCCTGCTTGAAGCGCGACAGGGGCTGGACGAGCAGTTGCTCCATGCCCAGCGCCGACCAGTCGCGCTGCGCGTCCTCGATCAGCTTGTCGGACTTGGATATCCACACCGCCTTGCGGCGGCCCTTGATCCAGTTGTCGAGAATGATGCCCGCGACCTGCCGGCCCTTGCCGCAGCCGGTGCCGTCGCCTAGGAACCAGCCGCGGCGGAAGCCCACGGCATTCTCGGCGCCTTCCGGCGCGGCATGGAGATTGTCGAAGGTCTCATCGACCGTCCACGATCCCACGAGATGCCGGGATTGGGCCTCGCCCGCATAGATGACGCTCTCAAGCTGGGCGTCGGAGAGAATGCCCTCGGAGATGACATCGGCGGGAAGATGCGGCCGATAGGAAGGGTGCGGTGGCGCGACCGAGGCCATGGCGACCGACTGCACCAGCTTCGTCGGATGCGGCTTGGCGCCTGGGATATGGATCGATTGCAGGGCGTAGCCCTCGTAGAGCGCGTCGGTCAGGTCTGCGCCCTCGGCCGGCTTCCATTCGATGGGCTCATAGGTGAGCTCGACAGCATCGGGCGCCGCAGAAATGACGGGCTGCGGCCTGCGCGCGATTGGCGCAACCTTGCGCGCGACAGCGGGCGTCGCCGCTGTACCGAGCCCGATCTCGCCATCCACAGCCAAACGAGGCGGCACATGTTCGATGATGCGGGCAAGCAAGTCGGCGGCGTTCTCCGCGCACGGCAAAGCCGGCGGCGAAGCCATTTCAAGCGACTTGTCGATGACGGTGAGGCGCGTGTCGAAGGTGGTGCCGTGCTTATAGTATACGGAGCCGTCCACGACGCAGGTGAAGCGCACCGCGCCATTGAGCCGGTCATAGGGAAAATTGTGTCCGGTGATGGCGACCAGGCGACCGCCTTCGGGCAGACGCGCCAACGCCGAGCGCACGTGATGGAAGTCCGCGTCGGAGACGCGGCCCTGCACGTGGAGCGTCGCCGAGAAGGGCGGGTTCATGAGAACAACCGACGGAGCGATATCGCCCGCCAGCCGATCGTCGATGCTGTCGGCATCATGCGTGGTGACCAGGCTATCCGGGAACAGCCGCCGCAAAAGCGCGACCCGCGTCTCGGCAATCTCGTTGAGCGCCAGCCGCGCGCCCATGATCTCGGCGAATACGGTAAGCATCCCCGTGCCGGCCGACGGCTCCAGTACCGCATCGTCGCCAGTGAGGCCCGCCGCGATGCTGGCCGCATAGGCAAGCGGCATGGGTGTGCTGAACTGCTGGAACTCCTCGGACTCCTGCGTGCGGCGGGTGTGGGTGGGAAGAAGCCCGGCGATGCGCGACAGCATGGCGAGTTGTGCGGCGGGCGAGCCCGCCTTCTCCCGCATGGCGCGACCATATTTGCGGAGGAATAGCACCTGCGCGGCTTCGCAAGCTTCGTATGCGGCTTTCCAGGTCCAGAAGCCCTCGGCGTCCGAACCGCCGAACGCCTCCTCCATCGCCTGCCGCAGGACGCGGGCCTCGATAAGAAGGCCGCGTTCGAGACCGGCGAGAATGCGCTCCGCCGCCTTGAGGATGCAGACGGCCTCCTCTTCGGGCGCACGGATGGATGCGGCGGCCGTCGCCGCCGCCGCTGGCGTCATCAGATTCATGAGATTTCTCCGGGATTGAGGTTTCAGGAAAAGGCCGGGGCAGGCTCTCTCTTGCCCGCGCCCGGCCCACCCTCATCCCGGTCTGCTCTCACTCTGGCGGGTGGTAAGCCTCGTAAGGATTCCCCTCCGCCAGATGACCGAAGGGCGTGAGGAGATATTCGCCGCCGTTGCGGCCGACGGCGCATATGACGTAACGCGGCGCGCCGGATTCGGCGTCCAAGCACTCCATCAGCGCCAAGTCGCCGTTTTCGGCGGCGCGCATGAGGGTCTGGAAATTGGCGCGGATGTGGTCAGGGATCATAATGCCGCCCTCCGTGCGATGAAGCTGGAGGGGCCGTCGCAGAGCGCGTGGCGATCGGGATCGATGACGAAGCCGAATTTGCCGCGCCGGTCATATTCGGTATCCGGCACGAGATAGCGGCGCCTCTCCGTATCGGACCTGCCCCATTCCCCGCGCTTGCCCCCAAGAGTGGCGATGCATTCCACCATGCCGGAATGCTGGTCCGACCTGATCGCGCTGATCACCACCCAGTCTTGCGCATGGCATTCGTGGAAAAGGCACTGGTCCTTGATGTAGGAGTCGCCGGAGGCGAGGGTTTCGCCGGTGACTGCCTCATATTCATCCGGGCACCAATCCTTCAGTGTCCGGATCGCCGCCTCGCGCTGCTCATCGGCAAAGCATTCGGGAAAGGCAAATGCGACCTTGGCCCAGGCGCAGTCCTCTTCGAACCACCCGCCACGCTCGCGCAAAGCGTGATGCATCTGCGCCAGGCGTTCGGCGGAAAGCTTGAAGCCGCCATGGGACGGCGTGCCATAGAAGACGATGCCCTCGGCGTATTCGCGGGCGTAATCGGCGACGCCCCAGGGCGTGTGGACTGGTCTTTCGTTGGGGAAAATCATGCGTTCACGTTGCATGTGACGTCTCCAGAAAAAGCGAAGCCCGGCCAGTCTTTCGACTTGCGCGGGCTGACGCCGCGCGGGGCCAGGCTTCATGTGGATGGGATTTATGGGAACCGCCGGGATGATCACTCGGCGGCGGTGAGGAACTCCGGCAGATCGGCAGTCGGCCCTCCCTGGGCCTGATCGTCCGGCTCGGCCTCAGCGCCTTCACCGGCAACCGAAGCTGTCTCGACGCCGGGCGTGCGCAGCGGCTCGGGCAGCCAGCCGGTATCAGTCAGAAGGCGTTCGGCCTGTTCGGCCATGTCGGACTTCTTCAGCCCCTCGATCAGTTCCGCCATGCCGGCACCCTTGGCCTCGGTGACCGCCTCAAGGATGCGGGCCTTCGGCACGCGATTGAGGTAGTTCTCCACCGTCGGCGTCCACCCGGCCGCGGTCATATCGAGCGAAACCGCGCAGGCGACCTGGTCGGCATGATGCCGACGGCCCTGTGTCCGGTTCCAAGGCTCATGCACCGCGTTGACGGTGAGCGAGACGCAATGGGCGAAGAGCGCCATGCGGCTGTCATGGTCGAAATCACAAAGGAACTCCCAGAGCAGTTCCGGCTCGTCGGGAAGCTGCTTCTCCCAATTGGCGTGCCGCTCGTCGATGGCCTTCGCCGACTGGCTTTCCTTCAGTCCCGGCCCCTGAACGGTCGGCGTCGGGCTTTCGGCGCGAATCTCCAGGCAACTCGCGGTCGGATAACGCCAGAAGGTCTGGAGAACGAGGGCATGCAGCGCGGCGAGGAAGGCGATGTCCGGATCGCCCGCCAACGCATCGCGCAGGGCCAGTGTGCGATGCGCTGTCAGTTCCATGACCAGGCGCTCGGACAGCGGCTTCAGGCCGTCTTCCTCACCATCCGCGTCGGCGTCGGAGGAACTGGTGTTCGTCGGATCCTGACTGGATGCGAATTGCGCGCCTTCGACAGAACTTGGCGATGCTGCATCGACATCGCCCCTTGCTTCGCTGGCATCACCCCGGTCGTCCGCGACCGGCACCTCATCCTCGGGCCGGACGTAGCCGCGATCGATCTTCAACCGGCCCTCGCCGTCGATGGAGACAAAGGCGCCGGCGCGGGCGACCTCTTGCGCGTCGTAGCTGACGGGCCGCTCCTCGAAGGCGTCGAGCTGCGCCTCGATCTCGGCGAGACGCCGGTCGATCTCCTCGGGCAGGTCCTCGTCGCTTTCCTGGAAATAGCGCTGTTCGATCTCCTCAAACTCGGACCGTAGGGCTTCGCGGCGGGCATGCTCGTCGTCGGACAGCGGCTCCATTTCGCCTATGACGCGGCGCAGGCCGGCGGTGTGGCCATAGGGGAAGTCCGGAGCGGCCTCGATCCACTTCCAGCCTTCGGCCTTGATCGTCTCGGCCTCGGCCGCGAGCTTCTCGGTGACAAGCCGCTCCAGCAGCGCGACATCCTGGAGCCAGCCTTCGTCATTCTGCGAGAACAGGTCGCGCAGCACGATGCCGCCGGCTTCCTCATAGGCCGCGAGCCCGACGAAGCGGGCACGCTTGTCGGTGGCGCGGACGGTGTCTTCCGTCAGCAGCTTGCGGATGTAATAGGGTTCCTTGTTGTAGCCGCGCTGCACGGTCTCCCAGACCTGCTCCTGCCGGGCATGGTCGTCGGAGATCGTGAAGACCATCAATTGCTCCAGTGATATGCCGTCATCGGCATAGACTTCCAGCAGCTTGGGCGACACGCTGGCGAGCTTCAGCCGCTGCTTGACGATCTGCGGCGTCACGAAAAAGCGGGCGGCGATCTCTTCCTCGCCGAGGCCCTGCTCCTTGAGCGCCTGGAAGGCGCGGAATTGATCCAACGGGTGGAGCGATACGCGCTGGCAGTTTTCGGCCAGCGAATCCTCTTCCAGAATGCCGTCCTCCCGCACGATACAGGGGACCGGGGCTTGTCTACCCAGCCGCTTCTGCTTGACCAACAGTTCCAGCGCCCGGTAGCGCCGCCCGCCGGCCTGCACCTCGTATCTGTCGGTGGGCTGACCGTCTTCGCCGATCACCTCCCGCACGCTCAGGGACTGCAACAGCGTGCGTCGGGCGATGTCCTCGGCCAGTTCCGCGATCGATACACCGGCCCGCACCCGTCGGACGTTGCGGCTCGAAAGCGCCAGCTTGTCGAATGGAATGTCCCGCGCCTGGGACAGCGTAATCTTCTCAATTTTCGCCTTTGCCATTTCGGTTCTCCGTGACGAGCCGGAGAAAGCCCTCTTTCCCCAACCAGGCTCGTCACGAAGACACCCACTTCCCTCTCCCTCTTCAGGCCGCCGCCCCCGCCGCTTCCTCCAGGTCGAGGTTGTAGACCTCCGCCCCGGCTGCGGCGTAGGCGCGGGCGACCACGACCAGCGGGGCACAGGAGAACGCGCCCCATGGTTCAGGGTCGGGCGTTCCGCCCACGCAGATCATCGGCCCGGAGATGGCGAGCTTTGCCACGTTGTCGAAGTCGACACAGCGGCTGTCGATCACCGGAAGTCCGGCGGCGATGGCCTGCTGTTTCACGGCGTCGCAATCGTAGCCGGACAGGCTGCTCTGGCCGCCATACTCATTCAGGTAGTACAGACTGAACCCTCCGCGACCGATCTTCAGATGGCCGCCCGGCGTGACGAGGGCCTTGGCGATGTCGGCACTGTAATCGCGATCCTGCATCGACGTTCTCCCGCGACGGGCGGCCCGAAACCGTTCCGGACCTGGCAACCCGTCACAAGCAATACGGCCGCTCTCGAACTTGTCGAGAGCGGCCATATCGGCGATCAGGCAGAGCAGGTCACACGCCGCACATGCCGTCGCATTCATCGGCGAAGAGGTCGAGCTGTCCCTTGTCCGCCGGCGTGTCGAGATCGGCCTCGTCGAGCGGCACGCATGAGCGATGGAGATACACCTCGCCGCGCAGGTTGCGGAAGCCGGTGCGGATCAGCCGGTCGATGGCGACAGCATCGGGGAAGCCGTCCGGATCCTCGGCGCGCATCTGCCGCCACATGGCGTCGGAGTGATATGGGCATCCGATACAGGTGCTCTTGGGCGGCATGGGATAGCCGTGCCGTTCCAGCCAGCGCAGGCAGTCGCGGCGCGTCATGCCCAGTTCGATGAGCGGCCAGCGGTTCACTTGCCAGGGCTCGAAGGACATTTTCATGCGCACGATCTCGTCCAGGGAGATACCGATCCACTGTTCCACGACTGGGCGGTCCGGCGAGCGTTTGCCCGCGAGCCCGACCAGCTCACGCACCTTGCGGCGGATCGGCACGATCTTCAGTTCCTTGGTGCACTGCCGGCGGATCATGCCGACCTTGCCCGACGCGGATTTGGTGGAGGCGGGGATCGAGGCCCAGCGCTCGCCCTGCGCGCCGCGGACCAGCCCGTCGCGGATGTTGCCGGCGGTCACGATATGTACCGGGAACGGCAGAACATTCGGCGACCGCAGCCAGGCGAGATGCTCATAGACGGCCTTCGGTTCCCAGCCGGTGTCGGCGAAGATGGCGCAATCGGGCATCGGCCCGATCTCACCGTGGGCGGCCATCAGTGCAAGGGTGGTGGATTGGACACCGGCGCCGAGCGAAAGCGCTCGCAGCCTGATGGTGGAGGTGTCGGCCGGCGGAGGAAACAGCGCGTTCATGGCTGCCCTCCCGCCTGCTGCCGGCGCCGCCATTCGGCGGGCGGATCGAAGGTTCCGTCCCAGATGCCGCGGCGCAGAAACCGGGCCGTGCCCTCGTCGCTTGTGTAGTTGTAGAGGCGATTGGCGTCGCGATTGGCGACGGCCCAGCCGTTCTTCGCCACCCAGCTACTGATGTCGTCGCCACCGGCGTAGCAAACAGATACGAAGCGGCCATGGGCATCGCGCGTCGTTCCCTGCCAGACCTCGCAATTGACCTTCCGGCCTTTGAGAAATTTGGCGAGCGCGGCGGCGGCCTCCTTGCCGCAAGGCCATGTCGCGCTGTCGCGACGGCGGCAGCGCTGGTCGACCTCCACGGCATCGACGCCGTAGAGGCGATGCTTCTCGCCGCCCACTTCGATTGTATCGGCGTCGATCACATTGGCCGGGCCGGAATGTTCCTCGTCGAGCGCGGGCCAGAAGGACAGACAGGCGAAAAATACAATGCCGATGACGGCGGACAGGCGGACGAACTGAAACATGGGAGGTCTCCTCACGGGTTGCGGGCGGGCCGGCTCTCTCTTGCCGGCTTCAGCCCTTCATCCGTCAGAAGCCTCCCTTTCCCTCTGTTTCCCGCCCCAGAAGTCTCAGGTAGCCGCCGCTCACCATCTCCTCTGCCTCGCGGACAAGCCGTTGCATGCGGGAGCGGTAACCGGACTCCCAGAGCTCGTGCGCCGCCGTCTCCCCGAAGATCGCCGCTGCCACCTGCCGCCGGCTCACGCCCGCCATTTCTCCGTCCCAGGCGCGCAGCATCATCGCCCACCGACTGGCCCGGCGCTCCGGTGGAAAGAGGCCGCGCGGCAGACGGCCGAGGCGGCAAAGTCCACACAGCCGTTGCAGCGCCAGAACCTTCGCCTCCATATGCCGGCGACCCGACAGCAGGTAGCGGAGGCACACCGGACCTTCGAGAACACTGCCCACCGTCACCATCAGTTGGAGATGGCGCAAGCCATCGCTGAAAAGCACGTGCTCGGATCCGCCGCAGCACAACACGGTCGTCATTGACGCAAAGCATCGGATGTCGAAGGCGTCGGTGTGGCCGGGTGCAATCGGCTGCGCTTCCACGACGAGCACAGACGGATTGAAACGCGGCAGCCAAAAGACGTCCGTAGTCGGCAGGGTAACGGCAATGGTGAAAGAAGACGCCCCACTGTTCGAACGGCCCCGGATTCTGGATACGGAGAATTCGGGGTTGAGCGGCCTTCAGCCGGCGCTCGGCGGCGGACGGAGGTAGTGGCGGCGACACCTGTGGCAGCCGACCGGCAGCGGTGGCGAAGTCGGGATTGCGCTTGAGCCACTCCCAGGCCCAGCCGGCCCGATCCAGATCGACGAGGGATTTGTAGCATTCGGGATCGCGCCAGTCGGCGCGCGGACTTATGCCGGGGACGGTCTTCTCCTTGGACATGGGGCTTGTCTCCTCCCATGAGGCCATCCGGCCGTAGCGGACGCGGCGCGGCCATTTGACGATCCGTCGCACAGCACCTAGGACAAGCCGCCTCCTGCCAGGTCGATGTCACTGGCGGGAGGGCGCCGACGACATCGATTACTATCGATAGTTGAAGCGCCGGTTGGCTTCCGTGTTTTCGCGGCGTCTTTCAGGAAATCGTTACAATATTCGCAACGTCGGACCTGCAAACTACGGAATTTTATTAAAGTACAAATGAACTCGGGCAGAGAAACCGAAACCCGAGATTGCCACAATTACGCCGCCCTCATCACAAAGTTGTCACAGGATCATCTATTTTGAAACACACACTCTACCGGGAATGGAACTTGTTAAAGGCCGGCAACCCGCCATCGGCCGAGATATCAATTTTCAGGCGATGGAGATTGCGTCATGGCCGAAACCACTCTGGTCGATTTCACGTCGGAAATTGCGTCCCCGGTACTGTCTGTCACACGGCGCATCGCCCGCAACGGCATTGTCGTCAGCCGATGCGATATCCCGGTCAATCCCGGGACACAGATCGTCACGGCACAGTTCGCCCTTTTCATGCATGAAAGCGAACCGCTGGATCTCATCTGCCGTTTGCCTGAAAGCCGCCGCACCGAGAAATACCCTGTTGCTGCAGGACACTTTCATCTGAGCCCAGCCGATCGGGCCGCCCATGTCGGCTGGACGGCCGACAAGCAGTCCTTCGTCATAGCCATGGAAAATAGCTTTATCGAACGCACGATCGGCAACGCCTTCGACGGGCGCGTGCCCGAGATCAGAGGTAGAGCGGCGCTCCGCGACCCGGCGGTTGAGGAACTGATAGCCTGCCTCAGGCGCAGCTTGATCGACGATAGCCGCTGTGGCGGGCTCTGCCTGGACCTCGTCGGTACCTCGCTCGCTCTGCGCTTGTTTGAAACCTATGGCGAAAACGGTAGGCCGCCGCCGTCGATCCGGGGCGGTCTCGGCGCCTCGCGCCGGCGGCGGATCGTCGACTTCATCGAGGCGCATCTGGACGAAGATATCGGGCTTGCAGCGCTCGCCGCGGAAGCGGGACTCAGCCCGCATCATTTCGGCAAGGCGTTCAAGACGACGTTTGGCAAGCCTCCTTGCCGCTACATCACTGAGCGGCGGATTCAGAAGGCGAAGGAAATGCTAATGTCGGACGGCGCGTCGATCACGGAGATCGCGCTCGCTCTCGGCTTTTCCAGCCACAGCCATTTCACGGACGTGTTCCGCAAGATGACAGGGACGACGCCTTCGCTATTCCGCAGGAATTGCACCTGACCGGGGACATCAATCGACATTTGCCCGCAGGCCCCCGGCGCCATTCCGTATTATGATAGGTGGAGCAGCGCCGCGCACCCGACGCCCGGAGGCAGCCCTGAACGGGTGCCATGGATGCGCACGGCATGGAGGACGGGTGCATGGCCAAACTCGATCCCGAGATCGCCGACGATGCGCCGTGGGCGGACGAAATCACGTCCTATGACGAGGACCATTTCATCACCTATCTGCGCCTTCTGGACGCCGACGCTGAGGGCGCCGACTGGCGCGAGGCCGCCCGCATCGTTCTCCACCGCGATCCCGACGCCGAGCCCGAGCTGCTGTGACCCCGTACGCTCATCCATTTGCGGCTGGAGCTCGGTGGGCAGTTATGCGCGTTTGCGCGGGTGAAGCAATGTGGCATCCCGCGTACTCGGTGTTGGGCATATCCTCCTTGACATCGCCCTGGATGAAGCTCGTGGTCTGCCGGACTGCATAGCGGAGCTTGATGGCCTTTCCGCTCCACTGCTGATTGTTTCTGTTGAGGATGAGGTCACAGGGTAAGCGCTCACTTAACCCCCTCCTGGCCAGCCTGACCTGATCGTGCGAAGACCCCTCCGCTTTGGACGGAGGTGTCTGCGTGGAACGAGACGGC
>NZ_FWZX01000022.1 GCF_900177295.1 Tistlia consotensis USBA 355
GACAGCGTCGCCCCGCCCGGGCTCGAGGCATCCTCCGGCACAGACGTCAGCGTCGCCGAGCCGCTCGCCACCGGCGCGTCGTTGACGGCGGTCACCGAGCCCGAGAGCGTCGCGGCGTTGCCGGAGATCGCGGTGATGCCGCCGGTTGCCGAGGAGATGTCCTGGGTCCCGGTCGTCACCGCACCCGAGGAGTTGTCGATGACGCGGAAGCTCAGGCTGCCCGGCGTGCCGTTCCAGTCGGCTGCCGGCACGAAACGGATGCTGTCCGTGGTCTTGAGGACCAGCGCGTTGCCGTCGGCCCGCGTGCCGATGTCCGTCCAGCCCGAGCCGCTGTCGTACTGCCAGACGCCCTGCGTGCTCGTCGCCGCGTTGCCGACGATCGCGACGCCCGCCAGCGTGTTGGCATGGCTGCCACCGCTGCCGCTGGTCACCTCGTCGGCGCTGTCGTCGAAGGAGCTCGCGAAGAGCGTGGCCACGGTCGAGCCCCCGCCGGTCGCGTCCTCGGCCGTGGTCAGGCTGGCGTCGCTCGCGACCGGCGCGTTGTTGACGCCGGTCACCGAGGTGCCGATGGCGACCGAGCCGGAGGAGTAGACGGTGGTGCCGCCGGTGGCGCTGCCGCCCGAAAGGTCGACCGTGCCGCCGCTGGTCACGGCACCCGAGGAGTCGTCGATCAGCTTGACCGACAGGCTGCCCGGCGTGCCGTTGAAGTTCGAGGCCGGCAGGAAGCGGACCAGGGTCGAGCCGCTGAGCAGCAGCGCGCTGGACGAGGAGGGCGAGCCGACCGCCGTCCAGTGCGCGCCGCTGTCGGTCGAATACTGCCAGACGCCCTCGCTGCCGCTCGCCGCATTGCCGACGATCGCGACGCCGGCCAGGGCGTTGGCGCTCGACCCGCCCGAGACCGTGTCGGTCGAGTCGTCGAAGCTCGCCGTCACCAGGCTGGCGACCGTGGCCCCCGAGGGATCGGCGCTGTTCTCCGCGATCGCGGACAGGGTCGCGCTGCCCGAGGCGACCGGCGCGTCGTTGACCGCGCCGACCGTGACGTCGACCGTCCGAGTCACCTCCTGGGCGCCGCCGGTGCCGGTGTTGCCCAGGTCGTTGACCAGGATGGTCACGGTCGCCGGGCCGTTGAAGTCGCCGGTCGGCTTGTACTGCAGGCCGTTCAGGGCGGCGTTGATCTCGGCCAGCGTGCCCTTGAAGGTCATGGTCGTGTCGCCGGTGCCGTCGCCGCTGCCGCTCGTCGTGCCGCCGTCCGCGCCGAAGGCGTTCGTCGTCTCGGTGAAGGCGAAGTCGAGGCCGCTGGTGGTGCCGAGCGTCGCCGTGCCGTTGGTCACCGTGATGCGCACCATCACGTCCTGGGTCGGCGAGTCGGCGTCGGCGAGGGTGATCTGGTTGCCGTTCCCCGAGGAGAAGGTGAGGGTCGCGTCCTCGCTGACCGAGGCCGTGGTCGGGCCGCCGAAGACCGGCGCGTCGTTGGCGCCGCCGACGGTCAGGGCGATCGACGCGCTGTCGGTCAGCACGTTGCCGCTGCCGACGTTGCCCCTGTCGCTGATCGCGAGGCTGATCGAATCGCTGCCGGTGTAGTCGGTGTCCGGCGTGTAGGTCAGCTTGGCCAGCGCCGTGTTGAGGTCGGCGATCGTGCCGGTCAGGGTCACCGAGTGGCTGCCTGCGCCGGTCGCGGTGACGCCGCTGGTCGCCGAGGTGAAGTCGAGCGAGCCGTAGGTCGCGCCCAGGGTCACCTGGGCCGTCGTGTAGCCGCTGTTGTCGACGTCGGCGGCGTCGGCGACGCTGACGCCGGTGATCGCGGTCGTGGTGTTCTCGCCGATCGTGAAGCTGCCGGTCGCGGCGGCGACGTCCGGCGCGTCGTTGACCGGGGTCAGGGTGATCGCGACGCTCTTGCTGTCGGTGCCGGAGCTGCCGGCGGCCCCGTTGTTCTCGCCGTAGCCGCGGTCGTCGACCGAGACCGACAGCGCGACCGTGCCGCCGATGTTCTGGCTGTTCCGGTTGCTGGCGCCGAGATAGCTCAAGGTCGCGAGCGCGGCGTTGAGGTCGCTCACCGTGCCGCGGATCGTCATCGAGCCCGAGCCGTTCGAGCCGGCCTGGAAGCTGACGTTGCTGGTCGAGCCCAGGGTCAGCGTGCCCTCCGGCACCGAGAGCGTGACGTCGACGGCATTGCTGCGCGCATCGACGTCGCTGATCGAGATCGCGTCGGCGCCGGTGAAGGCGAAGGAGACGTCCTCGGTCGCGGTCACGGTCGCCGGGCGGGTGATCACCGGCGCGTCGTTCTGCGGCGTGATACCGGTGATGTCGAGCGTCGCGCTGTCGGTCAGCGTGCCGCCGCTGCCGCGGTTGCCGCGGTCGCTCAGCGTCACGGTGATGGTGTCGCTGGTGCCCGGATCCTCGCCGGAGCGGTAGGTCAGGGTCGCCAGGGCCGCGTTGATCTCCGCCGCCGTGCCCTGGATCGTGAAGCTCTGGCCGCCGTTGCTGCCGCTGCTGAAGGCGAGGCCCGTCGTCGTGCCGAGCGTCAGGCTGGCGCCGCTGGCGCCGGCGCTCAGCGTCACCTGCAGGGGGTTGCTCTGCGAGCCCTCGCCGCGCGCCACGTCGACGTCGGCGACCGACAGGCCGGTGATCGACAGGGCGGCGTTCTCGGTGGCCGGATAGGCGAAGGTCGTGCCGCCGGCGGTGGTCAGCACCGGCGCGTCGTTGACCGCGCTGACGGTGATCGGCAGGTCGCGGGTGACCGACTGCGGCGCGCCGCTGCCGGCGACGCCGTCGACGGTCGGCGCCGAGTGGCCGTTGTCGTCGACCACGATGCGCAGCGTCTCGCTCTTCGGCGAGCCGTACTGCGTGTTGAAGTTGGTGTCGGGCTGGTACTCGAGGCGGGCCAGCGCGGCGTTGACCTGGGCGGCGGTGCCGCTGATCGTCACCGAGGTGAAGCCGGCCGTCGTGCCGAGGCCGGTGACGCTGTCGACCGAGACGCCGTCGCCCGTCGGGTCGGCGTCGAAGCGCAGGTCGCCGTTCGACGAGGGCAGCGAGACGGTGACCGTCAGGGTCGAGGACGCACCGTCCTCGGCCAGGTCGACGTCGGAGACGACGATCGGATGGCCGGAGCCGTCCTTGACGTCGACCCAGCCGGCATCCTCGGCCAGCACGACGATGCCCGCGTTCGACGAGGCGGTGCCGCTCAAGGCCGAGCCGTTGACCGAGACGACCGGCGCGTCGTCGACCGAGGTGACCCGGATGTCGATGTCGCTGGAGGCCGTCTGCGCGCCGCCGGAACCGGTGTTGCCCTGGTCGTCGGCCAGCACGGTCAGCCGGAAGGTGCCATAGTCGTTGCTGGCCGGCGTATAGACCATGCCGTTCATCGCGGCGTTGATCGCCGTGGCCGTGCCGGTCAGCACGACCGTGCCGCTGCCGTTGCCGGTCACCGTCACGCTGCTGGTCGTCGCCAGGGTGAGGATGCCGGGCGAGCTGCCCTGGACGCTGTTCTCGTTGCCGAGGTTGCTGAGCGTCAGCGTGACCTTCAGGTTGGCGCCGGCGTCGACGTCGCCGACCGTGACCTGGTTGCTGCCGCTGAAGGTGAAGCTGCCGTCCTCGGCGATCTGCGCCTTGTTCGGCGTGGTGATCGCCGGCGGGGTGTTGACGACCGGCGGGTCGTTGACCGCGTTGACGGTCAGCGCCAGCGTGCCGGTCGCGGTCAGGATGCCGCCCGCGCCCTCGTTGCCGCGGTCGCTGGTGGCCACGGTGATCGTCGCCGAGCCGTTGTAGTCCTGGGCCGCCCGGTAGACCAGGTTGCCCGAGGCCAGCATGGCGTCGATCTGCGCCTTGCTGCCGGCGACGGTCACCGCCGAGCCGCCGCTGCCCGAGACGACGGCGGCGCTGAGGCCGGAGTTCTGCACGATCAGGGTGCCGTTGGAGGCGGTCAGCGTGACCTGCAGGGTGCCGTCGTTGACGCCGTTGGCCTCCGGATACTGCGCCTCGATGTCGGTCACGACGATCCCGGACAGCGCGAGGTTCGTGTCCTCGTTGACGCTGAGGCTGACCGTCTGGCCGTCGAAGTCCGAGCCGTCGTAGGTCATGCCCGGCTTGTCGTTCACCGGGCGCACGGCGATCGCCACGCTCGCCGACGCGACCTGGGTGCTGGAGGTGCCGGTGTCCGGCGTGTTGACGATCGCTGGGCTGTTGCCGTCACCCGGGTCGCGGCCGCTGTTGCCGTTGTCCGAGAGCGTGACGCTCATCGATTCGCTGCCGCGCAGGTCGTTGAAGTCCTGCGTGCCCTGATAGCGGACGCCGCTGCCCAGCGCCGTGGTCAGCTCGGCGACCGTGCCGGTGACGGTCAGGGTGCCGGTGCCGTTGCCGCTGACCGAGAAGGTGCCGCTGGTGCCGTCGCTCGACTGCGAGACCAGCTGCAGCGTGCCGTGGGCGACCCCGAAGGTCAGGGTCAGCGTGCCGTTCGTGGTCTGCGAGACGTCGATGTCGGAGACCGAGAAGCCGGTGATGACGACCGAGGTGTCCTCGTTGACCGTCACCGAGGTCGGGGCGGTCAGCACCGGGCTGTCGTTCACCGGGCCGACGTTGATGTTGAAGGTCGCGCTCGGCTCGCTGCCGCCGGAGCCGTCGGAGACGGTGAAGTTGAAGCCGTCGGTGTGATTCTCGCTATTGTCGTGGATGTACTTGATCTTGTTGGCGGCGAGATCGGCGAGCGTGAAGGCGCTGCCGACGCCCAGCGTCTTCTGGCTGCTGCCGTCGTCGAGCACCAGGCGGCCGTACTGCACGGCGCTGGTCAGGCGGATCTGGACCTGGGTGCTGCTGTTGTCCGGATCGGTGATGTTGAGCATCGCCGTCGTGATCGTCGCCGTCTCGCCCTCGTAGGAGACGGTGCCCGGCAGGCCGCTGTTGGTGACAATCGTCGGCGTGTCGTTGACCGGCGTGACCGAGATCGAGACGGTCGAGGTGTTGCCCAGGGCGCTGTGCGGGTCGGTCGCCGAGTAGGTGAAGGAGTCGGTGAAGTTCTCGCTGCTGTCGTGGACGTAGGTGACCAGGCCGCCGGTCAGCTGCGCATAGGTGAAGGTCGCCCCGGCCGTCGCCGCCACGCCATTGATCTCGACCGTGCCGTGGCTCGGCAGGCTCTCGACCTTGTAGGTCAGGGTCGAGGTCGCGTCGTCGCTGTCGCTGGCGTGGATCAGCGCGGTGCCGAGCACCTGGGTGCCGCCCTCGGCGACGGTGAAGGAGCTGCCCGAGGTGAGCGGCGCGTCGTTCACGTTGCTGACGCTGAAATTCAGCGTGTACTGCGCGCTGGTCGACTCGCCGCCGCCCGGCACGTTGCTCGCCTGGTCGGTCAGCCGCACCTTGACCAGGTCGGTGGCGGCGTCCGGCTCGCTGTTCGGATCGTGGAAATAGGCGACCTCGCCGGCGGTGACCTGGCTCGGCGTGAAGCGGTCGCCGGCGGCGAGCGCCACCCAGACGCTGTTGGCGCTGTCCCAGACCCGGATCGAGCCGCCGCCCGGCAGCTGGTCGATGACGTAGACGAGCTGCGTCGCCGAGCTGTCGGGGTCGACCGGCGAGAAGTTCGCGCTGGTCAGCGCGACCGCGTTGTCGATGCCGCTGAGGTCCTTGCTGGTGTAGACCGTGGCGACGTCGTCGGCCTCGGCAAGCGAGAGCGTCGTCGAGCTCTGGGTGATGTCCGGCTGGTCGTTGACCGGCGTCACCAGCATGCTGAAGGTCCGGCCGGTCGCGTCGGGCGTGTTGGCGTCGCCGTCCGAGACGCTGAAGACGAAGGAGTCGCTGGTCGTCTCGCTGCCGTCGTGGCTGTAGGTGATCAGGCCGCCGTCGATGTCGGCCTGGGTGAAGGTCGAGTTGACCGTCAGCGCGACGCCGTTGCGATAGAGCGTGCCGTGGGCGGTCGCCGTGGTGACGGTGTAGGTCAGGCCGGCCGCCGCGGTGTCGCCGTCGCCCGCGGCGAGGTAGCTGCTGGCGATGACGTTGCCGGCCGAGCCTTCGGAGACGATCAGCTGGCTGTTGGCGGAGAGGCCGGGCGAGTTGCCGCCGGCCGTGGTGGCGCTGCCGCCGCCGGTGCTGCTGTCGACCTGCGACTGGGTCAGCAGCACGATCGGCAGGACCTGCGCCTGGCTGGTCGTCGTGCCGTCGGACACCGTGAAGGTCGCGGCGTAGCTGCCGGCCGTCGCCAGGGCGCTCGACACGAAGACGACGTGCCCGGCGTCGATGTCAGCCTGGGTGAAGCTGGTGACCGCGACCCCGGCGTTGGTCGACAGCTCGAACTGCGCGTTGGCCGGCACGCCGCCGGTGATCGTGTAGGTGATCGCGCCGGCCGCCGTGTCGGCGTCGGTGAAGGTCAGGGTCGATCCGCTCAGCGTCGAGCTGCTGCCGACCAGCTGCGAGATCCGCCCGATCGTGTCGACCGTCGGGTCGTTGAGCGGCGTCACGTTGATGTCGAAGGTGCCGTCGACCGCCGCGCCGTCGCCGTCGCGCATCTTGTAGGTGAAGGAATCGTCGGCGGTGCTCGGGTTCGAGTCCGGCTCGGCGCCGTCGTGGCGGTACAGCAGCTTGCCGGAATCGACATCGGCCTGGGTGAAGGTGGCGCCGTCGCCGAGGCGCACGCCGTCCAGATAGAGCGCCCCCTTGCTCGGGCCCGTCATCACCGTGTAGGTGACGCGCGCGCGCACCGAGTCCGGGTCCGCGATGTCGAGGTTGACCTGGCCCGCGCCGTGGCCGCCGATCGTCGCGCTGCCGCCCTCGTCGACCGTGAACATCGTGCTCGAGACGCCGGACTGCGCGGGCGGGTCGTTGACCGCGGCGACGTTGAGCGTGACCGTCGTCGGCCCGGCCGTCGAGGGGGTCAGGTGGGTGTTGCCGTCGGTGACGCTGACCGAGAAGCTGGTCGAGGCGAGCGCGCCTTCCGGCTCGGCCCCGGTCTGGATGAAGCGCAGCTTGCCGGCATTGACGGCGGCCTGGGTGATGGTGTCGCCGATCACCGCGTCGACGTAGCCGGCGCCCTTGTCGATGACCAGGCGGCCGACCGCCCCGTTCGGCAGGCTGTTCAGCGTGTAGGTGATCAGGCTGGCGTCGCCGTCGGCATCGGCGGCGGTCAGCGCGACGGTCGAGTAGTCGGTCGCCTCCGGGCCGATCCGCTCGTTGACGCTGATCGCCGTGCTGGAAACCGAGATCGCGGCGTTGACGTCGGTGACGTGGACCGTGAAGGCCTGGGCGGTCAGCTCGCCGCCGGCGCCGTCGCGAACCGAATAGGTGAAGCCGGCGCTGTAGTCCGAGCTCAGGTTGCTGCCGGAATAGCGGAACTTGATCAGGCCGTCGACGACGTCCTGATAGCTGAACAGGGCGCCGATCGTCGCCGTCACGTCGGTGCCGCCGATGGTCTTGGTGATGCGCACGTTCGACGGCAGCGACTCGACCCGGAAGATCAGCTGCTCGCTGGTGTTGTCGGGGTCGCTCGCGACCAGGTCGGTCAGCTGCAGGGTGTAGGTCTGGTTCTCGGCGAAGCTGACGCTGGCCGCGCTGACGCTGGGCGCGTCGTTGACCGGCGTGACCGGCTGCGAGGCCGTCGCCGAGGCGAGGCTGAAGGGCGTCGCGTTGCCGCGCGTCGAGGCGTCGACCTTGGTGCCGATGGTGCCCAGCGAGCCGTCCCAGACCACGTAGGTCAGGGTCGCCTCGCCGCTGAGGTTGCTGTCCGGCCTGAAGCGCAGCTTCGCCGCCGACGAGAGCAGCAGCGCCTGGCTTTCCGAGACCGGGCCGACGTCGCTCCAGTGGGTGCCGTCGGTCGAGTACTGCCAGGTGCCGCTGAGGCCGCCGAGCGCGGTGACGGCGATGCCCAGGCTGTCGCCGTCGACGTCGGTCGCCCGGTCCTGGCCGTTGATCGTGATCAGCGAGGCGACGGCGAAGCCGGCGTTGTCGATGTCGGAGACGTCCTCGACGATCGGCGGCAGCACGACCGTCGAGGTGTCGCTGTGGACCGGCGCGTCGTTGACCGCGGTCACGACCTGCGTCGCCGTGCGGCTGCTGACGCCGAAGGCGCTGTCGCCGCCGGTCGAGGAGATCGCGACCGTCTCGCCGTTGGATCCGCTGGTCTGGTCCCAGGCGCGGAGCGTCAGCGTCACCGTGCCGTTGAAGTCGGCGTTCGGCTGGAAGCGCACGTAGGTGTGGCCGTCGTTCGCCAGCAGCACCGCCGAGCCGTCGCTCGGGCTGACGATGCCGGTCCAGGTCGTGCCGTCGTCGGTCGAGAACTGCCAGGTGCCGCCGCCGCTGCCGTCGTCGGCGCCGACCACCGCGACGCCGCCGAGGGCGCCCGAGTCGACGTCGGTGTAGCCCGAGCCGGTCAGCAGGTCGGCGACGCTGGAGCCGTGGTTGGCGGTGCTGGAGATGTCCTCCGCGATCGGCGCCAGGATGGCGTTGCCGCCGAGGTCCGGCGCGTCGTTGACCGCATGAATCGTCACCGTCGCGGTCGAGGCGGTCGAGTGCAGGCTGCTGTCGGCCGGATCGACGACGACGTACCGGAAGGTCGCGTTGCTGTCGCGGTTCGAGGCCGGCGTAAAGCGCAGGTCGACGTGACCGCCGCTCACCGTCAGCGTGGTGCCCGAGTCACCCAGCGTGATCGGGCTGCCGTCGGCCTGGGTCAGGGTGCCGCCGTCGACCGAGAGGATGCGGATCTGGGTCGGCGTCCTGGACCCGGCTGTCGACGAAGACGATCTGCTGCACGTCGCTGCGGCGGTCGTCGGGTGCGGCGGTGACCGCCGTCGGCACGAGGCCGCCGGCATCGCCCGCGGCGGTGCCGTCGGTGGTCGTGACGGTGCCGCCAGCCGCCGTGTCGCCGGTGCTGCCGTCGGCCGTCCTGCCGCTGTCCTGGCTGCCGGCCTCGTGCCCGTCGGCCGTGCCGTCGCTGGTGATCGCGACATCGGCGGGCGCAGCGGTCGAGGCGCCGCTGTCGGTCGCGGTGGCGGCCGGCTGCTGCGTCGGGTGGCTGTCGACGTCGGCCTGGGTCTCGTGCTGGCTGTTGTCGGCGACGTGGTCGATCGTCACGACCGCCGCGGCATCGAGGAGCACGCGCGGCTCGAGCAGCAGCATGTGCGAGTGAGCCCCGGTCGCGCCGACCGGCCGTCGCCGCCGCAGGATTCCGGCGCCGTTCGCCCCCTCGTTCAACGACATGCCCCAGCTTCCCCCAAGAGATGGGCCGCTGCCCTCGACAGGCCCTTTTCAATCCATTGGCGAAAGATAGCCGGCCGCCACTGTGTGCGCCAGCGAAATCTGTTAACCTATCGTTTACAGTTTAATTTACACGAGAGTTAATTGCACTGCCCCGCGCACTTCACGCACGATCGGTGCAGGCAAGGGGTTGAGCGGGATATATTCGAGATGTGACGAGGCGGCCGGCAGGCGCTATTCTTGAGACCTTGGTTAATCAAACTGTGAGCAGACACCTTGGGCCGTTTACCAAACTTTGTCACTCATCTGGAATGCTCCGAGACCGGACGAGAGTATGCCCCGGGAAGGAAGTACAACCTTTCCGATAGCGGAAAACCCCTGCTGGTGCGCTACGACCTGGCCGCCCTCGGCAAGGCGCTGAGCAAGCGCGACCTTGCGGGGCGGCGGTCCGGCGGCTTCTGGCGCTATGCCGAGTTCCTGCCGGTCGCGGCCCCCGAGAACCGGATCAGCCTGGGCGAGGTCGAGACGCCGCTGATCGCGCTCGACCGCATCGGCCGCGACCTCGGCCTGCCGGACGGCCGCCTGCTGGTCAAGGACGAGGGCCGGCTGCCGACCGGCTCGTTCAAGGCGCGCGGCCTGGCGCTGGCGGTCTCGATGGCCAAGGAGCTGGGCGTCACGGACCTCGCCATGCCGACCAACGGCAACGCCGGCGCCGCCCTGGCCGCCTACGCCAGCCGTGCCGGACTGACCTCGACCGTGCTCTGCCCGGCCGACACGCCGGAGATCAACCTCTCGGAGATCGAGGCCCAGGGGGCCACGGTGCTGCGCGTCAACGGCCTGATCAACGACTGCGGCAAGCTGGTCGGCGAGGGCAGGTCGGCGCGGGGCTGGTTCGACGTCTCGACCCTGAAGGAGCCCTACCGGATCGAGGGCAAGAAGACCATGGGCCTGGAGCTCGCCGAGCAGCTCGGCTGGCGCCTGCCCGACGCGATCTTCTATCCGACCGGCGGCGGCACCGGCCTGATCGGCATGTGGAAGGCCTTCGACGAGCTGGAGAGGCTCGGCTGGATCGGCTCCGAGCGGCCCAAGATGATCGCCGTCCAGGCCAGCGGCTGCGCGCCGATCGTCAAGGCCTGGGAGGCCGGCGAGGAGCACGCCCCGCTGTGGCAGGACGCCCACACCGTCGCCGCCGGCATCCGCGTACCGGTCGCGATCGGCGACTTCCTGATCCTGCGCGCGGTCCGCGAGTCGGGCGGTTTCGCCATCGCGGTCGACGACGAGCGGATCCTCGCGGCCCGTGACGAGGTCGCGCGCCGCGAAGGGCTGCTGCTCTGCCCAGAGGGCGCGGCGACCTTCGCGGCCTGGCTCGCCGCCCTCGACCGCGGCTGGCTGCAGCCCGAGGCCGAGGTCGTGCTGTTCAACTGCGCGACCGGCCTGAAGTACCCGCTGCCGACGGTGACCCGCAGCCTGGACCGCAACAGGCCGGTCGACTGGGCCAGCCTGACCAACCGCGACGCCTGACGCGCCCGGCCGCCCGCCTCAGGCCGGCAGCGGCAGCCACTCCCAGGCCGTGCCGCCCGGCTCGTCGCGCAGCGCGACGCCCTCGGCCAGCAGAGCGTCGCGGATCGCGTCGGCCCGGGCGAAGTCCTTGGCCTTGCGCGCCTCCTGCCGCTCGGCGAGGCGCGCCTCGATCTCCGCCTCGGTCACGGTGCGGCCGGCCGGCTTGATCGCCAGGTCCTCGGGCGCATAGGTCAGCAGGCCCAGGCCGAGCGCCAGCTCGTAGACCGCCGCCAGGCGCAGCGCCGCCTCGGGCCTGAGCTTCCTGTCGAACAGCAGCTCGCCGAGCAGGGTCAGCGCGACCGGGGTCGCGAGGTCGTTGGACAGCGCCTCGTCGAGCCGGTCGACCCAGCTCCGCTCGGCCTCGGACAGGCCCTCGGCCAGCGCCGCGATCAGGCCGGTCAGGGCGCCGCCGCGCGAGGCGCGGTGCTCCCCGGCCAGGTGCACGATGGCGGCGGCCTCGGGAACCTCGGCTCTCAGCTCGCCGACCCGGCGCAGCAGCCGGCGCAGGTGGGTGCGCGCGCCGACGATCGCCTCCCAGTCGAACTCGAGCTCCGAGCGGTAGCTCGCGGTCAGCAGGAACAGGCGGTAGGCGGCCGGATGCAGGCCCTGGTCGACCAGGCTCTGCAGCGTCAGGAAGTCGCCGCTCGACTTCGACATCTTGGCCTGGCGGACGATCAGGAACTCGTTGTGCATCCAGAGGTTCGCGCCGCTCCGCTCCGAGCGGGTGTAGCCCTGGTTCTGGGCGATCTCGTTGCAGTGATGGACCTGGCGGTGGTCGATGCCGCCGGTGTGGATGTCGAACTGCTCGCCCAGGTACTTGAAGGACATGACCGAGCATTCGAGGTGCCAGCCCGGCGCGCCGACACCCCAGGGCGAGTGCCACTCCATCTGGCGCTGCTGGTCGCTCGGCGACCGGCGCCAGATCGCGAAGTCGGACGGGTTGCGCTTGCCGCCGGGCCCGGCGACCCGCTTGCCGGCCTCCTGGCCCTCCAGGTCGAGCAGGCCGAGACGGCCGTAGTCGCTGGCCTTGGCGGTGTCGAAGTAGAGGCCGTCCTCGAGCTGGTAGGTGTAGCCGCCGGCCTCCAGGGCGAGCGCGAAGTCGATCATCTCCTGGATGTGGTCGGTGGCGCGCGGCCAGACCGAAGGCTGCAGGATGCCGAGGCGCTCCAGGTCGCGGAAGAAGGCCTCCGTATAGTAGGCCGCGACCTGCCAGATCGTCTTGTTCTCGCGCCGCGCCGCGAGGTCCATCTTGTCGTCGCCCTCGTCGGCGTCCGAGGTCAGGTGGCCGACGTCGGTGATGTTGATGACGTGGGTGACGTTCCAGCCCTTGAGCGTCAGGGCGCGGCGCAGGGTGTCGGTGAAGACGTAGGCGCGCAGGTTGCCGATGTGCGCGAAGTGGTACACGGTCGGCCCGCAGCTGTAGACGCGCACGTTGTGCGGATCGATCGGCTGGAAGATCTCCAGCCGGCGGCCGAGGGAATTGAACAGCTGCAGCGGGCGTTCGGTCATGGTGCTCGTCGGGTGATCGGGGGCCGGCGCGGCCGGGGCGCGACACCATAGCCGGACGGCGCCCCAGGTCAAAGGCACCGGCGGGCCGAGGCGCAACGGCCGGCCGCCTGGGGCTGGCGCGACCGGCTCGACGCTATATCTGGACGGCGGCGCGAGCTAGGTTGAGGCGAGACGAGCAGGGACCGACAGCCTTCCAGTGGCATCTTTGAAACGCCTGACGCCCCAGCCTTCGGCCAAGCCACGCCCGGTCTGCCGCGCGCCCCGGCTCGCTCTCCTGCCCGCCGTCCTCCTCGTGCTGCTGCTGCCGCTGCTGGCCCGGCCGGCGGCCGCCGAAGGCCCGGACCCGGAGGACACGACCACGGCCGCCGGGCAGTCGCCGGCGACGGCGATGCCGGCCGCCGGCGAGCGCGCGCCGGGCGACGAGTCCGTGCCCTACGAGGTCTCGATCGCGGGCGACCTGCCGGGCGACCTGCAGGGCCAGCTCGAGGAGGTCTCGCAGCTGATCGCGCTGCAGGACCGGCCGCCGGACACCATGGCGGCCCTGCGCCGGCGGATCCGCGACGACGTGAGCCGGCTGGAGTCGGTGCTGCACTCGCAGAGCTACTTCGACGGCAAGATCGAAAGCCGGGTCGAGGCGGACAGCCGGCCGGCCCGGGTCACGCTGACCGTCGAGCCCGGCATGGAGTACCTGCTGGAGTCCTACAGCATCGACTACCGCCCCTCGGACCCCGGCCCGAAGGCACCCCACGACGCCGCCGACCTGGAGCTCAACATCGGCATGCGGGCCCGCGCCGAGCCGATCAAGCAGGCCGAGGACCGCCTGATCCGCCGGCTCGGCAACCACGGCTACCCCTACGCCCGGATCGTCCAGCGCCGCTATCTGGTCGACCACGCGCGCACGGTCATGGATGCGCAGCTGACCGTCGACACCGGCCCCAGGGTCGACTTCGGGCCGCTCGCCATCGACGGCCTGACCGACGTCTCCGAGGACTACCTGCGGCGCATCGTGCAGTGGCCGAAGGGGACGGTCTTCGACCGCCGCGAGATGGAGAAGGTGCGCCGCCGCATCATCGAGACGCATCTCTTCGACACCGTGCTGCTGGAGCCGCCGGACAGCCCGCCGGGCGACGGCGTCGCACCGGTCAAGGCGACCCTGGCCGAGAGCAAGCACCGCAGCGTGGCGCTGGGCGCCGGCGTCACCAGCGCCCAGGACCGCTTCCAGCTCAAGGCCAGCTGGGAGCACCGCAACCTGTTCCACGAGGGCGAGAACCTGCAGCTGACCGCCAAGGCGTCGCTGCTGCTGCAGGCGCTGAGCGCGGACTTCCGCAAGCCGAACTTCCTGGCGCTCGACCAGAGCCTGATCGGCCAGAGCTCCTTCAGCCGGGAGCGCAGCGACGCCTACAACGCGCTCTCCTTCGACAACTTCGGCGGCCTCGACCGCAAGCTCTCCGAGCACTGGAGTGGCCGCGCCGGGCTCGCCTTCGAGCTGTCGGAGATCACCGATCAGTTCTCCAGCTCGCGCTTCGCCCTGGTCGGCGCGCCGCTGACCCTGACCTACGACACCCGCGACAACGTGCTGAACCCGACCAGCGGCATCGAGCTGACCCTCGGCACCGCGCCCTGGCTGAACAGCGACAACCTGCAGGACCTGTTCATCGTCAACGAGGCGAGCGGCTCGACCTACTGGGCGCCCTTCGACGACGACAGCCTGGTGCTCGCGGCGCGCGGGCGCTTCGGCACCCTGACCCTGGCCGACAACCGCGAGGTGCCGGCGACCAAGCGCTTCTACGCCGGCGGTGCCAGCCTGCGCGGCTACCAGTTCCGCAGCGTCGGCCCGCTCGACAGCGAAGGCGACCCGACGGGCGGCCTGTCGGTGCTGGAGGGCGGCCTGGAGCTGCGCTTCCGCTTCCTCGACGACTACGGCATCGTGCCATTCGTCGACGGCGGCCAGGTCTACGACCAGCGCCTGCCGGACCTCGGCCAGGACCTGCAGTGGGCGGCCGGCATCGGCTTCCGCTACTTCACCTCGATCGGCCCGCTGCGCCTCGACCTCGCCTTCCCGCTCAATCCGCGCCCCGGAATCGACGATTTCTTCCAGTTCTACCTGTCGATCGGGCAGGCCTTCTGATGGCGGAGGACAAGGGCCCCTTGCGCGCGAGCGATCGACCGGTGCCGGAGGGCGCGCCCGGTGCCGGCAGCCGGGGCCGCGGGCGGCGGCCTGTGCGGCTGCTGCTCCGGAGCCTGCTGGCGCTGCCGCTGGTGCTGCTCGGCCTGGTCGGGCTGCTGCTCGCGGCCCTGCAGCTCCAGGGCGGCCGGGACCTGCTGCGCGATGCCGTCGTCGCCGCGGCCAGCGGCCCCGACTTCAGGCTCGGGATCGGCCGCATCGACGGCGCCCCGCCGGGCCGGCTGGTGGTCGAGAACCTGCGCCTCGGCGACGCCCAGGGCACCTGGCTGACCGGCGACCGCATCGAGCTCGACTGGTCGCCGCTCGCCCTGCTCGGCGGCACGCTCGACGTCGCGCGGCTCTCGGCCGGCCGCATCGCCCTGACCCGCCTGCCGGCCGGCAAGGCCCCCGCCGAGCCGACGCCGGGCGGCTTCACCCTGCCGACCCTGCCGCTGGCGATCCGCCTCGACCGCCTCGAGGTCGGCGAGCTGGCGCTCGCGGCGCCGGTCGCCGGCGAGCCGCTCGACCTGTCGATCGAGGGCGCGCTCGCCGCCGAGCAGCAGGGCCTGATCGACTCGCATCTGCGCATCGCCGAGCGCGACGGCCAGGGCTCGGTCGCGGCCAAGGCGATCTATCGCCTGGCCGACCGGAACCTGTCGGTGTCGCTCGACGCCTCGGCCCCGGCCGGAGGGCGGATCAGCCGGGTCTCGGGCCTGCCGGGCGCGCCCGGGCTGGCCTTCTCCCTGTCCGGGGACGGGCCCCTGCCCGGCTGGCAGGGCCAATGGCGTGCCGAGGCCGGCCCGGTGGTCACGGCCTCCGGCCGGCTCGGCCTCGACTCGCTGCAACCGCTGTCGCTGACCCTGAGCGGCAAGGCGATCCCCGGATCCGACTTCCCCGCCGAGGCGGCGGCCTGGGTCCGGCCGGCCCTCTCCCTCGACCTCGCCGCCGACTACGCCGCCGACACGCAGAGGGCGACGCTGACGGTCAGGGACCTGTCGAGCGGCAGCCTGGCGGCGAGCGGCCGGGCCGAGGCCGCGCTCGCCGAGGACCGGGCCGATGCGCAGCTCCAGCTGACGCTCGGCGATCCGGCGCCGCTCCGGGAGCTCCTGCCCGGGCTGAGCCTGCAGGGCGGCCGGATCGCGATCACGGCGAAGAAGCGGGGCCAGCGCGCCACCCTGACCGCCGAGGGCAGCCTCGAGCGGCCCGTCCTGGCCGGCGACGACGGGCTGGGCTTCGAGACGCTGGAGCTGCAGCTGGACAGCCGCGAACTGGCGCTCGACGCGCCGCTCTCCGGCGGCGCGCGCGCGCGGCTCGAACTGACCGGCAAGGGACCGCTCGGCGATCCGGCGGCGACCGGCCTGCTCGCGCCCGAGACCCGCCTGACGCTGGTCGCCGCGCCAAGCGACCAGGCCATGACGCTCGACAGCCTCGAGCTGGTCAGCGGACCGCTGCGGCTGACCGGCCAGGGCCGCTACCGGCTCGCCGGAGACGAGGCGGGCAGCGGAAAGCTGACCGCGCGGCTCGAGGAGGGCGATCTCTCGCGCCTCTCGGGGCTCGCCGGCCTGGACCTGGGCGGCAGCCTCTCGATCGCGCTCGACGGCAGCCTGCGGCCGGACGGCAGCGGCCAGGCCAGCCTGTCGGCCGCGCCACAGGACCTGCAGCTCGGCCAGCCGGCGCTCCAGGCACTGCTCGGTGCCCGGCCGCTCCTGACCGCCCAGGCCGAGCGCACCGCCGACGGCCGGATCCGGCTGACGGCGGCCGAACTGAGCGGCACGCCGGTCGGGGCGGCCCGGGACGGCAAGCCGGCGCAGGGCAGCCAGACACCGCTGCGGCTGCACGCCGAGGGCTCGCTGTCGCCGGCCGACGACCAGCTCGACCTGACGGCCTCGCTCGCCCTGCCCCGCCTGGCGGTGCTGCAGGACGCCGGCCTGCCGCTGTCCGGCGCCGCGACCCTCGATCTCACGGCCTTCGGCCCGCTCGCCGCGCCGCAGGCGGTCTGGGCACTGCGCGGCGAGGGCCTGTCCTACCAGGACACGCGGGCCGACATCCTGAAGATCGACGGCACCACGACCGGCCTGCCCGACGGCCCCCGGGGCCACGTCGACCTGGCCGCGGCGACCGGCGCCGGGCCGCTGAAGGGCGCTTTCGACTACGCCCTGGCCGGCCGGACCGCGCGGCTCGACAAGCTGTCGCTGACGCACGGCCGGGACCGGCTGAGCGGCGACCTCGCCGCCGACCTGCCGAGCGGCACGGCCGACGGCAGCCTGAAGCTGTCGCTCGCCGACCTCTCAACCCTGACGCCGCTGGTCGGCGCGGACCTCGCCGGCTCGCTGGACGCCGCCGTCACCCTGAAGACCGAGGCCGGCCACCAGGGCGCGCGCGCGACGGCCAGGGCCCAGGGCCTGCAGGCCGCCGGCATGACGCTCGGCAGCCTGGAGCTGACCGCCAGCGGCCGCGACCTGACCGGGACTCCGGCGCTGACGGCGGAGGTGACGGCCAGCGATCTGGCCGCCCCCGACGTCGCCCTGAAGCGGCTGACCGCGAAGGCCGAGGGCAGCCTGGAGAAGCTGAGGCTCGAGGCGTCGCTCGCCGGCAAGGCGCTGCAGCAGGACCTGGAGGCCTCGGGCCGGGCCGAGCTCTCGCTCGACCAGGCGACGCGGGTCCGCCTGACCGCGCTGCAGGCGAGCCTGGGCAAGGAGGAGCTTTCCCTGAAGTCGCCGGCGAGGCTGCTGCTCGACCGCGACCGCATGCAGGTTGCGGGCCTCGACCTGGGCGTCGCCGAGGGGCGGATCCGGCTCGATGCCGACCTCCAGCCCGGCAAGCTCGACGCGACGCTGAGGGCCGAGGACCTGCCGGTCCGCCTGGCGGCGCTCGCCGAGCCGACGCTGGAGCCCCTGGGCAAGGTCGACCTGACGGCGCGGCTGAGCGGCCCGCCGCCGCGCCCGAAGGGCACGCTGACCCTGGTCGCCAGCGGGCTGCAGCTCGATGCCGGGAACGGCAGCGACGTGCCGCCGCTCGACGCCAGGATCGACGGCCGCCTGGCCGACGGCCGGCTGAGCGCCGACGGCCGCATCTCCGGATTCGCCAAGGCGCCGCTGACGCTGCGCGCCGAGCTGCCGCTGCTGGTCACCACGGCACCGCTTTCGGTGAGCCTGCCGCCCGACCGGCCGCTGAAGCTGCGCGCCAACTGGGACGGGCAGGTCGAGCAGCTGATGGCCGTGGTGCCGGTCGATACCGTGCGCTTCGGCGGCCAGGGCAAGATCGACTTCGGGCTCGACGGCACGCTGGCCGCCCCCGTCGCCTCGGGCAGCGTCTCGATCGAAGACGGCTTCTACGAGAACTACCTGCTCGGCATGAGCCTGAAGCCGGTCACCCTGGAGATCGACGGCCAGGGCGAGCGGATCGAGATCAAGCGCTTCTCGGGCCGGGACAGCGAGGGCGGCAGCCTGAACGCCCAGGGCATCGTCGACCTCTCGGGCAAGGCGCCGCGCTTCGATCTGACCCTGAAGGCCGACAAGGCCCACCTGGTGCAGCGCGACGACGTCAACGGCTCAGTCGACGCCGACCTGGCCCTCAAGGGCACGACCGAGGGCGCCAGCCTGGCGGGCAACGTCCGGGTGCTGCCGACCGAGATCCGGCTGATCAACGCCCTGCCGCCCTCGGTCACCGAGCTCAAGGTGGTCAACGTCAACGACAAGACCCCCGGGCCGCCGGAACCGCAAGGCGACGGCAAGACCCCAGGCATCGACGGCCTGCAGTGGCTGTCCCTGGGAGTCGACGTCACGATCCCGGGCCAGGTCTTCGTGCGCGGCCGCGGCCTCGATTCCGAATGGCGCGGCACGCTGCAGATCGCCGGCACCGCCGAGCAGCCGCGCATCCGGGGGCAGCTCAGCCCCGTGCGCGGCTCCTTCGACTTCGCCGGCCGGGTCTTCACGCTGAGCCCGAATTCGACGATCCAGTTCCTCGGCTCGGCCACGCCCGACCCGCAGCTCAACATCACCGCGACCTACCAGAGCGAGTCGCTGACCGCGAACATCAACATCACCGGCTCGGTCAGCGACCCGCAGATCGGCCTCACCTCGAGCCCCGACCTGCCGGAGGACGAGATCCTGGCGCGGGTCCTGTTCGGCAAGTCGAGCGGCAAGCTGTCGGCCGGCGAGGCGGTGCAGCTGGCGCAGGCCGCCGCGACCCTGGAGGGCAGCAGCGGCGGCATCATGGACCTGGCGCGGCGCACCCTCGGCGTCGACGTGCTGAGCTTCGCGCCGGGCGACAGCGGCAGCGACCTGGGCAGCCTCAAGGTCGGCAAGTATATCAGCGACGACGTCTTCATCGGCGCCCAGCAGGGCGCGACACCCGGCAGCTCGACGGCGATCGTCGAATGGGACCTGACGCCGAACATCACGGTCGAGAGCGAGGTCGGCGCCGCCAACGGCAGCAACGCCAGCGTGAACTGGAAATGGGACTACTGAGCGCCGGGCGCCCGCCCCGCCGAATGTGCACATTTTGAATCAAACCAAAAAAGTAGTAAGGTCACCGAGAAAGCGATAATGCTGACCATGAACGCTGTCGAGACGAAGGAGCTGGGGTTGTCGGAAGGCGGTGAGACGCTCGGCGAGCGCGTCCGTCGCTTGCGGCAATCGCGTGGCCTGACGCAGGCAGCCTTGGGAAAACTGGTCGGCATGTCGCAGCAGACGGTACACACGATCGAGCAGGGCGATTCGCAGCGGCCGCGCCGCCTGCCCGAGCTCGCCCAGGCGCTCGGCACCAGCGTGGACTTCCTGGCCTACGGCACCGGGCCGCGCGACGTCGCCAGCGAGCGCCACGCCGTACCGGAGCGGCCGCCGGAGAGCTTCCAGATCCGCTCCGTCGGGCCGGGCCAGATGCTGCTGCGTATTGAACAGGTCGTCACGATCGACCAATTCCGACGTATCGCGCTGATCCTCGCCGAGCCGACCGAAGAAGAGCGTTAGAGATGCGGACGCTGAAACTGGATCTCGACAGCCTGGACACGGCCGCCGCCGAGGTGGCCGAGACGAAGGAGCCGTTGCGGCTGATCGTCAAGGCGCCGAAGTGGCAGCTCGACGAGCTGCACGACGATCGCGAGACCGCCCAGCGGCGGCTGCAGGAGCTGGCCGCCTACCGCGACCGCCCGGCCAACGTGGTGTCCTTCTCCGGCTACACGGCGCTCGCCGCGCCCCCCGACCGGCGCGACGGCGGCCGGATGCCGGAGGTCGTCGCGGCCTGGGATCGCTTCGGCCATCGCTTCAACGGCGAGTTCGCCGGCGCGCTCGACGAGATCGGCCTGCTCGACCGGGCGATCGTGTTGCGCCAGGGCGCGGATGCCGGCCTCTACTATGCCTTCATCGGCGACGGCCACTGCCGTCGGTTCGGCCGCGCCTGGGTGCGGCGCTCGCTCGGCCGGCGCCACGATGCCGTCGGGCAGCACGACGAGGCCTACAGCGCCTGGTGTGCCCATCACTATGCCGATGCGGTCTCCGGGGACGTTCCCAGGCGCCATTTCGTCGATGCCGTCATCGCATCGCTCGACCCCGACGCCCCCCGGGATCCGCGTGAACTACGATCGTGTGCTCCTCCTGACCTCCCTGGCGAACGGCAAGCCTGCACTGGTCGTGGTCAGCGAGGTCAGACCCGCGCTTCTGCCGATTCGATGATCCGGCTGGCGTCGGCCATCGCCTCCTCCTCGTCCATCCAGATCAGCGCCAGGTCGAGGTCGCCCTGGTCGACCGAGCCGCGCCAGATGATGTCGCGGCCGATCCGGCGATAGCCGTAGGCGGCGACCACGCCCTTCTCGATCAGCACGGGATCGACCATGGAGATGGTCGTGCGCTGGCGCCAGAGCAGCCATGCGAGAGCGCGCGAGAGACGCGGCATGACCTTCGCGACGCCGCGGCCGCGCAGGTCGGGATGCGCGAAGGTGCTGCCGGAATAGACCAGCGATCCGGTGATCGTCTCGGCCTCGGGCACCGTGCAGGTGCAGCTCTCGCCGGCGCTGGCGCGCTCATGCGGGCTGTAGAACAGGCTGAGATCCTCGAGCGCCTCGGTCAGCGAGCCGTTCAGGTGGTAGTGGCGCGCCGCCTGCACGGTCAGGCAGCGTCCGTCCCGGTCGCGCCCCTCGATCCAGAAGGCCTCGCCGCCCTCGAAGCGCGCCGGGTTGAACATCGGCATCAGGCCGAACCAGCCGAGGTGCCGGTAGCTCGCGTTCACCTCTGGAAGGCCCGTGAGGTCGCCGTGCAGGATGAGACTGAGGCCGTTGCGCTCGGCCCAGGCCTCGGCATGGTTGACCATGCCGGTGCATATCCGGTGGCCGTTTGATAGGTCGCGCGCGGTGGAGAACAGATTCGTAGCGGTCATGACGACGCCTCCAAGGGGTTACCAGAGGCTGCATCATGACGCTCGGAGCGGTTGGACTCCTAGAGTGTTAACACACCATTAACACTGGTGGTCGAAATTTCCGGTTGAATAAGGGCTTCCGTAGCCCCGCGACGTGATCGTCGCAGCGGCCGAGGCGACCGACCTGATCGGATCAGGCGACGCTGTGAAGCCGGACACGCGCCTCGCGCGCAGGCTCGACCGTGCAGATCTCGATCTGCAGGGCGTCGCAAAGGCTCCAGGCCACCACCGTGTGGGGATCCGCGGTGACCCGCAGGGCGCCCGCCTGGTCCGTGGCGAGATAGAGCAGGCCGTTCTCCGTGACCTCGCCGTTCGGCTCCGCTGCGATCAGCTGATTCGGGTCGCTCCCCGACGCGACGGCATCGGAGACGGACGAAAAAGCGCGAAGTGTGCGGCGGCAGACGAAGAGCATGGGGCTCTATACTCCCAAGGGTATGGCTGACCGTATCGTCTTTGCCCGTCTCACGCAACCACTTAGCGTGGCCGAACCGCCCTCCGATGACTCTTTTTGCCGGTGTCTGGTTCAGAAAACGAAATTTCCGGTTGCGATAACCGGAAATCTGGTTTTTAGTCAGGGAAGTTGGTGAACCCATTAAGCGGGAGACGGGTAGGAGATGAGCACCTCGGTTGCCAAGATGGCCGTCAAGGAGCGCCGGCACGGGCGCGGTGGGTCGCGCGAGCTGCGCAACCTCGACAAGAACTTCAACGAGACCGTGGGAGAGCGGCTGCGCGCGGCGCGCCTGTCCCTGGGACTGAGCCAGACCGAGCTCGCCCAGCGGCTGGGCCTCTCCTATCAGCAGGTGCAGAAGTATGAGGTCGGCACCAACGGCCTCAGCCTGTCGCGCGCCTTGCAGATGGCCGGTGCCCTCGGCATCACCCTGGACCGGCTGATGCCGGACGCGCCGCAGCCGACCGCCGGCAGCGACGGCCAGGACCCGATGGCCCTGGACCGCGGCACGCGCCGCATGGCCCGGCTGTACCACGGCCTGCCGCCGCGCAAGCGCGCGCTGGTCAAGCAGTTCGCCGAGCTGCTGGCGAACGCCACGCTCGACGAGAGCGACGACGCCGAAGCCGCCTGAGCGAGCCCTGCCCGCCTCTTCTGCCGCCGCCTCGGGGGGCGCTGCACAAACGGGTACAGGGGCTCGACCCGGCGGGTCGTGCGAAACGGGCGCCGCCTGGCACGGGCGGCGCCCGTTCGCGTCTCCGCTCGCTCCGTCCCGAGCGCCCGCGCGCCCCGGGCCGCCTCAGAAGCGGCCGGTGACGGAGAGGAAGAAGCGGGTCGACTTGCTGCCGGTCTCGTAGGGCACCCGGGTCAGCGGGCGCGCCACCTGCAGGTCGAGCGAGAAGCGGTGGTCGACGAGGTCGAGGCGCAGGCCCGCGCCAGCCGACGACAGGGTCTGGCGGGCATAGTCGCCGGAGGCGTTGTCGTTCCAGACCTCGCCCCAGTCGTAGAAGCCGTAGACCTGGAAGGAGTTCAGCCAGAAGGCCTCGTCGAAGCTCTGGCCGTAGCGCAGCTCGGCCGCGGTCGCGAAGCCGTCGTCGCCGGAGACTTCGTAGTAGTTGTAGGCACGCCCGTACTGCCCGCCGCCCAGGCCGAACTCCTCGCTCGACAGCAGCGGCGTCTGGGCGATCTGGCCGGCGACCGAGACCTGGGCGCCGATGTAGTCGCCGATCCGCTGGTCGCGGCTGAAGTAGCCCTTGAGCTTGGTGAAGTCGCTGCGGCCGTCGCTGCGCGACAGAGTCGCCGCGCCGGGATCGCTGGCGTCGAAGACCGGCAGGCCCTGGCTGAGCTCGAGCCCGGCGTAGTGCGTCGCGTCGAGGAAGCCGCCGGCGGCGTAGTCGGCGCGCAGCCGGATCACGCGCAGCCGGTCGTCGACGATCGTCGCGCCGAACTTCTCCTCGGTCGAGTTCTGGTAGTCGAAGGTCAGGCCGAGACGCAGCGTCTCGTCGCGCCGCCGCACCACCGGATGGCTGAGCTTCACGGTGACGCCGGTGCTGCGGATGCGGTCGTCGGTGCCGCTGTACTCGGCGCCCGGCGTGGCGTCGCTGGTCGAGACGAGCAGCGACAGCTTGGTGCCCTGGCTGCCCAGCGGCTGCGTGTAGGAGAGCTCGTAGTAGCGCAGCTCGCCGGGCTGGTTCGGCACGATGAAGCTGCCGACCTGCAGGCGCTCGCCGCCGCCGAAGAAGCCGTTCGTGCCAGCCGCGGTCCAGAGCTCGAGCGGCCCGATCGCGTGGGTGCCGCGGTTGTCGAGGTAGGTCAGCAGGTCGAAGCGCTGGACGTCGAGCGTGACGATCAGCTCGTAGTCGCCGCGATCCTCGTCGAGCGCCCGGACCCGGCTGTCGGTGACGTCGATGCCGTCGAGATCGCCGATCAGCAGCAGCTGCCGCTCCAGCGTGGCCAGCGTGAGCGGCCGCTCGGCCTCGATCGGAGCGACGTAGCCGCCGAGATCGAGCCGCTCGCTGCCGGCGCCCTCGAAGCTGACCTTGCGGATCGCCCCCTCGACCACCCGCAGGCGCAGGATGCCGCTGTCCAGGGCCTGGGGCTCGATGACCACGCGGGTCAGCAGGTAGCCGTGCTCCCGATAGAACCTGGTGATGCGGTCGGCCAGGGCCTGGATGTCGTCGAGCGTCAGCGAGCGCGCCAGGTCGTTCGCGTAGAGCTCGTTGAGACGGGCCGGGGGAAAGGCCGTCGCGCCCTGGATCTCGACGGCGGCGAGCACGACGCTCGCCGGGCCGGTCAGCGGTGGCGTGGGCCCGATCGGCGCCGCCAGCGGCGGCGGCGGCGGCCGCTCCTGCTGCTCCGTGGCACCCTCCGGCGACTCGGCGCCGGGCTGGCGCTCGCGGATCTTCGAGGTCTCCGACTGGTCGAGCTGGGCGTGGGCCGGCAGCGCCAAGGCGACGACCAGCAGCGGCGAAGCCAAAGCCGCCGCTCGCGTTGCGCGTACTAATACTCGCGGTATTTTCGCCATTTCTTCTTGCCGCGCCGCACCTTTTTCTCGACCAATATCCTTTCCGTCACACATGACACAACAATATTATCTTCAATTTGACTGATATCACAATATTAACAATATATTTTACTTCGAAGATGAATGATATTGGAGTAACCTGCTCGGCTCAAGCAAGGTCCGCATGATGGGACCGTCGGCTTTCCAGGCAGGAACCGCCACGATGAATGCGTCCATGCCCTCTCGCTCCGCAAGCGTCGCCCTTCCGAGACCCGCGCGGCCCGTTGCTGCGCTCCGTCTGCTCGGATTGCTGTTCGGTCTGGCCGTGCTGCTGATCGGCATGCCGGTCCGGGCCGACGAGGCCTGGACGATCGCCACCCAGACCGGCGAGGTCCTGGTGGTGCGGCCGGGCGCGCAGCCAGTGGCCCTGACCCCGACGACGCGCGTCGAGAACGGCGACAGCCTGGTCACCGGGCCGACCGGCCGGGTCGTCCTGGTGCGCGGTGCGACCACGATCGTGGTGGCGCCGGACAGCCGGATGAGCCTGCCCGAGCCGGCCGGCGCGGGCCTCGGCGTGCGCATCCTGCAGCAGCTCGGCACGCTGCTGTTCAAGGTCGAGAAGCACGAGACCCCCTACTTCGAGGTCGAGACGCCGTTCCTGGCGGCGATCGTCAAGGGCACGACCTTCAGCGTCCGCGTCGATGCCCTGGGCGCCAACGTCCACGTCGTCGAAGGCGCGGTCCAGGTCGACGCCTTCGGCAGCAACCGCTCGACCCTGGTGCGGCCGGGGCAGACGGCGCACGTCTCCGGCGACGGCAAGGGCGCGCTCTCCGTCGAGGCCGGCTCGGGCCCGCAACAGCAGACCGACGGGACGAGCCAGCAGGAAGCCTCCAACGACGCGACGGCGGCCGGCACGGATACGACCGCCTCGGCCAGCGCCACGGGGCTGTCGATCAGCTCGGCCGTGACCGCCGAAATCGATATCGCGGCGGCCAGCGACGGGCTGGTCCGCATGGATTCCGCCTCGACCGCGGCGCGCGGCAATGCCTACGGCCAGCAGCGTAGCGTCGCGACCTACGGCACCACGAGCTCGACGAGCCAGGGCAACGGTGCCGCGACCTCCGCGGCGGCCCGGGCGCGCAGCGCCAGCGCGGGCAATCTCGCCTCGCCCGCCCAGGACAATGCCGTCCTGTCCGGCAACGCGCCCGGCAACAGCGGCAGCAGCAACGGCAACGCCGGCAACAGCGGGAAGAGCGCCACGGCCGGCAGCAACGGGATCGGGAACTCCGCCAGCAACGGCAAGAGCGACACCGCCGGCAGCAACGGGAACGGAAACGCCGGAAACAACGGCAAGAGCGACACCGCCGGCAGCAACGGCAACGGAAACGCCGGAAACAACGGCAAGAGCGACACCGCCGGCAGCAACGGCAACGGCAATTCCGGAAACAACGGCAAGAGCGACACCGCCGGCAGCAACGGCAACGGCAATTCCGGAAACAACGGCAACAGCAGCAACAACAGCAGCAGCAGTAACAACGGCAAGAGCGATACCGCCGGCAGCAATGGCAATGGCAACGGCAACAACAACAGCAACAACGACAACAAGGGCAAGAAGAGCTGAGGCCCGTCGCCGCGCGGTCTTGCCGCCGCCGGATCGCGAGCCGGGAGCATGGCAGCGGCGCGGGCCGGCCGCGCCTCGAGGAGGCGAATCCGGTGCGGCTTGATTCCCTCTCCCGGCTCGCGGCGCTGCTGATCCGGCCCTGGTCGCCGCGCCGCCACCGCGGCCTGCGCCAGGTCGCCGCCCTCAACGTCCTGATCCTGGCCGGGACTCTCGGACTCTACGCCGCCGGCTGGCTCGACGGCCTGGAGTACCTGCTGATGGATCGGCGCTTCGAGCTGATCCGCGGCCAGGCGAGCGGCGACCTGGTGATCGTCCAGATCGACGGCAAGAGCATCCAGCAGGCCGGCCGCTGGCCCTGGCCCCGCGACCGCTTCGCCCGGCTGATCGACCGCCTGTTCGAGGCCGGCGCCACCGACGTGGCCCTCGATGTCGACTTCAGCAGCATGTCGTCGCTGAGCGGCGACGCGGAGCTGGCGGCAACGCTGCGGCGCTACGGCGGCCGGGTCATCCTGGGCGCCTTCAACCAGAAGGACGAGGCCGGCCAGCCCTCCGCGGCGCTGCTCGACGTCCGGCCGCTGCAGATCTTCGCGAACAGCGCGGCGGTCGCCGGCGTCAATGTCGACGTCGCGCACGACGGCGCCGTGCGGCGCTACCCGATCGGCCAGTTCGACGGCCGCTCGTTCCGGCCCTCGATGGGCGCCCTGCTGGCCGGCAACGCACGGCTGGACTTCCCCTTCTTCTACATCGACTTCGGCATCGATCCGCGGTCGATCCCGCGGCTCTCGGTCGCCGACATCCTGGACGGCCGTTTCGACCCGGCAGCGGTGCGCGGCCGCAAGGTGATCGTCGGCGCGACCGCGCTCGATCTCGGCGACTATGTCACCGTGCCGGTCTATCGGGCCCTCTCCGGGGTCACCCTGCAGGCGCTGGCCTACGAGTCGCTGGTCGAGGGCCGCGCCCTGAGGCGCAGCGGACCGGCGGTCACGGTCGCCGTGCTGCTGATGCTGGCGCTGGGCGCGGCGGCCGGCGCGCGCCGCTGGTCCTGGCGCCGGGCGACCCTGGCGGCGCTCGCGACGAGCCTCGCCTGCCTCGCCCTCAGCGTCGCGGTCCAGGCGGCCTGGCCGCTCAGCCTCGACATCGCGCCCTGGCTGGTGCTGATCGGGTTCTTCGTCGGCGTGCGCAGCGTGCGCGAGATCGAGAGCCAGGCGATCCAGATCTTCAAGCAGCGGATGGCCGGCGCCTACCGCCGGGCGCTGATGGCGCAGGTCGTCGAGGACAGCTTCGACGGCATCGTCATCACCGACAGCCTGGGGCGCGTCGAGCTGTTCAACTCGGCGGCGGCCGAGATCCTCGGCCTGCAGGCGAGCGAGGTGCACGGCCGGCCGCTGGCCCGCATCCTGCCGACCTTCGAGGCTTTCCAGCAGCCCGTCGAGCCGGCGGATCCCGCCCAGGGACGACTGATCACCTTCGAGCGGGCGGACGGACGGCGCTGCATCCTGGAGCTCCAGGTCGGCCGCTCCAGCATCCAGGTCAGCCGCAATCCCCGCGAGCGGCGCAGCCGCACCCGCGAGGTCACGGTCTTCACCTTCCGCGACGTGACCGACCGGGTTCAGGCCCGCGAGGCGGAGCGCGCGGCGAGCGAGCGCGCGATGCTGGCGAGCCGGGCGAAGACCGAGTTCCTGGCCAACATGAGCCACGAGCTGCGCACGCCGCTCAACGCCGTCATCGGCTTCTCGGAGATGATCGGCGAGGAGATGCTCGGCCCGATCTCGCCGCCTGCCTACAAGGGCTACGCGCAGGACATCAACGCCAGCGGCCTGCACCTGCTGCGCATGGTCAACGAGGTGCTGGACGTCGCCAAGATCGAGGCCGGCAAGGTCCAGCTCGACGAGGAACAGTTCCCGCTCGCCGGCCTGGTCAACAGCTGCGCCGGCATGATCCGCGGCTCGCTGGGCATCGACCACCGCCGCCTGGTGCTGGACGGTGCCGCCGACCTGCCCTACGTCAGGGGCGACGAGCGGCTGCTCAAGCAGGTCGTGCTGAACCTGCTCAGCAATGCCGTGAAGTTCAGTCCCGAGGATCGCGACATCGTGATGACCGTCGGCATGGCGGCCGAGGGCTGGGCGAAGATCTCGGTGCGCGACTACGGCATCGGCATCCCGTCCGACCGGCTGACAGACGTGCTCAAGCCCTTCGTGCAGATCGAGCAGGCGATGAACCGCAAGCACGAGGGCGCCGGGCTCGGCCTGCACATCGCCTCGACCTATGCCGAGATGCACGGCGGGCACATCGAGATCGAGAGCCGGCTCGGCGCCGGCACCGTCGCCTCGCTGTGGCTGCCGCCCGATCGACTGCTGCCGCGCGACGCGGCACGCGCGCGACGCCACATCAGGCTGGTGCTCGACCGCGACCGCGACCAGGGCAACAGCGGCTGAGCCTGCGGTCCTGCAACCGGATCCGGCCATGGCCCCGCGAGCGTTCCGACGTGCCGGCAGGGAGCGGCACCGGCTCCGCGCAGCGGTCAAGCAGCAGGCGTGGTGCGGAGCGCAGGCTCCCGCGCACGTTGCCAAGACAACCGGATTCCCCGTACCATCATATTCGGACAGGATAGAACTGTTCGTCAAAACGTCCCCGCAAGCGCGGACGACAAGGCAATCGACAATGCCGACCTAGGGAGGAAAGAAAGTGGAAAGCAAAAGCCTGAATCGTCGGAAGTTCCTGAAGACCGGTGCCGTCGCCTCCGCCGGCGTCGCCGCCAGCGCCCTCGCCGCACCGGCCGTCCTGGCCCAGTCGCCGCGCGTGCTCAAGATGCAGACGTCCTGGACGTCGTCGGACATCTTCCAGGACATGGCCAAGCAGCTCGCCGACCGGATCGACGCGATGTCCGGCGGCCGCCTCAAGATCGACCTGCTGCCCTCGGGCGCCGTGGTCAAGTCCTTCCAGGTGCAGGATGCCGTCAACGACGGCGTGCTCGACGCCTCGCATACCGTGCCGGCCTACTGGTACGGCAAGAACAAGGCCGCCTCGCTGTTCGGCACCGGCCCGGTCTACGGCTGGGACGGCGCGCAGATGCTCTCGTGGATCAACTACGGCGGCGGCCACGAGCTCTATACCGAGCTGGTGCAGAAGATCCTCGGCCTGAATCTGGTCGGCTGGTTCTGCATGCCGATGCCCGAGCAGCCGCTCGGCTGGTTCAAGCAGCGGATCACCTCGGCGGCCCAGATGAAGGGCCTGAAGTACCGCACCGTCGGTCTGGCCACCGACGTCATGCAGGCCATGGGCCTGAGCGTCACCCAGCTGCCGGGCGGCGAGATCGTGCCGGCCCTGGAGCGCGGCGTGATCGAGGCCTTCGAGTACAACAACCCGACGTCCGACAGCCGCTTCGGCGCCCAGGACGTCTCCAAGGTCTACATGCTCGGCTCGTTCCACCAGGCCGCCGAGACCTTCGAGGTGATCTTCAACAAGGACGTCTACGACGGCCTCGAGCCCGACCTGCAGGCGATCGTCAAGCATGCGGTCGAAGCGGCCAACACGGCCAACTTCGGCATCGCCATGGACAACTACTCCAAGGACCTGCAGAAGCTGATGACCAAGGACGGCGTCAAGGTCTACCGCACGCCGGACGACGTCCTCGAGGCCCAGCTGAAGGCCTGGGACGAGGTCATCGGCAAGCTGAGCGGGGACGCCTTCTTCAAGAAGGTCCTCGACAGCCAGAAGGCCTGGGCCGAGCGGGTCTGCTTCTACATGCTGACCAACCAGGCCGGCTACAAGATGGCCTACGACCACTACTGGCCGGGCAAGCTGAGCTTCTAGGCTCCAGCGCGGAAAGCACCGGACAGGCCGGGACGCCGCGACGGCGTCCCGGCCGCTCGTATGACTCCCCCGGCAGGACTCCTGGGAGCGCAGGCGACGGCATGGAACGCTACATCCACATCTGCGACACGATCAGCGCCTGGTTCGGCAAGGCCTTCGCCTGGTCGATCCTGATCATGACCTTCGGCACCGGCTACGAGGTCTTCGTGCGCTACGTGCTGAACGACCCGACCAACTGGGCCTTCGACCTGCAGTACATGATGTACGGCACCCTGTTCATGATGGCCGGGGCCTATACCCTGTCGCGCGACGGCCACGTGCGCGGCGACGTGGTCTACCGGCTGCTGCGCCCGCGCGTGCAGGCCAGCATCGAGCTGGTCCTCTACATCATCTTCTTCTTCCCGGGCATCACGGCCCTGGTCGTCACCGGCTGGAAGTACGCCTCCCGCTCCTACCGCTACCTCGAGGTCAGCGTGATGAGCCCGGCCGGCGTGCCGATCTTCCACTTCAAGTTCATCATGGTCGCCGCCGCCGCGCTGCTGTTCATCCAGGGCACCGCCCAGGTCTGCCGCTGTCTGCTGTGTCTCAAGAACGGCTACTGGCCCGAGCGCGAGGAGGACGTCGAGGAGATGGAGAAGCTGCTCAAGGAAGGCGACGTGGCGAAGGTGCTCAGCCACGGCAGCGAGGCCATCGACATCGTGCGGCCCGAGCAGCCCGAGCGGAGGAGCTGAGCGATGACCGATCCCCAGATCGCCGTCTTCATGCTCGGCATCTTCATCTGCATCATCCTGCTCGGCTTCCCGATCTGCTTCACCCTGATGGCGCTCGGCGTCGGCTTCGGCTACTACGCCTATTACGATCCGGCGCGCATGCACACGATCTTCGACAACCGGATCTTCGACCTGCTGGTCAACCAGACCTATTCGGTCATGTCGAACGACGTGCTGACCGCGGTGCCCCTGTTCCTCTTCATGGGCTACATCGTCGAACGCGCCAACATCGTCTCGCGGCTGTTCTCGACCCTGCAGATCGCGGCGCGGCGCGTGCCGGGCTCGATGGCCGTCGCCGCCCTGGTGACCTGCGCGCTCTTCGCGACCGCGACCGGCATCGTCGGCGCCGTGGTCACGCTGATGGGCCTGCTCGCCTTCCCGGCGATGCTGAAGGCGCGCTACGACGCCAGCTTCGCGTCGGGCGTGATCTGCGCCGGCGGCACGCTGGGCATCCTGATCCCGCCCTCGATCATGCTGATCGTCTACGCCGCGACCTCCGGCGTCTCGATCGTCCAGCTCTACGCCGGCGCCATGCTGCCCGGCCTGCTGCTCGCCGGGCTTTACATCCTCTACGTCGTCGGCCGCGCCTGGCTCAATCCGAAGGTCGCGCCGCCGCTGCGCAAGGAGGACATGGAGGAGATCTCCACCGGCCGCCTGCTGCTGATGCTGGCGACCTCCTTCGCGCCTCTCGCCGTGCTGATCCTCTCGGTGCTCGGCGCCATCCTGTTCGGCCTCGCCACCCCCTCGGAGGCGGCCGCGGTCGGCGCCCTCGGCGGTCTGATCCTGGCGGTCGTCTACCGCGCCCTGACCTGGGACCGGCTGCGCGAGTCGGTCTACCTGACGGTGCGCACCTCGGCGATGGTCTGCTGGCTGTTCGTCGGCTCCTGGACCTTCGCCTCGGTGTTCTCCTACCTGGGCGGCGAGCAGCTGATCGGTGATTTCGTGCGCGGCCTGGACATCTCGCCGCTGGCCTTCCTGATCATGGCGCAGATCATCATCTTCCTGCTCGGCTGGCCGCTCGAGTGGTCGGAGATCATCATCATCTTCGTGCCGATCTTCCTGCCGCTGCTGCCGCACTTCGGCATCGATCCGCTGTTCTTCGGTATCCTGATCGCGCTCAACCTGCAGACTTCGTTCCTGACGCCGCCCATGGCGATGTCGGCCTACTACCTGAAGGGCATCGCGCCACCGGAGGTCCAGCTGGTGCAGATCTTCCGGGGCTGCATGCCGTTCCTGTTCATGGTCGTGATCTCGATGGCCATCCTCTACCTCTTCCCCGGCATCGCTTTCTGGCTGCCGGCACTGGTCTACGGGCACTAGACGATGATGGACGGCGCATGATGACCGACGTGACCAGACTTCCCGTCGTCGAGCTGCGCGACCGGCTGGCCGCCGGCGCGCTCTCGGCGCTCGAGGTCGCCGAGGGCTTCCTGGCCCGCTGCGAGGCCGTCGAGCCCGAGGTCCGGGCCTTCGCCTTCCTGGACCCGGAACACGTCCGGGCGCAGGCGCGCCGGCTCGACGAGCACCGCAAGTCGGGACGGCCGCTCGGCCGGCTGCACGGCCTGCCGGTCGCGCTCAAGGACACCATCGACACCGCCGACATGCCGACCGAGAACGGCACGGCGGTCGACAAGGGGCGGCGCCCGGAAGAGGACGCCGTGGCGGTCTCGCGCCTGCGCCAGGCCGGGGCGCTGATCTTCGGCAAGACCGTGACGACCGAGCTCGCCTACTTCGCCCCTGGCCCGACGCGCAACCCGCACGACCTGGAACGCACGCCCGGCGGCTCGTCCCAGGGCTCGGCGGCCGCCGTCGCCGCCGGCATGGCGCCGCTCGCGGTCGGCACGCAGACCGCCGGCTCGGTGATCCGCCCGGCGGCCTTCTGCGGCATCGTCGGCTTCAAGCCCAGCTTCGGGCTGATCCCGCGCAGCGGCGTGCTGACCCAGTGCCGGGAGCTCGACACCCTGGGCACCTTCGCCCGCGACCTGGAAGGCGCCGCCCTGCTGGCGGAGGGGCTGCAGGGCCACGACGAGGGCGATCCGGACACCCGGCCGCTCGCCGCCCTGCCGCTGCTCTCGGCCTGCGGCGAAATGCCGCCCTATCAGCCGCTCTTCGCCTTCGTCAGGGGGCCGACCTGGGACCAGGCCGCCGCCGACACGGTCGAGGCCTTCGCCGAGCTGGCCGGGGCGCTGGGCGAGATCGGCGGCACGGGGCCGGACGGCGAGGGCATCTGCGACGAGGTCGAGCTGCCCGAGGAGTTCGCCGAGGGCATCGAGGCGCAGCTGCGCCTGCAGCACGTCGGCATCGCACGCAACTACGGCCACTACCTCGACCGCCACGGCGAGCTGATGAGCCCGGTGCTGCGGCAGGCCGTCGAGCAGGGCCGGGCGCTCTCGGCGATCGAGTTCCTCAACGCCAAGGACTGGGCCGCCGTGCTGCGCGACGGCCTGGACCGCCTGTTCGAGCGCTACGACGCCATCCTGACGCCGGCGGCGCCGGGCGAGGCGCCGCGCGACCTGGCGATCACCGGCAAGCCGGCGTTCAACGCGCTCTGGACCCTGCTCGGCCTGCCGGCGGTGACCCTGCCGCTGCTCGCCGGCGAGAACGGCATGCCGCTGGGCGTGCAGCTGGTCGGCCGCAAGGGCGAGGACGAGCGGCTGCTCAGGACCGCGGCCTGGCTGCAGCGCAGCCTGACGGCCGACGACGCATCGACAACGACCCGGGAGGCGAAACTGGCATGACCCCGCTCGACAAGGTGCTGGCGCTGCTCGCCATCGTTTCGTTCATCGCCTTCATGGGCATCCTGGTCGCCTTCGTGCCGCAGGTCGACCTGATCGTCGTCGTCTTGATCGGCGTGGGCCTTGCGCTCTACGACTTCTATCGGACGGCACAGGGCCGGGTGAACAAGAAGATGTAGCCGGCCCGAGCTGCGCCGGCGGTCCGGGGGAGAGGCACGAGGATGACGCTCACGGGGATCTACAGGCTCGGCTGCTGCCTGCTGCTGCTGGCGCTCGGCGGCTGCGTCGGCGCCGCGATGGAAGGCGCCAACATCACCAAGGACAAGGTCGTCTACGAGAAGCACATCGACGCGGCGCGCGCCGGCAAGGCCGAGGCCGAGTTCGAGGTCGGCCAGGCGCTGTGCTGCTCGATCGGCGACCGCCAGGGCTTCTACGACACCCGCGCGGCGACCGACTGGCTGTGCAAGGCCGCAGGCCAGGGCTACGCGCCGGCCTCCCAGAAGCTCGGCCAGATCTACTCCGGCAACGTCGTCCAGGGCGTGCGCCTGATGCGGCGGATCGCCGAGAAGATCTCGGACCGCCCGACCAACCTGCCGCTCTCCTACACCTGGCTGAAGGTCGCCGAGGGCCAGGGCTCGAGCGATGCGGCGGAAGACGCCAAGGAGCTCTGGTCCGGCCTGAACGAGCTGCAGAGGACAAAGGCGCGCGCGCTGATGCAGAGCCCGAAGCCCCTGCCCTGCCGCTGGGACGAGGTCTTCCCGCAGTAGCGGCGCTCAGCCCGCCACCGGCCGCGGCTCCCGGGTGCGGCCGCGGCGCACCGGCCTGATCGTGCCGGCGAGCGCGCGCAGCAGCCGGCCCCGCCCCGCCCAGGCGGCGCGCAGCAGGCCGAGGCCATGGGTCCGCGGCACCGGCTGGCCGGCGACGGCGAGGCCGAGCAGGCGCCGCAGCCGGCGCACAGGCCCCGCTCGACGACCTCGGTCAGGCTCTTCGCACGCCGCCGCACGAGGCATTCACGAAGACGGAGGCCCGAGCCGGTCGCAAGGCAGGAAGCGGCCGCGTCCGTAGGCCTCGCTGACCCGGCCGCGGTCCCAGATCCGCTCGCCGCGCGACAGGGTGACGACCGGCCAGCCCTCGAGCTCGCGGCCCTCGTAGGGCGTGTAGTCGCAGGCGTCGTGCAGCTCGGCGTGGCGGATCGTGACGCGCTTCGCCGGGTCCCAGATCGCGATGTCGGCGTCGCCACCGATCGCGAGGCCGCCCTTGCGCGGGTAGAGGCCGTAGATCCGCGCCGGGTTGGTCGAGGTCGCGGCGACGAACTGCTGCAGGGTCAGGCGGCCCTTGCCGACGCCCTCGTGGAACAGCAGCGGCAGCCGGGTCTCGATGCCGGGCACGCCGTTGGCGACCTTGCGGAAGTGCAGCTCGTCGCCGTGGGCACGCTTGCCCTCCCGGCCGTCGAGGCGGTAGGCGCAGTGGTCGGACGAGACCAGCTGGAAGGCGCCCTGGGCGATGCCGCGCCACAGCGCGTCGGCGTCCTGCGGACCCCGCGGCGGCGGCGAGCAGATGAACTTGGCGGCCTCCCAGCCCGGCCGCTCCAGGTCGGCCTGGCCGAGGAACAGGTACTGCGGGCAGGTCTCGGCCAGCACCGGCAGGCCCCGGTCCTGGGCCCAGCGGATCTGCTCCAGGGCCTGGGCCGAGGAGACGTGGACCAGCAGCACCCGGGCGCCGGCGACCTCGGCCAGCGCGATCGCCCGGTGCGTCGCCTCGCGCTCGACGGCCGGCGGCGCGGCGCGGCCGTGGGCGCCGAGCCCGACGTCGCCGGCGCGCTCCAGCCGCTCGGTCATCCAGTGCACGCAGTGGCCGTTCTCGGCATGGACCATCAGCAGCGCGCCCTCACGCCGGGTCAGGTCGAGCAGCTCCAGGATCGGCTCGTCCTCGAGCATGTAGCCGGGGTAGGTCATGAAGACCTTGAAGGAGGTGTAGCCCTCGGCGATCAGCGACGGCAGCTCCTGGCCGACCACCGAGGCGGTCGGCTGGCGGATGATCAGGTGGAAGGCGTAGTCGATCAGCGAGCGGCCCTCGGCGCGCCGGTGGTAGTCCTCCAGCGACTGGCGCAGCGGCCGGTCGGGCACCTGGTTGGCGAAGGGCAGGATCGTCGTCGTGCCGCCGCAGGCGGCGGCGCGGCTGGCGCTGCGGAAGTCGTCGGCGTGACGGGCGCCGGCATAGGGCGGCTCGTCGACATGGCAGTGCGCGTCGACGCCGCCGGGCAGCACCAGCAGGCCGCACGCGTCGATCTCGTCGCGGCCCGGCGGCAGGTTCTCGCCGATCGCGGCGATACGCCCGCCGGCGATCGCCAGGTCGGCGACGAAGCTCTCGCCCGCGGTCGCCAGGGTACCGCTGCGGATCACCAGGTCGTAGCCCGTCTCGCCCATCGCCGCCCGCATCCTTCTTACAGCAGCTCGTTGAACAGCAGGTCCGGCAGGCTGTCGCGCCGGCGCATCAGCTCGTAGCCGCCGTCCGGGCCCAGCAGCCCCACCTCGGGTCGCAGCCGGCCGTTGTTGGCGGTCAGCTGATCGTAGCTGTAGGCACCGACGTCGAGGAAGGCGATCAGGTCGCCGACGCCCGTGCCGGCGGCGAGCCGCCGCTCCGGCGGCAGGCGCAGCAGGGCCTTCTCCAGCACCGCGCGCTGGCCGGCCAGCGCCGTGCCCGCGGCGAGCAGCGACTGCAGCAGCGCCTCGCCCTCGACGTCGTGGAAGGCGTCGCCGCTGTCGCACAGCGGGCCGACCAGCCGGAAGGCCGCCTGCCCGGACTCGTCCAGGCGGTTCGCCGTGACCGCGTGGTAGTACCATTTGTTGGCCAGGCTCTCGATCAGCACGTTGTAGCCGGCGTCGAGGATCAGCCAGTCGCGCCCGGCCCGATGCTTGGCGCCCTCGACCCGCGCCAGCAGCACCGCCGCCTCGCCGACCAGGCTGCGCCCGGGCTCGAACAGCAGCTCGACCTGCTGGCCGAGCGCCGCCTGGATCGCCGGCACCACGACCTCGGCCACGGCGTCGGGATCGGCCTCGGCCAGGAAGAGTTCGTCCTGGGGCGCGTGCGCGGCACCGCGCAGGTCGGGGATGGCGAAGCCGCCGCCGAGGTTGAGATGCTGCACCGTCTGGCCGAGCGCGACGCCACAGCCTGGTCGAGGCCCACCTGGCGGAAGGCTCGCTGGTCGCACCCGTCCCGACCCAGCTGCCGGCCGAGGCCGTCTTCCAGCTGGTCATGCCACGGGGCGGCCGCCACGGCCCGAGGCCCGGCTGATGCGCGACTGGCTGTTCGGGACGGCCCACGAGGGGCCGCCCGAGCGCTCGCTGCCGGGATCAGCCTGACGCCCGCCTGTAGCGCCAGACCGTCGCCGGATAGACGTTCCAGGGCACGAAGGCCGTCCGGTCGACGACGACGCTGGGGCCGAGGTCGGTCACCGGCGGGCGGAAGAAGTAGGTGAACTGGATGAACTCCGCGGCCGGCGCATGCCGGTCGAAGAGCGCCGTGCGCAACAGTCCCTGGCGCAGTGCGACCGGCTGGGTCAGCAGCGGCAGGCTGGAGACGACCGCCTGGACGCCCTCGAAGGGCAGGTCGGCGAGGTGGCGCTCCAGCTCGAAGGCGCTGTCCAGGCGGACCAGCAGGCCGGGGAAGGCGCTGCGCAGGAAGCTGGCGAACTCCGGCGCGATCTCCAGCGCGACGATGCGGTCCGGCGCGAAGCCGCGCTCGATCAGGGCGTGGGTGACGACGCCGGTGCCGGGGCCGAGCTCGACGACGCCGCCGGGCCGCGCCGGGTCGAGGGTCCGCACCATGGCCCGTGCCAGGGCGGCGCTGCTCGGGATCTGTGCGCCGGTGCGCAGCGGATCCTTGACGAAGCGGCGGAAGAACAGGCGGTTGCCGTCACGGCCGAGACCGCTCAGGCGTAAGGACGACGACATCTCTCGGCTCCCGTATCGTGCCGCAGGAGGCCTGGAGCCTCCCCGCCACATCCGGAAACCGGACGCGTCGGCAGACAATCCGACTGTAGGTTGAGCATCGGCGCCCTTTCAACAAGACAGACATCGCAATCGCGCCGGCGCGCACGGAAACGGCCGACGGAAAGACAGTGGTCCAGAATGTCCGGGCCCGTGAAGCGGGCCCGGCGGTGCAGGATCGTTCCCGCAGGAACATGGCAGCAGGCGGGCACTCTGCTCAAGGGGCAGTCGGCGCAGGGGTGCCCCGCCCGCCGTCCCGGCCGCTGTCAGCAACCTCGCAGGGGCATGTAGTGGATGTCCAGCTCGGGAGCCGGGCTGCCCGAGGCCGGCGTCCGCCACTCGATGTCGGTGATGCCGATCAGGCCGACGACCTCGTCCGATTCGCCGTCGCCCAGCGGCAGCAGCAGGCGGCCGCCGACCGGGAAGCGGTCGTTGGCGCGGTAGATCAGGCCATGCATGTAGACGGCGCAGCCCCCGTCGATCAGCGGCTGCCAGCGCTGGATCACCAGGCACGCCTTGTCGGGGGCCATCAGCTCGGTCAGGAGCGCGCCGCGCATCGAGCGGCCCTTGAAGATCTCCTCGATCCTCGCGCCGGCCAGGCGATAGCGCCAGACCGCCGGCGGCGGCACCCGATCGGCCAGGTAGATGCGGTCGAGCGCCCAGCCGAGATCGAGCGGATCGATCGCCTGGCGCGTCGGCCATCGGCCGTCCAGGCACTTCGAGCGCCAATAGGCGAGCAGGCGCCGGAGCCGCTCCTCGACCATGACCTCGAAGTCGGGAGTCGACCAGTAGCGCGCCGGATCGTCGGGATCGTCGGTCGGCGCCGCGATCCGCCGCGACGAATCGGGCGTCGTCTCCTCCCTGTGCAAAGGCCTGCGTCCTCGCCCCTCCGGCCAGCTCCGGCCGCCGCCGCCCTTGTAGCGCCTTTTGCCGCTGCTGTTGAAGGCCGAAGGCGCCGACCATCTCGGCCGGCGAACCGCTGCGCCGGCCGGGCGTTCCCTGGCTTGTCGGAGGGTGCGGGGCCCGATGGAGAAAGCGATCATGCCCGCCAAGTCCCAGTCCCAGCAGAAGGCCGCCGGCGCGGCGCTCGCCGCCAAGCGCGGCGAGACCGAGGTCGGCGCGCTCAAGGGCGCCTCGAAGTCGATGTACGAGTCGATGAGCGAGCAGGAGCTCGAGGAGCTGGCCTCCGGCAAGCGCCGGGGCAAGCCGGAGCACAAGTCGAGGTCGTGACGGCCCGCCGGTCAGCCGGGAGGCGCGCCGAAGGCCCGCCGCATGGCGGCCGCGGCCTGCTCCATCAGGCCATCGACGGTCCCGGCGAGGCCGTCGGGCAGGAAGTCGGCGACCCAGACCAGCCGGCTCTCGCCGGGCCCGACCTCGAAGACCTGGAGCGAGGCGTTGTGGTGGCTCAGGCGACCGCCGACCGCCGCCCAGACGAGGCGCCGCGCCGCCTCGTCGAGGTCGACGATCAGCTCGCGGACCACCAGGCCGCCGGCGAAAGTGACAAGGCGCGAGCCCTCCTCCAGCCGCGTGTCGACGACGAAGCCCGGCACCAGCCGCTCGTGCAGCGCCCCGACGTCGCGCACCGCGTCCCAGACCGCCCCGGCCGGACCGGCGACCCGGATCTCCTTGCGCAGCGAGGCCATGGCGGCCGCCCCCTTGCTCGTGGAGCTGCTTGGCTAGCACGCTCCCCGGGGCGGCGGCTGGCGGGAAACGGACCCGACAGATGCCCGGCCGGGCCTTCGCTCAGGCGGCGCGGTTCTGGGCGTTCCAGAAGCGCTCGAGGTTGCTGATCAGCGCCGGCGAGAAGTGGCAGAAGGCCTGCTCGCGGGCATAGACCGCCATGAAGGCGCGAAACTTCCCGAGCGGCTCGTCGGCGATGCGGAAAGCCCGGCGGTTGGCCGCGGCGCTGACCACCCCCGAGGTGGTCAGGCGGGTCGTGACCTCGTCCAGCGTCGCCTCCAGCTGCCCGGCCGGCACGACCTCGTCGCAGACCCGCCGCCCGTCCGGGCTGTCGAAGTCGAGCCGCTGGTCGTACATCACCAGGCGCCGCGCCAGCCGGTCGCCGACGAAGCGCTGCAGGCGCAGGTTGGCGGCACCCGGGATGATGCCCTCCTTGCGCGCCGGCAGGGTCATGTAGCCGTCCTCGGCGCCGATGATGTAGTCGGTGACCAGCAGGTACTGGCAGCCGCCGCCGATCGCGAACTTCTCGACCAGCGAGACCCAGGGCTTCTCCAGCGTGTCGCCGGTCTCCTCGTCGGGCGAGACCGCCTCGTGCGCCAGACCCCGGTAGATCTTGTTGATGAAGCCCATCTCGCGCACGAGGTACCAGAGATAGGGGATCTGGCCGTAGTAGAGCCGGGTCAGGTTGATGCCGGTGCAGAAGACGTTGCGGCCGTCGTACTTGCCGCCTTCGATGGTGGCGCCGCGCAGCACGCAGATCGAGGTCCGGGGGTCGAGCAGCGCCAGGTCGACGGCGGTCTCGACCTGGTGGACCGTGCTCTCGTCCTCGGCGTTCAGGAAGCGCGGGTTCTTCATGTAGACGGTCGAGACTGCGCCCTTGCGCTCGTAGACCGCGGTGCCGAGGTCGATCCGCTCCTCGCGCTCCAGGCGCGGCGCCAGCGCCAGCGCCTCGGCGCGCGGCAGCAGCATGGCGTGGCAGAGATGCAGGCCGCAGTCGGGATCGGCGAGGAAGGCGTTGAACAGCAGGCCCTGGTCGATCTCGTGGCCGTCCTTGTGCTTCTGCGGAAAGCGGTCCTCGGCCTCGATCCGCGCCCGGGTCGGCGCCAGCCCCGGCACCGCCTCGGCGGCGGCCTCGGCCAGCGCCTCGACCCGGCGGTGGCGCGTCAGGCCGTCGGTGAGCGACCGGTAGAGCGCCGCGCCGTGGGCGGCGAGGAAGCGGCGCCGGGCGGCGCGCGCCGTCTCGAGCAGGCTCTCGGCCAGGCGCTGCTGCTCGGCCGAGCGGTCGCGCTTCGCCGGCAGGCCGTCGAGCAGCGCCAGCCCCTCGAGCCAGAAGCCCGAGAAGCCGGCCGCGTCGGCCCGGTAGTCGCCGGCCGGCGCCGGTGCTCCGGCGGTCCAGGCGGCGACCGCCGCCGGCGTGGTGTTCTGGCTCTCGGACCCGCTCATGGAACGCCCCCCGCTGTACATCGAGACTGGTCGGCCGAGCATAATAGTTCAAATTAGCAAGTTCAATCCGATGCGGCGGCGCCGACGACCGGCGCATCTCCGGCGGGCAGGCGCGGCCGGGCAGGAGCGGCCGGCCGTGCCGGCGATCCCCCTCTCCTGTCGCGGACGGCAAGGGAAGCGCGACGCCGGGGCCGCCTCACCGGTCTCGCCTCCGCTTGCGGTAACTCGGTGGGAAAACCGGGCGTTTCGACGCGAAGTTCGAATGAAGCTGGCTCGCACTTGCATAGGTGAACCGCCATCCGCATACTTCGCCTCGAAACGAGAAGACCCGGAGGGAGGCGGCGGCGGCATGATCGAGGTCGGGGCGAAGGAGACGCGGAGCGTCGTGGTCGACGACCGGCGCGCGGTCAGCTTCATGGGGCCTGAGCTGCGCGTCTACGCGACTCCGGCGATCGTCGCCGACGTCGAGATGGCCTGCCGCGACCTGCTGCTGACGGGCCTCGAGCCGGGCTGGGACAGCGTCGGCGTGCGCGTCGAGATCGATCACCTGGCCTCGGCTCCGCTCGGCGCCGAGGTCCGCATCGGGGTCGCGGTGACCGAGGCGTCGGAACGCCGCGTCGGCTTCTCCGGGACGGTGCGCCACGGCGACACGGTCCTGGCGGAGGTCAAGCACCAGCGCGCGGTGGTCTCGCTCGAGCGGCTGAAGCAGCGCCTGGCCAAGCAATAGGCCGGGGCGGCGGCAGGGGGAGAGCGGCCATGCCCGAGCGGTCCTTCGCCGAAGAGGTCAGGCAGCTGGAGATCGGCGCCGGCGAGACCTTCGAGGGCGAGGGCATCCTGGCCGTGACCAAGGCGCTGCTGCAGTCCGGCGTGTCTTACGTCGGCGGCTACCAGGGCGCGCCGGTCTCGGCGCTGGTCGACGTGCTGAGCGACGCCCAGGACCTGCTGGCCCGGCTCGGCATCCACCTGGAGACCTGCGCCAACGAGGCCGGTGCCGCCTCGATGCTGAGCGCCTCGATCAACTACCCGATCCGCGGCGCCGTCACCTTCAAGTCGATCGTCGGCACCAACGTCGCCTCGGACGCGCTGTCGAACCTCAGCTCGCCGGGCGTCACCGGCGGCGCGCTGATCGTCGTCGGCGAGGACTACGGCGAGGGCTCCTCGATCATCCAGGAGCGCAGCCACGCGGTCGCCATGAAGTCGCAGTTCTGGCTGCTCGACCCGCGGCCCGACCTGCAGAAGATCGTCGACCTGGTCGAGCAGGCCTTCGAGCTGTCCGAGGCCAGCAGCACGCCGGTCATGATGGAGCTGAGGATCCGCGCTTGCCACATGACCGGGCGCTTCGAGGCCAGGGACAACCGGGCGCCGCGCTTCTCGACCCGCGACCTGCTGCCCGGCCCGGTGTTCGACAAGGACCGCATCTCGCTGCCGCCGGCGACCTACGTGCAGGAGAAGCTGAAGACCGAGGTCCGCTGGCCGGCGGCCCAGAGGTTCATCGCCGAGCGCGGCCTCAACGAGGTCTTCGCCGGCGAGGCCGAGGCTCAGGAGCTCGGCCTGATCCTGCAGGGCGGCATGTACAACAACGTGATCGCCGCGCTGCGCGCCCTGGGCCTGGCCGACGCCTTCGGCAACAGCCGCATCCCGCTGCTGGTGCTCAACTGCGTCTATCCCCTGGTGCCGGACGAGGTCGCCGACTTCTGCTGCAGCCGCAAGGCCGTGCTGGTCGTCGAGGAGGGCCAGCCGAACTTCATCGAGACGGCGGTCAAGGCGCTGCTGTCCGACGCCGAGCTGGCGACCCGGGTGCACGGCAAGGACTGCCTGCCGATGGCCGGCGAGTACGTCGGCGCGGTGCTGCTCGACGGCCTGGCGAAATTCTTCGCGAAGGCGCGAAGCACGGCGGTGCCGGCCGGCGCCGCGGCGGCGCGGGTGCGCGCCGTCGAGGAGAGCCGCCGGCAGGCCCTGGAGGTCCTCGGCGCGCCGGTGCCGACGCGGCCGCCCGGCTTCTGCACCGGCTGCCCGGAACGGCCGGTGTTCAGCGCCATCAAGCTGGTCCAGGAGCGGGTCGGCCCGGTCCACGTCAGCGCCGACATCGGCTGCCACTCCTTCGCGACGCTGGAGCCCTTCAAGGTCGGCAACACGATCCTCGGCTACGGCCTCGGCCTGGCCTCCTCGACCGGCCTGTCGTCGATGATGCGGAACCCGGTGGTCTCGATCATGGGCGACGGCGGCTTCTGGCATCAGGGCCTGACCACCGGCATCGCCAACCACGTCTTCAACAGGGACGAGGGCGTGCTGCTGATCCTCAAGAACGGCTACTCCTCGGCGACCGGCCACCAGCACATCCCCTCGACCGGCAGCAACTCGCGCGACCAGGCCAGCGGCATGGACATCGAGGCGGCGCTGAAGGGCGTCGGCGTCGACTGGATCCGCACGGTCGACAGCTACCGCGTCGGGCGCATGGTGACCGCCCTCAAGGAGGCGGTGCTCGCCCGCGGCAAGGGCCTGCGCGTGATCATCGCCGACGGCGAGTGCATGCTGGCGCGGCAGCGCCGCGAGAAGCCGGCGACGGCGAAAAGGCTGAAGGCCGGCGAGCGGGTCGTGCGCACCCGCTTCGGCGTCGACGAGACGACCTGCACCGGCGACCATTCCTGCATCCGCCTGTCGGGCTGCCCGACCCTGACGGTCAGGTCGACCGGCGATCCGCTGCGCCGCGCCCCGGTCGCCCACGTCACCGACGGCTGCGTCGGCTGCGGCAACTGCGGCGAGGTCGCCGAGGCGGCGGTGCTCTGCCCCTCGTTCCACAGGCTGGAGATCGTGCAGAACGCCGGCTGGCCGGAGCGCCTGCTCGCACGCCTGCGGCGGCGCACGATCGCCTGGCTGCAGCCCGGGGCGAAGGCCGGCGCATGACCGCCGGGAGCCCGCGCAACGTCGCGATCCTGATCGCCGCGCTCGGCGGCGAGGGCGGCGGCGTGCTGGCCGACTGGGTCGCCGCGGTGCTGCGCGATGCCGGCTACCTCTGCCAGACGACCTCGATCCCCGGCGTCGCCCAGCGCACCGGCGCCACGACCTACTACATCGAGTACTGCAGCGTGCCGCTCGCCGAGCTCGGCCGGCGCCGGCCGGTCTTCGCCCTGACCCCGGTGCCCGGCGAGGTCGACGTCATGCTGGCCTCCGAGCTGATCGAGGCCGCCCGCGGCGTGCAGAACGGCTACGTCACGCCCGAGCGCACGACGCTGATCGCCTCCAGCCACCGGATCTACGCGACCGCGGAGAAGATCGCCCCCGGCGACGGCCGCTTCGACGACGGCCGGGCGCTGAAGGCGGTCCACGAGCTGGCGCGCCGGGCCGTCGTCTTCGACATGGCGCGCGCGACCGAAGCGGCCGGCACGGTGATCAGCGCCGTGCTGCTGGGCGCGCTCGCCGGGGCCGGCGCGCTGCCGGCCGGCCGCGAGACCTTCGAGGCGGCGATCCGCGCCGGTGGCCGCGGCGTCGAGGCCAGCCTGAAGGGCTTCGCCCTCGGCTTCGAGGCGGCGCGGGGCGAGCCGCCGGCGACGGCCGGCGCCGATCCGGAACCGAGCGGACCCGCGACGGCGCCCGAGGACTTCCCGGTCGAGACCCGCTACGTCGTCGGCCAGGGCCTGGCGCGCTGCCGCGACTACCAGGACCGCCGCCACGCCGAGGCCTACCTGGCGCGCTGCCGGGAGATCCTGGCGCTCGACCGCCGGCTCGGCGGCGCCGACCGCGGCTGGCTGCTGACCAACGAGGCCTGTCGCTTCCTGGCGCTGCGCATGACCTACGAGGACGTGATCCGGGTCGCCGACCTGAAGTCGCGGCCCGAGCGCTACGCCACCCTGCGCCGCGAGAGCAGGTCCGGCGAGCAGCCGCTCCGCATCACCGACTTCTTCAAGCCCGGCCCGGAGGAGCTCTGCGCCCTGCTGCCGGTCGGCCTCGCCGAGCGCTTCCTGGCGGCGCTGCGGCGGCGCGGGCTGGAACGGCGCTTCCATCTCGGCCTGCCGCTGCGCAGCGACACGGTGACGGGCTTCCTGCTGCTGCGCCTGGTCGCCCGGCTGCGCGGCCTGCGGCGCGGCTCCTGGCGCTGGGCGCAGGAGAGCGCGGTGACCGGGCGCTGGCTGGCGGCGACGACGGCCGCGGCGGAGCTCGACTACGCCTTCGGCGTCGAGGCCGCGCGGACCGCCGACCTGGTCAAGGGCTACAGCGACACCTACCGCCGCGGCCTGGAGAGCTTCGACCGGCTGCTCGCCGGCCTGGTCGAGCCGGCGATCGCCGCCGGCCGCCAGGACGCGGCAGGTCTGGCGCGGGCCCGGACCGCAGCCCTCGCCGACCCCGAGGGCGGGGCCCTGGAGCGCTACCTCGCCGAGCTGGAGCAGCCGGCGGCGGCCGGTGCGCCGGAACGCCGCGCCGTCGGCTGACGCAGGCAGGGAAGGGGACATGACGCCTGCGACGACGCCCGGCACCGAGCCCGACCGGAAGCCGCCGGCGCCATCCTGCGTCGCCGGCCCGAGCGACGGCCCGCTGCTCGACACGACGATCGGGCAGGCGCTGCGCCTGACCACCGAGCGCCACGGCGGGCGCGACGCGATCGTCAGCGTCTTCCAGCGGCAGGCCCTGAGCTACGCCGGCCTCGACCTCGCGGCCGACCTGGTGGCGGGGGCGCTGCTGGCGCGGGGCATCCGGCCCGGCGACCGGGTCGCGATCTGGAGCGCCAACCGGATCGAGTGGCTGATCGCCCACCACGGCGCCGTGCGCATCGGCGCCATCGTGGTCACGGTCAATCCGGCGTTCCGCAACGAGGAGCTGGCCTACATCCTGGAGGACTCGGGTGCCCGGCTGCTGTTCGCGGCGCCCGGCTTCCGCAGCTTCTCCTTCACCGCGGCCGTCGCGGCGGTCCGGCCGCGCCTGCCGGCCCTGGAGACGGTCGTCGTCTTCGGCGACGATGCGCCCGAGGGCATGGAGAGCTGGACCGGCTTCCTGGACCGCGACGCGGACCCGGCGGCAGTCCGCGCCGCCGAGGCCGCCGTCGCGGCCGACGATCCCTGCAGCCTGCAGTACACCTCGGGCACCACGGGCCGGCCGAAGGGCGCCCTGCTGACCCACCGCAACATCCTCAACAACGGCTACTTCGTCGGCCTGCGCCAGCACCTCGGGCCGAAGGACCGGATCTGCCTGCCGGTACCCTTCTTCCACTGCTTCGGCGTGGTGCTCGGCGGGCTGGCGGCCCTCGTCCACGGCAGCGCCCTGGTGCTGCCCGGCGAGTCCTTCGATCCGATCGAGACGCTCGCCGCCATCGCCGCCGAGCGCTGCACCGCGCTCTACGGCGTGCCGATGATGTTCATCGCGCTGCAGGGCCATCCCGAGTTCGGCCGCCACGACCTGTCGACGCTCAGGACCGGCTGCATGGGGGCGGCACCCTGCCCGCTCAAGACCATGACCGACGCGGTCGAGCGCATGCACATGCGCCAGATCACCGTGGTCTACGGCATGACCGAGACCTCGCCGATCTCCTTCCAGTCGCTGAGCAGTGACGACCTGGAGACACGGATCTCGACGGTCGGCGCGATCCAGCCGCACCTCGAGGCCAAGGTCGTCGATCCGGTGACCGGCCGGACCGTCGAGCGCGGCCAGCGCGGCGAGCTCTGCGTGCGCGGCTACTCGGTGATGCGCGGCTACTGGCAGCGCCCCGAGGCGACGGCCGAGGCGATCGACGCGGAGGGCTGGATGCACTCCGGCGACCTCGCCGTGATGGACGGGCGCGGCTACGTGCAGATCGTCGGCCGGCTCAAGGACACGATCATCCGCGGCGGCGAGAACGTCTACCCGCGCGAGATCGAGGAGTTCCTGCTGACCCTGGCGCCGGTCGCCGAGGCCTACGTCTTCGGCCTGCCCGACGAGCGCTACGGCGAGGAGGTCTGCGCCTGGATCCGCCTGAGGCCGGGCGCCGAGACCGATGCGGAGGCGCTGCGCGAGCTGTGCCGCGGACGCATCGCGACCTACAAGATCCCGCGCTCGATCCGCTTCGTCGAGGCCTTCCCGGCGACCGCCAGCGGCAAGGTCCAGAAGTTCCGCATGCGCGAGGAGGAGCTGGCGCTGCGCGGCGAGGCGCCGGAGCAGGCCTGAACCCTCCGGCCTGAACCCTCCGGCCTGAGCGCCGCGCCCTGGACTCCGGCGCCGAAACGGGCGACCAGGGAGCCGATGGAAGCGCACTGGACCCCGATCACCCCGGAAGCCGCGCGCCACGCGCCGGACAGCGCGGCCGTGCGTCCGGACAAGACCGCGCCGGAGGGCTTCGAGCGGGATTCGACGATCTCCGACACCCTGCAGATCCTGGCCGACCCCTGGCGCTTCCTGGTGATCCGCGAGGCCTTCTTCGGCGCCCACCGCTTCGGCGAGTTCGCCGGCCAGCTCGGCATCCCGCGCGCGACCCTGGCCAAGTGCCTCGCGCGCCTGGTCGAGAGCGGCATCTTCGAGGAGCGCCCGCTGGCCGCCGGCAGCTCCTGGAAGCGCTACCTGCTGTCGGAGCGCGGCCGCGACCTCTATGCGATCTTCCTCGGCCTGATGTGGTACGGCGACAAGTGGCTCTGCGAGGGCCTGCCGCCGGTCGCCCTGTTCCACCGGCCGACGCGCCGCTGGTTCTCGCCGCGCATCGTCTGGGAGCACGACCTCTCGGCGGTCGATCCGCGCAGCGTGTTCTTCCGCATCCGCGAGGGCTACTGGCGGCCGCGCCAGGCGCGGGCCGAGCGCAGCCGGCGCATGTCGCGCTCGGCCGAGCCGCGCGGCCGGCGCCCCTCCTCGGTCGAGCGCACCCTGTCGATCGTCGGCGACCGCTGGACCTTCCTGATCCTCCAGGAGTTCTTCCACGGCAACAAGCGCTTCGAGGATTTCTCGCACAACCTCGGCATCGCCTCGAACATCCTGGCCGACCGACTGAACAACCTGGTCGCCGGCGGCCTGATCGAGAGGCCGTCCGAGGGCGCCGGGCGCTACCTGCTGACCCGCAAGGGGCTCGACATCTACGGCCCGATGATCCTGATGAAGAGCTGGGGCGACCGCTGGTGCCGTAGCGAGGCGGAGATCACCTCGCAGTTCGTCGCCCGCGCGAGCGGCACCGTGACCCGGGCGATCGTCGTGGTGCCGGGCCAGACCACGCCGATCAGTGCGCGGGACGTGGGCTACATGACGACCTACGCCCTCGACGACTCCGTCAGCCGGACGACTGCCAGGTCGTGACCCGCTCGCCATCCCCGCCCCCTCTGTCGTCATCCCTGCCTTCGTGGGGGACGACGAAGGAGAAGAACGGAAACGACGGCGCGGTCCCTACTCCAGCGTCTCCTTCAGCCTGAAGCGGATGATCTTGCCGGAGCCGGTGCGCGGGATCTCCTCGACCAGGCGGACCAGGGCCGGCACCTTGTAGGCCGAGAGGTAGGTGCGGCAGTGCGCCAGCAGCGCCTCGACGTCGACTGCCCGCTCGGGCTGCGCCACGACGAAGAGCGCCGGCACCTCGCCGAGGTGCTCGTGGGCCATGCCGACGACGGCGCAGTCCAGCACCTCCTCCCAGAGGTTGACGACCTCCTCGATCTCGGCCGGCGCGATGTTCTGGCCGCCGCGGATGATCAGCTCCTTGAGCCGGCCGGTGATGGTGATGAAGCCCGCGGCGTCGCGCTTCGCGAGATCGCCGGTGTGGTACCAGCCGTCGCGCAGCGCCGCCGCCGTCTCGGCGGGCTTGTCGTGGTAGCCGAGCATGACGTTGGGCCCGCGCACGATCAGCTCGCCCTCGGCGCCGGCCGGCACCTCCGCGCCGCTCAGCGGATCGACGATCCGGACCTCGAGCCCGGGCAGCGCCGGGCCGCAGGAGCCGGGCACCCGCTCGGCGCCGAGCGGGTTCATCGTCACCATGGTCGAGGTCTCGGTGATGCCGTAGCCGTCGAGCAGCGGCACGCCGAAGCGCTCCTCGAACTCGCGGTTGAGCGTCGCCGGCATGATCGCGCCCGCCGAGACGCAGACCCGGAGCGCCGGGAAGCGCAGGCCGGGCTGCTGCTGGGTCGCCTGCAGGAAGTAGTGGAACATCGTCGGCACGCCGGGGAAGAAGCTGTAGGCGCCGCTCTGCAGCAGCCGCACGGCCTCGCCGGTCGAGTACTTCTCCATCAGGTACTCGCTGGCGCCGACCGCCAGGATCGAGAGCACCGAGAGATTGAGCGCATAGGAGTGGAAGAGCGGCAGCGGCGACAGCACGGTGTCGTCGCGCGCCAGGCCGGCGAGCGGCGCCCAGCAGGCCGCCGTCACCCAGAGCATGCCGTGGACGGTCAGCAGCACGCCCTTGGCCCGGCCCGTCGTGCCCGAGGTGTAGAGGATGAAGGCCGGCACGTCGATGTCGCGGGGATCGCGCGGCGCCGAGGCCGGCTCGCGCGCGGCCAGCTCGGCGAAGCGCAGGCCGCCCGGGGTCTCGGCCGCCCGCTCCGGGCCACGCTCGACCAGGATCGGCGCGATCGCCTCCGGCACCTCGCCCCTCAGGCCGTCGAGCAGGGCGACCCGCTCGTCGGTCGTCACCACGGCCCGGCAGCCGGCGTCGGCCAGCCGGTAGGCGACCTCGCCGGCCGTCGCGTCGTAGCTGATCGGCACGGCGACGCCCCCGGCGCGCACGACGGCGAGGCAGCTCTCGACCCACTCGACCGAGTTGGGCAGGAAGATCGCGACGCTCTCCCCCGGCTGGACGCCGAGGTCGGCGAGGTGGCCGGCGAGCCGTCCCGTGACGGCCTCGAGGTCCGCGTAGGTCACGGCCGAGCGGGCGTCGCGGAAGGCGATCCGCTCGCCCTGCGCCGTCGCCTGGCGCTCCAGCAGCTCCGGGACCGGCGCGATCAGTTCGCTCTGAAACACCTTCTCCTCCTCCCTGGCTGAACGGCGGTGCGAGGGCCCTCGCGCGTCTTGCCGCGCGCCCCGGGGCCCCAAAGCTCACACCATCGAGAAGCCGCCGCTGATCGAGATCGTCTGGCCGGTGATCCAGCCGCCCTGGGCCGAGGCCAGCAGGGTCACCAGCGGCGCGATGTCGTCGGGCTGGCCGAGCCGGCGCAGCGGATAGAGCCGGGTCAGCTTGTCGCGATTGGCCTCGACCCAGCTGCGGTCGTGGGCGGTCTCGATCAGGCCGAGCGACAGGGCGTTGGCGGTGACCCCGGAGCGGCCGAGCTCGCGGGCCAGCGACTTCATCAGCGCGACGACGCCGGCGCGCGCCGCGGCGACGATCGAGAGGCCCGATTCGCCGACCCGCGAGGAGTCGCCGATCAGGCTGATGATCCGGCCCTGGCCGCCGGCCTCCAGGTGGGGTGCCGCGGCATGGCAGCAGTGGATCGCGCCATAGAGGCAGGTGTCGATCTGCCGGTGCCACTCCTCGGGAGTCGTCTCGACGAAGCGCTTGCGCAGCGCCAGGCCGGCGTTGTTGACCAGCACGTCGAGGCCGCCGAGGTCCTTGGCGACGGCCGCGACCATCGCCCTGACCGCCGCCAGGTCGGCGACGTCGGCCTGGTAGGCCTTGGCGCGGCCGCCGGCCCGGGTGATCTCCTCGACCACGGCCGCCGCCGCCTCGGCCGAGCCGCGGTAGTTGACGGCGACGGCGGCACCCTCGGCCGCCAGGCTGACGGCGATCTCGCGGCCAACGTCGCGCGCGGCGCCGGTGACCAGGGCGACCCTGCCCTCCAATCCGAGCTTCATCTTTCCTCACCCGTGCTCTGGTTGTCCTGTCTCTGCTGTGCCCGCTCGATCAGCCGGAACAGCCGCTCCGGCGTCGCCGGCAGCTCGTCGATGCCGATGCCGAGCGGCGCCAGCGCGTCCGAGAGCGCGTTGGCGATCGCCGCCGGCGCGCCGATCGTGCCGCCCTCGCCCATGCCGCGGAAGCCGCCCAGCGTCGCCGGCAGCTCGCCCTCGACGTGCAGCACCGTCATGGGCGGCACCTCGGGCGCCGAGGGGATCAGGTAGTCGACCAGGCTGGCGGTCAGGTTCTGGCCGTCGGCGTCGTAGACGACCTCCTCGTAGAGCGCCGCGCCGACGCCCTGGGCGACGCCGCCGTGGACCTGGCCGTCGACGATCATCGGGTTGATGATCCGCCCGCAGTCCTCGGCGACCAGGTAGGCGCCGAGCGTGACCCGGTAGGTCTCGGGATCGATCTCCAGCGTGGCGACGTGGGTCGCCGAGCTGGTCGTGCCGTAGTAGGGATCGTAGAGCCGCGTCGCCTCCAGCTCCTCGCGCTTGTCGTGCGGGATCCGGCCGATCTCCGAATAGACCGCGCGGGCGATCTCGCGGAAGCTCATCGAGCGGTCGGTGCCGGCAACGGTGACCCGGCCGTCGCGCGCCTCCAGGTCGGCCTCGGCCGCCTCCAGGAGGTGCCCGGCGGCGCGCAGCAGCTTCTCCCTGACGACCCGCGACGCCAGGATCGCGGCGCCCCCGGCCAGGACCGCGCCGCGGCTCGCGTAGGTGCCGGTCGCGTTGGGCACGGCGTCGCTGTCGCCCTGGACGATGCGGATGTCCTCGAGGCGCGCGCCGAGCTCGTCGGCGACGACCTGGGCCAGCGTCGTCTCCAGGCCCTGGCCGTGGGAGGCGATGCCGACCGCCGCCGTGATGCCGCCGGTCGAGTCGATGCGGACCACCGCGGTCTCGGTACCGGTGTTGATCGGCATGCCGGGGGCGACCGAGATCTTCGAGCCGATGCCGGTCAGCTCGGCATAGGAGGCGAGGCCGATGCCGAACCAGCGGCCCTCCGCGCGGGCCTGCCGCTGCTTCTCGCGCAGCGCCGGGTAGCCGGCGCGCGCGCAGGCAGCCTCCAGGCATTCGGTGAAGCCGGAGCGGTCCCAGACGATCCCGGAGCCGATCTTGTAGGGGAAGTCCTCCGGTCGCACGAAGTTGCGCAGGCGGATCTCCTTCGGGTCGAGCCCGAGCTTCCGCGCCGCCAGGTCCATCAGGCGCTCGGTCGCGAAGACCGCCGCCGGCCGGCCGACGCCGCGATAGGGCCCGGTCGGTGCCTTGGAGGTCGCGACCGCGCGGACGTGGGCCTCGTAATGCTCGATGCGGTAGGGCCCGGGCAGGAAGCCGACGACCTGGACCGGCTCCAGCCCGGCGGTCCAGGGATAGATCGAGTAGGCCCCGGTGTCGCCCAGCACCTCGGCCCGCAGCGCCAGGACCCGGCCCTCGGCGTCGAGCGCCATCTCGGCCTCGACGATCTCGTCGAAGGCCTGGCTGGTCGCGGTCAGGTCCTCCAGCCGGTCGCTCGTCCACTTGATCGGCCGGCCGAGCCGGCGCGCCAGCAGCGAGACCAGGATCTCCTCGGGATAGAGCGAGCCCTTGCCGCCGAAGCTGCCGCCGACGTCGGGGGCCACGACCCGCAGCCGGTGGCCCGGCAGGTCGAGCGCCTCCGACAGCGCGTCGCGGACGATGCCCGGAATGCCGCTGGCGCTGTGCAGGGTCAGCGCGCCGCGGCCGGCGTCCCACTCGGCGAGGCAGGCCCGGTTCTCGATCGCCCCCGGGCTCTTGCGGCGGAAGCGGAAGCTGCCGCCGACCCGGTGGGCCGCGGCGGCGAAGGCGGCCTCCGGCTCGCCGCGCCTGAAGCGGCGCTCGACCAGCACGTTCGTGCCGATCTCCTCGTGCAGCAGCGGCGCGTCCCCGGCAGCCGCCGCCTCGGGATCGATCACCGTGCCGAGCGGCTCGAAGTCGATGTCGACCAGCTCCAGCGCGTCCTCGGCGAGGTAGCGGCTCTCGGCGGCCACGGCGACGACCGGCTCGCCGACGAAGCGCACCTTGCCCTCGGCGAGCGGTCGCAGCGGCGTGCCGTGGTAGCTGGCCATGCGCGAGGCGGCGACCAGCGGCTTCGCCAGGCCCTCGAGGTCGGCGGCCGCGACCACGGCGACGACGCCCGGCGCGCCCCGCGCCGCCTCCAGGTCCAGCCCGCGGATCCGGGCGTGGGACATGTCGCTGCGCCGGAAGGCGACGTGCAGCAGGCGCGGCGGCGCCAGGTCGTCGACGTAGCGGCCCTGGCCGGCCAGCAGACGCGGGTCCTCGGTGCGCCGGACCCGCGCGCCGACGCTCTTCGGCCGCGCCGCCAGGGTCTCGACGGGCTCAGTCATAGGCCTCTGGTCCCTTGCGCAAGCTCCGCCACTGCGCCTCGTCGTGGCCGCAGAGCACCGTGGCGCCGCCGGCCTCGAGGCGCCGGATCTCGTCGAAGGTCCTGGCCAGCTGGTCGGCGCTCCAGGTGTTCTTGGGGATGATCTCCCGGTCGAGATTCTCGCGGAACGGCACGGCGTCGGAGGCGAGCAGGAAGGTGCCGCTGCGCTCCAGCGTCGCCAGGGCGCCGATCAGGCCCGCCGTGTGGCCGGGCAGCGGCAGCAGCACCAGGCGACCGTCACCGAACAGGTCGCGCTGCCCGGCGATCGCCTCCAAGGGCATCGGCTGGTCCCAGTCCTGCGGGAAGTAGCCGGCGGCCGCGGCCTCCGGCGCGCGCGCGGCCGCCAGCTCCTTCTCGTGGACCACGACCGTCGCCTTGCGGAAGTAGCCGTTGCAGCCGCAGTGGTCCGGGTGGAAGTGCGAGTTGACCACGACGTCGATGTCGTCGGGCGACAGGCCGAGCGATGCCAGGCCGGCCGGCAGGGTGTCCGTCTCGTCCATCAGCGGCACCATGGCGCGGGCCAGCTTGCCCCAGCGCGCCTCGGGGTCGCTGCAGACGGAAGGGTGGCAGCCGGTGTCGAACAGCACGTTGCCCTGGGCGTGGCGCAGCAGCAGGCAGGAGACCGGCAGCTCGACCGTTTCCTCCCGGTCGGCCGCCGGGAAGTAGATGAACTTCTTCATGCGCAGCCGGCCGCCGGACAGCACGTGCATCTTCATGACGAGGGCTCCCTCCTGCGCTGCGCGGCGGCGCGAACCGCCGCGACGATGTGCTCGTAGCCGGTGCAGCGGCAGAGGTTGCCGGACAGGCCCTCGCGGATCTCGGCGTCGCTGGCCAGCGGATACTTCTCGATCAGGTCGAGCGCGGTCATCAGCATGCCCGGCGTGCAGAAGCCGCACTGCAGGCCGTGGTGCTCGCGGAAGGCCTCCTGCAGCGGGCTCAGCGCCTCGGCCGGGCCCAGGCCCTCGACCGTGACGATCCGGCAGCCCTCGGCCTGCACCGCGAACATCAGGCAGGCGCGCGCCGTGCTGCCGTCGACCCGGACCGTGCAAGCGCCGCAGACGCCGTGCTCGCAGCCGACATGGGTGCCGGTCAGGCCCAGGACCTGGCGCAGGAAATCGCTGAGCAGCAGGCGCGGCTCGACGGCCTCCTCGACCGGGCTGCCGTTGACCGTCATGCGGACCAGGCGCTTGCCGCTCATGCCCGGCCTCCCGCGGCCTGCGCCGCCGCCTTCTCCAGGGTGCGCCGGACCAGCACGCCGGCGAGGTGCCGGCGGTAGTCGGCCGAGGCGTGGAGGTCGGTGTTGGGCTGGACCCGGCGGCGCACCGCCTCGGCGGCGGCCGCGAACAGCTCGGCCCCCGGCGCCTCGCCGTCGAGCAGCGCCTCGGCCGCCCCGGCGCGCAGCGGCGTCTCGTCGACGCCGGTCAGCGCGACGTGCGGCTCGGCGATCCGGCCGTCCTGCAGGCGCAGCGTCACCGCGGCGGCAGCCAGGGCGAAGTCGCCGCTGCGCCGCGCGACCTCCTCGAAGGCCCAGCCGGAGCCGGCGGCCGGCCGCGCGAAGGCGACCTCGATCAGCAGCTCGTCCTCGGCCAGGCCGGTCGCCAGGGGACCCAGGAAGAAGTCGCGCGCCGCGATGCGCCGGCCGCCCGAGGGCGAGGCCGTCGCGATCTCGGCGTCGAGCAGCAGCGCCATCATCGGCAGCTCGGCCGCCGGGTCGGCGTGGCTCAGGCTGCCGCCCAGGGTGCCGCGGTTGCGGATCGCGAGATGCGCGACCTCGGCCATGGCGGCGCTCAGCACCGGCAGATGCTCCCTCAGCTCCGGCGCGGTCTCCTGGCGGTGGTGCCGGGTCAGGGCGCCGACCCGGATGCGCGCCGGCTCGACCGCGATGAAGTCGAGTCCGGGGATGCGGTTGATGTCGACCAGCAGCGCCGGCTGCAGCAGGCGGAAGTTCAGCATCGGCACCAGGCTCTGGCCGCCGGCGACGATCTTCGCCTCGCCGCCGGCCCGGGCCAGCGCCTCGAGCGCCGCCTCGACGGACTCGACCGCCAGGTAGTCGAAGGCCGCCGGCTTCACGACCCGCCTCTCACCGGCCCCCGGGCCGCCGCCAAGGGCCGCCGACTGGTCTGGATGACGGTTCCGCTCATGACTCCCTGGCGCAGCGAGCGGCTCGTGGCGGCCGCCTTCGTGACTTTCATTACAAGACTATCTGGCCGGCAGGCTGTCAAGGCGCCGGAGCCGCCTGCGCTACTTCAGCGCCAGCGCCGCCTCGGCCGGGTAGTTCATCCGGTAGGCCATGGCCCGCGGCTCGATCGGCTCATGGCAGCGGTCGCAGACCATGACCGGGGTGAAGTCCCGGCCGCAGTCGCGGTGGGTCAGGACCAGGGGCGGCTCGCCGCCGGACAGCCAGCGGTCGCCCCAGACCATCATCATGATCATCGAGCCGTAGAGGTCCTTGCCCTTGGCGCTGAAGCGGTACTCGAAGCGCTCGGGCAGGTCCTGGTACTTGCGGCGTTCCAGGATGCCCTCGGCGACCAGGCGCGCCAGGCGGTCGGCCAGGATGTTGGAGGCGATGTTGAGCCGGGCCTGCAGCTCGTCGAAGCGGCGCGCGCCGAAGAAGGCCTGGCGGATCACCAGGAAGCTCCAGCGGTCGCCGATGATCTGCAGCGTGCGCGCGACCGAGCAGGGCCGGCCGCGCTCGAACTGCGAGGGATCCGAGGCGCGCCGCGAGCGCTTCAACGGCTCCAGCGGCGCGCTGCCGGCGCCGGGCCCGTCGCGGTAGGTCACGCGGGTCGCCTCGACCGCGCCGCCGCAGGCCGAGCAGGCGACGAAGGGATGGCACTCGAGGGCATGGCCCTCGCCCCCGCAATCCTTGTGGATCAGGGTCAGCGGCGGCCCGGCGCCATCGGCCAGCCAGCGGTCGCCGAAGCTGAGCAGCGCGATGAAGCTGGCATAGAGGTCGAGGCCGACCCGGGTCAGTCGGTACTCGTGGCGGCTCGAGGTCTCCGACTGGCGGACCTGGCGCAGGATGCCCTGGCGGGTCAGCTTCTTCAGGCGCTCGGCCAGGGTGCCGCGCGGCAGGCCGAGCCGGACCCGGAAGGTCTCGAAGCGGCGCGCGCCGAAGAAGGCCTCGCGGATCACCAGGAAGGTCCAGGCGTCCGACAGGATGGCGACGGTGCGGGCGACCGAGCAGTTGCGCTCGCGCGGCCTGGCGCCGGCCGCCGCCCGGGTGCGCTTGGCGGCCGGGGGCCGGGTGCCCTCGGCGCGGATCGCGGCGACCTTGCTCAAAGGCCGGCCTGCGGGACGTCGGTCGGTGCTGCGCCGCCGGCCGGGGCGCGGCCCGAAGCGGGCGGGAAGGCGGCGGAACCTGTCATGACGCCCATTTAAGAAGGCCGCCTGCGCCGCGGCAAGTCGTTCGAGTGCCGACGGCACCCTGCCGCGGCACGGCCGCCACCCGGCCGACGCGACCCGCTTTCGCCAAAGTCGGTCCCCAGCATCGTCGGCCGGGCGCGCCTTCCGACCCGGCTTTCCGGTCGGCGACAAGCGTCGTTGCGGCATGGCTCGCCGTCGCGCTGCCCGTCGAATCGCAGCTGCCGGGCGCGTGGCCGCCTGGACTATAGTGCGGGCCCCAGGGTGCCAGAAGCAGAGGATCGGTCGCGTCCATGGCCTCGGTCGCAGAGCCACGCGGAACGGCCCGCGCGAAAGCCGGCGGCGGCCGGCGTCAGGGCAAGGGGCCTGGAGGCGGACAGCCCGGCCGCGGCGATCTGAGGCGCCATGTCGAGGCCTTCCTGCGGGCGGTGCACCGCTTTCCGCGCCGACGCCGCATCTATCTGCTGACCGCGGCGATCGTCGCGGTGCTCTGCGCCACTGCCTACGGCCAGATCCGGCTGAACGCCTGGCAGGGCGACTTCTACGACGCCCTGGCCAAGCACCATCTGACCGCCTTCGTCCACCAGCTGCTGGTCTTCGTCGCGATCGTCGCCGGCCTGCTCACGCTCGGCGTCTCGCAGACCTGGCTGCAGGAGACGATGAAGATCGACCTGCGCGACGCGGTCAGCCGCGACCTGCTGAACCAGTGGCTGCAGCCGCGCCGCGCCTACCAGCTCGCCTGGGCCGGCGACATCGGCGATAACCCGGACCAGCGCATCCACGAGGACAGCCGGCACCTGACCGAGCTCTGCTCCGACCTCGGCGTCGGGCTGCTGCAGGCTTCCCTGCTGCTGGTCAGCTTCGTCGGCGTGCTCTGGGTGCTGTCCGAGCGGGTCGTGCTGCAGTTCGACGGCCAGCGCTTCAACGTGCCCGGCTACATGGTCTGGTGCGCCCTCGCCTACGCCCTCGCCGGCTCCTGGGCGACCTGGCGGGTCGGCCGGCCGCTGATCCCGCTCAACGCCGAGCGCTACGCCCGCGAGGCCGACTTCCGCTTCGCCCTGGTGCACCTCAACGAGGCGGCCGAGGCGGTCGGGCTCTACAGCGGCGAGCACGAGGCGCGGCGCGACCTCGGCCATGCGCTGGAGGAGACCCTGAAGGTGATGCGCCGCCTGGCCCGCGGCCTCGCCAACCTGACCTGGGTGACCGCCGGCTACGGCTGGCTCGGCCTGGTCGTGCCGATCGCCGTCGCCTCGCCGGGCTACTTCAACGGCAGCCTGAGCTTCGGCGACCTGATGATGGTCACCGGCGCCTTCCTGCAGGTCCAGCAGTCGCTGCGCTGGTTCGTCGACAACTTCTCGCGCATCGCCGACTGGCGCGCGACCCTGCTGCGCGTCATGACCCTGCGCCTCACCCTGCCCGAGCTGGAGACGCTCGGCGGCAGCGCCAGCCGCATCACCTTCGGCCGCCACCCGAGGGGCCATCTCGCGCTCGATTCCCTGCGCATCCAGCTGCCGGACAAGCGGGTCAGCCTGACCGAGGGCGACCTGGAGATGAAGCCCGGCGAGCGCGTCGTCATCACCGGCGGCGCCGGCGCCGGCAAGTCGATGCTGTTCCGCGCGATCGCCGGCCTCTGGCCCTGGGGCAGCGGCCAGGTGCTGCTGCCGCCGCCCGAGGAGCTGCTGTTCCTGCCGCAGCGCCCCTACCTGCCGATCGGCACGCTGCGCCGGGCCCTGGCCTATCCGGCTCCGGCCGAGGTCTTCGCCGAGGCCGAGTTCGAGCGCGTCCTGCAGCGGGTCGGCCTCGGCCGCCTGCACAGCCACCTCGACGAGGAGCGGCGCTGGGACAAGCAGCTGGCGCTGGACGAGCAGCAGACCCTGGCCTTCGCGCGCCTGCTGCTGCACCGGCCGGCCTGGGTCGTGATGGACGATCCGCTGAACGCCCTGGAGCTGGCGCGGCGCAGCGAGCTCTGCGGCATCTTCGACCAGGAGCTCGCCGGCACCGCGGTGCTGGCGGTCGGCCGCACGACGGCGGCGGCACCTTTCTTCGGCCGGGCCGTTCCCGTCATCGAGGAACCGGACGGCGTCGACTTCCGACTGCCGCAACTCGGGAGCAACAGTCCATGAGCGATGCCCTCTCCGCACCCGATCGGGACCTGCTCGACGAGCTGCAGCGCCGGACCTTCGGCTATTTCCGGGACTTCGCCCATCCGGTCAGCGCGCTGGCCCGCGACCGCGCGAAGAGCGACGACGACGCGGGCGACGACTTCTGCGCCCTCGGCGGCAGCGGCTTCGGCGCCATGGTGCTGGTCGTCGGGGTCGAGCGCGGCTGGATCACCCGCGCCGAGGCGGTCGAGCGGCTGCTGACCATGACCGGCTTCCTGCTGAAGGCCGCGCGCTTCCACGGCGTGCTGCCGCACTTCCTCGACGGCAAGGCCGGCACGCCGATCCCGCTGAGCCCCCAGGACGACGCCGCCGACCTGGTCGAGCAGGCGCTGCTGCTGCAGGGCCTGCTGACCGCGCGCCAGTACTTCGACGGCGATGCGGCCGGCGAGCGGGAGCTGCGGGAGCGGATCGGCCGGCTGTGGCGCGAGACCGACTGGGCCTGGCACACGAAGGGCGGCGAGCCGGTGCTCTACTGGCACTGGAGCCCGACGTTCGGCTGGGCGATGAACCATCCGATCCGCGGCTGGAACGAGTGCCTGATCGCCTACGTCCTGGCCGCCGCCTCGCCCGACCACGGGATCGACCCCGCCGTCTACCACCAGGGCTGGACCGGCGGGCCCGAGTTCCGCAACGGCAGGCGCTACCACGGCATCGAGCTGCCGCTCGGGCCAGAGGGCGGCGGCCCGCTGTTCTTCGCCCACTACTCCTTCCTCGGCCTCGATCCGCGCGGCCTCAGGGATCGCTATGCCGACTACTGGGCACAGAACGTCGCCCACGTCCGGGTCAACGAGGCGCACTGCCGGGCCAACCCCCACGGCTTCGCCGGCTACGGCGCCGACTGCTGGGGCCTGACCGCGAGCGACGACGACCAGGGCTATGCCGCCCACGACCCGGCCCACGACCGCGGCGTCATCTCGCCGACCGCGGCGCTGGCCAGCCTGCCCTACTGGCCCGAGGCCTCGCTGCGCGCCCTGCGCCATTTCCGCCACGACCTCGGCGGGCGGATCTGGGGCCGCTACGGCTTCGTCGACGCCTTCAACCTCAGCGCCGGCTGGTACGCCACGACCTACCTCGCGATCGACCAGGGACCGATCGTCTGCATGATCGAGAACCATCGCAGCGGCCTGCTCTGGCGGCTCTTCATGAGCTGCCCGGAGATCCAGCGCGGCCTGCGGCGCCTGGGCTTCGAGAGCCCGGCACTGGCCTGAGGCGGACGGCGATGGCGGAGTTCGCCTCCCTCGACGCCTGGATCGAGCGGCAGCGCGTCGCCTCGGCGGAGCGCATGCTGGCCTGCGTCTCGGCGACCGGCCTGGAGCGGCCGGGCCCGCGCCTCGGCCAGGTCATGCGGCCGGCGCCCGGCTCGGTGCTGGCCGCCGCCGAGCCCGATCCCGGGCCGGGCGAGCCCGACTACTTCTTCCACTGGCTGCGCGACGGCGCGATCGTGATCGGCGCGCTGGTCACCCTGGCCCTGCAGGGGCGGCTGCCGGGGAGCGCGAAGGGCCGGCTCGCCGAATCCCTGACCTTCGACCTCTCGCTCGCCCGGCGGGACGGCCGCCGGATCGCCGCCGGGACGGCCTGGCCGCCGCCGCTGCTGCCGACCCTGACGCCCTTCCTGCGGCCGCGCGAGGAGTTCCTGGCGGCGCACGGCACGGCCGTCGCCGGCGAGGTCCGCTTCAACCCCGACGGCTCGCTCGACCTGCTGCGCTGGGGCCGGCCGCAGCACGACGGCCCGGCGCTGCGCGCCCTGACGACCCTGCGGATGCTCGAGGGCGGCCTGCTGGCCGCGGCGGACGAGCGCGCCCGCGCCGAGCGCCTGCTGCGCGCCGACCTCGCCTTCTGCCTCGCCCGCCACGGCCGGCCCGGCTTCGACCCCTGGGAGGAGGAGCTGGGGCAGCACTTCTTCACCCGGCTGGTCCAACGGGCGGCCTTTGCGCGCGGCAGCGCCTGGGCCGAGCGCCGGAACCAGTCCCGGCTGGCGAAGCGCCTCCGGGCGGCGGTCGAGGCGCTGGATGCCGCACTGGCGGGGCACTGGTCAGAGGCCGAGGGCCTCTACCGCAGCCGCCTGCCCGGCCCCGGCATCAGCGAGAGCAAGATCCTCGACAGCGCGGTGCTGGTCGCAGTCGTGCACGCCGGCCCGGCCGAGGGAGCCTTCGGCCTGTTCGACCCCAGGGTCGAGGCGACGGTCGCGCGGCTCGAGGCGTATTTCGCCCGAGACTTCCCGGTCAACGCCGGGCGCAGCGGCACCGACGGCCTGGCGCTCGGCCGCTATCCCGGCGACGTCTACCTCGGCGGCGGCGTCTTCCTGCCCTGCGCCTTCGCCCTCGCCGAGTACCGCTACCGCCGCGGCGAGAGCGCCCTGGGCGACGCGGTGCTCGGCTTCCTGGCCCGGCTGCTGCCGGCCGACGGCCGCCTGCCCGAGCAGCTCGACCGCGCGAGCGGCGCGCCGCGCTCGGCGGGCGACCTCGCCTGGAGCCACGCCGCCCTGCTGACCGCGGTCGCGGCGCGCGACAGGGGCTGATTGGACAAGTTGGAAATACGTTGATGTAGCATGAGGGTGATGGAAGCCGTTTTGGAGAATCTCATTCCCGCATCGCAATCGTTGCGCTACTCTTTCCGTACAGAATAACTCACCGCCGGATCACCCTATTGAAGGTTACGAGTATGGATTGGAAATCGCTTGAACAACGAGTGAGAGACATCTCCGCCCTTCAATTTGGTCGTCGCGGGAAAAAGAGACAATAAACGGAGTGAATTTGGACTGTGTAATAAAAGTTGACGCGGACCAATGGATAATTGTGGAGATCTCAAAGAGGCGGGATCTCGACAAAGTTAGAACGGATGTCAATCGGTTAGTCTTGGTCAGGAGGCATCTTTATGATCATAAAAATATTATGTCAAAATGCTATTTTGTCTGTCTGTATGAACCAACGGATGCAATGAAAGACGCCGGGAAACCTCATAATATTGAAGTTCTCTCAAGGGAAAGTTACGAGTCTAAGTTCTTTGATTATGGTCTTTATGTATCCGCTCGCTCAAAACTTCAATTTGGCAGCTCCGTTCACCCCATAACAGGAAAGCCTGATACAACAGCATACGTACCCGTTCAGTATACATTTAAAGAACCAAACAAAGAAGAAGACATCGATGGCCTTTCAGAGATAATACGCACCTCAAGAAAATGTGTCATAACCGGTGAATATGGGTCGGGGAAAAGCCGTTGCGTGAAAGAAGTTTTCCTCAAGCTCTCCCGTGAAAGCAGTGAAGCATATTATTTCGCAATCGACCTCAAAACGACATGGGGATTGCAGTCTGGACAAGAAATAATTCGTCGCCATTTCGACCAACTGGGACTTAGTGACGAATCTGACTTTGCGATTCGGGCACTCAATGCTGGTCATGTTGGGTTGTTATTAGATGGATTTGACGAAGTTGGCTCTCAATCATGGAGTGACGACCCACAGACATTACAGAGAATTCGATTCGACTCATTGCGAGGAGTTCGGGACCTGATACAAGCGTCTGACAAAGGGGCCTTGATCACCGGAAGAGAGCATTACTTTAACAGTACCGGCGAAATGATGAAATGCCTGGGTTTAGAAAAAGAATCCACATTGGAAGGACGGTGCAAAGATGAGTTTAGCGACGAGGAACTTGAGCGCTTTCTAAATCTAATAAGTGACAGCGTACTCATCGTCCCTGAATGGCTTCCGCGACGTCCGTTGATGTGCCAAGCCATAGCCTCGCTGGACGAAGAAGAGCTTGCAATAATACTCGAAGATGACAACGGAGATATCAGTTTCTGGAATACCTTCTTGACAGTCATGTGCAGAAGAGAAGAGAGAATAAGAGAAATATTAGATGCAGATTCAATTAAGAGCATTTTGGTTAGATTAGCACGAATGACAAGGGCGAAAGACGAAGACGTTGGACCGATAAGCTACTCTGAGATTCAGGACGCCTTTGAGAGCGTACTGGGTACCCATCCCGTACAGGAAGCATCTGTGTTGTTGCAGAGGCTACCGGGACTTGGCCGAACCAGCTTGGACAATGACGATCGGAGGTTTATTGATACGTACATACTAGATGGATTAAGAGCTATCGATCTAGTGAAGAGCATCGAGAGTTTTGATCTAGCGCTTCCGCGAGAAAGCTGGCAGAATCCGCTTTCTGAACTTGGCCAGAGGGTTCTAGCAAAAGAGCTTTCAAATGAAAAGCGGTTAAGCTCCGCTCTGAGTTATGTTCACAAAATCAATGGCGGGGAAAACAAAATTGCGGGATGCGACATTGCATGCTCTTTACTGAGAACTAATGCTAGCGCCCTGGACTTCAAAAACATGACTTTGGTAGAGGGGACAGTGCTTTCTCTTGATTTTTCTCATGTTCTTGCCAAAAATCTAGAGTTTAAGTACTGCATCATTTACAAGATGACACTGCCGGACCATCCCATAGATGGCGTTAAGATAACTAGCTGCGTGATACAAAAGGCGCTTGGCGTATCAGGACCCCGGGGGTTGCCAATTTGGGTTCAAGAAAGCGAGATATCCGAGTTCGAACCAGTTTCCACCGTCTCTGCTATCAAAAATGTTAACCTGACGCACCAACACAAAATACTTGTCACCATTCTAAAGAAGACCTTCTTCCAGCCCGGCTCTGGACGCCAGGAAGCCGCCTTGCTTCGCGGGCTCGGTCAGGTCGACCGCCATGGGTACACGGAAAAAATACTTGGAGTGCTGATATCTGAAGGAATTCTTAGGAAAGTGCGCGGCGATCATGGGAATCTTTTTGTTCCAGATCGAAAATTCAGCGCCAGAGTGGGAAAAATGTTGTCAGAATTAAACTTAAGCTAGGATCAGATCTGGATACAAGTTGATGCGCTCTGAATGCGAACTGTAACTAAACCTGTGGCGCCATCGCGGGTGTGCCGTCCATGAAAGTGATCGTCGTCGGCGCCGGCATCCTCGGCGCCAGCACCGCCTGGCATCTCGCGCGCGAGGGGGCCGAGGTCGTGCTGGTCGACCGCGACGACCGGGGCCGGGCGACGGCGGCCGGCGCCGGCATCGTCTCGCCCTGGGGCTCGAAGCTGGAGAACCCGGCGGGCTACGGCCTGCTGGCCGACGGCGCCCGTTACTATCCCGAGCTGCTGGCGGCGCTGGCGGAGGACGGCGAGACGGACGTGGGCTATGCCCGGGTCGGTGCCCTCTACGTGCCCGACGAGCCCGACACCCTGGACGCCGCCGAGCGCCGGATCCGAGCGCGCGCCGCCGAGGCGCCGGAGGCCGGGCGGATCGAGCGGCTGGCGCCGCAGCAGGCGCAGGCCCTCTTCCCGCCGCTGCGCCCCGACCTGCCGGGCGTCTTCGTCGAGGGCGGCGCGCGGGTCGACGGCCGCCTGGTGGCCGAGGCCCTGGCCCGCGCGGCCTCGCGTCGGGGGGCCCGGCGGATCGAGGGCTCCGCCGGGCTGCTGCTGCGCGGCGACCGGGTCGCGGGCGTCACGGTGGGGAGCGAATCGGGTGGGGGCGAGACGATCGAGGCCGACTGGGTCGTGGTCGCCGCCGGAGCCTGGGCGGCAGAGCTGCTGGCGCCGGCCGGGATCGCCCTGACGGTCGCGCCACAGCGCGGCCAGATCGTCCATCTGCGCCGGCCCGGCGCCGAGACCGCCGGCTGGCCGAGCCTGCAGCCGCTCAACAGCTACTACCTGCTGGCCTTCGCGGACTCGCGGGTGGTGATCGGCGCGACCCGCGAGACCGGCTCGGGCTTCGACCACCGGCTGACCGCGGCCGGCGTCGCCGAGGTGCTGAACGCCGGCCTCGCGACCGCGCCGGGCCTCGCCGACTGGCCCCTGCACGAGATCCGCATCGGCTTCCGGCCGCTCGCCAAGGACAACCGGCCGCGGCTCGGCCCGGCCGAAGGGGTCGAGGGCCTGCTGATCGGCAACGGCCTCGGCGCCGGCGGCCTGACCATGGGCCCCTTCGCCGGAAGGCTGCTGGCCCAGGCCGCGCTCGGCCGCGAGACCACGGTGCCGCTCGCTCCCTTCGATCCGCTGCGCAAGCCGCCCCGCGTCCATCGCTGAGCGGCGCTGGCTGAATCGCGGAACCGAGGGCAGACTGGCCGCCGGGCTTCGGAGCGGCTGCCATGATCACCGGCCTCAACCACGTCACCCTGGCGGTGCGCGACCTCGAGCGGTCGTTCCGCTTCTACACGGAGGTCCTGCAGTGCCGGCCGCTGGCGCGCTGGCGCAGCGGTGCCTACCTGCTGGCCGGCGAGCTCTGGCTCTGCCTCAGCCTGGACGAGACGACCCGTCCCGAGCCGCTGCCCGAGTACACGCACCTCGCCTTCGACGTGCCGGCCCGGGACTTCGGCCGGCTGGCGGCCCGGATCCACTCGGCCGAGGCGCTGCTCTGGAAGGACGACAGGAGCGAGGGCGATTCGCTCTATTTCCTCGATCCCGACGGCCACAAGCTGGAGATCCACGTCGGCGACTGGCGTTCGCGGCTCGCGGCCATGCGCCGGTCGCCCTGGGATTCCGAGACGGTGTTCTTCGACTGAGGCTTCCCCGATGACCCGTCCCGCGAGCGGTCCCGGCCGCATCCTGCTGCTCAACGGCTCCAGCAGCGCCGGCAAGAGCTCGATCGCCAAGGCCCTCCAGGAGATCGCCGCGGAGCCCTGGCTGCACGTCGCGATGGACGACTTCCTGGACATGCTGCCGGCTGCTTGTTGGGGCCACGCCCAGGGCGTCGTCTTCGAGCCGGTCGAGGAGGCGGGAGCAGCGGCGCTCGCCGTGCGCAGCGGACCCGTCGCCGAACGGGCCCTGACCGGCATGCGCGAGGCCGTCGCCGCCCTGGCCCGGGCCGGCAACGACCTGATCGTCGACGAGGTGCTGCTCGGCGGCGCCGCCGCCGACTACCGGGCCCGCCTCGCCGGCCTCGAGGTCCGCTGGATCGGCGTCTTCGCGCCGCTCGCCGTGCTGGAGGCGCGCGAACGCGCCCGCGGCGACCGCCGCCTCGGTCTCGCGCGCTGGCAGCACGAGCGGGTCCACGAGGGCGTCGACTACGATCTGACGGTCGGCAGCGCCGCGGCGACGCCCCTCGACTGCGCCCGCCTGATCAAGGAGCGGTTCGGCCTGTAGGGGCCGGGCCTGGCGCTCGACGCCGAATCCGTCGTCCCGGAAGCCTTCGGGCTCTCGGGCTCGCCTGGCGTCCGGGATGACGGGCCGAGGCCCAACTCACTGTTCACGCCTCATTACTGATGCTTGAAACATCATTAAGCCTGTCGTATACAGCAACCCTCATCTCAAGCGCATGAGGCCTCAGCCCCATGATCACCGCCGCCCAGCTGCGCGCCGCCCGCGCCCTGCTCGGCATCGACCAGCGCCGGCTGGCCGAGCTGTCGAGCCTGTCGGTGCCGACGATCCAGCGCATGGAGGCCAGCGACGGGGTGATCCGCGGCAATGTCGATTCGCTGATGAAGCTGGTCGGCGCGCTCGACTCCGCCGGCATCGAGCTGATCGCCGAGAACGCGGCCAGCCAGGGCGGTGGCCGGGGCATCCGGCTCAAGGCGCCGGCCGAGAGCGAGACCGTCGCGCCGGCCTCCCTCCCCTCCGGCAACGGCGCCTAGGAGGCCGCGCGGCACCATGTCCCTGCTCGTCGTGCTCTGCTGCGTCGCCGCGCTGCTCGGCACGGCCGTGCTCGGGGTCGCCGCGGCCCGCCGGCCGGCGGGCCGGCCGCTGGTCTACGGCGCCAGCCTGCTGCTCTGCCTCCTGGTCCTGGCCGCGGCCCTCGACAGGCTGCTCGGCGGCGGCGCGACGCCGGCCCTGACCCTGCCGCTCGGCCTGCCCTGGATCGGCGCGCGCTTCGCGCTCGACCCGCTCGCCGCCTTCTTCCTGGTCGTGGTCGCCCTGGGCGGGGCGGCGGCCAGCCTCTACGGGCTCGGCTACGGCCGCCACGAGGAAGCGCCGCAGCGGGTGCTGCCCTTCTTCCCGGCCTTCCTGGCGGCCATGACCCTGGTCGTCGCCGCCGCCGACGCCTTCAGCTTCCTCCTGTCCTGGGAGTTCATGTCCCTGGCCTCCTGGGCCCTGGTCATGGCGCACCATCACGAGGCGGAGAACCGGCGTGCCGGCTTCGTCTACCTGGTCATGGCGAGCTTCGGCACCCTGTCGCTGCTGCTCACCTTCGGCCTGCTCGCCGGCCCCGGCGGCGCCTACGGCTTCGCCGAGATGCGCGCGGCGGCCGCCGGCGGCCACGACGTCGTCGCCGCCCTGGTGCTGGCCCTGGCGCTGCTCGGCGCCGGCTCCAAGGCGGGCCTGGTGCCGCTCCACGTCTGGCTGCCGCTCGCCCATCCGGCGGCCCCCAGCCACGTCTCGGGGCTGATGAGCGGCGTCATGACCAAGGTCGCGATCTACGGCTTCCTGCGCATCGTCCTCGACCTCTCGGGGGGTGCCACCTGGTGGTCCGGCATCGTGCTGCTGTGCCTGGGCAGCGCGACGGCGGTGATCGGCATCCTCCACGCCCTGATGGAGAGCGACCTCAAGCGCCTGCTCGCCTACAGCACGATCGAGAACGTCGGCGTGATCTTCGCCGGGCTCGGCCTCGCCTTCGCCTTCAAGGCCGACGGCCTGGGCCTGGCCGCGGCGCTGGCCCTGACCGCGGCCCTGTTCCACGCGCTCAACCACTCGCTGTTCAAGAGCCTGCTGTTCTTCGGCGCCGGCGCGGTGATGACCGCGACCGGCGAGCGCGACCTGGAACGGCTCGGCGGACTGATCCACCGGCTGCCGGTCACCGCCGTCGTCGCGCTGGCCGGCTGCCTCGCGATCTCGGCGCTGCCGCCGCTCAACGGCTTCGCCTCCGAGTGGCTGCTGTTCCAGGCCGTGCTGAAGAGCCCGGACTTGGCGCAGTGGGGCCTGAAGATCCTGGTGCCGGCGGTCGGCGGCCTGCTGGCCCTGGCCGCGGCGCTGGCGGCCGCCTGCTTCGTCAAGCTCTACGGCGTCGGCTTCCTCGGCCGGCCGCGCAGCCCCGCCGCTGCCGGGGCCCGCGAGGTCGAGCGCTGGATGCTCGCCGCGATGCTCGGCCTGGCCGCGCTCTGCCTCGCCGCCGGCCTGCTGCCGGGCCTGGTCATCGACGGCCTGGCGCCGGTGACGCACAGCCTGCTGGGCGCCGCCATGCCGCTGCAGCGCGAGGTGCCCTGGCTGTCGATCGTGCCGATCGCCGAGAGCCGCAGCTCCTACAACGGCCTGCTGGTCTTCCTCTTCATGGCGATCTCGGGCGGCCTCGCGGCGCTGGCGGTCCATCGCCTCGCCAGCCGGGCGCTGCGGCGCGGCCCGGCCTGGGGCTGCGGCTTCCCCGATGCCGTGCCGGCCGGCCAGTACTCCGCCGCCAGCTTCGCCCAGCCGATCCGCCGCGTCTTCGGGCCGCTGCTGTTCGCCGCCGCCGAGCGGGTCGAGATGCCGCCGCCCGGCTCGCTGGCGCCGGCCCGCTTCGAGCTCGCCCTCACCGACCGCGTCTGGGAGACGCTCTACGCGCCGCTCGGCCGCGCCGTCGGCTTCGCCGCCGACCGCCTCAACGGCCTGCAGTTCCTGACCATCCGGCGCTACCTCAGCCTGGTCTTCCTGGCCCTGGTCACGCTGCTGCTGGTGCTGGCCCTATGGTCATGATCTCCGACCTCCTGGTCCAGGGCGCGCAGATGGCCCTGGTGCTGCTGCTGGCGCCGCTGCTGACCGGCTTCGTGCGCAAGGTCAAGGCGCGGCTGCAGCGCCGGCGCGGGCCTTCGCTGCTGCAGCCCTATCGCGACCTGCTGCGGCTCACCCGCAAGGAGGTCGTGCTGGCCGAGAACGCCTCCTGGCTGTTCCGCGCCGTGCCCTACCTGATCTTCGCCGCGACCTGGGTCGCCGCCTCGCTGGTGCCGACCTTCGCGACCGGCCTGGTGTTCAGCTGGTCGGCCGACCTGATCGCGATCATCGCGCTGCTCGGCACGGCGCGCTTCTTCCTGGCGCTGGCCGGCATGGACGTCGGCACGGCCTTCGGCGGCCTGGGCTCCAGCCGCGAGGTGATGATCGCCTCCCTGGCCGAGCCGGCGATGCTGCTGATCGTCTTCAGCCTGGCCCTGCTGGCCGGCTCGACCCAGCTCTCGACCGTCGCGACCTTCATGACCGAGCCGGGCGTCGGCCTGCGCGTCACCCTGGGCATGGCGCTGATCGCGCTGATCATGGTCGCGGTCGCCGAGAACGGCCGGATCCCGATCGACAACCCGGCGACGCACCTGGAGCTGACCATGGTCCACGAGGCCATGGTGCTGGAGTACTCGGGCCGGCATCTCGCGATGCTCGAGCTGGCCGCCTCCCTCAAGCTGCTGCTCTATCTCTCGCTGATCGCCTGCGTCTTCCTGCCCTGGGGCATCGCGACGGCCGGCGCCGGGCCGCTGGACGCGCTGGTCGGCGTCGCGGCCTGGCTCGCCAAGCTGGCCGCCGGCGGCCTGCTGCTGGCCCTGCTCGAGACGGTCACCGCCAAGCTCCGGGTGTTCCGCGTGCCGGAGTTCCTGGGCGCTGCGCTGATGCTCGGCCTGCTCGGCACCCTGCTGCTGTTCGTCTCCCGGAGCCTGTGATGGTGAGCCTGTGATGGTGAGCCTGTGATGGGGAGCCTCTAGATGTCCGGCCTCGAGATGGGCAGCCTCGGCTTCGACACCGCGCACCTGCTGGCCGGCGGCCTGGTGCTGGTCAGCTTCATGATGCTCTACCAGCACCGGCTCTATGCGCTGCTCAACCTCTATGCCCTGCACGCCCTGCTGCTGGCCACCTCGGTCGCCTGGCAGGCCTTCACCCAGGCGGCGCCCCACCTCTACGTCACCGCCCTGATCGCGCTGATCTTCAAGGCCCTGATCATCCCGGTCGCCCTGCACCGCATCGTCGAGCGCCTGGGCATCCACCGCGACATCGAGACCGCGGTCGGCGTCGGCGCGACCATGCTGGTCGGCATGGGCCTGGTCGCGCTGTCCCTGGTGCTGATGCTGCGGGTGACCCCGGGCGCCGACCCGCTGGCCCGCGAGGACCTGGCCTTCGCGCTCTCGGTCGTGCTGCTCGGCCTGCTGGTCATGGTGACCCGGCGCAACGCGGTCAGCCAGGTCGTCGGCTTCATGTCGCTCGAGAACGGCCTGGTGCTGGCGGCGACCGGCGCCAAGGGCATGCCGCTGGTGGTCGAGATCTCGGTCGCCTTCTCGGTGCTGATCGCCTTCATCGTGATCGGCGTCTTCCTGTTCCGCATCCGCGAGCGCTTCGACACGGTCGACGTCGGCGCGCTCGACGACTTCCGGGGCGAGCGGCGATGAGCGGCCTCTTCCTGGAAAGCCTGGCGACCGACGCCGTGACCGCGGTGCTGCTGGTTCCGGCAGCGGCGGCGGCGCTGCTGGCGCTGCTGCCCGGCTACCGCCTGCCGGCCAGGCTCAACGTGCTGGCCAGCCTGCTGACCCTGCTGGCGGCGCTGGCGCTGCTCGGCGGCGAGCGGCCGGCGCCCGGGCCCTACCTGCAGGTCGACGACCTCAACATCGTCTTCATCGTGCTGAACTGCTTCGTCGGCTTCACGACCTCGATCTTCAGCGCCGGCTACATCGGCCACGAGCTGGAGACCGGGCGGCTGACGCCGACCTACCTCAGATTCTACCACGCCATGTTCCAGGTGATGATGTTCGGCATGAACCTGGCGTTCGTGTCGAACAACATCGGCCTGATGTGGGTCGCGGTCGAGCTGGCGACCCTGTCGACCGTGCTGATGGTCGGCATCTACCGCACCCACGAGGCGCTGGAGGCGGCCTGGAAGTACTTCATCCTGGGCAGCGTCGGCATCGCGCTCGCGCTGTTCGGCACGATCCTGGTCTACATGGCCGCCCGGCCGGTGCTCGGCGAGGGCCAGGACGCCATGGTCTGGACGGTGCTGGTCTCGCGTGCCGCCGGCTTCGACCCGGCCCTGCTCGACGTCGCCTTCGTGTTCCTGCTGCTCGGCTACGGCACCAAGGTCGGGCTGGCGCCGCTGCACGCCTGGCTGCCCGACGCCCACGCCGAGGGCCCGACGCCGATCTCCGCGGTGCTCTCGGGCCTGCTGCTCAACGTCGCGCTCTATGCCGTGCTGCGCTTCAAGATCCTGCTGGCGGCCAGCCCCGAGGCGATCGCGCCGGGCCCGCTGATGGTCACCATGGGCCTGACCTCGCTGATCTTCGCCGGCTTCATGCTGTACCGCCGGCGCGACATCAAGCGGCTCTTCGCCTACTCCTCGATCGAGCACATGGGGATCATCGTCTTCGCCTTCGGCATGGGCGGCCCCCTGGCCAACTTCGCCGGCCTGCTGCACATGGTCATGCACAGCCTGACCAAGTCGGCGATCTTCTACGCCGTCGGCCACGTCGCCCAGGTCAAGGGCACCCAGAAGATCGCCGAGATCCGCGGCCTGACCGAGAGCCACCCCGGGCTCGGCTGGGGCCTGGTGATCGGCGTCGCGGCGATCGCCGGGCTGCCGCCGCTCGGCGTCTTCATGAGCGAGTTCCTGGTCGTCAGCTCGACCTTCGCCCGCGAGCCGCTGCTGGCGATCCCGCTGGTCGCCGGCCTGCTGATCGCCTTCGGCGCGCTGACCCTCAGGATCGGCAGCCTCGCCTTCGGCGAGCCGAGCGGCAGCCGCGCGGCGGTTGGCGCCTCGCCGCTGCCGATGTACGCCCACCTGGCGCTGGTGCTGGTCGCCGGCCTCTACCTGCCGCCGCCGCTGGTCGCCTGGTTCCAGCACGTCGCCGGGCTGCTCGGATGAGCCGGAGGGGAGAGCCGCCATGCCCGCGCTGATCGACCTGCTGCTCGAGGGACGCCGGGTCGCCGCGCACGGCGGCTGGCCGCGCGTGCGCGTCGAGCCGGCGATCTGGCGCTTCGCCGCGGAGCAGCTCGGCACGGGCCACTGGACCCTGCTCGGCCTGTGGGGCGAGGCCGGCGAGCGGCTGGCCGTCCACCTCGCCCTGCTGGACGAGACGCAGCCCGGAGCCGCGGTCGTCAGCCTCGACTGCCCGGACGGCCGCTTTCCCTCGGTCGGCCAGTACCACGCCCCGGCGCTGCGCCTGGAGCGCGCGCTCCACGAGCTGACCGGCCTGGAACCCGAGGGCCTGCCCGACCGGCGGCCCTGGCTCGACCACGGTCGCTGGGACCGTCGCTTCCCGCTCGGCGCCCCTGGCCCGGCCCGCGAGGAGGCGCCCTACGCCTTCCTGCAGGCCGAGGGCGAGCAGCTGCACCAGATCGCGGTCGGCCCGGTGCACGCCGGCATCATCGAGCCCGGCCAATTCCGCTTCACCGCGGCCGGCGAGACGGTGGTGCGCCTGGAGGAGCGGCTCGGCTACGTGCACCGCGGCGTCGAGAGCCTGATGGCCGGCACCGACCTGGCCCGCGCCGCGCAGCTGGCCGGCCGGGTCTCGGGCGACAGCACCGTCGCCTGCGCCCTGGCCTTCGCCCAGGCGGCCGAGGCGGCGCTCGGCCTCGAGGTGCCGCCGCGGGCGCGGCGCCTGCGCGTGCTGATGGCCGAGCTGGAGCGCCTCGCCAACCACCTCGGCGACATCGGCGCGGTCTGCAACGACGCCGCCTTCGCGCTGCTGCACAGCCACTGCGGCGTGCTGCGCGAGCGGGTGCTGCGCGCCGCCGACGGCGCCTTCGGCCACCGCCTGCTGCGCGACCGGATCGTGCCCGGCGGCGTCGCCGCCGATCTCGGGGCCGACGGCCGGGCCGCGCTGGCTGCCCTGGTCGCCGAGGTCCGCCGGCGCTTCCCGCGCCTGGTCACGCTGTTCGACGAGACGCCCTCGCTGCGCGACCGAACGGTCGGCACCGGCATCGTCGCGCCCGCCCTGGCCCGGCGGTTCGGGGCCGGCGGCTTCGTCGGCCGCGCCTCCGGGCGCGGCTTCGACGCGCGCCGCCTGCCCGGCCAGACGCTGTACGAGGGCCTCGCCTTCGAGGTGCCGGTCCTGGAGACCGGTGACGTCGACGCCCGGGTCTGGATCCGCATCCGCGAGGTCGAGCAGAGCCTCGCCCTGATCGAGCAGATCCTGGCGGCCCTGCCGGACGGCCCGCTCGCCGCGCGGATCGAGCCGGCAGGCGAGGCGCGGGAAGGGGTGTCGCTGGTCGAGGGCTTCCGCGGCGACCTCCTGGCCTGGCTGCGGCTCGACGCCGAGGGCCGGGTCGTGCGCTGCCACCTGCGCGACCCCTCCTGGTTCCAGTGGCCGCTGCTGGAGGCCGCGATCGAGGGCAACATCGTCGCGGACTTCCCGCTCTGCAACAAGTCGTTCAACTGCTCCTACGCCGGCCACGACCTCTAGGAAGGAATGATCGCTTGCAGGCGCTCCACACATTTCACCCGTCATCCCCGCGGAGGCGGGGATCCAGGGGCCACAGGCCGCAGCGGACCGGCCCTGGATTCCCGCCTTCGCGGGAATGACGGAAAAGCGGACGTCCTCCGAAGAGACGAAAGAAACCACGATGCGCAAGCTGCTGTTCGAGAGCCTGATCCGCCTGCCCCTGACCGAGCCGCCGCCGGCGCCGGAGCAGCGCGAGCTCGACGCGCTGGCCGCCGCGCTCGGCGAGCGGGCGCGCCGCCGCCTCGGCCGCAGCCTGGCGATCCGTGAGGTCGATGCCGGCTCCTGCAACGGCTGCGAGCTGGAGATCCATGCCCTCAACAACGCCTTCTACGACCTGGAGCGCTACGGCCTGCGCTTCGTCGCCTCGCCGCGCCATGCCGACGTCCTGCTGGTCACCGGGCCGGTGACGAAGAACATGCGCGAGGCGCTGGAACGCACCTGGCAGGCGACGCCGGATCCCAAGTGGCTGGTCGCGGCCGGCGACTGCGCCGTCGACGGCGGCTGCTTCGCCGGCAGCTACGCGGTCGAGGGCGGCGTCGCGGCGGTGCTGCCGGTCGACCTGACGATCCCCGGCTGCCCGCCGCGCCCGGTCGAGATCCTGCGCGGCCTGCTCGCCCTGGTCGCGCCGCTGCCGGCCCGGGAAGCCACCCGGGGAGCCACCTCGTGAGCCGCCCGGCGGCGACCCGTCCCCGGCTGGGCCTCGCCATCAGGCGCGGCCTGCTCTGCCGCTGCCCGAACTGCGGCCGCGGCAGGCTGCTCGCCGGCTACCTGAAGCAGGTCGAGGCCTGCAGCGTCTGCGGCGAGCCCTTCGGCCACCTGCGCTCCGACGATGCCGCGCCCTGGCTGACCATCCTGTTCGTCGGCCACGTCACCGTGCCGCTGGCGCTCTTCGTCGAGAGCCACACCGACTGGCCGGACTGGGTCTCCAAGACCGTCTGGCCGGGCTTCGCCCTGCTGCTCGCGCTCTTCGTCCTGCCGCGCGCCCGCTGCCTGTTCCTCAGCGCCATCTGGGCGACCCGCGGCCCGGGCTCCGAGAAGGACTGAGCGCGCCCCGGCGGGGTACCGGATCGCCAGGCGAGCGGTTCCTCAACAGCCCGCTTGCGGAACCATCGGCGGAGTGATTCTCTTGTCCGTTGGTCGCAGGAGAGGCGCCCGATGGAATTCTCGATCGCCCTGATCCAGCTCGCCGGCACCGTGGCGCTGCTGCTCTGGGGCACGCACATGGTGCAGAGCGGCATGCAGCGCGCCTTCGGGCCGCGCCTGCGCTCGCTGCTGGGCAGCGCCCTGCGCAACCGCTTCACGGCGCTGGCCGCCGGCACCGGCGTCACCGCGGCGCTGCAGAGCAGCACGGCGACCGGCCTGATGGCGACCGGCTTCGCCGCCGACGGCCTGGTCGGCCTGGTACCGGGCCTCGCGGTGATGCTCGGCGCCGGCATCGGCAGCACCCTGATCGTCCAGCTGCTGTCCTTCGACGTCGAGCTGCTGGCGCCGGCCCTGGTGCTGATCGGCTTCGTCATGTTCCGGCGCGACGGCAGCCCGCAGGTGCACGACCTCGGCCGCGTCTTCATCGGCCTCGGCCTGATGCTGCTGGCGCTGCACCAGCTGATCATCATCATGCGGCCCTACGAGCACGCGCCGCTGTTCCAGATCCTGCTCGGCGCGGTCTCCAACGTGCCGCTGCTCGACCTGATCCTGGCCGCGCTGCTGACCTGGGCCGTGCATTCCAGCGTCGCCGTGGTGCTGCTGGTCGTGTCGCTGTCGGTCAACGGCGTGGTGCCGCCGGAGGCCGCCTTCGCCTTCGTGCTCGGCGCCAACCTCGGCACCGCGGTGAACCCGCTGCTCGAGGGCGCCGCCGGACGCGAGCCCGCGGCCAGGCGCCTGCCGCTCGGCAACCTGCTGGCGCGCATCGCCGGCGCGCTGCTGGTGCTGTCCGTGCTCGGCCCCCTGGTGCCGCTGATCACGGCGCTCGATCCCGGCCGGGCGGTCGCCGACTTCCACACGCTGTTCAACCTGGCGCTGGCCCTGGTCATGCTGCCGCTGCTCGGCCCCTATGCCTGGCTGCTGCGCCGCCTGCTGCCGGACAGCGCCCAGCCGGTCGATCCCTCGCGGCCGCTCTATCTCGACAAGGCGGCCAAGGCGACGCCGGCGATCGCCCTCGGCGGAGCCGCGCGCGAGGCGCTGCGCCTCGCCGACGTGCTGGAGGAGATGCTGCACGGCGCCCGCGACGCCCTGGCCAAGGGCGACAAGCGCCTGATCGCCGAGACCAAGCGCCTGGACGACGTGCTCGATCGCCTGAACGCGGCGATCAAGGCCTACCTGACCTCGATCGATCCCGACGAGCTGAGCGACGAGGACCACACCCGGCTCAACGAGATCCTGGTCTTCGCGACCAACATGGAGCAGGCCGGCGACATCGTGGAGCGCAACCTGCTGCCGCACGCCGCCAAGCGCCTGAAGCGCGGCCTCGCCTTCTCCAAGGACGGCCAGGCCGAGCTGACCGGCCTGGTCGACCAGCTGATCGCCAACCTGCGCACGGCGGCCTCGCTGCTGATGACCGGCGACCGGCGTGCCGCGCGCCTGCTGGCCGACGAGAAGGTCGCCTTCCGCCGCGCCGAGGCGGCCGCGACCGAGGCGCATTTCCTGCGCCTGCGTGCCCGCCGGCTCGACACCGCCCAGACCAGCGCCATGCACCTCGACCTGCTGCGCGACCTGAAGCAGGTCAACTCGCACCTGGTCGCGGCCGCGGCCTATCCGGTGCTGGAGCGCAGCGGCGAGCTGCTGCCGAGCCGTCTCGCCGGCCGCGCCGCGGCACCCCGCTGACGCCCGATCGGGACGGAAGCGCCCTCCGTCGCCCCGCCGGCCCGCTTCCGGATCATCGCGGCGCGGCCCCTTCCCGGCGGACCAGGTCGACGAGAGGGGCGACCGCGGGATTGATCGAGCCGTGCGGAACGGCGAGGACGACCTCCAGCGAGGGCGCGGAGGCCAGCGGCCGGGAGACGAGATCCGGCATCCCGTCGTCGCAGATCGATCCGGGCACCAGCGCGACGCCGAGCCCGGCCGCGACGAGGCGCAGGATCGTCTGCTGCAGCTGCGGCTCGAACCGGAATCGGGGAACGACGCCGCCCGCCTCGAGGTAGCGCGTGATCGCCGCACGGAGGATCGCGGCCACGGCGGCGGGCGCGGCGATCAGGTCCTCCCCTTCCAGGTCGCCCGGCGAGATGCGGTCGCGCGCGGCCAGCGGGTGCTCGGGCGGGGCGATCAGGCAGAGACGGTCGGTCAGGATCGGCACGGCCTGCAGTTGAGGAAAGGGCCGGCCGGCGAAGGTGACGGCGGCGTCGAGCTCGCCGTGCAGGAGCCTCCGCTCGATGTCCGCCGGCGTCGTCTCCGACAGGACGACGCGGACATCCGGCCGCAGGCGCGAATAGGAACTGACGATCCGGGGCACGATGCGATGCGCGGCATGCATCATGAAGCCGAGGCGCAGCTCGCCCTTCTGCCCCTCGGCGACCAGCCGGGCGTCGCGGCAAGCGCTCTCGAAGCGGGCGAGCACCGCGCGGGAATCCTCGAGGAACCGTTCGCCGGCCTGCGTCAGCCTGACGTGCCGCGAGTCGCGATCGACCAGGCGCACGCCCAGCTCGCGCTCCAGATTGGCGATCTGCCGGCTGAAGGGCGGCTGCGTCATGTGCATCCGCTCGGCGGCTCGGCCGAAGTGCAGGGTCTCGGCGAGGGCCACGAAGTAGCGCATCTGGCGCGTATCCACTGATACCTCCTCGGTATCGATCCTTCACTCTGGTTGGATTGGATTGTATGGACAGAGCCCGATAAGGAAAGCGGCGTCACGCCTCGGGGCCCGCCATGCTTTCGAATCTGCTCATCGTCCTGCCGATCTTCGCCCTGATCCTGGCCGGCTGGATCGCCCGGCGCAGCAACGCGCTCGGCCCGACCGCCACCCGCGAGGTGAACCGGCTCGTCGTCTATCTGGCGCTCCCGGCCCTGCTGTTCGACATCATGGCCAAGGCCAGCCTGTCCGAGATCTGGCAGCCCGGCTTCATCCTGGCCTTCGCGCTCGGCTGCGCGGTCGTCTTCGCGCTCACCCTCTGGATCAGGATGCGCCAGGGCTGCCACCTGGCCGATGCCGCGATCGACGGGCTCAACGCGAGCTATGCCAATACGGGCTTCCTGGGCTTTCCCCTGGTCCTCGCGGTACTCGGGGGCTCCGGCATGGGGCCGACGCTCGTGGCGACGATCGTGACGGTCTGCATCCTCTTCGCGCTCGCGATCGTCCTGATCGAGAGCGGGCTCCGCTCCGAGGCGCGCCGCCGGGACATCGCGCGGAAGACGCTGCTCGCCCTGGCGAAGAATCCGCTTCTGGTGGCGCCGGCCCTCGGGGCGATCGTCATGGCCTCGGGCTGGCCCCTGCCCGAGGCGATCGAGCGGTTCCTCACCCTGCTCGGCGGCGCCGCCTCGCCTTGCGCGCTCGTCGCGCTCGGGCTGTTCCTGGCGGGCAATGCCGGGCAGCGCCCCGCCGCGGGCCGAAACATCGAAGCCTTGCTGATCGGTCTGAAGCTGGTCGCGCAGCCCGCCGTGACCTGGCTGGTCGCCGCGCCGATCCTGGGCCTGCCGGCGATCGCCACGCACACCGCCGTGCTGCTCGCGGCGCTGCCGACGGGCACCGGCCCCTTCATGCTCGCCGAGTTCTACGGGCGCGAAGCGCTGCTCACCGGTCGCGTCGTGCTGGCGACCACCGTCCTCTCCGTCGTCACGCTGTCCCTCTACATGGCGGTCGCGCAGTGACCTTCCGCCGGGCAGACCAGTAGGGCGATCCGGGCAGCGGCGTCCAGGCAGGCCCAGTCGGCGCCGTTGGCGGCGCAGACCATCAGGCCGGTCGGCAGCGCGCCCGCCGCCTGCATCGGCAGGGTCGCAGCACAGCCGTCGGCGAAGTTGATCGCCGAGGTGTTGCGCAGCACCAGGGCGTTGAGCCGGTCGAAGTCGCGGGCGACGTCGTGGATCAGCGGCGCGACGCAGGGCACGGTCGGCGCGACCAGCAGGTCGAAGCCGGCCGCGAGCCGCGCCCAGGCGCCCTGCGCCTCGGCGCGCAGGCGGCAGGCCTCCTCCACCTCGGCCCGGTCGAGCGTCTCGGCGACGCGCAGGCGGCCGAGCACGCGCGGGTCGCCGCTGGTCTCCAGGGCCGCCATGCGCCCGGCGTGGATCGCGTGGGCCTCGCTCGCGACGATCGCTCGGTTGCAGCGGCCGGCCGCCTCAAGGAAGCGCGCCTCGGCCGGCAGCAGCTCGGCGCCGGCCCGGGCCAGCCGGCCCAGCGCCGCCTCGAAGTCGGCGGCGACGGCGGCGTCGAGCCCGTCCAGCAGGAAGCCGCCGAGCAGCCCGATCCTGAGGCCGCGCACCCCCGCCTCGCGGTCGACGCGGCCGAGCGTGCCCGACAGCACGGCGTGGACCTCGGCGCAGGTCTCGATGTCGCCGGCCAGCGGCCCGATCGAGTCGTAGCTGCCGGCCAGGGGAAAGACGCCGTCGAGCGGCACCGCGGCCTGCGAGGGCTTGAAGCCGGCCAGGCCGTTGAGCGCGGCCGGCACGCGCACCGAGCCGCCGGTGTCCGAGCCGAGGGCGACCTCGACCAGGCCGAGCGCGGCGCCGACCGCGCCGCCCGAGGTCGAGCCGCCGGGCACGCGCCGGGGATCGCGGCTGTTGCCGCAGGTCCCGTAGTGCGGGTTGAGGCCGACGCCGGAGTAGGCGAACTCGCTCATGGTCGTCCGCCCGAAGGGCACCGCGCCGGCCGCCTTCAGCCGGCGCACGACCTCGGCGTCGGCCACGGCCGGCACGCCCGACAGCAGCTCGACCGAGCCGGCACCGGTGATCTCGCCGGCCTCGTCGAAGAGGTCCTTGATCGAGACCGTCAGGCCGTGCAGCGGCAGCGCCTCGCCTTCCGCGCGCCGGGCGTCGGCGGCATCGGCCGCCGCCAGGATCCGCTCCGGATCGAGGGCCGTGAAGATCCGCCCGAGCTGCAGGGGCGGCAGGGCGGCGACGCGCTCCAGCGCCCGCTCGGCGCGCTGGCGGGCGGTCAGGCGAAGACGCTGCGCCCGGAGTGGCGGAAGCGGCATGGCGGGCGACCTCTCGTCTGGAAGGTGGCGTACAGGAGGGACCTCGATCCTATAGCGCCCGGCGCTCGCGCGGTCGAGACGCGCGGCCGGCGGGCGAGGCCACAGCCTGGTCACGGGTCGGCCACCAGGCACCACAGCTTGATCACTGGCCGCTTCGGGCGGCTCTGCGTTCCCCTGGACGCCGTGGGCAGAAGCGCACGGCTCGAAGGCCTCCGCAGGCGCGTGGGGCCTTCGTCAGTCGCAGCCTGCGTGCTGCCGAATCGAGGGAGCGCAGATGTCTCTGTCCGACAGCCCGTTCGAGACCCGCTGGCCGGTGCCGCCGCCGCCCGACGCGGCGCCGGCTTCCGGGGCCGAGACGATCCGGCTCGCCATGACCAGCGTGTTCGGCGATCCCCTGCTGCCGCTCACCTGGTCGGGCGCGCCGAACAACCTGGCGCGCGCCCTGGGCGCGCTCGGCGCCGAGGTGACCAGCGTCAATCCCCGCCTGCCGCGCGGCCAGGCGCTGTGGCACGCCTGGCGCCACGTGCTGCTGTCGCGCAGCCTGCCGCTGCGCCGCGAGGTGCTGCTGCGCGATCCGGTGGCCCGCCGGGCGCGGGCGCTGGCGGTGACCGAGGAGGCGAAGCGCCTCGGCCTCGACCGCATCCTGCACACCGGTACCCTGGACCTGCCGGGCAACGCCGGGGACGGCATCGACCACTACCTCTACTGCGACCACACCTGGGACCTGGCGATGCAGGTACGGTCCGGCGAAGGCCACCGCGAGACCCGCGAGTACCGCCGCTTCGAGGAGCTGGAGCACCAGGCCTACGACCAGGCCAGCCACATCTTCACCTTCGGCCGCTACGTCCGCGACAACCTGATCGGCCACTACGGCGTGGCGCCCGAGCGCGTCACCGCGGTCGGCTCGGGCTTCGGGCAGATCCGGCCCTACACCGGCCTCAAGGACTACGCGCGCGGGCCGCTGGTCTTCGTCGCCAAGCACCTCTTCGCCGAGAAGGGCGGGAACCTGGCGGTCAAGGCCTTCCGCATCGCCCGGCGCCAGCGGCCCAACCTGCGCCTGATCATCGCCGGCCACGACCGCTGGCGTGACCTGGTCGGCGACGAGCCCGGCGTCCACGTCGTCGGGCGCCTGTCCTGGGACGCGCTGGAGGAGCTGATGCACTCGGCCAGCCTGCTGCTGCAGCCGATGCTCAACGACCCCTGGGGCCAGGTCTACCTGGAGGCGCTGATCTCGCGCACGCCGGTCGCCGGCCTGGAGCGCAACGGCCTGCCCGAGATCACGGGCGGCGGACGCTACGGCTTCCTGGTGCCGCAGCCGGACCCGGTGATGCTGGCCGAGACGCTGCTCGACGCGGTCTCCGATCCCGACCGACTGGCCGGCATGGGTGCGGCCGGCCAGCGCCACGTCGTCGCCAACTACTCCTGGCCGCGCGCGGCCGAAGCCATCGCCTCGGTGCTCCGGGCCGAGCGGCCCTGAGGCCCCGGCCCGCCGTTCCGGCCCTTCCTTCCCGCCCCCATCGGAGAGTCACGAATGACTGACAAGGTCGCCCTCATCACCGGCGCCACCGGCCAGGACGGCGCCTACCTGTCCGAGCTGCTGCTCGACAAGGGCTACAAGGTCTACGGCGTCAAGCGGCGCGCCTCGCTGATCAACACCGCGCGCGTCGACCACCTCTACCGGGACCGCCACGAGGGCGACGTCCGCTTCCTGCTCGAGTACGGCGACATGACCGACACGAGCAACCTGATCCGCCTGGTCGAGACGGCGCAGCCGACCGAGATCTACAACCTGGCGGCCCAGAGCCACGTCCAGGTCAGCTTCGACGCGCCGGAATACACCGCCGACGTCGATGCGATCGGCACGCTGCGCCTGCTCGAGGCGATCCGCACCCTCGGCATGACCGACCGCGTGCGCTTCTACCAGGCCTCGACCTCGGAGCTGTTCGGCCAGGTCGCCGAGACGCCGCAGCGCGAGACCACGCCGTTCCGGCCGCGCAGCCCCTACGCCGCCGCCAAGCTCTACGCCTACTGGGTCACGGTGAACTACCGCGAGGCCTACGGCATGCACGCCTCGAACGGCATCCTGTTCAACCACGAGAGCCCGATCCGCGGCGAGACCTTCGTCACCCGCAAGATCACCCGCGGCGTCGCGGCGATCGAGCTGGGCCTGCAGCCTCGCCTGCATCTCGGCAACATCGACGCCAAGCGCGACTGGGGCCATGCCCGCGACTACGTCGAGGGCATGTGGCGGATCCTGCAGCAGGACCAGCCCGACGACTACGTGCTGGCGACCGGCGAGACCCACACCGTGCGCGAGTTCGTCGAGCGCGCCTTCGAGCTCGTCGACCGGCCGATCGAGTGGCACGGCAAGGGCGTCGAGGAGAAGGGCCACTGCCGGCGCAGCGGCGACGTCCTGGTCGCCATCGACCCGGCCTACTTCCGGCCGACCGAGGTCGACCTGCTGCTCGGCGATCCCAGCAAGGCCCACCGCAAGCTCGGCTGGCGCCACCGGACCACGTTCGACGCGCTGATCGCCGAGATGGTCGAGGCCGACATGCGCAGCCTGCGACGGGAGGTCCTGACCAATGCCTGAGCAGCTCTACGATCTTCGCAACAAGCGCGTCTGGGTCGCCGGCCAGAGCGGCATGGTCGGCTCGGCGATCCTGCGCCGGCTCGGGCGCGAGGGCTGCCACCTGCTGCGCAGCAGCCACGCCGAGGTCGACCTGACCTCATGGGAGCAGACCGAGGCCTGGATGGCCGCGGCGCGGCCGCAGGCCGTGTTCATGGCGGCCGCCAAGGTCGGCGGCATCCACGCCAACGACAGCTACCCGGCCGACTTCCTCCACCAGAACCTGATGATCGAGGCGAACGTCGTCGAGGCGGCCCGGCGCCACGGCGTCGAGAAGCTGCTGTTCCTCGGCTCGTCCTGCATCTATCCGCGCCTGGCGCCGCAGCCGATCCCCGAGGACGCCCTGCTGACCGGCCCGCTGGAGCCCACCAACCAGTGGTACGCGATCGCCAAGATCGCCGGCGTCATGCTGTGCCAGGCCTACCGCCGCCAGCACGGCTGCGACTTCATCTCGGCGATGCCGACCAACCTCTACGGCCCGGGTGACAACTTCGACCCGCTCGGCAGCCACGTCATCCCGGCGCTGATGCTGAAGGCCGACAGGGCCCGGCGCGAGGGCGCGGCCTTCATGGAGGTCTGGGGCAGCGGCCGGCCGCGCCGCGAGTTCCTGCACGTCGACGACCTGGCCGACGCGGCGCTGCGTCTGATGACCCACTACTCCGACGAGAGCACGATCAACATCGGCGCCGGCGAGGACCTCTCCATCAGGGCACTGGCCGAGCTGGTCGCCGACGTCGTCGGCTTCGAGGGCGAGCTGCGCTTCGACGCCTCGAAGCCCGACGGCACGCCGCGCAAGCTGCTCGACATCGGTCGCATCCGGGCGCTCGGCTGGTCGCCGACGATCCCGCTCGCCGAGGGCTTGGCGCAGACCTACGAGTGGTTCCTGCAGAACCGCCCGGAGACGCGCGAGCACCCCCGGCGCAGCCGGGCGCCGGCCGTCGCGCTGCCGCTCTCGGCCGCCTTCGCGCAGCGCTGACCGGCCCGGTGTCCGCAAGCCCCCTCGCGCCCCTCGGCGCGGAGCTGCTGCTCGCCGCACTCGGCCTGGCGGCGCTCTCGCTCCTGCTGTCGGCCTACCTGGTCTACAAGGTCCGGCAGGTCCACCGGACGCTCTACCGCACCGACGAGGCGGTGCGCGGCCTGTCGCTCGGGATCACCCGGAACCTGCAGCAGCTGCAGCTGCTCGACCACGAGCTGGGCCTCGCCCGGCCGTTGCCGCTGCTGCGCGGCTGGGCGGCCTCGCCGGACGTCCTGCTGGTGCTGCTGCGCCGGGTGCGGAGCGCCCGGCCGCGGACCATCGTCGAGTGCGGCTCCGGCGTCTCGACCATCGTCCAGGCCCAGGCCTGCCGGCTCAACGGCGTGGGGCACGTCTATTCCCTCGACCACGACCCGGCCTTCGCCGCGGCGACGCGGCGGACGCTCAGCGACTTCGGCCTCGCCGAATGGGCGACGGTGATCGATGCGCCGCTGGTCGAGCGCGCGGTGGCCGGCCAGCGCTGCCGCTGGTACGACCTCGGCGGCCTCTCCGAGGACCTCGCGATCGACCTGCTGTTCGTCGACGGGCCGCCGGCCCTGCCGCACGCCGAGCAGGCGCGCTTCCCGGCCGGGCCGCTGCTGTTCCCGAGGCTCGCCCCCGGCGCGTCGGTCATCCTGGACGACGCGGGCCGGCCCGGCGAGCAGGTGATCGTCCGGCGCTGGGCCGAGGCCTTCTCCTTCGCCGAGCGGTCCCACGACTGCGAGAAGGGCTGCGTCGAGCTCGGCTTCCCCGAGGCCGAGCAGCTGCCGGCGGCGGCCCAGTAGGCCGCCGCCCCCTCCCCTCCTCCTCCCGTCCCTTCAGGCGCCGCGCGGCAGCGCCAGGGACCGCACCTTGCCGGTCAGCAGCGTGATCTCGCCGCGCAGCGGATGGTCGGTCGCGAAGATCGCCGCCAGCCAGCCGATCCCGGCGGTCGCCAGCGCGACCAGCAGCGGCGGCCACAGCAGGTCGGGCCGCGGCGGATAGAAGAGCGCGACCAGCAGCGGACCGGCCGCGCTGGCCAGCGCGACGGCGAAGCTGCGGCCGCAGGAGGCCATCAGCGCGCCGAAGCCGAGACCGACGGTGCGCCGGACCAGCAGCTGGATGATCGCGAAGGCGACCAGGTGCACGGCGATCTGCGCCGCCGCCACGGCGACGAAGCCCTCGAAGGCGCAGGCCACCGTGACGGCCACGCGGAAGGCCTGCACGGCGACCTCCATGGCCAGGGCCCGGCGCACCGCGCCGACCGCGATCAGCACCTGCGGCGCCAGGATCTTGGGCGCGTGCACGATGTTGGCCACGGCGAGCAGCTGCACCACCGGCACCGCGGCGTCCCACTGGTCGCCGAACAGGATGCGCACGATCGGATAGGCCATCAGGCCGAGCAGGCAGAAGAACGGCCAGGAGATGCCGGTCATCAGCGCCGTCGCGTAGAGGTAGCCCTCCTTGCGGAAGGCGCCCTGGCGCAGGTCGGCGGCGAAGGCCGGCAGGGCGACCACCCCGGCGCCGCGCTCGATCGTGTCGCGGAACATCCGGGTCAGGCTGTTGCCGCGGTTGAAGAAGGCGACGGCGTCGACGCCGCCGATGCGGCCCAGCGCGAAGGTCGGCGACAGCACGCCGATCTGCATGACCAGATGGGTCAGGGTGACCAGGGAGCCGAAGCCGAGGACCCGCCGCCACTCGCCGAGCGCCGGCCGGATCAGGATGAAGCCCGGCCGCAGCAGCAGGAAGCAGAGGCACTGCGCCAGGGTCGAGGCGAGCGCGGCCCAGGCCATCGAGAGGTAGCTGGCGCCCTGGTAGGCCAGCAGCACCGCGACGCCGGCCCAGACCAGGTTGCTGAAGATCTCGAAGCAGCTGCTGAAGCCGAAGGCGAGATCGCGGCGCAGCAGCGCGATGCCGATCGCGTTGATCGGTGCCAGCAGGAAGGTGAACGCCAGGATGTCGAGCACCTGCTCGACCCCGGAATGGCCGTAGAACTCGGCGAGCGGCCCGGCGATGGCGACGATCAGCAGGCCGAGCGCGACGCCGGTCAGGATGCCGATGCCCATGGCGGCGCGCAGCCGCTCGGGGGTCAGCTCGCGCTCCTGGATCAGGTAGTTGCCGAGGCCGGAATCGCGGACGATCTGGCTGAGCGTGACGAAGGCCGCCCCGACCGCGAAGACGCCGATCTCGGCCGGCGTCAGCAGCCGCGCGATGAAGACCGTGGCGACGAAGTTGATCAGCACGCCGGCGTTGCGCGCGGCGAAGGAGTAGTAGGTCGAGCGGCGCACGCTCATCGGCCGGCCTCCCTCGCGGCGGCGGCCTCGACCAGGCCCGAGAGCCGGCCGAAGAAGACCCGGGCCATCTGCCGGCGGGTATGGGTCGCCGCCCAGTCGCGCCGCACCGCGCCGTTCCAGGCCTCGGCCGGCCGCTCGATCATCGCGTCGAGCGCCCGTTCCAGCGCCACCGGCGCGCCGGCCGCGACGTGGCGGCCGGCGCCGAGCTGGCGCACCAGGGCCGGCGCCTCGCCGTCGGCGCCGTGGGCCAGGATCGGCCGGCCGGTGGCCAGGTACTCGAAGACCTTGCCCGGCAGGTAGCGGGCCATGTCGTCGTCGGTCATCAGCAGCAGCACGTCGCTCTCGCGGATCAGCCGGTCGGCCTCGGCACGCGGCCGCTGCTCGATCCGCTCGATCAGCTGCGGATGGGGGAAGCGCTCGAGCAGGCGCTCGGCCCAGGGCAGCCGACGGCCGATGAAGCGCAGGCGCAGCCGCTGCCCGAGGTCGGCGCGGCGCGCCAGCACGGCGGCCAGGTCGTCGAGGAAGGGCTGCGGCGAGGCCATGGTGCCGAGCACGCCGCTGAAGGCGAGCACCAGCCGGCCGTCGCCGCGCGGCTCCGCCGCCTCGGCGGCCGGATCCGGCTCCCAGCCGTTGAGCAGCACGGCGCCCTTGGCGCCGATCAGGCCGGGGAAGGCGTCGCTGTTGTGGCGCAGCTGGCCGCGCGTGGTGAACTGCACCAGGTCGGCGCGGGCGAGGCAGCGCCGCTCCCAGCGCCGGTCGTCGCGGCCGCGCCGCACGAAGCCGAAGGGATTCCGGCTCCACTCGTCACGATAGTCGAGCACCAGCCGGGCCGCGAAGCGGCGCGCCAGCAGCAGGCCGGCGGCGAAGGAGGCGAAGGTCGGGCCGGTCGCCACGACCACCGAGGGCGGGTCCTCGGCGAATCCCCGGGCAGCGGCGCGGTAGAGCGCCAGCGCCTGCAGGAAGTCGCCGTCGATCTGCTGGAAGAGCTTGTGGCTGGGGCGCAGCGCCGGCGGCTCGGCCGCGAGGATCCGGACACCGGCGGGTATCGCCGCGGCGAGCTGCCGGCCGGCCTCGGTGATCTCGCCGTCCGGCGCCCGGGTCACCGCGGAGAGTCGCCAGCCGTTCTCGCCGGCATACTTCAGCCAGGAGAGCGGCCGGAACACCCCGCCGTCGAAGCGCGGCGGCAGGGAGCTGGCGACCAGCAGCGCATGCCGCGCCGTGACGGCGACGGCGCGGCGGCCGGCGCGCGCGCTGTCGAGCTCGGCCTCCAGCCATTGCCGGTAGCCGAGCGCCGTGTCGCGCGCCGCCTCGGCGAGGCGGCCGACGAAGGGCAGGCGGCCCGCGCCGGCGGGGAGTTCTGTCGTCGCGTCGGCCATCGATTCTTCCCTCAATGCCAGGACAGCTGGCGGCGCTGCGCATAGGCGCGGGTCAGCAGCCGGCCGAGCGGCCGGCGCCGGGCCAGGTCGCGCAGCGTGCGCTGCGCCAGCCGTTCGTCCGACTCGAGCGCGAGGCCGAGCGAGGCGATCGCGTAGCGCCGGGCCAGCCGGTGGCGGCCGAGCGCCATCAGCTCGCGCGACTGCAGGGCGAGATGGGCCGCCAGCGTGCGGCGCCCCGGCCGGCGCCCGGCGAAGTGCCGGAAGATCAGGTGGTTGGCGATGAACACGGCGCGCGCCTTGCCCGACAGCCGGTCGGCGCCGCTGCCGTCGTAGAGCAGCCCCGGCTCCGCGACGTAGTCGAGCAGGTGGCGCCGGGCGATGCGCAGCACCAGGTCCCAGTCCTCGCAGGCCGGCAGCAGCGGGTCGAAGGCGCCGATCTCGTCGAGCACCGACCGCCGCACCATCACGGTCGGCAGCGGCACGAGGTTGCGGCGCACCAGTTCCTCGAAGACCCGGCCCCTGAGCCGCGGCCGGATCTCCAGCTCGCCGCCGCCCGGCAGCGTCACCCGCCGGCCGCAGTAGACCAGGCCGAGCTCCGGCGGACCCTGCTCGAAGCGGGCGACCTGGGCCTCCAGCTTCCAGGGCTCCCAGCGGTCGTCGGAATCGAGAAAGGCGACGTAGCCGCCGCGGCTGGCGGCGATGCCGAGGTTGCGGGCGCGCGCGGCGCCGCCGTTGCAGGGGCTCGACAGCAGCCTCAGGCGCGGCTCGTCCAGGGCCTCCAGGCGCCCCAGCGTGCCGTCGCTCGAGCCGTCGTCGACGACCACGACCTCCTTGTGCGGGTAGCTCTGGGCGAGAGCGCTGGCGACGGCCTGCTCGACGACCCGGACGCGGTTGTAGGTCGGGATGATGATGCTGACGAGCGTCGGATCGACGGCGGTCCTATCGGGGGTCATGCCGGCCTCCCTGTCGCTGCGGCCCCGCGGGCCATTTTCCACGGAGCGGTCACAGCCCCGGCCGGCGGCCGCTCGTTAAGGTCCCGAGCACCTCTCCACCAGCGAAGCGAGCCGCCATGACCAGCTCTTCCGCCCTGGACCTCGGCCAGCGCCCCGCGAACGACCTCGTGCCGCCCGAGGACCGGCAGGCGCCGCCGCGTCACGGCCCGCCGCTGCGCATCGCGGTCTTCGTCAGCGAGTTCCCGGCGCTCAGCGAGACCTTCGTGCTGCGCCAGGTCGTCGGCCTGCGGGCGCGCGGCCACGAGGTCACGGTCTTCGCCGACCAGCCGCGCGCCGAGCCGCTGACCCACCCCGACTTCCTGGCCCACGGCCTGGCCGAGCGGACCCGCTACCTCGGCATGCCGGCGAGTCGTCCGCGGCGCGCCGCGACGGCCGCAGGCGCGCTGCTGCGCCACGGCCTGAGCCGCCCGACCGTGCTGCCGCGCACGCTCGACCCGCTCCGCTTCGGCCGCGACGCGATCAACCTGCGCATGCTGTTCTGGGCGCATCGGCTGATCGCGGAGCCGCCCTTCGACGTGCTGCACTGCCATTTCGGACCGGTCGGCGCGATGGTCGAGCAGCTGCGCGCGATCGGTGCGGTGCAGGGCCGCCTGGTGACGACCTTCCACGGCGCCGACCTGACGGTCTGCCTGCGCCGGCAGCCCGACGCCTACCGCCGGCTGCTGCGCCGCGGCGACCTCTTCCTGCCGATCTCCGACTACCTGGCCGGGCGCCTGGCGCGCCTCGGCTGCCCGGCCGAGCGGATCGGCGTGCTGCGCATGGGCGTCGACCTGCAGCGCTTCGCCGTCCGGCCGCGCCGGCGCGCGCCCGGCGAGCCGCTGCGCGTCGTCACGGTCGGCCGCCTGGTCGACAAGAAGGGCGTCGCCGACGGCCTCGCGGCGGTCGCCGAGGCCGCGCGCCGCGGCATCGACCTCGCCTACACGATCATCGGCGACGGCCCGCTGCGCGGCAGCCTCGAGGCCCAGGCCCGCGCGCTCGGCATCGAGCGGCTGGTCGGCTTCCGCGGCTGGCAGGTGCAGGAGGAGATCCTCGCCGCGCTCTACCGTCACGACGTGCTGCTGGCACCCAGCGTGACCGCGCCCGACGGCGACCAGGAGGGCATCCCGGTCACCCTGATGGAGGCCATGGCGACCGGCATGCCGGTCGTCTCGACCCGGCACAGCGGCATTCCCGAGCTGGTCGAGAACGGCGTCTCCGGCCTGCTCGCCGACGAGCACGACGCGGGTGCCCTGGCCAATGCCCTGACCTGCCTGGCGACCGCGCCGCACCTGGCCGAGACCATGGGCGTGGCGGCGCGCGCCAGGGTCGCCGCGCTGCACGATGCCGACCGGCTGGACGACCAGCTCGACCGGCACCTCGATGCCCTGGCCGGAGCGGCTTCCTGAGCGAAGCGGCAGGCTCATGAGGCGACCGGCTGGCCGTCCTGGTCGGAGGTCGGCCGGCCCTGCTTCATGCGCAGCGTGCCGGTCTCGTCGACCCACAGCCGGTAGCCGCCGAGCTGCAGCAGCCCGGCGCTGTTCCAGGTCGAGGGGAAGCGGCCGGCCGCCGCCGGCCCGACATTGATCAGGTCGATCCCGCCGGCATCGTCGACCCGGCCGGTGGTGCCCAGCAGGAAGGCCTGGGTGCTGCCGCTGCCCTGCAGCCTGGCGAGGCCGGCCCCCGAGGCCTGGCCGCCGCCGCCGCCGTGGCAGCCGACCATGACGAAGTCGTTGGTCAGGAAGGCGCGGATCAGGTGGGTCTGGTACTCGATCGAGTAGGAGGTGCAGCCGACCAGCGTGCCCTTGACCATCAGCCGCACGGCAGCGTCGCCCTTGGCGAAGCTGCCGGCACGGCGCTGGTTGTTCTCGAAGCCGCAGTGCGACAGCAGGGTGACGCCGTGGTCGGCGTTCAGGCCGAAGCGCTGGTTCAGCAGGAAGTAGCAGCCGTGGAAGCTGATGTCGGCAGCGCCGTCGGCCAGCACCGCTCCGTCGACGCCATTGCCGCCGAACACGCAGCCGAAGACGTGGACGGCCGAGAGCACCGTGTTCTCGGGGCCGTGGGCGAACCAGCCGCCGTTGCCGCGGTTGTCGCGGAAGTAGCTGTTGAAGACCTGGCCCTCGAAGAGGTTGCCGACCAGCCGGCAGCCGTCGCCGCCGCAGCCCTGCACGACGAGGTCGCGCAGGCAGAAGTTGTAGAGATAGGTGCCGCGCTCGATGCAGGTCAGGGCGAGGCCGTGGCCCTCCTCGCCGTTGCCCTGGATCTCCAGGCCGTCGACCGTCAGGAAGCGCACCACCGCGTGGCTGACGATCTCGAGCACCGGGTCGTCGCCGGTGATCTCGGAGACCAGCCGCGCGCCCCGGCCCTGGATCGTCAGGGCATGGGTCAGGTTGCCGGCCGGCTTGGCCGCGGTTTCGACGCGCAGCGGCGCGGTCACCCGGTAGGTACCCGGCGGGATCGTCAGCAGGCCGCCGTGCAGCTGGCCGAAGGCCGTGTCGAGCGCCTGCTGCAGCGCCGCCGTGTCGTCGGCCCGGCCGTCGCCGACGGCGCCGAAGTCGCGGGCGTCGAGCTGGCCGGCGGGCGGCAGAGTCCCGGCCCGTGCCGGCAGCACGGCCGACAGGGTCGCGAGGCCGAGGCCGGCACCCAGGGTGCCGGCCAGCAGGTCGCGGCGTGGCAGGTCGGGGAGTCGCGGGGGAGTCATGGCGCCCTCGACAGGATCTGGTGGTAGAGCGACTGGTAGCGGCCGGCGACGGCCTCGATCTCGAACTCGCGCTCGGCGCGGACGCGCGCCGAGCGGCCGAGCGCGGCGTTGCGGGCGGGGTCCTCCAGGCACCAGGCGATGCCGCGCGCCAGCTCCTCGACCTTGCCGAGCCCGGCCAGGTAGCCGCTGCGGCCGTGCTCGACGATGTCGAGCGGGCCGCCGCTGGCGAAGGCGACGACCGGCGTGCCGCAGGCCATGGCCTCGACCAGCGTCTTGCCGAAGGCCTCCTGCTCCGAGGGCACGACCATGACGTCGCTGGCGCTGTAGAGCCGCGCCAGGGCGGCGTCGTCGTCGACCCGGCCGACCGAGCGGATCGGCAGGCCGCAGTCGGCGAGGTCGCTCGGCGCCTCGCCGCCGAACACGACCAGCTCGGCCCGCTTCGACCAGCACTGCCGGGCCAGCAGGCGCGCCGCCTCGACCATGTGGTGGAAGCCCTTGCGGACGTCGTCGGTGGCATCGACCGCGCCGAACAGGATGTGACGCCGGTCCGCCGGCAGGTCCCAGGCGGCCTTGGCCTCGGCCCTGTCGGTTGGCCGGAAGGCGCCGGTGTCGATGCCGTTCGGGATGACCTCGACCGGCGTGTCCGGGAACAGGCCGCTGCGCTCCAGGCAGTCGGCGAGCCAGGAGCTGATCGGCACCAGCCAGAGGTCGACGTCGCGCCACGAGGACTGCTTCAGCCGCCACAGGCGACGGCTCAGGTCGGCCTCGCGGTCCGAGCGCAGCTGGGGGCAGCGGCCGCAGGCCAGGGCGTAGCGCTCGCAGCCGGCGGTGTAGTGGCAGCCGCCGGTGAAGGCCCACATGTCGCGCAGGGTCCAGACCACCGGCCGCTTCAGGCGCGCCAGGGACTCGATCGACAGGAAGCCGCCGCCGGTCCAGTGCAGGTGGACGATCTCCGGATCGAGCGCGTCGATCGCCGAATCGATGCGGTCGGGCAGCCAGCCCAGGGTCCAGAAGGACTCCCCGGTCGGCCGGTAGCGGCGTAGCGGCAGGGTGTCCAGGCGGCCGCGCAGGGCGTTGACCACGCGGTTCAGCGGCCGCGGCGGCTCGCTGACGCTGGCGTCGCTGCCGTACTTGCGGCCGACCAGCATCCGGGACTCGACGCCGCGCCGCTCCAGGGCCTGGTGCAGCCAGTAGGTGCCGCGCGCCGCGCCGCCGCGGATGTCGAAGGTGCTGAGGTGGAGGACCCTCATCGGCCGAGGCCTCCCGCCACCGGCGCGAAGCCGCGACGCGGCGCGACGTCGGGGACAGGCCGCGCGGCCGCCGCGCGCTGATGCAGGATCGCGATCGCGCAGGCGAGATAGAGCACCGTCCAGGTCTTCGGCGAGACGTAGGCGCCCGAGGCCTGGCCGAGCACCGCCCAGACGCTCCAGCAGAACAGCAGGCTGGGCGCGCCCAGGGCCTTGAGATAGCCGCTCAGGCCGACCAGCAGGATCACGCCCCAGACCGCGCCGAGGTAGATCCAGTGCATCCAGAAGAAGTTGGTCAGCGCATGCCGGGCGTCGTCGAAGGTGTAGTTGCTGACCAGGTCGCCGCTCTGCATGTAGATCTGCCGGACCTGCTCGAGGATCGAGTTCTCGGCGGTCAGGCCGATGCCGGCGATCGGGTGGTGGCGCATCACCTGGTCGGCGACCAGGTAGGGCGCCGTCACCCGCGAGAAGAAGCTGGGATCGGTGCCGGCCTGGATGTCGGCGATGCGCTCGGCATAGAGGTTGAGGCCGACGATCGCCGCGACGACCGCGAGCGCCAGGGCCAGCAGGGCGGCCGCCAGCCCGCGCGTCAGGTCGTAGCGCGAGCCGGCCGGCAGCGGCCGGCGTGGCGCCAGGAACAGCTCGTAGGGCCCGACCAGCACCAGGCCGAGCAAGAGGGTCGGCCCGCGCATGGTCACGAAGGCCGCGGCGAACAGCAGCCCGTAGCCCGCCGCCTTCCAGCGCCATTCCGACAGCACGTACCAGCAGAAGGCGAAGAGCGTGAAGGCGAAGGTCACGGCCGAAGGCTCCGAGGTGAAGAGCTTCGGCCGGATCTGGCCGTAGAGCAGCAGGTCGCGCCTGTCGGCGTCGTAGACGCCGAAATTGAAGATCATGCCGCGCACCGTGTCGCTGAGCTGGCGGAACGGCTCGATGTGGTTCTCCATCAGGCAGCCGACGACGATCGCGACGCAGAACCAGCCGAACAGGCGGGCGACCCGCCGGCGCTCGAACAGCAGGATCGTCAGGTAGAGGCCGTAGCCGATGATCAGCGAGTAGCTGAGCTGGAGCAGGCCGGTGGTGCGCTTGCCGAGATAGTCGAGGTCGTGGACGCTGGCCGCCAGGATCGAGCCGAGGAACAGCAGGATCACGAAGAGCAGCGGCACGACCTGGTCGACGCGCAGCCGGTCCATGTGCTTGAGCAGCATGACGCCGCCGGCCAGGCCCGACAGCACGGTCGGGATCGGCGTGCCGGCCGACAGGTGGACGTCGACGCCGAGGTAGATGCCGATCACGTAGAGCAGCAGCAGGGCCGCGTCGACGGCGTCGGGTGCCGGCGCCGCGGCGGGATGACCGGCGAGGGGGCGGGGCGCGCCGATCACGAGGCGGCGATCGACGCGGCCAGCTCGCGGCCGCGGTCGCTCCAGTCGAAGCGTCCGCTGCAGGCCCGGTAGGCGCTCGCCTGCAGGCGGTTGAGCAGGTCCAGGTCGTCGAGCGCCGCCAGCACGCCCTCGGCGAGCGGGCGGTGGTTGGCGAAGCTCAGCATCGAGTCGGGCGGGCTCAGCGGCGTTCCGGCGACGCTGCCGTCGAGCGCGGCGACCGGCAGGCCGTTGAAGACATAGTCGAGCACCTTCAGCTTGAAGCCGCCGCCGAGCCGCTCGGCGACCACGGCGATGCGCGCCTCGTCGAGGTGCGGCGCCACCGACTCGACCCGGCCGACCAGGCGGGTCGCGCTGAGCCCCGCGCCGATCCGCCGGAAGAAGCCGGGGTCGCCGGCGCCGACGACCTCGATCTCGGCGCCGGCGGCGGCGAACAGCGGGTCGGCCTCGGCGAGGAACTCCTGCAGGTTCATCTGCTTGGCGATCCACTCGAAGCTGCCGACGATGATCGCGCGGCGCGGCAGGTCGCGGGTGATATGCCGCTCGGGCAGGCGGCGGCCGTGGTAGCCCGGCGGCAGCACGCGGACCAGCGGGGCCCCCTCCTGGCGCTCGAAGCGCATCGCATCCTCCGGCGTGATCGCCGTCACCAGGTCGGCAGCCCGGACCACGCGCCGTTCCAGCAGGCCGACCTTGAGGGCGTCCTGATGCAGCAGCGCGCGGCGCAGCGCACCGCCGTCGGCACGCGCCGCGATGCCGCGGCGCATCGAGGTCTCGTGGTTGTGCGAGATGTAGACCAGTCGGGCCGGCCGGCCGGGACGCGGCTGCGGCCGGCGCTGCTGGGCGCGCCGCACCTGGCCGAGCGCCCAGCCGCTGTTGAGGCCGTCGAACACGATGCCGTCCCAGGGACCGTCGTCGAGCGCCCGGGCGAGGCGCCGGCGCATCGCCGGCACGGCGGAGCGATGGGCGATGTGCGGCAGCGGCGAGGCGACGCTGGCCCAGGCGGGCGGCTGGTCGTGCGCGACCCTGTGCCAGACGACCCGGCCGTCGCCGCGCGTCTCGCGCTCGCCGTCGCGCCGCGAGGGATCGCCGTTGGCCGCGCAGAGCACGTGGACCTCGGCGCCGGTCGCGGCGAGCGCCCCGATCAGGCGGCCGGAATAGATCTTCTGCCCGTCGTGCTCGGGGACGGGGTCGACCCAGGTCAGCCAGAGACAGCGCATGGCGGGGACTCCAGCGGCTAGAAGGCGTTTTTTCCGGAGAAGCCGACGAAGATCGTCATGAAGATGATCTTCAGGTCGAGCCAGAGCGACCAGTCCTCGATGTAGGCGATGTCGTGCTGGACGCGCCGGCGGATCTGCTTGACCGTCTCGGTCTCGCCGCGCCAGCCGTTGATCTGCGCCCAGCCGGTGATGCCCGGCTTGACCCGGTGCCGGGCCGCGTACTGGCGCACCGCCTGCTGGTAGAGCAGGCCGCCGGCCTTGGCCGAAACGGCGTGGGGACGCGGGCCGACGATCGACATGTCGCCGCGCAGCACGTTGAGGAACTGCGGCAGCTCGTCGAGGCTGTAGGCGCGCAGCACGCGGCCGAGCCGGGTGATGCGCGGGTCGTTGCGCTGGGTCAGCTGCTCGGCGTTATGGTCGGTCATGGCGTGGTGCATGGTCCGGAACTTCCAGACCTCGATCAGCCGGTTGTTGAAGCCGTAGCGCTTCTGCCGGAACAGCACCGGCCCCGGGCTGTCGAGCTTGATCAGCACGGCGATGATCGCCAGCAGCGGCGCAATCAGCAGCAGGATCAGGCTGGCCAGCATCCGGTCCTCGACCGCCTTGGCCAGGTAGCGCCAGCCGCTCAGCGGCCGGTCGGCCAGGGTGAACATCGGCACCTCGCCGAGATAGCGCACACGCGGCCGGGTCAGGCTGAGGCCGATGCCGCGCGGGCAGAGCAGCACCTCGACCGGGTACTGGTAGAGGCGGGCGAAGGTGTCGAGCGCCCAGTCCTCCTCGACCCAGGGAATCGCCATGACCACCGTGTCGACCTCGCTCTCGCACAGGCACCGCTCCAGGCCGTCGAGGTCGAGCGTGTCGGGCCCGCCGGAGAAGATCCGCACGACCCGCACCAGCCGCTTCGAGTCGAGCTCGAGCTGGCGGATCAGCTGCTCGGCGTGGGCCGCCTCGCCGACGATCACGACGCGGCGGCTCAGCGCGTCGTCGAGCCGGCCGCGGCGCGCCAGGGCGACGAGGCTCGCGCGCAGCACGACGAGACCGGCGACCGCGATCACGAACCACAGGCCGGCCCAGGCCCGCGAGTAGTCGCCCGAGGTCTTGGAGAAGTAGCTGAGCGCGAGGATCGCGCCGGCGACCGCGCCGCAGCCGCCGAGCAGGCGCAGCAGGCTCGGTCCCAGCCGGGCCAGCAGCTTCAGGTCGTAGAGTCTGAGCCAGCCGAAGGCGTTGAGCGTCAGCACCGTGCCGAGCAGGGTCGCGACGGCATAGGGCTGCCACTCGGCATAGGGATCGGTCTGCAGCCAGATCAGGTAGGCCAGATAGCTGGCGCCGGCGATGACCAGCGCGTCGAGCCCGGCCAGGCCGACGCTCAGCAGCGATGGCAACACCGAGGGCGTCAGAGCCGGCGACGCCGGCCTCGCCCGTTCGGCACCCCGCTCTTCCGTCCCCGCCCAGATCGTCTCCGACATCGCATGACTCCGCCGTGGTCGATCGCGGGAGGAGTCGGCACCGGCCGGCTCACGCTCCCGCCGACCACTAAACGCGGTGGTCCGCGGCGGGGCGCGTGGCCAGCCCGTGACCGCTTGTGGCCTTTCTGTCACCGGCTGCAAACCCTTGACGGGTCAGCAGAATTCCAGGCCCGGCCAGCGGCCCGAGAACGCCGTCGGCGAAGGCCTCGGGGGTGCGCCCGGCGACGAAGCGGGCCAGCGCCGCCGGGTCGGCCAGATCGGCCCGGCCGCGCAGGGCGGCGGTCGCGAGGGCGCTCGCCAGGGCCGCCGGATCGGTGGTGTCGACGGCCAGGCCGAGGCCGTGCTCGCGGACCAGCCGGCCGACCAGGCCGTAGTCCTGGGCGATCACCGGCCGGCCGCGGCTGGCTGCCCAGAGCAGCACGCCGCTGGAGCCGACGAAGCGCTGGTAGGGCGCCAGCACCGCGTCCGAGGCCTCGACCAGGGCGGCGAGCTCGCCGGCCGCGAGGCGCCTGTCCTCGAGCCGGATCCAGAGCTCCGGCCGCCCGGCGGCGAGCCGCGCCAGCAGATCCCGCAGCTCGTCCCCGATCGCCGGGTCGACGACGCCGGCGACGATCACCGCGATGCGCCCGGCGCTGGCGGCGTCGAGCCGGGCGAGCGCGCGGAGCAGCGCCGGCACGCCCTTGCGCTCGGCCAGCACGCCGAACAGCACGAAGAGCGCGCGGCCGGCCGGCGCGCTCGCCGCGAGCTTCCGATCCTCCCCGGTGATGCCGGCCAGGGGAAAGGCCGGATCGACCAGCGCCTCGACCTTGTCGCCCCGGCGGTAGCGGGCCCGGGCGAAGGCCGGGAAACCCTCGTCGAGCGACAGCACCCGCGTCAGCGCCGGATGCCGCAGCATGCGCCGGTAGAGCAGGTCCTTGCGCAGATCCCGGCGCCAGTCGCGGTGCCGCCAGACGCCCGGCTCGTAGTGCACCGAGGGCCGGAACAGGATGCCCGAGACCGACCGCCCGGCGCCGAGCGGCAGGCCGAGGGCGAGCGGCAGCGACAGGTGGTCGAGCTCGAGGAACAGCCCCTCGGGCGCGCCGGTGCGCGCGAGCCAGCGGCGCATCGTCGCCCAGCGGGCGAGGCCGCTGACCGCGAGCCTGCGATCGCTGCAGCGCGCGACCTCGGCCTCGCTCAGAGACAGGATCGAGAGGCCGGGCAGCGGCGCCGCCGCCAGCTCCGCGCGCAGCGATTCGGCGACCGGCGGCGCGACCGCGAAGGCGAGCGGCGGCACCGGCTCGAAGCGGCGCGCCCCTTCGGCCAGGTGCCGCAGCCACTCGCGGCCGTGGCCCTGGGGCATCGGCTCCAATACGAGCAGCCGCGGCGTCGGCGCCGGCCGGGTCATCCGCGACCGAACACGACGCCGCCGCTGGGCTCGGTCGCGACCCTGCGCAGGGCGGCCTCGAGGCGTCCGAGCACGACCGCCTTGTCGTGATGCCTCTCGACGAAGGCGCGGCCGCGCGCGCCCAGCTCGGCCCGGCGCCGGGCGTCGACGCCGAGCGCCAGCACCGCCTCGGCCAGCGCCTCGGCGTCGGCCGGCGGCACGCAGTGGCAGGCGCCGGTCGTCTCCTGCAGCTGCCAGAGGTGGGTGCCGGGACGGGCCGTCGCGACGAAGGGCCGGCCGGCCGCCATGATGCCGTAGACCTTGGAAGGGACGGCGTAGTCCGCCGCCTTTTCGTCCTGCGGCACCAGGTGGACGTCGCCCTCGGCCAGTCCCTCGCTCAGGCGCTCGAGCGGCAGCAGCGGCCGGAACTCGACGTTGCCCAGCCGGCGCCGCCGGGCCTCCTCCTGCAGCCGCGCCGCCTCGCCGCCCTCGCCGCGGATCACGACGCGCAGCGAACTGTCGCGGCGCTGCAGGACCTCGGCCAGGGCGAGCACCTGGTCGAGCGCCTGCTTGCGGCCGAGATTGCCGCTGTAGAGCACGGTCGTCGGCTCGCCGGCCCGGCGTTCGAGCGGCCGGATCGCGCCGGCGTCGACCCAGATCGGCAGCACCTCGATGGCCGTGGTGACGCCCTGGCGGCGCAGGCGGCGGCGCATCTGATCGGAGAGCACGAAGACGCAGTCGGCGCCGTTCAGCACGCGCCGCTCGAGCTGCCGCAGGAGGCCCGGCAGCAGGCCGCCGCCGACCATGCCCAGGCCCGAGGCGAGACCCGACTGGATGTCGTGGATCAGCGCGAAGTGGCGCCCGTCGCGCCGGCAGGCGAAGCGGCCGAGCAGCACCGAGAAGACCGAGGGGCAGAGCGAGACGACCAGGCGGCTGCGCTTCGCACGCCCGGTCGCCAGGGCCGCGAGGCCGCGCAGCAGGAAGGCCAGCTCGCCGGCCAGCCGGCCGAAGGCACCGCGCCGTCCCGGCCGCCAGGGCGCCAGCCGCTCGATGGCGACGCCGCCGTGGCGCTCGCGGTCGCGCGAGCCGTCGCGGTAGGCCTCCGGCACCACCCCGGCGGGGTAGTGCGGCCGGCAGGTCAGCGCGGCGACCCGCCAGCCGGACCGGGCCAGCCACTCGGCGAGGTCGGTGCAGTAGGGCGCGGAGCCGATCGGCTCCGGCCAGTAGAACTGCGTGACCAGCAGGACCTCGGGATCGCCGGTCATCAGGCGGCCCGCGTGACCGGCCGCTGGGCATAGCCGTAGACCGCCTCGCCCGTGCCGTAGCGGCGGTAGCCCTTGGGGTCGACGTCCGACAGGATCGTGCCGCCGAGCCGCGCGCCCGCCATCTCCAGGTGGTTCAGCGCCTCGACCACCGCCGCGCGCGGCGTCGAGCCCCAGCGCACGACGAAGGCGACCTCCTCGGCCATCTGGGCGAGGGCCGCGGCCTCCGAACCGGCCAGCACCGGCGGCGCATCGAGAATCACCAGATCGTAGTGCCGGGCCAGGGTCGTCAACAGCAGGCGCAGCCTCTCGTAGCGCAGCGCCCCGTTGGCGATGCGCGAGACGTCGCCGGCGAAGATCGCGTGGGCGCCGCTCGTGCCGTCGTGGAACACCACGTCCTCGGCGCTGGCCGCGCCGGCCAGCAGGTCGCCTAGCCCGGGGGCCATGGCGTGGGCGAAGTAGTCGTGGACCGCCGGCCGCCGCCAGTCGCAGTCCAGGATGATCACCCTGAGACCGCTGCCGGTCGCCATGCGGATCAGCGAGGCGGCGATCCGCGACTTGCCTTCGCGCGGCGTCGCCGAGGTCAGCATCAGCACCTTGCGGGCCCGCGCCTGCGGCGCGAAGACCAGCCGCTCGAAGAGGTTGCCGATGGCGTGGCCGAAGGGCGAGTTCGAGCGGCGCGCGTCCTGGACCCCGGCGAAGCTGCGGCGGCCCGGCGGCGGCAGCATGCCCAGGGTCGGCAGGTTGGTGGCGTCCTCCAACTGCTGGGCGGTGCGGAAGCTGCGGTCCATGTTCTCGCGGACCAGCCCGACCAGGATGCCGATCAGCGTGCCGCCGATGAGGCCGAGCAGCACCAGCATGGTCGAGGGCGGGTAGCTCGGCGACAGCGGCACCGCGGCCCGCGAGATCACCACCGAACTGGCGTCCTTGCCGTCGGGCTGGTCGGAGACCTCCTTCTCGCGGTCGAGGAAGCTGACCAGCAGCCGCCGGTTCGATTCCGCCTGGCGCTCGAGCTCGTGCAGCCGGATCGACTTCTCGTTGGTCTGGCCCATCTTGGCCTGGACCTGGTCGAGGCTCTTGCGCAGGGCGGTCGCGCGCGCCCGGGCGGCGGCGTCCTCGTGGCGCAGCCCCTCGACGACCTTGCCGACCTCGGCGGCGACCTTGCCCCTGATGTCCGCGAGCTGCGCCTTCATGTCGAGCATCTTCGGATGCTGCGGGCCATAGGTGGAGGCGAGCTCGGCGGCCTGGCGCTGGAGGTCGGTCTGCTGGGTCTTCAGCGCCTGGATCAGCGGCGAGCTCAAGACCTCGGGCAGCGCTTCCGGCGGCGCCTTGTCGTGCGCCACCTTCTGCGCCTGGGCGAGGCGCGAGTCGGCCTCGGCCTGGGCCGACTCGGCGAGGATCAGCTGGGTGTTGAGCTCGCTGACCTGCTGGGCCGTGACCTCGTCGCTGCGGGTCTCGTAGAGGCCGTTGGCACGGCGATACTCGGCGACCGCGCGCTCCGACTCCTCGACCTTCCGACGCAGCTCGGCGATGCGCTTGTCGAGCCACTGGTTGGCGTCGGCCGTCGCCGTCGCCCGGCGCGCCAGCTGCTGCTCGATGTAGGTGTCCGCGAGGCCGTTGGCGACGCGCGCCGCGGTTTCCGGGCTCTCCGACTGGACGTCGATCGCCAGCACGTGGGAGCGCTGCAGCGGCGAGACCTCGAGCCGGCTCAGCAGCTGCGAGACGACGATCTGCTGCAGGCGCTCCCGGCGCTCGGCCTCGGTCATCTCCGGATGCGTCCCCGCCGCCGCATCGGAGCCGCCGCCGAGCAGCGGCTTCACGACCTCGGTCTTGAGCCAGTCCTTCGCCCGGGCGATCTGCTGGCGCCACCAGGGCGGCGGCGGCCGCAGCGCCGGGTTGAACTCGGGATCCCGGTCGAGTGCGAGGCGCCTGGCGACCTCCGCCGCCAGACCGCGCGACTGCAGCACGTAGCTCTCGCTCTGCACGACCTCCTGGTTGGCGCTCAGCTCCTGCAGCACGTCGGGAACCTGGGTGACCTTCGGCACCTGCGCGCCGATCAGCACCTGCGATTCCGCGCTGTAGCGCGGCTCGAGCGTCGTCGAGACCCCGGCGGCGAGCAGCCCGCCGGCGGCGGCGGCCCCGAGCACCAGCCATTTGCAGCGCCAGAGCTTGCGGAAGAACTCCATGCCGTCGCCACCGGCCGGCGCATAGGCCCCGGCGGGCGTCGCCGGACCGGCCGGCGGCCAGGCGCCGGCGGGAACCTGGAGCAGATAGGGCTCGCGCGGCGGCATCAGAAGAACCGCTCGCGCACGGTGATCAGGTCGCCCGGCTCGACCTCCGTGTTCGGGAAGGCCTCGCGCTTGACCTTCTCCGGGTCCGCCTTGCGGGTGATGTAGAACTCGTCCTCACGGGCCCGGTAGGTCAGGCCGCCGGCCAGGGCGACGGCGTTCATCACCGTCATGTCGTCGACATAGGGATAGCTGCCCGGGCTTTTGACCTCGCCGACGATGTAGAAGGGCCGGTAGTTCAGCACCTGCACGCTGACCTTCGGGTCGTTCAGGTACTTCGGCGACAGCCGCCGGGCGATCGCGTCGGCCAGCTGCGGCGCCGTCTTGTCGCCCGCCGGCACGGCACCGATCAGCGACAGCGAGATGTCGCCCTGGCCGTCGACCACGTGCTGTCCGGTCAGGTCGTCCTGGCCGAAGACCGTGACCAGGACCTTGTCGCCCGGGCCGAGCCGGTACTCTGTCTGCTTCGGGGCCAAGTCGGGCGCGCCGGGATCGCCGGCGCAGCCGCCGAGGCCGGCGGCCAGCAGGAACAGACCGGCGACGGTCGCGATCGGTGGTGTCGGCAGGTCGAGCCGCAGGAACATCGCAGCACCTCAGGAACTGTTGGCGATCTGGGTCGCGGCCGGACGGACGATGGCGCAGGGGTCGGCTCGGGGCCGCCGGCCGGGGGCGGTCAGCCATTGCCAGGCGTGGGCCAGCTGCTCGTCGAGCGCACTGTGGCGCGGCCGCCAGCCGAGGTCGCTCCGCGCGCGCCCGGCGTCGGCGACCAGCACCGGCGGATCGCCGGGCCGCGCGGCCCGCACCCGTACGGCGATCGGCCGACCGGTGACCCGGCGCGCCGCCTCGACGACCTGGCGCACCGAGAAGCCCGCACCGTTACCCAGGTTGAAGGCATCGGTGCCCTCGGCCCCGGACAGGCGATCGAGGGCCAGCAGGTGCGCCTGGGCCAGGTCGGCGACGTGGATGTAGTCGCGGATGCAGGTGCCGTCGGCGGTCGGATAGTCCTCACCGAAGATGGCGATCTCCGGCCGCAGTCCGGCCGCCGCCTCCAGCACCAGCGGGATCAGGTGGGTCTCCGGCTCGTGCGCCTCGCCGAGCTCGCCGTCGGGGTCGGCGCCGGCGGCGTTGAAGTAGCGCAGCGCGACCGAGCGGATGCCGTGGGCGACGGCGAAGTCGCGCAGCAACTGCTCGCAGACCAGCTTGGTCGAGCCGTAGGGATTGACCGGCTCGAGCGGATGGCGCTCGTCGATCGGCACCCGGCGGGGCGTGCCGTAGACCGCCGCGGTCGAGGAGAAGACGATGCGATCCAGCCCGGCCCGGCCCATCGCCGCCAGCAGCGACAGCAGGCCGAGCACGTTGTTCTCGTAGTACTTGCCGGGATCGACGACCGACTCGCCGGCGGCGATGTAGGCGGCGAAGTGCAGCACCGCCTGCGGCCGCCAGCGCTCCAGCACCGCGTCGAGCCGCGCCCGGTCCTGCAGGTCGCCGACCTCCAGCGGGCCCCAGCGCACCGCCCAGCGGTGGCCGTTGCTCAGGTTGTCGTAGGTGACCGGCAGCCAGCCGGCCGCCGCCAATGCCTTGCAGACGTGGCTGCCGATGTAGCCGGCGCCGCCGGTGACCAGAAGCGGGGTGGCCATGCTCAGCTCCGACCGTAGCTGTCCTGGAAGCGCACGATGTCGTCCTCGCCGAGGTAGGAGCCGGACTGCACCTCGATCAGGTGCAGCGGCAGGATCCCCGGGTTGGACAGGCGGTGGGTCGTGCCCGGCGGGATGTAGGTCGACTGGTTCTCGTGCAGCAGCCGCTCGTCGCCGTCGCAGTGCACCCGCGCCGTGCCGCGCACGACGATCCAGTGCTCGGCGCGGTGATGGTGCATCTGCAGGCTGAGCTCGGCGCCCGGCTTGACGACGATGCGCTTGACCTGGAAGCGCTCGCCGGAATCGACCGACTGGTAGCTGCCCCAGGGCCGGTAGACGGTCGAGTGGTGCAGCACCTCCTGGCGATTGCGCCTGCCGAGCCGCTCGACCAGCGCGCCGACCCGCGCGGCCTCGTCGGTCCTGGCGACCAGCACGGCGTCGTCGGTGACGACGATCGTCAGGTCCTCGACCCCGAGCGCGGCGACCAGGCGACCGTCGGCACGGATGTGGCAGTTGCGCACCGACTCGGCCTCGACGTCGCCCTCGAAGACGTTGCCGTCGGACTCCGTCGGCCGGAGCGTGCGCAGGGCCTCGTGCAGCACCGGCCAGGAGCCGACGTCGCGCCAGCCCATCTCGACCGGCACCACGGCGACCCTGCCGCTCAGCTCCATGATCGCCTTGTCGATCGGCAGCGCCGGCGCCGACTCGAAGGCCTCGGCGTCGAGGCGGAAGAACTCGAGGTCCTCGCGGCCCTCCGCGATGGCCCGCTCGCAGGCCGCCAGCAGATCCGGCTGCAGGCGCCGGACCTCGTCCAGGAAGGGCCCGACCGGCAACAGGAAGACGCCGCTGTTCCAGTAGCATCCGGGGCTGCCGGCCAGTCGGGCCGCGGTCGCGGCCTCGGGCTTCTCGACGAAGCTGAGCACCGCGCGCACGCCCTCGAAGCCGTCGATCGCGGCGCCGGCCTGGATGTAGCCGTAGCCGGTCTCGGGCCGGGTCGGCCGGACGCCGAAGGTGACCAGCCAGCCATCGCGGGCGGCGCGGGCCGCCTGGGCCACGGCGGCGCGGAACGCCTCGGGGTCGGCGATGTGGTGATCGGCGGGCTGCGCCAGCAGCAGGCCCTGCGGGTCCTCGCCGGCCAGCAGCAGAGCGCTGACGACCAGCGCCGGGGCGGTGTTGCGCCCGCTCGGCTCCAGCACGATGCGCTGCGGCGCGAGGCCGACCGCGGCGAGCTGCTCGGTGACCAGGAAGCGCTGCTCCTGGTGGCAGACGACCAGCGGCGGCGCCACGCCGGCCAGATCGCGGGTGCGCAGCACGGTCTCCTGCAGCATGGTCCGGTCCGACAGCAGGGCCTGCAGCTGCTTCGGGTAGTGCTTGCGCGACAGCGGCCACAGCCGGGTGCCGGCGCCGCCGGACAGCAGGACCGGCCAGAGCCGGCGCGGCGCCTCCGCCGTCTCCAGGGCCGAGACGTCGACCGCGTTCAGTGACTGGGTGTCACGCATGGGCTCTTGCCTCCTGTTGCGGTCCGCCGCCGGGCACCGGTCGGGTCCGGCGACAGCGGCGCTGCGGCTCAATAACGAGCCGCAGCGCCGCCCGGACAGTGACCAAGCGGTGTCAACCGCGCTCCGGCTGTGACCGGGCCGTAGCGCGCAGCGGCTCGCTCGGCGCGCCGGTCTCCACGGCCTCGGCGTCCTGCGCCGGTCGCGGCACGCCGCCCCCCGTCCCGGACGCCGGGGCGAGCCGCAGCAGGCCGTCGGAGGCCTGGTCCTGGCGCCGACGCCAGGACGCGACGGAGCGCACGAAGGGCAGGCGCGAGAGCTTGTCCAGCACGTCGACCGGCGCGGCGGCGCCGTCGGCGGCCGGTCCGGCCTTCGGAGGCTCCTCCCGCCAGAGGTAGCCGACGCCGGGATAGTTCTCGATGGCCTCGAAGCCCTCGTCGAGCTCGCGGAACTTCTGGCGGATCCGCTTGATCATCGAGCGCACGTTGGTGCGGTAGCCCTGGGCGCCGTCACCGGCGATGAAGCCCCGGCCGTGCACGACGTCGTAGATCGCCCGGTAGGCGACGTCCTCGCCGGCCCGGCTGGCGAGCAGCTGGACGACCCGGAACTCGGTCGCGGTCAGCGGCACCGGGGTGCCGTTCCAGTAGGCCCGGCTCTTGCGCGACTGGATCTCCAGGGGCCCGACGCGCAACACCTCCGCCGCCTCGCCGCGGGGCCCGCGGCGGCTGCCGACCAGGATGCGGATGCGCCGGGCCAGCACCGCCGCGCTGCGCGACTTGTCGAGGAAATCGGCGGCGCCGTTGTCGAGGGCGATCGCCTCGTTCCGCTCGCTCGCGCGATCGGTCAGGAAGACGACCGGGATGCCGATGCCCACGGCCTTGATCTCGCACATGACCTCCAGGCCGGAGCGGTCGGACATGCCCCAGTCCAGGAAGATCAGGTCGAAGGAACGGTCGTGGCGCAGCAGGTCGAGGCCGATCTGGCCGTCGTTGCATTCGGTGACCTGGAAGTCCTGGTCGGCGAGGCTGCGCGCCAGCGATCGCCGGAACAGATCGTCGTCGTCGATCAGGAGGATACGAATCAGCGGCGACTCGGTCATCTGGGGGCCTTCTGCGGGAGCGGCGCCGGAACGCGGGGGCCTGAGCTGGGCGAGGCTGCTCATCGCGTCCCTCCCCGCGCAGAACGTTCGACCTTCCGCAGCAGTTGAGCGACCTGCTCGGCCCGGGCGGCGGGACTGCCAGGATCGTCCCCGGCGGCCCCGTCGCTCGCGGCCGCCGAGGGTCCGGCGAGGCCCGCGTGCCGGCCGCTCGCCTCGGCCTTGCCGACCGGCGCGGCGGCCGGGGCGTCGGGATGGCGCAGGCCGTAGGGCGGGGCCGCCGGATCCTCGGTCGGCACGGTGAACAGCGAGGCGACCGGCCGCTCGACCACGGGCTCGCCGCTCCAGGGAGCGGCCGCCCAGAGCACCGCCGCGGCGACGACGGCGCCGGCCGCCGACGCCAGGGCCCACCGGGCGCCGCGCGACTGGCTGGCCGCCCGCTCGGCCTCGGCGTGGCGCCACGCGGGGTGAAGCCGTGGTGCCGCCTCGGACCGCTCGGCGACGAGCGGCGTCGCCGGCTCCTCCGCTGCCCGGGTTGCCGCAGCGGACGGCCGGGGAGTCGGCGCCGTCGCGGGCGCCTCTCCGGGCGGCTGCGCGGCGGCGGCGGGACTCGCGGGCCCGCTGCGGCAAGCCGGCGGAACCGGATCGTCCCGGCCGGTGCCGGCCAGGCGACTGATCCGCGCGAAGTCGTCGTCACACCAGGGCAGGGCCGGGTCGAACGCGAGGCTGCGAGCCGGCTTCAAGACCGGCTCGACGCGCTCGCCGGGTCGCTGCTTCGGGCGCCCGGCCTGCAGTGGCAGCGGGTGCCCTGCGGTCGAGGCGCCGGCCTTCGGCCGGTGCGGCGTACCACCGGGAAGGCCCGGCCGCATCTGCTTGGCGCCGCAGAGGTGGCAGGCCCGGGCCTGCGGCACCAGAAGCGCATCGCAGACCCGGCAACGGAATCCGTCCTGCCGGTTCGAGGCTGCGGGCCGGTTCATGGGTTCGGGCTCGACCTTCTGTCCGTGCATCAGCAATCGAGTGGCTCCTTCTGCATCGCGACGTCACGTGACCGTCCATCGTCCGCACCGCCGGTCCGGGCCACGAGCCGCCGGCCCCTGTGCGGCACTGCAACGTGTCGGCGCGACGTCCGGACAACGGACGCGTCCCTCCTCCCCTATTGCTTTTCGTCCGGGCCCGGAGGCCCGGCGGCGGCGCAGGGGGTCTGCCCCCCCGGACGCCACGTTAACCACGATTCAGACGGGGAGTTTCGGGCGAGCCTGTGACCAAGCGGTGACGCGCTGGCGATCTCGCAGCCTCCCGCATCGCGCGCATACCACTGCCATCGGACGCAATCAGATCGGGCCGCCGGACGGCACCGCCCCTTCACACCAAGCACGCGAGTCGGCCGGCAGCCGGACGCGCAATCGCCTGCCCGGCCAGCGGCTTGGGATGCCGTCGCCGACGGTCGGGCGGGGGATTTTCGAGGCCGCTTCCCGCCCGGGCGCTGCCGCCCCTGCCGGTTGTACCGGGGCCGTCGGCCCGCGCCACACATCTGTCGAAAGTTCGGCGGAGGCGCTCGGCTGCCCAAATTTTTCCCGTGACCCGCCGCTCGCGCCGCGGCGACGGTCCGGAGAGCCCGTGCGCCGCGGGTCGCCGAGACGCAGCCTCGGCCCCCGGACCGGATCGCCAGAGCAGATGGCCTCCTGCCGCACCGCCTCGATCTTCTTGGCGAGCGCGACGCGCACCAGGGCAGTCGTCAGGCGCGGCAGGTCGCGGCGTTCGACGAGACGGGCCAGGGCCGCCGCGTCGTCGCCTCGCTTGCCTCTTCAGAGGCAACGAGCGACGGCGTCCCGAGTTCGTGCAGCGGCCTGCCCGCGGCAGTCCGCCGGCCGCGCTCAGCCGGCGGCGGCGACCGCCTCGGCCGGGGTCGCGATGTCGCCGATCACCCGCACGCGGACGCGCAGCGAGTCGCCGGGCAGGTAGGCGAGCGGCAGGTCCTCGACCTCGACGGTCTTGAGGCTGCCGGCGGCGGCACCGGCCTCCAGGGCGCGGCGCTCGGCCTGGGCGCGCGCCTCCTCGATCGAGCGGTCGCGGCCGAGGCCCGAGAAGATCTGGTCGACCTCGCCGGAGACCTGGGCGATGGCGGCGCCGACGGCATTGGCGACGGCATGGTGCTCGACGCGCACGACCTCGCTGGCGCCCTCGACCCTGTCGGGGATCAGGAAGCTGCCGCCGCCGACGGCGATCAGCGGCACGTCGCCGGCCTCGGTCTTCATGCGGTCGATGCCCTCGACGATCATCGCGTGCATCGCCTCCAGGACGGCGCCGACCATCGCACGGTCGAGGCCCGCCACGCGCTGCGGATCGCCGATTTCGGCGACGCCGGCGGCGACCGCGACGTCGGTCGCGGTCAGCTGGCGGCCGCCGAACACCAGGGCCTCGCGGGTCAGCCGGTAGCCGACGCTGCCGGGGCCGATGGCGCGGCTGTCGGGATCGATCTCGGTGCCGCCGCCGAGTCCGATCGACAGCAGGTCCGGCATGCGGAACAGGGTGCGCACGCCGCCGACCTCGACCGCGGCGTTGGCCTCGCGCGGGAAGCCGTGCTTGAGGTAGCCGATGTCGCTGGTCGTGCCGCCGACGTCGACCACCACGCCGTCCTCGATGCCCGACAGGAAGACCGCGCCGCGCATCGAGTTGGTCGGGCCCGAGGCGAAGCAGTAGACCGGGAAGCGCTCGGCCTGCCCGGCCAGGGTGATCGTGCCGTCGTTCTGGGTGATGTAGAGCGGCGCCGCGATGCCGCTGTCGGCGAGCGCGTCGGTGAAGGCACGGCTGGTGCGCTGCGCCATGTCCTGCAGGCAGGCGTTGAGCAGGGCGACGTTCTCGCGCTCCAGCAGGCCGATGCGGCCGAGCTCGTGAGACAGGGTGATGCGCGCGCCCGGGATCTCCTCGGCCAGGATCTCGGCGGCGGCCGCCTCGCACTCCGGGGTCAGCGGCGAGAAGACCGAGCTGACCGCGACTGCCGAGAGCCCCTGGTCGGCGAAGCGTCGCGCGGCCGCGCGGATCGCCTTGCGGTCGAGCGGCACGATCGGCCGGCCGTCGTACTCGTGGCCGCCCTCGACCAGGACGACCTGGCCGCGCACCAGCGCGGCCAGGTCCGCCGGCCAGTCGACGAAGGGCGGCAGCGAGGCACTGGCCGGCAGGCCGATGCGCAGGGCGCCGACCCTGTTGAGACCGCGCCGCTGCACGACGGCGTTGGTGAAATGGGTGGTCCCGATCATCACCGCGTCGACCGAGGCCGAGAGGGCGGCGTCGCCCTGCAGCAGCTCGGCGAGCGCGGTACGGACGCCGCCGGTGACGTCCTCGGTGGTCGGCGTCTTGACGCCGCGCAGGACGCGGCCGCCCTCGATCAGGACGGCGTCGGTGTTGGTGCCGCCGACGTCGATGCCGATGCGCTTCATGCCGCCACCTTTCCGAACGCGGTCCGATAGTCGAAGTCGTAGCCGAAGGCGCGCGGGCCGACGTGCTCGAGGCCCTTGGGCGTCAGCAGCAGCTCGGGCGCCGGCAGGGCGACGACGCTGACCCGCTGGCCGTAGCGGATCGACTCGGTGCCGATCGCCTCGCCAGAGACGCTGTCCATGACGCAGATGATGTCGGGGGTCGTCGCGACGACCTCGCCGTCGCGCCAGCCGGCCGCGAACTCGTTCTGGAACTCCAGCTCGAAGAGCGCGCCGCGGTCCTGGTCCAGCCCCTCGATGCGCGCCTTGCCGCGCAGGAAGCCCTCGGTCGCGCGGCGCTGCAGGTCGTGGACCTTGCCCCTGAACAGCTGCACCCCGCCCTCGGCCTCCAGCAGCGCCGCCACCGGATCCTCGTGGCGCCGGCGCGCCTCGCGCACCACGCCGCCGATGCGGATCGCCTTGGTCGTGGTGTCGAGGATGCCGTGGTCCTTGACCTCCCGCCCGGTCCGCGGCGCCTTGCAGGTCGCGGCGATCGAGCCGACCTCGGTGCAGGCCTTGCGGCTGATCCGCTCCATCCACTTCCAGCTCGCCGCACGCGCCACGATCACCTCGTTGTCGCGGATGTCGGCCAGGGTCAGCGGGAACATCGGCAGGTCGGCGATCGCGAAGCTGGTCATCTGCGCCTCGGGGAAGGCACGGCCCATGGCGTCGGCGTCGACTACCGGCAGGCCGGTGACGGCCGCGACCAGGATCGGCTGGAAGGCGTTGCCGCCGCCGATCTCGACCGACATCACGGCGCGGAACTTCCGGCCGAGGTAGTCCTCCATCATGCGCACCGGCTTGGCCGAGAAGGCCGGATCCGACAGTCGCTCCTGGCCGACCAGGGGAGCGCCCATGTTGGAGACCACGGCGACCAGATCGTCGTCGTCAAGGTCGCGCGGGTCCATCAGCGTCACCCGCCTGCCCTCGGCGTAGAGGTTGCGGGCGTTGAGGTAGGAGAGATAGGGGCTGCCGCCGCCGCCGGCGCCCAGGATCCAGGCCCCGGTCGCCAGGGGCTCCAGCTCGTCCCGCTCGATCTCACGCAGCATCGGGGCCGCCTTTCTCATGCCGTCGGTCCGCCGCTGCCCCCTCCCCGGGGAGCGGTGTGGGCAAGCCTATGCGGCCCTTCCGCCGCCGCAAATAAGGGCAAGCCCGTAGCCCGCGCCCCGGTCCCGGCAATGCTAGGCGCGCCGCACGGCTTGACCTATCCTCTGCTGCAGTGCGGTGAACACGAGACGACAGAGAGGCATGAGCGACGCTGCTGCCGACGCTGCAGGGCAAGGAACCCGGGTCGCCTTCGTGACCATCGGCCAGGCGCCGCGCGACGACATCGTGCCGGAGATCGTCGGCATGGTCGGGCGCCCCCTGACCAACGCCGAGTTCGGTGCCCTCGACGGCCTGGACGCCGCGGCGATCGCCGCCGCCGCGCCCGCGGCCGACGAGGAGTCGCTCTACACCCGCCTCGCCAGCGGCGAGCATGTCGTCGTCGCCGCGGGCTTCGTCGAGCAGCGCACCGCCGAGCTGCTGGAGCGGCTCGACCGCGAGGGCTTCGACCTGATCGTGCTGATCACGACCGGGCTGTTCGGCCACTTCGCGACCCGCACCCCGCTGATCAACGGCCAGCGCGTCGTCGACGCCTGGCTCGAGGCCCTGGTCGTCGAGGACGGCCGGGTCGGCGTCGTCTACCCGCTGAAGCGGCAGATCGCCGAACGCCACTACCTGCACAGCCACGGCGCGACGATCCGCAACCCGCGCGCCGCGGTGCTGGCCGGCGAGAGCGGCCGGCTGGAGGAGGCGGCGCGGCAGCTCGGCGACTGCGAGCTGATCCTGATGCACTCGGTCGGCTACACCGAGGACGAGGCGCAGCGCATCGTCGCCCTGACCGGCAAGCCGGTGGTCACCGCGCGCCGCGTCATCGCCGGTGCCCTGCGCCTGCAGCTCGCCCAGATCAGCGAGCTGCGCGAGCTGGCCCCGGCCGAGCTGGTCGACCGGCTGCCGGCCGGCGGCGAGCCCCTGACCCAGCGCGAGCGCGAGGTCATCACCCTGGTGCTCGACGGCCTGCCGAACAAGCTGGTCGCCCGCGAGCTCGGCATCAGCCACCGCACCGTCGAGATCCACCGGGCCCGCGCCATGAGCAAGCTCGGCGCCGCCTCGCCCGCCGAGCTGATCCGCCGGATCCTGCTGTCGGCGAGGCCCTGAGCGGCCCGCGACGCCGGGACGGACCGGCGACGCCACCGGCTCCCCGGCGCCCCCCGGACGCCACTTCGCTCTTTGCTCCCTGGGCACGAAGGCCCTAGGATCAATCAAGACGTGCACGGAAAGGATGCAAGCAGAGGGTCCCGTCATCTTCGCCGCCGCGGCAGTACCGCGTGCCGAACGTCGGATTCCAGGATGCCACCTGAGAAGGCGCACCCGAGCCATCTGATCTCGCCCGGCGAACTGCCAGTCTGGGTTCCCGGAAAGATCGTCTGCGCGAGCGACCGGCTGGGCTGGAGGGACATCGCGCAGCGGACCTACCTCTACAAGGGCCAGGATGTCGAAATCCCGCCCATGAACTCCTTCATGCTGGTGCAGTATCGCCGCGGCGAGACGCCGATGGACAGGAAGGTCGACGGGCGGTGGACGCGGACGCGCTGCCGGCCGGGCCTTTTCTCGCTGCTCTCCCGCTCGGCCGAGTCGCACTGGAACTGGACCGCCGGGGTCGAGGTCTCGCATCTCTACCTGTCGGGCGCCCTGATGGCGCGCGTCGCGAGCGACCTGCAGGGCAAGGAGGTCGCCGGGGTCGACCTCCACGATGTCCTGCAGGGATCCGACCCCCTGGTGACCCATGTCGCGGACGAGGTCACGCGCGAGGCCATGGAGCCCAATGTCGGCGGGCCGCTCTACGTCGAGGCCCTGGCCCTCCAGCTCGCCGTGCACCTGCTCAGGGGCTATGCCTCCTGCGTCTTCAAGGCGCCGTCCGGTCCCGCGGGGCTGTCGCGGGGCGAGGTCGCCCGGCTGGAGGAGTTCATCGACGCGCACCTGGGCGACGCCGTGGCGCTCGACGACCTGGCCCGGCTTCTCGGGATGGGAGTCTGGACCCTCAACCGGCATGTCCGGCGCACGCTCGGCTGCTCCGCCTACGCCCTCGTCGTCGAGCGGCGGATGGCACGGGCGCAACGGCTGCTGCGCGGCAGCGACCTGGCGCTCAAGGAGATCGCCGCCGCCTGCGGCTTCTCCGACCAGGCGCACATGACCCGCGCGTTCCGGGCGAAGCTGGGCGTGACGCCGGGGCAGTTCAGACGGGACAGCTGACGGCCCCCCGCGCCGGCCCCCACGCCGGCCCTGGCGCCGGCGAGGCCCGATGGACCCCGGCTCTCGCGATCGTTCAAAGGATTGCCTGCATCCTTCAAGACCGGCCGGCCGCCGGAAACCTACGCTCGATCGTTGAGCAGGCGCGCATCCCGGTCTTCGAGACAGGCGTCGCGCCCGCGCAGGCCGGCTGCACGAAGCAGCCGGCAAAAAAAGAGACGAGCGGAGGAGACAGCACCATGGACATGGAGACGAAAGACGCCGCGCCGGCGAACGGCAGCGCCGCCGCGACGAAGCTCGACGCGCTGATCATCGGGGCCGGGGTGGCCGGCCTCTACCAGTTGCACATGCTCAGGAACCAGGGACTGACGGTCCGGGCCTACGACAGCGCACCGAACGTCGGCGGCACCTGGTGCTGGAATCGCTATCCGGGCGCGCGCTTCGATTCCGAAGCCTACATCTACCAGTATCTCTTCTCGGAAGAGCTCTACAAAGGCTGGAGCTGGAGCGAGCGCTTCCCGGGCCAGCCGGAGATCGAGCGCTGGATGAACTACGTCGCCGACAGCCTCGACCTGCGCCGGGACATCCGGTTCTCGACGACGATCACCAGTGCGCATTTCGACGAGGAGCGCAGTCGCTGGACCGTCAGGACCGACGGCGGCGAGGTCATCGACACGCAGTTCCTGATCACCTGCTGCGGGATGCTCTCGGCGCCTCTCAGCGACCTGTTCCCGGGCCAGGACAGCTTCGAGGGGCAGATCTTCCACACGGCCCGCTGGCCGCGCGAGCCGGTCGAGCTCGCCGGCAAGCGGGTCGGCGTCGTCGGCATCGGCGCGACCGGCATCCAGGTCATCCAGACCATCGCGGGCCAGGTCGGGCAGCTGAAGGTCTTCGTGCGGACGCCGCAGTACGTCCTGCCCATGAAGAACCCGAAGTACGGCCCGGAGGAGGTCGCCGCCTACAAGGCGCGCTTCGAGGAGCTGAGGGCGACGCTGCCCTACACCTTCACCGGCTTCGAGTACGATTTCGAGAACAGCTGGGCCGAGCTGTCGCCGGCGCAGCGCCGCGCGGTGCTGGAGGAGGTCTACGAGAACGGCTCGCTGAAGCTCTGGCTCGCCTCCTTCGCCGAGCTGTTCTTCGACGAGGCGGTCAGCGAGGAGGTCTCGGAGTTCGTGCGCGAGAAGATGCGGGCACGGCTCAAGGACCCCGGGCTGTGCGACCTGCTGGTGCCGACGGACTACGGCTTCGGGACGCACCGCGTGCCGCTCGAGACCAACTACCTCGAGGCCTACCTCCGCCCCAACGTCGAGGCGATCGGGGTCCGGGACAACCCGATCCGGCGGGTGACGCCGGCAGGCATCGAGACCGCCGACGGCACGCTCCACGCGCTCGACGTCATCATCCTGGCGACCGGCTTCGACGCCGGCACCGGCGCGCTGACCCGGATCGACATCCGCGGCCGCGGCGGCCGGTCCCTGAAGGAGGACTGGGGCCGGGACATCCGCACGACGATGGGCCTGCAGATCCACGGCTATCCCAACCTCTTCACGACGGCGGTGCCGCTCGCCCCCTCGGCGGCCCTGTGCAACATGACGACCTGCCTGCAGCAGCAGACCGAGTGGATCAGCGACTGCATCGCCTACCTGCGCAGCGGCCAGCGGACGGTCATCGAGCCGACCGCGGAGATGGAGGACCGCTGGGTCGTGCATCACGACGAGACCGCGAACGCGACCCTGATCTCGAAGACGGACTCCTGGTACCTGGGCTCGAACATCCCGGGCAAGCCGCGCCGCGTCCTGTCCTATACCGGCGGCGTCGGCACCTATCGCCGGAAGTGCGACGAGGTCGCCGCGAGCGGCTACCAGGGTTTCGCGATACGCTAGAGGCGGCAGGCGCACGGCCTCCCGGCCGTGCGCCCCGACCCGGCCAAGACAGATCGGCTCGGCAGAGCCGGCGATTGGGAGGAAGCAGAATGTCCATGGAATTCAAGACGGCTGCCGATGCCATCCTGAAGGGTGTCGTCACCTCGGAGCCGCGCGTTCCCGGCGTGGTCGCGATGGTCACCGACCGCGACCGAAACATCTACGAGGGCGCCGCCGGCAAGCGGCGGCTCGACAGGGACGACGCCATGTCGACCGACAGCACCTTCGCGCTGTTCTCGACGACCAAGGCGATCACCGGCACGGCGGTCCTGCAGCTCGTCGAGGAAGGCAAGCTCGACCTCGACGCGCCGGCCAGGCGCTACGTGCCCGACATCGGCACGCTCCAGGTCATCGAGGGCTTCGACGACAAGGGCGAGCCGCGGCTGCGCGCGCCGAAGCGGGACATCACCACGCGCATGCTGATGCTGCACACCGCCGGCTTCGGCTACGACTTCTTCAACGAGAGCTACAACCGCCTGGCCCAGGAGAAGGGCCAGCCGAGCGTCATCGCGGCCTCGAAGGCGGCCCTGATGACCCCGCTGCTCTTCGATCCCGGCGAGCAGTGGCAGTACGGCAGCAATCTCGACTGGTGCGGCCAGGTCGTCGAGGCGATCACCGGCAAGCGGCTGGGCGAGGTCTTCGAGGCGCGCATCTTCCAGCCCCTGGGCATCCGCGACATGACCTTCGAGATCGACGACCGGGTCCGCGGCAGGCTCGCCGGGGTCCACGCGCGCAACGCCGACGGCTCGCTGACGCCGATGGACTTCGAGCTGCCCGCGAAGCCCGACATCCACATGGGCGGCCACGGCCTCTACGGCACGGTCGGCGACTACATGCGGTTCATCCGCATGTGGCTGAACGACGGCCGGGGAGAGCATGGGCGCGTGCTCAAGGCCGAGACCGTGCGGATGGCCGAGAAGAACCAGCTGGGCGACAAGAAGATCGCGATGCTGCCCGGGGTCATCCCCGCCCTGTCGAACGACGCGGAGTTCTTCCCCGGCCTCTCGAAGTCCTGGTCCTTCACCTTCATGGTGAACGACGAGGAGGCGCCGACCGGCCGGCCGGCCGGCGCGCTCGGCTGGGCCGGGCTGGCGAACCTGTTCTACTGGATCGACCGGAAGAACGGCTACGGCGGCTTCTGGGCGACGCAGATCCTGCCGTTCGGCGACCCGGTCTCGTTCGGCGGCTACCTGGACTTCGAGACGGCCTTCTACTCCGCCCTGAAGCAGTCCAAGGCGGCCTGATCCGGCGGGGTCTATATAGATCGGTCATCCCGGACGCCGCTTTGCCCGACAGCTCTGCTGTCGTCGGCAAAGCGAGCGATCCGGGGCCCAGGGCCAAGCGCCAAGCGCCAAGCGCCAAGCGCCAAGCGCCACGGCGGAACGGCTCTGGGTCCGGGTCGCAAGCCTCGCAATCCGAAAGCCTCACGGCTTTCGGGCTCGCCTGGCGCCCGGGATGACGACCCTGGGCAAGGTGCGTGAATGCCGCGACCCGCCCCCCGGGGTACGTGGCGGCACGTATTTCAGCGCTCCGGCCATCCTCGTACCGTGATCCGATGACGGCGCCGCGCGGTCCGGCCGCGCCGAGGCGTCGGGGCACGGCAAGGGGGGGCGGCGAGGTGGCCAAGCGCAGCGCATTCGTGACGATCGGCCAGGCGCCGCGGGTCGACCTGACGCCGGAGATCCTGGCCGAGGTTCGCTGCCCGCTCGACGTCGTCGAGGTCGGCGCGCTCGACGGTCTCTCCGACGCCGAGGTCGCGGCCCTGGCGCCCGGCGCCGGCGAGGAGCGGCTGGTCAGCCGCCTGGTCGACGGCCGCGAGGTGATCCTCGGCAAGACCAGGATCCAGCAGCGCCTGCAGGCCCTGTTCGACGAGCTCGACGGCCAGGGCTTCGACCTGATCGTGCTGCTCTGCACGGGCCACTTCGAGCCGTTCCGCGTGAAGACCCTGTTCCTGGAGCCGCAGCTCGCCGTCGACCATTTCGTCCAGGGCCTCGCCTACGGCGCCGAGACGCTGGGCATCCTGGTGCCCAACGAGAAGCAGATCGACGAATTCCACGGCATCGACGGCAAGCAGAGCCGCGTCAGCTTCGCCTCGCCCTACGGCGAGGAGCGCTTCGAGGCGGCCGGCCGCGAGCTCGCCGGCACCGACCTCGTGGTCATGCACTGCATGGGCTACTCCGAGGCCATGCGCAGGCGCGTCGCCGCGGCCTCGGGCCGGCCGGTGATGCTGTCGCGCCGCATCGTCGCCCACGCCGTCGACCTGCTGCTGACCTGAGACCACCCAAGAAAGAAGCGAACCGAACGAACAGGAGGCTATCGAGATGACGAGGATGCTGAGGAGCGGCGGCCGCCTGGCCGCGGCATTGGCCCTGGGAACGCTGGTCGGCGCGACGCTGGCCCAGCCGGCCCCGGCCTTCGAGAAGACGTCCGACGGCCCGGTCCTGGTGTTCGGCGGCCGCCAGCCGGTGCCGAACCTCGACCCGAGCCAGAAGTACGACTGGTCGACCCGGATGCTGCAGCAGTCGCTCTACGACGCGCTGGTCAAGTACGAGGGCGATCCGGCCGAGATCGAGCCCTGGCTGGCCAAGAGCTGGGAGAAGAACGGCGACGCCACGGTCTGGACCTTCCACCTGGTCGACAACGCCAAGTTCGCCAACGGCGACCCGGTCGACGCGGCGGCGGTCAAGTTCTCCTTCGAGCGCACGCTGAAGATCAACAAGGGCCCGGCCTGGATGCTGTCCTCGGTGCTGGCGCCCGACGGCATCGCGGTCGTCGACCCGCACACCCTCCGCTTCACCCTGAAGCAGCCCTACGCGCCCTTCCTGGCCTTCCTGCCCTGGTGGTACGTCATGGACCCGAAGGAGGTCATGGCACACGAGAAGGACGGCGACCTGGGCCAGGCCTGGATGACCGAGCACGCCGCCGGCAGCGGGCCCTTCAAGCAGGGCCGCTGGGAGCAGGGCACGCTCTACCAGCTGATCGCCAAGAACGACTACTGGAAGGGCTGGCCGCACAAGACCCACCCGGCCGGCATCATCTACAAGCTGATGCGCGAGGCCTCGAGCCAGCGCGCCGCGCTGATCGCCGGCCAGGCCGACATCGTCGAGGGCCTGTCGAGCGAGGACTTCGACGTCGTCGGCAAGATGCCGGGCATCGCCGTCGAGGACCACGGCGGCATGACCACCTTCGGCATCAAGTTCAACACCCAGGTCGGCCCGACCGCCGACCTCAACCTGCGCAAGGCGATCGCCTACGCCTTCGACTACAAGGCGCTGCTGCAGATCTACAACGGCGCCGCCAAGCTGGAGGACAGCCCCTTCCCGCCGGCCATCAAGGGCCACGTCACGCTGCCCGACATGCCGCGCCAGGACCTCGCCAAGGCCAAGGAATACCTGGCCAAGAGCGCCTACGCGAAGGGCGGCATCGAGCTGGAGTACGTCTACGTCCAGGGCCTGGAGGAGGAGCGCAAGATCGGCCTCGTCCTGATCGACAACCTCAAGCCCCTCGGCATCACCGTGAAGCTGGTGCCGCTGACCTGGCCGAACATGACGGCGCGCGCCGAGAAGGTCGAGACCGCCCCGGCGATGATCGCGATCTTCGCGACCCCGGTCGCGACCGATCCCGACGCCGTCGCCTTCCAGTACCACAAGGCCTCCTGGGGCAAGTACTACGGCTCGCACTACCTGAAGGACCCCGAGCTCGACGCCCTGATCGAGAAGGCGCGGGCGACGGCCGACTGGGACAAGCGGGCGCCGCTCTACCTCGAGATCCAGAAGCGCATCCTGGCCGACCAGCCGGAGGTCTTCGGCATGCTGGCCAACCGACGCTGGGCGCGGCGCGACTGGGTCGAGGGCTTCAAGTTCTCGCCGGTCAACTTCACCGGCGAGACGGACCTCTACCAGCTGACCGTCGCGCCGAAGTAGGCTGAGGTCGAAGCTCGGGAACGACCCCTCACCCTCCCGCGGCCTGACGGCCGCGGGCCCCTCCCTCTCCCCCAAGGGGCGAGGGCGAGTAACCCTCGCCCCTTGGGGGAGAGGGTGCCGAGCGACAGCGAGGCGGGTGAGGGGTGACCGGGCGCGACGTTTGACAAGGACATCCCGCGAGGACATGGCACGCTTCGTCGGCAGACGGCTGGTCTTCCTGGTCGCGATGCTGCTCGGCCTGCTGCTGCTGACCTTCGCCATCTCCCACGTCGCGCCCGGCGACCCCGCCTCGCTGGCCGCCGGGCCCGATGCGACGCCCGAGATGGTCGAGCAGATCCGCCAGGAGTACGGCCTGGACCGGCCGCTGCCGGTGCAGCTCGGCCGCTACCTCCTCGGCATCCTGCAGGGCGACCTGGGCCGCTCGGTCAGGACCAACCACGACGTGCTCGCCGACCTCGCCGACTTCTTCCCCGCGACCTTCGAGCTGGTCACCGTCTCGATCCTGATCGCCGTGCTGCTCGGCATCCCGCTCGGCGTGCTCTCGGCCCTGGGGCGCAACGGCTGGTTCGACCAGCTGGCGCGCGTCGTCAGCGTCTCGGGCGTCGCCATCCCGATGTTCTGGCTCGGCCTGATGCTGCAGCTGCTGGTCGCCCTCGACCTCGGCTGGCTGCCGCTCGGCGGCCGGCTCGGCCTGATGTCGACGCCGCCCGAGCCGATCACCCACCTCTACCTGCTCGACTCGCTGCTGCAAGGCCAATGGCAGGTCTTCGGCGACGCCGCGGCGCACCTCCTGCTGCCGGCGCTGGCGCTCTGCTTCCCGGCGCTGGCCTCGATCATCCGGGTCAACCGCGCCGAGATGATCGAGGCGCTCGGCCAGGACTACATCGTCACGGCCCGCGCCCACGGCCTCGGCGGCTTCCGCACGGTCTGCCTCTACGCGCTCAAGAACGCCATGCTGCCGACGCTCGCGATGATCGGCCTGCGCTTCGGCTGGATGCTCGGCGGCACGGTGCTGGTCGAATCGGTCTTCGACTGGCCGGGCATCGGGCTCTACGCCACCCAGTCGGCGATCGCCCAGGACTTCCAGCCGATCATGGGCGTGACCCTGCTGATCGGCATCTCCTTCATGCTCGCCAACCTGCTGGTCGACCTCGCCTACGTCTGGCTCGACCCGCGCACGCGGGAGCCGGCCTGATGGCCGCGCCCGACATGACCGCGGCGCCCCGCGCCGGCTGGCGCGAGCGCCACGCGCCGCGGATCCGCCAGCTCCGGCTCTACTGGCACACCTACCGGCGCAGCGCCTCGGCGATGCTCGGCCTCGTGCTGGTCGTGGCCTTCCTGTTGCTCGCCGCCCTCGGCCCCGCGCTGGTGCCCTACCCCGAGGACGCGGCCGGCGCCGTGCACCTGGCCGACAAGCTGCAGCCGCCCTCGGCGGCGCACTGGTTCGGCACCGACGAGGTCGGCAACGACATCCTGACGCGGGTCGTCGTCGGCACCCGCCTGTCGCTGGCCGTCGCGCTGATCATCACCGGGGTCGCCGCCGGCATCGGCGTGCCGCTCGGCATCCTGGCCGGCTACAGCGGCGGCTGGCTGCGCGAGACCATCATGCGGGTCACCGACGTCTTCCTCTCGGTGCCGGCCCTGGTGCTGGCCGTCGCCATCGTCGCGGCGCTCGGGCCCGGCATCGTCAACGCCATCGTCGCGCTGTCCCTGGTCTGGTGGCCGGGCTACGTACGCCTGATCGAGAGCAAGACCCTGGCGCTCAAGGGCGAGACCTACGTCGAGGCGGCGCGTCTCGCCGGCGCCACGACGCCGCGCATCCTCTTCTCGCACATCCTGCCGAACTGCCTCTCGCCGATCCTGGTCAAGGCCTCGATGGACATGGGCATGGCGATCCTGGCGGCGGCCAGCCTGGGCTTCATCGGCCTCGGCGCGCAGCCGCCGGCACCCGAGTGGGGCGCGATGATCTCGATCGGCCGCAACTACCTGCCGACCTGGTGGTGGTACGCGACCTTCCCGGGCCTGGCGATCTACTTCACCGTGCTCGGCTTCAACCTGGTGGGCGACGGCCTGCGCGACGTCTTCGACCCCCGGAGCCGCGGACGATGAGCGGGCCGGGGACGATGAACGGGCCGCGGGCGACGGGCGCGCCGCTGGTCGAGTTCGACGACCTGAAGCTGGAGATCGAGACCTTCGACGGCACCCTCCGGGTGCTCGACGGCGTGACCTTCTCGCTCGGCGCCCGCGAGACCCTGGGCATCGTCGGCGAGACCGGCTGCGGCAAGTCGGTGACGGCGCGCAGCCTGCTGCGCCTGCTGCCGATGCCGCCGGCGCGCTTCGCCGGCGGCGCGATCCGCTTCGAGGGCGAGGACCTGACGAAGGTCCGCGAGCGCCGCCTGCGCCGGATCCGCGGCCAGCGCATCGCGCTCATCCCCCAGGACCCGATGACCTACCTCAACCCGGTGCTGAGCGTCGGCCGCCAGCTGACCGACGTCGTCGCCGCACGCCAGAAGGCACGGCCCCCCGGACAGCGCCTCGGCCGCGCCGGCCGGCGCCGCCGCGCCGCCGAGCTGCTCGCCCAGGTCCAGCTGCCCCACCCCGAGCGCCAGCTCGAGGCCTATCCCCACGAGCTGTCCGGCGGCATGCGCCAGCGCGTGCTGATCGCCATGGCCCTGGCCGGCGAGCCGGCCCTGCTGGTCGCCGACGAGCCGACCACGGCGCTCGACGTCACGATCCAGGGCCAGGTGCTGCGCCTGATCCACGAGCTGGTCGAGCGCCTCGGCCTCGCCGTGCTGCTGATCTCCCACGACCTCGGCGTGGTCGCCAAGGTCTGCCGGCGCATCGTCGTGATGTACGCCGGCACGATCGTCGAGGACGCGCCGACCGCGGCGCTGCTGGCCCGCCCCCTGCACCCCTATACCCAGGGCCTGCTCAAGGCGATCCCGAAGCTGCACGGCGACAGCGGGCGCCTGCCCGGCATCCCGGGCGCGATCCCCAACCTGCTCGACCCGCCCTCGGGCTGCCGCTTCCGGCCGCGCTGCCCGCTGGCCACCGAGATCTGTGCCCGCGAGAAGCCGCCGGTGGTCGAGGCCGAGCCCGGCCACCGCGTCGCCTGCCACCGCTACCCCGGCCCGCCGGTCGAGGCGGACTTCGAGGTGCCCCGATGACCGGGGGAACGAGCGGGGCGCCGCTCCTGGAGGTCCGCGGCCTGGAGAAGGCCTTCGCGGTGCGCGGCGGCCGCCTCGGCCGGGCCTCGCTGCGCGCCGTCGACGGCATCGACTTTTCGATCCCGCGCGGCGGCTGCCTGGGCCTGGTCGGCGAGTCCGGCTCGGGCAAGTCGACCGTGGCCAGGCTGGTCACCGGCCTGCAGCAGCCGACGGGCGGCGAGATCCTCTTCGAGGGCCGCCCGATCGGCCGGCTGGAGGGCCGCGCGCGCCGCGCCCTCGGCCGCGACATCCAGATGGTCTTCCAGGACCCCCATGCCTCGCTGAACCCGCGCAAGACGATCTTCGCCTCGATCGCCGAGCCGCTGGTCATCCACCGGGTGCTGCGCGGCGCGGCCCTGACCGCCCGGGTCGAGGAGCTGCTCGAGATCGTCGGCCTCGGCCGGCGCTACCTCTACCGCTACCCGCACGAGCTGTCGGGCGGCCAGAAGCAGCGGGTCTGCATCGCCCGCGCCGTCGCGCTCGACCCCAAGCTGCTGGTGCTCGACGAGCCGACCTCGGCGCTCGACGTCTCGGTCCAGGCCCAGATGCTGGAGTTCCTGCGCGGCCTGCAGCGCGACCTCGGCCTCACCTACCTCTTCATCTCCCACAACCTCGCCGTGGTCCGGCAGCTCTGCGACGAGGTCGCGGTCATGTACCTCGGCCGCCTGGTCGAGACCGGCCCGACCGCCGCCCTGTTCGACGCGCCCAGGCACCCCTACAGCGAGGTCCTGCTCGCCTCCGTGCCCCTGCCCGAGCCCGACCAGCCCGACCCGCCGCCCCTGGAAGGCGACATCCCGAGCCCGCTGGCCCTGCCGGGCGGCTGCCGGTTCCATCCCCGGTGCCCGAAGGTCATCGGGCCGGTGTGTGCGGAGCGGGACCCGGGGCTGGTGGGGGTCGGGGATGGGAGGAAGGCGGCATGTCTGCGGTGCGAGGGCACGTAGGGTCGCCGGAGGCCGCTTTGCGTCGATTCTGTTGAAAAAGTCGGCGTGGTTGCCGGATCCGAGGCCAGCGCGACAGATTGATTTAAGACGGCTCGTTGTCTTGGAATGATCTTACGACTTGATGTCGATCGGCGATCTTAGTGTCGCGCCGAACACGCCATCGGACTTTTTCAACAGAATCCGCCAGGAAGGGACGTTCCTCTGGCCTCTGGCCGCTGCCCGAGGCGGGCTTCCGTGCATTGCGGTTCCCACTGTGGTAGGTCGGTCGTGAAAACATCGGGCGAAGTGATGCCGCCGGAAACGCCAGGGCAGCGTGACGGATACAGGCTTCATCCATGCATTGATGAAGCGATCCGACACGTTCGCGGCCAATCAGAAGGTCCGCCGCTCCCGAATGGCGTTCCGGTAACGCTGAACTTCCATCCCGATGCCCTGCACCAGGGTCGCTTGATGATCGAGATCCTCGCAAGAGAGGGCATCTACCGCACGCAATTTGAGACCGGAACCAGCAATGGCGGCCTGACCGCTCACCCCGGCGGAGAACGCTGGCTCTGGGAGAGCCGCATGTTCGGGACCGCCTATGACAATGCGGATCCCGAGCTGCGACCGAGGTACGGGGCATTGAACTATCTCAGGCGCGCGACGGGTGGCTCGCCACGGTTCGGATCCGCTCACCTGCGGTTGCGGCCCCACGTTCTGGCTCGCACCACGTTCTGCTATCCCGACAGCCATCTCGATCCGGTCGATTTCGGTGTGGCCGACCGCATGGGCCTCATTGCCCTGGCCGAGAAGGGCCGGGCGTTGGCGGACATGCTCGACCGCTATGTCGAAGCCCACGTACATGGCCCGTTGATCCTGACCGACGACGTAGACGCCATCGTGCTCGATCCAAGCTATCGGGACACGGGGATTGAAGCCGCGGCCAGGACGCTCCCCTTTCCGGTCGAATGGCATCCTGGATTTCGCATGCCGGTCAGCCGGGTCGAGGACTGCGTGGCCTATCGCGGGCAGGAAGTCGCGGACCTGGCAGCCTCGATTGCGGAAGGCGGCTACGTGACGCCCCGCGAAATAGGCTTTGCCCGCAGATCGGACAAGGCCGATCCGCAGTCCATCAAGCAAGCATGGCACTGCGTGGCAAGGTTCGGCAGCCCGGAGTGATATTGCGAAGGCGAAGTCCACGATGGGCTCAAATGCGCCAGGAGCGGCTACTGAAGCGGCATATTGGCTGGGTGACGGGCGCCCCCACAGCTGAGCATTGCGCCGCCGAATCCATTGAGAGCGAGCATCTTATTGTTTTCTAAGAGCCTGTCGGACTCGACCTTCCAAAGGTCAAGCCGGACTTCATTGAGCCTCAAACGCGCGTTTGAACGCCCATCCCACAGCGGCTTGCTCAAGGGTATGGTTCACTTAGAATACACCTTAGCACATGATATCTTAGCGGATGGCGTTGTTCACAGCTAGCTACGAATACCTGTTGGCGCACTTCCGGGCGTGCCGTGGCCTTTACATTCTCGGTGCTGGCACGTCGGCAGGGGTTGCACCATTCGGCCATGCCTTCATGACGGGACCAGCCCGTGACTACGCATTGAACTCCCCGTCGTTCCCGGTTGACGTTCCAGACCACGCTCCCTTGACGAGACGGATTATCGAGATGGCATCGGGTCAGGCAATCGGATCTAGAACAGACTTCCTATGGTTTGAGAAGGTTCAGAGATTGCCGGACTACTACGCGCGGCTGTTCATGAAGCACGAACTCGCGAAGCCCCGGTTTCGACAACGGCCAATCGACAACTACAGCGTCTTCCGACTCTTCTACCCTTCTCTGATCCTGAACTACAATCACGACGGCTTGGCGGGCGAAGCGTGCGGCGGGATTCATAGGGTGGTAGATGCGCATGGCACTATTCAACGGGGGTACGGTGCACCGGAGATGGGCGAACTGATGATGGCGGCGCGTGAGTTTGATCTGCAGGTTGCGCCGGACGACATTCTAATGTGCATCCCGGAATCCTACGCTGACTTGCAGCTTGCAGGTCGCTTGTTGGCGGTTGCCCGGTTCTCACCCAGGTTCATCGCCATCATCGGATACAGTTTTGGACAGCGACCCGAAGGCACCTATGACGATTGCGTCTCTCTGGATTTCTTCAGGGAGGCATTTCGGGGTTTCTTAGGCAATGTCTACGTGATCAGTCCCAATCCTGGCGATCTTCGGGAAATGCTTGCAGATGGCATAAAGTCGAAGAACGTTCTCGGCGTTCCAGCGTATTGGAACGTCTTGGCGCACGCCTTCATAGAGGCATTGCGCGACCCGACCGGGCCAAGGTCGCTGAACTACGTTTGCGAGAAAATTCTTGATTCTTATGGAAACGGGATAGTCTTTCCAAGAAGTAATGGAGCGACAACCGAATAGCGGCCTGCCATGTCGCTACCCTTATGTTATAGTATCCTATGCGCGAAGAACCACCATTCAGATTCGACCTGACGGCGCTTATCCAGCGGGCGCGCCGGGAGTTGGCCCGGCGTACCGACGGCGTGAGTGTGACGCTCAGCTTGCCCTTCCTATCGTTCACGGCGACCCCGGCAGATATTGAGCGCCGGGTGGCCCGCGAAGTCGTAATCCGCATGTCGGATCGCCGTGTGCTCAGCGCTCAGGAATGCTGCGATACGTGCATTGATCAGGCGTTGGAATCGCTCCAGTCCATCCGGTCGGTGCTGGTGGATAAACAGGTCGAACTTGCGCATCTGGCCGATGGCCCGCTCTACCTCCTCTTGGAGGTCATGCTGGAGGGAGTGCGGCAGTTCCTCACGTTCGAACAAAGGCTATCGTCGCAAGGCCACGAACGGGACTATGGCGACCCTCGTGACTTTCACCGTCCGCTTGATCAGAGGGAAGCGTACTTCGGCGCCCTGGAGGCGCTACGCGGACACCTGAGCCGTTGTCTCGGTCAGGTCGCGGTGATCGCAAATGTTGAGCTACCCAGCATTGGCATGATCGCAGCCTATCAGGAAGCTTGGCCGCTGGAGGCATACACAAAGCGGCAGCCGAAGCTGCCATGAACCGAGTAGAGGATTTCCTGGCGAACAAATTTCCGAACAACGCCAAGCTGACCGGCTGCCTGATTGACCTTCATCGTCGATATGCGGATTGGGGTCTGAAGGATACGAAGTTCGATCAGGATTTCACCGATGGCACGGATGAGCATTTTTACGCTTATCTGTGGGAGATGCTACTCGCCAGTCACCTGAAGAACATCGGCCTGGATATCAGTTCCGCAGACGAAGGACCGGACTGCAGAATAGATCGCTCAGGCCAAACAATTTGGGTGGAGGCGATCTGTCCTTCTCCCTCAAGTCTGCCGGATGAGTGGTTGCGAGAATCCCGACCGGGCGAAGTGCGGGTTTGGAGCTTGCCCCACGAAGAAATGGTTCTCCGATGGACGGCGGCACTGAAGGAGAAGAGGGAAAAGCTGACCGGAAGGCTGGAACGCGACCGCGCTACCGGTGAGGAGGTCGTGAGGCCGGGTTACGCGACCAAGGGTATTGTCGGGCAGAACGATCCTTATGTCATCGCCGTGAATTCATGCCGCCTGGGGCGCTACGAGATGGATTGCCACGTTGGTATTTCCCAACTGCCGTTCGCGGTGGAGGCGGTATTTCCGGTGGGACCGATTGAAGTGGTGATCAACCGAGACACGATGGAAACGGTAGATACCCGTCATGGACACCGGTTGTTCATCCGCAAGCCGAGCGGGGCCGCAGTGCCAACGGACAGTTTTCTGAATCCAGACTACGCGGGAGTGAGTGCCGTTCTCGGCAGTCCGGCAAGCTTGAACGCCGCGTGCGGTGCTAACACGCCCATTGTAGTGGTCCACAACCCGCTCGCCACGAACCGACTTCCCGTCGGTATTCTCGGTGCCGACCAAGAATATGTCGCAGAAGACAAGGGAGACCATTACGAGTTACGAGACCTTAACGAGGCAGCAGGGTAGGCCAAACCGGCAGCGGGAAGGGCAATGTCTGTGCTCCAGGTATGTGCTGGATATCGGCTGAAACCCACTGAATATAGGGATTTCGCGCGTTTCTGCGCCCCCGGGTTTCTCCTCCCCTAGGGGACGCTACGGTGGTGTGTTCAACTACATGCTAAGCACGCCTGAACGTCCGCAACGGGTCTTGGTCGTGTGAAAACGCTGGCGGCATCGGCTCAACCTGGCCGCCGCTGGTGCTCGGGCGTGGATCGAGCTGGCGGTTCGGCGTCTTGCC
>NZ_FWZX01000038.1 GCF_900177295.1 Tistlia consotensis USBA 355
TCGCCGCCGACGAGCTGTTGCAGGAGCTGGGCCGCGAGATGGAGCCGGAGGAGAAGGCCGACGCCGTGCTGCAGATGTACCGGAACGAGCTGGAGCGGAAGGTCTCCGGGCAAGCCGCTCTATCGTTCCCGGAGGTGGTCAGGCTCTTCCGCAGCGTTGCGTAGGCAGGGTGGAATTTTAACCTTTGGGCGCATAGAACGAGCGACTTCCGACCGTACCGGCATGGGGGACCTAAGTGCCTGAGCTTGCAGACATTAAGAGGCGTAACAAGGATCAGATCGAACGGCAGAGCCGGAAGGAGCCGGCGCCGGAGGACAGCGAACCACCGAGGGTCATCATCAGGGACGTACGGAACAGCGGCACGATCATCATCGGCAACAACGCGGTAGTGAAGGCCAGTGCGGTGAACGTCTTCCTGATCGTCGCTCCGGACGGCTGGAAGGGTGACGGCCAGGCCGGGGACTTGGCTCTGCCGCTTCGGGGCACGCCGGCCGCCGGCATCGGGCGCACCGCGGTCCCCGCGCTGATCGCCGCGCTCACGCCGCGGGACTGCGCAGAAATGATCGATCTGTCGTCAGTCGGTCTCAAAGCATGTGCCGAAATTCGGCCCGTTTCGCTCGGAACCGCTCAATCGGTCTCAAACCGCCTCGCACCGCCGCCCGACGACGAACCGCCCTCAAACCCGCAGTATGCCTTGGCCTCCGCCGCGCTCGCCCGCCTCAAGGCCGCTCGGGCCAGGTCTCAAAGCGATCACCTCCCCACAGTGGCGCCGGGCGTCGGGGGCAGAGGGGGTTTGCCATGACCTTGAAGGTGAAGGTGGCGCTCGCCGTGGCGACGGCGGCGCTGGTCGGGGGCTGCGCGTCGCAGCCCAAGAACATCACGGCGGCCTACGTCTCGCCGGTGCAGTACGCCGACTACAGCTGCCCGCAGATCACGGCCGAGATGGACGGCGTCAGCAAGCGCACGGTCGAGCTCTACGACCACCTGCAGAACAAGGCCGACAACGACAGCGCCGAGATGGCGATCGGCATCGTGCTGTTCTGGCCGGCGCTGCTGATGCTGAACGGCGGCGACGGGCCGGAGGCCCAGGAGTACGCGCACCTGAAGGGCGAGTACAAGGCGCTGGACGAGGTCGCCGGCAAGAAGAGCTGCACGGTCACCACGCGCTCGCCCGAGACGATCATCAAGGAGAAGGAAGAGCAGAAGCAGAAGGAGGCCGAGTCCAAGGGCGCCGGCTATCCGACCTGAGGCCGACCTGAGGCCGACCTGAGGCCGGCGGGGGCGCGGCCGGCCCGCGCCGCCTCGCTGGAGCGTCGCCCCGCTCGGATCGCATCGCCGGCCCGCAGCCCCACCCGGCCCCCCCTACCAGGATACTGACGTGGGTGGCCGGGTGGGCCTGCGGGCCGGAGCCGAACCAGTCTCGAGCCGTCCTCTCCCTACCCCACCACGTGGTAGCCGGCGTCGACGTGCACCGTCTCGCCGGTGAGCGAGCGCGCCGCGTCGCTGCAGAGATAGGCGGCCAGGGCGCCGATCTCCTCGATCGTGACCAGGCGGCCCTCGGGGCTGTGGCGGCGGGCGCGGTCCAGCAATTCGTCGAAGCGGTCGAGGCCGCTGGCCGCGCGGGTCAGCAGCGGCCCGGGCGAGAGCGCGTGGACGCGGATGTTCTGCGGCCCCAGCTCGGCGGCAAGGTAGCGCACCGAGGCCTCGAGCGCGGCCTTGACCGGGCCCATCAGGTTGTAGTGCTCGACCACCTTCTCGGCGCCGTAGAAGGAGACGGTCAGCAGGGTGCCGCCGGCCGGGGCGCCGCTCGGCCCCGGCGCCGTCATCAGCGGCTCGGCCAGCTTCGCCATCCGGAGGAAGGAGTGGCAGGAGACGTCCATGGCCAGCGCGAAGCCGTCGCGGCTGGAATCGACCAGGCGGCCGTGCAGGTCCTCCTTCGGCGCATAGGCGATCGAGTGGACCAGGAAGTCCAGGCGCCCCCAGGCCCTGGCGACGGCGTCGAACGCCGCCTCCAGCTGGCCCGGCTCGCGCACGTCGCAGGGCAGCAGCAGCGGCGCCTCCAGGCGCTCGGCGAGCGGCGCCACCCAGGGCTTCGCCCGGTCGTTCAGGTAGGTCAGCGCGACCTCGGCGCCCTGGGCCCTGAGCGCCGCGGCGCAGCCCCAGCCGATCGAATGCTCGTTGGCGACGCCGACCACCAGGCCGCGCTTGCCGTCGAGGGAGAAGAGGGCCATCCCGCCGTCCTTTCGCAGATGCGATATTGCATGTGCGAAAGATATAGCGGCCCGAGGTTAAGGGAATAAGGCCGAGCACCCGGGCCGCGGCGGTCTGGCGCGCCCGGGCTCGGCTGCCTCCCGGTCGGCGGCTCCCTCGGCTCCCCCCTTCAGCTGCCCTGGGGCGGCAGCTTGAGGACCTGGCGCACCGCGGCCTCGCGGCCCGCGGTCATGCCGACCGTGCGGCCTTCCTGGATCGCGACCTCGGGCGGCACGCCGCGGCCGGCGCGGTAGAGCGTCCAGAGCGCGCCGACCCGGTTGGCGCTGTGGCAGTGGACCAGGATCGGGTAGTGCGCCGGGTCCTCGACCAGCGTCGTGAAGGCGGCGACCTGCTCGGCGGTCGGCGCCTTGGCCGAGACCGGGATCGAGACGTAGTCGAGGCCGGCGGCGGCCGCCGCCTGGGCCTCGGCCCCGGGGTCCTCCTCGGCGGTGCGCAGGTTGACGACGGTCTTGAAGCCGAGCGCCTTGAGCTGCGGCAGGGCCTCGAGCTTGACCAGGCCGCCGGTGCCGACGTAGGGCGCGGCGCGGCCGTAGTTGTCGACGATCGCCGGCATCTTGTCGCCGAAGGGCGCCTGGGGCAGGCCGGCGGCGAGGTCGAAGGGATTGGCCGCCGCGGCGCTCATCATCGCCGCCTTGGCGGGCGCGCAGGGGTTCGCCGCCGCGCAGGGATTGACGGCACTGGGATTGACGGCCGCCGGCGCGCAGGGATTGGCCGCGGCCGGGGCCATCGGCTTGACCGCGGCGCAGGGGTTGGCCGGGGCGCAGGGATTGACGGCCCTGGCCGGCGCGCAGGGGTTGCTTTGGGCCTGGGCGGCCGGCAGCGGGGTCGCCAGCGGCAGCTCCAGGACCTGCAGGCCGCCGGCGACGCCGAAGGCGAGGACCAGCGGCAGAGCGGTCGAGGTCAGGCGCTTGCGGGTGGGGATCGAGGGACTCATGGCAGGGACTCTCCCGGAAGGCGGCGGGGGGATCAGGCGGCGAAGGGACGGTGCGGCCGCGCGGCCGGGCGGGGCGGCGGCGTGCCGGCCTCGGCGGCCAGGGCCTGCTCGGCGGTGACGGGCCCGCCGAGGCGCCGCTCCAGCCGGCTGCCCAGCCGCCAGCCGCCGGCGGCGACCAGGGCGAGCAGCGCGATGACCAGCCAGTCGGGCAGGCCGAGCAGGGCCGAAAGGGTCTGGCCCTGCGGCCCGGCGGCGGCGGTCACCAGGCCGGCGAGCAGCGGATAGAGCGCCGCGAAGACGACCGTGCCGGCGACCATGCCGAGGATGAAGACCAGGGCGTCGCCGCGCCCCGAGGCGAGGCCGACCGCCGAGGTGCCCGGGCAGTAGCCGCCGAGCGCGAAGCCGGCGCCGATCAGCAGGCCGCCGCCGAGCGTCGCCCAGAAGAACAGCGTCGGCACGAAGACGCCGCCCGGCCTCAGCACGCCCAGCGCCTGGGCCAGCCAGAGCCCGAAGGCGGCGACGATCACCGCGGTGAACATGACCTTGAAGACCGACCAGTCGCTGAGCTCGAACTGGGCGGTCAGCTTGGTCGGGCTGCCGAAGCCGGCGCCCTCGAGCACGTAGCCGAACAGGATGCCGCAGAGCAGGCCGGCGGCGAGGCCGCCGTCGTAGAGGGGCAGGCTCATGACCGCACCTTTCTGAGGATCAGGCTGACCGCGAAGCCGGCCAGGAAGAAGCCGATCAGGAAGACGAAGCCGGCGACCGCCAGGGTCGCGCCGCCGGACAGGCCGAGGCCGCTGGTGCAGCCCAGCGACAGGCGGCCGCCGAAGCCGACCAGCGCGCCGCCGGCGAAGGCCGCGGCGAGGCGGCCGCCGAGCGAGGCGCCGCCGTACCCGGACCCGTGCCCCCCGCCTCGGCCCTGGGGCCCGGCCTCGACCATCGGCCGGAAGCGCCGCGCCGCCAGGCTGCCGCCGAGGCCGCCGATCACGACGCCCACGGCCTCCCAGGTGATCCAGGAGGGCAGCGGATCGGCGCCGCCCGCGACGAAGCCGCCGAAGTAGGCGTTGGCGGCGGTCCAGCCCGGCGCCAGCCAGGCCGAGACGGCGGCGGCCAGGCGCGTGAAGAAGCCGCTGGCGCCGAGCCCGTGGCCGGTCACCAGGAAGGTCAGCAGCAGCGTCAGGCCGAGCGCGACCCCGGCGACCAGCGGGTGCCAGAAGGGCGCAGGGCGGAACGAACGGGAAGCATCGGACATGGTCGGTCCCCTCGCCTGTCAGCGGCGTCGGGACATACATATTCGACTTTCTGCAATCGTTCCTTGACCTGGATCAAGGGGCGGGCCTGCGAACCGGCACTCCCCTTTCGTCCTGCCAGCGCGCGGTCGCGCGCAGCGCCGGAAGAGAGGGCGCTGAGGTGGCCCGGTCTGCGTCCCCTCTCCGCCCCCTGGGGCGGAGAGGGAGAAACGAGGCCCCGGGTCCGGCTCTCCCGCGCTACCCCGCGAAGCCCTCGAAGAGCGCCAGCGCGCCCGTCGAGGCGGCCTGGCGCAGCGGCACCAGCTCCTGGTAGCCGGCGCTCTCGTACCAGCCGCGCGCGGCGGCGCTGTCGGGGAACTCGATGACGACCAGGCGCTGGACCTGCCAGTCGCCCTCCAGCACCTCGGGCTGCGGGCCGCGGATCACGAAGCGGCCGCCCCAGCGGGCGATCTCGGCGGGCACCCGCGCGGTGTACTTCTTGTAGGCCTCGGGGTCGGTGACCTCGACCGTTCCGACGATGTAGGCGACCATCCGTCCTTACCTCCCGGTTTCTCGTTCTGGGCAGGCCCCTCGATAGCGCAAAGCGACGAAGCCCGGGAGGGGGTCCTCCCGGGCTCCGCCGGTCCGCCGCCGCGAGGCGCCGGTCAGGTCTAGGGTGTCAGGCCAGCGATCAGTTCCTGTTCATCATGCCGAGGATGTTGAGGATCCAGATGAACAGCGTGATGAAGGCGCCGTAGAGGATGAAGGCGCCGAAGATCGCCTTGCGCGTCACCACGTCGTGGCCGTCGGTCTCGTAGTACATGTTCTTGATCATCTGGGTCTCGTAGGCAGTCAGCCCCGAGAACACCAGGACCACGACGATCGAGAGGATCAGCTCGAAGCCGCTCGACTGGATCAGGAAGACGTTGACCAGCATGGCGATCAGGATGCCGATCGTCGCCATCGCCAGGAAGGCCCCCATCGGCGCCAGGTTGCGCTTGGTGGTGTAGCCGTAGAGGCTGAGGCCGGCGAAGGCCGCCGCCGTGATGAAGAAGGCCCGGGCGATCATCTCCGCGCCGCCCGCCATGTGCAGGTAGGCGAAGAACATCGGGCCGAGCACCGCGCCCCACAGGCCGGCATAGCCCCAGAAGCAGAGCTGCGCGACGCCGACCGACTTGGTCATGATCAGGCGCGGCGCGAACCAGCCGAGGCCGAGGATGCCGATGAACAGGACCCAGAAGCCGCCGCCCGACAGGCTCGCGACCAGCTGCGGATTCATCGCGACCAGCATCGCGATGGCGCCCGTGAAGGCGACGCCCAGCGACATGTAGTTGTAGACGCGCAGCATGTAGCTGCGCAGGCCCTGGTCGAGCTGCGCCTGGTCGGCCTGCGTGCGGGCAAAGCTGCGCACGTTCTGAGGACCGAATGCCATTGGATGCCTCTCCGCTTCCTGCTTGTTGATTTACCGGCCTCATAGAGTGGGGATTGACGGCGGCGAATCAAGCTTTCCCACGTCGCTGCGCGCTTCGGTCCGCTCCTTTTTCGAGCCCTACTCGTTGCGCAGCAGCGGCGCCGCCTTCTGGGCCAGCGCCCGCCAGGTGCCGACGAAGCCGAACAGCAGGGTCACCGCCGTCGCCAGCAGCACGGTCAGCGCGACCCGCCCGGCCAGGAAATGGAAGGGGCTGTTCATGATGTCGGTCAGGACCCACCAGGCGGCGAGCGAGCCCGCCAGGGCCGCCAGCAGCGCGGTGACCAGGCCGATCAGGCCGTACTCCAGCAGGAAGGCCCGGCCGATGTCGGCGCGCGTCGCGCCCAGCACCTTCAGCACGACGGCGTCGTAGATCCGCCGGCGGTGGCCGGCGGCGACCGCGCCGGCCAGCACCAGCGTGCCGGCGAGCAGCGTCACCCCGGCGGTCGCCGTGACCGCGGCGGCGATCGAATCGAGCATCTGCGCGAAGGTCTGCAGCGCCTCCTTGACGCGGATCGCCGAGACGTTCGGCAGGGCGTCGGTGACGCGCCGCTCGAGCGCGTCCTCGGCCGCCGCCTGGCCCAGGGCGTCGTCGGGCCCGGGCTGCAGGCGCACCGTCGCGATGTCCTGGTGCGGCGCGCCCTCCAGCAGGCCGGGCGAGAAGATCATCACGAAGTTGATCTTGAGGTCGGCCCACTCGACGGTGCGCAGGTTGGCGATCTCGACCGTGAAGTCGCGGCCCAGCACGTTGATCGTCAGGTGGTCGCCCGGATGCAGGCCGAGCGCCTTGCCGACCTCGTCGTCGAGCGAGACCAGGGGCGCGCCCCGATAGTCGGCCGGCCACCACTGACCCTCGGTCAGTTTCGCGCCCTCGGGGGGCGTGGCGCGCCAGGTCAGGCCGCGGTCGCCCTGGAACACCCAGGTCACCTGCTTGGGGATCTGGAGATCCTCGGGGCGCTTGCCGTTCACCCGGGTGATGCGGCCGCGCAGCATCGGCACGCGCGTCTCGGCGACGACGCCGGGGGTCGCCCCGACGATCTTCTGGAAGGTCGCGACCTCGTCGGGCTGGATGTCGATGAAGTAGAAGCTCGGCGCCTCGGCCGGCAGCTCCTCGAGCACCCGCTGCCTCAGGTTGCCCTGGATCAGGGCGATGGCGACCAGCACGGTCAGGCCGAGGCCGAGCGACATCGCGACGTTGGCGGTCGGCGCCCCCGGCCGGTGCAGGTTGGCGAGCGCCAGGCGCAGGTCCGGCCGGCGCGGCCGCGGCAGGCGCTCGGCGACCCGGACCAGGCCGTGGGCGGCCAGGCGGAAGGCGGCGAGCGCCAGCGCCGCGCCCAGGATGAAGCCGAGCGCGAGGCGGCTGTCGGAGGTGCCGAGCACCGCCGTCCCGGCCAGGGCAAGGGCGGCGAGGCCGGTCGCGGCGACGGCCCAGCGCGGCGGCCAGCGGCGCGCGCGCTGCACCGTGTCGCGGAACAGGGCGACGGCCGGCACCTGCTGGGCGCGCGCCAGCGGCCAGAGCGAGAAGGCCAGGGTCGTCAGCAGGCCGAAGAGGGCGGCCAGGGCCAGCGCCCCGGGATAGAGGCCGCCGGCGACCTGGAAGTTCAGCCGCTCGGACAGCAGCGGCCCGACGGCGAGCGGGACCAGCGCGCCGACGACCAGGCCGCCGAGCGTGCCCAGCAGGGCCAGGGCCAGGACCTGCCAGAGGTAGGCGCGGAAGATCAGGAAGGCCGGCGCGCCCAGGCACTTCAGGGTCGCGATCGTCGGCTTCTTCTGCTCCAGGTAGCTGCCGACCGCGTTGGCGATGCCGACGCCGCCGACCAGCAGCGCCGTCAGGCCGACCAGGGTCATGAACAGCCGGACCTGCTCGACGAAGCGCTGGATCCCGGGCGCGGCCTGGGCCAGGCCGCGGATCCGCCAGCCCGATTCGGGCAGCGCCGCGACCAGCCGCTTGCGCCAGTCGGCGAAGGCCCGGCCCGGCGGCAGGTCGAGGCGGTAGTGGTACTCGATCAGGCTGCCCGGCTGGACCAGGCCGGTCGCCGGCAGGCTGGCGAGCGCGACCATGACGCGCGGGCCGAAGCTGAAGACCCGGCCGGCGCGGTCGGGCTCGTGCCGGATCGTGCCGCGGATCCGGTAGTCGAGCCCGCCGATCGCCAGGCGGTCGCCGACCTCGAGGCCGAGCCGGCCGAGCAGGGCCGGGTCGACCAGCGCGCCCCAGCTGCCGTCCCGCTCGGCCAGTGCCGCCGGCCCGAGGCCGGCCGGCTCGGTGGCGAGCGCGCCGTAGAGGGGGTAGGACCCGTCGACCGCCTTCAGCTCGACCAGGCGGCGCTGCCCGCCGCCGGGATCGCGGGCCATGGCACGCAGCTCGGCGGTCTCGGACAGGCGCCCGCTGTTGGCGGTCAGCCAGGCCAGCTCGGCCGGCGTCGCCTCGCGGTGCAGCAGCCTCAGCTCGGCCTCGCCGCCGAGCAGCGCCCGGCCGTTCTGCTCCAGGCCGTCGAGCATGGCCTGGGCCAGCGAGCCGACCGCGGCGATCGCCGCGACGCCGAGCAGCAGGCAGGCCAGGAAGATGCGGAAGCCCCGGAAGCCGCTGGCCGGGCCGCTGCGCAGCTCGCGCCGCGCGAGGCGCAGCGACAGCGGCCAGCGGCCGCCGCCGACGGCCGCTGCGCGCGTCAGGGCCGCCTCGGCCATCAGGCCGGGACCCGGTCCGCGGCAGGGGCGGCGGCGACATCCTCGACGATGCGGCCGTCCTGCAGGCGCACCGTGCGGCCGCAGCGCGCCGCCAGCGCCGGGTCGTGGGTGATCAGCAGCAGGGTCGTGTGCCGGCCGGCCTGCAGCTCGAACAGCAGCTCGATGATCTTCTGGCCGGTCTCGCCGTCCAGGTTGCCGGTCGGCTCGTCGGCCAGCAGCAGGTCCGGCTCGACGGCCCAGGCGCGGGCCAGGGCGACGCGCTGCTGCTCGCCGCCCGACAGCTGGCCGGGATAGTGGCCGGTGCGGTGGCCGAGGCCGACCCGCACGAGCGCGTCCTGCGCCCGCTCGAAGGCGTCGCGCCGGCCGGCGAACTCCAGCGGCACGGCGACGTTCTCGACCGCGGTCATGGTCGGGATCAGGTGGAAGTCCTGGAACACGATGCCGACCCGGTCGCGCCGGAAGCGCGCCAGGCCGTCCTCGTCGAGCCGCGCGAAGTCGACGCCGCCGACCGCGACCCGGCCGCCGCTCGGCCGCTCCAGCCCGGCGATCAGCATCATCATCGAGGACTTGCCGGAGCCCGAGGGTCCGACGATCGAGACGGTCTCGCCGGCGGCGACCGCGAGGTCGAGGCCGCGCAGCACCTCGACCGGCCCGGCACCGCCCGGATAGGTCAGGCGCAGGCCCTCGAGCGAGATCATCGGGCCGGGCGTCGCGTCGATGTCGGCCATTCGGGTCCTTTCGGGAGCGGCGGGGCAGCAGCGCCTCCAGGCCGGATATGGGGGCCGGCCGGGACGGGTCAACGCAGGCCGCGCCGCCGCAGCGCCGCCGCGGCCGGCATGGCGGGCGCTGGGCTGGCGCTGGGCGGGCGGCGGGCGGCGTGCGCGACCGCGCCCCTTGCTTGATCGCCTGTCCGCTGTGCTTACTTCTTGGGCGGAACAGGAAAAGGGCCGCCATGCGCTTGCCTCCGATCGTCCGGCGCCTCGCCGCCCTGCTCGTCCTGCCGCTGCTCGCGGCCGGGACCGGGGCCTCGCTGGCCGCCGAGGCGCCGCTCCGCCTGATGGCCTTCGGCGACTCGCTGATCCACGGCTACGGCCTGCCCGACGGCGAGACCTTCCCGGACCAGCTGCAGGCGGCGCTGACGGCCCAGGGCCGCGCCGTCACGGTGATCAACGCCGGCAGCTCCGGCGATACCTCGGCGGCGGGTCTGGCGCGCCTGGACTGGAACCTCGCGGAGAAGCCCGACGCGGTGATCCTGCTGCTCGGCGCCAACGACGCGCTGCGCGGCCTCGACCCGGCCGAGACGCGCAGGAACCTCGAGGCGATGCTGGCGATCCTGGAGCGGCACAAGCTGCCGGTGCTGCTCGCCGGCATGAAGGCCCCGCCGAACCTCGGCGCCGGCTATGCCGGCGAGTTCGACGCGATCTATCCGGCCCTGGCGAAGCGGCACGACCTCGTGTTCTATCCCTTCTTCCTGGAGGGCGTGGCGGCGGTGCCGGCGCTCAACCAGGACGACGGCATGCATCCCAACGCCCAGGGGGTCGCGACAATCGTGAAGGGCATCCTGCCCAAGGTCGACGAGCTGCTCGACCGCGCCCGCGCGGCCAGGGAGGCGGCCAATGGCTGAGCCGGCGATCGAGGCCGCGGCCGGCGGCTTCAAGGGCGCCCACGCCGAGGCGGCGGACTGGGCCGGCGTCGCCAAGGCGCTGATGGACGGCCTCGATCCCGTGCCGGCCGGCGCCAACCTGGGCTTCCTCTACGTCACCGACGCGCTGGCCGCCGACTACTCCTCGCTGCTGACCTTCCTGCGCGAGCGCAGCGGCGTCGAGCACTGGGTCGGCACGGTCGGCATGGGCATCGCGGCGAGCGGCATCGAGTCCTTCGGCATGCCGGCGGCCGTCGCCCTGGTCGGCGCCCTGCCGCCGGGCAGCTTCCGCGTCTTCGGCCCGAACAACGGCGGGCTGGCCGCGGCGACGGCGCTGCGCAGCGGCTGGCCGAGCGGCACCGGGCCGGTGTTCGGCGTCGTCCATGCCGATCCGCGCAGCCCGCGCATCGTCGAGCTGATCGCCGAGACAGCGGAGGCCAGCGGCGCCTTCCTGGTCGGCGGCCTCAGCTCGTCCGGCGGCGAGCTGCCGCAGCTCGCCGACCGGGTGGTCAGCCAGGTCGGCGGCGCCATCGGCCTGTCCGGCGTGCTGTTCGACCCCAGCCTGCAGGTCGCGACCGGCCTGACCCAGGGCTGCGCCCCCCTCGGCCCGACGCGGCGGGTCACCGCCGCCGAGGGCAACCTGCTGATCGAGATCGACGAACGGCCGGCCGTCGAGGTGCTGAAGCAGGACGTCGGCGAGCTGCTGGCCCGCGACCTCAGGCGCGCCGCCGGCTACGTCCACGTCGGCTTCCCGATCGCCGGCAGCGACACCGGCGACTACCTGGTGCGCAACCTGGTCGCGATCGATCCCGAGCGCGGCGTGCTCGGCGTCGCCGAGCGGCCCGAGGTCGGCCAGCCGGTGCACTTCGTGCGGCGCGACCCGGCGGCGGCCTGCGCCGACCTGGAGCGCATGGCGCGCGAGACGCTGACCCGGGCCGGCGGCAGCGCGCGCGCCGCGCTCTACCACAGCTGCCTCGCCCGCGGCCCCAACCTGTTCGGCCCCGGCTCGGTCGAGCTGTCGATTGTCCGCGACGTGCTGGGCGAGATCCCGGTCGCCGGCTTCTTCGCCAACGGCGAGATCAGCCACGACCGGCTCTACACCTACACCGGCGTGCTGACCCTGATCCTCTGAGCGCGCGGCGAGACCGGCGGGGCCCAGCCATCCGATCTCGCCCCTGGACAACGCGCCGCGCTTTCGCTTCCCTCCCAGCGCCTTTCCCCCGCCCGGCGGCGCCCGGGCACCTCCGCCACCGACCGACGAGACGAAGGAAACCGCCATGGACATGCGCCGGCTCGGCCGCAGCGACATCCAGGTCAGCAAGGTCTGCCTGGGCACCATGACCTGGGGCACCCAGAACAGCCAGGACGAGGCCTTCGAGCAGATGGACTACGCGCTGGAGCGCGGCGTCACCTTCTGGGACACGGCCGAGATGTACCCGACGCCGACCGGGGCCGAGACCTACGGCGAGACCGAGCGGATCATCGGCAACTGGCTGGCCAGCCGCGGCGGGCGCGAGCGCGTCGTGCTGGCGACCAAGGCGGTCGGCCCGAACCCGACGCGCTTTCCCTACATCCGCGACGGCAAGCCGCGGCTCAACCGCTGGCACCTGGAGCGGGCGCTCGACGCCAGCCTGAAGCGCCTGCAGACCGACTATCTCGACCTCTACCAGCTGCACTGGCCGGACCGCTCGACCAACCACTTCGGCAAGCTCGGCTATGTCCACGATCCAGACGAGGACTCGACGCCGATCGCCGAGACCCTGGCGGTGCTCGCCGGGTTCGTGACGGCCGGCAAGGTGCGCACCGTCGGCCTGTCGAACGAGACGCCCTGGGGCGTCATGTCCTTCCTGAAGGAAGCCGAGGCCGGGGTCGGCCCGCGCCCGGTCTCGATCCAGAACCCCTACAGCCTGCTGAACCGCAGCTTCGAGGTCGGGCTCGCCGAGGTCGCGATGCGCGAGGCGGTCGGCCTGCTGGCCTACGCGCCGATCGCCGGCGGCACGCTCAGCGGCAAGTACCTGGACGGCCACTGGCCCGAGGGCGCCCGGATGACCGTCAGCAAGGACAACCGGCGCTACTTCAAGCCGAACTCGGAGCCGGCGATCCGCGCCTATGTCGAGCTGGCCCGTGACCACGGCCTGGAACCGGCGACGCTGGCGCACGCTTTCGTCTACGGGCGGGAGTTCCTGACCGCCTCGATCGTCGGCGCGACCTCGGTCGATCAGCTGAAGGTCGCGATCGACGCGGCGGAGGTGACCCTGGGCAGCGCGGTCCTGGAGGCGATCGAGGCGATCCACCAGCGCTTCACGATTCCCTGCCCGTAGCAGGCCGAATCGCCGCTATGCTGCAGTGCATGGCTGTGCTTCGGCCGCCCCGACGACGGGAGGACTGCAGATGCGACTCTTCATCGCCCTGTCCCTGCCGGAGGAGGTGCGCGAACGCCTCTCCCTGCTCGCCCACGGGCTGCCGAGCGCGCGCTGGGTCGCGCCCGAGAGTCTGCACCTGACCCTGCGCTTCATCGGCGAGGTCGACGGTCCCCAGGCCCGCGATCTCGACGACATGCTCTCGACCATCGACCTGCCGGAGTTCGAGCTGACCCTGCGCGGCCTCGGCACCTTCGACGAGGGCCGGCGGCTGCGCTCGCTCTGGGCCGGCGTCGAGGCGAACGAGCCGCTGCAGCGCCTGCAGGCCAAGATCGAGAGCGCCGCGCAGCGCGCCGGCCTGCCCGCCGAGCGGCGCAAGTTCAAGCCGCACGTCACCTTGGCGCGCTTCAAGGACAACCCGCCGGAGCTGAAGCTGCAGCACTACCTGGCCGCCCACGGCCTGTTCCGCTGCGGGCCCTTCCCGGTCGAGGACTTCGTGCTGTTCTCCAGCTTCCTCGCCCACACCGGCGCCCTCTACTCGCCGGAAGCGGTCTATCCCCTGGAGCGGGTCGCCGCCTACGGGTGAGTGTCGCCGGCGCCGGGCGCCGGCTCGCCGTCCAGCTCCGCCCTGACCTCCTCGAGGATCGCCTCGCAGCCGCGCTCGATCATCTCGAAGGCGGTCTCGTAGGCGGCGATGCCGAGGCCGTAGGGGTCGGGCACGTCGAGGCTCTCGCCCTGGCGTGCCGAGGCCTCGCGGAACAGGCGCAGGCGGTTGAAGCGGCCGTCCGGACAGAGCGCCAGCAGGTGGCCGTGATGGCCGCGGTCCATGGCGAAGATGCGGTCGAAGCGCTCGAAGTCGTCGGCCGCGATCTGGCGCGCGCGCTGGTCCGAGAGGTCGTAGCCGCGCACCCCGGCGACCTCGAGCGCCGGTCCGGATGGCGGCTCGCCGACATGCCAGCCGGTGGTGCCGCAGGAATCGACCTCGACCCGCCCGTCGAGGCCGGCCGCCTTCAGCTTGGCGCGCATCACCGCCTCGGCGGTCGGCGACCGGCAGATGTTTCCGGTGCAGACGAACAGCAGGCGCATTGGCATCTCCCCTGTCCGCGCGGTTAGCATAGGCCCCGGTTACCACCCCGAACGCACCGCATCAATAGACGGACGGGATCAAAGATGCACGACCCTCAGCCCGGGAAGATCGTCATCCTGACCGGCGCCGGCATCTCCAGGGAGTCGGGCCTGGCGACCTTCCGCGATCCCGACGGCATCTGGGCGACGGTGCGCCTCGAGGAGGTCGCGACCCCCGAGGCCTTCCGCGCCAACCCGGCCCGGGTGCACGCCTTCTACAACGCCCGACGGAGCGGCCTGCTGGAAGCCGCGGTGCAGCCGAACCCGGCGCACCTGGCCCTGGCCCGCCTGGAGCGCGACTGGCCCGGCGAGGTCCTGCTGGTCACCCAGAACATCGACGACCTGCACGAGCGCGCCGGCTCGAAGAACCTGATCCACATGCACGGCGAGCTGCTGAAGACCCGCTGCCTCGCCTGCGAGGCAGTGATCGCCTGGCAGGGCGACCTGGAGCTCGACAGCCTCTGCCCGGCCTGCGGCGAGCGCGGCCGGCTGCGCGTCAACGTCGTCTGGTTCGGCGAAATGCCCTTCGAGATGGAGCGCATCTACGCGGCCCTCGCCGAGTGCGACCTCTTCGTCTCGATCGGCACCTCCGGCAACGTCTATCCGGCCGCCGGCTTCGTCGCCGAGGCCCGGGCCGGCGGCGCGCACACCCTGGAGCTGAACCTGGAGCCGAGCGAGGGGCGACGCCTGTTCGACGCGGGCCGCTACGGCCCGGCCGGCGAGCTGGTGCCGGCCTGGGTCGAGGAACTGCTGGCCGACGCCGCATGAGCGAAGCCGAGCTCGCCGCCCTGCTCGCCGAGGCGCGCGCCTGCAGGCTCTGCGCCGCGGTGCTGCCGCTCGGGCCGCGGCCGGTGATCCGCGGCAGCACGACCGCGCGCCTGATGATCATCGGCCAGGCCCCGGGCACCCGGGTCCACGAGACGGGCCTGTCGTTCAACGATCCCTCGGGCAACCGCCTGAGGGACTGGCTCGGCCTCGACCGGGAGACCTTCTACGACGAGAGCCGGATCGCGATCATGCCGATGGGCTTCTGCTATCCCGGCCGCGACCCCAAGGGCGGCGACCTGCCGCCGCGCCCGGAGTGCGCGCCGCTCTGGCACCCGCCGCTGCGGCCGGCCTTCACCGGCGTCGAGCTGACCCTGCTGGTCGGCAGCTACGCCCAGCGCTTCTACCTGAAGGGACGAAAGGGCTCGATGACCGAGACGGTCGCGGCCTGGCGCGACCTGCTGCCCGAGTTCCTGCCGCTGCCGCACCCGAGCTGGCGCAACACCGCCTGGCTGAAGCGCAATCCCTGGTTCGAGGCCGAGCTGCTGCCGGAGCTGCGCCGGCGGGTCGCGGCGCTGCTGTAGCGCCGGCTGCCCCGCTATTCCGCCGGCTCGTCGCCGCCGACGCGGCGGGCGATCATCCGCGCCAGGAACGGGCCGAGCAGCAGGACCATCAGGAAGCGCGCGGTCTGCAGGCCCAGCACGAAGGACACGTCGACCTTGGCCGAGGCGGCGATGATCGCGATCGTGTCGAGGCCGCCGGGGCTGGTCGCCAGGTAGGCGGTCAGGGGATCGACGCCGAGCAGCCGGTTCACGGCGAAGCCGAGGCAGGCGCCGAAGGCGATCAGCGCCGCGATCGAGAGCGCGATCTTCGGCAGCGCGCGGGTCGCGTGCAGCAGGATGCGGCGGGTGAAGGCGAGGCCGATGTTCCAGCCGATCAGGGCGTAGCTGATCGCGAGCAGCCATTCCGGCAGGGCGATCCGGAGGACGCCGGAGATGCTGAGCGCGCCGCCCAGGATCATCGGCACCAGCAGCGAGCCGGCCGGTATCGGCAGGAACCGCCCGACCAGGGCGCCGCCCACGACCAGGGCCAGGGTCGGGCCGAAGGACGGCCAGTCGAGGGCCGGGAACCAGTCGACGGCAGCGCCCGCCGCCATGGGACCGGCCAGGAAGACCTGCGCGACCAGCGAGGCCGTGACCGCGACGAAGAGCACCCGCAGGTACTGCATGAAGGCGACCAGCCGCGCGTCGGCGCCGAAGGCGTCGGCCATCAGCATCATCGCCGAGGCGGCGCCCGGCGAGAAGCCCCACACCGCGGTCGTGCCCGGCAGCACCTGCCAGCGGGCCATCAGCCAGCCGAGCAGGCTCGAGGCCGAGATCACCGCCAGGATCACGGCGACGAACAGCGGCCAGCTCTCGGCGAAGGTCGCCAGGATGCCGGCGTCGACCGAGCCGGCGACCAGCAGGCCGATCACCGCCTGCGCGAACCAGAACAGCGGCGCCGGCACCTTCAGCCGGCCGCTGTTGGTGCCGACGACGATGCCGGCGATCATCGGCCCGAGCAGCAGCGCCGCCGGGATGCCGGGCAGCTCGAGCAGGCCGGCGAACAGCAGCGAGAGGGCCAGCAGCAGGGCCCAGCGGAGGCCGGCGGGCCAGCGGGCCAGCGGGCCGGCGGGGACCTGCTCCTCCTTGGGCAAGCCCCGGGCCTAGGCCGCGAAGGCGCGCCACTCGGCCGAAAGGTCCCGGACCGCCGCCTTGTAGAGCCGCTCGCCGGCCTCGACGCTGGCCAGCTTGGGATTCGAGCCGATGCGCCCGTCCGGAAAGCGCTTGCGGTAGTCGTCGGCGTCGTAGATCGGCCCGGTCGGCGCGATCTCCGGATGCATCTCCGCGGTCTTCACATGGTCGGGATAGGCGAAGTAGGTCAGCGAGACCTCGGAGCAGGTCGCGTGGCTGCCCTCGGCCTTGCCGAACAGCTCCTTCGAGATCGCCTGCACGCCCTCGCCGTCCCACCAGTTCTTCAGCTTGCACTGCAGCGGCGGCCGGTTGCTGCCGGCGGTGCGCAGGCTGGTCTCGGCGTAGATCTCGCTGAAGGCGGCGGTCACGGTCGCGATGTTGCCGCCGTGGCCGTTGAGGAAGAAGAAGCGGTCGAAGCCGTGCCGCGCCAGCGAGTTGACGACGTCCTGGACCACCGCGATCAGGGTCGTCGGCCTGAGCGTGATCGAGCCGGAGAAGCCGAGGTGGTGCTGGGCCATGCCGATCGACAGGGTCGGCGCGACCAGCGCCCCGGTCTCCTCGCCGATGCCGAAGGCCAGCGTCTCGGGGCAGAGCGCGTCGGTGCCGATGAAGCCGTTCGGGCCGTGCTGCTCGGTCGAGCCGATCGGGATGATGATCGCGGTCGTGCGCTTCAGGTAGTCGTCGACCTCCTGCCAGGTGCTGAGCTGCAGGCGCATCGGTCTCTCTCCATGTCAGGTTCGGGCCAAGGCTAGTCGCGCCCGCGGCCTTTTGCTATCCGCTAGGGAGCATGCCTAGGGAGAGCGCTCGTCATGGCCTACTGGCTCGTCAAATCCGAACCCTTCAAATACTCCTGGGACCAGCTGAACGTCGACGGCCGGACCCACTGGGACGGCGTGCGCAACCACCAGGCGGCCAACAACCTCAAGGCCATGAAGGTCGGCGACAAGGCCTTCTTCTACCACTCGAACGAGGGCAAGGAGATCGTCGGCATCGCGACCGTGGTCAGGGAGGCCTATCCCGACCCGGGCGACCCCTCCGGCCGCTTCGTCATGGTCGACGTGGCGCCCGACAAGCCGCTGAAGCGGCCGGTGACGCTGCAGGAGATCAAGGCCGACCCGGCGCTCGCCGAGATCGCCCTGGTCCGCCAGTCGCGGCTCTCGGTCATGCCGATCGAGCCGGCGCACTGGCAGCACGTGCTGACGCTGAGCGAGCGTGCCTGAGGCGGAGCCGGCCGCGAGCACCGTCGCGCTCTGCCGCCTGGAGGAGATCGAGGACGGCGAGGGCAAGGGCTTCGTGCTCGGCGCCGGCAGCGAGCGGCGCGAAATCGTCGTGGTCCGCGAGGGCGAGCGGGTCTACGGCTATCTCAACGCCTGCCCGCACGTCGGCACGCCGCTCGACTTCCAGCCCGACCGCTTCATGAACGCCGACGGCAGCTACCTGCTCTGCCATACCCACGGCGCGCTGTTCGAGATCGAGACCGGCTACTGCATCGCCGGGCCCTGCGCCGGGCGGAGCCTGACCCCGGTCGCCCTCGAGCTCGGCTCCGATCGGATCGTGCGCCTGCCGGCTTGACCTGCGTCACATCCCGCACCGGGCCGGCGGTTGTATCGTCGGCGCCGCTCGGGAATAATCCGCCGCAACAACATCGAGCGGAGCGGGACCGGGCGCGCTGGCGGCCGACCGCCACCGTCAGTCAAGCCCTGGGGAGCGTCGCCGATCATGACCGAAACGTCCGTCTTTGCCGTCAACCCGGAGGTCGCCGAGAATGCCTGGGTCGACGAGGCCGGCTATTTCCGGCTCTACGAGCAGTCGATCGCCGATCCCGAGGCCTTCTGGGGCGAGCACGGCAAGCGCATCCACTGGATGAAGCCCTTCACCAAGGTGAAGGACGTCTCCTACGCGCCCGACGACCTGCACATCCGCTGGTTCCAGGACGGCACGACCAACGTCGCTTACAACTGCCTGGACCGCCACCTCGCGACCAAGCGCGACGACACCGCGATCATCTTCGAGGGCGACGACCCGAAGGATTCCAAGCACATCTCCTACGGCGAGGCCTACGAGGAGGTCTGCCGCCTGGCCAATGTGCTGAAGGCCCAGGGCGTGCGCAAGGGCGACCGGGTGACGATCTACATGCCGATGGTGCCCGAGGCGGCCTTTGCCATGCTGGCCTGCGCGCGCATCGGCGCGATCCACTCGGTGGTGTTCGGCGGCTTCTCGCCGGACAGCCTGGCCAATCGCATCGTCGACTGCGATTCGAATTTCGTGATCACCGCCGACGAGGGCGTGCGCGGCGGTCGCAAGATCCCGCTCAAGGCCAACACCGACAAGGCGCTGGAGAAGTGCCCGGGGGTCGATAAGGTCCTGGTGCTGCGCCGCACCGGCGGCCAGATCGGCTGGGTCGAGGGCCGCGACCTCTGGTACCATGAAGAGCTGGCCAAGGTCTCCGACGACTGCCCGCCCGAGGAGATGAACGCCGAGGATCCGCTGTTCATCCTCTATACCTCGGGCTCGACCGGCAAGCCGAAGGGCGTGCTGCACACGACCGGCGGCTACCTCGTCTACGCCTCGATGACCCACCAGTACGTCTTCGACTACCACGACGGTGACGTCTACTGGTGCACCGCCGACGTCGGCTGGGTGACCGGCCACAGCTACATCGTCTACGGCCCGCTGGCCAACGGCGCGACGACGCTGGTCTTCGAGGGCGTGCCGAACTATCCCGACGCCTCGCGCTTCTGGCAGGTCGTCGACAAGCACAAGGTCAGCATCTTCTACACGGCGCCGACGGCGATCCGCGCCCTGATGCGCGAGGGCGAGGGCCCGGTGCGCCGGACCAGCCGCAAGTCGCTGCGCCTGCTCGGCTCGGTCGGCGAGCCGATCAACCCGGAAGCCTGGCTCTGGTACCACAAGGTGGTCGGCGACGAGCGCTGCCCGATCGTCGACACCTGGTGGCAGACCGAGACCGGCGGCATCCTGATCACCCCGCTGCCCGGCGCGACGCCGCTCAAGCCCGGCTCGGCGACCCGCCCCTTCTTCGGCATCAAGCCGGTCATGGTCGACGCCGACGGCAAGCACCTGGAAGGCGCCTGCGAGGGCAACCTCTGCATCGGCGATTCCTGGCCCGGCCAGATGCGCACGGTCTACGGCGACCACGAGCGCTTCGTGCAGACCTACTTCTCGACCTATCCGAACAAGTACTTCACCGGCGACGGCGCGCGCCGCGACGCCGACGGCTACTACTGGATCACCGGCCGGGTCGACGACGTGATCAACGTCTCGGGCCACCGCATGGGCACCGCCGAGGTCGAGTCCGCCCTGGTCGCCCACGCCAAGGTCGCCGAGGCCGCGGTCGTCGGCTATCCGCACGACATCAAGGGCCAGGGCATCTACGCCTACGTGACGCTGGTCGCCGGCGAGGAGCCGTCGGACGCGCTGCGCAAGGAGCTGGTGCAGTGGGTGCGCAGCGAGATCGGGCCGATCGCCTCGCCCGACCTGATCCAGTGGGCGCCCGGCCTGCCGAAGACCCGCTCCGGCAAGATCATGCGCCGGATCCTGCGCAAGATCGCCGAGAACGACTATTCGAACCTGGGTGATACCTCGACCCTGGCCGATCCGGCCGTGGTCGACGATCTGATCCAGCACCGTCAGAACAAGCGCTAGGACGGCGCGATGCGGGGCCCGCCGGCCACGGTCGGCGGCTTCGCGGAGCGGAAGCGATGGCCCAGGCACGCCGCCGACGCATCGAGGACGAGCTGAAGGGCCTCTTCGGCTTCGCCCTCGCCTTGTCCGGCGACCGCGGCCAGGCCGAGGAGCTGGTCCAGGAGACCGTCCTGCAGGCGCTCTCGGCCCGGCAGGTGCCCGACAGCGCCGGCGCCTTTCGGGCCTGGCTGTTCCGGCAGCTGCGCAGCGCCGCCGGCGAGGCCCGGCGGGCCAGCCGGCACATGACTCCGACCGAGCCGGAGAAGCTCGCCGAGCGGATCGACGGCACCCAGTCGCTGGCCGCGGCCGGCGACGCCCTGGCCGACGTCCTGACGCTGCGGGCCGCGCTCGCCCGCCTGAAGCCGGCGCAGCGCGAGATCGTCGCTCTGGTCGACATCGCCGGCTTCCGCTATGCCGAAGTGGCGGAGTTGCTCGGCGTTCCGGTCGGCACGGTGATGAGCCGGGTCTGCCGGGCCCGGGCTGCGCTGGCCCAGGAAGTTGCGGGCTCGGTCGCCGAGCGGGTCGCTGGCACGAACGTGCTGCCGCTGGCCGCGGCGCGCGCCGGCCGCGGCGGGTGACGGAAGGACCATGACGGGCGACGACGATACCCTCTGGCAGGAGCTGAACGCCTACGTCGACGGCGAGCTGCCGCCCGGCCGCGCCGCGCGGCTCGCCCAGGCGATCGCCGCCGACCGCGGCACGGCCCGCCAGGCCGCCCTGCTGAGCCGCATGAAGGCCGGCCTCGCCGACTCGGTCGAGCTGCCCCCGAGCCTGCTGTCGCTGCCCGAGCCGCAGCCTGCCCGGATGCCGGCGCGCCGGCCGCTGACGGCCACCCTCGCCGCGGCGGTCGCCGGGCTGCTGGTCCTCGGCGGCGCATCGCTCTGGCTGCTGCGCGTGGCACCGGAGGCCGGGGCGCCGGCTGGCCTCGGCGCGGAAGCGCCGCTGCGCGGCTGGCTTGCGGAGGCGGTCGCGCTGCACCACGCCCTCGCGGTCGGCAGGAGCCCCGCGCCCGACGCGAGCCGGGTCTCGGCGACCTTTCCCGGCCTGCTGCCGGATCTCTCCGCGGCCCGCCTGACGCCCGGGCCGGTGCGGCCGGCCGACCTCCCGGAGCTCGGGCGAGGCGCCGCCGTCCAGTATCTCGGCCGGCACGGCTGCCGGGTCAGCCTGGTCGCCCTGGAGCAGATCGACGGGACCCTGCCGGAAGCCCTGCAGGACATCCGCCAGGACGAGGTCGAGGCCTATCGCTGGCGGGTCGGCGCGATCGGCTACCTGCTGGTCGCCGAGGGCATGGATCCCGGCCGGCTGCGGGCGATCGCCGAGACCGCCTACGAGGCGACCCGGCGGTTCCGACCGCCCGACGCCGCGGGCCGCGCCCGCCTCGCCGACGCCCGCCGCCGCGCCGCGCCCTGCCGGGCCTGAGCGCGCCTCAGGCCAGCGCCCGGGCGAGCCGCGCCACGGCCTCGCCCATCCGTTCCTCCGGCACGGCCGCATAGCCGAGCAGCAGGCCCTGGCGCAGCGGCCCTGCCTCGCCGAAGCGGTAGGCCGAGAGCGGCGGCGCGATGAGGCCGGCGGCACAGGCCCGTTCGCTCGCCTCCCGGTCGGTGATCCGCGCCGCGAGGTCCGGCGCCAGCTCGGCGACCAGGTGCATGCCGGCCTCGTCGGGGCGCAGCAGCAGCAGGCCGTCGAGGTGCCGCTCTGCCGCCGCCAGCAGAGCCTGCTGGCGCGCTTGGTAGAGCGCGCGCATGCGGCGGACGTGGGCGGCGAAGTGGCCCTCGGCGATGAAGGCGGCGAGCGCCGGCTGGACGGTCAGCGCCGGATGGTCGTCGAGCGCCGCGCGCGCCGTGCGGAAGGGCTCGACCAGGGCCGGCGGCACGACCAGGTAGCCGAGCCGGAGCGAGGGGAACAGCACCTTGGAGAAGCTGCCGAGGTAGACGACCCGGCCGCCGCCGGCGTCGAGGCCCTGCAGCGCCGCCAGCGGCCGGCCGCCGTAGCGGAACTCGCTGTCGTAGTCGTCCTCGATGATCCAGGCGCCGGCCTCGCGCGCCCAGGCCAGCAGCTCCAGCCGCCGGGCCAGGGACATCACCACGCCGAGCGGATACTGGTGCGAGGGCGAGACGATCGCCAGGCGGCCGGAGCAGCCCGCCGCGCCGTCGGCCGCGCGGCCGGCGGCGACCGAGAGTCCCTCCCCGTCGACCGGCAGCGGCACCGGCTCGGCACCGGCGGCGACCAGGGGGCCGCGCAGGCCGACGTAGCCGGGATCCTCCAGCCAGACCCGGTCGCCGGGATCGAGCAGCAGGCGCGCCGCCAGGTCGACGGCGTGCTGCGCCCCCGAGGTCACGAAGACCTGCTCCGGCTCGACCCGGAGCGCGCGCACGGCGCCCAGGTAGTCGGCGACGGCCCGGCGCAGCGGCAGGTAGCCGGCGGTGTCGCCGTGGCGCGCCAGGCGCTCCGGCGGATGGCGCCAGAAGCGCCCGAGCAGCCGGCCCCAGACGTCGAAGGGGAAGGCCGCGAGATCCGGCAGGCCGGGCACGAAGGCCGTGCCGCCGCCGCGCGTGCGCTCGCCCGGCCGGGTCAGCGCGGCGAGCCGCCGGCCGCGACGGCCGAGCTGCGGCGCCGGCGCGGTCTCGGGCACAGGCGCCGGCAGGCCGCGCGCGGTCAGCAGCTCGTCGGGCAGCACCGAGGAGACGTAGGTGCCCGAGCCGCGCCGGCCCTCCAGGTAGCCTTCGGCCAGCAGCTGCTCGAAGGCGCCGACCACGGTGTTGCGCGAGCAGGCCAGCTCGCCGGCGAGCAGCCGGCTCGAGGGCAGGCGCTGGCCGCCGGGCAGGCGGCCCGAGAGGATCGCCTCGCGCAGCTGGCCGTAGAGCTGGCGGAACAGCGGCTCGGCAGCGCTCTCGTCGAGGCTGAGCGACAGCAGGGGCACGAAGGCACGGCGGGTCACGGCAGAGGCCTGTCAAGTGGCTCTATCGTTTTGACCGAAGCGGCTCTTTGCGGCAATCCACTTCGGCCTTAGGTCGGAGGCGCATCACGAGGAGAGAGCCGATGAGCGCCGTTGCCTTCAAGCCGACCGGGAAGACGAAGATCCGCCGCCTCGCCAAGCGGGCGGTCTGGGACCGCGAGACCGTGTTCGGCGTGCTCGACGCCGGCCTCGCCTGCCACGTCGGCTACGTCGTCGACGGCCAGCCCTACGTCACGCCGACCGCCTATGCCCGGATCGGTGAGCGCGTCGTCTGGCACGGCTCCTCGGCCAGCCGCATGCTGCGGCGCCTCGCCGAGGGCGTGCCGGTCTGCTTCACCGTCTCGCTGCTCGACGGCATCGTCCACGCCCGCTCCGGCTTCCACTCCTCCTTCAACTACCGATCGGTCATGGCCTTCGGCACCGCGGAGGAGATCCTGGACAAGGACGAGAAGGCGGCAGCGCTGGAGGCCATCGTCGAGCGCATCACGCCCGGCCGCTGGGCCGACCTCAGGCCGATGACCGGCCAGGAGCTGAAGGCGACCAAGGTGCTGTCGTTGCGGCTCGAGGAGGTCGCCTGCAAGATCCGCGACGGCGGCCCGAGCGACGACGAGGCGGACTACGACCTGCCGATCTGGGCCGGCGAGGTGCCGATCCGCCTGGTCGCCGGCGAGCCGCTCGACGACGCCCGTCTCAAGCCCGGCATCCCGCGGCCGGCCTACCTGAAGGACACCCGCCTTGGCTGAAGCCCTCTACGACCGCCCGCTGTCGAACGATCCCGTCGAGCGGGCCGCCTGGCCGACGCCCGGGCGCAAGGCCCTGGAAGGCCGGCTGATCCGGCTCGAGCCGATCGACCCGGCGCGCCACGCCGCCGCGCTGTTCGCACGCGCCCACGACGGCAGCGCCGCCGCCGGGCGGCTCTGGGACTACCTCGGCTACGGCCCCTTCGAGAGCGAAGCCGCGATGCGCAGCTGGCTGGAGGGCTGCGCGACGCAGAGCGACCCGCTGTTCTTCGCCCTGGTCGAGCGGGCGAGCGGCGAGCCGCTCGGCATGGCCAGCTACCTGCGCATCACGCCGGGCCAGGGTGTGATCGAGATCGGCCACATCTGGTTCTCGCCGGTCCTGCAGAAGACCGCCGCCGCGACCGAGGCGATCTTCCTGCTGATCGCCCACGCCTTCGAGACGCTCGGCTATCGCCGGGTCGAGTGGAAGTGCAATGCGCTCAACGCCGGCTCGCGCGCCGCGGCCAGGCGCTTCGGCTTCCGCTACGAGGGCATCTTCTACCGCCACCTGGTGGTCAAGGGCCGCAACCGCGACACCGCCTGGTACGCCCTGATCGAGGACGACTGGCCGGCGGCCGGTGCCGCCTTCCGGGCCTGGCTCGACCCGGCCAACTTCGACGCCGAGGGCCGGCAGCGCCGACGGCTGTCGGAGCTGATGCCCGCCTAGGCCCGGTCGCCGCGCGGTCGCCGCGGCTCAGAAGTCGTAGCAGATCCCCTTGCGCTCCCAGTCGCCGTAGCGCGTCGGCTCCGGGCCCTCGGGCCCGCCGAGCTCCTTCGGCCGGGCAGGTGCTGACGCGCCGGCCTTGCCCGCAGCCGGAGCCTGGGACGCCGCCACGGTGGCGGGGGGCGAGACCGGCTGCGCCGGCTTGCGCACGGGCGGCAGGGTCTTGGGGCGGTGGCTCTTGAACAGGCTCATGCCGGGGATATGGCACGGCGAGGCGCGCCGGCCAAGCCCGGCGCCGGCGCCCCGACGGACAGGCCAGCGACAGATCTGCCGGTTCGCCTGGCACGACGGGTGCCGCCGTTCCGCCCCTGTGGACCCGGGCCGCCGACACCACCCGCGTTGAGAGAACAGGATCCGCATACAACCCTTGCTTTGACACCCGCTTAACCAATCCTTCACCCGGCACGCGCATCCTTGCTATACAGGCGAGTGGCCTGGTGGGGGCAGGGTCGCGGCAGGCATCGTGTCGATGTTCGTCCGCCTCCATGAGATCGGGAGCGGATGAAGAGACCGATGACGGTCGTCGCCGATCAGGACGTTCAGCAGCTGCTCGAACTGGCTCGCAACAAGAGCCAGGAGGGTCGGCGGCTGCTCGTCGCGACGATCAGCGACCTGTTCGAGGCCAGCGGCGAGACGCTGACCGAGCGCGAACGCGCGCTGATGAGCGACATCCTCAACAAGCTGATCCGCGACTTCGAGATGAAGGTGCGGCGCGAGCTGTCCGAGCGCCTGGCCCGGCGCGGCCACGCCCCCCGCGAGGTCGTGCTGATGCTGGCCAACGACGAGATCGAGGTCGCGCGCCCGATCCTGCTGGTCAGCGAAGTGCTGCACGACCAGGACCTGGTCGAGATCATCCGGCATCGCACGATCCAGCACCAGCTGGCCATCGCCATGCGCCAGCACGTCAGCGAGACCGTCTCCGACGCCCTGGTCGAGACCGGCAACAGCGACGTCATCAAGGCACTGCTCGACAACGGCAACGCCCGCGTCTCGACCGCGACCATGGAATACCTGGTCGAGGAGTCGCGCCGGGTCGATACCTACCAGGAGCCGCTGGTCCGGCGCAGCGACCTCAACCCGGCCCTGGCGCGGCGCATGTGCCTCTGGGTCGGCGCCGCCCTGCGCTCCTACATCCTGGGCAACTACGAGATCGATCCGACCGAGCTCGACGACGTCCTCGAGGAGGTCACCGACGAGACCGTCGGCGCCGTCACGGAAGACGAGGAGATCGCCGAGGACAGCTCCGTGCGCCTGGCGCGCGGCCTCGCCGACGAAGGCCGCCTGACCGTCGAGATGCTGGTCCAGGTGCTGCGCCAGGGCGAGATCGCGCTGTTCGAGGCGCTGTTCGCCGAGATGACCAAGCTGCGCCTGCGGCTGGTCCGCCGCATCGTCTACGAGCCCGGCGGCGAGGGCCTGGTCATCGCCTGCCGCGCCCTCGAGATCGAGAAGCCGCAGTTCACCTCGATCTTCCTGATGAGCCGCAAGGGCCGCCCCGGCGACCAGCGGGTCGACCCCGAGGAGCTGTCCCGCGTGCTGGCCCTGTTCGACCGGGTCCAGTCGGCGGCCGCGCAGATCGTCATCCGGCGCTGGCAGCGCGACCCCCAGTACCTCTATGCGATCAAGCGCATCGAGGAGAGCGGCCGGCGCAAGGCCAGCTGAGCCCGGGCGCCGCGGACTCATGAAGCGCGCAGCGTCATGAAAGAGGTGATCAAGGCTCTCGTCCTCGAGGACCGGCTGCCCGAGGAGCCGAGCCCGGTCGGGGTCGGCGGCCTGCTGCAGCCCGGCCCCGAGGCGCCGCATCTGGCCGGCGCGCTCGACTGGCTGCTCGACGACGGCCCGCCGGCCTGCGTCGCCGACGGCGAGGGCCGCCTGCGCTACTCGAATCCCGCCTACCGGCGGCTGCTGCCGATGCTGCAGATCGAATGCTCGCTGTCGTCGAGCGAGCTCGACGTGCCCTCGACACCCTGGATCCGCGAGACTCTGCAGAGTGCCCAGCCGGCCCCCGGCACGCGCTGGAGCGCACCGATCGAACGCGTGCATTTCCTCGATTTCGGCGGCCAGCCCGAGACCTGGATCTCGCGCCACGCGGTCCAGTTCGACGAGCGCGGCAAGCCGCTGGCGATCGTCGGCCGCTACCGCGAGGAGGCCGACCCGGTCGAGCTGAAGCGCCAGCTGGCCGCCATGCGCGAGCGCTTCGACGACATCGCGCGGATGGTCTCCGACTGGATCTGGGAGACCGACCGGCACCTCAACATCACCTTCGTCTCGAGCCGCGTGCAGGAGGCGACCGGCCGGCATCCGCGCAGCCTGCTCGGCCGGCCGCTGACCGATCTCTTCGCCGACCAGGACAGCCCGCTGTCGGCGATCCGGCCGGGCGCGCCGCAGCCCTTTCGCGACATCGAGGCCCGGGTCTGCCACAGCGACGGCAGCGAGCGGATCTTCCGGCTCAGCGCCGTGCCGGTCTACGCGCGCGCCACCGGCACCTTCATCGGCTTCCGCGGCACCGCCCAGGACGTCACCGACCGGATCACCCGCGAGGCGCAGCTGCTGCAGAGCAAGGACGAGGCCGAGGCCGCGAGCCGCGCCAAGAGCGAGTTCCTGGCCACGGTCAGCCACGAGCTGCGCACGCCGCTCAACGCCATCATCGGCTTCTCCGAGCTGATGGCCGCCGAGACCTTCGGGCCGCTCGGCTCGCCGAGCTACAAGGAATACGCCGGCGACATCCACCAGAGCGCCCAGCACCTGCTGGAGCTGATCAACGACATCCTCGACGTCTCGAAGATCGAGGCCGGCCGCACCGAGCTGGAAGAGGACACCATCGACCCGGCGGCGATCGCCAAGACGGCGCTGCGCCTGGTCACCGACCGGGCCCAGCACAACGGCGTCGAGCTCAGGCTCGGCCTGCCGATCGGCCTGCCGCTGCTGCACGGCGACGCCCGGGCGATCAAGCAGATCCTGCTCAACCTGATGAGCAACGCCGTGAAGTTCACGCCCGAGGGCGGCAGCGTCACCCTGTCGGCCGAGATCGACGACGCCGGCGACTACCTGCTGATCGTCGAGGACACCGGCATCGGCATGAGCCCCGAGGAAATCGCCGTCGCCCTGACGCCCTTCGGCCAGGTCGACAGCCGCCTCGCCCGCCGCTTCCCGGGCACCGGCCTCGGCCTGCCGCTGTCCTGCGGCCTGGCCAGGCTGCACGGCGGCTCGCTGAAGGTCGACAGCGTACCCAACGTCGGCACGCGCATCGAGGTGCGCCTGCCGGCCGAACGCGTGCTGCGCGACTAGCCTGGCGTCGCCGGCCGCCCCCGGGCGGCCCCCTTCCGCCCCGACCGCGCCGTCCTCTTGTCATGACAGGACGGGCCACGGAATCCATTTTTTCAAGTCGGCAGGCCATCCCGGCATCCGATTACTCGCGCAGTGCAAGAACCGCGTCGCCAGGTTATGGTTAATCCGATGACCGCCGCCTCGCATGGCGAATTACGCGGCAGATCAGAATCTTAGAAGGACCTTCGCTGCCATCGGTCGCAGGGGTCGGAATGGCAGTTGCTTCGACTCCGCGCCTCCTAGTAATTCAGTGGCAGATGTGGGGCAGCTTAACGGACATTTAAGGGCGAGCGCCGAGAATTGGGTCACTGCGATCTGGCTTGATTCTTGCCCGGAGGCTATTCGATTGCCGACTTCGTCTGGTTCCGGAGACGGTTGACGTGCTGGCGACCCGCCGTCGCCGGGCGTTCGCCCGCAAGCCCGAAGCCTGGCGGCAAGCGAGCGTGCCGCCGGAGCAGGCCGCGGTCGGTCCCGACACGGTAGCGCCGCCCGAGAACGCGTTCCGCCCACCGGCCGCGAACTACGACGAGAGGAGCGCGGCCTCCGAGACCTTCGCCCTGCTGCGCCATCTCTGGCGCTCGGGCCACCGCAGGCGGATCGGCGTGCTGGCGGCGGGCATCGTCGCCGTGCTGGTCGGCAACATGATCGGCCAGATCCGCCTCAACGAGTGGCACGGCACCTTCTTCGACGCGCTCGACCAGCAGCACCTCGACGTCTTCGGCCAGCAGCTGCTGGTCTTCCTGGTCATCGTCGGCGGCCTGCTGACCCTCGTCGTCGGCCAGACCTGGATGCAGGAGATGCTGAAGGTCCGCCTGCGCGAGTGGCTGACCCACCACCTGCTCGACGAGTGGCTGGTCGCCGGCCGCGCCTACCGCCTGGGCCTGGCCGGCCAGATCGGCGTCAATCCCGACCAGCGCATCGAGGAGGACACCCGCAAGCTGACCGAGCTGTCGGCGGTCCTCGGCGTCGGGCTGCTGCAGGCGGTGCTGCTGCTGGTCAGCTTCATCGGCATCCTCTGGGGCCTGTCGAGCAACGTCGTCTTCGTGCTCGACGGCAGCAGCTTCACGATCCCCGGCTACATGGTCTGGTGCGCGATCCTCTACGCCTTCCTGGGCTCGCTGCTGACCTGGCGGGTCGGCGTGCCGCTGATCGGCCTCAACGCCGAGCGCTACGCCCGCGAGGCCGACCTGCGCTTCGCCCTGGTGCGGGTCAGCGAGAGCGCCGAGAGCATCGCGCTCTTCGGCGGCGAGAAGGACGAACGGCGCCAGCTCGAGGGCAATCTCGACCGGGTGATCACCGCGATGCGAGGCCTCTCGGTCGGCCTGTCGCGCCTGACCTGGATCACCTCGGGCTACGGCTGGATCGCCATCGTCGTGCCGATCGTCGTCGCCTCGCCGGGCTACTTTAGCGGCGGCCTGACCCTGGGCGGCATGATGATGGTCGTCGGCGCCTTCAACCAGGTCCAGGCCTCGCTGCGCTGGTTCGTCGACTCCTTCCCGCAGATTGCGGACTGGCGCGCGACGCTGCGCCGGGTCAGCGCCTTCAAGGCGGCGGTCGCCCGGCTCGACGAGATCGACGAGGCGATCGACTCGATCAGCCTGGTGCGCGGGCCCGAGGACCAGCTCGCCTTCGACGGCGTCTCGGTGCTGCTGTCCGACGGCCGCGTCGTGATCGCCGAGGCGACGGTCGAGATCGGCCGCGGCGAGCGGGTGCTGATCGTCGGCGAGTCCGGCGCCGGCAAGAGCACCCTGTTCCGCGCCGTCGCCGGCCTCTGGCCCTGGGGCAGCGGGACCATCACCCTGCCCGACCCGGAGACCATGATGTTCATGCCGCAGCGGCCCTACCTGCCGCTCGGCTCGCTGCGCGCGGCGATCACCTACCCGGACCGCCCCGACGCCTTCCCGACCGCCGAGGTCGAGGCCGTGGTCAAGCGCGTCGGCCTGTCGGAGTTCCTGTCCGCCCTCGACCTCGAGGCCCGCCTGGACAAGAGCCTGTCGCTCGGCCAGCAGCAGCTGGTCGGCTTCGCGCGCCTGCTGCTGCACAAGCCCGCCTGGGTGTTCCTCGACGAGGCGACCTCGGCGCTCGACGAGGTCAGCCAGCGGCGGGTCATGTCGATCTTCGACCAGGAGCTGGCCGGCGCCACGGTGCTGAGCATCGGCCACCGGCCCGGGCTCGAGGCTTTCCACACCCGCACCCTGCACCTGATCCGCACGCCCAGGGGCGCGACCCTGCATCACAAGCAGCCGGCCGCGGCCGCACCGATCTGGCGGGCGCCGCAGGTCGAGGCCGCCGCCAACATTCCCTGACCGGGCGCCCTCGGCTCAGTCGTGGAAGGCCTCGGTCGGCCTGCTGCGCCCGACCAGGAAGGCGTCGGCGACCAGGCGCAGCGGCGCCACGTCGACCTCGCTCTCGCCACGCCCGATCAGCTCGGCGAAGCGCCGGTAGATCGCGTCGTACTCGCCGATCATCGCCGGCGCACCCTCCGGCGGGTCGAGCGAGAGGCGGCTGCCGCCGGCCTGCAGGGTGATTGCGCCCTCCGGCCCCTCGAAGGCCATGTCCCAGGTCTGCGGCCCTTCCTGGCGGAAGTCGAGCTCGGCCTCGATCGCGACGCCGGCGTCGTCGGTCATCGACAGTCGGGCGGCGATCGGCGCGGCGCAGTTCTCCGGCACCTCCAGGGTCGCCGAGACCACGCGCAGCGGCCGCGGCAGCACGGCGGTCAGGATCGACAGGGCGTTGATGCCGGGATCGAAGACGCCGAAGCCACCCGGCTGCCAGATCCACCTCTGGCCGGGATGCCAGCGCCGGACGTCCTCCTTCCAGGCGATGCGGACACGCTCGACCCGGTGGCCGGCGACCCAGTCGCGGGCGCGCGGCACGGCCGGCGCGAAGCGCGAGTGCCAGGTCGCGAAGAGGCTGACACCGGCCGCCTCGGCCAGGGCGCGCAGCGCCTCGACCTCGCCGAGCGTCTGCCCCGGCGGCTTCTCGAGCAGCAGGTGGCGACCGGCCTGCAGCGCCGCCCGGGCCAGGGGGTAGCGGACCTGTGGCGGTGTGCAGAGCGACAGCGCCGTGACGTCCGGCCGCTCGGCGAGCAGCCGTTCCAGCGCGTCGAAGTGGTCGACCTCCGGCAGCCCGCCGGCCGGGTCGGCTGTCGCCGCGAGCTCGAAGGCCTCGCTGCGGGCAAGCGCCGGCAGGTGCTGGTCGCGGGCGATCTTGCCGAGACCGGCGACGGCGAGGCGATGGCGTTGCGCTGCGGCCAAGAGCCCGGCCCTCAGTGCGACTCGCGCGGCACGGCGTTGCCGCGCCGGCCGCGCAGGAAGTCGAAGTCGACGCCCTGATCGGCGCCCAGGACGTGCTGGTGGAACAGCCGCGCATAGCCGCTCTCTGGCGCCGGCGCCGGCGGCGTCCAGGCCGCCAGGCGCCGCTCGATCTCCTCCTGCGGCACGTCGAGGTGCAGGCGCCGGGCCGGCACGTCGAGCTCGATCATGTCGCCTTCACGGACGATCGCCAGCGGCCCGCCGACGGCGGCCTCGGGCGCCGCGTGCAGCACCACCGTGCCGTAGGCCGTGCCGGACATGCGCGCGTCGGAGATCCGCACCATGTCCTTGATGCCCTTTCTCAGCACCTTGGGCGGCAGGCCCATGTTGCCGACCTCGGCCATGCCGGGATAGCCGCGCGGCCCGCAGTTCTTCATCACCAGGATGCAGGTCTCGTCGACCTCCAGGCTCTCGTCCTCGATGCGGCGCCTGTAGTCGTCGATGTCCTCGAAGACCACGGCCTTGCCCCGGTGCACCATCAGCTCGGGCGTCGCCGCCGAGGGCTTGATGACCGCGCCGAGCGGCGTGAGGTTGCCGCGCAGCACGGCGATGCCGCCGTGGGCGGTCAGCGCCTTGTCGACCGGGCGGATGACCTCCTCGTTCCAGTTGCGCGCGCCGGCGACCTCCTCGGCGAGGCTGCGGCCGGAGACGGTCAGCGCCGCGCCGTGCAGCAGCCCGCCCTCGAGCAGCGAGCGCAGCACGACCGGCAGGCCGCCGGCATAGAAGAACTCCTCCATCAGGAAGCGGCCCGAGGGCATCAGGTCGACGATGGTCGGCACGTCGCGGCCCAGGCGGTCCCAGTCGTCGAGCGAGAGCGCGACGCCGACCCGCCCGGCGATCGCCAGCAGGTGCACGACGGCGTTGGTCGAGCCGCCGATCGCGCCGTTGGTCCGGATCGCGTTCTCGAAGGCCTGGCGGGTCAGCACGTCGGAGGGCTTCAGGTCCTCCTTGACCATCTCGACGATGCGCCGGCCGGTCAGGTGGGCCACGACCCGGCGCCGACTGTCGACCGCCGGGATCGCCGCGTTGCCCGACAGCGCCATGCCCAGGGCCTCGGCCATGCAGGCCATCGAGGAGGCCGTGCCCATGGTGTTGCAGGAGCCGGGCGAGCGCGACATCGACTGCTCGGCCTCCAGGAAGTCGTCCGGGGTGATCTCGCCGGCCTTGACCATCTCGCTCATCTGCCAGAGTGCCGTGCCCGAGCCGACCTCCTGGCCGCGCCACTTGCCGTTCAGCATCGGCCCGCCGGTGACCACGACGGCCGGGATGTCGACGCTGGCGGCGCCCATCAGCAGCGCCGGGGTGGACTTGTCGCAGCCGACCATCAGCACGACGCCGTCGACCGGATTGGCGCGCAGCGCCTCCTCGACGTCGAGGGCGCAGAGGTTGCGGAACATCATCGCGGTCGGCCGGAGCGAGCTCTCCCCCGGCGAGAAGACCGGGAACTCGACCGGCAGGCCGCCGGCCTCGTAGATGCCGTGCTTGACCCGCTGCGCGAGGTCGCGGAGATGCGCGTTGCAGGGCGTCAGCTCCGACCAGGTGTTGCAGATGCCGATGACCGGGCGGCCGTCGAAGAGGTCGGCCGGCAGGCCCTGGTTGCGCATCCAGGAGCGGTGATAGATCTGGTCGCGGCCGGTGCCGCCGAACCATTCCTGGGAGCGCAGGCGGCGAGGCCAGTCGGCGCGCTTGAAGGCCATCGGGTCTCGCTTTCCTGGTCAGAGGACCTGCACGGCGACCGCGGCCCCGGCGTCGGGGACGGCGGTCGTCTGCAGCGGGTTGCGCAGCGGCAGGCCGAAGGGCGCCGCCTCGATCTCGAAGACGTCGCCGGGCGCGACCTTGATGCCGTCGACGAAGGACAGCGTCGCGGTGCCGAACATGTGGACGTGCACGTCGCCGGGATGGCGGAACAGCCCGTACTTGAAGTGGTGGTGCTCCAGGTTGGCGATGGTGTGCGACATGTTCCGCTCGCCGGACAGGAAGGGCTTCTCCCAGACGACCGCGCCGCCGCGCCGGATCCGCGAGCGGCCCTCGACGTTGGCCGGCAGCTCGCCGAGCAGGATCTCCGGGCCGAAGGCCGCGGGCCGCAGCTTCGAGTGGGCGAGGTAGAGGTAGTTGCGCCGCTCCATGACGTGGTCGGAGAACTCGTTGGCGAGCGCGAAGCCGACCCGGAAGGGCGTGCCGTCCTCGCCGACCAGGTAGACGCCGGCGATCTCCGGCTCCTCGCCCGCATCCTCGGCGAAGGCCGGCGCGACCAGCGGCGCGCCAGGCGCGGCGACCGACAGGCCGTTGCCCTTGTAGAACCACTCCGGCTGCACGCCGGCACGGCCGGCGGCCGGCTTGCCGCCCTCCAGGCCGAGGCGGAACATCTTCATGGAATCGGTCAGCTCGGCCTCGCTCTGCTCGGCCAGCTTCTGGTGCATGGCGTCGCGCGCGGCGGCCGAGCCGAGGTGCGTCAGGCCGGTGCCGGTCAGGTGCAGGTGGGTCGGGTCGGGATGCATGATCGGCGGCAGCACGCGGCCCTCGTCGTAGGCCGCGGCCAGGTCGACGGCCTCGCCGAAGCCGAGCTGGGCGATGCGCCGGGACAGGCGCTCGCCGGCGCGGATGGCGTCGGCCGCCAGGCGGTAGACGCTGTCGACGCCCTTGACGACATAGGCCTCCGTGCCGTTGCGCGCGACGACCCGCTCGCGCCCCTCGGCGTCCCTGATCTGCGACAGCAGCATGCTTTCCTCCGCCTCTCAGGCCCGTGTGCCGGGGTCAGGCCTTGTTCTTGTTGTAGACATCGAAGATCACGGCCGCGAGCAGCACCAGCCCCTTGATCACCTGCTGGTAGTCGATGCCGATGCCGAGGATCGACATGCCGTTGTTCATCACCCCCATGATGAAGGCGCCGGCCACCGCGCCGACCACGGTGCCGACGCCGCCGCTCATCGAGGCGCCGCCGATGAAGACCGCGGCGATGACGTCGAGCTCGAAGGTGATGCCGGCCTTCGGCGTCGCGGTGTTGAGCCGCGCGGCGAAGACCAGGCCGGCGAGCGCCGCCAGCATGCCCATGTTGGCGAAGGTCAGGAAGGTCAGGCGCTCGGTGTTGATGCCCGACAGCCTGGCCGCCTTCTCGTTGCCGCCGAGCGCGTAGATGCGCCGGCCCGTCGTCGTGCGCGTCGTCACGAAGGAATAGAGCGCGATCAGCAGCGCCATGATGATCAGCACGTTGGGCAGGCCGCGGAACGCGGCGAGCAGCCAGGTCATGTAGAGGATGGCGACGGCGACCAGACCGTTCTTCGCCAGGAAGAAGGCCAGGGGCTCGTCGACGACGCCGCCCTTCTGGGCGCGCAGGCGGCTGCGCAGCGCGAGCGCCGCGAGGCCCGCCGAGGCGGCGATGCCGAGCAGCAGCGAGAAGACGTTCAGGCCCTTGACCGCGAAGAGGTCCGGGATGAAGCCGGACGACAGCAGCTGGAAGGAGTGCGGGAAGGGCCCGACCGACTGGCCGGCCAGCACCCACAGGGTCAGGCCGCGGAACACCAGCATGCCGGCCAGGGTCACGATGAAGGAGGGGATCTTCCAGTAGGCGATCCAGTAGCCCTGGGCGGCGCCGATCAGCGCGCCGACGGCGAGGCAGGCGATGCCGGTGACGACGTAGTTGACGTCCCACTGCACGATCATCACGGCGGCGAGCGCGCCGACGAAGCCGAGCACCGAGCCGACCGAGAGGTCGATGTTGCCGGAGACGATGACCAGCAGCATGCCGACCGCCATGATGACGATGTAGCTGTTCTGCAGGATCAGGTTGGTCAGGTTGACCGGCTTCAGCAGGATGCCGTCGGTGGCGATCTGGAAGAAGGCCATGATCGCGATCAGCGCGACCAGGATGCCGTACTCGCGCAGATGCGTGCGGATGAAGTGGAAGTGCGAGGGCCCGCCCTCGGCCAGGGCGCCGGCGCCGCGGCCTGCCGCCCGGTCGCCGGGGCCCCGGCCCACGGCCTGTTCGTCGCTCGTCATTTCTCGGCGGTCCGGATGATCATCGACATGATTTTCTCCTGCGAGGCCTCGGCCGCCGGCAGCTCGCCGACCAGGCGCCCGGCGTTCATCACGTAGATCCTGTCGCAGATGCCGAGCAGCTCCGGCATCTCCGAGGAGATCACCAGGATGCCCTTACCGGCCGCCGCCAGGTCGGTGATGATCGAGTAGATCTCGTATTTGGCGCCGACGTCGATGCCGCGGGTCGGCTCGTCGAGGATCAGCACCTCGGGATCGGCGAAGAGCCACTTGCCGAGCACGACCTTCTGCTGGTTGCCGCCCGACAGGTTCAGGGTCTTCTGGGCGATGCTCGAAGTCTTGATGTTAAGCCGCCTGCGGTAGTCCTCGGCGACCCTGATCTCGCGGGCGTGGTCGATGACCGGGCCGTTGGCGACGCCCTCGAGGTTGGCCAGGGTCAGGTTGTGCTTGACGATGTCGTCGAGCACCAGGCCGTAGGACTTGCGGTCCTCGGTGGCGTAGCAGAGGCCGGCGGCGATCGCCCGCTCGACGGTCGAGACGTCGACCGCCTTGCCGCGGATCCTGACCTCGCCGGCGATGTCGGCGCCGTAGGAGCGGCCGAAGAGGCTCATCGCCAGCTCGGTGCGCCCGGCGCCCATCAGGCCGGCGAGGCCGACGACCTCGCCCCGGCGCACGGTGAAGGAGGCATCCTTCACGACCCGGCGGTCGAGGTGCTGCGGGTGGCGCACCGACCAGTGCTCGACCTCCAGCAGCAGCTCGCCGATCTTCGGATGGCGCGGCGGGAAGCGGTCGGACAGCGAGCGGCCGACCATGTCGCGGATGATGTCGTCCTCGCTGATCGATGCGGCCGCGCAGTCGAGCGTCGAGACCGTCGTGCCGTCGCGCAGCACGGTGATCGAGTCGGCGACCTGGGAGATCTCGTTGAGCTTGTGCGAGATCAGGATCGAGGAGATGCCGCGCTCGCGGAACTCGGCCAGCAGCTTGAGCAGCGCCGCGCTGTCCTGCTCGTTGAGCGAGGAGGTCGGCTCGTCGAGGATCAGCAGCTTGACCTCCTTGGACAGCGCCTTGGCGATCTCGACCAGCTGCTGCTTGCCGAGCCCCAGGTCCTGGACCTTGGTGCGCGGCGACTCCTTCAGGCCGACCCACTTCAGGTGGTCGGCGGCCAGCTCGTTGGTGGCGTGCCAGTCGATCACGCCGAAGCGGGCGATCTCGTTGCCGAGGAAGATGTTCTCGGCGATCGACAGCTCGGGCACCAGGGCCAGCTCCTGGTGGATGATCACGATGCCCTCGGCCTCGCTGTCGGCGATGCCGCGGAACTTCTTGACCTCGCCCTCGTAGACGATGTCGCCCTGGTAGTCGCCATAGGGATAGACCCCGCTCAGGATCTTCATCAGGGTCGACTTGCCGGCCCCGTTCTCGCCGGCCAGGGCATGGATCTCGCCCTGCCGGACCTGCAGGTTGACGTTGTCGAGCGCCACCACCCCCGGAAAGGTCTTGGTGATGTCGCGCATCTCGAGGATGTGGGTCATTGGCCGACTCGCCGGTGCGGGGCGCTCGGAAGCGGGCGCCCTCGCCTCCGGCCGGGCGGCGGTGAGCGCCCGGCCGGAGGCATCGCCGCCTACTGGGTGATCTGGTCCTTCTTGTAGTAGCCGCTGCCGACCAGGATCTTCTCCCAGTTGTCCCTGGTCACCAGGACCGGGTTCAGCAGGTAGGACGGCACGACCTTGACGCCGTTGTCGTAGGTCTTGGTGTCGTTGATCTCCGGCTTGCCGCCGCCGATCAGGGCGTTGACCATGCCGACCGTGACGCGCGCCAGCTCGCGGGTGTCCTTGAAGATCGTCGAGGTCTGGTCGCCGCGCAGGATCGCCTTGACCGAGGGCACCTCGGCGTCCTGGCCGGTGATCACCGGCATCGGCTGGTCCTTGGTGCCGTAGCCGACGCCCTTCAGCGAGGAGATGATGCCGATCGACAGGCCGTCGTAGGGCGACAGCACGGCGTCGACGCGCGCGTCGGTGTAGTAGGCCGACAGGAGGTTGTCCATGCGCGCCTGGGCGACCGAGCCGTCCCAGCGCAGGGTGCCGACCTTGTCCATGCCCATCTGGCCCGACTTCACGACCAGCACGCCCTTGTCGATGTAGGGCTGCAGCACCGACATCGCGCCGTTGTAGAAGAAGTAGGCGTTGTTGTCGTCGGGCGAGCCGCCGAACAGCTCGATGTTGAAGGGCCCCTTCTTATGCGCCAGGTCGAGGGAATCGACGATCGACTGGGCCTGCAGGACGCCGACCTTGAAGTTGTCGAAGGTCGCGTAGTAGTCGACGTTCGCGCTGTCGCGGATCAGCCGGTCGTAGGCGATGACCTTGATGCCCGCCGCCTCGGCGTTGGCCAGCGCGTTCGACAGGGTCGTGCCGTCGATCGCGGCGATCACCAGGACGTTGACGCCCTTGGTGATCATGTTCTCGATCTGCGACAGCTGGTTCGGGATGTCGTCCTCGGCGTACTGCAGGTCGGTCTTGTAGCCGGCGGCCTCGAACTGCTTGACCATCGAGCTGCCGTCCGAGATCCAGCGCGCGGACGACTTCGTCGGCATGGCGATGCCGATGTAGCCCTTGCTGGCGGCCAGCGCGCCGGTCGAGAACGCGGGGGTCGAAAGGGCAACCGCGGCGAGCGCAAGGCCGGCCACGGCGAGCTTCAGTGGCTTCATCGTCTCCTCCCAGTGTCGGGCCGGCCGCGCGGAACGAGGGCCGGCCCAGAGGCCCCGACAGGAGCGTCGGGGCGTCCTTTTCTTGCCGCCCGGGGTGGCGGGCGGAATTTGACTAGAACCGATGCTAGAATAGCCCTTTCATATCGCGCAAATTCTGTTGCCGGATCTGGATATGATTGTTTTGATATAATGCTTATGCCGACCCACGACCGACAGGCCGAATCCCGCGCAGCCGAGCGCGGCGCACAGATCGCCGACCGGCTGGTGCGCCGCGGCCTCCGGCTGCCGCATCTCCGGATCATCGTGGCGCTCGAGGCGACCGGCCAGATCAGCGGCGCCGCCGACCTGCTCGCCATGTCCCAGCCGGCCGTCTCGAGGCTCTGCGCCGAGCTCGAGCGGATCGCCGGGGTCAAGCTCTACCGGCGGCACGCGCGCGGCGTCGTGCTGACGCCCTACGGCGAGCGCCTGGCGCGCCGGGCCTGGACGATCCTGCGCGCCCTCGACGAGGCGGACCGGGAGATCGCCGAGCTGAAGTCCGGGGTGCGCGGCAAGGTCTGGATCGGCGCGGTGACCGGCGCGGCGATCGAGCTGGTGTTGCCGGCGATCAAGCACGCGCGCATCAACTTCCCGCACATCGACGTCAGCGTCGACGTCGCGACCAGCGACGACCTGACCGCCGCGCTCGACGCCGGCCGGCTGGACTTCTTCGTCGGCCGGGTCGGGACGGCCAGCGATCCGCGGCTCTACGACGCCCGGCTGATCGGCAACGAGCCGCTGGCGCTGATCGTGCGGCCCGGCCATCCGCTGACCCGCCAGGACCCGCTGCGGCTCGACGACTGCGTCCACTACGACTGGGTGATGCAACCGGAAGGCGCCCTGCTGCGGCGCACCGTCGAGGGCTACCTGCGCGAGCGCCGGGTCGCGCTGCCGACCAAGGTGCTCAGCACCTCCTCGATCCTGCTGACCCTGATCACCGTGACCCAGACCAATGCCATCGCGCCGATCGCCCGGGTCGTCGCCGACTTCTTCGCCGCCTCCGGCGGCGGCGGGCACCGGGTCGAGACCCTGGATGTCGCCCGGGACATCGCCATCGCGCCCTACTCGCTGATCACCCTGGCCGGCCAGGAGCTGTCGCCGGCCTCGCGGATCCTCTACGACCTGATCGGCCGCCAGTCCCACGGCGCGGAAAGCTGAGACCCGGGCCGCGCAAGCCGTCGCCGGCAGGTGCGTCATTCCACCGCACCGTGCCGTCAAGGACAATTGACGCAACTCAATCCGACTTGATCCCCGCCGGGGAAGTATGCCGCCCGGCCGCCGCGATTCGGCGGTCCGCGTTCTTCCACAGGGGGTTCCAAGATGAGAGGATCCGTTACCCGGCAGCTCGCCCTGGCGGGCGCGTTCGCCGCCTTGACTGCCGCCGCCACGCCCGCCGCCGCCCTCGAGCAGGGCGACGTGCTGGTCCGCCTGCGCGGGATCGCCGTCGTGCCGACCGAGGACAGCGGCGGCATCTCGCCGGACCTGCAGGGCGCCTCGCTGGCGGCCCAGCCGTCGGTCATGCCGGAGCTCGACTTCACCTACATGGCGACCGACAACATCGGCCTCGAGCTGATCCTGGCGACCACGCACCACGACATCGACGGCCAGGGGGCGATCGGCAGCCTCGACAAGGTCGGCGAGACCTGGCTGCTGCCCCCGACCCTGCTGGTGCAGTGGCACTTCATGCCGCAGTCCTCGATCCGGCCCTATGTCGGCGCGGGCATCAACTACACGATCAGCTACGGCGAGAAGGCCAGCAGCTCGCTCGAGAGCGCCCTGGGCGGCCCGACCACCCTCAAGCTCAACAACTCGATCGGCTGGGCGCTGCAGGCCGGCGTCGACTACGACGTCGGCGAGAACTGGTTCCTCAACGCCGACATCAAGTACATCGACATGAGCATGGACGCCGACATCATCACCGGCGGCACCACCCGCAAGGCCAAGGTCGGCATCAGCCCGGTCGTCTTCGGCCTGGGCGTCGGCTACCGCTTCTGAGCCGCCGCTCCGCGCTCCGTCGTCCTCGGCGACGGCGGAGCGCCACCGGCTGCCGACTGCCGGCTGTCTGCCCGCCGGCGAATTCGCAGCTTCGGCGAGCGGGCCCGTGGAAAGTGCGCCGGCTCTGGCGAATCGCCGCCGCGGCGCCGCGAAAACGCCCGCTTTGCCAGTCACATGGCGGGGCATGTCCCTGCTCTCCTTCCTCCGCCACCGGCTCGCCCCGAGCCGGCGGCGACGCTTCGCCCTCGGGCTGCTCCGCGGGCTGCCGGCCCGGGAGCGCGCCATCGCGGTCGAGCGGCTTCTCGACCAGCCGGTCACCGTGGACACGCGGCACGGGCCGATCCGCTTCCTCAACCACGGCCGCGGCTGCAGCAAGCGCGCCCTGAGCCTGCCGACCAAGGAGCCGGACTCGCTGACCTGGATCGACGGCATGGCGCCGGGCTCGATCTTCTGGGACATCGGCGCCAACGTCGGCGTCCTGGCCCTCTACGCCGCCCGGCGCGGCGATCTCGAGGTCTGGGCCTTCGAGCCGGCGGCGGTGAACTTCTACAGCCTGGCGGCGAACTGCGAGCTGAACGAGCTGCCGGCGTCGGTCCGCTGCCTGCAGCTCGGCTTCGGCGCCGAGAACGCGCTGGCCGACCTCCACGTCTCACAGCTGCGGCCGGCCTGCTCCTTCACCTTCCGGGAGAAGCCGGACGGCGGCCCGGGCGGCAAGCAGCGCAAGCACTATCCCTACCGCCAGGCCGTCGAGATCTGGGCGGTCGACGACTTCATCGACCGGCACGGCCTGGACTGCCCGAACTACCTCAAGATCGACGTGCCGGGCATGACGCCGGAGATCCTGGCCGGCGCACGGCGCACGCTGGCGCGGCCCGAGCTGCGCGAGGTCCAGATCGAGGTCCGGGAGCAGGGGCCCGGCGGCCGCCGGGTCACGGCCATGCTGGCGCCGCTCGGCTTCGAGGTCGTCCGGCGCCACCGCAAGCGCGACGGCATCACCCAGGGCGACCTGGTCTTCGCCAAGCCGCGGCAGCGTCGTGCGGAGGCGATGCGGCGCTATTCCGACGCGGCGGACTGAGCGGCGTCCCGGCCTGCCGGCCCAGGGGCGCCGGCTCAGGGGGCGCCGGCTCAGGGGCGCCGGCTCACGCCAGCCGGCTCAAGACAGCGTCGAGGGACCGAAGAGATCGCTGTTGCCGAGCTCCTCGCTGCGCCGCCGCTCCAGCTCCTGGCTGTAGCGGCGCAGCGCGAAGGCCTCGGTCAGGAAGCCGATGACGCGGCGGTCCTTCTCGCTGTCGAGCACCGGCAGCGCCTCGACCGCCTCCTTCTCGAACAGCTCGAGGGCGAGGCGGACCGGCATCGCCGGCAGCAGGTAGGCGCGCGTGCCCGAGACCAGGGCACCGGCGCGCGGCTCGCCCTCGCCGCCCGGCTCGTGCTCGGCGTGCAGCATTGGCACGTCGATCATGCCGAGATAGGCGCCGTTGGCGTCGACCACGAAGAGCCGCTTGGTCGAGCCGATCGGGTGGCGCTTGCGCAGCTCGGCGCCGGTCTTGTCGGCCGTCACCACCACGGGATCCCGGCGCATCGTGCGGCCGACGCTGAGCTCGCGCACCCAGCCGACATCCTGGGCGCCGCGCAGGCGCACGCCGCGCAGGTGGAAGCGCCAGGTCGCGAAGGAATAGCCGAACCAGTGGCGCACCGCGACCGAAGCGACCAGCACCGCCAGCAGGACGCCGAGGGTCACCGGGTAGTTGCCGGTCATCTCCAGCACCAGCAGGATCATCGTGACCGGCGCGCCGATCACCGCGGCGCCGGTCGCCCCCATGCCGACCAGGGTGAAGGTCACGGGATCGACGGTGACGCCGGGGGCGACGCGCGTGATCACCGCGGCGACCAGGGCGCCGAGCAGGCTGCCGAGGAACAGCGACGAGCTGAACAGCCCGCCGCGGAAGCCGCAGCCGACCGAGACCGCCGAGGCGACCAGCTTGCCGGCCAGGATGAACAGCAGGACGAGGATCGGGAAGGACTGGTCGATCGTCTCCTGGATCGCGCCGTGGCCGCTGCCCAGCACCTGCGGCATGCCGTAGGACAGGCCGGCCAGCACCAGCCCGCCGACCAGCGGCCTCAGGGCGCGCGGCACCCGGAGTTTCTGCAGCCGCGCCTCGACGACGGTCACGCCGCGCATCGCGACGATGCCGACAGCCGCCGCAGCGAGGCCCAGGAAGAAGAACGCGAGGTAGTCGAGACGGCCGATCGTCAGGGTCGCCGGCACGACGACGATCGGGTCCGGATCGAACAGCAGCCGCGCCACCAGGGTCGCCGAGGCGGCGGCGACGCCGATCGGCGCCAGCACGGTCAGCGAATAGCTGCCGACGACCAGCTCCAGGGCATAGAAGGCGCCGGCCAGCGGCGCATTGAAGGCGGCCGCGATGGCCGCCGCCGCGCCGCAGCCGACCAGCGTCCTGAGGTCGTTGCGCCGCAGCTTGAGCTTGCGGCCGATCTTCGAGGCGAAGCCGGCGCCGCCCTGGCTGTAGCCGGCCTCCATGCCGACGGAGGCGCCGACGCCGAGCGAGATCATGGCCAGCGCGGTCAGGCTGAGGCTGTCGCCCAGGGACATGCGGCCGCCATAGAGCGCGTTGGCCTCGATCGGGTCGACGACGTCGCGCTTGCGCAGGCGCCGCACCGCCTCGGCGATCAGCCCGTAGACCAGGCCGCCCAGCACCGGCACCAGCAGCAGCCGACGGCGGTCGCCGACGTCACCGGCGCTGAGATGGCCATCGAGCGGCGTCAGGTAGAGCAGCGCGTGCAGCCAGCCGCTCGCCTCGTGCAGCATCGCCACGCCGGCGCTGACGACCAGGCTGAGCGCGGCGGAGAGCACCAGCAGGGCGAGCTCGCTGTCGCGCACCTGGTGGCGCGTGAAATGGCGCCAGCCGCTGCGCAGGCGCACGCCGACCCGATGCGCGAGCCTTACGCGCGGAACGGACAGGAAATCGGGGGCAATAGCCAAGACGGCCGCCAGGCGACGAACGGTGAACGGAGAGTGCGAAGGTGGGCATCTCTAGCCTTCCGGCACAGGCCCCGTACATGCGTTTCCGCGGAAGCTGCCCTGCGCCTCGCGGGCGGGAACCGCGCCCGGCCGCGACCCCAGGCTGCAGTCCGCGAGGCTCCGGACTGTGCGATGATGCCGCGGTCGGATGCCCTCGACTCAGAGGGCACCGGCCGGAGACCAGGACCATGCCGCGCACCGTGCTTCGCCGCCTGACGCTCTGCCTGTTGCCGCTGGCGGCGGCGGCGCTGTTCGCCGGCCGCGCCCGGGCCGGGGAGAACGAGGCGATCGCGCTGCACGTCGTCCCCGGCCAGTACGTCCAGATGACCTACGGCTCCAGGCCGGTGCAGGTGCTGGAGATGCTCGCGGTCATCCGGGACCACGGCACCGAGCCGATCCGGATCGTCTCGACGCGCTGCGAAGCGATCGGCGCCGAAAGCCGCTCCCGCCTGGCCCAGGCCCTCGGCCTGCAGGCCCATACCTGCAGCCTCGACCAGACACTGCCCTGGGAGCTCCATCCCGGGCGGTCGCGCCGCATCGGCTTCTCCTGGCCGGTGGCGACGCCGCGGCCGCCGGGCCGCGAGAAGGCGCGCCGCACGCAGCCGGGCGTGGAAAATCTCCGGATCGCCGGCCTGGAGGTGCTACGCGCCTCGGAGCACGGCCGCACGGGCGACCTGGTGCGCATCGTGCTGACCCTGGAGGACGGCAGCCAGGCGCGCAGCGAAGGCTTCCTGGTCGAGCCCTTCGTGCACAAGGCGCGCAACCTCCACGAACACTACCTCTTCGGCGGCACACAGCCGTCGCGCGCTGCCCGATAGCCGGCGCCCCGGCTGCCGGCGCTCGAAGGATCGGCCGCACTTGGCTATCCTGCTGGGACAATCGGCTTGTTTCGGGGTCCCGGCGCTAGGAGACGACGATGGCGCGACGCTCGACCGCCCGACTTGCGCCCCCCCGGCTGGCGCACGCCCGGCTGGCGACCCGGCGGCTGGCAGCCTGCCTGGCACTCGCCGGCGCCCTGCTGTTCCCGGCCCTCGCCGTCGCCCAGGAGAGCGAGTCGGTGGTCGTCCACATCATCCCGGGCCAGTACCTGCGGATGATCGTCGGGCAGGAGACTTCGGCGGAGGTGCGGCTGCTCGCCATCGTCCGGAATCACGACCGCCAGGCGGTCCGGGTCACGGCGAGCCGCTGCGAGGCCTTCGGGCCGGAGAGCGAGGCCGAGCTGGCCGAGGCCGAGAGCCTCGGCGGACACCTGTGCCAGATCGACCCGCCGCCGCCCTGGGAACTGCACGCCTCGAAGCAGCATCGCATCGGCATCGCCTGGCCGGTCCCGACGCCGGCGATGGCCAGCGGCACGCCGCGCGTCGCGCCCGGATCGCCCCACGACGTGCAGTTCGTCGGGCTGCGGATCTGGCGCAGCGAGGTGCACGACACGCCGCGGGACCGGCTGCACCTGATCCTGACCCTGGAGGACGGCAGGGAGGTCGTGAGCGAGGGCTTCCACCTCGTCCCCTTCGGCCACACGCCCCGCTTCACCCGGCGCTACACCGGCTTCGGCAGCCGCTGACCGCCGGCGCCCCCCGCGCCGGCGAGGGTCAGGCCGCGTCCTCCAGCGCCTTGACGCCCGGCAGGGTCTTGCCCTCGAGCCACTCCAGGAAGGCGCCGCCGGCCGCCGAGACGTAGGAGAAGCGCTCCTCGACCCCGGCCTTGGCGAGCGCCGAGACGGTGTCGCCGCCGCCGGCGACGCTGAGCAGCCTGCCGGCCTCGGTCAGCCGCGCCGCGGCCTGGGCGACAGCCACCGTGCCGGCGTCGAAGGGCGGCACCTCGAAGGCGCCGAGCGGGCCGTTCCAGACCAGGGTCTTGCAGTCCTCCAGCCGGCGCGCGAGGTGCTCGGCCGTGGCCGGCCCGACGTCGAGGATCATCCGGTCGGCCGGCACGGCCTTGATCGAGACGGTCTCGCTGGCCGCGCCCTCCTTGAACTCGGCGGCGACGACCGCGTCGGTCGGCAGCACGATGTCGCAGCCGGCGGCCTTGGCCTTGGCGACGATCTCGCGCGCCGTGTCGGCCATCTCGCGCTCGCAGAGCGACCTGCCGACCTCGACGCCGAGCGCGTTGAGGAAGGTGTTGGCCATGCCGCCGCCGATCGCCAGCATCTGGACCTTGCCGACCAGGTTGCCGAGCAGGTCGAGCTTGGTCGAGACCTTGGCGCCGCCGACGATCGCCGCGACCGGCCGCTCGGGATGCTCCAGCGCCCTGGCCAGGTGCTCCAGCTCCTCCTGCATGAGGCGGCCGGCGAAGGCCGGCAGGCGGCGCGCCACGGCCTCGACCGAGGCGTGGGCGCGATGCGACGCCGAGAAGGCGTCGTCGACGTAGAAGGCGCCGAGCTTCGCCAGGGCGTCGGCGAAGCCGGCGTCGTTGGCCTCCTCGCCGTCGTGGAAGCGCAGGTTCTCGAGCAGCAGCACCTGACCCGGCTTCAGGCCGGCGACCGCCTGCTCGGCCGGCGCGCCGATGCAGTCCGAGGCGAAGGCGACGGCCTCGCCGCCGAGCGCCGCCGACAGCGGCTCGACCAGCGGCGCCAGGGACATCTCGGGCACGCGCTTGCCCTTGGGCCGGCCGAAGTGCGACAGCAGCACGACCTTCGCGCCCTTGGCCTGCAGGTCGCGGATCGTCGGCAGGGCCCGCTCGATGCGGGTCGCGTCGGTGACCCGGCCATCCTTCATCGGCACGTTGAAGTCGACACGCACCAGCACGGCCTGGCCGGCCGGCTCCAGCTGATCCAGCGTCTTGAAGCGAGCCATCCGCCGCGCTCTCCCCTCTTGCCATCGTTGCCGGGTGGCCGCCGCAGGACGACAGCCAGTGGTCCGCGCGTGGTGATACACGAGCGGATGGCCGAGACCAAGCGGCCGGCGGGCACCGGGCGCGCCGGGAATGCTACCAGGAGCGGGTGCCGGGCGGGCCCTTGAAGGGACCGGCGATGCGGTCGGTGATCCAGCCGCCGTAGAAGTCGCCGGCCTGCGCCCGGGCCAGCTCGTCGCCGACCCAGCAGGCATCGACCTTGCTGGCATAGAAGGCGAAGTGGTCGGCGACCGGCGCATAGGCGCCCCAGGGATCGGGGTAGCTCCAGGCGACGCGCTCGACGCGACGGCCGCGCAGCTCGACGGTCCAGTAGTGGGCCTGGCCCTTGAACTCGCAGAGACTGCGCCCGGCCGCCGGCACCAGCAGGTCGCGGCGCACGGCGCTCGGCGGGAAATAGTAGGTCGGCGGGTGGCTGGTCTCGAGCAGGCGCCAGCCATGCTCGGTCTCGGCGAGCACCTCGCCGGCCAGCTCGACGCGCAAGCGCTCGTCGACGCGCTCCAGCCGCGGCGGCCGCGGGTAGTCCCAGACCGACTCGCGCTCGTCCAGATAGGCCGCAGCCAGGATCTCGTCCGAGCGCCGATGTTTCCGGGGCCAGCTCACGATGCCACCATTGAGACACACATCTCCGAGCTATAAACCTAGAACGCGAGGCGATTGACGCCAACCCGTGCGCCACACAAACTTGTGGATCGATGAGCGCTTCCGGCGAATCCGATCCCTCAGAGCCGGCGTCGGCCGGCGACCGGCAGCCGCTGCTGCGGGCCGCCTTCGCGTTCGGCCAGGCGGCACGGGTCGCCGCCTACTGGGGCCAGTACGCGCTGTCGAAGCGGCTGACCCGGCCGGTCCGCCCGCCGCGGCCGATCGAGGGCCAGGGCCCCGGGCTCGGCGCCGTGCTGCAGGACCTGCGCGCCCTGCTGCGCCGTGACTGGCAGAACGTCGCCGAGGGCCGCTACCGGCCGCCGCACGACCTGATCGAGGCGCCGTTCCGCGCGCTCGCCGCGGCGCCCCGCTTCCTGAGCGACCTGCCGCAGGTCGAGCGGCGGCGCCATGCCGGCCGGCACGACGAGGTCTACCGGACGCCGCCGGAGGGCGGAGCGGGCAGCGGACCGGACGGCGGCCGCTACCCGCGCTACTACCTGCAGAACTTCCACTACCAGACCGACGGCTGGCTCAGCGCCGAGTCGGCGGCGCTCTACGACCACCAGGTCGAGGTGCTGTTCGTCGGCGGTGCCGACGCCATGCGCCGCCAGGCCCTGGTGCCGCTCGAGGCCTTCCTGCGTGACCGGCCGAAGGCCGAGACGCGGTTGCTCGACCTGGGCTGCGGCACCGGCCGCTTCCTGAGCTTCGTCAAGGACAACTACCCGCGCCTGCCGGTCACCGCCCTCGACCTCAGCCCGGCCTATCTGGAGGCCGCGCGCCGCCAGCTCGCGCCCTGGCGCGGCGTCGCGTTCGTGCAGGCCGCCGCCGAGGCGACCGGCCTGCCGGATGCGAGCTTCGACGTGGTCACCGCCGTCTACCTGTTCCACGAGCTGCCGCCGCCGGTGCGCCGCCAGGTGCTGCGCGAGGCGGCGCGGCTGCTCCGGCCGGGCGGCCTCTTCGTCCTGGTCGATTCGCTGCAGAAGGGCGACCACCCGCCCTACGACCCGCTGCTCGACTACTTCCCGGTCGCCTTCCACGAGCCCTACCACGCCAGCTACGTGACCGCCGACCTAGCGGCGCTGCTGCGCGGCGCGGGCCTGGAGCCGGGCGGCGTCGAGCGTGCCTTCTTCAGCCGGATCATGACGGCACGGAAACAAGATCGAGTTGAACAGGTGTGGAGAGAGCTGAGAGTTTAGCCGCCGTTCTCGTCGTTCTCGTCATCAACGTTCGGCCGCTTTTGTGGGCGCTCAGACCGAGGAATATCTATGAACTCTGGACCATCTTGGAATGGCAATGGGATGTGTCTCGGCGCCAATGGCAAGCGCATCCTTCCCTCTTCAGGAGTCTCTACCTCGAAACCCTGACCGTAAAATAACTCTCGATCTTTGGGATCCAAGCGCTCGATGATCTCCGATTCTCTCTTCCGTATGGACTTGAGTCGCCGAATAACATCAGAGTGAACGTCATCTGTTTGAATATAGGAAAATTTGCCCTGTCTCTCATCCAATAGAGCTGCCAATTCATCAACCTCTCGGCCTAGTCGGGAGATATCTCCTACGGTTCCCAATCGCCTTAGGTGAACAGAGGGTTCTTGCCCCTCCCTTAGTTCAAGATGATCAAGAATCTGATCCCCAAACCACTTCGCGTCATCCACCAAGTAATCTATTCCAGTTCGGAACCCGCCATATGCTGTAATGAGATTTACCGCCAAAGAACCCCACAGAAATACCCTGAGTATCTTTGAACCATCTTCTGCTTGAACAACAACATCAACGTTCTTGTATCTTCTCTTCGCAACTTCCGCCGCAGTCTCCTCCAGAAAGATTCTATAGGAGCGGCGAGCAAAATCACTCTCAAAGGGTCGGTCAAAACGAGCATATGGCGATGCTAGTAGGGCCATTGTTCAACAACCAATAGCGACCTAAGATTGTCTGCTATCTTAGAAGATCAACCGGATTCGCTGCACCAAGATTACGTCAAGCTGTGCATGTAGCTGTCATACTTCGTTGCGAGAAGGCGCTGATGGACACTGCCACCTGGGACAGCATCCGTACCGCCGAGCTGGTGCTCGCCGACCTCGACGGCTGCCTCGCCGCGGGCAACCGGCCGCTGCCGGGCGCGGCCGAGTTCGCCGCGGCGCTCGGCGAGCGGCTCTGGGTGGTCTCCAACAACTCGACCGAGGACGCCCAGCAGCTTTCGGCGCTGCTGCGCGCCAGCAGCCTTGCAATCCCGCCCGAGCGGATCCTGCTGGCCGGCGAGCTGGCGGTCGCGCTGGTCGCCGAGCGCTGGCCGGGCGCCGGACTGCTGCTCGCCGGCAGCGCGACCCTGGCGACCCACGCGCGCGCCGCCGGCCTGCAGCTGACCCAGCAGGAACCGGACGTCGTGCTGCTGGCCCGCGACCTGACCTTCTCCTACGCCAAGCTGCAGCGCATCGCGATCGCGCTCGCCGCGGGCGCCGAGCTGGTCGCGGCCAACCCGGACCTGACCCATCCCGGCGCCGGCGGCGAGCCGGTGCCCGAGACCGGCGCCCTGCTGGCCGCCGTCCGGGCCGTCGCGCCCGCCGGCCCGGAGCCGCTGGTCGTCGGCAAGCCGGGGCCCCTGCTCTATCGCGCCGCGCTGCGGCGCGCCGGCGTCGCCGACCCGTCCAGGGCCCTGATGATCGGCGACAACCCCACGACCGACCTCGCCGGCGCGGAAGCCCTCGGCATGCCCGGCCTGCTGGTCGGGCCCGCGCCGGGCGCGACCGTCCCCGCCCTCGCCGACCTCCTGCCCCGAACCGGAGCCGCCGCATGACCGCCTTCAAGTTCATCCATGTCACCGACACCCACCTGATCGCGCCGCCGCACCGCCTTTACGGGCTCGACCCGCGCGAGCGCCTGGCCGCCGCGGTCGCCGACATCGCGCGGCTGCACGGCGACGCCGCCTTCGTCGCGATCACCGGAGACCTGACCCACCGCGGCGAGCCCGGCGCCTACGCGGCGCTGCGCGAGGTCCTGGCCGGGCTGCCGATGCCCTGCCACCTGGTGCTCGGCAACCACGACGACCGCGCGGCCTTCCTGGCGACCTTCCCGGAGACGCCGACCGACGACGGCGGCTTCGTGCAGTACGCCGTCGAGACGCCGGCCGGCGTCATGGTCATGCTCGACAGCCTGACCGAGGGCACCCACGGCGGCCTGCTCTGCGAGGAGCGCCTGGACTGGCTGGCCGGGACGGTCGAGCGCCATCGCGAGCGCGACCTCTTCCTGTTCCTGCACCACGCGCCCTTCGACGTCGGCGTGCCGGGCATGGACCGCATCCGCCTGATGAACGCCGAGGCCTTCTGGCAGGCGCTCGGCGGCCACAGCCGCATCCGCCACCTCTTCTACGGCCACGTGCACCGGCCGATCTGCGGCTCCTGGCGCGGCATCCCCTGCTCGACCCTGCCGGGCACCAGCCACCAGGTGCAGCTGCAGTTCGTCGAGCCGACCGCGGTGCCGGGCAGCTACGAGCCGCCGGCCTACGGCATCGTGCTGGCCAGCGACGACGCCGTCGTGGTGCACAACCATGCCTTCCTCGACGACAGCCTGAAGTTCCCGCTCGACTCGGCCGAGGCCGAGGCCGCGCAGAGCGCCGAGGCGCTGCGCGAGCTGACCCTGGTGCCGGCCTGAGCCGCCGAGACTGAACCGCCGGGCCTGAGCCGCCGGGACCGAATCGCCGGAGCTGCGCCACCGGGGCTGCTTCGGCGGCGCCTCAGCCCGGCTTTCCTGCCGCGCTGCCCTGCTGGAAGTGTTCGACGGCGCCGTCGATTCGGACCCAGCCGTGCTTCGAGCGCTCGAAGACCGATCTGACGGGGGCCCGGTATCCGGGGTCCGCCAGCGCGCCGACGGCGACGCCGATCAGCGATGGCAGGTTGTCGGCCTTCCAATAGACCGTCGAGCCGCAGGTCGGACAGAAGTAGCTGTGGACCTTGCCGCCGCTCGCTGCCTCGCGGGTGAACGCCTTGGCAGTTCCGGAAACGACGACGGCGGCCGCCGGATAGAAGGCCCCGACGCCGAACGGCGCGCCGGTTCTCCGCTGGCAGTCAAGACAATGGCAGGCGACGACCAGTCTTGACGGTTCCGCGAGCGTCAGTGTCAGAGCGCCGCAGCTGCATCGGGCATCGCCCATCGGAAAGACCCTCCCCTCTTCTGAAGTGAGTTCGCGTCGAGCTTTCGAACGGAGACCCTGCCGCCGCCTCCGGCTTGGCAGGCGGGGCGTTATGTTCTATCTTTGTTCCAGTTTCCCCGACCGGAGCCGTGCCATGGCCCGCACGCCGCTGTCGATCGTCCTGCTGGTGGCCGCGCTCGGGCTGGCTGCGGCCGAGGCGGCGGCCTTCTGCACCGAGCCCCGCCTGACCGTGGCCGAGCCGCAGCTCGGCTTCGCGAGCGAGCCGCCGGTGCCCGACTGCCTGCAGGGCTTCGGCCCGCGGCCGCCCTGCGAGAGCCAGGAGCTGCGCGCCTACCGTATCGCCGCCGAGCGCTACCTCGAGCAGCTGGAACGCTTCGCCCGCGCCGCGCGCTCCTATGCCTACGCGGCCGAGGCCTTCGCCCGCGAGGCCGAGGCCTTCTACGGCTGCGAGGCCGGCGCGCTGCCGCTGCCCTGAGGCCGCGCCATCTGCCCTGGCGATCGGGTCTGGCCGACGAAGACCGCCTCCGCGCGGGCGTGCTCCCGGCCGTCCCCCTCGGTCAGGGCGAGGCGCCAGCGGCCGGGCGCGGCCTCGCCGGCGCCCACCGTAAGGTGCCGGCCGGCGGCGACCTCGCTGCGGAAGATCACGTCGAGCGAGGCGAGACGTCCCGGCTCGCCGGCCAGGGGCTCGAGCAGCCAGGCGGCGATCAGGGCGTTGTTGACGTGGCCGTTGGCGTCGAGGTCGGAGTGCCGCGACAGCAGCTCGGTCTCGCGCGTGGCCTGCTTCAGCGCCGGCACGGTCCGCGAGGGAAACGCCAGCGCCTCGCCGCCGTCGACCGTGACGCGCGCCGCCATCCAGTCGGGCGCCGGCACGGCGGCGCGGGTCACGGGATCGAAGACCATCCAGAGCGCCACCGCCTCGGCGAGCGGCCGGCCATCGGCGCCGGTCACCCGGTAGCGCCGGCGGAAGGCGCCGCGCTGCAGCTGCTGCGGCCAGGTCTCGACCGTGACCCGCTCCTCGGCTGGCGGCAGCTCGGCGATCTCGACGTACTGCCGCGCCATCACCCAGAACAGCCCCGCCTCGACCATGCGGGCCATCCCGAGGCCGAGCACGGTCGCGTGCTCCGCGGCCGCCTGCTGCAGCCAGTTGGCCAGGGTCGGCAGGGTCGCGCGCCCGCCCGGCCCGGCCTCGTAGACCCGGACCGGGAAGAGCGAGCGGTGCCGGGCCGGGCTGGACATCGCGGTCACCTCGCTCCGCTCGCTGCGGTACCGGCGGCGAAGCCGCTCAAGATCAGCGCTCCAGGCGCTTGTACTTGATGCGGTGCGGCTGGTCGGCGGCGGAGCCCAGGCGGCGGTGCCGGTCGGCCTCGTAGTCCTGGTAGTTGCCCTCCAGCCAGACCACCTCGCTGTCGCCCTCGAAGGCCAGGATGTGGGTCGCGACGCGGTCGAGGAACCAGCGGTCGTGGCTGATGATCATGGCGCAGCCGGCGAACTCCAGCAGCGCCTCCTCCAGCGAGCGCAGGGTGTCGACGTCGAGGTCGTTGGTCGGCTCGTCGAGCAGGATCAGGTTGGCGCCGGAGCGCAGCATCTTGGCCAGATGCACGCGGTTGCGCTCGCCGCCCGACAGCTGGCCGACCCGCTTCTGCTGGTCCGGGCCCTTGAAGTTGAAGGCGCCGACATAGGCACGGCTCGGCGTCTGCTTCTTGCCGACCTGGATGACGTCGAGGCCGTCGGAGATCTCCTCCCAGACCGTGGCGTCGGACCGGAGCGAGTCGCGCGACTGGTCGACGTAGCCGAGCACCACCGTGTCGCCGACCCTGAGCGTGCCGGAATCCGGCTTGTCCTGGCCGACGATCATGCGGAACAGCGTGGTCTTGCCGGCGCCGTTCGGGCCGATGATGCCGACGATGCCGCCCGGCGGCACCTTGAAGCTGAGCTCGTCGATCAGCAGCTGGTTGCCGAAGCCCTTGCGCAGGTCGACCGCCTCGACCACCAGGTCGCCGAGGCGCGGGCCCGGCGGGATGACGATCGAGCCGGGCTCGGGCGCCTTCTCGTTGGCCTGGCGCAGCAGCTCCTCGTAGGCCTGGACGCGGGCCTTCGACTTGGCCTGGCGGGCCTTCGGCGACTGGCCGATCCACTCCTGCTCATGGGCGAGCGCGCGCTGCCGGCCCTGCTCCTCCTTGGCCTCCTGCTCCAGGCGCTTGCGCTTCTGCTCCAGCCAGCCGGTGTAGTTGCCCTGGTAGGGGATGCCGCGGCCACGGTCGAGCTCGAGGATCCAGCCGGCGACGTTGTCGAGGAAGTAGCGGTCGTGGGTCACGGCCACGACGGTGCCGGTGTACTCGTGGAGAAAGCGCTCCAGCCAGGCCACCGATTCGGCGTCCAGGTGGTTGGTCGGCTCGTCGAGCAGCAGCATGTCGGGCTTCTGCAGCAGCAGGCGGCAGAGCGCGACGCGGCGCCGCTCGCCACCCGACAGCTTGGCGACCTCGGCCTCGCCCGGCGGGCAGCGCAGGGCGTCCATGGCGATCTCGACGCGGCGCTCCAGGTCCCAGGCGTCGGCGGCGTCGATCTTCTCCTGCAGCTCGGCCTGCTCGGCCAGCAGCTTGTCGTAGTCGGCGTCGGGGTCGGCAAACTCGTTGGAGACCTCGTTGTAGCGGTCGACCAGCACCTTGAGGTCGGCCAGCGCCTCCATGACGTTGCCGGCGACGTCCTTCGCGGGATCGAGCTGCGGCTCCTGCGCCAGGTAGCCGACCTTGACGCCGTTGGCGGCAAAGGCCTCGCCGTTGAACTCCTTGTCGACGCCGGCCATGATCTTCAGCAGCGTCGACTTGCCGGAGCCGTTGAGGCCGAGCACGCCGATCTTGGCGCCCGGCAGGAAGTTCAGGCTGATGTCCTTGAGGACCTGCTTGCCGCCCGGAAAGGTCTTCGACAGGCGCTGCATCTGGTAAATGTACTGGTAGGACGCCATGGGCTCCCCTCGCGCTGGGCCCGCCGGCGGGCCGTGAGGTTCTGTTCGGATTCTGACGGGATCGAGATCGCGCGGCATCCTACAGAGGGCGCGCCGCGGGTCAATGGCCCGGACCGGCCGCCGGAGCGGCCCGATCCTCCGCCCTATAAGGGAGCGCGGCCGGCGGTCGTCAAGCCGGGCGCCGGTTGCGGCGCGGCGGCGGAGCGACCGGCGGCGCGCCGAGCGGTGGCAGGCGCCGCGGCACCGGTGTCGACTGGATCACCGAGCTGTTGGTCGTGGCGTAGGGCAGGATGCGGTCGATCAGGGTCTCCAGGGCTTCGATCGAGGCGACGTTGACCCGCGCGACGAAGCAGTCGTCGCCGGTCACGCGGTCGCACTCGACGACCTCCTCGAAGCCGTCGAGCAGCTCGGCGACCTTGGCGAGCTGCCCGGGCATCGGCCGGACGCGCACCAGGGCCGCGACGCCGTAGCCGAGCGCTGCGGGATCGACCTCGGCGCCGTAGCCACGGATCACCCCGGCCTCCTCCAGTCGCCTGACGCGCTCGGCGACGGCCGGCGCCGACAGCCCGGCACGGCGCGCCAGCTCGGCCAGCGGCAGCCGCGCCTCGGCGGCGAGCAGCCGCACCAGCTCGCGGTCGAGCGGATCGAGCAGCGGAATCGTGATTCGAAGGCTCTTCATGGCATCTACCTGGCAATTCGACGGGGATTTCACACTTCTGCTTTTCGATACCTCTGTATTGATCATCAGGATGGCCCGAAACTGCGGCCATGAAAAGACGCCCCGAATCCCCGGGTCGGGCCGAGGCCCTCGCCGACCGCCTGCCGCCGCAGCTCTGGTTCCTCGGCAGCGCGGTCTTTCACTATCTCGGCCCCTCCTTCGCAGTGCTGCTGTTCGCCCAGGTCGGCGTGCTCGGGGTCGCCTGGCTGCGCATCGCCGGCGCGGCCGGTCTGTTCCTGCTGTGGAACCGGCCATGGCGGGTCTTCGCCCGCGCCGACCGCGAGGGGCGGCTCCTGCTGCTGCTGCTCGGTGCCTGCCTCGCCGTCATGAACTGCAGCTTCTACCTGGCGCTGGAGCGCCTGCCGCTGAGCCTGGTCGCGACGATCGAGTTCGTCGGCACTGTCGTCCTGGCGGCCATCGGCCTCGCCAGCCGGCGCAACCGGCTCGCCCTGGCTCTCGCCGCCGGCGGCGCCGCCCTGCTGACGGCCCCGCGCTGGGCCAGCGACCCGCTCGGCCTGGCCTACGCCATCGCCAACGCCCTGCTGTTCCTCGGCTACATCGTGCTCGGCCATCGCGCCGCGGCGCGTGGTGCCGGCCAGGGCATCCAGCTGCTGGCGACGGCCATGGCGATCGCCTTCCTGCTCGTGCTGCCGGTCGGCTTCGAGCAGGCGCGGGTCGCCTTCTCCGATCCCCGGCTGCTGCTCGCCGGACTCGGCGTCGGGCTCTGCTCGTCGGTCGTCCCCTACCTCTGCGACCAGCTCGCCATGGCGCGCCTGCCGCGCAACTCCTACGCCCTGATGCTGGCGCTGCTGCCGGCCAGCGCGACGGCGATCGGCGCGCTGGTCCTGGGCCAGGTGCCGAGCCAGCGCGAGATGACCGGCATCGCCCTGGTGATCGTCGGGGTCGCGCTGCACCGGCCGCTGGCCGCCGTTCCGCCACCCGCACCGGAGACCCCGCCATGACCGACCTGCCCCTGGAGCTCTGGGGCGGCTGCCACTGCCGCCGCCTGCGCTTCCGCTATCGCACGGCCGTGCCGCCGGAAGACGCGCAGCCCCGCGCCTGCCTCTGCGACTTCTGCCGCCGCCACGGCTCGTCCGCTGTCTCGGATCCCCAGGGCCGCGCGACGATCCTGGTCGAGGCGCCGGAGGCGCTGCAGCGCTACCGCTTCGGCCTGCGGACGGCCGACTACCTGCTGTGCCGCGTCTGCGGCGTCTACATCGGCGCGCTCGCGAGCAGCCCGTCGGGACCGACCAGCGTGCTGATGGTGCGCGCCTTCGACGAGCGCGAGCGCTTCGTCCGGCCCGCCGAGCCGGTCGACTTCTCGGCCGAGGGCCGCGAGGCGCGGCTGGCGCGCCGCTTCGCCGCCTGGACGCCGACCGACCCGATCGGGCAGGCTGCCTGAAGGGGCGCCGGGACGCGGCCGCCCCGGTCGGGAGGACGCGAGGGGGAGGCCGATGGAAAGGCGCGCGGCATGCTGAAGCGCGGCCTGCTCAAGCTCTGGCTCGGTGCCAGCATCGTCTGGCTGATCGCGGTCGCCGGCCTGTCCTGGCTCGGCTACCACGAGGCGATCTTCTCGACGCCGGCGCCGCAGGACGCGGAGCGGCTCTGCGCCCAGGTCGAGCCCTGCCGCGTCGCCGAGCTGCACGGTTTCCTGCTGCAGGCGCTGCTCTCGGCGGCCGGCGTGCCGGCCGGTCTGTTCCTCGCCGGGCTGCTGCTGGTCTGGGCCGTCGACGGACCGCCCTGGCGGCGCTGACACCGCCACGAGATCGTCAGGATTCGACCTGCAACTCCGCGACCGCGCTGTCGTTGACCGGGCAAGTGCCCACCAACGAGAGGAACAGGCAATGCCCGACATCAAGAAAGCCAGGATCCTGATCATGGCGGCCCACGGCTTCGAGCAGGACGAGCTGCTGGTCCCGCGCGACAAGCTGCGGAAGTTCGGCGCGGAGGTGACGGTGGCCTCGCCCGAGAGCGGCAGGATCCGCGGCTGGGACCACACCGACTGGGGCAAGGACGCCGAGGTCGAGCTGACGCTCGACCAGGTGAAGGTCGAGGACTACGACGCGATCGTGCTACCCGGCGGACAGATCAATCCCGACCTGTTGCGCGTCAACGACAAGGCCCTGGACATCCTGCGCGGCTTCCTCAAGGCCAGGAAGGTCGTCGCCGCGATCTGCCACGCCCCCTGGCTGCTGGTCGAGGTCGACGCCGTGCGCGGCCGCGAGGTGACCTCCTACAAGTCGATCAAGACCGACGTCATGAACGCCGGCGGCCGCTGGGTCGACCGCTCGGTCGTCGCCGACCAGGGCATCGTCACCAGCCGCAACCCGGGCGATCTCCGGGCCTTCGTCGAGAAGATCGTCGAGGAGATCGAGGAGGGCCGGCACAGCGAGCGCTCCGCGGCGTGACGCCGGGCGTCCCCCGGCCGCAATCGGAGAGGCCCGCCGCGACCGCGACGGGCCTTCCCGGTCGTGCCGGGGCTAGGAGCCTGTCCGAGTAAGCGCCTTTGTCTCGACGCTCGGCAGTGGTCGTGATTCACTACGGTTCATGGGCAAGACCTATCGGGCTTGGGAGGTGGACCAGCGGTGGCTGTTGCCG
>NZ_FWZX01000030.1 GCF_900177295.1 Tistlia consotensis USBA 355
TCCGAGGTCAAGAACCTCGCGACCCAGACCGCCAAGGCGACCGAGGAGATCGGCCAGCAGATCAACGCCATGCAGGGCATCACCGACAACGCCGCCAAGGCCATCTCGGAGATCGGCAAGGCGATCGGCGAGATCGACGAGGTCTCGGCCTCGATCGCCTCGGCGGTCGAGGAGCAGTCCGCGGCGACCGGCGAGATCGCCCGCAACACCCAGGAGGCCTCGGCCGGCACCCGGCAGGTCAGCCAGGCCATCGCCGAGGTCCAGCAGGGCATCTCGGAGGCCGGCGGCGCCGCGACCCAGGTCGTCGCCGCGGCCGGCCAGCTCAGCGAGCAGGCCGAGCGGCTGACCCGCCAGGTCGCCGCCTTCCTGTCCGAGGTCCGCGCCGCCTGATCCGGCAGCCGAGGCCGGCCGCGAGGGCCACCGGCCGGGACCGGGAGGCCCGCCCGCGGACCGGCCGGCCTTCGTGCCGTGGCGGGCCGGCAATGCCGCGTTGCAATATGCGCCCTTGCCGCGCGCCCGCGGCGACGGCAGGATGCGCCGCGTCGAGGCTGAGATGAGCATCTGGGGAAAGATCGTCGGTGGCGCCGCCGGCTTCATGCTGGGTGGCCCCTTGGGCGCGTTGATCGGCGGACTGGCCGGCCACGCGGTCGATGCCATGCGCGATTCGACCCGCCAGGAGATGCTGAAGGACCAGAGCGGCGCGGGCCAGACCGGCTGGGCCGAGCACCACGGCCACGACGAGGCTTCCGACAGCGCCCGCTCGATCGCCTTCACGATCGGCGTCATCGTGCTCGGCGCCAAGATGGCCAAGGCCGACGGCCACGTCACCAAGGACGAGGTCTCGGCCTTCAAGGAGGTCTTCCAGGTGCCGCCCGAGGAGATGAAGAACGTCGGGCGCATCTTCAACCAGGCGCGCCGCGACGCCCACGGCTACGAGCCCTACGCCCGGCAGCTCGGCCAGATGTTCCGCGGCCGGCCGCGGGTCCTGGAGGAGCTGCTCGACGGCCTGTTCCACATCGCCCGCGCCGACGGCGAGGTCGCCGATTCGGAGCTGGAGTACCTGGAGAAGGTCGCCCAGGCCTTCGGCTTCGGCGAGGCCGACTGGGCGCGCATCCGCGCCGCCAACCTGGGGCCCGACAAGCGCGACCCCTACACCGTGCTCGGCGTGCCCCACGACGCCAGCGCCGAGACCATCAAGGCGGCCTACCGCAAGCTGGTCCGCGAGAACCATCCGGACAAGCTGATCGCCCAGGGCATGCCGGAGGAGTTCGTCGCCGTGGCCAACGAGAAGCTGGCCACCATCAACCAGGCCTACGACGAGGTGCGGAAGCGCCGGGGCTTCTCCTGAGCCCATGGCCGTCGCTCCCAAGTCACCGGCGAAGGCAGCAGCCAAGTCGCCGCCCCTCATCGCGCTCCAGTCCGCCGGCGTCGACCTCGGCAACCGCAAGCTCTTCGTCGGCCTCGACCTGGCCCTGGCGCGCGGCGAGCGGGCCTGCCTGGTCGGCCGCAACGGCAGCGGCAAGTCGACGATCCTGCGCCTGCTCTGCGGCCTGCAGGAGCCCGACAGCGGCCAGCGCTTCCTGCAGCCCGGCACGCGCGTCGGCTACCTGCCCCAGGACCCGGCCCTGCCGTCCGGCACCACGGTGCGCGACTACGTCGCCGCGGAGCTGGAGCCCGAGGCGCTGCATGTCGCCGAGGCGGCGATCGAGCGCCTGAGCCTCGACCTCGAGGCCCGGCTCGGCACCCTGTCGGGCGGCGCCGGACGGCGCGCCGCGCTCGCCCGCGTGCTGGCCGGCACGCCCGACGTGCTGCTGCTCGACGAGCCGACCAACCACCTCGACCTGCCGACCATCCTGTGGCTCGAGGAGCAGCTCAACCGCTGGCGCGGCGCCATGCTGACGATCAGCCACGACCGCCGCTTCCTGGAGGACGTCTCCTCGGTCGTGCTGTGGCTCGACCGCGGCGAGCTCCGGCGCATGGAGCGCTCCTTCGCGCACTTCGACGCCTGGGCCGACGAGGTCGCGGCCAGCGAGGCCAAGGAGCTCGACCGGCTCGGCAACGTGCTGCGCCAGGAGGAGCACTGGCTGCAGCGCGGCGTGACCGCCCGGCGCCGGCGCAACGAGGGCCGCCTGGCCCGCCTCAAGGAGCTGCGCGCGACCCGGGCCAAGCTGCTGGCGCGCCGCCAGGGCGAGGCGACGATCGAGATCGCCGAGGCCGAGCGCGGCGGCACCGTCGCCCTTGAGGCCGAGAACCTGACCAAGCGCTTCGACGGCCGCCCGGTCATCGAGGGCTTCTCGACCCGGATCCGCCAGGGCGACCGGGTCGGCCTGGTCGGCCGCAACGGCGCCGGCAAGACGACGCTGATCAACCTGCTGCTCGGCCGGCTGGCACCGGACGCCGGCAAGGTGAAGCTCGGCGCCAACGTCCAGGCCGAGGTCTTCGACCAGCGCCGCCAGGCGCTCGACCCCGAGGCCAGCCTCTGGCAGACGCTCTGCCCGACCGGTGGCGACATGGTCCAGGTCGGCGGCCGCCAGCGCCACGTGGTCGCCTACCTGCGCGACTTCCTGTTCGAGGAGGCGCAGGCGCGTCAGCCGGTCAAGGCGCTGTCCGGCGGCGAGAAGAACCGCCTGCTGCTGGCCCGCCTCTTCGCCCGGCCGTCGAACCTGCTGGTGCTCGACGAGCCGACCAACGACCTCGACATGGACACCCTCGACCTGCTCGAGGAGGTGCTGGCCGACTACGCGGGCACCCTGCTGCTGGTCAGCCACGACCGCGACTTCCTGGACCGCCTGTGCAACTCGGTGATCCTGCTCGACGGCCGCGGCGGCGCGGTCGAATACCCGGGCGGCTTCAGCGACGCGATCCGCCAGGCCGGCGGCCTGCCCGATGCCGTCGCCCCGGTGGAGCGCCCGGCCGCCGCGGCGGCGCCCGGCGCCGAGGCCCCGCGCCCGGCGCGCACCGCCAAGCTGAGCTACAAGGAGCAGCGCGAGCTCGACCAGCTGCCCGGCCGGATCGCCGCGCTGGAAGGCGAGATCGCCGCCATCGAGGCGCAGCTCGCCGATCCCGGGCTCTACAGCCGCGAGCCGGCGCGCTTCGCCGAGCGCAGCGCCCGCCTCGAGGCCGCCCAGGGCGAGCTGGAGGCTGCCGAGATGCGCTGGCTGGAGCTGGAGGAAAAGCGCGAGAGCCTGGCCCGGGAGGCGACGGGGTGAGGCATCTCGCGGTCCCGCCGCTGCACCTGCTCGTCTTCGTCGGGATCATGATGATCTGGGGCTTCAACTTCGCCATGGCGAAGTGGGGTCTGATGGAGCTGCCGCCGCTCGTCCTGATGACCCTGCGCTTCGGCGTCGTGGCGCTGATCCTGGTGCCCCTCGTGCCGCGGCCGAGCGGGCGCTGGCGCGAGATCCTGCTGCTGTCCTTCCTGCTCGGCTTCCTGCACTTCGCGATGATGTTCACCGGGCTCAAGGGCATCGATGCCTCGACCGCGGCGATCGCGATCCAGCTGCAGGTACCCTTCGCCTCGCTGCTCGCCGCCGTCTTCCTCAAGGACCGGATCGGCTGGCGGCGCGGCCTCGGCATGGCCATCGCCTTCGCCGGCGTCGCCGTGGTCGCCGGCCAGCCGCGGCTCGACGGCAGCTACCTGTCGCTCGGCCTGGTCGTCGGCGCGGCGCTGATCTGGGCGATCTCCAACGTGCTGGTCAAGACGCTGCACGACCTCTCGGGCTGGACCATCGCCGGCTGGATGTCGCTCTTCGCGACGCCCCAGCTCGCGCTCGGCTCGCTGCTGCTCGAGCACGGCCAGAGGGCGGCGCTCGCGAACGCCAGCTGGCTGGCCTGGTCGGCCGTCGCCTATACCAGCCTGGTCGTGATGATCGTCGGCTATGGTGCCTGGTACTGGCTGCTCAAGCGCCATCCGGTAACCGTCGCCATGCCCTTCACCCTGCTGCTGCCGATCTTCGGTGCCGCCTCCGGCGTGCTGGCGCTCGGCGAGAGCCTGAACCTGCTGCTGCTGATCGGCGGCGCGCTGGTCGTCGCGGGCGTCGGCATCATCGTGGTGCGCCGGCCGACCACCGCCGATCCGGTCGCCGAGCGGGTCTGAGCGGCGGAGCGGCGCGATGGACCGGCAGCCCTCGCCCAACCACGACGCCCGGCCGCCGGGCCAGGCCGTCGAGATCCTGCTGCTGCACTACACCGGCATGCCGAGCGCGGCCGCCGCGCTGGAGCGGCTCTGCGATCCCGCCGCCAAGGTCAGCGCCCACTACCTGGTCGACGAGGACGGCCGGGTCGTGCAGCTGGTCGAGGAGCATCGCCGGGCCTGGCACGCCGGCCATGCGGAGTGGCGCGGCCGGGCCGAGGTCAACGCCCGCTCGATCGGCATCGAGCTGGTCAACCCCGGCCACGAATGGGGCTACCGCGCCTTCCCGGAGGCCCAGATGACCAGCCTGATCGAGCTGTGCCTCGGCATCCTGGAGCGCCACCCGGTCCCGCCGCGCCAGGTGCTCGGCCACAGCGACGTGGCGCCGCTGCGCAAGGAGGATCCGGGCGAGCTGTTCGACTGGCCGCGCCTGGCCGCCGCCGGCATCGGCCTCTGGCCGGCTGAGGCCGCGCCGCTCGAGCCCGACCCGGAGCGCGCGCGCCGGCAGCTCGCCGGCTTCGGCTACAGCTATCTCGACCAGGACCCCGCGGCGGTGCTGCGTGCCTTCCAGCGCCACTTCCGGCCGGCCGCGGTGACCGGCGCGCTCGACGCCGAGACGGCGGGCCGCCTCGGCGCGCTGAGCGCGCTGCTCTGATTGACCCGGCGCCGCGCAGCGCCTACATCCCAGCCCACGCCAGACGGCCGGATGGCCGCCTTCACTTTCGGGGCTCGCCCCGGGGCGGGGGAGGAAAGTCCGGGCTCCACGGGAAGACGGTGCCGGGTAACGCCCGGCGGGGGCGACCCCAGGGAAAGTGCCACAGAAAGCAAACCGCCCGGCGGCCCCTCACGGGGACCCACCGCCGGGTAAGGGTGAAAGGGTGCGGTAAGAGCGCACCGCGGGCCCGGTAACGGGACCGGCACGGCAAACCCCACCGGGAGCAAGACCGAGTAGGGACGACAGGCCGCAAGGCCGGGCGGTTTCCGCGCCGTCGTCCGGGTAGGTCGCGCGAGGCGCCCGGCGACGGGCGTCCCAGATGAATGGCCATCCAGGGGCCGCGGCCGCGAGGCCCGGCCCTGGACAGAACCCGGCTTACAGGCCGTCTGGCGTTCTCACTCTGCCGACTAGGATCGCTCGACCTCATGAGAACATAAGAGGAACAAAAGTTATCGGATGGCCTCCATTGACGCGAGAGGTCCCAGTGGCAGCAACAGCCCACCTGGAGCAGCTCGATAACTTTTCATACACTGTTTCGACAACTTCAGAGAGGCTGCAGAATACTTGAACCGCCATTGACGCCCATGTCTGCCCATGATATCCCACGATATCCTATAACGGCGATTGCCGTCCCAGGGGCATTGTGCGGGCGGGCACGGTGCGGGACGCGCCGGGAGGGGGCGGCCCCAGTGAAAACGCTCACGACGGGCCGCGGCGTCAGGCGGGAGACCCAGGGTGAGGCAGCCGTTCCTCGGCACCCACATCAACAAGATCGACGCGAAAGGGCGCGTCTCGGTCCCGGCTGCCTTCCGGCAGGTGCTGGCCGAGGACGCCTTCAAGGGCGTCGTCTGCTTCCCGTCCTACAAGGTCGACGCGATCGAAGGCTGCGCCATGGCCTTCATGACCGAGCTGGTCAGCTCGGTTGACGACTACGAGCTGTTCTCGGACGAGCAGCAGGCCCTCTCCGACGTCATCTTCGGCACCAGCAGCGAGCTCGCCTGGGACGCCAACGGCCGCATCCAGCTGCCGCCCGACCTGCTCGAGATGGCCGGCATCGCCGACACCGCCGCCTTCGTCGGCATGGGCAAGACCTTCCGCATCTGGCAGCCCGAGGCCCTGGCCCGCAACCAGGCCGAGCGCCGCGCCCAGGCCCGCGACAAGGGCCTGTCCCTGCGCCTGCCCGGCGCCCGCCCGAGGAGCGACGCATGACCGCCCGTCGCCGCTCCCCCGCCCCCCGCTCGTCCGACCAGGGCACCCAGCCGGCTCCCGCCGTGGCCGAGAGCCACAAGCCGGTCATGCTCGCCGAGGTGCTGGCCGCCCTGGCACCGCGCGACGGCGGCCTCTACGTCGACGGCACCTTCGGACGCGGCGGCTATGCCATCGGCATCCTCGAGGCTGCCGACTGCCGGGTCATCGGCATCGACCGCGATCCCGAGGCGATCGCCCACGGCCGCCGCCTGGCCGAGGGCTACCGCGGCCGCCTGGCGCTGATCGAGGGCCGCTTCGGCGAGATGGACCGCCTGGTGACCGCCCGCCCGGTCGACGGCGTGACCCTCGACCTCGGCGTCTCCTCGCCCCAGCTCGACGTCGCCGAGCGCGGCTTCTCGTTCCGCTTCGACGGGCCGCTCGACATGCGCATGGGCCGGGACGGACCGACCGCCGCCGAGGTCGTCAACGAGCTGCCCGAGGCCGAGCTGGCCGACGTCATCTACCGTTACGGCGAAGAGCGCCGCTCGCGCCAGATCGCCCGGGCCATCGTCGCCGCGCGCGCCGCCAAGCCGATCGAGCGCACCCTGGAGCTGGCCGAGATCGTCCGCTCGGTGGTCAAGCCGGCCAAGGACGGACTCGATCCGGCGACCCGGACCTTCCAGGCGCTGCGCCTCTACGTGAACGACGAGCTCGGCGAGCTCGAGCGCGGGCTCGCCGCGGCGGAGCGCATGCTGGCGCCGGGCGGCCGGCTCGCGGTGGTCGCCTTCCACTCCCTGGAAGACCGCCTAGTCAAGACCTTCCTGCGCCAGCGCAGCGGCACCGCCGCGCGCGGCTCACGGCACCTGCCGCCGGGCATCGAGGAGACCGGCGGCAGCTTCGCCCTGCTGCACCGCCAGGCGCTGCAGCCCGGCAAGGCCGAGGCGCGCGCCAATCCGCGCGCCCGCTCGGCCCGGCTGCGCGCCGCCGAACGCACCGCCATGCCGGCCCATGCAGCCGCGGCCGGGGAGGCGTGACGGCCATGCGCTGGTCCTATCTCTTCTGGCTGGTCGTCGCAGGCGTCGCGGTCGCGGCCCTCTTCGAGACCAAGCACAAGGTCCAGACCCTCGAGGACCAGCTGCTGACGACCGAGCGGCAGATCCACCAGGAGCGCGAGACGATCGAGGTGCTGCGCGCCGAGTGGAGCTACCTCAACCAGCCCTCGCGCATCGAGGCCCTGGCCGAGAAGTACCTGGGCCTGAAGCCGATGACGCCGCAGCAGATCGTCTCCGTCGACCGCCTGCCGCCGCGGCCCGAGGACTTCGACCGCGTGCCGGTCGCCCTCGACAAGCTGCTGCCGCCGGCCAAGCCGCAGCAGCTGCCGAGCGTCACCACGGTCGGCACCGGCTCGACCAGCGTGGCCTCGGCCGGCCTCCCGGGCGGCAAGCTCGCCATCACCCCCGTCTCGGAGTCCAAGCGATGATCGGGCCGCACCGCAAGAGCAGCGCCCGGGTCGCGCGCGTCACCCCCTGCGGGCGCGATCTCGGCCCCAACAACGGCTGGGTCGTCGAGCTCGACGGCCAGACCAAGACCGCCCTCGAGGTCGGCCGCACCCGCCTGCTGGTCGCCGGCTTCGTCTTCGCGCTCGCCTTCCTGGGCGTCGCCGGGCGGCTGATCGACCTGTCGCTGTTCGGCGCCGTCGGCGAGCCGCTGCGCGCCGAGGCGCCGAGCGCCGACGAGCTGCGCCCGACTCGCGCGGCGATCCTGGACCGCAACGGCGAGATCCTGGCGACGACCCTGCCGGTCGCCTCGATCTACGCCAATCCGCACGAGATCCGCGATCCGGTGCTGGCCGCGAGCCGCCTGGCCACGGCGCTGCCCGACATCGACCCGGGCGAGATCCGCGACCGCCTCGCCAGCGACCGCAGCTTCATCTGGATCAAGCGCCACATCACCCCGCGCGAGATGGCGGCGGTCAACCGCCTGGGCATCCCGGGCGTGCGCTTCCAGCGCGAGGAGACGCGGGTCTATCCGCACGGCTCCCTGGTCAGCCAGGTGGTCGGCCTGACCGACATCGACGGCCACGGCATCGCCGGCATGGAGAGCGCCGAGAACGGCCTGCTGTCCGACGGCCGCACGCCGCTGCGCCTCTCGATCGACCTGCGCATCCAGTACATCATGGCCGAGGAGCTGTCGGCCGCGATGAAGACCTTCGACGGCATCGGCGCCGCCGGCCTGGTGGTCGACGCCCACACCGGCGAGATCCTCTCGATGGTCTCGCTGCCGACCTTCGATCCGAACGATCCGGCCGCCGCCGGCCCGGCGGCGCGCTTCAACCGGGCCAGCCTCGGCGTCTACGAGATGGGCTCGGTGTTCAAGCTGGCCACCGCGGCGATGGCGCTCGATTCCGGCGTGGTGCACCTGACCGACGGCTTCGACGTCACCCATCCGATCCGCGTCGGCCGCTTCCGGATCAACGACTACCACCCGATCAAGGGGACCATCTCGATCCCCGAGATCATCATGCATTCCAGCAACATCGGCACGGTGCACATGGCCATGGAGGCCGGCACCGACCGGCTGCTGGCCTTCTACGGCGCGCTCGGCCTGACCAAGCGGCTGAAGTACGAGCTGCCCGAGACCGGCGAGCCGCTGCTGCCCCATCCCTGGCGCGAGATCAACACCATGACGGCGTCCTACGGCCAAGGCATCGCCGTGACTCCGCTGCAGGTTGTGCGCGCGACGGCGGCGATCGCCAACGGCGGTGAGCTGCCGACGCTGACGCTGATGCACCGCACGCCCGACCAGCGGGGCCGGGTGACCCGGGTGCTGACCGAAGAGACCTCGCGACAGATGCGCTGGCTGATGCGGCTGGTGGTCGAGAAGGGCACCGGCCGCAAGGCCGACGCGCCGGGCTACCTGGTCGGCGGCAAGACCGGCACCGCCGACAAGCCCTCGCCCAAGGGCGGCTACGCCAAGAACAAGCGCATCGCGAGCTTCATCGGCGCCTTCCCGATGGACGATCCCCAGTACGTCATCTTCGCCATGGTCGACGAGCCGAAGGGCATCAAGGCGACCTACGGCTACGCGACCGGCGGCTGGGTCACCGCCCCGGTCGTCAGCCGTGTCGTCGAGCGCATCGCGCCCCTGCTCGGCATCGCGCCGCGGCGCGGCGACGACGAGCTCGACACCGAGCGGAAGATCGTCCCGGTGGTCTACCGGGGGACGGAACTTGCGGCTCGCTGAGCTGACCGGAGAGGAGAGAGCAAGAGGCATGACCGCGACGGTCGCGAACACCGAGATCCTGGGCCTGACGGCGGACAGCCGCCGCGTCGAGCCCGGCTGGCTGTTCGCGGCGATCCCGGGCACCCGCTACGACGGCCGCGACTACATCGACGAGGCGGTCTCGCGCGGCGCCAGCGCCGTGCTGGCGCCGGCCGGCACGCGGCTCAAGGACTACGGCCGTGCGATCGCGCTGATCGAGGACAGCCAGCCGCGCCGCGCGCTGGCGCAGATGGCCGCGACCTTCCACGGCCGCCAGCCGCGCACCATCGCCGCGGTCACCGGGACCAACGGCAAGACCTCGGTGGCCAGCTTCACCCGGCAGCTCTGGGAGCTGCTCGGCTGGCCGGCCGCCAGCCTGGGCACGCTCGGCCTGGTGCCGCCGCGCGCCGACGCGCCGAAGGCGCTGACCACGCCCGATCCGGTCGAGCTGGCGCGCTGCCTCGCCGACCTCGAGACCGCCGGCTTCGAGCACCTCTGCATGGAGGCCTCGAGCCACGGCCTCGACCAGTTCCGGCTCGACGGCGTGCGCCTCTCGGCCGCCGCCTTCACCAACCTGTCGCGCGACCATCTCGACTACCACGGCACGATGGCCGGCTACTTGGCCGCCAAGAAGCGCCTCTTCGCCGAGCTGCTGCCGGAAGGCGGCACCGCCGTCCTGAACGCCGACGTGCCCGAGTTCGAGGAGCTGGGCGCGCTCTGCCGCGGGCGCGGCCAGCGGGTCATCGCCTACGGCCGCGACGGCGCCGACCTGAGGCTGAAGGCCCTGGCGCCGGAGAGCGGGCGCCTGGTGCTGACCCTGGAGGTGCTCGGCAAGGAGGTGACGGTCGCCCTGCCCGTCGCCGGCACCTTCCAGGCCTGGAACGCCCTGGCGGCGCTCGGCCTGGTGCTCGCCGAGCCGGCGGTCGCGCCCTGCCAGGCGGTCGCCGCCCTGGAGAAGCTGAGCGGCGTGCCGGGCCGCGTCGAGCTGGTCGGCAGCACGCCGGCCGGCGGCCTGGTCTACGTCGACTACGCCCACACCCCCGACGCCATCGAGACCGTGCTGAAGGCCGTGCGGCCGCACACCGCGGGCCGCCTGCTGGTGGTCTTCGGCGCCGGCGGCGACCGCGATCCCGGCAAGCGCCCGCTGATGGGCGAGGCGGCCGTCGCCAACGCCGACTTGGCGATCGTCACCGACGACAACCCGCGCAGCGAGCCGCCGGCGGCGATCCGCGCCCAGGTCCTGGTCGCCGCGCCCGGCGCGCTTGAGGTCGGCGACCGCCGCAAGGCGATCGAGCAGGCCGTCGCGCTGCTGGAGCCCGGCGACGCCCTGGTGATCGCCGGCAAGGGCCACGAGGCCGGCCAGATCGTCGGCGATCGCGTCCTGCCGTTCGACGACCGCCTGGTCGCCGCCGACGCGATCGCCAGGCTCGGCTCGGGCGCACCGACGGGAGGCCGGGCATGACCGACGACCTCCGCCAGCCGCTCTGGACCGCCCGCGAGGCGCTGGCCGCCACCGGCGGCACGGGCCCCGACGGCTGGCAGGCCCACGGCGTCTCGATCGACAGCCGCAGCCTGCTCGCCGGCGACCTCTTCGTCGCGCTCGCGGGACCGAGCTTCGACGGCCACGACTTCGTCGCCAAGGCCCTCGAGAAGGGCGCCGCCGCGGCCCTGGTGCACCGCCTGCCCGAGGGGCTGCCGGCCGGCGCGCCGCTGCTGCTGGTCGAGGACACGCTGGACGCGCTGCGCGCACTCGGCCGCGCCGGGCGCGACCGCAGCAGCGCCCGGATCCTCGCGGTCACCGGCTCGGCCGGCAAGACCGGCACCAAGGACGCCCTGCGCGCCTGCCTGTCGACCCGCGGCCTGGCCTACGCCAACGCGGCCAGCTTCAACAACCACTGGGGCGTGCCGCTGTCGCTCGCCCGCCTGCCGCGCGAGGCCGCCTTCGGCATCTTCGAGCTGGGCATGAACCACGCCGGCGAGATCGCCGCGCTGACCCGCCTGGTGCGCCCGGAGATCGCAGTCATCACCAACATCGGCCTGGCGCACATCGAGTACCTCGGCAGCCAGGAGGCGATCGCCGACGCCAAGGCCGAGATCTTCCTCGGCATGCCGGCCTCGGGTGCCGCGGTGCTGCCGCGCGACGACGCCCAGTACGAGCGCCTGCAGAGCCACGCCCGCAAGGCCGGCATCGGCCGGGTCGTCGGCTTCGGCCGCCATCCCCAGGCCGAGATCCGGCTGGTCTCGGCCGACCTCTACGCGACCTGCAGCGCGGTCTCGGCCGTGGTCTTCGGCGAGCCGATCGAGTTCTGCCTGTCGCTGCCCGGCGAGCACCACGTCTTCAACGCCCTGGCCGTGCTCGGCGCGGCGCGCCTGGCCGGCGCCGACCTGGGCGAGGCCGCCGCCGAGCTGGCGCGCCTGAAGCCGCTGAAGGGCCGCGGCGCACGGCGCAAGCTGGAGCTGCCCGGCGGCCCCTGCCTGCTGATCGACGAGAGCTACAACGCCAACCCGAAGTCGGTCGAGGCGGCGCTCTCGGTGCTCGCCAAGGCGGCCCTCGGCCCCGGCGGCCGGCGCGTCGCGGTGCTCGGCGACATGCTCGAGCTGGGCGCGGCCGCCGCCGACTACCACCGCGCCCTGGCCCGCCCGCTCGAGGTCTACGGCATCGACAGGCTCTACTGCTGCGGCCCGATGATGGGCGAGCTGGCGAAGATCCTGCCGGCCGGCCGGCTGGGCGCGCACGAGCCCGACTCCCGCGCGCTCGCCGCCCGCGTCGTCGCCGAGCTCAGGCCCGGCGACGCGGTCCTGGTCAAGGGCTCGCTGGGCAGCCGCATGGCCGCGGTGATCGAGGCGCTCGACGCGCTGGAGGGCCGCGACGACGACGATCAGGTGCCGCCGCGCGCGGCCAACGGGAACTGAGGCGGCACCGATGCTCAACCTCCTCGCCCCGCTCGCCGACGAGTTCGTCGTCTTCAACCTGTTCCGCTACCTGACCTTCAGGACCGGAGGCGCGGTGCTGACCGCCCTGCTCTTCGCCTTCGTCTTCGGCCCCCACGTCATCCGCGGCCTGCGCGCACGTCAGCGCGAGGGCCAGCCGATCCGCACCGACGGCCCGGAGAGCCACCTGCTGACCAAGCAGGGCACGCCGACCATGGGCGGCGTGCTGATCCTCGCGGCGCTGACCGTCTCGACCCTGCTCTGGGCCGACCTGTCGAACGCCTACGTCTGGATCGTGCTGTTCGTGACCATCGGCTTCGGCCTGCTCGGCGCCGGCGACGACTACCTGAAGCTGACCAAGCGCAGCCACCGCGGCCTGCCCGGCAAGCTGAAGCTGGCCGGCCAGGTCGCGATCTCGCTGGTCGCGGTGATCGCCATCGTCTGGCTGAGCCCGGAGGAGCTGCGCAACCAGCTGACCGTGCCCTTCTTCAAGAACCTGCTGATCCACCTCGGCGTCTTCTTCGGGGCCTTCGCCATCTTCGTCATGGTCGGCGCCTCGAACGCGGTCAACCTGACCGACGGCCTGGACGGCCTGGCCATCGTGCCGGTGATGATCGCGGCCGCCTGCTTCGCCCTGATCGCCTACCTGGTCGGCAACGTGCGCTTCGCCGACTACCTGCAGATCCACTACGTCGCCGGCACCGGCGAGCTCGCGGTCTTCTGCGGCGCGCTGGTCGGCGCCAGCCTCGGCTTCCTCTGGTTCAACGCGCCGCCGGCCATGGTCTTCATGGGCGACACCGGCTCGCTGTCCTGCGGCGGCGCGCTCGGCACCATCGCGGTGATCGTCAAGCACGAGCTGGTGCTGGCCATGATCGGCGGCCTGTTCGTGCTGGAGACCGTCTCGGTCATCGTCCAGGTCGCCTCCTTCAAGCTGACCGGCAAGCGCGTGTTCCGCATGGCGCCGCTGCACCATCACTTCGAGAAGAAGGGCTGGGCCGAGCCGACCGTGGTCATCCGCTTCTGGATCATCGCCGTGATCCTGGCCCTCGTCGGCCTCTCGACCCTGAAGCTCAGGTGAGGCCATGATCGAGCTGTCCTTCTTCGAAGGCTTCGTGGTCGCCGTCCTCGGTCTCGGCAAGTCCGGCCTGGCCGCCGCCGAGGCGCTGCAGCGCTCGGGTGCCGAGGTCTGGGCCTGGGACGACAACGAGGACACGCGCGCCCGTGCCCGCGCGGCCGGCATCAACCTGGTCGACCTCTACCGCGCCAGCTGGGACGAGCCGGTCACCCTGGTGATCAGCCCGGGCATCCCGCACGAGCACCCGGCGCCGCACCCGGTCGCCGCCCTGGCGCGCGAGCACAAGGTCGAGATCATCGGCGAGATCGAGCTGCTCGGCCGCGCCGATCCGGACGCCCGCTACGTCGGCGTCACCGGCACCAACGGCAAGTCGACGACGACGGCGCTGATCGGCCACATCCTGCAGCTCTCCGGCCGCCAGGTCGACGTCGGCGGCAACCTGGGCACGCCGGCGACCGCCCTCGAGCGGGTCGGCATGGACGGCATCCACGTGCTGGAGATGTCGAGCTACGCCCTGGAGATCACCTTCTCGATCACCTTCGACGTCGCCGTCCTGCTCAACATCACGCCCGACCACCTGGAGCGCCACGGCGGCATGGCCGGCTACGTCGCCGCCAAGCGCAACATCTTCCGCCGCCAGAGCCGGCCGCGCACCGCCGTGATCGGCGTCGACGACGAGACCTGCCGCGCGATCCACCGCGAGCTGCTCGAGGCCGGCCACCAGGTGGTCCGGCCGATCTCGGCCGAGCGCGCCGTCGCCGGCGGCGTCTACGTGCTGGACGGCGCGCTCTACGACGACTCGGAGGGCCAGGCGGTGCCGGCGCTCGACCTGCGCGAGGTCGCGACCCTGCCCGGCCGGCACAACTGGCAGAACGCCGCCGCCGCCTACGCCGCCTGCCGCGCGATCGGGCTCGACGGCGCGACCGCCGCCGCCTGCATCCGCAGCTTCGCCGGCCTGCCGCACCGCCAGGAGCTGGTCGAGACCATCGAGGGCATCGCCTACGTCAACGATTCCAAGGCGACCAACGCCGATGCCGCGGCCAAGGCCCTGGCCTGCTACGACGCGATCTACTGGATCGTCGGCGGGCGCGCGAAGGAGACCGGGCTCTCGGGCCTGGAGCCCTGGTTCGGCCATGTCGTCGAGGCCTTCCTGATCGGCGAGTCGGAGCCCGCCTTCGCGGCCTTCCTCGAGGGCAAGCTGCCCTACCGGCGCTGCGGCGACCTGGCGACGGCGCTCGCCGCGGCGACCGAGGCGGCGCGGCGCGACGGCCGTCCGGGCGCGGTCGTGCTGCTGTCGCCGGCCTGCGCCTCCTTCGACCAGTTCGCCTCCTTCGAGCAGCGCGGCGACCTGTTCCGCGAGGCCGTCGCGGCGATCCCCGGCACGCGCGGCGAGCCGGCGGCCCTGGCCGCCCCGGCGGCGGGAGGCACGGCATGACCCCGAGCTACGGACGCGGCGACACCTCGATCATCGGGCGCTGGTGGTGGACCATCGACCGCTGGACGCTGGCCGCCCTCTTCGTGCTGATGGCCTTCGGCGCCGTGCTGATCGTCGCCGCCTCGCCGGCGGTCTCCGAGCGCATCGGCCTCGCCACCTTCTCCCTGGCCAAGCGCCAGCTGGTGCTGCAGCCGCTGGCGATCGCGCTGATGCTCGGCGTCTCGCTGTTCAATCCGCGCTGGATCCGGCGCTTCGGCGTGCTCGGCCTGATCGGCAGCCTGGTGCTGCTGATCCTGACGCCCTTCGTCGGCACCGAGATCAAGGGCGCGGTGCGCTGGATCGACCTCGGCGGCTTCTCGATCCAGGCCTCCGAGTTCGCCAAGCCCTGCTTCGCCGTCGCCACCGGCTGGATGTTCGCGCTCGGCCAGGAGCACCGCCAGTTCCCCGGCTGGGCCGCGGCCTGCGCGCTCTGGGCGCTGATGGTCGCCCTGCTGCTGATGCAGCCGGACCTCGGCCAGACCGTGGTGATCAGCACGATCTTCGGCGTCGAGTTCTTCCTGGCCGGCCTGCCCTGGTTCCTGGTGATCGCCTTCGCGATCGCCGGCCTCGCCGGCATCGGCGGCGCCTACTTCCTGTTCCCGCACGTCGCCCAGCGCATCGACTCCTTCCTCGATCCGGCGGCCGGCGACCGCTACCAGATCGACCGCTCGATGGAGGCCTTCGCCGACGGCGGGCTGTTCGGCCTGGGCCCGGGCGAGGGCCGGGTCAAGGAGGTGCTGCCCGACGCCCACGCCGACTTCGTCTTCGCGGTCTGCGGCGAGGAGCTGGGCCTGCTGGCCTGCCTGCTGCTGGTCGCGCTCTTCGCCTTCGTGATGCTGCGCGGCTTCGGCCGGGCGCTGCGCGAGAACAACCTCTTCGTCCTGCTGTCGGCGGCCGGCCTGTTCACCCAGTTCGGCCTGCAGGCCCTGATCAACATGAGCTCGTCGCTGCACCTGATCCCGACCAAGGGCATGACCCTGCCCTTCGTCAGCTACGGCGGCTCGTCGCTGATCGCGCTCTCGGTCGGCATGGGCATGGCGCTGGCGCTGACCCGCCGCAACGCCGGCCAGGGAGGCCAGCCATGACCGCGGCGAAGAAGAGCACGCGCCGCCTCGCCGTGCTGGCCGCGGGCGGCACCGGCGGCCACCTGTTCCCGGCCAAGGCCCTGGCCCAGGCGCTGCTGGCGCGGGGCTGGCGGGTCGCGCTGATCACCGACGAGCGCGGCGGCGGCTTCGGCCCCGACCTGCCGCAGGTCGAGGTCTACCGCATCTCGGCCGCGGGCCTCGCCGGCGGCAGCGTCGTGCGCAAGCTGCGCGGCTTCGCCAAGCTGGCCTACGGCACCTTCGAGGCCTGGTCGCGGCTCGGCCGGCTGAAGCCCGCGGTCGCGGTCGGCTTCGGCGGCTACCCCTCGGTGCCGACGATCCTGGCCGCCCACCGCCGGCGCATCCCGATCGTGCTGCACGAGCAGAACCAGATCGCCGGCCGCGCCAACCGGCTGCTCGCCGGGCGCGCCAAGGCGATCGGCCTGTCGTTCCCCGAGACCAGCGGCCTGGAGAGCGCCGCCGGGCGCCTCAGGGTCACCGGCAACCCGGTGCGCGCCGCCATCGCCGCGGTCGGCCGCAAGCCCTTCGCCCTGCCGGGCAAGGACGACCGGCTGCGCCTGCTGGTGACCGGCGGCAGCCAGGGCGCGCGCGTCTTCAACGAGCTGCTGCCCAAGGCGCTGTGCCGCCTGCCGGCCGAGCTGAAGCGCCGCCTGCTGGTCGCCCAGCAGGTCCGCGGCGACGACCTGGAGGCGGTCGCCGAGACCTATCGCGGCTGCGGCATCGACTGCGACCTCAGGAGCTTCTTCGACGACATGCCGGAGCGCCTGGCGGCCGCCCACCTGCTGGTCTGCCGCGCCGGCGCCTCGACGGTCAGCGAGCTGGCCGCGGCCGGACGGCCGGCAATCCTGGTGCCCTACCCCTACGCCGCCGACGACCACCAGACCGGCAACGCCCATGCCTTCGCCCGGGCCGGCGGCGGCTGGGTCATGCCGCAGCACGACCTGACCCCCGAGCGCCTGGCCGAGCGCGTCGCCGCCCTGCTGTCCGACCCGGGCACCCTGGCCCGCGCCTCGACCGCCGCCCGCGCCTTCGCCGAGCCCGACGCCGCCGAGCGGCTGGCCGACCTGGTCGCCGACGCGCTGGACGGCGACGGCCAGCAGCGGCCGGCCGACAAGACGGGAAAGGAGGCGGCCGCATGAGGGCGCTTCCCCTCGACATCGGCATGATCCACTTCGTCGGCATCGGCGGCATCGGCATGTCCGGCATCGCCGAGATCCTGCACAACCTCGGCTACCAGGTGCAGGGCAGCGACCAGGCCGACAACGCCAACGTCAAGCGCCTGCGCGGCCTCGGCATCACCGTCGAGGTCGGCCACCGGGCCGAGAACCTGGGCGAGGCGACGGTCGTGGTGATCTCCTCGGCCGTGAAGCCCGACAATCCCGAGGTCCAGGCCGCGCGCGCCCGCTTCGTCCCGGTGGTGCGCCGCGCCGAGATGCTCGGCGAGCTGATGCGCCTCAAGTGGTCGATCGCCGTCGGCGGCACCCACGGCAAGACGACCACGACCTCGATGGTCGCGGCCCTGCTCGACGGCGCCGGGCTCGACCCGACGGTGATCAACGGCGGCATCATCAACGCCTACGGCACCAACGCCCGCCTGGGCGAGGGCGACTGGATGGTCGTCGAGGCCGACGAGAGCGACGGCACCTTCACCAAGCTGCCGGCGACGATCGCGCTGGTCACCAACATCGACCCCGAGCACCTGGACCACTACGGCTCGGTCGAGAAGCTGCACGAGGCCTTCGAGGCCTTCGTCGAGAACATCCCCTTCTACGGCTTCGCCGTGCTCTGCCTCGACCATCCCGCAGTCCAGGGCCTGATCGGCCGCATCGAGGACCGGCGCATCGTCACCTACGGCTTCTCGCCCCAGGCCGAGGTGCGCGCCGACAAGCTGGTGCTCGACGCCGCCGGCGCCCGCTTCGACGCCGTGATCACCGACCGCCGCTTCGGCACGGAGCAGCGCCTCGCCGACCTGCGCCTGCCGATGTTCGGCCAGCACAACGTGCAGAACGCCCTGGCGGCGATCGCCGTGGCCCAGGAGATGGGCCTGCCGGAGGCCTCGATCCGCGAGGCGCTGGCGCGCTTCGGCGGGGTCAAGCGGCGCTTCACCCGCACCGGCGAGGCGCACGGCATCACGGTCATCGACGACTACGGCCACCACCCGGTCGAGATCGCCGCGGTGCTGCGTGCCGCGCGCCAGACCGCGGCCAAGCGGGTCATCGCCGTGGTCCAGCCGCACCGCTACTCGCGGCTCGCCGGCCTGTTCGAGGAGTTCTGCCGCTGCTTCAACGACGCCGACGCGGTCATCGTCGCCGACGTCTATGCGGCCGGCGAGGCGCCGATCGAGGGCGCCGACAAGGAGCACCTGGTCGCCGGCCTGCGCGCCCACGGCCACCGCCGCGTCCTGCCGCTGTCCGCGCCGGAGGCGCTGGCCGAGACCGTCGCCGGCATCGCCCGGCCGGGCGATCTGGTGGTCTGCCTGGGCGCCGGCAACATCACCGCCTGGGCCAACGCCCTGCCCGGCGAGCTCGAGGCGCTGCCCGCGCCGGGAGGCGGCCGATGAGCGCCGCCGCCGCGACCGCGGCCCCGCGCCTGATCGAGCGGCTGCCGGCCGTGCGCGGCCGCCTGACCGAGCTGGCGCCGCTGGCCGGCGTCACCTGGTTCCGGGTCGGCGGCCCGGCCGAGGTCGCCTTCCGCCCGGCCGATCGCGACGACCTGATCGCCTTCCTGAAGGCCAAGCCGGCCGACGTGCCGATCACGGTCGTCGGCGTCGCCTCGAACCTGCTGATCCGCGACGGCGGCGTGCGCGGCGTGGTGCTGCGCCTCGGCCGCGACTTCGCCGGGATCGAGATCGCCGGGGGCGAGACCGGGGCCAGCGAGGTCACCTGCGGCGCCGGCGCGCTCGACATCAACGTCGCCCAGGCCGCGGCGCGCGCCGGCATCGGCGGCCTGGAGTTCCTGGTCGGCGTGCCCGGCACGATCGGTGGCGCCCTGCGCATGAACGCCGGCGCCTACGGCCGCGAGATCAAGGACGTCCTGGTCTGGGCGGAGGCCCTCGGCCCGGACGGCACGCCGCACCGCCTGACGCCGGCCGAGATGGGCCTGAGCTACCGCCACTGCGAGGTTCCGGCCGACTGGATCTTCGTCGCCGCCCGGCTGCGCGGCCATCCCGACGATGCCGCCGCCATCGCGCGCCGGATGAGCGAGATCCAGCAGGCCCGCGCCGAGAGCCAGCCGATCCGCAGCCGCACCGGCGGCAGCACCTTCAAGAACCCGCCCGGCGAGCGCGCCTGGCAGCTGGTCGACCGCGCCGGCTGCCGCGGCCTGCGCAAGGGCGGCGCCCAGGTCTCGGAGAAGCACTGCAACTTCCTGATCAACACCGGCACGGCGACCGCCGCCGACCTGGAGGGCCTGGGCGAGGAAGTCCGCCGGCGCGTCAAGGAGGCGACCGGCATCGAGCTGCAGTGGGAGATCAAGCGGATCGGCGAAGTCGAGGCGATCGGCCAGGGAGGCAGGTCATGACCGAAGGCAGGAAACTGCGCGTCGCCATGCTCTACGGCGGTTTCTCGGCCGAGCGCGAGGTCTCGCTGTCCAGCGGCCGGGAGTGCGCGGCGGCGGCCCGCTCGCTCGGCCACGAGGTCGTCGCGATCGACGTCACCCGCGACGTCGCCGGCCTGGTAGCGGCACTGACGCCGCGGCCGGACGTGGTGCTCAACGCCCTGCACGGCCGCTGGGGCGAGGACGGCTGCGTCCAGGGCCTGCTGAACCTGCTCGACATCCCCTACACCCACTCCGGCGTGCTGGCCTCGGCGCTGGCCATGGACAAGCCGACCGCCAAGCGGGTCTTCGAGGCGGCCGGACTGCGCTGCCCGGGCGGCGAGGTGCTGCACCGCTCGCTCGTCGAGGCCGGCGATCCGATGCCGCGCCCCTACGTCGTCAAGCCGATCGACGAGGGCTCCTCGGTCGGCGTGACGATCGTGCAGCCGGGCGACAACAAGCCGGCGATCCACGACGGCGCGTGGCCCTACGGCGATGCGGTCCTGGTCGAGCCCTATATCCCGGGCCGCGAGCTGACCGTCGCGGTCATGGGCGACCGGGCGCTGGCGGTCACCGAGCTCAGGCCCAAGCAGGGCTTCTACAGCTACGAGGCCAAGTACACCGAGGGCAAGACCGAGCACCTGGTGCCGGCGCCGGTGCCGCAGGCGATCTACGACCAGGCGATGGACGAGGCGGTCGCGGCCCATCGCGCGCTCGGCTGCCGCGGCGTCAGCCGCGCCGACTTCCGCTACGACGACCGTCCCGGACAGGGCGAGGCCGGCGGCCTCTACCTGCTCGAGGTCAACACCCAGCCGGGCATGACGCCGCTCAGCCTAGTCCCCGAACAGGCCGCCCACCTCGGCATCTCCTTTCCCGAGCTGATCGGCTGGATGCTGGAGCAAGCCGCATGCGACTGAGCCGTGCAAAAGGCGCCTCCGGCGCGAACCCGACCGCCCGGCCGCGCCCGCCGGTGCGCGGCCGCCCGAATGCCAGGTCAGGCCGGCGTCCCGCGGCCCGCAGGCCGCGCCGCTGGGGCCGCTGGCTCGGCTACGGCCTGCCGGTCGTGCTGCTGCTCGGCACAGGCGGCCTGATCTGGCACTCGGGCATCCTGGACCGCGCGGCGAGCGCCGCCGGCGAGGCGACGCTGCAGCTGACCGGCGACCTGGGCCTCAAGGTCCGCGACGTGCTGGTCGAGGGCCGCAGCCACACCGAATCGGACCAGCTGCTCGGCCTGCTCGGCGTCCGGCGCGGCATGCCGATCCTGGCGTTCGATCCCGGCCAGGCGCGCGAGCGGCTCGACCAGCTGCCCTGGGTCGCCGACGCCGAGGTCGAGCGCCGCCTGCCCGACACGCTGTTCATCCGCCTGATCGAGAAGACCCCGCTCGCGCTCTGGCAGCACGACGGCAAGATCACCGTGATCGACACCCGCGGCGATGTCATCCCGGGGGTCTCGCCCGGACGCTTCTCCAAGCTGCTGCTGGTCGTCGGCGAGGATGCCGCCCCGCACGCCGCGGAGCTGATCGAGATGCTGAACGGCGAGCCGGACCTGGCCGGCAAGGTCACCGCCGCGATCCGGGTCGGCGACCGGCGCTGGAACCTGCGCCTCGACGGCAACATCGACGTGCGCCTGCCCGAGGACGGCGCACCGGCCGCCTGGTCGCGCTTCGCCCAGATGGTCCGCCAGGAGCACCTGCTCGACCACGACGTCGCGGTCGTCGACCTGCGGCTGCCCGACCGACTGATCGTCCGCACCTCGCGGGGCGGCGTCCCGCCGCTGCGCGCCAAGGGCCAGGAGACCTGAGAAACGCCATGAAGAAGCGCCCCCGCCGCAACCCGACCGGCGTCTTCGCGGCCCTCGACGTGGGCAGCAGCAAGATCTGCTGCCTGATCGCGCGGCTCGAGGAGGAACGGGGCCAGGCGCCGAAGCTGCGCGTCGTCGGCATCGGCCAGCAGCTCAGCCGCGGGGTCAAGGCGGGCGCGGTGATCGACATGGAGGCCGCCGAGACGGCGATCCTGGCCGCCGTCCATGCCGCCGAGCAGATGGCCGGCGAGGAGATCGAGCAGGTCGCGGTCAGCCTGTCCGGCGGCTATCCGGCCTCGCGCCTGCTCAGCGTCGAGGTCTCGATCGACGGCCACGAGGTCGGCGACGAGGACCTGCACCGGGCGCTCGACCAGGGCCACCAGCTGGAGGGCCTGCTCGGCCAGCCCGAGAAGGGCCGCCAGCTGATCCACTCGATTCCCGTCGGCTACACGATCGACGGCAGTCGCGGCATCCGCGACCCGCGCGGCATGTTCGGCGAGCGCCTGGGCGTCAACATGCACATCGTCACCGCGGCCAGCGGCCCGGTGCGCAACCTCGCGACCTGCGTGCAGCGCTGCCACCTGGACATCGCCGCCTTCGTCGTCTCGCCCTACGCCTCGGGCCTCGCCGCGCTGGTGCCCGACGAGATGGAGCTCGGCGTCACGCTGATCGACATGGGCGGCGGCACGACCTCGATCGCGGTCTTCGTCGAGGGCAGCGTCGTACACACCGACATCGTGCCGGTCGGCGGCCAGCACGTGACCAGCGACGTCGCGCGCGGCCTCTCGACCACCCTCGCCCACGCCGAGCGCCTGAAGACCCTCTACGGCCACGCCATCGCGACCTCGGCCGACGAGCACGCGACGATCGACGTGCCCCAGGTCGGCGAGGAGGACGACGGCCACGTCCAGCAGGTGCCGCGCTCGCTGCTGGTCGGCATCGTCCAGCCGCGCCTGGAGGAGACCTTCGAGCTGGTCCGCTCGCGCCTCGAGGCGAGCGGCTTCGACAAGGCCGGCGGGCGGCGCGTCGTGCTGACCGGCGGCGCCAGCCAGCTGCCCGGCATGCGCGACCTCGCCGCCCTGGTGCTGGACAAGCAGGTCCGCATCGGCCGGCCGATCCACCTGACCGGCCTGGCCGAGGCGACCAGCGGCCCGGCCCACACCGTCGGCGCGGGGCTGCTGGCCTACGCGCTGCAGCAGGACCAGAGGGCGCCGGCCACGGCCGGCGCCGAAGGAGAGGAGGCGGCCGGCAGGATCGGCCGCATCGGGCGATGGCTGAAGCAGCACTTCTAGCTTCGGCCGCCACCCCTGGGGGACGGCCTCGGGAGACGAGGCGGCAAGGCCGCCGGCGCCACGCCGGCACAACAGCATCACCGGCGCCACGCGGGCCGGAACACCGAGCGGTAGAACGGAGGCTACGATGACTTTGACCCTGAACGTGCCGGATACCGAGCCGCAACTGCGGCCGCGGATCACCGTCGTCGGCGTCGGTGGCGCCGGCGGCAACGCCGTCAACAACATGATCCGCTCCAATCTGGAGGGGGTCGAGTTCATGATCGCCAACACCGACGCGCAGGCGATGAAGCAGTCGATGTGCGAGGCGAAGATCCAGCTCGGCCGCAACATGACGGCGGGCCTGGGCGCCGGCTCTCGGCCGGACGTCGGCCGGGCCGCCGCCGAGGAGGCCCTGGACGACATCCTGGAGCACCTCGACGACGCCAACATGGTGTTCATCACCGCCGGCATGGGCGGCGGCACCGGCACGGGCGCCGCGCCGGTCATCGCCCGGGCCGCCCGCGAGGCCGGCATGCTGACCGTCGGCGTGGTCACCAAGCCCTTCCAGTTCGAGGGCATCCACCGGATGCGCATCGCCGAGCAGGGCATCGAGGAGCTGACCCAGTACGTCGACACCCTGATCATCATCCCGAACCAGAACCTGTTCAGGATCGCCAACGAGAAGACGACCTTCGCGGACGCCTTCAAGATGGCCGACGACGTGCTCTACTCGGGCGTGCGCGGCGTCACCGACCTGATGGTCATGCCGGGCCTGATCAACCTCGACTTCGCCGACATCCGCACGGTGATGACCGAGATGGGCAAGGCGATGATGGGCACCGGCGAGGCCGAGGGCGACAACCGCGCCATCGCCGCCGCCGAGGCCGCGATCTCCAACCCGCTGCTCGACGACGTGACGATGAAGGGCGCCCGCGGGGTGCTGATCAACATCACCGGCGGCATGGACATGACGCTGTTCGAGGTCGACGAGGCGGCCAACCGGATCCGCGACGAGGTCGATCCCGAGGCCAACATCATCTTCGGCTCGACCTTCGACGAGAGCCTGGACGGCCGGATGCGGGTCTCGGTGGTCGCCACCGGCATCGACCAGATGGTGGTGCAGGAGCCGCGGCCGGTGAACCTGAGCCTGGTCTCGCCGCGTGGCGGCACCGCCCTCAGGCCGGAACGGCCGGCCGCCGAGACCGCGGCGGCGCGTCCGGAGCGGGCCGTCATGGCCGAGGCGCCGGTCGAGCAGCCGGCTGCCGCGCAGGCGGCCGCCACGGAGGTCGGTGAGTGGCCGTCCTTCGACGCGCCGGCCGAGGAGACGCCGGCGCCCGCCGCCGCCGAGGTCGAGCGGGCCCGGGCCGAGGCCGACAGCTTCGTCGCGCCCGAGCCGGTGCGCCCGCCCAAGCGTCCGGTCTTCGCCGAGCAGCGCCCGGCGGCCAAGCCCGAGCCGTTCAAGGCGGCAGAGTTCGCGAACGCCGCCCAGGCCCACGGCCAGGCCGCCGCGGAGCAGGCCGGCGGCCAGGAGAAGAGCGGCTTCCGCCTCGGCTTCGGCAAGACCAAGCGGCCGAGCCTGTTCGAGCGGGTGACCGGTGCCGGCCAGTCGGCCCGTCCGGCCCAGCAGCCCGAGCCGGCCCGGACGCCGTCGCGCGCCGAGCCGCGCCTCGAGCCGCGTCAGGAGCCCCTGGCCGACGCGGCCCCGCGTCCGGCCACGGCCGCCGGACGCGGCCAGGCCGCAGCCGCCCGCCAGGCCAGTCTGAGCGGGCTGGAGCCGGCCGAGCGCCCGGCCCAGTCCCGGGAGGACGAGGACCTGCTCGACATCCCGGCCTTCCTGCGTCGCCAGGCCAACTGACGGCGCGACCGTCCGGGAGGACGCTGCGGGGTTCGTCCCCGAGCGCTGGTTTCGACGGCGCCGTTCCCCTCCGGGGCGGCGCCGTCGTCCTGTCCGACGGCCCGCTCCCGCTCCTCGCGCGCGCGAGCGGCCCGGGCCCGGGCCGGCAGCCGTTGCAGAGTGTAATAAAGAGTGATTTGAGAGACTTCCGGGCCGTTCGCTAGAACAAGGGCAGGAAAAGCGTGGTGCTTCGGGCATTTCCAGGGGGGCACGCCGAGATCCGGACCGACGGCCAGGAAGGTTCCGGCGGATCGACCAAGCGGCGACGAGGGAATGGAAGGCAAGATCAAGATGGCTGACGGTTCGAGCTTCACGGCGATCACCGGATTCGACGGCGATGTGCATCGCGCCTTCGCCGGCACGGGCGGCGGCCCGTCGGTGCAGACCCAGAGGACGCTGAAGAACGCGATCCACTGCTCCGGCATCGGCCTGCACAGCGGGCTGCACGTCGCCATGACCCTGAAGCCCGCCGAGTCCGACAGCGGCATCGTCTTCCGCCGCGTCGACCTGCCCGGCAGCCCCGAGATCCCGGCGCTCTGGACCCACGCCATCGAGACGCCGCTCTGCACCACCATCGTCACTGGCGACGTCAAGATCGCGACCATCGAGCACCTGCTCTCGGCCTTCGCCGGCCTCGAGATCGACAACTGCCTGATCGAGATCGACGGGCCGGAGGTGCCGGCCATGGACGGTTCCTCGGCGCCCTTCGTGTTCCTGATCGAGTGCGCCGGGATCGTCGAGCAGCGCGCGCCGCGCCGCGGCTTCCGCATCCTCGAAGCGGTCGAGGAGAGCGAGCCGCATCGCAGCTGCCTGGTGAAGCCGGCCGAGACCTTCGAGATGCGCTTCGAGATCGAGTTCGACAGCCGCGCCATCGGCCGCCAGGTCTTCGACTCCGAGATCGACCCCGCGGTCTACAAGCGCGACGTCTCGCGCGCCCGCACCTTCGGCTTCCTGCAGGAGGTCGAGGCGCTGCGCCAGCACGGGCTGGCCCGCGGCGGCTCGCTGGAGAACGCCGTGGTCATCGACGGCGACCAGATCATGAACGAGGGCGGCCTGCGCTACACGGACGAGTTCGTGCGCCACAAGGCGCTCGACTGCATCGGCGACCTCTACCTCGCCGGCGGTCCGATGATCGGCCGCTTCGAGGGCATCAAGGCCGGCCACGCCCTGACCCTGCGCCTGCTCAAGAGCCTCTTCGCCCGCGAGGGCGCCGTGGTCCGCGAGCCGCTGCTGGCCCCGGTCGCCGCCCTGCAGGCCGAGTCTGCCTGAGCCGGCCGCGCGGCGGCAAGCCCCCGACACCTTCTTCCCGAGCCTGCCGAGAACCCGGGCCGGACACGGCGCCGCGCGAGGGCTGCCGCCTGCGCTTCGGCCAGGGCGCTCTCGCCGGAGACGACCGGGTTCGCACCGGCCTTCCGGCTGCCCCCTACGGCTTCGCCCGCTCCGGCGGCCGGAGCGGCAGCTTGAAGCGTTGGCGACGCTCCCGGTAGAGCCGCTCGACGCCGGCCATGTTGGACAGGGAATCGCGCACGTGAGCGCGGGCCGCTTCGACTGCCCGGGGCACGTCGCGCGCGACGACCGCCTCGACGATCGCCCGATGCTGCCTGACGGCGTCGTCCCAGGAGTCGAGCAGGAGCACCTCGAGCCAGAGGGCGACCCGGAGCCGCTCGTAGAGCCGCCGGGTCATGTCCTGTAGCGCCGGGTTCCGCGTCGCCGCCGCGATCACCTCGTGAATCCTCAGCCCGAGTTCCAGCTCGCGGGCGGTTTCCAGGGTCCGGCCGTCCCTTCGCCGGTCCAGCTCGTCGATCTCGGCCATCACCGCCGTCACGCGGGCCAGGTCCTCGTCGGTCGCGGTCCGGCAGGCGACCTCCGCGACGTAGCCGTCGAGGCCTTCGCGCGCGACCAGCAGGGCCCGGATCGCCTCCGGATCGAAGTGGACCACGCAATACCCGCTGTTCGGCCTGCCGATGACCAGGCCCTCGGCTTCCAGCAGCATGAGGGCCTCGCGCAGCGGGGTGCGGCTCACGCCGATCATCTGCGAGAGCCGCACCTCGGAGAGCCGTTCGCCCGGATGGAAGGCCGACGACAGGATCATGCCCTTCAGGGATTCGTAGGCATGGTGCCGCAACGTCCCGCCCCCGGCATGCGGCGACCTGGCCCCGGGCCCGACAATGTTCTCGCTCATCTCAAGGGCCACCGATCCGTTTGCCGACGCTCTCGACCTCGTCGAGGTGCGCATGCAGCCGCTTCTCGATTCGCTTGGCAACCAGAATGACGAGATAGACGATGGCGAGATAGAAGGCAGCTGCCGTGGCGAAGGCCTCGTAGAAGGCGAAATTGCGCGACGCGATGACCCGTGCCACGCCGGTGATGTCCATCACCGTGATGATCGAGACCAGGGAGGTCGCCTGGATCTGATAGACGATTTCGTTGGTGTAGGCCGGCCAGGCCGCCGCCAGCGCCCGGGGCAAGACGACCAGTCGCAGGCGCTGAAGCGGCGAGAGGCCCAGCGCCATGGCGGCCTCGACCTCGCCGTGCGGGACGGCCAGCAGGGCGCCCCGGACGATTTCGGAGCTGTAGGCGCCGGTATTGAGCGACAGGGTCAGAACGGCGCAGAACCAGGGCTCGCGGAACAGCGACCACAGGCCGAGGCTCTCGAGGCCCTGCCGGAACTGGCCGCTGCCGTAGTAGATCAGGAAGATCTGGGCGAGCAGCGGCGTGCCGCGGAAGAAGAACACGTAGGCCGTTGCCGGCCAGAAGGCCTCGGCCCTGCGCGAGAGGCGCATCAGCGCGATGGGCACGGCCAGGATCGCCCCGAACAGGCAGCTCGCCGCCGTGTACTGGAGCGTGATGAGGGCGCCGTTCGCGAAGGCGCCGAGGTGATCGGCGAGGAACGCCAGCATCACAGCCTGCCGCCGACGACGCCGCGGCTGGCCCAGCCTTCGGCCCGCGCCTGCCCCCACATGGAAGCCAGCGTGATGGCGAGGTAGATCAGGCAGGCGACGAGGAAGAAGGTGAAGGGCATGCGCGTGGCCCGCGCCGCCACGTCGGCATTGCGCATCAGCTCGGGCAACTGGATGACCGAGATCAGCGCGGTCGCCTTGACCAGCACCATCCAGACGTTGCCGAGTCCCGGCAGCGCATAGCGGAAGAGCTGCGGCAGGATGACGAGACGGAGCGCCGCCAGCCGGCTCAGCCCGAGCACGGCCGCCGCCTCGTGCTGGCCCGCCGGCACGTTCAGGTAGGCGGCCCGGAAGACCTCGCTGGCGAAGGCGCCGTAGATGAAGGTTATCGTGGCGATCCCGGCAGCGAAGGGATTGATGCTGACGACGACCTTGTGCCCGAAGGTCGCGGCGAGGTCCTGCACCAGCGTCGGCGCGCCGTAGTAGACGAGCAGAAGCAGCACCAGCTCCGGGATGCCGCGCACGACGGTCGTGTAGGCTTCGACGAGGAGCGACAGGGCCCCGCAGCGGCCGAGCCTGGCCAGCGCCGCGACCATTCCGACGACGCTGGCACCGACCATCGAGACGACGGAGACCATGACCGTCAGCTGGACGCCGTCCCACAGCAGCCAGCCGTAGCCCTTCAGGTCCAGCATCGGCGCCGGCCGGCGAAGCGGTCGCGGGGGGCGGCTAGCCCCCGTAGACGTCGAAGCCGAACCACTTGGTGGAGAGCTTTTTGTAGACGCCGTTGGCACGGAGCTTGGCGATCGCGCCCGAGAAGGCCTTCGCGATGTACGCGTCCTCCTTGCGCACGCCGACGCCGGCACCGTAGCCGAACCACGTGGAGCCGGTGTACTCGGGCCCGCGGAACTCGAAGCCGGCTCCGTCGGGCTTCTTCAGGAAGCCTTCCGATGCCGCGACGACATCGCCCATCAGAGCGTCGATGCGGCCGGACTTCAGGTCGAGATAGGCCTCGTCCATCGTCGCGTAGACCCTGAGGTCGATGCCCGGGAACCGGTCGCGCAGGAAGCGCTCGAAGCTGGTCGCCCGCTGCGTCCCGACGACGGCCCCCTTCATGCCTTCCGGCGTGATCTTCAGATCGCTCGACTTCGGCACCACGAAGCGCGCCGGCACCTGGTAGTACTTGTCGGAAAAGGCGATCCGCTGGCGGCGCTCGTCGGTGATGTAGAGCGACGCGATGATCGCGTCGTACTTCTGCGAAAGCAGGCCCGGAATCAGTCCGTCCCAATCCTGGACGACGAACTCGCAGGTCACCTTCATCTCGTCGCACATGGCCCGCGCCAGATCGATTTCGAAGCCCTGCACCTTGCCCTGGTCGTCGAGGTAGTTGAACGGCGGATAGGCCCCCTCGGTCGCGATCTTCAGAGGATCGGGCAGTTGCTGCGCGGCAGCAGGAGCGACGAGGAGAAGCGAAGCCAAGAGCAGGTAGGCGGCGGCGCGCATGAGGTGGCTCCCTGTGTTCATTATTGTATGCAATGATGCATGTAATTCCTGGGCCGTCAACGCTTCCCTGGCTCTCCTCCGGTTCCGGCGGACGCGGACCGCGCCCGGGGGCGCCGCCGGCAGCCGGCAATCCGCGCGGTCCGCGAGGTACCGAAGGGGGAACCGGCCGCGCCACGGCGCCGGGAATCGGCGGCAAGGCGCCGCGTCGCAATGGTCAACAGGGCGGATCGCTTGTGGCCGCTCGGCGCTCTCGCCTATAGTCCAGCCCGCGATTCCGGTTCAGCACAGCACGGGACAGTCCGAAGCCGCCATGTGGCGCCGATTCCTTACCGCCCTCCGTCTTCCGCTGCTCGCCGTCCTGCTCGCCGCCGCGCTCGCCGGCTGCTCGGGCAAGGAGAAGCCGACCTATGTCGAGGAGCCGCCGGAACAGCTGTACAACAAGGCGCTCAGCGAGCTGCTGGCCGGCGACTACGAGAAGTCGGCCAAGAGCTTCGACGAGGTCGAGCGCCAGCACCCCTATTCGGTCTGGGCCTCGCGGGCCCAGCTCATGTCGGCCTACGCCTTCTACCAGGGCGACAAGTACGACGACGCGATCAACGCCCTCGACCGCTTCATCCAGCTGAACCCCGGCAGCCGCGACATCGCCTATGCCTATTACCTGAAGGCGATCTGCTACTATGAGCAGATCTCCGACGTCGGCCGCGACCAGAAGAACACGATCGACGCGCTGGACTCGCTCAAGGAGGTGGTGCGCCGCTTCCCGGAGTCGCGCTACGCCCGCGACGCCCAGCTGAAGATCGACCTGGCGCGCGACCACCTGGCCGGCAAGGACATGGAGATCGGCCGCTACTACGAGAGCCACGGCGAGTACCTGGCGGCGATCAACCGCTTCCAGACGGTCATCAAGGACTACCAGACCACGACCCACGTGCCGGAGGCGCTGCACCGCCTGGTCGAGTGCTACCTGGCGCTCGGCGTCTACAAGGAAGCCGAGGCGACCGCCGCCGTGCTCGGCTACAACTTCCCCGGCAGCGAGTGGTACCAGGATTCCTACGCGCTGCTGACCGGCAAGGACCTGAGGCCGGCCGATCACGAGGGCTCCTGGATCTCGCAGGTCTGGCACACGGTCTTCTGACGGCGGGCGCGGCCATGCTGGTCAGCCTGTCGATCCGCAACGTCGTCCTGATCGAGCGGCTCGATCTCGAGTTCGGCCGTGGCCTGACCGTGCTGACCGGCGAGACCGGCGCCGGCAAGTCGATCCTGCTCGATGCCCTGGGGCTGGCGCTCGGCGCGCGCGCCGAATCCGGCCTGCTGCGCCACGGCGCCGAGCAGGCCAGCGTCACCGCCGCCTTCTCCCTGCCCGCCGACCACCCGAGCCAGAGGCTGCTGCGCGAGCAGGACCTGGAGCCCGAGGAAGGCGCCCTGGTGCTGCGCCGGGTGCTCGGCCCCGATGGCCGCAGCCGCGCCTTCGTCAACGACCAGCCGGCCTCGGTCGGCCTGCTGCGCAGCCTCGGCGACCTGCTGGTCGAGGTGCAGGGCCAGTTCGAGCAGCGCGGCCTGCTCGACGCCGCCAGCCACCGCGGCCTGCTCGACGCCTTCGCCGGGCTGGAGGCGACGGTCGAGGCGCTGCGCCGGCGCCACGAGGCCTGGCGGGCCGCCGCCGCCGCCGAGACCGAGGCGCGCGACGAGCTGGAGGCCGCGCGCCGCGACGAGGCCTACCTGCGCCATGCCCTGGAGGAGCTCGACGCCCTGGCCGCCGAGCCGGGCGAGGAGGAGCGGCTGGCCGAGGAGCGCGCCTTCCTGATGAACGCCGAGAAGCTGGCCGAGGCGCTGCAGGGCGCGACCGACCAGCTGGCCGGCAACGGCAGCGCGGGAGCGGCCTCTGCCGTCGCCGCCGCCCAGCGCACCCTGGAGCGCCTCGCCGACAAGGCGGGCAGGCGCCTGGAGGCCGCGCTCGGCGCGCTCGACCGCGCCGCCGCCGAGCTGGCCGAGGCTGAGAGCCTGCTGGCCGCCGCCGCCGCCGACCTGGAGTTCGAGCCGGGCCGCCTGGAGGCGATCGACGAGCGCTTCTTCGCGCTCAAGGACCTGGCCCGCAAGCACGGCTGCTCGGTCGCCGAGCTGCCGGCCCTGCAGCTGGCCCTGCGCGAGCGCCTGACGGCGATCGACACCGGCACGGAGCACCTGGAGAGCCTGGCCCGGGCGACCGCCGAGGCCGAGCGCGCCTACCGGGCCGAAGCCGAGGCGCTAAGCGCCAGGCGGCGTGGCGCGGCCGGCCGGCTCGACGCCGCGATCAACCGCGAGCTGCCGCCGCTCAAGCTCGACAAGGCGCGCTTCTCGACCGGCCTGGAGCCGCTGGCGCGCGAGGACTGGGGCCCGGCCGGCGCCGAGCGCGTCGCCTTCACCGTCTCGACCAATCCCGGCGCGCCGCCGGGGCCGCTGGCCAAGATCGCCTCGGGCGGCGAGCTGTCGCGCTTCCTGCTGGCGCTCAAGGTCGTGCTGGCCGGCGTCTCGCCGGTCGCGACCCTGGTCTTCGACGAGGTCGACAGCGGCATCGGCGGCGCCACGGCGGCGGCGGTCGGCGAGCGCCTGGCGCGGCTCGCCGCCGAGCGCCAGATCCTGGTCGTGACCCACAGCCCGCAGGTCGCCGCGCGCGGCCTCAGCCACTGGGTCGTGCAGAAGGACGCAGACCGGGCCGGCGCGCGCACGCGGGTCGCGCCGCTCGACGCCGCCGGCCGCACCGAGGAGGTGGCGCGCATGCTGTCGGGCGCCCAGATCACCGAGGAGGCCCGACGGGCGGCCGAGAAACTGATGACGGGTGCGGCATGAGCTGGAAGCCGGAAAGCTTCGACAATCCGGTCGAGATGCTGTCGCGCGCGGCGGCCAGGAAGGAGCTGAAGTGGCTGGCCGAGGAGATCGCCCGCCACGACCGGCTCTACTACCAGAACGACGCGCCGGAGATCTCCGACGCCGACTACGACGCGCTGCGCCGGCGCAACGAGGCGCTGGAGGCGCGCTTTCCCGACCTCAAGCGAGCCGACAGCCCGAGCGAGCGGGTCGGCGCCGAGGCCGCCGCCGGCTTCCGCAAGGTCCGGCACCGCGTGCCGATGCTGTCGCTCGGCAACGCCTTCGACGAGGCGGACGTGCGCGACTTCGTGGCCCGCGTGCGCCGCTTCCTCAGCCTCGGCGAGGAGGCGCCCCTGGCCTTCGTCGCCGAGCCGAAGATCGACGGCCTGTCGATCTCGCTGCGCTACGAGAAGGGCCTCTTCGTCCAGGGCGCGACGCGCGGCGACGGCAGCGAGGGCGAGGACGTCACCGAGAACCTGCGGACCATCGGCGAGATCCCGGATCGTCTGGACGGCGAGGTCCCCGAAGTCTTCGAGGTGCGCGGCGAGGTCTACATGACCAAGTCGGACTTCCTGGCGATGAACGAGCGCCAGGAGCAGGCCGGCAGGAAGGTCTTCGCCAACCCGCGCAACGCCGCCGCCGGCTCGCTGCGCCAGCTCGATCCGGAGATCACCCGCTCGCGGCCGCTGCGCTGCTTCCTCTACGCCGCCGGCGAGCTCTCCGAGCCGGTCGCGAAGACGCATTGGGAGTATCTCGCCTACCTGCGCGACAAGGGCTTCAGCACCAACCCGCTGGCCGAGCGCTGCGACGGCGCCGAGGCGATCCTCGAGGTCTACCGGGCGATCGGCCGGCAGCGCGCCGAGCTCGACTACGACATCGACGGCGTCGTCTACAAGGTCGACCGCTACGACCTGCAGGAGCGGCTCGGCTTCGTCAGCCGCGCGCCGCGCTGGGCGATCGCCCACAAGTTCGCCGCCGAGCGCGCCGAGACGGTGCTGGAGAGGATCGGCATCCAGGTCGGCCGCACCGGCGTGCTCACCCCCGTCGCGCACCTGACGCCGGTCACGGTCGGCGGCGTCGTCGTGCAGCGCGCGACGCTGCACAATCAGGACGAGATCCGGCGCAAGGACGTGCGCGAGGGCGACCGGGTCGTCGTGCAGCGCGCCGGCGACGTGATCCCGCAGATCGTCGAGGTCGTCGACGACGGCCACCACGCCGAGCGGCCGGAGTACGCCTTCCCGGCCCGCTGCCCCTGCCCGCTCGCGACCGAGGTCGTGCGGCCCGAGGGCGAGGCGGCCAGCCGCTGCAGCGGCGAGCTGGCCTGCCCGCACCAGCAGCTCCGGCGCCTGATCCACTTCGTCAGCCGCGACGCCTTCGACGTCGACGGCCTGGGCGAGAAGCAGGTCCAGGCCTTCTTCGAGAAGGGCCTGGTCAGGACGCCGCCGGACATCTTCGACCTGGAGGCGCAGGACAGCACGAAGGAGCTGCCGCTCGCCGAATGGGAGGGCTGGGGCGAGAGGTCGGCCGGCAACCTGTTCCGCGCCATCGAGGCGCGCCGCACGATCCCGCTCGACCGCTTCGTCTACGCCCTGGGCATCCGCCAGATCGGCCAGGCGACCGCCAGGCTGCTGGCGCGCAGCTACGGCACGCTGGAGCAGTGGCACGCGCGCATGCAGGCGGCCGCCGAGGAGCGCCGCGAGAAGCCGGAGGAGAAGAAGCCCGAGCTGGTCGGCGAGGCCTATGCCGAGCTCTGCAACCTCTCCGGCATCGGCCTGTCGATGGCCGACGACATCGTCGGCTTCTTCTCCGAGGCCCACAACCTCGAGGTCCTGAAGGCCCTGGAAGAGCGGCTGACCGTCGAGGCGGTCGAGGCGCCGAGCGGCGGCGACTCGCCGCTGGCCGGCAAGACCATCGTCTTCACCGGCTCGCTGGAGACCATGAGCCGCGGCGAGGCCAAGGCACGCGCCGAGGCGCTGGGCGCCAAGGTCACCGGCTCGGTCTCCAAGAGCACCGACTTCGTGGTGATCGGCGCCGACGCCGGCTCCAAGGCCAGGAAGGCCGCCGAGCTGGGGGTCCAGACCCTCAGCGAGGCGGACTGGGCGACGCTGCTGGAGCAGGCCCGGTGAGCGGCCGGCGAGCGGGTGGCACGCCGCGCCGGCCGAGCCGCCCGGGCGTCTACCTGCTGGAGCCCGAGGGCGGCCTCGCCCTGGTCCATGCCTACAGCGACGAGGCGCTCGACTATTCCCTGGAGGACCTGCCGGAGCTGCTCGGCTACGGCCGCTGGGACGAGGACGAGCCGCCGCGGCTGACCCTCGAGGAACGCGAGATCCGGGCGCTCGCGACCGAGGCCGTCGCGCGCTCCTTCGACCTGGAGGAAGGCCTGGTGACGCTCTGCCAGGACCTGCGCGAAGCGGTTCGAGGCCGCGGCCAGGAAAGCTACGTGCTCCTGGACTATCCCTGACGGTTCCGGCGCCGACAACTTCGAGGAATCCCCGATGAGCCAGCACGCCGCCGTCCTCTTCGCCAACGAGGCCTTCTACCTGGCCTTCCGCAACCGCGATTCCGAGGCCATGGAGGCGCTCTGGGCCGAGGGCGCGACGGTCGCCTGCATCCATCCGGGCTGGCAGGCCGTGGTCGGCCGCGAGGCCGTGCTGGAAAGCTGGCGGGCGATCCTCGGCGGCCAGCACGCCCCGGTGGTCCGGCTGCGCGGCGCCCGTGCGACCCTGACCGGCGAGGTCGGCATCGTGCTCTGCTACGAGGAGATCGAGGGCTCGGACAGCCTGCTGGTCGCGACCAACCTGTTCCTGCGCGAGGACGGGGCATGGCGGCTGATCCACCACCAGGCCGGCCCGACCCCGCTGCGCCCCGACCAGGTCGAGGACCCGGAGGCCGAGGCCCCGCTGCAGTAGGCGGGCCTCAGGCCCGCGGTCCCCGGGCCGGCGGCCTGTGCGCCGGCCCCTTGAGCTCGACCGTGTTGCCGGCCGGGTCGCGGACGTAGACCGACGGCCCGTCGCCCTCGGCGCCGTAGCGCTCGCCGGCCTCGACGACCTCGATGCCGGCGGCGGCCAGGTGGGCGCGCAGGGCCGGCTCGTCGAAGGGCTCGATGCGCAGGCAGAGGTGGTCGAGGTTGCGGCCCTCGGCACCGGGCGCCGCTCCGCCGGCCCGGCCGAGCTTGCCCTCGACCGTCACGAGATCGATCAGCGAGCGGCCGGCGCGGATCTGGGTCAGGCCGAGCTCCGTCTGCTCCTTCTCGACCGCCAGGCCCAGCACGCCGCAATAGAAGGCCAGCACCGCCTCGCGGTCGGCGACCCGCAGCACGACGTGGTCGAGGCCCAGGATCTCGAAGCCCGGTCCGGTCATGGCGCGTTCTCCTCCGCTCGCTTTCGCCTCGACCCTAGCCGAGCGCCGGGCCCGACGGAAGCGAGGAGCTGCCGCCCTCCCCGCTTGCACGGGCCCTCGCCTCCGCTATGCTGCCGGCCGACGCGACAGGCGCCCCTGTGGCGGAACCGGTAGACGCGCGCGACTCAAAATCGCGTTCCGAAAGGAGTGGGGGTTCGAGTCCCTCCAGGGGCACCAGTCGATCTTCAAGATATTGATTTATAACAGTTTTCCTGTAGAGTTGCGCCCCACCCTCTCGGCAATGGGCCCGCTCGCGCCGACAAGATGCAACCGGACAGCGTGTGGGGGAGCGGCCCGCCGCCTGCCGGTGCCGATCCGGATCCCGGGAAGTCCGGTTTCGAGACCGATCTCAATGACCCGGCCGACCGCAGGCGCCGTCTCCATTTCCTCGACGGAACCGCGCTCGGCTCAAGTGCCGCCATCGAGCGGCAAGGCACCGGCTGCGCAGGGCTCCGACGTTGCGGACCGGCGGCCACCGACGAGCCGCCAGACCGCGCCGGGCCAGCAGATCGCGGTCAGCAGCGCCGCCAGCCCCGCCAGCCCGGGCAGCAGGCGCAGGGCAAGCAGCGGCGGGGCCCACCAGCCGGCGTCGAAGCGCCATTCGACGCGGCTCTTGCCCGGCGGCACCGACACGGCCTTGAAGGCGCCATAGGCCCGGTAGGTCGGTGCGGCCGCGCCCTCGACCGTCGCGCTCCAGCCCGGATCGTAGGCGTCGGCATAGACCAGCCAGACCGGATCGGGCGAGGGATTGTCGACCGCGAGCTCGATGCGGTCGGCCGAATAGCCCGTCAGTCGCACGCTGCCGGCGGTCGGCGGCAGTCCCTGTACGACCGGCGGCGCCGGCCTGCCCTCGAGCGGGCCCAGGATCACCGTGCGGTCCAGCGCCGGCGTCCCGCGGATCAGCTGCTCGCGCTGCTCGACGGAACCGGCGACGACGGCATTGGGAACGAGCCGGAACTTCGGGCTGCCGCAGCCGAGCACCGTCATCAGCGCCTCGTCGTGCCATGGCACCTCGGACCCGACGGCTCCGGGCACGATATGGCCGCCGCGCAGCGTGATCAGACGCGCCGGGCCGCCGGCCAGGTAGTGCACGCGTGCGACGGGGAAGCAGCGGTCGAAGCCGAGCAGCGTCTCGTAGAGCGCATAGTTGGTGCTCCTGAGCGCGCGGGCATGCTCGGCGAAGCCGGCGATGACCCGCGCCGCCGTCGCGTCGCTCGGCGCCCGTTCCCGCTCAAGCGGCAGCGACGGAGGCCGCGGCCGGAAGGCCGCGAGGATCGCGGGATCGTCGGTGCGGTCCCATTGCCACTGCTGGAAGGCCTGCCACTGGTAGGAGGCAAGGTCGAAGACGACGGCGGCGACCAGCAGCGCCGCGAGAACGCGCGGGCGGGCGGGCCCGCGCCGGATCAGCAGGCAGGCGGCGAGACCGGCCAGGCCGTAGGCGGCGACCCGCAGGTAGGACAGGTAGGCGGCCAGCACCGCTCCGCCCTGCAGCGGCGGCGCCCCGAGACCGAAGTCCGAAAGGATCGACGGATCCGCGGCACGCAGCACCGGCCCCGCGACGGCATCGACCAGGGCCGCCAGCCCGAGCCAGGCCAGGAGCAACGGCCAGGGCCGGAGCCATCGCGGGCCTCGCGGCGCCGCGAGGCCGGCGACCATGCGGTCGAAGGCGAAGCCGGCGAGCAGCGCCAGGAACACCTTGAGGATCGGAAAGAGATGCTGAAGGTGCCGGAAGTACTGCATCGCCGGGACGTGGAACATTGCCACCGCCGCCTCGCTGGCATTGGTCAGCAGCAGCACGACGAAGGCACCGAGGGCGAGCGCCCGCAGGATCTTCCCGTCGAGCAAGAACACGGCGGCCAGCGCGCCGACGAGCGGCAGCAGCCCGAAGTAGGACGGCCACTGGGCGGTCGGCGTCCAGCCCAGCACGAAGGCCTGCGCGACGGCGTCGAGCGTCGGCGACACGCTGTAGTGGAGGAAGGCGCGCAGGGCGACGGAGGCGGCGTCGCCGCGCGAGGGGGCGACGAGGTCGAACCCTTCCAGGGCGTGGGCCAGCAGCAGGCCGACGGCCGCCAGCAGCAGGACGCAGAGCAGGAAGGCGGCGGTTGCGCCAAGCGAGGGACGGCTCAGGAAGACCCCGGGCGAGGGATGCTGGAGCAACAGCGCGACGGTGATCGCGCCGAAGCAGAGCGCCGTCGCCGCGCCGAGGTAGGGAATGGTCACGCTGACGGAGAGTGCCGCGCCGCTCAGCCAGAGCCAGGACCAGGAGGCGCTCCGCCAGAAGCGGAGCAGACACAGCAGGGCGAGCGGCAGGAACGCGATCGCGTAGAGGTTGAAGGTCGGCACGAAGAACCAGAATACCGCCGCCGCCGACAGGCAGGGTACCAGCACCGCGGCGATCCGCGTCCGGTAGAGCGTCAGGGCGAGGTAGTAGAGCGAGACCGCGAAGAAGACCCGCTCTGCGGCGAGCGAGAGATAGAGCAGGTGCGGCGAGTCGTGCCAGCCCGTGGCCCAGCCGAGCAGGCCGAGGGCATAGGCGAAGGACGGCAGCGGGAACTGCAGGATGCCGGTGCGGATGCCGTAGAAGACCAGCGGGTCCCACTGCGGCACCGCATGGTCGTGGAGCAGCCCGGAATAGAGGTAGTCGAAGTAGCTCAGCGCCTCGAGCAGGTCGTGGCTGGCGTAGTAGTGGGGCAGCAGGATCGGCAGGTCGAGGAGCAGCGCCACGGCGGCGACCAGGACGATGTCGCGCCGCCTGGGCGACAGCGGCTCCGGCGCCGCGCCCCCGTTCACCGGCGCGCCCGCACGCCGCGGCGCTCGACAGCGGGGTCGACGACGACTGCGGCAGGGTTCGGATGCCTGTCGGCGGAGCGCATGAGGAACTCGTTCGGTTCGGTCGGTGGCGGTGGCACCGGTCGCCCGGCGCAGCGCCCATCGCGCGACATGCTTAGCCGCCGCCGCACGGCGCTTCAACCGGACCTGTCGCGGGTCGCGCTTTACCGCCCGCGGAAAAACGGGCAGTCCTTGCGGGAACCCCGCCCGGTCGGGGACCGCTCTCGCGACAGGCGGCAAGGTGGAAGACGCTTCGTCCCGTATTGGCGGCCTTTCGGTCGTCGTTCCCGTCTACAACAGCGCGTCGACGCTGCGGGACCTCGCAGAGCGACTCGACCGCACGTTCGCGCCGCGCCGCTTTCCGCTCGAGCTCGTCCTGGTCAACGACGGCAGCGAGGACGCAAGCTGGCAGGCGGTCGGCGACCTGGCGCGACGATTCGACTGGGTGCGCGGCGTGGACCTGGCACGCAACGTCGGCCAGCACAACGCGCTGCTCTGCGGCATCCGGCAGGCGCGCCATCCGGTGATCGTGACGATCGACGACGACCTGCAGCATCCGCCCGAGGAGATCCCGACCCTGCTGGCCGCGCTGGGCGACGACATCGACCTGGTCTACGGCCAGCCGGCCCGGCACCGGCACCCCTTCTGGCGGATCGCGGCCTCCTGGCTGCTCGGCCGGCTGGCGCGGGTCGACAGACCCAGCGGCCCGACGCGCTTCTCGGCCTTCCGGGCGTTCCGGACGCGGCTGCGCGAGGCCTTCTCGGGCCATCGCACCCCCTTCGTGTCGATCGACGTCCTGCTGAGCTGGAGCACGTCGCGCATCGCCACCGTCGCGATCGAGCATCGTCCGCGCGCCGCCGGCCGCTCGAGCTACAACCTGCGCAAGCTGGTCGACCTGGCACTGGACACGCTGCTCGGCTTCGGCTCGCCATCGCCCTGGCTCATGGCCGGCCTCGGCCTGGCCTGCGCGGCGGCGGGCGCCGCCGGCCTCGGCGCTGCCTGGGCGGGGATCCTCGTCGCGGGCGGTCGCGGGGTCGGGCTGCTCGAGCTGTCGGCCGTCGCCGCCCTCTTCGCCGGGTTGCAGCTCTGCCTGCTCGCCTGGTTCGGCCACTATCTCGGCCGGCTCTACGCCGTGGCGATCGGCCGGCCGCCCTACGTGGTCGCCAGGACGACCGACGAGGCGCTGGCCGGGCAGGACTGACGGCATGGACGGCACGCAGACCCAAGCCCATCGCATTCCCTTCAACCGGGTCGCCTGCCTGGGCCGCGAGCGCGACTATCTGGCCGACGCCGTCGCGAGCGGCAGGATCGGCGGCGGCGGCCCCTATTCGGCGCGCGTGCGTGCCACTCTCGAACGCGCGCTCGGCGTGCCGCTGGCACTGCCGACGACCTCCTGCAGCGACGCCCTGGAGATGGCGTCGGTCCTGCTCGGCATCGGCCCTGGCGACGAGGTCGTCGTGCCCTCCTTCGCCTTCGTCACGGTCGCCGGCGCCTTCGCCCTGCGGGGCGCGCGCATCGTCTTCGCCGACGTCCGTCCCGACACCCTCTGCCTCGACGAGGAGCGGCTCGCCGAGCGCATCGGTCCGCGCACCAGGGCCGTCGTCGCGCTGCACTACGGCGGCGTCGCCTGCGAGATGGACGCCGTCCTGGGGCTCGCGGCACGCCACGGCCTCGCCGTGGTCGAGGACCTGGCGCACGGCCCCTTCGCCAGCTACCGGGGCCGGCCGCTCGGCAGCTTCGGCGCGCTCGCCTGCCTCTCCTTCCACGAGACCAAGAACTTCAGCTGCGGCGAGGGCGGTGCGCTGCTGGTCAACGACCCGGCGCTGGCCCGGCGCGCCGAGATCGTCCACGAGAAGGGCACCGACCGGACGCGCTTCCTGGCCGGCGCCGTCGACAAGTACAGCTGGCGCGACCTCGGCGGCAGCTACGGCCTCAGCGACCTGCAGGCGGCCTTCCTGCTCGGCCAGCTCGAGCAGCGCGAGACCGTGCGCGACCGGCGCGCCCGCCTCTGGCGGCGCTACGACGCCGGCCTGGCGGCCTGGGCCGAGGCGCACGGCGTCGCCCGGCCGGCCGTGCCGGCGCACAGCGGCCCGCCGGACCACCTCTACTTCCTGGTGATGCCGAGCGCCGCCGACCGCGACGGCCTGATCGAGCACCTGGGCCGCCGCGGTATCCTCGCCGTCTTCCACTACGTGCCGCTGCACCTCTCGGAGATGGGGCGGCGCTACGGTGGCCGGCCCGGCGACTGCCCGCAGGCCGAGCGCGCCGGCGCCCGCCTGCTGCGCCTGCCGTTCTTCACCACCCTCTCCGACGCCGAGCAGGACGAGGTGATCGACGCCGTCACGGACTACGTCCCCCGCCCGGCAGGAAGCGGCCGCTGCGGTGCCGACTAGCCCGGCCATGACCCCCGGCAGGCGCCTGCTGTTCCACGGCATCCTGGTCCTGGGCGTGCTGGCGGCAACCCTGGCGATTGCGCTCGCCTACTACACCTGGCGGGCCTTCGACGATCCCTTCCCGCACCTGCCGATCCGGGTCGCCGGCGACTTTCCCCTGTCCCAGGACCCGGAGCTCGGCTTCACAGGTCGCGCCAACGGCCGGACCCACTGGCTCGACCCCCGCTCCGGGCTGGACTTCCATCTCTACCTCGACGGCCGCCGGGCCCGGGTCGACCGCCCGGGCCAGCGGACCGCCCCCGAGGTCGAGGTCATGACGATCGGCGGCTCCTTCGCCTTCGGCTACGGCGTCGAGAACGAGCAGACCTTCACCTCGATCCTGGCGCGCGAGGCCGCGCTCGGCCCGGTCGCCAACCTCGCCTACCCGAGCTACGGCACGGTGCAGGCCCTGCAGGTCTGGCGGCGCGACCGGGACCTGCATCCCCGGACGGTGATCTACGCGATCATCGCGGACCACCTGCGGCGCAATCTCTCGCCCTGCGCCCCGAGCATCTCCGCCTACTGCCTGCCGGTCGCGTCGGTCACCTTCGACGCGGCGACCGGCAAGCCGTCGATCGCACCGCCGTCGCTGCGGGGCAGCATACCCGCCGGGCTGCGCGGGCGCTTCCTCAGGGAAGTCGTGTTCACCGACCACGTCGGCCCGGCGGACGTCCTGTGGAAGGCGCGCATGGACCTGCAGCGCATCGCCACGCTCGGCACCTTCCGCTACGAGGACACGCCGGCGCGGCGCCAGGCGGCCGCCGACTTCCTGCTCGGCGCCCTGGCGGCCGAGGTGTCGGGGTCCGGCGCCCGGCTGCTGGTCGTCTACATTCCCGAGACCAACCGGCGCGGGGTCCTGACGCCGCCGAGCGACGCCCTGCGGGCTGCCCTCGCCGGCAAGCCGCTCTCGTTCCTCGACCTGACGCCGGAGATCGAGCGCTACCAGCAGGTCGCGGGGCGCCCGCCGCTGTTCATACCGGGCAACTGGCATCCCTCGCCGGCCGGCCATCGCCTGATCGCCGACGCGATCCGGCGGACCTGGTTCAGCGAAGCGGAGCCGCCGCCCCCGCCTGACGGCGGTACCCCGCGATGAACGCGGCGGGGCGCGATCGCGCCGACGGCGGGCGACGGTCCCGTCGGGCCCGGCTGCGCGGCTGGATCGTCAATCTGCTCCTGGTGGTCCTGTCGATCGCCATCACCTGCCTGGCCTGCGAAGGCATCGCCCGCCTGGCGATAGCGCCGCGCAGTTCGGGCATCGGCCTCGGCATCCTCGACGCGCGCTTCCATGCGCGGCATCCCGTTCGCGGCGCAGAGCCGGTCTCGGCGGGGGGCCCGGGCGACCGGCCGCGCATCCTCTTCCTCGGCGACAGCTTCACCGAAGGCCAGGGCGTCGATCCGGCGCAGACCTTCCCGGCGCGCGTGGCCGCCGCCCTGGGCGATGGCTACGCGGTCGAGACCTCCGCCAGGTCGGGGGCGGATACCCGGGACGAGCGCGCCCTCCTGGCATCGGTCCTCCTGCGCTCCCGTTCGCCGACGGCGCTGGTCGTCCATCAGTATTTCGGCAACGACATCGCCTACCTGAGCAGCGGGCCCCAGGTCCCGCGTCCGGGATGGCTCGGCCGGCAGCTGCTCGCGCTGTCCGAGGTCTCCTACCTCGCCGACTATCTCTATCAGCCGATCTTCCTCAGGTCGTTCGGCCCCGCCTACGTGAAAGGCCTGTTCCGCGCTTATCGCGACGACCGGCGGCTCGCGACCCATCTGCGAGACCTCGACCAGCTCTGGACCACCGCGCGCGGCGCCGGCTCGGCCGTGCTCTTCGTGGTCTTTCCCTTCCTCAACAGCCACGTCCTGGAAGGGGTCCCGCTGTTCGAGCTGTCGAGGCAGGCCTACATCGCGCCGCTGGCCGACCACTTTCTCGCGACCTGCCGGCCGGGCGACGGGCTGCTCGACGTGGCGGCGCTGATCGGCGCCCAGCCGGATGCCGCCGAGATGAGCCGCTGGACCGCCAACGCCGTCGACCCGCACCCCTCGGCGGCCCTGCACGCGCTGGTCGCACAACAGATCGTCGCCTTCGTGACCGGCCGGCCGGATCGGGTCGTGGCCTGCCCGCGACAGGCTCCGGTCAGGCTCCGGCGGTCGCCGCCTGCTTCAGACCGCGGCGCTTCTTGATCATGCGCACCAGGGCAGCGGACAGCTTGGTCTTGCCCTCCGAGCGGAGGATCTCCAGCAGCAGGTCCCAGGCGCGCACCGGACGGCGTCCGAAGCTGACCAGGTAGAACAGCGCGATGCCGGTCAGGCACAGGAACTGCAGCTGCCGGTCGCTGAAGTTCCGCGCGACCGACCTGATCTGGCTGAAGTTGTAGGAGGCGAGCCCGAAGAAGAACTGGTCGTTGATGGTGATCTTCCCCTCGTCGAGCAGACGCTGGAACAGCGCGGAGCCGGGATAGGGCGTGAAGGGGAAGAAGCCGACGTCGTGGGCGCCCCGCCAGGCGGCACGCGCCGCCATCTTGTAGCTGGCCAGGATGTCGCTCAGGCTGTCGTCCGGGAAGCCGCACACGAAGTTCATCTTCACGCCGAGCCCGGAGTCGACGGAGAAGCCGATCGAGCGCAGCATCGCCTCGCGGTCGACCTTCTTCTTGATGTCGGTCAGGACCTGGGTCGAGCCGCTCTCGGCCGCGTAGGTGACGTAGGTGCATCCGGCCTGCTTCATCAGGCGCGTGACCTCCTCGTCGATCATCTCGGAGCGGGTCGTGATGAGCTGCCAGGTGACCCCGAGCCTGCGCTCGATCATCATGTTGCAGAACTCGATGATCCAGGAGCGCTTGACGATCGTCGTCAGGTCGAAGAAGTCGACATTGGTGATGTTGTAGGTGCGGGCGTTGTGCTCGATCTCGGCGACCACGTCCTCGGCCGGCCGGGCCCGCCAGAGCTTGCCCCACATCACCGGGTTCGAGCAGAAGGTGCACTCGTAGGGACAGCCCCGGCTGGCGATGATCGGCATGGTCCGGCCGTATTCGAGGCCGGCGGTGACGTTGTTCAGGTAGTTCTCGACCGGCAGCATGTCCCAGGCCGGCCAGGGCAGGCTCACGAGCTCGCGCTCGCGCGCCCGGGGCGGGGCGACCCGGTACTCGCCGTCGCGCAGGAAGGCGACGCCGGTGACGGTCTCCGGATCGCCGCCCCGCTCCAGCGTGTGCAGCAGCTCCGCCGTCGTGTGCTCGCCCTCGCCGAGCACCACGAAGTCGAGTTCCGGCGTGTCGCGCAGGCAGTATTCGGGCATCGCGGTCGCATGCTCTCCGCCGATGATCAGGACCGCATCGGGGAAGCGCCGGCGCACCGCCTGGATCAGGCGCCGGGAGATGACCCAGCCGACCGAGAACATGCAGGAGACGCCGATGACGTCCACGTCGGCGGGAATCCGCGCCACGGTCTCCTCGTCCGGGATGCCGCGCTGCACGCCATCGGGCAGGTCGGGCAGCGGGCTGAAGGCGTCGATGTCCTCGCCGACCGCGTCGACGAAGGAGACCTCGAAGCCCTCCTGGCGCAGATGCGCCGCCAGATAGGCGATGCCGAGCGGCAGGATGATCTCGATGCCGATGGCACCGGCGGTCGTGACGAGACCGGGACGAATCAAGCAGATCTTCAAGGGGTCATCCTCCGTCATTGCGCGATCGTGCCCGCGCATCTTCCAGCACATCCATATCCCGGCAGTCCCCGCCGTGCCCGGCCAGATAGGACTGCTCCAGGTCGAGCAGGTCCCGGTGCCTGGCCTTCAGCCGCCGTGCCGGCACGCCGAAGTAGATCGACCAGGGCAGGGTCGTCTTGGTGACCAGAGACATCGCGTAGACCGCCGTGCCTTCGGAGAGCGTCACGCCGGGAACCACGACGCTGTTCGCGCCGACGATGCAGTGTCGGGCGAGGTGCACCGGCTTGCAGGTTTCCCGCCGGAACGCCAGCGGCACGGTCGAATTGCTCAGGAACCGGCCGCTGTAGTCCTCCGACTGCGCGAAGACCTGGCAGCCGTAGGCGAGCGTCGAGAAATCGTCGATGACGACGCCGGTCCGGCCGCCGGCGACGTTGCAGTACACGGTCAGCAGGACGTTGCGGCCGAGGGTCACCCGCCCCGAGACGACGCAGAAGTCGTCGATCCGCGTGTTGTCGCCGATCTCGATGAGGTGCGGATCGTAGAGCACGGCGCGGCTGCTGATCCGGACGTTGTGTCCGAGCTTCGCGAGCCCCAGGGCGGCCAGCGCCTCCGGTTCCAGATAGGCCATTGTCCCGATGTCGATCCAAACGGTCGCCCCACTTTCCAAGGCCGAACATTCTGACACGCGGAATCGGAAAATAACAACGACCGCCCGTCTTCCGACGCTCCTGCTCACGCCGGACGGCGAATCGGCGACAGTCGGCCGCACCGCGCGATTCGCCGGCATTCCAACGAGACCGGTAGAGGCTGCTTGCCCGGTGTGCGGAAGCCAGCGGTCGCTCCGCCGCACCATCCCCGGCGCGACGAGCTGTTCCCCCGGTCCATGGCCTCTGCCGGCAGGTCCGCCGCACTCCCTCCTATCAAGCCGCAGCATAGGGCGCTAAGAAGGCGACGCGATCCGCGACACCGCATCCCATCGGCAAGGACGGCACGGCATGGCCTCCACCCTGGAGGAAAGACTCTATCGCTCGATGAAGCGGATCCGCCGCTTCGAGGAAGTGACGGCGGAGATCTACCCCTCCGACAGGATCAAGAGCCCGATCCACCTGGCCATCGGCCAGGAGCAGGCGGCGGTCGCCGTCTGCGACCTGCTCGAGGAAGGCGACTGGGTCGGCGGGTCCTATCGCAGCCATGCCATGTACCTCGCCAAGGGCGGCTCGATGGCGGAGATCATGGCGGAGATGTACGGCAAGGCGACCGGCTGCTGCGGCGGCAAGGGCGGCTCGATGCATGTCATCTCCACGGCGGCCGGGGTGATCGGCTCGAGCGCCGTCGTGGCCTCGCAGATCCCCGTGGCAGCGGGCTATGCGCTGGCGGCCAGGCAGGCGGGGCGCGGACGCGTGGTGGCGGTGTTCCTCGGCGACGGCGCGACCGAGGAAGGCTGCTTCTACGAGACGCTCAACTTCGCCGCCCTGCGCCGGCTGCCGCTGCTGTTCGTGGTCGAGAACAACGGCCTCGCGATCCACGAGCCGCTGGCCAAGCGACGCGCCGTCCCCGACGGCATCTGCCGGGTCGCCGAGGCATTGGGCGTGCCGTCGACGCGGATCGCGGACGGCGGGCTCCACGCGATCCGCGACGCCGCCGAGGCCGCCGTCTCGGCCTTGCGCGCCGGGACCGGGCCGCAGCTGATCGAGGCCCTGGTCCACCGCCGGCGCCAGCACGTCGGGCCGGACGAGGACTACGACCAGGGCTACCGCTCACGCGCCGAGGCCGAGCCCTGGATCGAGTCCGATCCGCTGCCGCGTCTCGCGGCACGGCTGGCGGCGGAGCCGCGGCGGCGGATCGACGCCGAGATCGAGGCCGAGATCGCGGCGGCGGTCCGCTTCGCCGAGGACAGCCCGCCACCGGCACCGGAGGGGTTGTTCGCCGATGTCTACGCCTGAGCCGCGCGTGCTGCGCTACGTCGAGGCCCTGCGGGAGGCCACCGACCTGGCGATGGCCGCGGATCCGTCGGTCTTCCTGTTCGGCCTCGACGTCGACGATCACCTCGGCATCCAGGGCTCGACCAAGGGCCTGCAGCAGAAGTACGGGCCGGACAGGGTGTTCACCACGCCGCTCTCCGAGGACGCCATGACCGGCCTCGCGATCGGCGCCGCCATGGCGGGCCTGCGGCCGATCCACGTGCACATCCGCATGGATTTCCTGCTGCTCTGCATGAACCAGCTGGTCAACATCGCGGCCAAGGCCCGCTACATGTGGGGCGGCCAGGTCTCGGTGCCGCTGGTCGTGCGCTCGATGATCGGCAAGTCCTGGGGACAGGGCGCCCAGCACAGCCAGGGCCTGCACGCGCTGTTCATGCACGTGCCGGGACTCAAGGTCGTCGCGCCGGCGAACGCCCACGACGCCAAGGGCTGCCTGCTCGCCGCGATCGCCGACGACAACCCGGTGATCTTCATGGAGCACCGGCTGCTCTATCCGACGGAGACGCCTGTGCCGGAGGGGGCCTATGCCGTCCCGCCCGGGCGGGCCCGGCTCTGCACGCGCGGCGACGACGTCACGATCGTCGGCGTGTCGAACATGGTGCAGGAGGCGGTTCGGGCGGCGGCGCTGCTCGCCGAGGCCGGAATCGCGGCCGAGGTCGTCGACCCGGTCTGGCTGCGCCCGCTGGATGTTGACACGATCGTCGAATCGGCGAGCCGGACCGGGCGGCTGCTGGTCGTCGACAACGGCTGGACGACGTGCGGCGCCTCGGCCGAGATCGTCGCCGCCGTCGTCGAGCGCACCTCCGAGACGGCGGGTATCCGGATCCGCCGGCTCGGCTTCGCCGACACGACCTGCCCGACCAGCCCCTGGCTGGAAGCCGACTTCTACCCGACGCCCCGGCGCATCGCGGAGGCGGCGGCGACCCTCGTGCACCCGGAACGGCCACCGCGGCTGCCCGAGGCGACGCGGTCAGCCTCGATCCAGTTCAGGGGGCCGTTCTGATGCACAGCAGCAGGGGCGGCGGTGAGCGCGGCAGGGCGTCGTCGCAACCGTCGGCGCAATCGACTTGGCGGAAGCGATCGGGATCGGTTAGCTCAGGCGAGAGCAAGGTCTCGACGGCAAGCCGGCCGGAGGGTGGCGTCGAATCGCGACCTTTGTCGAGCAGACGAAGGACTGGGGGGATGTACTACGAGCTCGCGGCCCAGACCTGGGGCGCGGAAGAGATCGCGGTCGCCAAGCGCGTCATCGAGTCGGGCGCCTACACGATGGGGGCGGAGGTCAAGGCCTTCGAGGCCGAATTCGCCGCCTACTTCGGGGTCGAGCATGCGATCATGGTCAACTCCGGCTCCTCGGCCAACCTGGTCTCGGTCGGCGCGCTCTGCCACCGCCGCGAGCGGCCGCTGCAGCGCGGCGACGAGGTCATCGTCCCGGCGATCTCCTGGGCCACGACCTACCATCCGCTGCAGCAGCACGGCCTCCGCCTGCGCTTCCTCGACGTCGCCCTGGACACGCTCAATCTCGACGTCGAACGGCTCGAGGAGGCGCTGACGCCGCGCACCCGGGCCATCGTCGCGGTCTCGATCCTCGGCAACCCGGCCGGGCTCGACCGGATCCGCGCCTTCGCCGACGCACACGGCCTGGCCCTGCTCGAGGACAACTGCGAGTCGATGGACGCCGAGCTGAACGGCCGCAAGTGCGGCACCTTCGGCGACCTCAACACCTTCAGCTTCTTCTTCTCGCACCACATCTCGACGATGGAGGGCGGGATGATCCTGACCGACGATCTGGAGCTCGCCCACCTCTGCCGCTCGCTGCGCGCCCACGGCTGGACCCGGGACCTGCCGCCCGACTCGCCGGTCTACCGCCGCGGCAGCGACGACCACTTCGAGGCCTACCGCTTCATCCTGCCCGGCTACAACGTCCGGCCGCTCGAGATCGAGGCGGCGGTCGGCCGGGTCCAGCTCCGGAAGCTGCCGGCGATGACCGAGCTGCGCCGGCGCAACCTGGCGCTGTTCCAGCAGCTCTTCGCCGGCGACGAGCGCTTCATCATCCAGCGCGAGCACGGCCGCAGCTCGGCCTTCTCCTTCACCATCATCCTGAACCCGGCGCGCGGCCCGGACAGAAGCAGGGTCTTCGCGGCCCTCAAGCAGGCGGACATCGGCTTCCGGATCATCACCGGCGGCAACTTCCTGCGCCACGACGTCATCCGCCTCTACGACCACGAGGTCGTCGGCGGCGCCACGCCGAACGCCGACCTCGCCCACGATTTCGGCTTCTTCGTCGGCAACCATCCCCGGGACCTCGAGCCGCAGATCCGGCGCCTGCGCGAGGTCCTGGACCGGGCCTGCGGTTAGAGAGCACCCATGAACCACTCCATCCTGGTCACCGGCGGCGCGGGCTACCTCGGCTCGATCCTGGTGCCCGAGCTGCTCGCGGCCGGCCACCGGGTGACGGTGCTGGACAACTTCCTGTTCAGGCAGAACAGCCTCGCCCACTGCTGCGCCGACCCGAACTTCGAGCTGGTGCGCGGCGACTGCCGCGACGAGAGCCTGATCGGCAGGCTGCTCGAGGACGCCGACGTCGTCATCCCGCTGGCCGCCCTGGTCGGCGCACCGCTCTGCAAGCTCGACCCGGTCGGCGCGACGAGCACCAACCTCGACGCGCAGCTCATGCTGCTGCGCCGGCTCTCGCCGGACCAGCGCGTGCTGATGCCGATCACCAACTCGGGCTACGGCATCGGCGAGAAGGACAGGTTCTGCACCGAGGAGACGCCGCTGCGGCCGGTCTCGCTCTACGGCATCCACAAGGTCGAGGTCGAGAAGGCGCTGCTCGATCGCGGCAACGCGATCAGCTTCCGCCTCGCCACCGTGTTCGGCATGTCACCGCGCATGCGCCTCGACCTGCTGGTCAACGACTTCGTCTACCGCGCCTGCACCGACCGCTCCATCGTGCTGTTCGAGAGCGGTTTCAAGCGCAACTACATCCACATCCGCGACGTCGCGATGACTTTCCTTTTCGGCCTCGAAAACTTCGACAGGATGAAGGACCAGCCCTATAACGTCGGCCTGTCCGACGCGAACCTGTCCAAGCGCGAACTCTGCACGGTCATTGCCAGACACGTTCCCGAGCTCGTCGTCTTCGAGGCGCCGATCGGCGAAGACCCCGACAAGCGGGACTACATCGTGTCCAACGAGAAGCTCGAGCGCACCGGCTGGCGTCCGCGCCACGACCTGGACCGCGGCATCGTCGAGCTGCTCAAGGGCTACCGGATGATCCGCAACTCGGTCTATGGCAACGTCTAGGCCGATGGCGACGCTCCACTACCCTCTGGCGGGCAAGCGCGTCTGGGTCGCCGGGCACCGGGGCCTGGTCGGCTCGGCGCTCGTCCGCCGCCTGGCGGCGACGGGCTGCGAGCTGCTGACCGTGGACCGGCAGGCGCTGGACCTGAGGGACGCCGTGGCGGTCGAGGACTGGATGGCGGAGCGGCGCCCCCAGGCCGTGTTCCTGGCGGCCGGCCGGGTCGGCGGCATCCGCGCCAACGCGGAGCGGCCGGGCGAGTTCTTCCGGGACAACGCCGCGATCGCCACCAACGTCGTCCATGCGGCCCACCTGGCCGGCGTCGAGCGCCTGATGTTCCTCGGCTCGTCCTGCATCTATCCGCGGCTCTGTGCGCAGCCGATGGCCGAGTCCGCGCTGCTGACCGGGCCCCTGGAGCCGACCAGCGGGGCCTACGCCATGGCCAAGCTGGCCGGAATCTCGATGTGCGCCGCCTACCGCCGGCAGTACGGCCGCGACTTCGTCTCGGCCGTGCCGGCGAACCTCTACGGGCCGGGCGACAACTTCGACCCGGAGGCCGGCCATGTCGTGCCGGCGACGATCCGCAAGGTCGCGGCCGCCAAGGCGGCGGGATCGGCGGTCGTCGTGTGGGGCAGCGGCCGGCCGCTGCGCGAGTTCCTCTACGTCGAGGACGCCGCCGACGCCCTGGTCTTCCTGATGGAGCGCTATAGCGAGGAAGCCATCATCAACGTCGGCGGCGGGGAGGAGGTCAGCATCGCCGAGCTGACCGCCCTGGTCTGCGAGGCGGTCGGCTACGACGCACCTCTCGCCTTCGACGACTCGATGCCCGACGGCATGCCGCGCAAGCGGCTGGACTCCGCGCGCCTGCAGGCCCTCGGCTGGCGGCCGCGGACGACGCTGCGCGACGGCCTGGCCGCGACCTGGCGCTGGTACCGCGAGGCCGGCCATGGCTGAGGGCGGCCTGGACCTGCTGCTGATCAATCCGGGCGGGCGCGAGCGCGTCTACCAGCAACTCGGGCGCGAGCTGACCGCGATCGAGCCGCCGCTCTGGTGCCGCCTGATCGCGGGCTATGCCCGCGACCGCGGCCTCACCGTCGAGATCCTCGATTCCGAGGCCCTCGCGCTGGGTCCCGCCCAGGTCGGCCGCGCGGTCGCCGAGCGCCGGCCGGTGCTGGCGGTGATGGTCGCCTTCGGCCACCAGCCCTCGGCCTCGACCCAGACCATGGTCGCGGCCGGCGAGGCTTGCCGGGCGATCAAGGCGGCCTGTCCCGGTCAGCCGCTGCTGATCGCCGGCGGCCATCCCTCGGCCCTGCCGGAGCGGACCCTGGCGGAGGAGGCGGTGGACTTCGTCTGCAAGGGCGAGGGGCCGGTGACGGTCGTGCAGCTGGTGCAGGCCCTCAAAGGTCCGGGCCCCGACCTCGCCGCGATCGAGGGGCTCGTCTGGCGCCGCGCGCCCGGCGGCCCGGCGGTGATCAACCGCGCCGCGCCGCTGATCGCCGACCTCGACGCCGACCTCCACGGCGAGGTCTGGGACCTGCTGCCGATGGCGCGCTACCGGGCCCACAACTGGCAGTGCTTCGGCGACCTGGCCGCGCGGCAGCCCTACGCCTCGATCTACACCTCGCTCGGCTGCCCCTATAGCTGCAGCTTCTGCTGCATCAATGCCCCCTTCGAAAGCAACCGCTACCGCATGCGGGCGCCGGAGCGGGTCGTCGCGGAGGTCGACCACCTCCATCGCCGCTACGGCGTCGCGACCTTCAAGATCGTCGACGAGATGTTCGTGCTCAACGAGCGCCACGTCCGCGCGATCTGCGAAGGGCTGATCGGCCTCGGCTATGCGGAACGGCTCAACCTCTGGGCCTACGCGCGGGTCGACACCGTCAGGCCGGCGCTGCTCGGGCTGCTGCGTCGAGCCGGCTTCCGCTGGCTCGCGCTCGGCATCGAATCGGGCTCGGCCCATGTCCGCGACGGCGCGGACAAGCGCCTGAGGCAGGACGACATCGTCGCCGTCGTCCGCCGGATTCAGGACGCCGGCATCGCGGTCATCGGCAACTACATCTTCGGCCTGCCCGACGACACGCCGCAGACGATGCGGGCGACCCTGGATCTGGCGAAGGAGCTCAACTGCGAGTTCGCCAACTTCTACTCGGCCATGGCCTATCCGGGCTCGCGGCTTCACGCCCTCGCCGAGCGGAACGGCTGGCCGCTGCCGGAGGGCTGGTCCGGCTACTCCCAGCATTCCTACGACTGCCGGCCGCTGCCGACCGGGACCATGACGGCCGCCGAAGTCCTGCGGTTCCGGGACGGGGCGTTCCACGAGTACTTCGCCAACCCACGCTACCTGGACATGCTCGCGCAGCGCTTCGGCGCGGAGGCGCGCGCCCACGTCGAGGCGATGGCAGCGCACAAGCTGCGTCGGTGGCTGCTCGAGCCGTGCATCGAGCCTGTCCTGGAGGCCACGGCCTGACCATGGGCGGACAGGAGTCCCGGCCTTGATCATCAGCCGCACGCCGTTCCGGGTCTCGCTGTTCGGCGGCGGGTCCGACTATCCGCAGTGGTACCGCAACCACGGCGGCGCGGTCATCGGCTTCGCGATCGACAAGTACTGCTACATCACGCTGCGCCACCTGCCGCCCTTCTTCGAGCACAAGCACCGGATCGTCTACTCGCAGGTCGAGACGGTTTCCGAGCTCGGCGAGATCGCCCACCCCTGCGTTCGCGCGGTGCTCTCCGAGATGGGAGTCCGGAGCGGTATCGAGCTGCACCACGACGGCGACCTGCCGGCGCGCTCCGGGCTCGGCTCCTCGTCTTCCTTCGCCGTCGGCCTGCTGAACGCCGCCTGCGCGCTCCAGGGGCGCATGGTCTCGGCGGAGTGGCTGGCCGCCGAGGCGATCCGCATCGAGCAGGAGGTGATCGGCGAGAGCGTCGGCTCCCAGGACCAGGTGCTGGCGGCCCACGGCGGCCTCAACCGCGTCGACTTCCACCGCGACGGCGCCATCGTCGTCAATCCGCTGACCCTGCCGCCGGGCCGGGCCGAGGCCCTGCTCGACCATCTGGTGCTGGTCTTCACCGGCGTCTCGCGCATCGCCTCGCGCATCGCCTCGGCCAAGATCGCCAAGCTCGACCAGAACGGCGGCCACATTCGCGCCCTGATGGCGATGGTCGACGAGGCCCAGGAGATCCTGGGCAACCCCAACCGCTCCCTCCTGGACCTCGGGCCGATGCTGCACGAAAGTTGGCTGCGCAAGCGCGCGCTCGCCGATTCGGTCACCAACGCGGGGATCGACTCGATCTACGACGCCGGCATGAGGGCCGGTGCGGTCGGCGGCAAGCTGCTGGGCGCCGGTGGCGGAGGCTTCATGCTTTTCATGGTCGAGCCCGAGAGGAAGGCGGTCCTGCTCGAGGCGCTGGAGAGTCTCGTCGAAGTCCAGCTCGGGCTCGACCGGGTCGGCAGCCGGATCGTGCTCTACTCCCCCGACGGGCTGGGCGCGCAATGACCGACCAGTCGCGGGCGGGCGCCCTGAACATCCTGCTGCCCTGGACGCTCGCCTCCTACATTCCACTCAACGGGTTCCACCCGCTCTACCGCAGCCTCGCCAGCATCGAGCCGCGCGACGCGCGCCTGCTGGTGCCCGGTCCCCTGTCGGGCGAGCAGTACCGACAGGCGATCGTGGCCGGGCTCTATGCGCCCAACGCCGTCCCGCCGACGCCGGAGTGGGCGCGGAGCGGAGACCGCCATTTCGACTTCCGCGACTACGCCCTTGGGCACGTGCCGTCGGACCTGCTCTACGCCGGACGGATCAGCGCCGACGTCGAACTGCACCACACCGCGCCGGTCACCAGCGGCACCCGGCCCTTCGTGCTGCAGTTCGAGTCCTTCCTGCCGGTGTTCTTCCCGCACTTCCAGCAGGGCGGCGGACCGGATCCGCAGCGGGTCGACGCGATCCGGCGCTTCTTCGGGGCGCTCTTCGAGACCGAGAACTGCCTGGCGGTGACCTCGCACATTCAGTCGAGCCTCGACCAGTTCTCGGACTTCTTCCGCAGCACGAAGATCGACGCCAAGCTGGTCCATCTGCGCAACGGCATAGACGCCTCCTTCCGGGCCGACGCCGTGGAACGCGCGCCGGATCGCTTCGACTTCCTGTTCATCAACTCGGCACACCAGAACCCGGCCTCCTTCGCGCTGCGCGGCGGCCCGGCCTGTCTGGCGCTGGCGCTCGACCTGATCCGCGAGGGCCTGCCGGTCCGCTTCCATTTCCGCACGAGGCGGCCGAGCGACGCGGACCTCACGGCGTGGGGCATCGACCCGCTGTTCGTCCGACACCAGGAGAACGAGGGCATCGTCTGGATCGAGAGCTATCTGAGCGAACGGAGCCTCGGCCGGCTGATGGCGCAGAGCCATTTCCTGCTGCTGCCGAGCGCCAACCTCCATTCGGTTTCGATCCTTTCGGCCATGCTGAACGGCACCGTGCCGGTGGTGACCGACACCTACGGCACCGAGGCCTATGTGACCGACGAGGTGGACGGCGTCGTCCTGACGGGCGTGCGGGACGCCGCCTGGCGCCAGCTCGACGCGCAGCGCCTCGTCGCCGACGACCACGCCGCCTATCACGCCCTGCGCGCGCCGCTGAGCCGGACGCTGTCCGAGCGGATCCGGGCCCTGATCGGGCAGCCCGAGCGGATCGCCGCGCTGTCGGAGGCGGCGCGACGCCGTGCAGAGACGGTCTTCGACGGCCGGGCCTTCGCGGAGGGGCTGGTCGAGCTGGTGCGTGCCCGCCTGCCGGGCGGCGGCTCGCCGGTCGGTCACCCGCCTCCGGACATCTACGACGTCTCCTGGGGCGAGGAGTGGACGAGCGACCTGTCGCCGGGCCACTTCGACGGCCCCCCGCACCCGGTGCCGCTGCTCGACACCGGGAGCGGCAGGATCTTCCGCCTGCGCGACCGCCATGTCTTCGTCCCGGACGCGCGCATGCCGGAGACGGCCCTGCGCCACTGGTCTGAGCTGCATTTCGCGACCGAGCGCTTCGAGACGGAGCAGGCCATCCGGAAGGCGATCTCCGCCGACTTCGAGGTGGTCGTCGAGGCCGCCCGCATCGAGGCGCTGCGGCAGGTGGCGCTGCGCCAAGCGCCGGCCGGCGTCCCGGCGGCGCCGCCGCCCGCGCTGCCCGGCTCGATCAAGGAGCTGGTCTACCACGGCCTCAAGACGCGCCCGACCGCGCTGCGCGTGACCCGCACGGCCTACCGGACGCTGCGTCGGCTGGGGATCATGCAATGACCGCGGTCCACCTCTGCCTGTTCAACAATCCCTTGGCCGGGGTGACCGACCAGGTCTTCTTCCTCGAGGCGGCGCTGCGCAACCGCGGCTTCGCGGTCTCGCTCTCCGACCGCCTGCGCGCCGATGCGCTCAACCTGGTCATCGAGAACTACCGGCCGGCCGCCGAGGGCTGCAACTTCCACGAGGCGGTCGGCGCCTTCTGCCGCCGCTTCGACAAGCGGGTCGGCGTGGTCATGACCGAGCACATCGAGCGCAGGGGCCGTGAGATCCTGTTCGACGGCACGCCGCTCGAGGATCCCGGCTACATCGGCAACAAGCTCAGCCGCTTCTTCGGCCTTCTGAGCCAGTCGCAGCACGCCTTCGGCTTCTTCACCCTCGGCCCGCTGCCCGAGCTGGAGACCTTCGGCGACATCTTCCTCCAGCACGACCTCTATCGGCTGCCCTTCCCGGCACTGGACCTGCCGCCGCCCCGGCGCGAGGAGCCCCCCGCCCGTCCGCTGCGCCGCCGCTCGGCGTACGACTTCGTCTTCACCGGAGCCATGACCCCCTATCGCGCGGACCTGCTGGCCGGGCTGAACCGCCGCTTCCGCGTGCTGGTCTCGTCCCAGGTCGCGGAACCGAAGCGCGCCGAGCTCTACGGCCAGGCGGACGTCGCCCTCAACATTCCGCAGGACCCCTCCTGGTCCTGGATCTCGCCGATGCGCGTGATGTTCGGGCTGCGCATGGGCCGGCCGACGATCAACGTCGGCGGCTCCCTGCAGCGCGGCGAGTTCGACCGTGCGATCCCGATGGACCTGGAGGCCGAGGCCGCGCTCGCCGATCCTGCCGGCCTCTACGCCCGGCAGAAGGAAGGCTACCTGCGGCTGGCGCGGGAGGGCGAGAGGCGCTTCCCGGAGCAGGCGTTCCGGCTCTGGGCGCAAGTCGAGGGGCTCGATCCCGCCGGCCATCGGACCGGGGCAGCCTCGCCGGCCGCCGCGCCGCGCTGACCCGCGACGAGGGGAGAGCACGTCCGTGCCGGACCGCCCCGTCCTGCCCGCGAGCCCCCACGAGCCGCCCGGAAGGCCGACTCCTCAGCAGGCGCTCTCGGACCGCCGCTTCGGGCTGCTCCTGGCGGCAATGGCGCTGGTGCTCGGCATCGGGCGGCCGCTGCTGTCCGGTGCGACGCCCTGGTGGCCGGCCGCCGTCCTGGCGGGGATCCTCGCCGCGGCGGCGCTGGCGGCGCCGGCGCTGCTGGCGCCCCTCAACCGCTCGGCGCAGCTGGCCGGTCGAAACCTGCGCGCGGCGCTTTCCGTCGCCGCCATGGCGGCCCTCTTCTTCGGCCTCGTCACCCCGCTGGCCGCCGCGATGCGGCTCTCCGGCCGTCGGCCGCTGGCGCTCCGGCGGGACGCCTCGGCCGCCACCTACTGGATTCCGCGCGACCCTCCGGGACCGTCCGGAGACAGCCTGCGACGGCCGTTCTAGGGACCCGCGCCCGCGCCGTCCGCGAACGCCGACGACCGCGCCCCCTCAGGCGGCAGCCTCGCCGAGATAGGCGAGGATGTCGGCCGGCGCGCCGGCGAGATCCACCGGCTGTTGCCCGTCGGGCTCCGCGTGCTCCGGCCGGGCGGCCTCGGCCGGCGCCTCGGGCAGCTCCAGCGCGGCCGCCCAACGCCGCAGGTGGTCGCCGGCCTCGCGCTCGAAGAAATAGCGCAGGAAGGTCTCCAGGGAGAAGCGCACGGCCTCGGGGTGGTCGGGCTGCTCGTCGGGCCCGATCTCGACATGGCCGATCCGCCGCGGGATGAGGTAGGCCGAGTCGCCGTAGAGCACCAGGTTCGTGTCGTCGGCGGCGAAGACGACCTGCGGGGCGCGCCGGCACAGGCCGTGAATGGCGTCGCAGATCGCGGCGAGCAGGGCTGCCGGGTCGTCCGCCGCGAGGATCGTCGACTGGCAGGGAATCGCCGTCTCCCCGTCGCGCCTGAAAGCGTAGTAGCGCCGGCCGTCGGAGACGACGGCGAACAGCCAGAAGTCGCCGAGGCTGCGGAAGCGGCGGTGCCGCGCCTGGACCTCGGCGGACCGGACGCGGGCCCTCAGCGAGCCGAAATCCGCCGCCAGCTCGCGCAGCTCGCCGAGGGCCACCGCCGTCTCCGGCAGCAGGGCGCAATGGCGGCACAGCGTCGCGAAGACCGCGGGCAGCGCGGCCGAGTGCCGTCCGGTGCTCCAGACGAGGCTGGCGCCGAGGCGGGCGACGGGCGCCGGCGGCGAGTCGAAGCCGAGGGGACGCCGGCGGAGCGTGGCATGGCGCTGCGGCCAGTGGGCGGAGGCCCGATCCGGGTCGTAGCCGAAGTCCTCGCAGCGCCGCCGGAGCTCCGGGTGGCCGTCGAGAAAGGCCCTGTGGTCCGGCAGCTCGTCCGCGAAGGCGTCGAGCCGGCCGCGCCGGAAGGTCGGGCTTCGGCGGTCGTAGATGCCCGCCGCGTAGTCCCGCGGGTCGCCGGGAATCTGGAGCTTGAGCTGCAGCGACCAGATCAGCTGGCGCTGGATCGCGGCGTCGCCGCCGCCCTCGGCACCGACCAGCTCCTCGAAGGACACCGGCAGGACGTTGGCGAGGCGCAGCCAGCCGGGATACTCGCCCAGGCGCTCGACCAGGCTGATCAGCGCGATGCCGCGCACCAGGTCGTGGCAGATGCTCTCGGTGTCCTCGAAGGTCGAGAAATAGTGTCCCAGGATGTGGCGCTTGCTGTCCCGATAGGCCCAGGCCTCCGAGATCATGACGCCGAGCGGATTGCGGTAGGAGAAGACGATCGGCAGCTCGAGGATGCGGGTCCGCCGGATGCCCATGCCCGACAGCACCTCGAAGAGGCGCGAGAACGGCATGTGGAACGAGGGCTCGGCCATCGGGTAGACGACGCCGCCCGGCAGCGCCGGCGAGTCCGGCGAGAAAAGCCTGACCACGTGCTCGCCGAGCTGGCGGTCGCGCAGCAGCTCGTTCGCGACCCCGCGCCGGAGATTGAGCTCCTTCCTCGGGTCGCGGAAGATCTCGTAGCCGAAGGCCTGGAGCAGGGCGAGCGCCAGGTGGGTCCCGGACTTCGGGACGCTCGAAAACAGCAGCGGCCGCTGGCTGTAGTGCCACGCCGTCTTCAGGCAGAGCAGCTCGGCGTCGGGCCGCTCGACGTAGTCCATCAGGATCGAGCCGAGGGCCGGACCGGCCGTCTCGATCACGACGACGAGCTCGTCGGCCGCCGGCGCATCGGGCCCCCGAGTCGTCGGAGCCTCCGGGCCTGCCATCTCCACTTCGGTCAGGTCCCGGGGGTCGAGCGTCACCGTGGCGCCGAGCGAGCGGGCCAGCTCGACCATGTCACGCCTCGCCGCGGGCGCGAGGGTGCCGCGCAGTACGAGAAGCCGGGGCCGCTCGAGCACGGCGTCGCGCACCGCGCCCAGCAACGCGTCGAAAGTGTCGAAGAAGCGTAGCACGCCTCGGGCCTTCCTCCAGGTCGCCAAGCGCCCGGACGGCGCCGTCCGGGAGTGCCTCAGAGATAGACGGAATCCACCGCCCAAGCCAATGCCGAGCGCGCTGCCCGACTCCCCGGAGGCGGCCGGTCGGCCGGCCTTCTCAGTCCGGCTCGACGACGTCCCGCTGGTCGTGGCGGAGCGCGGCCGGCTGCTCAGCCTTCTCCAGCACGCAATTGCCGACGACCAGGCGGTCGATGCCCGTTCCCATGAAGCAGCGGAAGGCGTCCTCCGGCGTGGCGACCATCGGCTCGCCGCGGACGTTGAAGCTGGTGTTGACCAGGATCGGGCAGCCGGTGCGCTCCCCGAACGCCTCGATCAGGGCGTGGAAGCGCGGATTGGTTTCCCGCGACACGGTCTGGACCCGGGCCGAGCCGTCGACGTGGGTGACCGCCGGGATCGTCGAGTGCGGGACGCCGAGCCGCGCCAGCCCTTCGAGCGCGGCTCCCGCCGGCTCGGCGACGCGATGGCGCTCCTGCACGGGCACGACCAGGAGCATGTAGGGCGACGGCCGATCGAGCTCGAACCAGGCGCCGGCCTCCTCCTCGAGCACGGCCGGGGCGAAGGGCCGGAAGGACTCGCGGAACTTGGTTCTCAGGTTCAGGGCCTGCTGCATCTCCGGCGCGCGCGGATCGGCCAGGATCGAGCGGTTGCCGAGCGCGCGCGGTCCGAATTCCCCGGCGCCCTGGAACCAGCCGACGATGCGCCCGCCGGCCAGGGCCCGGGCCGTGTCCGCGATCAGCTCGCGGTCGCCGAGCACCGCGAAGCGCGCGCCGAGGGCCGCGAGCCGGCGCTCGACGTCCGGCTGCTCGAACGCCGGTCCGAGCAGGGCGCCGCGCATGCCGTCGCCGCCCCCGGCCGGGGCGCGCGGTCCTTCCAGGGTCAGGTGGTAGCCGGCCAGGGCGGCGCCCAGCGCGCCGCCGGCGTCGCCGGCCGCCGGCTGGACCCAGACCTCGTCGAAGCGCCCGTCCCGGACGACGCGGCCGTTGGCGACCGCATTGAGGGCGACGCCGCCGGCGAGGCAGAGGTGACGGGCACCGGTCTCGCGGGCGAGCGCGCGGGTCAGCCGCAGCACCGCCTCCTCGAGCGCCGCCTGGACCGAGGCGGCGAGGTCGAGATGGCGCCGGGTCAGCGGTTCCTCTGGCGCCCGCGGCGGTCCGCCGAACAGCGCGTCGAAGCGCCGGCTGGTCATGGTGCTGCCGGCGCAGTAGTCGAAGTAGGACTGGTCCAGCCGGAAGGTCCCGTCCTCCTTCAGGTCGATCAGATGGTCGAGGATGCGGCGCAGGTAGACCGGCTCGCCGTAGGGCGCCAGGCCCATGACCTTGTACTCCCCGGCATTGACCCGGAAGCCGAGGTGATGGGTGAAGGCCGAGTACAGCAGGCCCAGCGAATGCGGGAAGTGGAGCTCGCGCAGCACCGCCAGCGACCGGCCGGCGCCCTCGGCGACCGACGTCGTCGCCCATTCGCCGACGCCGTCCAGGGTCAGCACCAGGGCGTTCTCGAACGGCGAGGGATAGAACGCACTGGCGGCGTGGCTCAGGTGATGTTCCGAGAACAGCAGCGGCGGCAGCCGGCTGCTGCGCCCGGAGCCCGAAAGGGTTCTCAGCTCGCGCCGCAGCAGGTCCTTCTGGAACAGCTTCTCGCGCAGCCAGACCGGCATGGCGCGCCGGAACGAGGCAAAGCCCCGCGGCGCGGTCGTCAGATAGGTCTCGAGCAGCCGCTCGAACTTGAGGAAGGGCTTGTCGTAGAACACCACGGCCGCCAGCCGCTCGAGGCTGGTTCCGCCGGCCTCCAGGCAATGGGCGATCGCGGCGCGCGGGAAGGCGGCGTCGTGCTTGCGGCGGCTGAAGGCCTCCTCCTGCACCGCGGCGACGACCCGTCCGTCGCGGACCAGCGCGGCGGCGCTGTCGTGATAGAAGGCGGAGATGCCCAGGACGTCCACGGCTGCCCGCTCCCTCCGGCCCGCCCATCGCCGAGCCCGTTGTGCCACCCGGCTCAGAACAGCGTGTAGAGAAAGGGCGCGACCGTCGATCCCTGGCCGACCAGCGCGAGGCCGGCGAACAGCAGCATGACGAGGATGATCGGCAGCAGCCAGAACTTCCGCCGCACGCGCAGGAAGGCCCAGAGATCGCTGAGGAAGCTCATCACGGTCGCCCCGGGATCGATGGTCGGCTGCCGGGACCAGCACTAGAGAAGGCCGTCGCGCCGTTCAAGGCTTCAGCGCCCTGCGCAGGCGTCGGCGGGCCCGCGCCGGCAGCTCGCTGCCTCGCCCGTGCAGCGCCAGCCCGAGCGCCAGGAGGCCGAACGCGCCCGGCAGGCGCCCGGCGGCGAGCCGGGCGAAGGCGCGCTCGATGAGCACGGCGCCCGCGAAGCTCCCCAGTCGGCGCAGCCCCTCCTTGCGGACTCTCGGCGCATGCCGGTGCCAGATCAGCGCGGCGGCCCGGTCGACGGCCTCGACGCCGGCGAAGTCGTGGACGTGCACGACCGCCAGCGGCTCGGGCACGACCAGGAAGTCGTCCGACTCCCTGAAGCGCAGCAGCCACTCCCAGTCGTCCAGCCGCTCCAGCCGTTCCTCGAAGGGCCCGTAGCGCTCGAAGGCCGCCCGGGCGATCACCGCGGTCGAGCCCGGACTCTGGGTGCAGCCGGCGAGGATGACGTCGCGGCAGGACGGGCTGGTCCGCGGGACACGGACCTCGGTCCCCGCCGCGCCGCGATCCAGCAGCGCGGCGGTCAGGGCCATGGACAGCCCCGGCCCCGCCGCCGCGAGCGCGGCGAGCTGGGCGCCGAGCTTGCCGGGCCGCCACTCGTCGTCGGAGTCGAGAAACGCCAGCCAGGGTCCGCGGGCCTCGGCGATCGCGGTGTTGCGCGCGGCGGCAGCACCTCGCCGCTCGGGGTGGCGCAGCACCCTCAGGCGGGAGTCCGGGCGGAAGGGCGCGAGCGCTGCCTCCAGTCCGTCGGACGAGCCGTCGTCGACCAGCACCACCTCGAGCGCCGGTCCCTGCTGGCCGAGAGCGCTGGCCAGCGCCGCGCCGACCGTCGCGGCGCGGTTGTAGACGGGCAGGATGACGCTGACCTCCGGCGCGCTCATCTCGCCGCCGTCGCCAGCCACTGCCGCCGCCGCAGCAGCGCGGACGGCAGGCGCCACCAGGGCGTCCGGAAGAGGTCCAGGAGATCGGAGCGCCAGGAGACGTCGCGGTGCAGCCCGGCGAGGAGCTTCAGGCCCTCCAGGGCGCGCCAGTCGTCGAGCAGCGCCGACCTTTCGGGATCGCCCGACCAGTCGTCCGCAGCATGGAGCCGCGCCAGGCGGATGTGCTCGCGCGCCCAGGCCGAGCGGTTGGTCTTGCGGGGGTCGAGCGTGCGCGAGCCCTCGTGCACGCGGTAGTGATAGACCGTGCCGCGCAACACGGTCGGCCGGGCGGCCGCGAGCAGGCGCAGCAGCAGGTCGCGGTCCGCGGCGAAGCGCCACTCGGTGCGCAGCCCGCCGAGCGAGCGCAGCCAGTCGGTGCGGAAGAACCAGCTGTTGAAGCCGGGGGCTCCGAAGGTCGCCTCGAGCAGCAGGCCGTCGCCTTCCGCGTGCTCGTAGCGGCCGAGCTCGACCTCGCGCGTCCCTTCCGGCCCGTCGTCGCAGCGGAAGAAGCGCAGGCCGCCGCAGACCGCGACCGTTCCGGGCGCTGCATCGAAAGCGGCGACGACCCGGTGCAGGCTGGCCGACTCGTAGCGGTCGTCGGCGTTGAGAAAGCCGATCAGTGCGCCCTCTGCCAGCGCCAGGCCCCGGTTCAGCGCGGCATGCGAATCGAGGCCCGGGCAGAGTGCCAGCCGAGCGGTCCCGGACGCCTCGACGATCGCCACCGAGCGGTCGAGCGAGCCGCCGTCGACGACCAGATGCTCCAGCACCACGCCCGGCTGCTCGGTGACGCTGCGGATCGCCTGCTCCAGGAAGCTGCCGTGGTTCAGGTTCGCCGTGACGACGGTCAGACGCGGCGTTGCCGCCATTGCGGATGTCACGTCAGGCCTCGGCCGCTCACGGGGAGGTGCCGGAACGCAGCGGCGCAGGAATCGGTTCCGGCTGCTCCGACCGCTTCGGCCGGAGCTGCTCGAACTGCTGCGGCGGCAGATAGCGCGACAGCACCTCGAGCGGCTCGCCGTCGGCGCGCACCCGGCCCTGCTCCAGCCAGACCAGGCGGTTGCACCACTCGACCATGACCTGTGCCGAATGGCTGGCCAGCACCAGGATGTCGGCGTGGCGGACCATGGTCTCGGTGCGCTGCCGGGCCTTGTCCATGAAGGTCGCGTCACCGGCCAGGATCCACTCGTCCATCAGCAGGATCTCCGGCCGGGCCGCGGTCGCCATCGCGAAGGACAGGCGGACCATCATGCCGGAGGAATAGTTGCGCACCGGCAGGTCGAGGAAGGCGCCGATGTCGGCGAAGCTTTCGACGTCGGCCTCGAAGGCCCCGATCTCGGCGACGGCCATCCTGTGGAAGCGCGCGTGCAGCCGGATGTTCTCGCGGCCGGTCATGTCCGGGTTCATCGCCTGGCCGGGGTCGAGCAGCGAGGCGAGGCTGCCGTCGACCGCCAGTGAGCCGGCCGTCGGCTGGTAGATGCCCGAGAGGACGCGCAGCAGGGTCGTCTTGCCGGAGCCGTTGGATCCCACCAGGCCGAGCCGATCGCCGGATGCGAGCGAGAAGGAGATGTCGCGCAATGCCCGCACGATCGGGCGTCTGCGGGCGTCGGCGCCGAACCGGCCGGAGGCACGGTCGAGCACGGCCCGTCGCAGGGACCGGGTCTCGCTGTGATAGAGCGGGAAGTCGACCGAGATGCCGCGAGCCGCGAGCTGCGCCATGTCAGACCCAATACGCGATGCGGCCGCGCATCCGGGCGAAGCCGACCGCCGCGAGCGCCAGCGCGACGGCGGAGGCCGCCAGGGCGCCGAGCACGCTGCCGGCCGGAGGCGCTCCGCCGAGCAGCGGGGCGCGCACGACCTCGAGGAGATGGAAGAAGGGGTTGAAGCGGATCAGCACGCCGAGGAGTGGATGGCCGTCGAGTAGACTGGCGTACCACATGATCGGCGTCGCGAAGAAGACCACCTGCAGCAATGCGCCGACGATCGGCGGCACGTCGCGGAAACGGGCGCAGAGCGCGCCGAGCAGCATCGCGACGGCGAAGCCGTCGAGCAGCCAGAGCAGCAGCGCCGGCACGACCCACAGGATCTCCCAGGTCACCGGTGCGCCCACGAGCAGGAACACCGGCACGATCACGACGACGTTGTGGGCGAACACGATGGTGTTGCGCAGGACGCTGCGCGCGGCGTGCAGCGAGAAGGGCATGCGCGCGCCGTGGATCAGCTTCTGCTCGGTCAGGAAGCAGTTGCAGCCTTCGTTGACCAGGGCGCTGAGGTAGTTCCAGATCACGATCGAGACGCTGAGATAGGGCAGGTACTGCCGGATGTCCGCGCGGAACAGCGCCGCGTAGATGAAGCCCATGGCGCCGATCATGACCGCCGTCGAGAGCGTCAGCCAGAGCGGCCCGAGGACGGAGCCGCGATAGCGCAGGCGAATGTCCGAGGTCGCCAGCAGCCATGCGAGGCGCCACAACGAGGCGCCGTCGCGCAGGTCCCGGGCCATCAGCCCGAAGCGCTGCGGCCAGCCGCTGTCCGCGGCGAGATGGAATACGGCCCCGTCGCGGCCTCGACTGTGGGTGCGGTCGCCCTCGATCAATGCGCTCATCGCAATGGGATATCGCCGTCCGGCGCGGCCGGCAACAGCGGCGCGGACGACGGCGGCGAGCGCGCGGCCGCGATGCGGATCGCGGTACCGTCCGGAAGCGAAGCGGCCCATTGCCTACGGCTGTCGGCCCTCCGGGCCGCGGAGCCGCGCGGCCAGTGCGCGGACCTGGCGAGCCAGGTCGCCCGCGAAGAGAGCGCCTTCGATGCCTTGCGCACGCGCCGCCGCCAGCTCGGCCGGGTCGCAGGAGATCAGCAGGCTCCTTTCCGGGTCGCAGGGCCAGGGCACGGCCTCGCCGGGTCCCAGCCGGGGTGCGTCGGCGACCGCGTCGAGGTGCGCGCCAAGCGGCTGCAGGGCCGCCTGGAACGCTTCGAACGATGCGGCGGCGTCGCGGCCGGGCGGGCCCGTGAGCACGACGAGGCAGCCGAGGTCGTTCAGTTGCTTGACGGACTCGAGCACCTCCCGGGGCCAGGTCTCGCCCGGCCGGGCCCGGTCCTGCGCGGGCGGCAGGCAGGTGCGGGACAGGAAGACCGCGGGACGGCGGAACCGTGCCGGGATCTCCGCCTGCGCCCGGGCGAAGTCGGCCGGCACGCCGATGTCGAGGAAGAAGCGGTCGTAGATCCGCCCGGCCAGGCGCCCGGCCGCCGCGAGCCGCGGGAAGACGTCGTGCTCGATGGAGCAGGGCAGCGCATCGATCCAGCCGAGGATCGAGCGGTCGACCAGGTAGAGCCCGCCGTTGACGGGGCCGGCGCTGCCGGCGCCGGCGAAGCCGACGACCTGCGTGCCGGCCAGCTCGACCCCGTCGTAGCGCCCCACGCCGGGCGGCGCGTCCCTCAGCGCCAGCCGGGCGACGCAGTCGGCGCCGGCGGGCAGGGTCAGCAGATCCAGCCAGTTGACGTCGAAGAAGGTGTCGCCGTTGACCAGCAGGAAGCGCTCGTCGAGCAGGCCCGCGGCGTGGCGCAGGGCGCCGCCGGTGCCGGCCGGCGCCGGCTCGACGGCGACGGTGACGGCGGCCCCGCCGGGCCCGCCGCCGCGGTAGCGCTCCGCGAAGGCCTGCGCCAGATGGCCGCAGAGCAGCAGGACGCGATGCAGGCCGTGCCGCGCCGCCTGTTCGATCAGGCAGTCGAGAAAGGGCCGGCCGCCGACCTCGAGCAGCGGCTTGGGCGTCGCCCTGGTCATCGCCCCCAGCCGGCTGCCGAGCCCGCCGACCAGGAACACGGCCTGGTTCAGCATCGCGGCATCCCGCAGCCGCGCCACGGGAAGGACAGCCTGCGCTTCGGTCCGCGCGCGCTGCCGCGATCGACCGGCCTCAGGGTAGGACGAGGGGTCCTCGGACGCGGAGCGCGACTGTCGCACAGGGGCAGGCCCAACATGCCGGGCAGTCTAACGCGGCGTCTCCCGGGGTCCAGACGTGCCAGGCTCGCCGAGCCGCGCCCAGCAGCTCATTCGAGCGCGGATCTGACCTGCCGAGCCCTTCGAGGATCCGCCTCAAGCCGCCACGACGGTCACGGCATGGCGACCGTGCGCCCTCGCCGGTGGGACAGCATCCGGCCGGTGGCGTCACCGCTGGCGTCGGGGCGGCAGCGAGGATGGCTCGCCGGCCAGCAACGGCGCCCGGGCGGCGATCTCCTTGCCCATGAAGTCCAGGAAGGCCCGCACGCGCGCCGTGCGGCGCAGGTCGGGGTGGGTCAGCAGCCAGAGCTCGCTGTCGAGGCCGGTGACGGGATCGCCGAGCCGGGTCAGCGTCGGGTCGGGGTCGGCCAGGTAGCAGGGCAGCACGGCGACGCCGAGGCCGACAGCCACGGCGGCGCGGATCGCCAGCAGGCTGTCGAGGCGCAACACCACCAGCGGCGCCAGCCCCTCGGCCTCCAGCCAGTCCTCCAGCGCCGGGAAATGAAGGCCCGGGTCGGGCCCGATCCAGTCGAGTGACCGAAGGTCAGTGGACTCCTGCGCGGAGTCGCGTGCGGCGTAGACCGCCTCGGCGATGCGGCCCAGGCGGCGGCCGACCAGACGCTCCGGTGGCCGATCCGAGGGGCGGAGCGCGACGTCGGCCTCGCGCTTCGTCAGGTCAGCACGGGAGTTGGAAGCGACCAGCTCCAGGACGATCTCCGGGAAGGCCGCGCGGAAGGCCGGGAGCAGCGGCAGCAGCAGGCCGTGCAGCAGCGTGTCGGTCGTGGTCACCCGCAGAGGGCCGGCGGGCCTGAGGTCGCGGCCGGCGATCCGCCGCTCGGCCGCCGCCACGGCGCCTTGGACCCGGCGCGCCGCCGCGAGCAGCTCCTCGCCGGCCGGGGTCGGCGCATAGCCGTCCCGCGCCCGCTCGAAGAGCCGCACGCCGAGCCGGCTCTCCAGGGCGCCGAGCCGACGGAACACCGTGGCGTGGCTGACCGCCAGGCGCCGCCCGGCGCCCGACAGCGAGCCCGCCTCTCCGATCGCCAGCACGATCCGCAGGTCGTCCCAGTCCATGAGTTGTCCGTTCTTGCAAAGATTATCGGCAATCTTAAGGAATCACCGTCCGCGGATCGACAGGCCAATCTGCCGGACGGAACCATGGACCCGCAGAACCGCGTCCCCCAGGAGAAGACCGCCATGCACAGCCTCGTCGTGCTCGCCCACCCCGAGCCGCGGTCCTTCAACGGCCGGCTGGCCCGGGCCGCCCGGGAGACGCTGGAAGCCGGCGGCTACACGACCCGGCTTCTCGACCTCTACGGCGAGGGCTTCGACCCGCGCGAGGCCCCGGAGCACTATCCGGCGCGGCGCGATCCCGGCCGCTTCAGCGCCATGAGCGCGCAGCGCCGGGCCGCCGAGACCGGCCGCCTGCCGCCCGATGTCGCCCGGGCGATCGGCTGGCTGGAGCAGAGCGACCTGGTGGTCTTCCAGTGTCCGCTCTGGTGGTTCTCGCTGCCGGCGATGCTCAAGGGCTGGCTCGACCGGGTCTTCGCCTACGGCGCCGTCTACGACAGCCGGATGCGCTATGACCGCGGCCGCTTCCGGGGCAGGCGGGCCCTCGTCTCGATCACCACCGGCGGGCCGGCGGCGAGCCACGGCCCCGACGGCCGCCAGGGCGACCTCGACCTGCTGCTCTGGCCGCTGCACTTCAGCCTGCACTACGTCGGCTTCTCGGTGCTGCCGCCCTGGCGTTCCTTCGCCGTGGAGGGCGGCCGCTTCGGCGCCGATCCGGAGGCCCACCGCCGCCACCTCGCGGCCTGCGAGGCCGGTCTGCGCCGCCACCTCGCCGGGCTCGATGCGCTGCAGCCCCTGCCCTTCAACGGCTGGGACGACTGGGACGCCGAGGGCCGGCTGAAGTCCGGAGCGCCGAGCCACGGCCCCTTCATGCGCCATCTGCCGGAGACGGCCGCGTCCGGCTGATCCGCACGGTCGCGATATTTTTCCGCTCACGATAATTTCTCTATATATTCTCTATAAATTATCGATCAGACATGCCCCCGAGACCCGAGGGTGGCGTGCAGGGCGGAGAGTGGGCATGGCGAGCAGGAAGGCGGGACCGGCAACGGCGGAGGCAGCCGGGGCACCCGGCGCGGCGCTCTACGGGCCGATCGTCTCCTCGGCGCATCTCGCCGCCGGCGGCTCGCCGGCGCTGTCGGAGGCGGAGTTCGGCCTGATCCTCTCGATCCGCGCCTTCGAGCGCTGGGTCGTGCGCTGCATGGCCGCCGCGGGCGAGCCGAACCTCTCGCCGCTCGAGGTCATCATGCTGAACGTCGTGCGCCACCGCGACCGGCCGAAGCCGGCGGCCGACATTGCGCTGATCCTCGACATCGAGGAGGCGCACGTCGCCGCCTATGCCCTGAAGAAGCTGCAGAAGGCCGGCCTCGTCGCGATCCGGCGCAACGGCAAGGAGAAGCTGGTCGAGGCGACCGAGCGCGGCATCGCCGCCTGCGAGCGCTACGCCGCGGTGCGCGAGCAGCTGCTGGTCAAGGGCCTGCGCTCCTCCGGCCCCTCCGAGGCGACGCTCTCGGAGGTCGGCGAGGCGCTGCGCGCGCTCTCCGGCTACTACAACCAGGCGGCCCGCTCCGCCGCCACGATCTGACCCCCAGACCCCAGACCCGAGGAGAGAGCGTCCCTTGGCAGAGCCCCTCGTAGAGCTCGAGACCGACGTCCTGGTCGTCGGCTCCGGCGCCGCCGGCATGGCGGCCGCGCTGTCGGCCGCCGAGGCCGGCGCCCGCGTGCTGCTGGCCGACCGCAGCCTGGTCGGGCGCAGCGGCGCCACCGTGATGGCGCAGATGACCGTGGCAGTGGCGCTCGGCTCGGAGCAGCCCGACCACTGGGAGCACCACCTGGCCGACACGATCGCCGCCGGCCGCGGCCTCTGCGACGCCGACCTCGCGGAGATCGTCTGCCGCGAGGGGCCGGAGGAGATCCGCCGGCTCGACGGCTGGAAGGTCGGCTGGGCGCGCCACGAGGACGGGCGGATCCGCCAGGCCCAGGCGCCGGGCCACGACCGGCCGCGCTGCGTCTACGTCGACTTCCTCTCGACCGGCCCGGCGGTCGCCAAGACCCTGCGCGGCCGGGTGCTGCGCCAGGAGACGGTGACCCGCGTCGGCGACCTCTACGTCGCCGACCTGCCGGTGCGGGACGGGACCGTGCGCGGCGCCGTCGGCTTCTCGATGGCCGACGGCCGGCCGGTCGCGATCGCGGCCGGCGCCGTCGTGCTGGCGACCGGGGGCCTCACCCGGCTCTACCGGCGCAACAGCGCCTCGGCCAACATGGGCGGCGACGGCCACGCCCTGGCGCTGCGCGCCGGCGCCGAGCTGATGGACATGGAGTTCGTCCAGTTCTTCCCGATCGGCCACCTGGCGCCGCGCCTGGTCGGCATGGACCCGATCATGTGGGACCCCTTCCGCTACAAGCTCGGCGGGCGCCTCCTCAATGCCGAGGGCCGCGAGTTCGTCAACGACTACGGCAACGAAGAGGGCGCGGTCTACAACGTCACCCGGGACAAGGCGACCCACGCGATCCTGAGCGAGGTCCAGGCGGGCCGAGGCTCGCCGGCCGGCGGCGCCTTCCTCAGCTTCGAGCACGTGCCCGAGGCCAGGCTGCGCGAGGCCTTCGGGCCGGTCATCGACCGCCTGGCGAAGAACGGCATCGACCTGACCCGGATGGCGGTCGAGGTCGCGCCGATCGCCCACTACCACATGGGCGGCGTGCGCGTGGACGCCGCGATGGAGACGCGCGTCCCCGGCCTCTTCGTCGCCGGCGAGACCGTCGCCGGCGCCAACGGCGCCAACCGCCTGTCGGGCAACGCGATCACCGAGGCCCTGGTCTTCGGCCGCCGCGCCGGCGAGAGCGCCGCGCGCAGGGCCGAGGCGGCGGGGCGTGCCAGGCCTGCCGGCAGCGAGACTCTCGAGCTGATCCGCGGCAGCAGCCCGGCGGCCGAGCTCAACCTCGCCGGCGCGATCGCGGAGCTGCAGGCCCTGATGGCCGAGCAGGTCGGCCCCTTCCGCACCGCCGAGGGCCTGGAGCAGGCGCTGGCCGGGATCGCCGCGCTGCGCCGGGCGCTGGGCGAGCGGCCGCCGGGCGCCCCCGGCCCCTACGACCTGGGCCGCCTCGACTGGTTCGACCTGCGCTCGATGCTGCTGGTCGCCGAGGCGGTCACGACCGCCGCCCTGGCGCGCCGGGAGAGCCGCGGCGCCCACCAGCGCGACGACTTCCCCCTGATGGACGACGCGGCCTGGCGGCTGCACCAGACACTGTCCCTGAAGGACGGCGCGCTGGCGCTCGGCAGGGCGCCCGTCCAGGCCCCGCGGGCCGCCGACATCGAGGAGGTCGCCTGATGACGGCGCCGGCCGAGACCCCCACCGCCCGCCTGGTCGTGCATCGCACGGGCCGCGAGGAGGCGAGCCGCTACGAGGTGCCCTACACGCCCGGCCAGTCGGTGCTCGACGGGCTGCGCTACGTCCGCGCCAACCTCGACCCGAGCCTGGCGATCCGCCACTCCTGCATCAACGCGAACACCTGCAAGGAATGCATGATCCGGATCGACGGCACGGTCGGCTACGCCTGCACGGCGCGCCTGGAGCCGCGCGAGATGGAGCTGCGCCCGCTGCCCAACAAGACCGGGCTGCGCGACTTGGTGACCGAGATCGGCCCGCCGGACGAGCGCCTGGACCACGCCGTCGCGCGCAGCGGCGGCGGCGGGCGCGAGGACTGAGCGGCCGGCCGGGCAGCAGACGACCGATTTTTGCCGACCTGCCGGCGCCGCCGCTCGCCTAGATTGCCGGCCTGCGGCAGGCAACGACGAAGGGGCGAGGATCGTGGGTTCGGAGAAGCGGGGGCTGGTCGAGCGGCTGTTCGGCAACGCCTACCTGCTGCTGGTGCTGACCACCATGGCCTGGGGCGGCAATGCCGTGGCCAGCCGCTTCGCGGTCGGCGCGGTCTCGCCGATGGCGCTGACCGCCATGCGCTGGCTCGGCGTGGTGATCCTGCTGGCGCTCTTCGCCCGGCGCGAGATCCGCGAGGCCTGGCCGCAGCTGCGCCCGCGCCTCGGCACCCTGGCCCTGCTCGGCGCCTGCGGCTTCACCGGCTTCAACGCGCTCTACTACGTCGCGGCGCATTCCACGACGGCGATCAACATCGGCATCCTGCAGGGCGCGATCCCGATCTTCGTGCTGCTCGGCGCCTATCTGCTCGACCGCGCGCCGGTGACCGCGCTGCAGAGCTTCGGCGTGCTGCTGACCCTGATCGGCGTCGCCGTCGTGACCTCCGGCGGCAGCCTCGCGCGCCTGGCGACGCTCAGCCTCAACCAGGGCGACCTGATCATGCTGGGCGCCTGCGCGCTCTATGCCGGCTACACCCTGGGCCTCAGGCGGCGGCCGGCGGTCTCGGCGCTGGCCAGCTTCTCGGTGCTCGCGCTCTCCGCCTGCCTCGCGGCCCTGCCGCTCGCCGCGATCGAGGCCGCGGCCGGCTCGTTCCAGTGGCCGAGCCCGCGCGGCTGGCTCGTGCTGGCCTACGTCGTGCTCTTCCCCTCGTTCCTGTCGCAGCTCTCCTTCATGCAGGGGGTCAAGCTGATCGGCCCGGCCCGCGCCGGCGTGTTCGTCAACCTGGTGCCGATCTGGGCGGCGCTCTTCTCGGTGCTGCTGCTCGGCGAGGACTTCGCGCTCTACCACGGCGCCGCGCTGGTCCTGGTGCTGGGCGGCATCTGGATCGCCGAGCACGCCAAGAAGCGGCAAGTGGACCGGGCGGTCCGCTAGGCACGGCGAAACGGACCGGGCGGTCCGCCGGCGCTCACCCGCACGCCAGGTAGCCGGCCAGCCCTTCGGCCAGGCCGTCGAAGACGGCGCGGCAGCGCGGCGTGCCGCGCAGGTCCTCGTGCATGACCAGCCAGACGCCGAGCCCGGGGGCGAAGGCTTCGGGCAGCAGCCGGACCAGGTCCGGCCCGCGCCGGCCGAGCGGAACCTGGCAGGCGCCGATGCCGAAGCCGGCGCGGATCGCCGCCAGCTGGGCGAGATCGCTGTCGCTGCGCAGGGCAAAGTCGTAGCCCTCGAAGCCGGGGACAAGGCGCAGCAGCGCGCGGATCGCCGGCGTCTCGCGGTCGAAGCCGATCAGGCTGTGGCCCGCGAGGTCCTCGATCCGCTCCGGGACACCATGGCGCTCCAGGTAGTCGCGGCGGGCGAAGAGGCCGAGCGCGACCGTGCCGAGGCGGCGCGCGACCAGCGCCTGCTGGCTCGGCTCGACCATGCGCACGGCGACGTCGGCGTCGCGGCGCAGCAGGTTCTCGACGGCGTTCGACAGCGCCAGCTCGACGACCAGGCCGGGATGACGCTCGCGCAGGCCGGCCAGGATCGGCGGCAGGACCTCGGCGCCGACGACCTCGCTGGCGCTGATCCGGACCCGGCCGCTGACGGCGCCCGGGTCGGCCGAGGCGGCACGCAGCAGGGCCGCGGCGGTCGCCGCCAGGGTCTCGGCATAGGGCCTCAGCTCCAGGGCCGCCGCGGTCGGCGAGAGGCCGCTGCGCGAGCGCAGGAACAGCTCGCAGCCGACCGTCCGCTCGAGCGCTGCGACGTGGCGGGTCACGGTCGGCTGGGTCAGGTCGAGCGCGCGGGCGGCGGCCGACAGGGAGCCGGCCCGCAGCACGGCGACGAAGGTCCGGTAGAGATCCCAGCTCGGCTCGGCTCGCTTCATCTTTTTTAGTATAGATAGGCAACTCTTTTCTACAATTCCGTTCATGACCCGACGATGCCATCTGCCCGTCATCGACAGGCGAGGAGCAGGGTCATGACGAACGGAGGGACGGCATTGGTGCTGGGCGCGACCGGCGGCGTCGGCGGCGAGGTCGCCCGGCGGCTGCAGGCCCGCGGCTGGCGGGTGCGGGCGCTGCACCGCGGCGCGGCAGGGCCGGAGCGCTTCGACTGGGTGCGGGGCGACGCGCTCCGGGCGAGCGAGGTGGCCGCCGCCGCCGAGGGCGCGAGCCTGATCGTCCATGCGGTCAACCCGCCGGGCTACCGGCGCTGGGCAGAGCTGGTGCTGCCGATGCTCGACTCGACCATCGCGGCGGCCCGGGCGAGCGGCGCCCGCATCCTGCTGCCCGGCACGCTCTACAACTACGGGCCCGACGCCCTGCCGGAGCCCGGCGAGGACGCGCCGCAGCACCCGCTGACCCGCAAGGGCCGGATCCGCGCCGAGATGGAGCGCCGCCTGGAGGCGGCGGCCGCGGCCGGCACGCCGGTGCTGATCCTGCGCGCCGGCGACTACTTCGGCCCGCGCGCCGGCAACAACTGGTTCGCCCAGGCCCTGGTCAAGCCGGGCCGGCCGCTGCGCTCGGTCACCAACCCGGGGGCGCCGGGCGTCGGCCACCTCTGGGCCTACCTGCCGGACGTCGCCGAGACCATGGTGCGGCTCGTCGAGCGGGCGCCGGCGCTGCCGGCCTTCGCACGCTTCCACATGGCCGGGCACTGGGACGCCGACGGCACCGAGATGGCCGCGGCGATCCGCCGGGCGAGCGGCCGCCCGGAGCTGCCGGTGCGCGCCCTGCCCTGGCGGCTGATCGCGCTCGCCGCCCCCCTGGTCCCGCTGTTCCGGGAGCTCTCGGAGGTGCGCTACCTCTGGCGCCAGCCGGTGCGCCTGGGCAACGCCCGCCTGCTGGCGGCTCTCGGCAGCGAGCCGCACACGCCGCTCGACGAGGCCGTGCGCGCGACCCTCGCCGGCCTCGGCTGCCTGCCGGCCGGCTAGGGTCGGAACCGGTCCCCGCCGATCGCCTCGGCCAGGGCGCCGGCGTCGCGGGCGGCCAGCGCCAGGACGTGGCCGAGGGCGGCGGCCTGGCTCTCGGCGGAAGCCCGGCCCGCGGGCGCGGCCGGAACCTCGGCCTCCTCCCGGGCCAGCGCGGTCAGCGGCGCCAGCCGGGCCTTCAGCGCCGCCCCGGCGAGCGCCGGGTTGCCGGCCCGCCGGGCCGCGAGCAGCAGGCGGACGGCGAAGCCGCAGGACAGGCCGAAGCGGCCCGCGGCGCGCACCAGCTCGGCCAGGGCGGCGCGGTCGACGCGCTCCCAGCGCGCGCTGTCGGGCAGCCGGAAGAGCCGGCGCTGCAGGGCTCGCGCCTCGGCCTGCAGGGCCGAGCAGCCGGCCTCGTCGCCGGCCTCGGCCGCAGCCAGCGCGGCCGCCGAGCGGGCGAGCAGGCGGCGCGCCAGCACCGCGGCCTCTCGGTCCGAATGGCCGGGCAGCAGGAAGCGCGCGACCGCGACGGCGACGAGTCCGCCGAGGCCGATCTCCAGCACGCGCAGCAGCGCGGCGCCGAGCGCGCCTTCGCCCCGGGTGCCGGCCGAGAGCACGATGATCGCGGCGATCGGCGCGGTGCGCCAGGCCTCGCGCCAGGCCAGCAGCAGGCCGAGCGGCAGCAGCGCCGCGCCGAGCAGCAGCAGGTCGCTCCAGGGGCCGGCGAAGAAGGGGACCTGCCCGGCAAGCGCGGCGAGGCAGGCGATGCCGGCACCGAGCAGCGTGCCGACCAGCCGGTCGGCGCCGGCCTGCAGCGCCGCGCCGGGCTGCGGCCGCGAGACGATGACCGCGCTGAGCGCCGCCCAGTAGCCTTCCGGCAGGCCGGCCAGGGTCGAGAGCCCGTAGGCCAGCAGCGCCGCCGCGACGAGGCGCAGGGCCGGCAGCAGCTGGCGCCGGTCAAGCGCCGGCATCGCGCGGCTCCTCGCCGTCCCGGGCCGCCAGCGCCTCGGCGACCCGCTCGATGAGATCGCCGGCGATGCCGAGCAGGCGCTGCTCGGCCGGGCTCAGCGTCGCCAGGGCGGCGGCCAGGCGCCGGTGCCGCGCGGCGAGGCTGTCGGCGAGCGCGGTCCCGCCCCGTGCGGTCAGCACCAGGAGGCTCTGGCGCCGGTCGGACGGGTCGCCGCGGCGCTCGATCAGCCCCTCCTCCGCCAGCCCCGCGAGCAGGCGCGTCAGGGACTGCGGCCGGACCCGCAGCTGCGCGGCGATCCGGGCCGGCGGCTGCGGCCCGTCGCGCTGCAGCAGGCCCAGGATCAGCAGCCGGGAGCCGCCGAGATCGCCGTCGGCCCTGCCGAGGCGAAGCTGGCGCGCCAGGCGCCGGGCACCGCGATCCAGGGCCGCTGCCGGCTCGAGCAGTTCGTCGGAGAGGTCTGACATTGATAAGCTCTATCTTATCATTATTCGAAGGCACAAGCCCATTTCTGTGCTGATGGTGGAAGACAGAAGTACGCTCTGACTTCCTGTCTCTCTCGGCAATGGCCGCACCGCCCCCCGGACCGGCAGCGGGAATCGAGCCGCCGCCACAGCGTCTCCTTCTGGGGCGGCGCCGGCCGTGCTACCTCAGGAGCGAAGCCGGACCGGACGGACCAGAGAGAGGATCGCCTTCGATGATCAGCGAGATTGCTTCCAGGCTGCTCGAGGCGCGCCGCAAGGCGACGCCGCTGCACGACTTCCCCGGCCCCGTGCCGACCGACCTGGAGACCGCCTACGCGATCCAGGACGAGGTGCGCCGCCAGAGCGGTCGCGCGCTCGTCGGCTGGAAGGTCGCGATGATCCAGCCGCGGCTGCGCCAGCAGCTCGGCGGCGAGCGCCTGGCCGGCCCGCTGTTCGCCGACACGCTCTGGACCGCCGCCCCCGGCAAGCCGGTCGAGGTCGCGGTCTTCGAGGGCGGCGAGGCGGCGCTGGAGGCCGAGTTCGTGATCCGGCTCGGGCGCGACCTCTCGGCGGCGGACGGCCCCTTCACGCCGGAGAGCGTGGCCGATGCCGTGGCCAGCCTGCATGGCGGCGCGGAGATCGCCGCCAGCCCGATCGCGCCGATCATCAGCCTCGGCTCCGCGGCGATGATCGCCGACCTGGCGTTCAACGGCGGCGCCGTCGTCGGACCGGAGATTCCGGACTGGAGAAGCCAGCGGCTCGACGAGCTGGCGACGCGCATGACCATCGACGGCGAGGTCGTCGGCGAGGGCGATGCGGCCAACGTTCCCGGCGGGCCGCTCGGCGCCCTCGCCTTCCTGGCCGCGCACCTGACCGGCCGCGGCGAGACGCTGCGCAAGGGCCAGGTCGTCCTGACCGGCGCCACGACCGGCATGCATGCGATCACGCCGGGCCGCCGCGGCCTGGTCGAGTTCCACGGCGCCGGCGCCATCGAGGTCTCGGTCGGCGCCGTCGAGCCGGCGTAGCGGCGGCCGGACCCGCGTCCCGGCCTCGGCCGCGCAACGGCGCGGCCGGGCGGTCGTTCAGAGGGTCGGTTCCTGGCGTGTGGCGGCCGGGCGGTGCACCGCGGCCGGCCGCGGGTCCGCGCTCCGGCGGCCGGGCAGGCTGCAGATCAGCAGGAACAGGGCCAGCGGGGTCGCGCCGGCCGACCAGGCGACCAGGTGCACGGCGAAGGACAGCACGAAGGCGGGCAGCGACATGACCTGCAGCGTCGTCTCGGGCGCGACCGTCGCGGCACCGCCCAGCGCCTCGCCGAGCGGGAAGAAGCCGAAGGCGAGGGACGCGACGCAGAGCAGCGTCCAGGCGATCAGCAGAATGAGCCAGAGCGTGCGAAGCATCCCGCCACGGTAGCGCCTGTCCGCGGCCGATTGAATAGCTTCCGGCGCAGGCCGGTTCCGGGACCGCGCGGATCCCGGTGCCGGAGCGCGCCGGAACGGCCGCCTGGATCAGCCGGCGCGGACCTGTCGCAGGAAGCTGCCGACCTCCTGCTGCAGATCGGCCGAGCGGCGGCCCAGCTCGCCGGCCACCTCGAGCAGGTCGCGCGCCGCCTGGCCGGTCGCACCGGCAGCCTGGGAGACGCCGCCGATGCTCTGGTTGACGCGGTCGGTGCCCTGGGCCGCCTCGGCGATGTTGCGGGCGATCTCGCCGGCCGCGGCGTTCTGCTGCTCGGCCGCCGAGGCGATGGCGGTGATCGCCTCGTTGACGCGCCCGATCACCTTGCCGATCGACCCCATGGTGCCGCTGACCGCGGAGGCCTGGGACTGCACCGTCCCGATCTGGCCGACGATCTCCTCGGTCGCCCGGCGGGTCTGGTCGGCCAGGCTCTTGACCTCGCTGGCCACGACGGCGAAGCCCTTGCCGGCCTCGCCGGCCCGCGCCGCCTCGATGGTCGCGTTCAGCGCCAGCAGGTTGGTCTGCTCGGCGATCTCGGTGATCAGCTGGACGATGCCGCCGATCTGCCGGGTCGAGGCGGAGAGCCCCTCGACCTGGACCAGGCTGTCGCCGACCTCGCGCACCGCCTGCTCGGCGATCTGCCTCGAGCCGGCGGTCTGGCCGGCGATCTCGCGCACCGAGGCGTGCAGCTCCTCGGTCGCCGAGGCCACGGTCTGGACGTTGCCCGAGGTCTCGCCGGCCGCCAGGGTCACCGCCTCGGCCTCCGAAGAGGCCTGCTCGGCGGCGCTCGACATCCCCTGGGCGGAACTCTGGACCTGGCCCGCCGAGGCGGTGACCGCCTGGACGACCCCCAGCACGCTGCGCTCGAAGTCGTCGGCCAGCTTGTCCAGCGTCGCCCGGCGGTCGCGCTCGGCCGTCTCCGCGGCGGCCGCCTGCTCGCTCTCCAGGCGCCGGCGCTCCAGGCCGTTGGCCTTGAAGACCTCGACGGCGGCGGCCATCGAGCCGAGCTCGTCGGCGCGGCCGCGCTCCGGCACCTCGGTCTCGTAGGCGCCGTCGGCGAGCAGGCGCATCGCGGTCTCGATCCGGCGGATCGGCCGGACGATGCCGCGGGCGGTCAGCCAGCCGAGCAGACCGATGGCGAGCGCGCCGACCAGCACGGTGACGGCGGCGACGCGGAGCATGTGGTCGACCGGCGTCATGATCTCGGCGCTGTCCTTGCGCTCGATCGCCGCCCAGTGCTTGCCGAAGACGTCGAGCGGCGTGAAGGCCTCGAGGCGGCCGCCCTCGAACTGCGTGCCGGACTCGCCGGCCAGCGCCCGCCCGGCCGCGGTGCCGCCGTCGCGCTCCGAGAGGATCGTGGAGGCCTTGGCGAAACGACGGTCGTTGCGCAGCAGGCGGTCCGGGCCGACCAGCACCACCTCGCCCGTCTCGCCCAGACCGGTCTTCTCGCCGGCGACCGCGTTCAGGCGGTCGATCGGCATCTGGAAGGCCAGCACGCCGACGACCTGTCCCGCACCGTCGGTCACCTGGCGGGCGACGAAGGCGGCCGGCACGCCGTTCGACGGCGCGTAGGCCGCGAAGTCGGCGAACTGCAGGCCGGGGGCCGCCAGGGCGGCACGGTAGACCGCCCCGAGCCCGGTCTCGCGCCACTTGCCGGACAGCAGGTTGGTCGCGAAGTCGCGCTCCTTGAACACCGTGTAGAGCAGGTCGCCCTTGGTATCGAACAGGAAGACGTCGTAGTAGCCGCGGGTCTGCTGCAGCCGGCGGTACCAGACGTGGCGCAGGGCATGGGTGCGGCCGTAGAGCGTGTCCGGAGCGGCGTCCAGCAGCTTGTCCTTCTCGCCGGCCGGATGCGGGTTGTCGTCGACGTAGATGCGCTGCAGCTCGGTGGTCGGATCCTCGCCGAGCGCGGCCCAGGCCTCGCTGAAGGCGGCGATCGTCTCGGCCGTGTAGGGCGCTGCCGCGACGAGCTCGAGGTCCTCGGCGATCGAGGTCAGATAGCTCTCGATCCGGCCGGCGCGGGCCTCGACGAGCAGACGTTCCTCGTGCTCGGCGCCCGCCAGCAGCGACTGCTCGGCCTGCTGCGTCAGCACGGCGGAGACCAGCACGGCGGCGGCGGTCGACAGCAGGATGAACAGAGCCGGCAGCTTGAATGCCAGGGACAGCGACTTGATTGCCTTCACGGGGCCTTTCCTCCTGAAAAGCAGTGCACCTGCAAGACAGGCACCGCGGACCAAGGACCCGCCTCGTTTACGGCTCCGGGCCGGTTCCGTCAGGCTGTCCCTTCGGCAGGCCGGCGGGTCGAAACGGACAGGTGCCTATCCAGACGGTCAGGTCCGGACAAGCAAAGGGGCCGCCGGGAGCGGTTGCCCCGGCGGCCCCGTCGCGAAGCCGTCGTCGTCCGGCGGCCCTCGGGGCCGCCGCTGTCTCAGGCCGAAGCCGGCGTCAGGCCAGCTCGACCGATTCGGCCATCGGGCCCTTGTCGCCCATACGGGTGGTCACGCGCACCCGCTGGTCCGGCTCCAGGGTCATGATGTGGTTGCGCTGCAGCACGCGTGCCGAGACGAACACGTCCTTGCCGCCGTCGTCCGGCACGATGAAGCCGAAGCCCTTCTCCTGATTGAAGAACTTCACCGTGCCCTCGACCGGGTCCGAGACCGGCCCGAGGTCGCGCGAGCCGCCGCCGAAGCCGCCGCGATCCCGATCGCCGTAGCCGCCGCCACCGAAACCGCCGCCGCCGTAGCCGCCCCGGTCCCGGTCGCCGTAGCCACCGCCGCCGCCGAAGCCGCCGCGATCCCGGTCGCCGTAGCCGCCGCCACCACCGAAGCCGCCGCGATCACCGAAGCCGCCACCGCCGAAGCCGCCCGGACGCGGCCGGCGGGCACCGGCCGGCGGTGCGTCGGGGATCGACTCGATCGAGCTGATCGACTGGACCTGCAGACCCTTGCGTCCGGGGGCGACGTCGCAGATCAGCTCGGTGCCTTCGGGCAGCGTCGCATGACCGTGCGGCTGCAGCACCGAGACATGCAGGAAGGCATCCGGCGACCCGTCGTCGAGCCGGACGAAGCCAAAGCCCTTCGTGGCGTTGAACCACTTGACCACGGCCTTGACGTCGGTGCGGGCGTCGTCGCCCGACCCGGAGAAACTGTTCATCACTGAGTGGAGACTCCAAACTCTGGTTGGATCTGCGGCACCATTCGATCCGGATGCGCCGCGTCAGTTGCCGTGTCGGAGCCCAACACACACGAGGCCTGCATCGGCCGGAAACCGGTCTCAAGAGGAGTCGGACGGACTGCGACCACGGTTACGATGGATACCCGACGGCGACATGACAACTTAACTATAGCCCAAAGTGGCGACCGAATCGACGGGAATCCTTGTATCCGGCGTGTCAACGACCCATGACGCGCCGGCGACCGACGGTGCCGGGCTGCGTCATCCGGCCGCGGCGGCTGAGATCGAGGTCGGCGAGCTCGGCGAGCGCCTGATGGGCCGGCACTTCCTGGGCCGACAGCCGGAACGCCAGGCCGTGGAACTCGGGCCCGATCTTGACGTAGCGGGTCTGCCCGGCGGCCAGCGTGAAGGCCACCACGGTCTCGGGGTCGCCGGTCGAGAAAACCTCGTAGCCGCCCGGCTTGGCGTCGCGCACGAAGGCGTCGCCCATCCCTGCCGTGCCGACCCGCTTGCCGTTGACGATCAGGTCCGGATGCAGGCCCTGCAGGAAGGGGATCGCCTGCCGGTAGAAGACGATCCGCGCGAGACCGGGCGGGGGGGCGGCGTCGAGCCGGGCGGTCAGTTCGTCGTCCGGCGGCGGCCCTGCCGCCGGACGCTCGGCAGCCGGCGTCACGCAGCCCGCGAGCGACAGGGCGGCAAGCGCCAGGAGCGACAGCAGGACGGCGGACCGCATGGCTTGCGCGCGGTATCCCAGGAGGGCGGAACGGCAGCCCTCCTTGTATCAGCTCGATCGGCGCCGCGTCACCCGCCGGACCGCGCCGAGGACCGGCAGGCGGCCTCCGATCTTGCTGAAGCCACGGCCGGTCAGTATATATTGCGCCGCACAATCCATCTTCGCCCCCGACGAGTGCGCCTGCGGGCGCAGGGCAGCTCCAGGACAGGATGATGAACGAAGGCTACTACCTCGAGGATCTCGAGATCGGCATGTCTGCGAGCTTCTCGAAGACGGTGACCGATGCGGACATCGTGCTGTTCGCCGGTGTGTCCGGAGACATGAACCCGGTGCATCTGAGCCAGGAGTTTGCCGAGCAGACGATGTTCAAGGGGCGCATCGCCCACGGCATGCTGTCGGCCGGCTTCATCTCCGCGGCCTTCGGCACCCGGCTGCCCGGCCCGGGCTGCATCTACCTCAGCCAGAGCCTGCGCTTCCGCGCGCCGGTCAAGGTCGGCGACACCGTCACCGCCAAGGTCACGGTCAAGGCCATGGACATGGAGCGCCGGCGCGTCACCTTCGACACGGTCTGCACGGTGCGCGACCGCGTCGTGGTCGACGGCGAGGCCCTGCTGATGGTCGCCAGCCGCGCCGAGGCGACCCAGGCAGCCGAATAGCCCGGCTCGCCTTCGAAGCCGCCTCCGGCCCGCTCCTCCGGCGGCGGTCGCCGCCCTGGGCCGGGACAGCGCGCGGGCTTGACCGCACGACCCGCGACAGCGTAAGGCCGTCGGCGCGGCGGCTGGGCCGGCGCCATCGCTCGGGTGGGGAGCCTTTCTCGAATGTTGCCGCGCACCCTGGGGCTTGCCGCCTTCGTCGTCCTGCTCGACCAGTTGAGCAAGTGGTTCATCCTGGCCGTCGTCATGGCGCCGCCGCGGGCGATCGAGGTCACCGGCTTCTTCAACATCGTCCTGGCCTTCAACCGTGGCGTCTCGTTCGGCATGCTGTCCGGCCACGGCGGCTGGAAGCCCTACCTGCTGGCCGCCCTCGCCCTGGCCGTCGTCGCCGGGCTGCTCTACTGGGTGCGCCGCCAGGGCGGCTGGGCGCCGGCGGTCTCGGTCGGCCTGATCGTCGGCGGCGCCATCGGCAACATCGTCGACCGCTTCGTGCACGGTGCCGTCGTCGACTTCCTGGACTTCCATCTCGCCGACTGGCACTGGCCCGCATTCAACCTCGCCGACAGCGCGATCTTCTGCGGCGTCATTTTGCTCCTCGCCGACTCCTTGTTCGGATCGTCGCACGACGATACATAGGTCGGCCAGGGAGGGACCAGACCATGATGCGCCGCCTAGCGCTGATCACCATCATCGGAGCCGCCGTCGGACTGTCGGGCTGCGAGAACGTCCGCCAGCAGTTCGGCCTGTCGAAGACCGCGCCCGACGAGTTCAAGGTCGTCTCGCGCGCACCGCTGACCGTGCCGCCGAACTTCGCGCTGCGGCCGCCGGAGCCGGGCGCGACGCGGCCCCAGGAGGGCACGACGCGCGACCAGGCGCGCCAGACCGTGTTCCGCATCTCCGACAACAAGCAGCAGAGCGTCGACGCGGTGATCCCGGACGACGGCCGCTCCAAGGGCGAACGCGCGCTGCTGATGGAGGCCGGCGTCGAGAAGGCCGATCCGAAGATCCGCCAGCTCGTCAACGAGGAGACCAACCAGATCGACGAGGCCAGCAAGAGCCTGATCGACGAGCTGGTGTTCTGGCGCAAGGACGAGCCGCCCGGCGAGGTCATCAACGCCGGCGAGGAAAGCCGTCGCCTGCGCGAGGCCCAGGCGCTGGGCGAGCCGGTCACCGGCAAGGACGCGCCGATCATCGAGCGCCGCCAGAAGGGCCTGCTCGAAGGCATCTTCTAGGCGTCCCCGGGGACCGGCGCCGCAGCGGCAGCCGGTCGCGGGGCGACGGCCGGGGCTTTTCCCCCGGGGCTGCAGGCCCAATATGAGGCTCGGTTCCGGGCGACTGCGCGGTCGTCCGGCGGAGGAGTCCATCCCTAGCCGGAGCAACGCCTTGCGCCTGACGCCTCGCCCGCTCTTCGTCGCCTTCGCGCTCTTCGCCGTCGCCCTGGCAGGCCTGCCGCCGCGGCCCGCCGACGCCAAGGTCTTCTCGCCGACCGTCTACACCCTCGACAACGGGCTCGAGGTGGTGGTGGTGACCAACCGGCGGGCCCCGGTCGTCACCCAGATGGTCTGGTACAAGGTCGGCTCGGCCGACGAGCCGCGCGGCAAGTCGGGCATCGCCCACTTCCTCGAGCACCTGATGTTCAAGGGCACCAAGGAGCACGGGCCCGGCCAGTTCTCGGCGATCGTCGCGCGCAACGGCGGCAGCGAGAACGCCTTCACGACCTACGACTACACTGCCTTCTTCCAGACCGTCGCCAAGGACCGGCTACCGCTGGTCATGGAGCTCGAGGCCGATCGCATGGCCAACCTGCAGCTGACCGACAAGGTCGTGCTGCCGGAGCGCGACGTGATCCTGGAGGAGCGGCGCATGCGCATCGACAACGACCCCGGCTCCCAGCTCGCCGAGGCGGCCCGCGCCGACCTCTGGGTGCACCATCCCTACGGCCGGCCGATCATCGGCTGGGAGAACGAGATGGCGACGCTGACGACCCGGGACGCGCTCGACTTCTACGGCCGCTGGTACGCGCCGAACAACGCCGTGCTGGTCGTCTCCGGCGACGTCGATCCGGCCGAGGTCAGGAAGCTGGCCGAGAAGTACTACGGCCCGCTCCCGCGCAAGGACGTGCCGCCGCGCGACCGCGTCCAGGAGCCGCGGCACTGGGCCGGCAGCCGGGTCGAGCTGACCAGCGCCGAGGCCGGCCGGCCCTCGATCTCGGTGACCTACCGCGCCCCGAGCTACCATACCGCAGAGCCCAGGGAGCGCGCCTACGCCCTGGAGGTGCTGAGCGAGATCCTCGACGGCTCGGTCGGCCGGCTCTACCGCGCGCTGGTCGTCGAGCAGCCGCTGGCCGCCGGCGCCGGCGCCGGCTACGACCCCGACGGCCTGGACGGCAGCAGCTTCGCCTTCTGGGCGACGCCGCGCCCGACCGTCGCGGTCGACAAGGTCGAGGCCGCCCTGCGTGCCCAGATCGCCACGCTGCTCGACAAGGGGGTCAGCGAGGACGAGGTCGCCAAGGCCAAGCAGCGGCTGATCGACCAGACCGTCTACGCCAACGATTCGGCCGGCTCTGCGGCGCACATCATCGGCAAGGCCCTGACCACGGGCAGCAGCGTCGCCGACGTCGAGGCCTGGCCGGACCGCATCCAGGCGGTCACCAAGGCCGAGGTCGAGGCGGCCGCCCGCGCGGTCCTCGACCCGGTCAACTCGGTGACCTCGGTGCTGCGCACCAAGCCGACCAGCTGAGCCTCTCCGCCCTTCCCGCCCCCGACCGCGAGGTCCCGCCGTGCCCGCCCTTCCGAGAGCCTTCCGCCCGACGCTGCTGCTGCTCCTGGCCCTGCCGGCGGCGCTGATCGCCCTGCCGGCGCGGGCCGTCGAGGTCCAGCGCGTCGTCTCGCCGGGCGGCATCACGGCCTGGCTGGTCCAGGACGACAGCAACCCGATGCTGTCCCTCGAGCTCGCCTTCCGCGGCGGCGCCGCGGCCGACCCGGCCGACAAGGCCGGACTGTCGCGCTTCGTCGCCTATCTGCTCGACGAGGGTGCCGGGAAGCTCGACAGCGAGGCCTTCCAGCAGGCACTGGCCGACAAGTCGATCCAGCTCTCCTTCGACGCCGGCCGCGACACCTTCCGGGCCTCGATGGCGACCCTGACGCGCAACCGCGACGAGGCGTTCCGGCTGCTCCGCCTGGCGCTCACCGAGCCGCACTTCGACCCCGAGCCGGTCGGCCGCCTGCGCGCCCAGTTGAAGGCACGCCTCGAATCCAAGTCGGAAGACCCCGATTCGATCGCCGGCCGCCAGCTCTGGGCGGCCCTGTTCCCCGACCATCCCTACGGCCGCTCGCCCGACGGCACCGCCGAGACCCTCGACCGCATCCAGGCACCCGACCTGAAGCGCTACGTCGAGCAGCGGCTGAGCCGCGACCGCCTGGTCATCGGCGTGTCGGGCGACATCGACGCCAAGGCGCTCGCCTCCCTGCTCGACGAGACCTTCGGTGCGCTGCCTGCGAGCGGCGAGACGCCGGCGGTGCCCGACGTGGAGCCGAGCACCAAGGGCGGCCTGATCGTCGTCAAGCGCGACCAGCCGCAGTCGACCGTCGCCTTCGCCGAGCCGGGCATCGCCCGCGACGATCCCGACTACTACGCCGCCTACGCCGTCAACTACGTGCTCGGCGGCGGCGGCTTCTCCTCGCGCCTGACCAAGCAGGTCCGCGTCAAGCGCGGCCTCGCCTACTCGGTCTATTCCTACCTGGCGCCGCTCGACCACGCCGCCCTGATCGTCGGCGGCCTCGGCACCCAGAACGCCCGCGTCGCCGAGAGCCTGGACATCGTCCGCCAGGAGTGGCGGCGCATGGGCGAGAGCGGGCCGACGGCCGAGGAGCTGGACGACGCCAAGACCTACCTGACCGGCTCCTTCCCGCTGCGCCTGTCGAGCACCGGCGACATCGCCTCGACCCTGGTCGGCATGCAGCTCGAGCACCTGGGCATCGACTACATCGACAGGCACGACGCGCTGATCGACGCCGTGACCCTGGAGCAGGCGAAGACGGTCGCCAAGCGCCTGTTCGACGCCGGAGAGCTGACGACCGTGGTGGTCGGCCAGCCGGCCAAGGTCGAGGCGACGCGCCCCTCGCCCCTGCCCCAGGGCTGATCCGGCGCGGTCCCGGCCGCCCCGCTCCCATACCCGTCTCCCGGAACCGCGTCGGCAGCCGCCGGCGCGGCGCGACCCTGCGCCCTGCAGCCGGCGATCAAGTCTTTCCGGCACACCGGACAGGCGCTGGCATCGCAAGATTACATCCGACACGAGAAGATTTTGATCGAAAGCATTTTAGTCGTTCTTGTCCGTCTCCGGCACACTATCCATCATGAATGGTCTCCATTCCTTTAAGTACACTCTTTAGGGGAATTCAAGATTTTCGATACATAGAAAATCGATTCATATACCCTTAATATATCAGACTATAGAGACGAGAGCCCGTTTCAATCATGCCATGGAGGCAAAAGGTGCTCTCAAGAATTGTCAGCTCGCTCGCCGTTCTCGGTACGGCCCTGCTGCTGCTCGCCGCTCCGGTCGCCGCCGGAACCCAGGGAACCCCGGACGAAGCCAAGGCGATGGCCGAGAAGGCCGCGGCCTTCCTCGAGGCCAACGGCCCCGAGAAGGCCTTCAAGGCCTTCACCGAGACCGACCAGTTCAAGGACCGCGACCTCTACGTCTTCGTCTACGACGCCAAGGGCGCCGCGGTCGCCCACGGCGCCAATCCGGCCCTGGTCGGCAAGAACCTGATGGAGCTGCGCGACCCGACGGGCAAGCAGTTCGTCAAGGACTTCGTCGCCGTGCAGGACGCCGGCTGGGTCGAGTACTCCTGGCAGAACCCGGTCAGCAAGAAGGTCGAGCCGAAGCGGTCCTGGATCATCCACACGAGCGGCGTCTGGCTCGGCGTCGGCGCCTACGTCCAGTGAGCCGATCCGGCGGGAGGCGGCGCCCCGCCGCCTCCCGCCGGCTTTCCAGGTGCAGCCCAGCCGGAGGACAAGAGCCCGTGAAAGCCGTCGCCAACGCCCCGATTCTCGTGAAGTCGCTGATCGCCCCGGCCCTCGCCGCCGTCATGATCGTCGCGATCGGCCTGGTCTTCCTGGCCACCTACCTGGACCTGCAGCGGCAGACCGAGGCGCAGGCGCGCATCTCTTCGATGCGCTCCGACCTGCAGCAGATGCTGCTGGCGCTGTCGGCAGCCCACCTGGAGACCCTGCAGGCAGCCAGCTGGAAGCAGAACGTCTCCGACGAGACGCTGATCGCCAAGGCGATCGCCGAGGCCAAGCAGGCGCTCGGGACGGCCCAGACGCTGCTCGAGCGGCAGACCGACCAGCAGGTCGTCGATCCGGCGAAGATGGCCGAGTTCGCCAAGCGCTTCGCCGCCTACAAGCCCGCCGCCACGGAAGCGCTCGACACGATCCCGGTCGACGCCTTCATCGCGCTGATGCTGATGAACGACAGCGGCGTCAAGCAGCGCGCCGCCGTCGAGGCCGGCAAGGACATCCTGGCCGACGTCACCGCGGCCGACGGCGCCATCGCGCGCCAGGTCGACCGCTCGCTGCGCAACACGCTGATCGCGGTCCTCGCGACGGCAGGCCTGGCGATCCTGCTGTCGCTGGGCGCGGCGGTGCTGCTGGGCCGGGCAATCTCGCGCCCGACGACGCGCCTCACCGCGGCGATGACGCGCCTCACCGAGGGCGACACCTCGGTCGCGATCGAGGGTACCGAGCGCCGGGACGAGCTCGGCCGCATGGCCAGCGCCGTCCAGGTCTTCAAGGAGAACATGATCCGCAACGTCGAGCTCAGCCGCCAGACCGCCCGGCAGCAGGAGGAGCGCGCCGCCCGCGCCGAGCGCCTGCAGCGCCTGACCGCCGGCTTCGACGACAAGGTGCGCAGCCTGCTCGAGGCCGTCGCCAGGGCCGCCGGCGGCATGAACCACACCTCCGGGCGCCTGACCGACACCGCCAATGCCGCCCACA
>NZ_FWZX01000042.1:0-5155 GCF_900177295.1 Tistlia consotensis USBA 355
CGGCCTTCCTCGCTTATGTCGAGCAGGTCCTGGTGCCGAGCCTGAGCGCCGGCGACATCGTCGTCATGGATAACCTGCCCGCCCACAAGAGCGCCGCCGTGCGTCAAGCCATCGAAGGCGCCGGCGCCGAGTTGCACTTCCTGCCGGCCTACAGCCCCGACTTCAACCCGATCGAGATGGCCTTCTCCAAGTTCAAGGCCTTCCTCAAGAAGCTCGCTCCCAGGACCGTCGACGACCTCTGGACGGCCATCGCCCAGGGCGTCGAGATCTTCACGCCGGCCGAATGCGAGAACTACTTCGCCGCCGCCGGATATGACTGCGATTGATCGGAAAATGCTCTAGCCGCCCCCCGCGACCTCGGACGGGCTTGCTCCTTCCGGCCTGCCCGGCTATCCATCGGCCCGCGTTTTCGCAGCGCCGAAACCAGCCGCCAGGAGCCGCCCGCCATGACCGCCATCGCCGACATCCGTGCCCGCGAGATCCTCGATTCGCGGGGCAACCCGACGGTCGAGGTCGACGTCCTGCTCGACAGCGGCGCCTTCGGCCGCGCCGCCGTGCCGTCGGGCGCCTCGACCGGCGCCCACGAGGCGATCGAGCTGCGCGACGGCGACGAGCGCCGCTTCGGCGGCAAGGGCGTGCTGAAGGCGCTCGACGCGGTCAACCACGAGATCTTCGATGCGCTCTGCGGAGAGGATGCCGAGGACCAGGTCGCCATCGACCACACCCTGGTCGAGCTCGACGGCACGCCGAACAAGGCGCGGCTCGGCGCCAACGCCCTGCTCGGCGTCTCCCTGGCGGTCGCCAAGGCGGCGGCCGAGGAGGCCGGCCTGCCGCTCTACCGCTACCTCGGCGGCGCCTACGCCCGGACCCTGCCGGTGCCGATGATGAACGTGCTCAACGGCGGCGCCCACGCCGACAACGCCATCGACTTCCAGGAGTTCATGATCCTGCCGGCCGGCGCGCCCTCCTTCGCCGAGGGCCTGCGCATGGGCGCCGAGGTCTTCCAGGCGCTCAAGGGCAAGCTGAAGGCCGCGGGCCTCTCGACCAACGTCGGCGACGAGGGCGGCTTCGCCCCCGACCTCAAGTCCAGCGAGCAGGCCCTCGACCTGCTGATGCAGGCGATCGAGGCCGCCGGCTACCGCGCCGGCGAGGAGGTCTTCCTGGGCCTCGATTGCGCCGCGACGGAGTTCTTCAAGGACGGCGTCTACGACCTCGCCGGCGAGGGCAAGAAGCTCGACGCCGCCGGCCTGACCGACCACCTGGCGAAGCTCTGCGAGGCCTATCCGATCGTCTCGATCGAGGACGGCCTGGCCGAGGACGACTGGGAGGGCTGGGCGGCCCAGACGGCGCGCCTGGGCGGCAAGGTCCAGCTGGTCGGCGACGACATCTTCGTGACCAACCCCGAGCGCCTGGCCGACGGCATCGCCAGGGGCGTCGCCAACGCCATCCTGGTCAAGGTCAACCAGATCGGCACCCTGTCCGAGACCCTGGAGACCGTCGAGCTGGCCAAGCGCGCCTCCTACGGCATCGTCATGTCGCACCGCTCCGGCGAGACCGAGGACACGACGATCGCCGACATCGCCGTCGCGACCAACTGCGGCCAGATCAAGACCGGCTCGCTGTCCCGCTCCGACCGCACCGCCAAGTACAACCAGCTGCTGCGCATCGAGCAGGAGCTGGGCAGCGCGGCGCACTACGCCGGCAAGAGCGCGATCCGGCGGTAGGGCGGGAAGGAGACGGCTTCTCCGATGCGTCGTTCCGCCTCTCCGTCGTCATTCCCGCGAAGGCGGGAATCCATGGTGAGGCAACGCCTGGCGCCGACACTCCGACCGGAGCGGGATCGGAAGGTCCCTATGGATCCCCGCCTCCGCGGGGATGACGGGGGAGTTGTAAAGTCAGTCCTGGGCTCCCTTGATCTGGCTGGACAGCCGCAGGGCGCTCTGACTAGTCCGGTTCCTTGTAGCCAAGCGGGAACCAGACGCCGCGCCAGGCGACGACGCCCATATTCGGTAGGACGTGACCCGGGTCGAGGGTGCAGATGTCGACGTCCCGGATGCACTCGACGACGGTCGGCAGCGTACCGTCGGCGAAGACCCGTCGTGTGAGCAACGACAGAGCGTCGTCGTCGTCGATGGCGGTCACGCCGCAGCCCAGGTTGAGCGGCGTGGGCAGGTCGAGTGGTGCGAAGCGGAACCAGAAGCGGCGGTAGGGAGAGGCGGACAAGGTTCGGCCCCTAGTCGATGACCTGGAACTCGATCTCGGCTCCGTCCGGCAGGTCGCGGATCCGGGTCGCGATCCTGCCGCGGAACCGCATGCCCGTCTCGGCATCCTGCAGGAAGAAGTTGTCGAGATCGAAGGCGCCGCCGAACACGAACGGAATTTTGGGAGTCAGCCGCTTTCCGGGGGGCATCGGCCCATGGCGGCTTTGCCATTCCTGTGCGAACGGCCAGCCGGTCAGCTTGCGGAAATCCAGCAGCAGCAGCCGTGCCCAACGCTCCATGTCGTCGGCGAGAGGCGTGCGGCCGCCGGTCTCCGGGTCGAAGACTTGGATTCCGTCGGGCGTGATCGCGAACTGGCAGCCGAAGACGTCCTCGGCGAAGAACAGGCAGCCGTGCGCGAGGTCGCCGTACTCTGAGCGCCAGCTCTCGCGCGCGTTCCAGGCGTCGAGGCCGATCTCCGGTCCCTCCGAGTGGGTCGGAAAGACGTGCAGCGCCGATTCGAAGGCGTAGAAGCCGTTGCGCCGTCGCAGCAGGTCGAGCAGCGCCCCGGCATGAGGACCGGCCGCCGCCGAGAGGGACGGGGACAGGGTCGGTTCGGCGATCGAGAGGGGCGGGCCGGAGATCTCCAGCAGCCTGCCTAGGCTAGGTGTCTTCATAGTGTCTGCAGATCCATACGCCTCAGCAGAATGAGGAGGCTGCGGGTCTCGGCCAGGGTCACGGCTTTTATTTTTGGGCACGGTCTTTGATCCCATCGCCGCTCTTGTGACCGGTCGACGAGCTTACCATCAGTCAGTTGCCCTGCGTCTTCGGTGAGTCCAAAACGCGAATTGTGAGTCCCGGCGGCCACGCTGGGGCGGCAAAAGGGCCTGCCCGGAAAAAGCCTTGCCTTTCCTTTTGACGCCGAGTCGCGGCCGTGATTCACTCCCGGCCATGACGCTCTGGCTCGAAATCAAGCGACGCGCGTGGCCGGTGGTGGGGCAGGGGCTCGCCGCCGCCACCGTGGCCTATTTCGGCTTCCACATGATGACCGGCGACCGCGGCCTGCAGGCCTATCTGCGGGTCACCGGCGAGCTGGAGCAGGCCAAGACCCTGCACGCCGAGCTCAAGGCCGAGCGCCAGAAGCTCGAGCAGCGGGTCTCGCTGCTGCGCGACGACAGCCTCGATCCCGACATGCTGGAGGAGCGCGCCCGCGCCCTCATCAACCTCGGTCGCGAGGACGAGGTGGTGATCTTCTACGATCACCCGGAGAGCGCCGACCTGCGTGCCGGGAAGCTCAATTAACTGTTTATCGGTTAATTGTAAGAAATCCACAAAATTTCAATGTTTTAGCCGGTCTCTTGCGTCGCCGGGCGCTTGGCTCTAGTCTGCCCGGCAGGGAACGCAGCCGGCAGGCTGCGGGTCGGCGCGGACGGCGCCGACGCGGTCTGCCGGGAACCGTACGGCTGCCCGACGCGCCCGGACCGTGGGGGTCCGGAGACGAGGGGCGGACCGTCGAAGAGCGCGGCAGCGCCGGGAGACGAGATGGCGACCTCTCAGCAAGGCGGCGGCTCCGCCGCGCGGTCGAAGACGGCCGCGAAATCGGCCCCCAAGGCCCCCCTGAAGGCCCCCCAGAAGGCCCAGCGCAAGACCAGGGCCGGCGGCGGCGCCAAAGGCCGCTCGGCGGTCACCCGGGCGGCCGAGCGGAAGGAGCACCCGGTCGAGCGCCTCGCCGAGCGCGCCAAGGCCGAGGACAGGGCGCTCCTGATCAAGCTCTACGAGGACATGCTGCTGATCCGCCGCTTCGAGGAGAAGGCGGGCCAGATGTACGGCATGGGCCTGATCGGCGGCTTCTGCCACCTCTACATCGGCCAGGAGGCGGTGGTCGTCGGCATGCAGTCGGCGCTGGCGGACGCGAGCGACGCGGTCGTCACCTCCTACCGCGACCACGGCCACATGCTGGCGACCGGCATGGAGGCCAAGGGCGTGATGGCCGAGCTGACCGGCCGGCGCGGCGGCTACTCCAAGGGCAAGGGCGGCTCGATGCACATGTTCAGCCGGGAGCGCAAGTTCTTCGGCGGGCACGGCATCGTCGGCGCCCAGGTGCCGATCGGCACCGGCGTCGCCTTCGCCATGAAGTACCTGGAGGAGCCGGGGCTGTGCGTCACCTACCTGGGCGACGGCGCGGTCAACCAGGGCCAGGTCTACGAGTCCTTCAACATGGCGGCGCTCTGGAAGATCCCGGTGATCTACGTCATCGAGAACAACAAGTACGGCATGGGCACCGCGACGGCCCGCGCCGCCGCCAACTCCCAGGAGCTCTACCACCGCGGCCAGGCCTACGGCATCCCGGGCCTGCAGGTCGACGGCATGGACGTGCTGGCCGTGCGCCACGCCGGGCAGGAGGTCATCGAGCAGGTCCGCGCCGGCAAGGGGCCCTACATCATGGAGATGCAGACCTACCGCTACCGCGGCCACTCGATGTCGGACCCGGCCAAGTACCGCAGCAAGGAGGAGGTGCAGCGCATGCGCTCGGAGCACGATCCGATCGACCGGCTGCGCCAGATGCTGCTGCAGGAGGGTCATGCCGACGAGGCCGCGCTGAAGGAGATCGACAAGCGGGTCAAGGAGATCGTCACCGACGCCGCGGAATTCGCGCAGAACAGCCCCGAGCCCGATCCGTCGGAGCTCTGGACCGACGTCTACACGGCGGCGGAATAGGCCGGCGCAGCGAAACGGGCGAGGGAAGAAACGATGCCGACGAACATCCTGATGCCGGCGCTGTCGCCGACGATGACCGAGGGCACACTGTCGAAGTGGCTGGTCAAGGAGGGGGACACGATCTCAGCCGGCGACGTGATCGCTGAGATCGAGACCGACAAGGCGACGATGGAGGTCGAGGCGGTCGACGAGGGCAAGCTGGGCAAGATCGTGGTGGCGGAGGGCACGGAGGGCGTGCC
>NZ_FWZX01000042.1:5165-46803 GCF_900177295.1 Tistlia consotensis USBA 355
CCGGTGAACGAGGTGATCGCGATCCTGCTGGAGGAGGGCGAGAGCGCCGGCGACATCGACGTCGCCGCCGCCCAGAAGGCCGCCCCGCCGGCCCCGTCCGGCGAGGCGGCCGCGGAGCCGGCGCCCGCCGAGACGACGGCCGGGCCGGCGCCGGCCCGGCCGAAGGCGGAGCCCGAGGCGCCGGCCGAGTCCGAATGGGACGGTCCCACGAAGACCCAGACGGTGCGCGAGGCCCTGCGCGACGCCATGGCCGAGGAGATGCGCCGCGACCCCAAGGTCTTCGTCATGGGCGAGGAGGTCGCGGAGTACCAGGGCGCCTACAAGGTGACCCAGGGGCTGCTCGACGAGTTCGGGCCGAAGCGGGTCATCGACACGCCGATCACCGAGCACGGCTTCACCGGCCTGGGCGTCGGCGCCGCGATGTACGGCATCCGGCCGATCGTCGAGTTCATGACCTTCAACTTCGCCATGCAGGCGATCGACCAGATCATCAACTCGGCGGCCAAGACGCTCTACATGTCGGGCGGCCAGATCCACAGCCCGATCGTCTTCCGCGGGCCGAACGGCGCGGCCGCCCGGGTCGCCGCCCAGCATTCCCAGGACTACGCCGCCTGGTACGCGGCGATCCCCGGCCTCAAGGTCGTGGCGCCCTGGAGCGCGGCCGACGCCAAGGGCCTGCTGAAGTCGGCGATCCGCGACCCGAACCCGGTGATCTTCCTCGAGAACGAGGTGCTCTACGGCCAGTCCTTCGAGGTCCCGGACAGCGACGACTGGACCGTGCCGATCGGCAAGGCCAAGGTCGTGCGCGCCGGCAAGGACGTCACCCTGGTCACCCACTCGATCTGCGTCGGGCGCTGCCTGGAGGCCGCCGAGGCGCTGGCCGGCGAGGGCATCGAGGCCGAGGTCGTCGACCTGCGCACGATCCGGCCGATGGACCACGAGACCATCGTGAAGTCGGTCAGGAAGACCAACCGCTGTGTCTCGGTCGACGAGGGCTGGCCGACCTGCGGCATCGGTGCCGAGATCATGGCGGTGATGATGGAGCAGGCCTTCGACTACCTCGACGCGCCGGTCATGCGGGTCACCGGCAAGGACGTGCCGATGCCCTATGCCGCCAACCTCGAGAAGCTGGCGTTGCCGCAGACCGCCGACGTGATCGCCGCGGCCAAGGCCGTCTGCTACGCCGACTGACGCCGTCCCGGACTGACGACGCCCCCTTGTGACGACACCCGGGGCGCTGGAGAAGAAACGATGCCGACGAACATCCTGATGCCGGCGCTGTCGCCGACGATGACCGAGGGCACGCTGTCGAAGTGGCTGGTCAAGGAGGGGGACAGGATCTCCGCGGGCGACGTGATCGCGGAGATCGAGACCGACAAGGCGACGATGGAAGTCGAGGCGGTCGACGAGGGCAAGCTGGGCAAGATCGTGGTGGCGGAGGGCACGGAGGGCGTGCCGGTGAACGAGGTGATCGCGATCCTGCTGGAGGAGGGCGAGAGCGCCGGCGACATCGACGTCGCCGCCGCCCAGAAGGCCGCCCCGCCGGCCCCCGGCGCGCCCAAGGAGGAGACGCCCGCGGCGCCTGCACCGGCGCCCGCTCCGGCTCCGGCGCCCGCGCCCGCTGCGGCTCCCGCGCCCGCTGCGGCTCCCGCGCCGGCTGCCAAGGCCAACGGTGCCGCGGACTCGGGCGGCCGGGTCTTCGCCAGCCCGCTGGCGCGTCGCATGGCCGAGCAGGCCGGGCTGTCGCTCGGCCAGGTCCAGGGCAGCGGTCCGCAGGGCCGCATCGTCAAGGCCGACGTCGAGGCGGCGCTGAAGGGCGGCGCGCCGAAGGCCGCGGCCGCCCCTGCCGCCGCGACGCCCGCTCCGGCCGCCGCCGTCGCCGCACCGGCGGCCGGCGTGCGCGCCAAGGAGTGGGCCGACAAGCTGGGCCTGGCCTACCGCCAGGAGCCGCTCAGCGGCATGCGCAAGACCATCGCCCGGCGTCTGACCGAGTCGAAGCAGACGGTCCCGCACTTCTACCTGACCATCGACTGCGAGCTCGACGCGCTGCTCAAGGTGCGCAAGGAGCTGAACGCCCGCTCCGACGCCTACAAGCTGTCGGTCAACGACTTCGTCATCCGCGCCGCGGCCCTGGCCCTGAAGCAGGTGCCGACGGCCAACGCCGCCTACGACGACAGCGGCCTGATGTTCTTCGAGCACGCCGACATCTCGGTCGCGGTGGCGACGCCCGCGGGCCTGATCACGCCGATCATCAAGCAGGCCGAGAGCAAGGGCCTGGCGCAGATCTCCAAGGAGATGAAGGACCTGGCCGGGCGGGCCCGCGACAACAAGCTGAAGCCCGAGGAGTTCCAGGGCGGCACCTTCTCGGTCTCCAACCTCGGCATGTTCGGCATCAAGCACTTCGAGGCCGTCATCAACCCGCCCCAGGGCTGCATCCTGGCGGTCGGCGCCGGCGAGCAGCGGCCGGTGGTCAAGGACGGGGCTCTCGCCATCGCCACGGTGATGAGCTGCACCCTCTCGGTCGACCACCGGGTCGTCGACGGCGCGGTCGGCGCCGAGTACCTGGCGGCCTTCAAGAAGCTGATCGAGGACCCGCTGACCATGCTGCTGTGACGGGGCCGCCGAGGTCTGCGAGCGCCGTTGTCCGAGCGCTCACGTCCCTCGACAGGCTCGGGACGAAGCAGGTTCCGGTGCTTTCCTCCGCTTCGTCCCGAGTCTGTCGAGGGGCGTGGGAGCGCCGGCCGACGGCCGGACACGAGATCGAGGCGATCTCTCGGAACCCGAGGGTCGCGCAGAAGCTAGGAACGGGATGATGGCCGAGACCTCCTTCGATCTGATCGTCGTCGGCTCCGGGCCGGGCGGCTACGTCGCGGCGATCCGGGCGGCGCAGCTCGGCATGAAGACCGCGGTGGTCGAGCGCGACCAGCTCGGCGGCATCTGCCTCAACTGGGGCTGCATCCCGACCAAGGCGCTGCTGCGCTCGGCCGAGGTCTACCGGACCTTCCAGCATGCCAAGGACTACGGCCTCTCGGCCGAGAAGATCGGCTTCGACAACGCCGCCGTGGTCAAGCGCTCGCGCGCCGTCTCCAGGCAGCTCAACCAGGGCGTCGGCCACCTGCTGAAGAAGAACAAGGTCACGGTGATCCAGGGCACGGCGACCCTGAAGGGCGGCGGCAAGCTGGAGGTCGCCGACAAGGACGGCAAGACGACCGGCTACGCGGCCAGGTCGATCATCGTCGCGACCGGCGCCCGGCCCCGCGTGCTGCCCGGCCTGGAGCCCGACAAGAAGCTGATCTGGACCTACTTCGAGGCGATGGTCCCGGAGGCCATGCCGAAATCGCTGCTGGTCATGGGCTCCGGCGCGATCGGCATCGAGTTCGCCAGCTTCTTCCGCACCATGGGCGCCGAGGTCACGGTCGTCGAGATCCTGCCGCAGATCCTGCCGGTCGAGGACGAGGAGATCGCCGCCCACGCCCGCAAGCAGCTCGAGAAGCAGGGCATCAGGATCCTGACCAAGACCAAGGTCGCCAAGCTGAAGAAGGGCGCGGACTCGGTCACCGCGACCCTGGAGGACGAGGCCGGCAAGGCCAGCGAGCTCACGGTGGAGCGCGTGATCTCGGCGGTCGGCGTGGTCGGCAACGTCGAGAACCTCGGCCTCGAGAACACCAAGGTGAAGACCGAGCGCGGCGTCATCGTGACCCACGGCTTCGGCCGCACCGACGAGCCGGGCGTCTATGCCATCGGCGACGTCGCCGGCCCGCCGATGCTGGCCCACAAGGCGAGCCACGAGGGCGTGCTCTGCGTCGAGGCGATCGCGGGGCAGCATCCCCACGAGATGGACAAGCTGAAGATCCCCGGCTGCACCTACTGCCATCCCCAGGTCGCCTCGGTGGGGCTCACCGAGGCCAAGGCCAAGGCGGCCGGCTACGAGGTCCGGGTCGGCAAGTTCCCCTTCATCGGCAACGGCAAGGCGATCGCGCTGGGCGAGGCCGAGGGCCTCGTGAAGACGGTCTTCGACGCCAAGACCGGCCAGCTGCTCGGCGCCCACATGGTCGGCGCCGAGGTCACCGAGCTGATCCAGGGCTACGTCGTCGCCATGAACCTGGAGACGACCGAGCAGGAGCTGATGCAGACGGTCTTCCCGCACCCGACGCTCAGCGAGATGATGCACGAGTCGGTGCTGTCCGCTTACGGCCGGGCGATCCACTTCTAGGGGGACGTGGCAGAAGGCTTTGGCCGCCAGCTCCTTCGTTCCTCGTCATCGCGGCTCTCTCCACCGTCATCCTCGCGAAAGCGAGGATCCAGAGAACGGTGCCTTGTGCGCGAACCGATGAGGGCCTGTGCACGCCGCTTCTTCCTCTGGATCCTCGCTTTCGCGAGGATGACGAACGAGGGGAGGAGAAGACGAGGAGCGGACAGGTTCGCGGAAGAATCGAGGAAAAGCCCTCAAGCCCTTGCGGCGACTCGCCTTTCCGTGCCCGCCTTCATCCCCTCCAGCAGCTCCGCCAGCACCGCGACGCCGCGTCTCAGCTCGGTCGGCCCGACGCCGCTGAAGCCGAGCACCAGGCCGCGGGCGTCGATCGGCGCCAGGGCGAAGCGCTGCAGGGGCACGACGGTGATGCCGCGGTCCCAGGCGCGGGTCGCGGCCTCGGCCTCGTCGAGGCCCTCGGCGAGCAGCCCGACGGTGTGCAGGCCGGTGCCGGTCGGCACGACCTCGAGCAGGCCGGACAGGCGCTCGCGGGCCGCCGCCAGCAGGGCGTCGTGGCGCTCGGCGTAGAGCTTGCGCATGCGCCGGATGTGCGTCGCGAACTGGCCCTCGTCCATGAAGTCGGAGACCACCGCCTGGGGGTTCGAGGGCACGCCCGGCACGAAGCAGCGCATGACCTTGTCGAAGACCGCGACCAGGCCCGGCGGCACCAGCACGTAGCCGAGGCGCAGGGCGGGGAACAGCGACTTGGAGAAGGTGCCGACATAGATCACCCGGCCGGCGCTGTCGGTGCTCTTGAGCGTCGCCGGCGGGCGCCCGCCGTAGCAGAACTCGCCGTCGTAGTCGTCCTCGACGATCCAGGCGTCGGCCTCGTCGGCCGCGGCCAGCAGGGCGAGGCGGCGGCGCAGGCTCATGGTGCAGCCCATCGGCTGCTGGTGCGCCGGCGTCACGAAGGCGAGGCGGAAGCCGGGCTCGAGCGCCAGCCCGGCCTCGACGTCCAGGCCCTCGCCGTCGACCGGCACCGGCACCAGCTCGGCGCCGGCGGCAGCGAAGCAGTTGCGCGCGCCGATCGCGCCGGGGTTCTCGATCCAGACCGGGTCGCCGGGGTCGAGCAGGATCGAGGCGATCAGCTGGAAGCCGTGCTGGGCGCCATTGACCACGAAGACCTGCTCCGGCTCGCAGGCGATCGCCCGGTTGGCGCGCAGGTGCGCCGCGATGGCGCGGCGCAGCGGCATGTAGCCCTGGCTGTCGCCGTAGCCGAGCACGACGTCGCGGCGGTCGCGCCAGTGCTTGGCGACGTAGCGCGACCAGAGCGCGACCGGGAAGGCGTCGAAGGCCGGCATCGCCGTGGTGAAGGCGCGCGGCTCGTGGGGCAGGCGGTCGAAGAAGGCGCCGGCGCGCTGGGTCATGGTGCGCGACAGGCGGGGCAGGCGGGTCTCGCCCGGCTCGGCCGGCGCCACGGCGGGCGAAGGGCGGCGGCCCTCGAGCACCTGGCTGACGTAGGAGCCGGCGCCGACCCGCGCCTCGATCAGGCCCTCGGCCTGGAGGCGCGCGAAGGCCTCGATCACCGTGGTGCGCGAGACGCCAAGGTCGCGGGCGACCGTGCGGCTGGCCGGCAACCGGTCGCCGGCGCGCAGCGCGCCCGACAGGATCAGTTCGCGCAGGGCGACGCAGAGCTGGGTCGAGAGCGGCTTGGCCGAGTCCTGGTCGAGCTTGAGCGACAGCAGCAAGGCGCCGCCCGAGGTCTTGACCATGCGACTCTCCCCACGTTCCGGCCCCGACAAAACGGACTCGAAGATTATCCAGAATGGACCTTCCGTCCAGACCACTTTGGCGGACCTTTAGAGGCCCGCGTCCCCCTGCCGGGGCGCTCCGCCATCCGGACGGCCAGAGCCATGAAGATCAGATCGCTGGAGACCTTCACGACCGAGTATGTGGGCTTCGTCCGGGTCACGACCGACAGCGGCGACCAGGGCTGGGGCCAGGTCTCGACCTACAACGCCGACATCAGCGCCCTGGTGCTGCACCGCCAGGTCGCGCCCTGGTCGCTCGGCGCCGAGGCGCTGGACATCGAACGCCTGGTCGACCTGATCCCAGAGAGGGAGCTGAAGTTCCCCGGCCCCTACCTGTTCCGCGCGATCGGCGGCCTGGAATCGGCGCTCTGGGACCTGCGCGGCAAGCTGGAGGGCAAGAGCGTCTGCGCGCTGCTCGGCGGCACGCCGGGGCCCCTGCGCGCCTACGCCTCCTCGATGAAGCGCGACATCACGCCGGAACAGGAGGTCGAGCGCTTCCTCGCCTTGCGCGACCGCTGCGGCTTCGACGCCTTCAAGTTCCGCATCGGCGCCGAGTTCGGCCACGACGTCGACGAGTGGCCGGGGCGCAGCGAGGCGATCGTGCCGGCGGTGCGCAAGGCGCTCGGGCCGGAGGTCGATCTGCTGGTCGACGCCAACAGCGGCTTCTCGCCGAAGCGGGCGATCGAGGTCGGACGGATGCTGGAGGACAACGGCGTCTGCCACTTCGAGGAGCCCTGCCCCTGGTGGGAGCTGGAGCAGACCAAGGAGGTCCGCGACGCCCTTTCGCTCAACGTCACCGGCGGCGAGCAGGACTGCCTGCTGCCGAGCTTCCGCCACATGATCGAGATGGGCGCCGTCGACGTCGTGCAGCCCGACCTCTGCTATCTCGGCGGCATCGTGCGCAGCCTCAGGGTCGCCGGGATGGCGGCCGAGGCGGGGCTCACCTGCACGCCGCACAGCGCCAATCTCTCCCTGGTGACGCTCTTCACCATGCACTTCCTCGGCGCCATCCCGAACGCCGGCAAGTACCTGGAGCTCTCGATCGAGGGGCCGGACTACTACCCCTGGCAGGAGGGGCTGTTCCTGAACGACCCCTACAGGGTGGTCGACGGCCGGGTAACGATCCCCGACGCGCCCGGCTGGGGCGCCGAGATCGATCCGGCCTGGCTGGAGCGCGCCGACTACAGGATCAGCGAGGCCGCCTGACCATGAGCGATTCCCTTGCCGCGCTGGCGGCGCGGACCCTCGAGGCCGGCACCCTCGAGGGCCTGCCCGACCGCCACTGGATCGGCGGCTCCTGGCAGGCCTCGGCCTCGGGCCGGACCATGGAGAGTCTCGATCCCGGCTCGGGCAGGGCCTTCGCGCGCTTCGCGGCCGGCGAGGCCGCCGATGTCGAGGCGGCGGTCGCCGCGGCCGAGGCCGGCTTCGCCGCCTGGTCGGCCACGGCGCCGGCCGAGCGCGGCCGGGTGCTGCAGCGGGCGGCCCAGCTGATCCGCGCCGAGGCCGACCGCCTGGCGGTCGCCGAGAGCCTGGACTGCGGCAAGCCGGTCGGCGAGGCGGCGGGCGACGTCCGCGGCGCGGCGCGCGCCTTCGAGTACTACGCCGGGGCCTGCGACAAGCTGCAGGGCGAGCAGATCCCGCTCGGCCGCGACTACCTGGCCTTCACGACCCTGGAGCCGGTCGGCGTCACGGCCCACGTCATCCCCTGGAACTACCCGATCTCGACCGCGGCGCGCGGCCTGGCGCCGGCGCTCGCGGCCGGCTGCTCGGTCGTCGCCAAGCCGGCCGAGCAGACGCCGATGACCGCGCTGATGCTGGCCGAGATCCTGCAGCGCGCCGGCCTGCCGGACGGCGCCTGCAACGTCGTGACCGGGACCGGCGCCGCGGCCGGGGCGCCGCTGGTCGCGCAGCCCGCGGTGCGCCACGTCACCTTCACCGGCTCGGTCGCGACCGGCCGCACGGTGATGGCCGCGGCGGCCCGCAACATCGCCAGCGTCACCCTGGAGCTCGGCGGCAAGTCGCCGGTCGTCGTGCTGGCCGACTGCGACCGCGAGGCGGCGCTGGAAGGCGTGCTCGGCGCGATCTGGGAGAACGCCGGGCAGATCTGCTCGGCCGGCTCGCGCCTGGTCATCGAGCGCTCGCTCCACGACGGCTTCCTGGAGGAGCTGGTCGCCCGGACCCGCCGCCTCAGCCTCGGTCACGGCCTGCGCAACCCGCAGGTCGGCCCGCTCAACTCGCCGGAGCAGCTCGCCAAGGTCAGCGGCTACGTCGAGGCCGCCAAGGCGCGCGGCTGCAGCGTCGCGACCGGCGGCAACGCCACGGTCGACCCGCAGAGCGGGCTCGGCTGGTTCTTCGAGCCGACGATCCTCGACCGCCTCGATCCGGCCGATCCCTGCGTGCAGGAGGAGATCTTCGGCCCGGTGCTGGCCGTGCAGGTCGCCGAGGACGCCGAGCAGGCGCTGGCGCTGGCCAACGGCACGGCCTTCGGCCTGGTCGCCGGCATCTACACCGGCAACGTCGACCGCGCCCTGGCGCTGGCCCGGGACCTCGACGCGGGCCAGGTCTACGTCAACGAATACTTCGCCGGCGGCATCGAGACGCCCTTCGGCGGCAACCGGCTGAGCGGCTTCGGCCGCGAGAAGGGCCTGGAGGGCCTGCGCGCCTACTGCAAGGTCAAGAGCGTAACGGCGCGAATCCGGGCATTCTAGGCTATCCGACGCGTCGCGTGGGTCGGTGGTGCAGCTGCGATCGGTCGATCGCGTGACGGAGGCGTCTGTGGGGCGGGATCTCTTCACCGAGGATTTCAAGGCGGAGCCCTACTGGTGGGAGGCCTCGCCGCGGCCGCCGCAGGACTCCGGGGAGCTGTCGGGGGCGCTGCCGGCGGCGGCCGACGTCGTGGTCATCGGCTCGGGCTACACCGGCCTCCATGCCGCGATCGTGACCGCGCGCGGCGGCCGCTCGACCGTGGTGCTGGAGAAGGAGGCCGCCGGCTGGGGCTGCAGCTCGCGCAACGGCGGCCAGATCAGCACCTCGATCAAGCCCGGCCTGGCCGAGCTCGCCGCCCGCTACGGCGCCGAGCGCGGCTACGCGATCCTGAAGGAGGGCCACGAGGCGCTCGCCTGGATCGGCCGCTTCGTCGCCGAGGAGGGCATCGACTGCGACTTCGAGGTCTGCGGCCGCTTCCACGCCGCCCACAACCCGGCACAGTTCGAGAAGCTGCGGAAGACCGTCGCCGCCGAACCGAAGGGCCTGGAGACCGGCGCGATCCTGGTGCCGCGCGCCGAGCAGCGCAGCGAGCTCGGCACCGACGCCTACCACGGCGGCGTGGTCTATCCGCGCCACGCGGTGCTCGATCCCGGCAGGTACCACCTCGGCCTGCTGGCCCGCGCCCGGGAGGCCGGCGCCACCGTCGTCACCGGCTGCCCGGCCGAGGCGATCCGGCGCGAGACGGGCGGCTTCGAGATCCGCACGCCCAAGGGCACGATCCGCGCCGGCAAGGTCGTGGTCGCGACCAACGGCTATACCGGGCCGATCACCCCCTGGCAGCGCCGCCGGGTGATCCCGATCGGCAGCTACATCATCGCGACCGAGCCGCTGGCGCCGGACCTCATGGACCGGCTGATGCCGAAGCGGCGCATCGTCAGCGACAGCCGCAAGGTCGTCTACTACTACCGCGCCTCGCCGGACCGCCGGCGCATCCTGTTCGGCGGCCGGGTCTCGTTCAGCGAGACCGATCCCAGGGTCAGCGGGCCGCGTCTCCACGACTCGATGACGGCGATCTTTCCCGAGCTGGCCGGGACCCGGATCAGCCACTCCTGGGTCGGCTTCGTCGCCTACACCTTCGACACCCTGGCCCATGTCGGCCAGCAGGACGGCCTCCACTACGCCATGGGCTACTGCGGCTCCGGCGTCTCGATGGCCAGCTACTTCGGCATGCGCCTGGGCCAGCAGGTCCTGGGCCTCGCCGAGGGGCGCACCGCCTTCGACGGCCTGGCCTTCCCGACCCGGCCCTTCTACAGCGGCAATCCCTGGTTCCTGGCGCCCTCCGTCGCCTTCTACCGCTGGCGCGACAAGCTGAACGTGTAGGCGCCTCTACGCCCGATCAGTCACTCCCTCGCCGCCCTCGGGGGCGGAGAGGGCCGGGGAGAGGTGGGGGATTCGGACCCGTCCGCCTGTGCCGGCGTCGGCGGTGGAGACCGCCCCACCTCTCCCTGACCCTCTCCGCCCCCGAGGGGCGGAGAGGGAATTCGCAAAGTGCTGGCCGTCCGATTGGTCTCTCCTTTTCTCCAGAATGGACCTTCTCAGCCGACCATTGCCGTCCTCTACTGACGGTCGATCGTGCCGTCGGACCGGCGCGCCGGCTTGCCGGCGGGTCAAGAACGAGAAGAACGGCGGCGCGGCGGGGAGCTTGCACAGAGATCCCGGCGGCATGCCGACCGGGTTGGAGGACGGACCTATGAAAAGCACCAGAGCGATTCTGTTGTCGGCGAGCGCGGCCGCGCTCGTCCTGCTGGCCGGCACGGGCGGCGCCGAGGCGGAGACCCTGCGCCTGCTGACCTGGGGCTCCTACGCCCCGGACAAGATCGTCGAGGCCTTCGAGAAGAAGTACCCCGACATCCACGTCGAGGTGACCTTCTCGAACAACGAGGAGATGATCGCCAAGCTGCGCGCGACCGGCGGCGCCGGCTTCGACCTGGCCCAGCCGAGCCACGACCGCATCTACGCGGTGCAGAAGGAGTACGGCCTCTACAAGCCGCTCGACCTCTCGAAGATCGACATGTCGGTCTTCGAGCCGAAGCTGCTCGAGGGCGTCAAGGCCAACACCACGATCGACGGCAAGGTCTACGCCGTGCCGCACCAGTGGGGCACCTCGGGCATCATGGTCGACAAGACCAAGGCGCCGGACGCCAAGGGCTGGGGCGACCTCTGCAATTCCAAGTACAAGGGCCGGACCTCGATGCGCCTGAAGCGCACGATCCTGCTCGGCACCGCCTTCTCGATGGGCTACGACCCCTTCGCGGCCTACGGCGATCTCAAGAAGTACCAGGAGATCCTCGACAAGGTCGCGGACAAGCTGATCGCCTGCAAGGACAACATCAAGGCCTACTGGAAGGGCGGCGACGACCTGGCCAGCCTGATGCTGTCGGGCGAGGTGGTGATGTCGGAGACCTGGGATTCGACCGCCTACCGGATCTACAACCAGAACCACAACATCGTCTTCGTGCCGCCGGAGACCGGCGCTCTCGCCTGGATCGACACCTTTGCGATCCCGGCCAAGGGCGAGGCCGACGACGCCGCCTACAAGTGGATCAACTTCGTCATGCAGCCGGAGATGGTCAAGCTGATGTCGGCGAGCTCCGGTGCCGTGATCGCGGTCAAGAACGGCAAGGACATGCTGCCCGACGACAAGAAGGCGGCCTACGAGGCGGCCTGGACGCCCGAGGATGTCCAGCGCCTGAAGTTCTTCGCCAACATCCCGCCGGGCGTCGAGGACATGGAGGGCAAGACCCTGGAGAAGATCAAGGCCGCGACCGGCGGCTGACGATCGGGCAGGCAGTCCTCCACTCCCGTCGATGTCCCTCTCCGCCCTCGCGGGTGGAGAGGGACACGGGGGGCCCGGCGTTTCGTGTGGAGAGGTGGGGGGCCGGCCGGGATCCGGCCTCCGGGGGGATAGCGTCCGCCACCTCACCCCGGCCCTCTCCGCCCTCCGGGGCGGAGAGGGAGTTATCGTCGAGGCGGTTGAAGCAGACAGCGTACCGGCCGGAGACCATGAGCAGCGAGCAGGCTAACGACCTCGAGTGCGAGCACCTGACGAAGCGATTCGGCGCCTTCACCGCCGTCGACGACGTCTCCTTCGAGATCCCGAGCGGCTCGTTCTTCTCGATCCTCGGGCCCTCGGGCTGCGGCAAGACCACGCTGATGCGCATGATCGCCGGCTTCGAGGATCCGGCGGCCGGCGACATCCGCATCAAGGGCCGCTCGGTGCTGGGCACGCCGCCGAACCGGCGCAACGTCAAGATGGTGTTCCAGCACCTGGCGCTGTTCCCGATGATGAACGTCGGCGAGAACATCGCCTACGGCCTGCGCTGCGCCGGCGTCGGGCGGTCCGACATCGAGCGCCGGGTCCGCGACGTGCTGGAGCGCATCGGCCTGCCCGGCGTCGAGGGCAAGGAAATCAACCAGCTGTCCGGCGGCCAGAAGCAGCGGATCGCGATCGCCCGCTGCATGGTCCTGGAGCCCGACGTGCTGCTGCTCGACGAGCCGCTCGGCGCGCTCGACCTCAAGCTGCGTGAGCGCATGAAGATCGAGCTGAAGCTGCTGCAGCACCAGTTCGACACGACCTTCGTCTACATCACCCACGACCAGTCGGAGGCGCTGGTCATGTCCGACCGGGTCGCGGTGATGAACGGCGGCCGCTTCGAGCAGATCGGCGCGCCGCAGGAGCTCTACAACGCGCCCGGCACCGCCTTCGTCGCCGGCTTCGTCGGCGACAGCAACCGTTGGAGCGGCCGGGTCGTCGCGGCCGACGCCGAGGCGGTGCAGGTCGAGACCGCGGGCGGCGCGCGCCTGCTCTGCCGGCCCGGCGCCCTGCGCCCGGCGCCCGGCGAGGCGGTCGAGGTCTTCGTCCGGCCGGAGGCGATCGCCATCGCCGGCGGCGGGGCAGGGGAAGGCGCGGGCGGCAACCGCCTGGCCGGGCGCGTCGACTCCCTGCTGTTCAACGGCGCCGCCAGCCGGGTCCTGGTGCGCGGCGCCGACGACCGCCTGGTCGAGGTCGCCTACGCGCCGGAGGGCGGGCCCGGCGACTTCGGACCGGGCGACGCCGTCGAGCTCGCCTGGGCGGCGGCCCAGACCAAGTGCTTCCCGAGCCAGGGCTGAGCGGCCATGCCCCGCAAGGACGCCGACCGGCTGTCGCTGATCCTGCTGATGACGCCGCTGCTGCTGTGGCTGGTGCTGCTGATCCTGCTGCCGCACCTTGGCATCGGCTACCTGTCGCTGCGCGAGAAGGTGGCGCCACGCGTCTATCACTTCAGCTTCGCCAACTACATCGACTTCCTGCACGAGCCGATCTACTGGAACACCCTGCTGCGCACCGCCTGGATGTCGATCCTGGTGACCGTGCTGACGCTCTTCGTTGGCTTCCCGATCGCCTACTACATCGCCAAGGTCGCCGGGCGGCGCAGCCGGGCGGCGCTGTTCCTGCTCTGCCTGGTGCCGCTCTGGGTCAGCGACCTGGTGCGCGCCTTCGGCTGGATGATGCTGCTGCGCGAGACCGGCATCGTCTCGGGCCTGCTGCAGTGGGCCGGCCTCTCCTCGGGTCCGGTCGAGATGCTCTACAACGACGTCACGGTGATCGTCGGGCTGGTCTACACCGTCGTGCTGTTCATGATCGTGCCGATCGTCTCGACCCTCGACGGCATGGACAACAGCCTGATCGAGGCCGGCTACAACCTCGGCGGCAGCCGCCTGACCGTGCTGCGCCGGATCATCGTGCCCTACGCCATGCCGGGCATCGTCGCCGGCTGCATCATCGTCTTCATGCTGACCGCCGGCAGCTACCTGACGCCGGTGCTGCTCGGCGGCAAGAACTCCATGTGGTTCACCGAGCAGATCTACGACCAGTTCATCACCCGCTACAACTGGGAGGGCGGCTCGACCTTCGGCATCCTGCTGCTGGTCTTCACCTCCCTCGTCGTCTGGGCCGGCCTGCGCCTGAGCGGCCAGAACCTGGCGACCACGGTGGCGAAGCGGTGAGGGGGACGGGGATGCTCGACATTGTCGTCTTCGCATTCGGGACAGGTCAGACACGCAGGTTCGTCTTCCCGGACGCCGCTTTGCCCGACAGCTCTGCTGTCGTCGGCAAAGCGAGCGATCCGGGACCCAGGGCCAAGGGGCCGGGACAGCGGAGCGCGTGGCCCTGGGTCCCGGGTCACAAGGCTCGCGAACCGAAAGCCTTTCCAAGGCTTTCGGGCTCGCCTAGCGCCCGGGATGACGGGGCGGGAGAGATCTGTGCATGCCCTGGCGCCTCGGCGGGGAAGATGAAGGAGAGAGGCGGCAGCGTGGGAGCCCGCCGATGAACGTCGCAGCCCCCCAGACCCCCGCGCTGCGCCTGGCCTACCGGGCCTACGTGCTGCTGTTCTTCCTCTACCTGGCGGCGCCGCTGGTCGCGGCCAGCTTCTTCGCCTTCAACGACTCGCAGTTCCCCTCGCTGCCCTGGCGCGGCTTCACCCTCGACTGGTTCTTCGGCAGCGTCGACCCGAAGATCGGCCTGTTCCACGACCGCCGCCTGCTGCAGGGCCTGGAGAACTCGCTCTACATCGGCCTGATCGTCTCGACGCTCTCGGTCGCGGTCGCCACCTGCAACGCCTTCCTGTTCGAGCGGCGCGACTTCCCGGCCAAGGGCTTCCTCTACGTCATGATGATCCTGCCGCTGGTCATCCCCGGCGTGATCCTGGGCATCTCGATCCTGGTGCTCTCCTCGATGGTCGCCAACGGCATCTACGACTCCTGGGGCGTCGAGCTCGACTTCATGCGGCCCGGCATCCCGCTGGTCGTGGTCGGCCAGTTCTCCTTCCTGACGACGATCACCACCCTGGTCATCCAGGCGCGCCTGAAGAAGTTCGACGTCGCGCTCGAGGAGGCGGCCCTCAACCTCGGCGCCAGCCGGCTGCGCGTGCTGCTGACCGTGACCCTGCCGTTCCTCAAGCCGGCGATGATCGCGGCCGGCATCGTCGGCTTCCTGGTCTCCTTCGAGAACTTCAACACGACCCTGATGCTGGTCGGCTCCGAGGCGCCGCTGACCATCACCATGTTCGACCGCGTCGCCAAGGTCGGCTCGACCCCGGTGCTGAACGCGACCTCCTTTTTCCTGATCGTCGCCTCGGGCCTGCTGGCGCTGATCTCCGTCCTGGTCCAGCGCGAGCCCAGGGCCCGCGCCGCGGTCGCGCTGGACGACGGGCACGACTGACGGCCATGTCGCTGCCCGGTCGGCTCGTGACCGCTTGCGCGCTGCCACGTCCCTCGACAGGCTCGGGACGAAGCCGAGTGCTGGTCAGCTCTGCCGGTCGCTTCGTCCCGAGCCTGTCGAGGGACGTGAGAGCTCCGGCGATCCCACTGTCGGCGACCTAGGACAGGCGGAACCCCCCATGGACTACGACTACATCGTCGTCGGCGCCGGCTCGGCCGGCTGCGTGCTGGCCAACCGCCTGACCGCGAGCGGCCGCAACCGCGTGCTGCTGCTCGAGGCCGGCGGCAGCGACAAGCAGTTCTGGATCACCACGCCGATCGGCTACGGCCGGATCTTCTACGACGAGTCCGTCAACTGGATGTACCAGACCGAGCCGGACCCCGGCACGGGCGGCCGGGTCAGCTACTGGCCGCGCGGCAAGGTGCTGGGCGGCTCCAGCTCGATCAACGCGATGGTCTACATCCGCGGCCAGGCCGGCGACTTCGACGACTGGGCGGCGGCCGGCAACCCCGGCTGGGCCTGGGCCGACGTGCTGCCGCTGTTCCGGCGCATGGAGCGCCACGTGCTCGGCGAGAGCCCGTCACGCGGCGGCTCCGGGCCGCTCAGCGTGACCGGCATCGAGCGCGACGCCCATCCGCTCTGCCAAGTCTACCTGGAGGCCTGCCGCCAGGCCGGCTTCACCGTCGTCGAGGACCTGAACGGCAGCGAGCAGGACAGCGCCGGCCTCTACCACCTGACGATCAGGGACGGCCGCCGCCACTCGGCCGCGACGGCCTACCTCGACCCGGCGCGCCGCCGCCCGAACCTGGACGTCGCGACCCACGCCCAGGCGACTCGCATCCTGTTCGACGGCACGCGCGCCATCGGCGTCGAGCACCGCCGCCACGGCCGCACGGAGAAGGCGCTGGCCTCCCGAGAGGTGATTCTCTCCGCCGGCGCGATCAACTCGCCGCAGCTGCTTCAGCTCTCCGGCGTCGGCCCGGCCGGGCTGCTGCGGCGCCACGGCCTCGAGGTCCGGCTCGACGCCCCGGCGGTCGGCCGCAACCTGCAGGACCACCTGGGCCTCGACTTCCTGTTCCGCTCGAAGCTGCCGACCCTCAACCAGATGCTGCGGCCCTGGTGGGGCAAGCTGCGCTGGGGCCTGACCTACCTCGCCCTGCGCCGCGGCCCGCTGGCGCTCTCGGTCAACCAGGGCGGCGGCTTCGTTCGCGGACGCGAGAACCTGACCCGCCCGAACCTGCAGCTCTACTTCAGCCCGGTCAGCTACCTGAAGGCGCCGCCGGGCAGCCGGCCGCTGCTCAACCCCGATCCCTATCCGGCCTTCCTGCTCGGCTACTCGCACTGCCGCCCGACCAGCCGCGGGCACCTCGAGATCCGCAGCGCCGATCCCTTCGCGGCGCCGGCGATCCACCCCAACTACCTCTCGACCGAGGCGGACATGGCCGACCAGCTCGACGGCTGGCGCCTGATGCGCCGCCTCGCCGCGACCCCGGCCTTCGCCGGCCTCATCGAGTCCGAGATCACCCCCGGCGCCGCGCTGCAGAGCGAGGAGGAGATGATCGCGGACATCCGCGCCCGCGCCGGCACGGTCTTCCACGCGAGCTGCACCTGCGCCATGGGCCCCGACCCGCAGACCTCGGTCGTCGACCCGCAGCTCCGGGTCCACGGCCTCCAGGGCCTGCGCGTCATCGACGCCTCGGTCTTCCCCTGCGTGCCCTCCGGCAACACCAACGCCCCGGCCATCATGGTCGGCGAGAAGGGCGCGGAGCTGGTGCTGGGCGAGGGGTAGGGCGGGGGCAGGGCTCCCGATTCCCACCCGTCATCCTCGCGAAAGCGAGGATCCAGAGGAAGACGATGTACGCACGAACCTGCGTCCGTCCGCGTTGGCCGCACCGTTCTCTGGATCCTCGCTTTCGCGAGGATGACGCGAGGGGGGAGGACCGGCAGAGGGCGAAGGTGCCGTCACCCGCCGCCCGCAATGAACGGACTGACCGGCCACTCGGTCTGCCAGGTCTCCCAGGACAGCGTCGCCCGCGCCCGGGCGCTGTCGGCGGCCATCTGCTCGACCAGCTTCTCGACGGACTCGAACCTGGCCTCGGGGCGCAGGTAGTCGATCAGGGCGACGCGCAGGTGGCGGCCGTAGAGGTCGCCCTCGAAGTCGAAAAGGTGGGTCTCGAGCAGCGGCTCGGGCAGCTCGAACATCGGGTTGATGCCGAGGTTGGCGACGCCGGGGCGCCAGACCGTCGCGCCGGCGCCTCGCTCGCCCTCCTCGTGCTCGATGGCGGCGCGCACGGCATAGACGCCGTAGGCCGGGCGCAGCAGCTCGCCGAGCCTGAGGTTGGCGGTCGGGAAGCCGAGCGTGCGGCCGCGCCTGGCGCCGCTCTCGACGCGGCCCTCGATCTCCCAGTAGCGGCCGAGCAGCAGGGCGGCGCGGGTCGGGTTGCCGCCCTTCAGGTACTCGCGCACCAGGGAGGAGGAGTAGGGCTTCTCGCCGCCCTTCGAATCGCCGGGTCCCGAGACCGGCGCCATGGCCGTGACGCCGAAGCCGTGGCGGCGGCCCTCGGCGGCCAGGAGCGCGGCGTCGCCACGGCGCTTGCGGCCGAAGCGGAAGTTGTCGCCGACCACGACGTGGCGCGCCGCCAGCCCGTCCTCGGGCCCGCCGACCAGGACCTGCGCCACGAAGTCCTCGGCCTCCAGGCCGGCGAGCTCGGCGTTGAAGGCGAGCACGTAGAGCAGGTCGACGCCGAGCGATTCGATCAGCTTGGCCTTGGTCCGCCAGTTGGTCAGGCGGAAGGGCGGCTGGTCGGGCTGGAAGAAGAGCCGCGGGTGCGGCTCGAAGGACATCAGCGCGAGCGGCGCGTCCATCTCGCGGGCCAGGCGGCCGGCCTTGGCGATCAGCGCCTGGTGGCCGCGGTGGATGCCGTCGAAGTTGCCGATCGCGACGACCGCGCCGCGCGCGGCCGGCGCCGTGTGGGTCCAGTGGCGCAGGATCAGCACGGCCCGCGCTCCCCCCCGGCCGGGGTGGTCGGGCCGGCCGGGGCGGGGGCCGGCTCGGGCGGCTCGCTGGCGGCGAAGTGGCCGTAGCGGCTGCGCAGGTAGACCAGCGGCCGGCGGTCGGGCCGGCTCTCCATGCGCTCGATCTCGCCGAGGAAGATGCGGTGGTCGCCGCCCTCGTGGACCGCGACCTTGCGGCACTCGAAGCCGGCGACAGCGCCGGCGATGACCGGCGAGCCGCGGTCCCAGGCGTGCCAGGCGACGCCGGCCCACTTGTCCGCCGAGGGGGTGGCGAAGCGGATCGAGATCGCCTCCTGGCCGGCCGAGAGCACCGAGACGCCGAAGTGGTCGGCGCGCAGGAAGGCCGAGAGGCTGAAGGCGGTCTTGGCCAGGCTGAACAGCACCAGCGGCGGGTTGAGCGAGACCGAGGCGAAGGAGTTGCAGGTGATGCCGACCGGATTGCCGGCGCCGTCGCGCGTCGTCACCACGGTGATCCCGGTGGCGAAGTTGCCGAAGGCCTTCTTCAGGGCGGCGATGTCGAGCGGCGCGGGCATGAGACTCCGAAAGCGGCCCCGGCGGGAGCGCCCCATAATGGCGGCTGGCCCCGCGAGCGCAAGAGAGGGGGCGGGAAGGAAGCGCCGTCGAACTCCCTCTCTGCCCCACGGGGGCGGAGAGGGCCGGGGAGAGGCGGGGGATCAAGGCCGGCCCGCCTGCACGGGCCTTGCCGGCGGAGACCTACCCCACCTCTCCCTGACCCTCTCCCCCCAAAGGGGCGGAGAGGGAATGATATCGAGGGCGGCCCGGACACTTGCGCCGGCGTGCCGCTCCCGGCATAGGAGAAGAGGGCTTCTGGTCGGGGGACCGAGAGATCGACAGGTTTCAGGGGTTGCTGGGCATCGCGGCGATCGTCGCGATCGCCTGGGCGGTGAGCGAGAACCGGAAGGTCTTCGATTGGCGGGGCGTCGTCGCGGGCCTGGCGCTGCAGTTCGGCCTGGCCTTCCTGCTGCTGCGCCTGCCGGGCGCGCGCGACGTCTTCCTGGCGCTCAACGGGCTGGTCCTGGCGCTGCAGGACGCGACGCGGCAGGGCACCGCCTTCGTGTTCGGCTACCTGGGCGGCGGGCCGGCCCCCTTCGAGGCGACCCAGCCGGGCAACTCCTTCGTCCTGGCGCTGCAGGCGCTGCCGCTGATCCTGGTGATCTCGGCGCTCTCGGCGCTGCTCTGGCACTGGCGGATCCTGCCGGTCGTGGTCAAGGCCGTCTCGGCCGTGCTCGAGCGGATCTTCGCGATCGGCGGCGCGGTCGGGGTCAGCGCAGCGGCCAACATCTTCGTCGGCATGGTCGAGGCGCCGCTGCTGGTCCGGCCCTATTTCGCACGCCTGACCCGGGCCGAGATCTTCATGGTCATGACCTGCGGCATGGCGACGGTCGCGGGCACGGTGATGGTGCTCTACGCCTCGTTCCTCAGCCAGGTGATCCCCGGCGCGCTCGGCCACATCCTGACCGCCTCGATCATCTCGGTGCCGGCCGCGCTGATGGTCGCGCGCCTGATGGTGCCGGGCGTCGAGAAGACCGAGAGCGACGGCTCGATCCCCGAGCTGGAGTACGACAGCTCGATGGACGCGATCACCCGCGGCACCGAGCAGGGCGTGCAGCTGCTGATCAACGTCACGGCCATGCTGATCGTGCTGATCGCCCTGGTCGCGCTGGTCAACGCGCTGCTCGGCCTGCTGCCGCCGGTGTTCGGCGCCGAGCTGTCGCTGCAGCGGGTGTTCGGCTGGATCTTCGCGCCCTACGCCTGGCTGATCGGCATCCCGGCGCACGAGGCGGCGACGGCCGGCGAGCTGCTCGGCCTCAAGACCGTGCTCAACGAGTTCATCGCCTACCTGCAGCTCGCCAAGCTGCCGGCCGACACCCTGGACGAGCGCAGCCGGCTGATCCTGGTCTATGCGCTCTGCGGCTTCGCCAATCCCGGCAGCCTGGGCATCATGATCGGCGGCCTGGTCGCGATGGCGCCGCAGCGGCGCGGCGAGCTGGTGCAGCTCGCCGGCAAGTCGGTGCTGTCGGGCACGCTGGCGACCGGCCTGACCGGCGCGGTCGTCGGTATCCTCTGGTAGGGCCGCGACGGCCGAGAATCGGCCCCGCCGCGGCGCGGAGCGAGAAATTTGCCGTCGAGGGCGAACCATTTCGCCCGAGCGGCGTTCTCAGCATCCCGCCATGCCGATCTCCAAGTCCACCTACATAGGCGCCGCGGCGCTCCTGCTGCTGCTCGGCCTGGCCGCGCTGCTGGCCATCGTCGCGACCTCGCTCGTGCTGGTCGCGCGCAGCCAGCAGCAGTTCGCCGGCGTCGTCACGGCGCGCGAGGTGCGCAGCGCGGCCGCCGACCTGTTGGCGCTGGTCCAGGACATGGAGACCGGCCAGCGCGGCTATCTGCTGACCGGCGACGAGAGCTATCTGGCGCCCTACCGCCAGGCGGTCGGGCAGGTCGCCAGGAAGGCCGAGGCGCTGCGCCGGGCGCTGCGCGATTTCCCCGACCTGGAGCCGGTGCTCGGCCGGCTGTCGTCGACGCTCGACGCCAAGCTCGCCGAGCTCGCCGACACCCTGCAGCTCTACCGGTCCGGCGCGCGCGAGCAGGCCCTGGCGATGGTCGACACCGACCGGGGCAACAAGCTGATGGAGCAGCTGCGCGGCGAGCTGCAGCGCGTGCGCGAGAGCGCCGAGGTGCGCCTGGACCTCGCGGTCGACCGCCAGCGGGCGAGCGCCGACCTGCTGCGCTGGGTCAGCATCCTCGGCGCCGTCGCGGTGATCCTGGTCGTCGCCGGCGCGGTCTGGCTGGTGCTGCGCTACACCCGCGTGCTGGGCCGTGCCCGCCAGGACGTCGAGCGGCTCAATGCCGAGCTGGAGGAGCGGGTGCGGGACCGCACCGCCGAGCTCGGCCGGGCCAACGAGGAGATCCAGCGCTTCGCCTACATCGTGACCCACGACCTGCGCGCCCCGCTGGTCAACATCATGGGCTTCACCAGCGAGCTGGAGACCAGCCTGGCGACGCTGCAGAGCTACGTCGCGCGGGTCGTCGACGCCGACCAGTGCGAAGAGGAGGACCCGGCGACCGTCGAGGCGCGCATCGCGATCGAGGAGGACCTGCCGGAATCGATCGGCTTCATCCGCTCCTCGACGCGCAAGATGGACGGCCTGATCAACGCGATCCTGAAGATCTCCCGCGACGGGCGGCGGCCGCTGAAGCCAGTGCGCCTCGACCTGCGCTCGGTCATCGAGACCTCGGTCGAGGCGATCCAGCACCAGCTCAAGGAGCACGACGGCGCGGTCGAGCTGGACATCCGCACCGGCCCGATCGTCTCCGACCGCCTGTCGCTGGAGCAGATCTTCGGCAACCTGCTCGACAACGCCGTCAAGTATCGCCAGCCCGACCGGCCGCTGCGGCTCGCCGTCTCCTCGCACGAGGCGCCGGGCCGGCAGATCGTCGTCGAGATCCGCGACAACGGTCGCGGCATCAGCCCGCAGGACCACGAGCGGGTCTTCGAGCTGTTCCGACGCTCGGGCAGCCAGGACCAGCCGGGCGAGGGCATCGGCCTCGCCCACGTCCGCGCGCTGGTCCGCTCGCTCGGCGGCGACATCACGCTCGCCTCGGAGTTCGGGGCCGGCACGACCTTCCGGATCCGCCTGCAGCGCGATCTCGGCCAATTCCTGGGGAGCAGCAGAGCATGAGCAGCGAAGCCAGAGCCGTGACGATCGTCATGATCGAGGACGACGAGGGCCACGCCCGGCTGATCGAGAAGAACATCCGCCGCGCCGGCGTCAACAACGCCATCCTGCCCTTCACCAACGGCACCGACGCACTGACCTACCTGTTCGGCGCCGACGGCAGCGGCGAGGTCAGCCGGGCCCGGCACCTGCTGGTGCTGCTCGACCTCAACCTGCCGGACATGACCGGCGTCGACATCCTGGAGAAGGTGAAGGGCAACAGGCACACCAAGCTGACGCCGGTGGTCGTGCTGACCACGACCGACGACGAGCGCGAGATCCAGCGCTGCTACGACCTGGGCGCCAACGTCTACATCACCAAGCCGGTCGACTACGAGAGCTTCGCCAACGCGATCCGGCAGCTCGGCCTGTTCTTCTCGGTGATGCAGGTGCCGGAAACCAACTGACCATGCCGTACCAGGGCTTCCGAGTCCTCTACATCGACGACGACCCGGCGCTGGCGCGCCTGGTGCAGAAGACGCTCGCCCGCCGCGGCTATGCCGTGGAGCACGCCGACAGCGCCGAGAGCGGCCTGGCGCGGCTCGACGCCGGCGGCATCGACGTCATCGCCCTCGACCACTACCTGCCGACCGGCACCGGCCTCGACGTGCTGGCCCGGCTCGGCGAGGTGCCGGCGCGCCCGCCGGTGGTCTACGTCACCGGCTCGGCCGAGACTGCCGTGGCGGTCGCGGCGCTCAAGGCCGGCGCCTGCGACTACGTGCCGAAGGCGGCCAGCGAGGAGTTCCTGGAGCTGCTCGGCAGCGCCGTCGACCAGGCGATCGACGCGGCCCGCCTGATGCGCGAGAAGGAGCGCGCCGAGCGCGAGATGCGCGAGGCCCGCGAGCGCGCCGAGCTGCTGCTCGGCGAGGTCAACCACCGGGTCTCCAACAGCCTGGCCCTGGTCGCGGCCCTGGTCTCGATGCAGGCCAAGGCCGTCACCCAGCCGGCGGCGCGCGACGCCCTGTCCGAGACCCAGGCGAGGATCCTGGCCATCGCCGGCATTCACCGCCGGCTCTACACCTCGGAGGACGTGCGGATCGTCGAGCTCGGCGGCTACCTCAGGAGCCTGATCGAGGACCTCGAGGCCTCGATGCGCTCGGCCGGCCACGGCGCCGCGGTGCGCCTGGAGGTCGAGAACCTCGCCGTCGCCACCGACAAGGCCGTCTCGATCGGCGTGCTGCTGACCGAGCTGGTGACCAACGCCTTTAAGTACGCCTATCCGGGCACGGAGACGGGCGAGGTCCGGATCGGCTTCCGCGCGCTCGGCCCCGGCCGCGCGGAGCTCAGCGTCGAGGACGACGGTGTCGGCTGGAACGGCGAGGGCAGGGTCCAGGGCACCGGCCTCGGCAGCCGCATCGTCAGGGCCATGGCGAGCAATCTCGGCGGCGTCGTGTGCTACGCCGAGCGCGAGCGCGGCACGCGCGTCTTTCTGGCCTTCACGCTCTAGGCCTCGAAGGACGGCCCGGCGGCGCCTGATCTGCGTCAACGACAGGCGGCGCTCCGCAGGTCGAGAATGGCTTCCTGTCCGGCCACAATGCTCCGAGCCATCGTCGCCGGACCGCCGGTCGCAGGTCGATGGCTCTCCAGCATTTCGGGGGCCTTCGCCATGACCTCACTCACGAATCGCCGGCTCCGCCGTTCCTGCGCCCTGTTGGGGACCGCGGCGCTCGTCTCCTTCGCCGCCGTCGCGTTGCTCGCCGGCGCGCCGCCGCAGGGGCCGGCGCTCGCGGCCCAGGCGGCGACGATGCCAGGCGAGCCGAACCTCGAGCTGCCGAAGCTCGACCCCAGGGCGGGGCGACGGCTCTTCGCCAGCAAGGGCTGCGTCGTCTGCCATTCGGTGAACGGCGTCGGCGGCACCGATGCGCCGCGGCTCGATGCCGACACCATGCCGCCGCACATGAACCCCTTCGACCTGGCCGCGCGGATGTGGCGGGGCGCCCCGGCGATGATCATGATGCAGCAGGAGGAGCTGGGCGGTCAGATCGAGTTCACCGGCCAGCAGCTCGCCGACATCACAGCCTTTCTCCATGACCGGACGCAGCAGGCGCAGTTCTCGCTGTCCGACGTGCCGCAGGCTGTTCGCGCGCTGATGGACGACGACGATGCCAAGGGGGAGAAGGACCGCGACGAATCGAGGAGCGGCGCCCGCGGCGGCATGATGGGCGGCGGTTCGATGGGCGGCGGGATGATGGGCAGCCCGCGCAACTGAGCGGCGCCGCGCCCCGCCTCAGGGGCGGTCGAAGCGGTCGCGCAGGCGGCGGAAGAATCCGTTGGCGTCGTCGACGAGCTCGTCGGCCTCGTCGTCCAGGCGGTCGATGAAGGGCTCGACGCGCTCGGCGCGGAAGCGTGCGACGAAGCGCCAGATCTGCCAGATCACGAAGAGCAGGATCAGCAGGAAGACGATATTGAACCAGGGGATCGTGCTGTAGTCGGCACTGTCGACCTGGCGCAGCGCGACGGCGTTGGGGAACATCGAGAGCACGGGGATACGCCAGCCGTAGTGGGTGACCAGCACCCATTTCGGCTTGTCGCTGCCCGAGACCAGGTTCTGCGCCTCGGCCTGCAGGTTGCCGCTGTCGAACTTGAAGTACCAGGGGAAGCCCCAGCCGGTCTCCTCGTTGCGGTAGACGCGCGGGCCGCCGTCGGGCCAGACCGCGTTGATGAAGCGCACGTCGCGGGTCGTGTCGGCGGTCTCCGGCTGGCCGCTGCGCCCGGCGACGTCGACGCGCTTGATGTCGGTGCCGACGATCCGGACGACGTCCTTCGAGGGCAGGTAGAATTGCAGGAAGCCGCCGACGACGAGCAGCAGCAGCAGGACGAGGATCGGCTTGACGAAGCGCATGGCACCCCAGGCAGGAACGGGACAGGCCTCCCTAATCTAGGATGGATGCCGGTGCGGCGCGACCTCCTTGCCGGCCGGATCGACGCCGGTGCGGCGACGGGATCCGGAGGTCGCGGTCAGCGCGCGTGGCCGGCCGCGCGGTCGCGCTGCGTCGCCAGCAGCGGACTGGCGCTCCGCAGCAGGGCTTCGCGGACCTGCGACGAGGTCGCGTCGGGGCCGGCGAACAGCGCGACGATCGCCTTCATGAAGCGATCGTCGCGGGTCGCGATCACCGGCCGGCCGTCGACCTCCATCAGTGTGCCGCGGCCGGGAAAGAAGCTGAACAGCAGCTCGTCGCCGGCCGACAGGCCCCGGTAGCTGCGCTTCAGGCGCAGGCGGTCGGCCGGCTCCAGGGCCGGCAACAGCTTGTCGGCCCAGTCCGCGGGAATGCGGTCGGGCAGGTCGCCGTCGTAGAGCACCTCGACGCGGAACGCCTTGGCCAGGTCCGGCTGGTCGAGCGGAGGCGCCGGGCGGCGCGACTCCGGCAGGTAGAGGGTGACGCGGTAGAGATCGATCCACAGCAGGCTGCGCACGGCCTCGCCGGCGCGCGCCAGGGGGCCGCCGGCGAGCGCGAGCCGGTCCGGCGCCGCGGCGCCGGCGGGACTCCAGGCGCCGGCTCCGGCGAGCAGCGCGAGGGCCAGCAGCGATGGCAGCAGTCGAGGCATCGTCGCTCCTCCTCCGCCCCGGAAAAGGGGCTCGAACGAGGTGGGCGGGCAGGGGGAAAAGGGGGCCGGGCAGGGGCTGTCGCCGGTCGCCCGCGCGGCCGTCTCGCGCGGGCCTCGCTCGATCAACGCGCAGGCCCCGCGCGGCGTTCCGCCGCGGGTGCGATTGACGGAGATCAAAAGTTGCGGCGGTTAGGCTTTCTTTACCGTCTCCGTCGCTAGCTTACCCCGCGAAGCGAAGCGCTGGAGAGAGCGATGTCGAAATACGCCGTCCGACCGACGGGTCGGGAATCCCTATTTCGCGAGGGCGAGCTGATCGTCTCGAAGACCGACCTCAAGGGCCGTATCACCTACTGCAACGACGTCTTCCGGCGGATCGCCGGTTTCACGGAGGAGGAGCTGCTCGGGGCGCCGCACAGCATCATCCGTCATCCCGACATGCCGCGCTGCGTGTTCAAGCTGCTGTGGGACACGATCGAGGCGAAGGGCGAGATCTTCGCCTACGTGATCAACCTGGCGAAGAACGGCGACCACTACTGGGTCCTGGCGCACGTCACGCCGACCCTCGACGCCAAGGGCAACATCGTCGGCTACCACTCGAACCGCCGCAAGCCGCGTCCCGAAGCGGTCGCGGCGGCGGCCGGGCTCTACCGCGAGCTCAAGGCGATCGAGGATGCGCCCTCGAGCCGCAAGGAGGGCATGCAGGAGGCCTATGCCCACTTCATCGACCTGCTGGCCAAGAAGGGCGTGAGCTATGATCGTTTCCTGTTCTCTCTCTAGGGTCCGCTGGTTCTCGGCCGGCGCCGCAGTCGTCGCCGTGGCCGCCGCCGCCGCGCCGCAGCTGCCGATGGCCTGGGCGCCGTGGGCCGGCACCGCGCTGGGCGGCCTCGCCGCCGTCCTGGCGGTCCTGGCCCTCGGCAAGCTGCAGCAGGTCTCACGCCGGCTGCGCGAGGGCGCCGAGGTCTGCGACGCCATCGCGCGCGGCGAGTTCGAGCGGCGGATCCTGCACATCCGGGACCGCGGCGTCCTGGGCCGGCTGCTGCTCTCGATCAACCGCAGCGCCGACGTCACCGACGCCTTCGTGCGCGAGGCCGGGGCCGCGATGCAGGCGGTGGCCGGCGGCGTCTACTACCGCATCGTGCGGCCCGAGGGCCTGCAGGGTCACTTCCTGGCCAGCGCCGGGCGGATCAACGAGGCGGCGGCCAGCATGGAGGCCCGGGTCGCCCGGCTGGACGCCCTGACCGAGGCCTTCGAGCGCAACGTCGGCGCGGTCGTCGACAGCGTCGCCTCGGCCTCGACGCAGATGCAGTCGACCTCCGGCGACCTGGCGCGTCTCGCCGGCTCGACCACCAGCCTGACCGCCAGCGTCGCGGCGACCACCCAGGCCGCCTCCGACAACGTCGGCAGCGTCGCCGCGGCGGCCGAGGAGCTGTCCTCCTCGATCGCAGAGATCAGCCGGCAGGTCGAGGATGCCAGCCGCAAGTCCAGCGTCGCCAGCAGCGAGGCCGACACGGCGAACCGCCTGGTCGAGACGCTCTCGGCCGCGGCCGGCGAGATCGGCAGCGTCGTGACGCTGATCCAGGAGATCGCGGAGCAGACCAACCTGCTGGCGCTCAACGCGACGATCGAGGCGGCGCGCGCCGGCGAGGCCGGCAAGGGCTTCGCCGTGGTCGCCGGCGAGGTCAAGTCGCTGGCCAGCCAGACCGGCCAGGCGACCCAGCGGATCCAGGAGCAGGTCGCCGCGATCCGCGGGGCCACGGAGAATGCCGTGCGGGCGATCCAGGCGATCGTCGCCTCGATCGGCGAGGTCGGCAGCGTCACCGGCACGATCGCGACGGCGGTGCAGCAGCAGGCCTCGGCGACCACCGAGATCTCGCGCAACGTCCAGGCGGCCTCCAGTGCGACCGGCGAGGTCGCTCACAATACTGCCCAGGTCTCCCGGTCGGCGACCGAGACCGACCAGGCCGCCCGGCAGGTCGAGGCTGCCGCCGGCCAGCTGGCCGAGCAGGCCCGGACCCTGAGCCGGGAGGTCGCCCGCTACCTGCAGGAGAGCCGCGCGGCCTGAGTCCCGGCCGACCGCCGGCTGCCGGCCGGGTCGGGCTGTCCTGGATCATTTCGTCGGCCCCGCGCCGCGTGTCACAACGCTGCGATGGGCGCCGGCTCGGCCGCTCCCCTGGTTCGACGGGCCCGGGCTTCCCAATTGAGGGAGGCATTCCAACCGCCTGTTGCGGAGAACCCGGGCATGAGCAAGCCGGATCCACGGACCTGGATGTGGTCCGACGCCGTCGAGATGCTGGCACGCGCCGAACGGCTCCATCGCGAGCTGTTCCGGCCGGCGCCGGGCCAGGCGCGGCCGCGCTGCTGGGAGCCCCCGGTCGACATGCTGGAGACGGAGCGCGAGCTCCTGGTCCTGGCGGCGCTGCCAGGCGTCGATCCCGAGGCGATCTCGCTGCGCATCGAGGACGGTCGCCTGCTGATCGCCGGCGAGCGGGTGCTGCCGCCGCAGCTCAGGACCGCGACGATCCACCGGCTGGAGCTGCCCCAGGGCCGCTTCGAGCGCCAGCTGGCCCTGCCGGCCGGCCGCTACGAGGTCGGCCATCCCTCGATGGTCAACGGCTGCCTCGTCGTTGTCCTGCGCAAGCTCGCCTGACCGGGAGCCACCGCCATGATCCGCTCTCACGCTCCCCTCTTCGCCGCCGAGACCGGCGCGCCGCCCGCCGGCGAGGCCGCCGCCGGAGCCGCCGCGCAAGCCGCGGTCGCGCTGCCCGAAGACGCCCTGATCATCCTGCCGGTGCGCAGCCTCGTGCTGTTTCCCGGCGTCGTCATGCCGATCGCCGTCGGCCGCCCCGGATCGATCGCCGCCGCGCAGGAGGCGGTGCGTCAGGGCCGGCCGGTCGGCGTCCTGATGCAGCGCGATGCGGAGGAGCCGGAGGCGACGCCCGGCAACCTGCACCGCATGGGCACCATCGCCAACATCCTGCGCTACGTGACGGCGCCGGACGGCAGCCACCACCTGATCTGCCAAGGCGAGCAGCGCTTCCAGATCGAGGACTTCGTCCGGCAGCAGCCGTTCCTGGCGGCCAGCGTGCGGTCCATCGAGGAGCAGGAGCTGCGCACGCCCGAGATCGAGGCGCGCTTCGTCAACCTGAAGAACCAGGCCGGCGAGGCCCTGGAGCTGCTGCCCCAGCTGCCGCAGGAACTGGCCCAGGCGATCGCCACGGCGAGCTCGGCGGCGGTGCTGACCGACATGGTCGCGGCCTACATGGACGCGACTCCCGACGAGAAGCAGGAGATCCTGGAGACCCTCGATCTCTCGACCCGCATGGACCGGGTCGCCCGCCTGCTGTCCGAGCGCATCGAGGTCCTGAAGCTGTCCCGGGAGATCGGGCGCCAGACCAAGGCCTCGCTCGACGAGCGGCAGCGTGAGGTGCTGCTGCGCGAGCAGATGGCGGCGATCCAGCGCCAGCTCGGCGAGGGCGACGGCAAGGCCGAGGAGGTCGCCGAGCTGACCAGGGCGATCGAGGCAGCCGGGATGCCCGAGGAGGTCGAGCAGGCGGCCAGGAAGGAGCTGCGCCGGCTGGAGCGCATGCCCGACGCTTCCGCCGAGTACGGCATGATCCGCACCTACCTCGACTGGCTGATCGAGCTGCCCTGGAGGCTGCCCGAGGAGCCGCCGATCGAGATCGCCGAGGCCCGCCGCATCCTCGACGAGGACCACTTCGGCCTCGACAAGATCAAGCGGCGCATCCTGGAGTACCTGGCGGTGCGCAAGCTGGCGCCCCAGGGCAAGGCGCCGATCCTCTGCTTCGTCGGCCCGCCGGGCGTCGGCAAGACCTCGCTCGGCCAGTCGATCGCCCGCGCCATGGGCCGCAAGTTCGTCCGCGTCAGCCTGGGCGGCGTCCACGACGAGGCCGAGATCCGCGGCCACCGCCGGACCTACCTGGGGGCGCTGCCGGGCAACATCGTCCAGGCGATCCGCAAGGCCGGCGCCCGCGACTGCGTGATGATGCTCGACGAGATCGACAAGATGGGCTCCGGCATCCAGGGCGATCCCTCCTCGGCGATGCTGGAGGTCCTGGACCCCGAGCAGAACGGCACCTTCCGCGACAACTACCTGGCCGTGCCCTACGACCTGTCGCGCGTCGTCTTCATTGCCACGGCGAACCTGCTGGAGACCATTCCGGGGCCGTTGCGCGACCGCATGGAGGTGATCAGCCTGTCGGGCTACACCGACAGCGAGAAGCTGCAGATCGCCCGCCGCTACCTGGTCCGCCGGCAGCTCGAGGCCAACGGCCTGAAGCCGGAGCAGATCGAGATCGACGACGCCGCCCTGGCCGAGATCATCCGCGGCTACACCCGCGAGGCCGGCGTGCGCAACCTGGAGCGCGAGATCGGCCGGGCGCTGCGCCACGTCGCCGTCGAGATCGCGGAGGGCAAGCAGGCCCGGGTCACGATCGGCCTGGAGGACCTCGCCGAGCTGCTCGGCCCGCGCCGCTTCGAGGACGAGGTCGCGATGCGCGTCAGCCTGCCGGGCGTGGCGACCGGCCTCGCCTGGACGCCGGTCGGCGGCGACATCCTGTTCATCGAGGCGACGCGCAGCCCGGGCAGCGGCAAGCTGACCCTGACCGGCCAGCTCGGCGAGGTCATGCGCGAGAGCGCCCAGGCCGCGCTCAGCCTGGTCAAGAGCCGCGCCGCGGCGCTCGGCATCGCCCAGGAGACCTTCGAGAAGAGCGACATCCACGTCCACGTGCCGGCCGGCGCCACGCCGAAGGACGGCCCGAGCGCGGGCGTCGCCATGACCGTCGCCCTGGTCTCGGTGCTGACCGGCCGCACGGTGCGCAGCGACACCGCGATGACCGGCGAGATCTCGCTGCGCGGCCTGGTGCTGCCGGTCGGCGGCATCAAGGAGAAGGTCGCCGCCGCCGCCCGTGCCGGCGTCACCCGGGTGTTGCTGCCGGCGCGCAACCGGCGCGACTACGACGACATCCCCGAGGACGCCCGCAAGCGCCTGGAGTTCGTCTGGCTGGAGCGCATCGACGAGGCGATCGAGGCGGCCCTGGAGCCCGAGACGGCGGAGACCCAGAAGGCAGCGGCCGGCGCCTAGACGGTCCTGGCGTCCTCGGGCCCGGCCGGCTTCAGCGCCGAGCGGAGGCAGTCGACGACCGCGCGGATCGGCGCCGCGTTCCGGAGATCGCTGTGCAGGGCGAGCCAGATGCCGCGGACCGGCAGGGGCTCCGCCGCGCCCGTCGGTGCCGGGGCGAGGCCGGCCTCGCCCTCGGCCATGAAGTCGGCCAGGAGCGCGACGCCGCCGCCGGCCCGGACCGCGGCGAGCTGGATCTCCGCCGTGCTGGCCCTGAGGGCCAGCGGGCGGCCGGCGGCGAGGCGCAGCAGGGCCTGCTGCTGGGGCGAGTCCTCCATCGTCTCGTCGTAGCCGATGAGGCGCCAGTCGGCCGGCGGCGTCGCCGCCAGATAGGCCGGCGCGCCGTAGAGCCGGAAGGCCGTCTCGCCGAGCTTGACGATGGTCAGTTCGCCGGCCTCGGGCCGGCCGAGGCGGACCGCGAGGTCGGCCTCGCGGCGGTCGAGCAGGGCGCGCCGCGATTCGCCGAGGATCTTCAGCCGCAGGGCCGGATGGCGCGCCTGCAGGTCGGCGAGGGGACCGGCGAGCCGGCGCGCGGCGAGCGCCGGCGGGGCGCTCAGCGTGACCAGGCCGGCCAGCGCGCTGCGCGCGCCGGCAGCCGCGCGCTCGACCGCCTGCGCCTCCCGCTCCATGCCGCCGGCGAGGCCGGCGATCCGCTCGCCGTCGGCGGTCAGGGCCAGCCGGCGGCCGCGCCGGTCGACCAGCTTGACCGACAGCTCGGCCTCCAGGGCCGCGACCCGGCGCGCGACCGTGGCGTGCTCGACGCCGAGCCGGCGGGCCGCGGCGCTGAGCGAGCCGTCCTGCGCCAGGGCCAGGAAGTGCCGCAGGTTCTCCCAGTCGGCCATCCGCTTCCTCATCCGTGAAAAATCTCACAGTATCTGGTCGATATTAGGGAATTTTCCGACAGTCGACCATCGCGGAGGATCGCCTGGCCCCCACAGAGAACCGAGCGATGGAGCGAGCGATGGACTGCATGGTGAGAATGACCGGCCCCGGCGGCGTCGAGCGGCTGGAGGTGCTGCCCTGCGCGCCGCAGGAGCCCGGCCCGGGCGAGATCCGGATCCGCCACGACGCGATCGGCGTCAACTTCCTCGACATCTACCATCGCACCGGGCTCTACCCGCTGCCGGGCCTGCCGGCCGTGCTCGGCGTCGAAGGCGCCGGGGTCGTCGAGGCGGTCGGCCCGGGCGTCGCGGCGCTCGCCCCCGGCCAGCGGGTCGCCTACTGCGGTGCGCCGGTCGGCGCCTATGCGGCGACGCGCCTGTTGCCGGCGGCACGGGCGGTGCCGCTGCCCGAGGGGATAGCGGCGCGGCTCGCGGCCGCCGCGATGCTGCGCGGCCTGACCGCCCACATGCTGCTGACCCGCGTCCATCCCGTCGGCCCGGACACGACGCTGCTGGTGCTGGCTGCGGCGGGCGGGCTCGGCGCGCTGCTGGTGCGCTGGGCGAGCCGGCTCGGCGCGCGGGTCATCGGCACGGTCGGCTCGCCGGCGAAGGCGGCGCTCGCCGAGCGGGCCGGGGCCGGGGCGGTGATCGTCGGCCGCGACGTCGACCTGCCGGCCGAGGTCGCCGCCCTGACCGGCGGCCGGGGCGTCGACTTCGCGGTCGACGGGGTCGGCGGCGCGGGCCTGCTGAAGGTCCTGGGCTGCGTGCGGCCGTTCGGCACGGTCGCGAACGTCGGGCAGGCGGCCGGGCCGGTTCCACCGCTGCGCATCGAGCAGATCGGCTCGCGCAGGCTGTCCAGGCCGAGCGTGATGGCCTATTCGGCCGATCCCGAGGCCTATCCGGCTGCGGCCGCGGCGCTTTTCGCGGCACTCCGCGAGGGCATCGTGCCGGAGATCGGCGCCGAGTACCCGCTGGCGGAAGCGGCCCGCGCGCAGGCCGACCTGGAGGCCGGCCGGACGGTCGGCAGCCTGCTGCTGATTCCGTGACTCCCGGCCCGGCGCGGAATCACGCCCCGGTCACGCGGCCGTCACGGGCCCCGCGGCAGGCTTCCCCCCGGCAATCCGCCGACGCGTGAGACCGCGCGAGATCCTGCCGGGAGGAAGCCGCATGCCGTCCAGCATTTCGTTCCGCGTCTCGGCGCTCGCCGGAGCGGCCGCCCTGGCGCTCCTGACCGGGGTTCCGGTCGGCCCGGTCGGCTTCGTGGAGCCGACCGGGTTCCGGGCCGTGTTCCGGCCGCTCCAGGCCATCGGCTACGACCTCGGCTCGAAGCAGGTGAGCGGATACTTTCTCGAGCAGGCCGCGACCTGCCGGGTCACGCTGATGGTCGCCGAGCGGAACGAGGCCGGCGATCCCGCGCCGGCCTCTCCGGTCCGCCTGCGCCTCACCCTTCGCCCCGGCGACGTCGCCGGTCTCGACAGCGCCGAGGACCGCTCGCTCAACCTGACCTGCGGCGAGGCCGCGACGTCCCTGCTGGCCGAGTCCGGTCCCCGCGACCGTCTGAGCGCGCGCCAGGCCCTGGCGCTGCGACGCGGCACGGCGCAGCTGCCCTAGCAGCCCCGGGCGAGCCGGCGACGAAAGTCGGTCGCGGGAAGGTGCGCGAGCGCGCCGCTTCGACGCGGCCGGTCCGCGATGCACGGAAAGCGAGTGCTCGCACTGGCAAAGAATCCCTACGCCGCCTATGTTCATTCGGAGGCCGGCGGAGATTCACCTCCGCCGCGCTGCGCTCTTCCCGATGCAACAGGCTCCCCGACGGCAGATGGCGGCACAGGCGACCTTCGTCGACAGCATCGAGGATCCTCGGCTGCGCGAACTCTACAGGTACTGGGACGAGCTGCGCCGGGGCCGCATCGGGCCCGCCTATGCGGAAGTCGACGTGCTCGAGCTGCCGAGACGCGTGCTGCCCTTCATCCTGCTCGCCGAGGTCGTCGGCGAGGGGGCGCAGCAGCGCTACCGCTTCCGGCTCTGCGGCACCGAGGTCGAAGCGACCTTCGGCCGGAAGATGGGCGGCTTCTTCGTCGACGAGCTGTCGACCGGCGAGTATCGCGCCTACATGGTCGGTCTCTACGCGCAGCTCGTTCGCACCCGGCGGCCGATCTACTCGGTCGGCTCGTACCATGGCCGGGCGATCTCCACGGAGCGGCTGATGCTGCCCCTGTCGGACGACGGCCGCAAGGTCGACCGCGTGCTCTCGGCCCAGACCTTCTCGTTCCGCAAGGAGCTGCCGCGGGTGATCATGCCGATCGAGCGGGAGTTCGATGAGGAGAAGCTGCTCCAGCCCTGACCGTCCCCGGAGCCCCGCACCGTGACCGGGCTCGCGGAGGCGGCCGCCGCGCTGCTCGGTGGCAGCCTGAAGTCCGTGGAGCCGCTGCCCGGCGGCGATCTCTCGCAGATTCTCCGGATCCGGCTCGACGACGGGCGCAGCGCCGTCGTCAAGTCCGGCCCGGCACCGCGCCGCGAGGCCCGGATGCTCGAAGCCCTCGCTGCCGCGGGCGCGCCGGCCCCGGCCGTGCTGGCGGTCGACGGGACGGTCCTGGTGCTCGAGCTCCTGCCGGCCGGCGGCAGCCTGGACGGCGCCTGGGCCGCGCTCGGCACGGTCCTCGCCCGCCTCCACGGGGCGACGGCCGGGCGCTACGGCTGGACCGAGGACTACGCCTTCGGACCGGTCGCGATCCCGAACGGCTGGAGCGACGACTGGCCGGCCTTCTGGGCCGAGCGGCGGCTGCTGGCCGATGTCGCGGACCTGCCGGCGGCGCTGGGGCGGCGCCTGGAGGCGCTGGCCGGGGGCCTGGCAGACCGGCTGCCGCGCCGGCCGCCGCCGGCTCTGCTGCACGGCGATCTCTGGGGCGGCAACGTGCTGGTCGAGGGGAACCGGGTCAGTGACCTGATCGATCCCGCCTGCTACCACGGCCACGGCGAGGTCGACGTCGCCATGCTCGGCCTGTTCGGCCGGCCGGGCCCGGCCTTCTTCGAGACCTACGGCGCGCTGCCGCCGGGCCAGCAGGAGCGCCTGGCGATCTATCGCCTCTGGCCGGCCCTGGTGCACCTGCGGCTGTTCGGCGCCGGCTACCGGCCGCTGGTCGAGCGGCTGCTCGAGACGCTCGGCTCCTGACGGGCGGGCGCCTGCCTCAGCCGGCCCGGGCCAGCAGGTAGGCGACGGCGGCGTCGACAGTCAGCAGCTTCGGGTAGTCGCGCTCCGGGATCTCGATGCCGAGCCGCTTGTGCAGGGCGATCATCAGGTTGAGGTGATCCATCGAGTCGATGTCCAGGGCGTCGCGCAGATCCTCCGACGGGTCGAGGCCGTCGAGCTCGGCGTCCGGCGCGACGTTGCCGAGCTCCTCCAGCACGGCGGTGCGGATCTGCTGTTCGGTCAGGCTCATAGCTGTTCGGGCTCCTGCAGAAGGTCGGCGATGCGGCGCAGGAACAGGCCGCCGCGGTGGCCGTCGGTGACCCTGTGGTCGGCGGCGAGCGACAGCTCGACCGTCGGCCGCACCGCCGGCGCGCCGTCGAGCGCGACGACCTGGTCGGACACCCGGCCGAAGCCGAGCAGGGCGACCTGGGGCGGATAGATCACGCCGAACAGGCTCTCGACGCCGCGCTCGCCCAGGCTGGAGACGGTGATCGTCGGGTCGGTCAGCTCGGAGGAGCGCAGGCCGCCGCGGCGCACCCGCTCGACCAGGTCGCGCAGCTTCGCCATCAGGGCATCGAGGTCCAGGTGGTCGACCTCGTGGATCGCCGGCGCGATCAGGCCGCCGCCGCGGATCGCCACGGCGCTGCCGACATGGACGCCGCTGCCGGGCCGGAACGCGCCTTCCTCGTAGGTGCCGTTGAAGGCGCCGTGGTCGCGCAGGGCCAGGGCCGTGGCCTTGAGGAACAGCACGGAGATCAGCAGCCGGGCCTCGGGCGGCCGCTCGGCGTTGCGCCGGGCCAGCCAGTCGCTCGCCGCCTGCAGGTCGACCCGGGTCGCGAGGTAGTAGTGCGGGATCTCGCGCTTGGAGCGCGCCATCGCGGCGGCGATCGCCTTGCGCATCTCCTCGAGGTCGAGGCCGCGGCGCCGGGCCGGCTGCTGGGTTGCCGCCGGCGCCGCGGCCCGGGTCGTCTCGGCGGCGCGGCGCACGTCGCTGCTGACCACCGCACCCTGCGGCCCGCGCCCCTCGACCCCGGCGAGATCGACGCCGAGCGTCTCGGCGAGCCGGCGTGCCGCCGGCGAGACCCGCCGGCGCGGTCCGGCCGGGGCCGGGGAAGGCGCGGCGACGGGCGTCGGGGCGGGAGCCGAAGGAGCTGGCGCGGGGGCGGCCGGCGGCGGCGCGCTGGGGGCCGACGCGGGAGCGGCCGCGGTCGCCTCGCCCGGTGCGCCCAGGCGGGCGATCACCGTGCCGACCGGCACCTCCTCGCCCTCGGCGATCTCCAGGCTGGCGACCCTGCCGCTGTCGAAGGCCTCGATCTCGATGGCGCCCTTCTGGGTCTCGACGACGGCGATGACGTCGCCGTGGGCGACGCTGTCGCCCGGCTTGATCAGCCACTCGGCGAGCCGGCCGCTCTCCATGTCGGCGCCGAGCGAGGGCATGAGGATGTCGGCCATCGGCGTCGCGGTCCGTCAGCGGCCCAGGCTGCGCCGCGCCGCCGCGACGATGCCCTCGACCTGGGGCAGGGCGGCCTGCTCCAGGTGCGCGGCGTAGGGGATCGGCACCTCGAGGCCGCAGACTCGCTCGACCGGCGCATCGAGCTCCCAGAAGGCCTGCTCCATGATCCGCGCGGCGATCTCGGCCGAGACGCCGCCGGAGCGCCAGCCCTCGTCGATCACGACGGCGCGTCGCGTCCTGGCGACGCTCGCGACGATCGTGGCGGTGTCGAGCGGGCGCAGCACGCGCAGGTCGACGACCTCGGCGGCGATGCCCTCCTCGGCCAGCTTGTCGGCGGCCTCCAGGGTCTTGTAGAGCGCGCCGCCGTAGGTCAGCAGCGAGACGTCGCTGCCCTCGCGGCGCACCGCGGCCTTGGCGATGTCGACCGGGCCGGCGTCGGCGGCCAGCGTGCCCGAGCGGTTGTAGAGCATGACGTGCTCGAAGATCAGCACCGGGTCGGGATCCTCCAGCGCCGTCCAGAGCATGCCGCGGGCATCCTCCAGGGTCGCCGGGGTCAGCACCTTGAGGCCGGGGATGTGGGCGTACCAGCCCTCCATCGAGTGCGAGTGCTGGGCGGCGAGCTGGCGGCCGGCCCCGGTCGCCATGCGGATCACCAGCGGCACGTTGAAGGCGCCGCCCGACATGTGCAGCAGGGTCGCCGCGTTGTTGATGATCTGGTCGAGCGCCAGGAAGCTGAAGTTGACCGTCATGATCTCGACGATCGGCCGCAGGCCGCCCAGGGCGGCGCCGATGCCGATGCCGGTGAAGGCGTTCTCCGACAGCGGCGTGTCGCGGATCCGCTCCTCGCCGAACTCGGCGAGCAGGCCCTTGGAGACGGCGTAGCAGCCGCCGTAGTGGCCGACGTCCTCGCCCATCAGGAAGACCCGCTGGTCCCTGATCATGGCCTCGCGGATCGCCTGCTTGACGCACTCGCGGTAGGTCGTCTCGACGGGCTGGCTCATGACGCGGCCGCCCCCTCGCTGTAGACGAAGCGCTCGAGCTCCCCGACCGGCTCCCAGCCGCCGGCCTCGGCGAAGCGCACCGCCTCCTCGATCTCGGCCTCGATGGCGGCCTCGATCCCGGCGAGGTCCTGCGGGTGCAGCAGGCCGGACTCCTCCAGCCAGGTGCGGAAGCGCCGGATCGGGCCCTTGGCGCGCCAGCTCTCGACCTCCTCCTTGTCGCGGTAGAGCTGGGCGTCGAACATCGAGTGGGCGCGGAAGCGGTAGGTCTCGGCCTCGATGAAGCGCGGGCCGTCGCCATGGCGGATCGCCGTTGCCGCGTCGCGCGCCGCGGCCTCCACGGCGACGACGTCCATGCCGTCGACCGTGACCGCGGTCAGGTTGTAGCTCGCGGCCTTGCGGGCGATCTGCGGCTCCGATTCCTCGTAGCGCAGCGCCGTTCCCATGGCGTAGCGGTTGTTCTCGCAGACGAAGAGCACCGGCAGCTTCCACAGGGCCGCCAGGTTCAGGCTCTCGTGGAAGGTGCCCTCGGCGGAGGCGCCCTCGCCGAAGAAGCAGGCGACGAGGGCTGGCTCGCCGCGCATCTTGTGGGCCAGGGCCAAGCCGGCGGCGAGCGGCAGGCCGCCGCCGACGATGGCGTTGCCGCCGTAGAAGCGGTGCGCTCTGTCGAAGAGGTGCATCGAGCCGCCGCGGCCGCGGCTGCAGCCCTCCCGCTTGCCGTACATCTCGGCCATGACCGCCGGCATCGGCACGCCGCGGGCCAGGGCGTGGCCGTGCTCGCGGTAGGTCGCGACGACCGCGTCCTCCGGCGCCAGGGCGCGCATCGCGCCGACCGCGACCGCCTCCTCGCCGTCGTAGAGATGCAGGAAGCCGCGGATCTTCTCGTAGCTGTAGAGCTCGGCGCAGCGGTCCTCGAAGCGGCGGATGCGCAGCATCTGGTGCAGCAGCTCGAGCAGGTGGCCGCGCGAGAGGTGCGGCCGCGGGGCGCGGGGATCCTCGGCAGGCGCCGGGGAGCCCGGTGGGGCTATGTCGGTCACCGTTTCTCGTCGCTTTCCAGGGTGGAGGTGTCGCCGGCCTCGAGGCCCAGCTCGCGGGCCTTGAGCAGCCGGCGCAGGATCTTGCCGCTGCGGGTCTTCGGCAGGTCGCTGCGGAAGGCGATCTCGCGTGGCGCGACGGCGGCGCCGAGGCGCTTGCGGGCGTGGCCGAGCAGCTCCTTCGCGAGGGCGTCGCCGGCGGCGAAGCCGGGCTTGAGGGCGACGAAGGCCTTGACCACCTCGCCGGCGACCGGGTCCGGCAGGCCGATCACCGCGGCCTCCGAGACGGCCGGGTGCTCCATCAGCGCGCTCTCGACCTCGAAGGGGCCGATCAGGTGGCCGGAGGTCTTGATCATGTCGTCGGCCCGGCCGACGAACCAGTAGTAGCCGTCGGCGTCGCGCCGGGCCAGGTCGCCGGTCAGGTACCAGCCGCCGGCGAAGGCCTTCTCGTAGCGCGCCTCCTCGTGCAGGTAGCCGCGCATCATCGAGGGCCAGCCGGGCCTGAGCGCCAGCTCGCCGGGGCGGTCGGGCTCGGCGATCTCGGTGACGCTGCCGTCCTCGCCGCGCTCGACGATGCCGGCCTCGATGCCGGGCAGGGGCAGGCCCATCGAGCCGGGCCGGACCGGCAGCGCGGCGAAGTTGGCGATCATGATGCCGCCGGTCTCGGTCTGCCACCAGTTGTCGTGGAAGGGGGTGCCGAGCACCTCCTTGCCCCAGACCACGGCCTCGGGATTGAGCGGCTCGCCGACGCTGGCCGGGAAGCGCAGGGCGCTCAGGTCGTAGCCGGCGGCGACCTCGGCGCCGAGCCTCATCAGCATGCGGATCGCCGTCGGCGCTGTGTACCAGACCGTGACCTTCTGGTCCTGCAGGATGCCGTACCAGCGCTCGGCCTCGAACTCGGCCTCGTCGACGATCATCGTCACGCCGTGCAGCAGCGGCGCCAGGATGCCGTAGCTGGTGCCGGTGACCCAGCCGGGATCGGCGGTGCACCAGAAGACGTCGTCGGCGTGCAGGTCGAGGGCGAAGCGTCCGGTCGCGTAGTGGTGGGTCGCGGCGTCGTGGACGTGGATCACGCCCTTCGGCTTGCCGGTCGTGCCGCTGGTGAAGTGCAGCAGGGCCATGTCCTCGGGGCCGGTGTCGGCGCAGGCGAAGGCGTCGGGCTGGGCGGCCAGGGCCGGCGCCAGCGCGATCGTGGCCCCGGCCCCGGTGGAGGCGTCGGCTTCGGCGTCGGTCAACAGGACGTGGCGCAGGCCGGGGAGCTCGCGGCGCCAGGGCTCGACCTTGCGGCGATAGAGCGTCTCCGAGGTCAGCAGCAGGGCGGCGTCGCCGATCTCCATGCGCGCGCGGATCGGCTCCGGCCCGAACTGCGAGAACAGCGGGCAGAAGACGGCGCCGGCCTTGAGCGTGCCGAGGGCGGCGGCATAGAGCGCCGGCGTGCGGTGGGCGAGGGCGAAGACCCGCTCGCCGCGGCCGACGCCGAGCCCGCGCAGCAGGTTGGCGAAGCGGTTGGCCTCGGCGTCGAGCGCGGCATAGGTGAAGTCGCGCTGGCTGCCGTCGCGGCCGAGCCAGCGCAGCGCCAGCTTGTCGCCGAGGCCGCGGTCGATCTGCCGCTCCAGGGCCAGGAAGGCGATGTTGAAGTCGCCGCCGGGCTGCCATCCGAGCTCCCGGCGCACCGCCTCGTAGGAGAAGACGCGGCGGGTCGCGCGGTAGTTGGTCAGGTTCGGACGCGGCCGGAGGGCGGACGCGTTCTTCTCGATCGTCGCGAAATCCATGACCGGCGCGTTCCGTTGTTCTGGCATGCCGGCAGCCTGAGCCGGCGGGCGCCCGCCGGATATGACTTGAGTCAAAGGGCCGGATGCGGCCCGGCCGTGCCACCATCGGCTGTGACGATTCGTCTCCGGCTCGCCGCCGGACGGCGCGTCGACGGGTCCGGCCTTGCCATCGATACTGGTGGCGCCCGGGATCCGGGGGGCTTCGGGGATGCCGGACGGCCGGCCGCGCCGCCTGGGACCGCTCCGAGAGGGAGGGCCGGATCATGCTGCCGTCGAGACACCTTCGCGCGAGCCTCGCAGCGGCGCTGCTGGCGACCGCGGGCGGCGGGATCGCCGCCGGCCGGGCCGCAGGAGAGACCGCGCTCGATCCCTGCGCGCTCTTCACCCAGGCCGAGGCCGAGCAGGTGCTGGGCGGCAAGGTCGTGCAGCGGCACGACCAGGAGGTCGGCTTCTCGCCGGGCACGATCTGCAGCTACGACACGGTGGCCTCCCCCGATCAGGTCGGCGGCGCCTACGGCGCCTCGCTGGAGCTCTACGACGCCGTCGTGTTCGCCCAGCAGGGCAGCTACTTCGCGTCGCCCGAGCAGTACTTCCATCGCAACCGCGAGGCCCAGGGCGCGACCCCGCCGGGGGTCGAGGACATCGCCGGGGTCGGCGAGGCCGCCTTCTGGCTGCCGGCGCCGGGCCAGCTCCACGTCCTGGACCACGGCGTCTACCTGGTGCTGAGCGTCCACGCGAACTTCCACATCCCGCCGGGGCCGAGCGACCAGGTCGACGCCGAGGAGCGGGCCGCCGAGACCAAGGCCGCCAAGCAGCTCGCCACCGGCGTCGTGCTGCCGGCCCTCGAGACGCTGCGCTGAGGGCGCCGCGCGGGACGGGCTTCACTCGCGGGCCGGGCGCTCTATGCTGCGCCGGCGATGATGCTGCGAGAGAACGAGGTCCTGCTGCTCTGGCTGCCGACCGAGCCGATCGGCGAGGCGGACTGGCCCAAGCTGCGCCGGCTGCTCGACGAGGCCGAGCGGGCGCGCGCCGACCGCTTCCACTTCGAGCGCGACCGGCAGGTCTACACCGCCGCCCACGCCCTGCTGCGCGGCACGCTTTCCGAGCTGACCGGCCGCGCGCCCCAGGACTGGCGCTTCGAGGTCGGCGAGCACGGCAAGCCCGAGGCGATCCGCCGGCCCGGCGAGCCGCCGCTGCGGGTCAACATCTCGCACACCCGCGGCCTTGCCGCCGTGGCGGTGACCCTGGGGCGCGAGGTCGGGGTCGACGTCGAGTGGCTGGAGCGCGACAACGCCATCCTCAACATCGCCGGCCGCTACTTCGCGCCGGCGGAATGCGCCTACCTCCTCTCGCGGCCGGCGGCCGAGGCGACCGACACCTTCTTCGCCTTCTGGACGCTGAAGGAGGCCTACATCAAGGCGGTCGGCAAGGGCCTGTCGCTGCCGCTCGACGCCTTCGCCTTCACCCTCGACCCGCTCGCCGTCTCCTTCGTGCCGCCGATCGAGGACGACCCCGCGAGCTGGCAGTTCCAGCGCTTCCGGCCGGGGCCGGCCCACGTCGCCGCGCTCGGCGTGCGGCAGCCGGCGGAGGCGCCGCTGGAGGTGACGGCGCGCCCGGCCGGGCTCGACGCGCTGCTGGCCCTGGCCGGCTAGGAGCCTGTCCGGCTAAAGGCGCGGCGGTTTGGGCGGCTGGGGGTGGTGGCTTGTCGAGCGGTGCATGTCTGGTGGTCAGGCGGTGCGTGCGATGAGGAGCTTTGCGAGGTTGTGGACGGTGCAGACGAGGGCCCACTCGTGACGGACCTTGGCGTATCCGCGCAACAGGAACTGGCGGAAGCCCCTGGCCGCCTTGATCTGGCCGAACACCGGCTCGACGACCTGCTTCCTGAGGCGGTATCGGCTGCGCCGGCCGGCGCG
>NZ_FWZX01000063.1 GCF_900177295.1 Tistlia consotensis USBA 355
CTACTGGACCGCGGCCTGCGGGCGCTGTCCGCTCAAGAGCCAATGCACGCCCGGCAAGGAGCGGCGCGTCACGCGCTGGGAGCATGAGGAGGTGCTCGAGCGCGTGCAGAAGCGGCTCGATGAGAACCCAGACGCGATGCGTCGGCGGCGCGAGACGGTCGAGCACCCTTTCGGGACGATCAAGGTCACAAGCGGCCGATGCCCAGGTCGTGAAACAGCGATTCCAGCTCGGTGCGACCGCGGACGATGTAGGCTGATTCTCGCCGTCCTTCGATCGCCGTGAGGATCTCCGGCCTGACCTTCGCTGGGAAGCTCCAGATGATCTTCGCGAGCTTGGGGATGACCAGCAGTTCCGGGCAGTTCGGCGGCAAGTCGGGCCGACTGCGCCAGAGGTATCTCCAATTGCGCCTGGCGCATCGGCCGAAGCAGGTCAGGCGGCTCGCGTCGAGGAAGATCAGGAGATCGGCGGCCTCTCGGACCGGGGCCGACACCCCATCGATCACCCAATCTGGCTTCGCGATCAGCTCGGCTTCTCTGGCCTCCCGCCACGCGCGCGGGCTCTTCTTCCAGCCGGGATGCCAAACGAGCCGATCGAGCCCGTAGACCGGCAGGTCCAGGGCCTCGCCGATCTGCCGGGCGAGAGTAGTTTTTCCGCTGCCGGCATTCCCGGTGACATGGATTCGCGCCATGCAAACAGCTTAGGCGGAGGAAGGCGGCCTGTCCGCACCGGGTCTTGGTCGTGTGAAAACGCTGGCGGCATGGGCTCAACCTCTCTGCCACTGGCGCTCGGGCGTCGATCGGGCTGGCTGCTCGATGTCTTGCCGCCGTTGGCGACCTGACGGGCGCCAGCGGCGTTCTCGGCCGGAGCGGGCCGGGAGGCGGATCAGGCCCGGATCGCCGCCATCAGCGCGCCGACGCCCAGGATGTTCATGACCCGCGTCAGGTTGTAGGCGAGGACGGCGAGCGCCGTCTCCGTCTTCACGTTGTGGAGCCGCTTCGTCAGGAAGTGGGTCGCGCCCATCCGCGCCTTGATCGTCCCGAAAGGGTGCTCGACCGTCTCGCGCCGCTGACGCATCGCGGCTGGGTTCTCATCGAGCCGCTTCTGCACGCGCTCGAGTACCTCCTCGTGCTCCCAGCGCGTGACGCGCCGCTCCTTGCCGGGCGTGCATTGGCTCTTGAGCGGACAGCGCCCGCAGGCCGCGGTCCAGTAGCGGTGGAGCGTCGTGCCGTGCTCCTCGCTGGTCATGCGCCGGCTCAACCGCTCCCCGGCTGGACAAAGGTAGATGTCCTCCTCGGCGACATAGCGGAAGTCCGCCCTGTCGAACCGTCCGGCGGACTTGGCGTTCGAGGTTTGCGGCTTCGGCACCGTGACGGCGACGCCGGCGCGCTCGCAGGCCAGGATCTCCTCGCCGCTGAAGTAGCCGCGATCGGCGACGACCTCCAAGCGGTCGGAGAGCAACGCGGTCTTCGCCGCCTCCGCCATGCCGGAGAGCTGCGCCCGATCGGAGCCGGTCGTGACCACGTCGTGCGCGACGATGAGGTGGTGCTCCGTGTCGACGGCAGCCTGGACGTTGTAGCCGACGACGCCCGAGCCGCGGCCGCTGGTCGCCATCGAGCGCGCATCCGGGTCGGTGAGCGAGATCTGGCCGTCAGGAGATGCGAGCCGCTGCGCCTCGAGCGCGCGCAGGCGGCCCATCTCTTCGCGCAGCTTGCCGAGCTTCTCCTGCAGCCGCGTCTTGCGCATCTCGATCGCCTCGCTCGGTGCCTGGCGATCGGCGCTGTCGAGCTGCTGCAGATAGCGCCCGACGCTCGCGTCGATCTGCGCCAGCCGGCGCTGCATCTTGGCGGCGGTGAAGTTCCGGTCGCGGTTGTTGACGGCCTTGAACTTGCTGCCGTCGATGGCGACGCTGGCCTTCGTCAGCAGCCCCACACGACGGCAGAGCTCCACGAACTCGGCGCAGACCTTGCGGATCGCCGCGCCGTTGTCGCGGCGGAAATCGGCGATCGTCTTGTGATCCGGCACGAGCCGCCCGGTCAGCCACATCACTTCGACATTGCAGCCGGCCTCACGCTCGATGCGCCGGCTCGATTGGACCCGGTTGAGATAGCCGTAGACGTAGAGCTTCAGCAGCACCGCAGGATGATAGCTCGGCCGTCCAGTCGCCGCAGGATCGACACCGCCGAAGCCCAGCGCGGCGAGATCCAGCTCCCCCACAAAAGCATCGATCACCCGAACCGGATTATCCTGGTGCACCCAATCTTCGAGGCTTTCCGGAAACAGTGTCGACTGATTGCGATCCACACCCTCGACAAAGCGCTTCATCACCGCCCCCGTCGGATTCGACGAGGAATCGTAGCAGCCGACGCGTTTTCACACAGCCAGGGTCATCTGCGGACGGCCATGGATTTCGCTTCCAACATGCCGGGCGTCGCCGCAGAGGGGAGTATCGGCGAACGACCCGCAGGCAGGCGAGCATTGGGCCGGAAGGTGCTTCCCTAGTCCCTCGGCAGCGCCTTCACCACGACGCTACGCCGCCCTTCGACGGCCGGCGCGCTGGGCTTCAGCATCAGCCCCTTGGACTGCGGCTCGATGCGCGCGCCGGGATAGACGGCGGCCACGTGCGGCAGGGCGTTGCGCACCTTCTTCGCGAAGTTGTCGGTCGCGGCGATCTCGCTGCCGAGCTGGGTCATCAGCTCGCGCCAGGTCAGGAAGAGCGGCCGCTCGAGACGCGGCAGGCGGTAGGCGCACATCGTGTAGAGGTCGAGGCCCAGCGAGGTTCCCGCGAGGTGGGCGATGGCCCGCCGGTCGAGCGGGACGGCATGGGCCTTGAGGTGCTCGTGGAACTCCTCGGAGAGCTCGACCTCCTCGGGCCAGGTCTCCTGGCCAGGCTGCTCTGCCCACATCGAAAGACCGCGGACGATCTCCGTCTTGCGCATGCCCTGGACGCGCCCGCCGTCGCGCTCGCTCTCCCACTCGAGCTTCAGGCCGCAGTTGGCGATCCGGAGCACCTGCTCCTTGATCACCGGGATCGTGCCGCGCCGGCCGCCGGTGACCGGCAGCCCCAGGCTGCGGATCCAGCTGGACATGGAACGGCCGAGCGGCACGAACCGCGAGCGCACGCCCTCGGTCTGCAGGTAGATCATGATGAGCCTGGCCTTGGCGCCAAAGGGCACGCCGAGGTACTCCGCCTCGCCCGACTGCTCGTCGGTCGCCACACCCGGCGTCACGATGAGCCGCAGGGCCCCGGAGCGGCGCATCCAGGGCCGGGCGTTGTCGGCCGGGCGGCTGTGCGGCAGCGCTGTCTGGCAGAGCCCCGAATGGAGGAAGTTGAGGTCCTCGCTGCTCGGCGGCAGGAGCAGGTCGGCTGCAGCACGGATTGCCCTGATCTCGGTCCGGGGCGCACCTTCCTTCACCGCGAGCTCAAGCACCCGTTCGGTGCCGAACAGCTTCAGCTGATCGTGGAGCTCTCCCATGGCCTTCCTCCGCTCGCTCCGCTGCTGGATCGAACCAGCAGACTGCTACCATATTTTGGGGATCTCCGAAGCGGCAACGCGAGATAGCGCGTAGAATCGGTACGAAGATTCCACCCGAAGCGCCACCGATCCGTACCGATTCTACGTGGACGGCGGCCCAAGGACCGCTCGCTTGCGCCGAATCGGTACGGCAGCTGCGGCGCCGACTCCAGGGCGGCCGGACCGCCAAGGAGCGGAAAGGCCGGCCCATGCTGCATCGGCCCACGCTGAATCGGTACGAAAGGCGCGCCGAATCGGTACCGGCGGCCTGGAGCGAGGCTCGGCGGCGCGTCACATCGGTACGCGCGCGGCGCCGAATCGGAACGCCGCCCGCGCGCCGAATCGGGACGCCGGGGCGGGCTTGTCCACGTCGCATCGGTACGGGCCACTAACAGATAGTGGAAACAGATAGTTAGAAGAGTCGATAAGGGACGCGCGAGGAGGCGCGGGAAGGGGCTGGCGGCTAGGCCGAATCCGGCTCGCAAGGGGCGGCCAGACCGGGCCGCGCAGCCTTTCCATCCAGCTCCCGGCCCGGTCGGCACGCCCGAGAGGGGCTCGCCGCCGGCGCGAAGGGTCGCCAACCCGCAGTTCCCCGACGGCTTGCATCGTCATCGACCTCGAGACCTTCCGCGCTGAATCGGTACGGGCACGGCGGTCCCGTCTGTTGCGCGACGGCCGGCCAGGCGCGCGCGACATCGGCCGATCGAGCCCTTCGGGAGCCGCACCACCCCGCGAGCCCGCCCCGCCCTCACGCTCCGGCAGGTCCAGCGGGCCCGTACCGATTCAGCGTTGCATCGGTACGGCAGCGGCCCCGCATCTGACGCCCTCGCCTGCCGCGCATGTCCACCACGGCTCCGGCGGAGGCGGCGGGACATTCCAGCCGGGCCCGTACCGATTCGACGTAGCATCGGTACGAAAAATGCCGCGGTCTCGATCGAGGGCCCTGATTGCGCTCCCGCCGAGCGAGGCGACGTCTGCCGTACCGATTCGACGTAGCATCGGTACGGCCCGCCCGGTCGCGCTCGAGCCGCGCGCCGCGGCCTCGGCGCCGCTAGGAGCCTGTCCGAGTAAGCGCCTTTGTCTCGACGCTCGGCAGTGGTCGTGATTCACTCCGGTTCATGGGCAAGACCTATCGGGCTTGGGAGGTGGACCAGC
>NZ_FWZX01000006.1 GCF_900177295.1 Tistlia consotensis USBA 355
CCTACTCGATGATGCTGGCGACGACGCCGGCACCGACGGTGCGGCCGCCCTCGCGGATCGCGAAGCGCAGGCCCTCGTCCATGGCGATCGGCGCGATCAGCTCGACCTCCATCGACACGTTGTCGCCCGGCATCACCATCTCCGTGCCTTCCGGCAGCGAGATCACGCCCGTGACGTCGGTCGTCCGGAAGTAGAACTGCGGACGGTAGTTCGTGAAGAACGGCGTGTGACGCCCGCCCTCCTCCTTCGTCAGGATGTAGGCCTCGGCCTTGAACTTCGTGTGCGGCGTGATCGAGCCCGGCTTCGCCAGAACCTGGCCGCGCTCCACGTCGTCGCGGCCCACGCCGCGCAGCAGCGCGCCGATGTTGTCGCCCGCCTCGCCCTGGTCCAGCAGCTTGCGGAACATCTCGACGCCCGTCACGACAGACTTCTTCGTGTCCGTCAGGCCGACGATCTCGACCTCCTCGCCGACCTTCACGATGCCCCGCTCGACCCGGCCCGTCACCACCGTGCCGCGCCCGGAGATCGAGAACACGTCCTCGATCGGCATCAGGAACGGACGGTCCTTCGGACGCTCCGGCGTCGGGATGTACTCGTCCACCGCCTTCATCAGCTCGAGGATCGCGTCGTGGCCCAGCTTCGGGTCGCCGTTCTCCAGCGCCACCAGCGCAGAGCCCTTGACGATCGGAATGTCGTCGCCCGGGAACTCGTAGCTCGACAGAAGCTCGCGAACCTCCAGCTCGACAAGCTCCAGAAGCTCCTCGTCGTCCACCATGTCGCACTTGTTCAGGAACACCACCAGCGCCGGAACGCCGACCTGGCGCGCCAGAAGGATGTGCTCGCGAGTCTGCGGCATCGGCCCGTCAGCCGCAGAGACCACCAGGATCGCGCCGTCCATCTGCGCCGCGCCCGTGATCATGTTCTTCACGTAGTCCGCGTGGCCGGGGCAGTCGACGTGCGCGTAGTGCCGGTTCTGCGTCTCGTACTCGACGTGCGCCGTCGAGATCGTGATGCCGCGAGCCTTCTCCTCAGGCGCCTTGTCGATCTGGTCGTAGGCCGTAAACGTCGCCCCGCCCGTCTCGGCAAGAACCTTCGTGATCGCAGCCGTCAAAGACGTCTTGCCATGGTCAACATGGCCGATCGTCCCGATGTTGCAGTGCGGCTTCGTACGCTCAAACTTCGCCTTCGCCATCGTTCTTCTTCGATCCTGCTCTACGACTGCCCAAACTCACGATGCCCGCCTGCGGGCCCGCCGCGCTGGAGCGGGTGACGGGAATCGAACCCGCATGACCAGCTTGGAAGGCTGGGGCTCTACCATTGAGCTACACCCGCAAGCGCGAACCCGTCCCAACCGAACATCCACGACGATACCGCCCCCGAAACATGCCCCAGCGTGACCGGTCGGGAGCGGGCATCTCATCCTTCGTCATCTGCAGGGGTGGTGGAGGGGGTTGGATTCGAACCAACGTAGGCGAAGCCAACGGATTTACAGTCCGTCCCCTTTAACCACTCGGGCACCCCTCCGGCGGCCCCTGCGAGCGAGGACCGCGAACTATGGTGATTTGGCTCTCACTGTCAACCGCTAAGACAAGACAAAGACCCACAATCCGCCATCCCGAAAATAGCGGACGTGGGCCTTGTTCGGCACCTTGCTTGTAGGCCAATAGTAGTCCCCAGCATGAGCAAGCGCAAGACCACCCCGGCCGGCCGAGCCCGCCAGGCCCAGAACCGCCCGCCGCACGGCGGCCAGGCCGAGCGCGCCCAGGGCGCCCGCCCCCCGTCCGGCGAACGCCCCGAGCGCCGGCACAGCGGCCAAGGGCCGCACCCGGGCCGCCCGCGCGGCGACTCCGGCCGTCCCCGGGCCGCCGGCGGCGGCCTCTGGCTGCACGGCGTCCATGCCGTGGTCGCCGCCCTCGCCAATCCGCGGCGGACCTGCCACCGCCTGCTCGTCACCGAGGAGGCGCTGAAGCGCGAGCAGGCCGCGCTCGGCCCGGCCCTGGCCGCCCGGCCGGGCCTGCAGCCCGAGACGGTCGAGCGGGCGGCGCTCGACGCGCTGCTCGGCGAGGAGGCCGTGCACCAGGGCCTGGCGCTGGCCGTGGCACCGCTCGCCCAGCCCGATCTCGAGGGCCTGCTGAAGCGCCACGCCGAGGGGCCGGCGCTGCTGCTCGCCCTCGACCAGGTGACCGACCCGCGCAACGTCGGCGCGATCCTGCGCTCGGCCGCCGCCTTCGGCGCGATCGGCCTGATCACCCCGGACCGCCACGCCGCGCCGGAGAGCGGCACCCTGGCCAAGGCCGCCTCGGGCGGGCTCGAGCTGGTGCCCTACCTGCCGGCCGGCAACCTGGCGGCGGCCATGGAGACCGCCAAGAAGCACGGCTTCTGGACCGTCGGCCTGGCCGGCGAGGCGAGCGAGGACCTGGCCGGCGCGACGCTGCCCGACCGGCTGCTGCTCTGCCTCGGCGCCGAGGGCCCGGGCCTCCGGCGCCTGACCCGCGAGCGCTGCGACTTCCTGGTCCGCCTGCCGGTCGCCGGTCCCTTGCGCGACCTCAACGTCTCGAACGCCGCCGCGGTCGCGCTCTACGAGCTCTGCGCCCGCCGGGGGCTGGCGCGCCCGCCGGCCGCCGGCTGAAGGCCCGCGCCCGCAGCGGTGCGGACGGCCGGGAACGGCCTCGCGTCCGGCCGCGGCGCCTGCCCCACGGCGCGAATCGACCGGGCGCTCCGGCAGTCCCGGAAGGTCGGCCGCGCGCCGGCTAGCCGGCGCGCGCGAAGGAGCGGATCAGCTTGAAGACGCTGTCCTTGATCTCGCCCTCCGGCAGCTCGTTGAGCAGCCGGGCGACGCGGATCGTCTTGGTCGCGAGCGCCTCCTCGGGCTCGATCTCCGGCTGCTTCGGCGACCGGGAAGCGGCCTCCTCGAGACCGTCGTAGAAGTAGGTCACCGGCAGGTGCAGGATCCGGCTGATCTTGAAGAGCCGCCCGCTGCCGATCCGGTTCAGACCCTTCTCGTACTTCTGAATCTGTTGAAACGTGATCCCCAGCGCGTCGCCCAGCTCGGTCTGGCTCATCCCCCGCACGATCCGCGCCTCGCGCAGCCGCCGGCCGATCTCGGCGTCCAGTTCGTCTCGCATCCCCATTCCTCACCCCGATCAACGACGCGGCGTCCCCTTCCGAGTCGTCTTAGAAAAACATTAACGCTAGCGCAGTGGGCGTGCGCGAACGTCCGCCCCCTGTCAAGCGGATCGAAAAGCCAAATCGTTTTTACATCCGGAGGTCTTCAACGAACTGCAGCATCGCTCGTCCCAAGGTCGTCTTATTCCCCTGAAACGGGCAAAGGTCGCCAGAAAGACGAACCAGGGTAGATGCCGCCCGCTCGGCTACGGCGTTCTGCTTTTCGACCATTGAACAGCGGACGAGAAAAGTCAAAAGGTCGGTGGCGTGCAGGCTGACACGACTTCGGCCTCCTCGTGCCCGATATTGCGGAAGCGGTGCGGCTGGCGGCTGTCGAAGTAGTAGGCATCGCCGGCCTCCAGGACCCGGCGGGCACTGCCCACCGTCACCTCGAGCCGGCCGCGGACCACGACCCCGCCCTCCTCGGCGGCATGGCTGAGCATCGCCTCGCCGGTGTCCGCGCCCGGCGCGTAGCGCTCGTGCAGGATCTGCAGGCTCTTGCCCGAGAGGTCGCGGCCGACCTGGCGGTAGCTGATGCGCCCGCCGGCGATCTCCGAGAGCTCGCCGGCGGCGAAGAACACCGGGTCGCGCTGCACCGTCGGGCCCTCGAAGAAGCTGGCGAGGCTGATCGGCACGCCGTCGAGGATCTTCTTCAGCAGGCCGACCGAGGGGCTGGTCTTGTTCTGCTCGATCAGCGAGACGACGCCATGGGAGACGCCGGCGCGCTTGGCCAGCGCGCGCTGCGACAGCCCCTGGTCCTCGCGCAGCTCGCGCAGCCGCTGCCCGAGATCGAAGTCGCCGCTGCCGTCCACGCTCGCCCCGCTCAATCGCTCAACATTCTAGACACGAAGGCCAGTATAGTCTCCCTAAGCAAGGCAATCGCAAGCCGATTGTCAAATTTCTTGATCGCTTCTATGCTCCGCGGACCATTCGCCCCGAGCCTCAGAGGTGCCCCATGGACGGCTCCGCCCTGCCGGTCAACGCCGACGCCGCGCCGAACAATCTCGAACCCTTCTGGATGCCCTTCACCTGGAACCGCCGGTTCAAGCAGGAGCCGCTGCTGCTGGCCTCCGCCAAGGGCATGTACTACACCTCGGTCGAGGGCGAGCAGATCCTCGACGGCACCGCCGGCCTGTGGTGCTGCAACGCCGGCCACCGCCGCGAGCCGATCGTGCGCGCGGTGCAGGAGACGGTGGAGCACCTGGACTTCGCGCCGACCTTCCAGCTCGGCCATCCGCTGCCCTTCGAGCTCGCCAACCGCCTGTCGGCGATGGTGCCGGGCGACTACGACCACGTCGCCTTCTGCAACTCCGGCTCCGAGGCGGTCGACAGCGCGCTCAAGATCGCGCTGGCCTATCACCGGGTGCGCGGCGACGCCGCCCGGACCCGCCTGATCGGCCGCGAGCGCGGCTACCACGGCGTCGGCTTCGGCGGCATCTCGGTCGGCGGCATCGTCAAGAACCGCATGTTCTTCGGCCCGCTGCTGAACGGCGTCGACCACATCCGCTCGACCCACGACCTGGAGCGCAACGCCTACAGCCGCGGCCAGCCCGAGCACGGCGTCGAGTTCGCCGACGAGCTGGAGCGCCTGGTCGCCCTGCACGATCCCTCGACCATCGCCGCGGTCATCGTCGAGCCGGTCGCCGGCTCGACCGGCGTGCTGATCCCGCCGAAGGGCTACCTGGAGCGCCTGCGCGCGATCTGCGACAAGTACGGCATCCTGTTGATCTTCGACGAGGTGATCACCGGATTCGGCCGGCTCGGCTCGGCCTTCGGGACCGAGCACTTCGGCGTGCAGCCCGACCTGATCACCTGCGCCAAGGGCCTGACCAACGGCGTCATCCCGATGGGCGCCGTGATCTGCCGCAAGGGCATCTACGAGGCCTTCACGGACTGGGCCGACGAGACCGGCCAGACCATCGAGCTGTTCCACGGCTACACCTACAGCGGCCATCCGGTCGCCGCCGCGGCCGGCCTCGCGACCCTGGCGCTCTACCAGGAGGAGCAGCTGTTCCAGCGCGCCGCCGACCTGGCGCCCTACTGGGAGCAGGCGGTCCACGGCCTCAAGGGCACGCGCCACGTCATCGACCTGCGCAACATCGGCCTGATCGCCGGCATCGAGCTGGAATCGCGGCCGGGCAAGGTCGGTGCCCGCGGCTACGAGGCCTTCCGCAAGGCCTTCGAGGCCGGCGCGCTGATCCGCGTCACCGGCGACATCATCGCCCTGTCGCCGCCGCTGATCATCGAGAAGGCCGAGATCGACCGGCTGTTCCAGACCGTGCGCGACGTGCTGCAGGCCCTGGACTGAGCCGGACCGTCGCTGCCGCAGCGCATTCGTTAGCCATCATCATTCGGGGGAGGTCTGCGCCATGCATATCGGCGTGCCCAAGGAGATCAAGGCCAAGGAGTTCCGCGTCGGGCTGACGCCCTCCTCGGTCCGCGAGCTGGTCCACCACGGCCACAAGGTCACCGTTGAGGCCAGCGCCGGCCTCGGCATCGGCTTCACCGACGAGCTGTACCGGGCGGCCGGCGCCGAGATCGCGCCCGACGCCGGGTCGGTCTTCGAGCGCGCCGAGATGATCGTCAAGGTCAAGGAGCCGCAGGCTTCCGAGATCGCCATGCTGCGCGAGGGGCAGCTGCTGTTCACCTACCTGCACCTGGCGCCCGACCTGCCGCAGACCGAGGGGCTGGTGAAGTCGGGCTGCATCGCGGTCGCCTACGAGACCGTGACCGACCGGCTCGGCCGCCTGCCGCTGCTGGCGCCGATGAGCGAGGTCGCCGGGCGCATGTCGATCCAGGTCGGCGCCCACTGCCTGGAGAAGGAGCAGGGCGGCTCGGGCATGCTGCTCGGCGGCGTGCCCGGCGTCGCGGCCGCCAAGGTCGTGGTGCTCGGCGGCGGCGTCTCCGGCACCAACGCGACCCGCATGGCCATGGGCCTCGAGGCCCACGTCACGGTGATCGACAAGAACCTGCACCGGCTCTACGAGCTCGACCTGCAGTTCGGCGCGATGCTCAACACGATCTTCTCGACGGTCGACGCCATCGAGCAGCACGTGCTGACCGCCGACCTGGTGATCGGCGCAGTGCTGGTGCCGGGCGCCGAGGCGCCCAAGCTGGTGACCCGCGAGATGGTCAGGGCGATGAAGCCGGGCTCGGTGCTGGTCGACATCGCGATCGACCAGGGCGGCTGCTTCGAGACGTCGCGGGCGACGACCCACGACGATCCGACCTACGTCGTCGACGAGGTCGTGCACTACTGCGTCGCCAACATGCCCGGCGCCGTCGCGCGCACCTCGACCCAGGCGCTCAACAACGCGACCCTGCCCTTCACCCTGGCGCTCGCCGACAAGGGCTACCGCAAGGCCCTGGCCGACGATCCGCATCTGATGGCCGGCCTCAACGTCGCCAGGGGCCAGGTCACCTACAAGGCGGTCGCCGACGTGCACGGCCTGGCCTATGTGCCGCCGCAGGAGGCGCTCGGCCTCTGAGCCGCACGCCCTCCTGCCGGCCTGCGGCGATCGGCCGCCTGCGTCGAAAATCGCCGTTGCCGCAGGGCAGGCGGCAGGGCAGCCTCGCCTCATGATCCGAGGCCGCCGCCCCTTCCCGACGAGCCGACGTCCGCGGCGCCGCCGCGTGCGTGACAGCCTGGCCACGGCCGTTCTGGCCCTGGCGCTGCTGCTGCGCGCGCTGGTGCCGGCGGCCGAGGCCCTGCCCGGGCCCGACGGCGAGCCCCTGGTCATCTGCTCGGCGCTCGGCGGCGGCCTGCCGGCCGGGCCCGAGGAGGAACCGACCCGGACGCGGCCACGGCCGCCCTGGGATTGCCTGGCCTGCCAGGGACTCGCCTTCGGCCAGGCGGTGCTGCCGCAGCTCACGCTCCTGCCGCTCGCGTCCGGGCTCGCCCGGTCGCCGGCCTTCCCGCCGCCGCCGGCCGAGGTCGCCTTCGGCCAGGCGGTGACCAGCGTCCAGGCGCGGGCGCCCCCTGCTCCCCTCTCGCCGTCATGACCCAGCCGAAGACGGGCCGCCGGATGCGGCCCCGCACCATCGAGTCCGCGAGAGAGGGGAGCTTTCCCATGCCGCGTTTCCTGACGCGCCTGAACATCATCCATCTGGTCGGCGCCGCCCTGGCGCTGCTGATCGCCATGCTCGCCGTGGCCCAGGCCCACGAGTACCAGCTCGGCCAGCTGCACATCGACCATCCCTGGGCACGCGCCAGCGCCGGCCCGGCACCGACCGGCGCCGCCTACCTGACCATCGACAACAAGGGCACGCAGGCCGACCGCCTGATCGCCGTCGAGACCCCGGCCGCCAAGCGCGCCGAGATCCACCAGAGCCTGATGGAGGGCGGCGTGATGAAGATGCGCGCCGTCGAGGGCGGCCTCGCCCTGCCGGCCGGCGCCAGCACGGCGCTCGCGCCCGGCGGCTACCACGTCATGCTGATGGGCCTGGTGAAGCCCCTCAAGGAGGGCGAGTCCTTCCCGATGACCCTGACCTTCGAGAAGGCCGGCAAGGTCGAGGTCGAAATCACGGTCGAGCCGATCGGCTACAGCGGCGAGCACAAGATGAAGATGAAGACGAACTAGCCAGCCGCTTCGAGTCCCTACCCTAGGTCGGCATCGTCCGACCCCTCGGCCCCGTCCCGCACCATGCGGGACGGGGCCCTTTTTTCCTGCTACGGCCTGAGGTCCTTCAGGCGGAACCAGAGCATGGCCAGCGCCAGGGTCGGGGTGCGCAGCAGCTTGCCGCCGGGGAAGGTCGTGTGCGGCAGGCGGGCGAAGACGTCGAAGCGCTCGGCCTGGCCGCCGATCGCCTCGGCCAGCACGCGGCCGGCGATCGCGCTCATGGCGACGCCGTTGCCGGAGTAGCCCTGGGCGAAGAAGACGTTGGTGCCGACCCGGCCGAAGTGCGGCGAGCGCTCCATGGTGATCGCGACGAAGCCGCCCCAGGTGAACTCGAACCGGACGTCCGAGAGCTGCGGGAAGACCTGGCGCATCTTGCGGCCCATGGCCTGCGGCAGGTTCGGCGCGGTGATCCCGGAATAGCTGACCCGGCCGCCGAACAGCATCCGCTGGTCCTTGGACAGGCGGTAGTAGTTCAGCACGAACTTGAGGTCGCAGATCGCCTCGTTCTTCGGGATCAGGCTCCGCGCCCGCTCTTCGCCGAGCGGCTCGGTCGCGCCGATGTAGGTGCCGACCGGCATGATCTTGCGCCGCGCCTCGGGCAGCAGGTTGCCGAGATAGGCGTTGCAGGCGACCACGACGAACGTCGCCCTGACCTTGCCCTGCGCGGTCTCGACGACCGGGCTGGCGCCCCGGACGATGCGGGTGACGGCCGAGCCCTCGTGCAGCGCGGCGCCCGCCGCCGCCGCGGCCTCGGCCAGGCCCAGGCAGTAGTTGAGCGGATGCAGGTGGCCGGCGCCGGCGTCGGCCAGGCCGCCGATGACCGTCGGCGAGTCGACGTGCGCGCGCGCCGCCTCGGGCGTCTCGACAAGGGTCAGCTTGTCATAGCCGTAGTCGCGCGACCACTCCTCCTGCCACTCGCGGCAGTCGTCGAGCTCGCGCGGCCGGTCGGCCGAGTTGAAGTAGCCCCAGGTCAGGTCGCAGTCGATGCCGTGCTTGCCGATGCGCTCGGCCAGCAGCCGCTTCGATTCCTCGGTCAGGTCGAACAGCTTGCGCGCGTCGTCCCGGCCGACCCAGGCGGCGACCTTGTCCATCGAGGAGGAGAAGGCCGAGCAGACCTGGCCGCCGTTGCGCCCCGAGGCGCCCCAGCCGATGCGCCGGGCCTCGAGCAGCACCACGGCGTAGCCGCGCTCGGCCAGCTCGAGCGCCGCCGAGAGGCCGGTGAAGCCGCCGCCGACGATGCAGACGTCGCAGGAGACCTCGCCGGCGAGCGGCGGGCGCTCCGGCGCCGGGTTGGCGGTGGCGGCATAGTAGGATTCGACGTGCGGCTCGCGCGGCATGGCTCCTCGCGGTTCGTTGGGCCAAGGTTCGGGTGGGCCTGGTTCGGGCGGTCCCGCTTGCCACCCGGCCGGGGGCCGGTGTAGCTCAGGATGCGGCGGCCGCCCGGGACCACGGTCCTGGACAGCCACCACCCACGACTGAAGAGTTTATAGCATGTCTTCCATAGAGGATTTTCTGAAAGAGAACCGGATCGAGGAGGTCGAGTGCCTGGTGCCGGACATGGCCGGCATCGCACGCGGCAAGATCCTGCCGGCGCACAAGTTCCTGAAGCAGCTCGACGGCAACGCGCTGCGCATCCCCGAGTCGATCTTCGTCCAGACGGTCAACGGCAGCTATCCGGACGACGAGAACGTCACCGACCCGGCGACCAGCGACGTCTACCTGGTGCCCGACGTCGACACGGTGCGCCTCGTGCCCTGGTATCCCGAGCCGACGGCCCAGGTCATCTGCGACCCCTACTACTTCGACGGCAGCCCCGTGCCCTTCGCCTCGCGCCACGTGCTGAAGCGCGTCGTCTCGCTGTTCGAGGCCAAGAACTGGGTGCCGATCGTCGCCGCCGAGCTGGAGTTCTACCTCGTCGAGATCAACGAGGACGCCGACTACCCCCTGCGCCCGCCGATCGGCCGCTCGGGCCGGCGCGAGACCAGCCGGCAGGCCTACGGCGTCGACGCGGTCAACGAGTTCGACCCGATGTTCGAGGAGATCTACGACTTCTGCGAGGCGCAGAACATCGACATCGACACCCTGGCCCACGAGGCGGGGGCAGCGCAGATGGAGATGAACTTCAACCACGGCGAGGCCCTGGCCCAGGCCGACCAGGCCTTCCTGTTCAAGCGCACGGTCCGCGAGGCCGGCCTGCGCCACAAGGTCTACGCGACCTTCATGGCCAAGCCGATGCAGGGCGAGCCGGGCAGCTCGATGCACGTCCACCAGTCGCTGGTCGACAGGGAGAGCCGCCGCAACCTCTTCGCCACGGCCCGCGCCGGCAAGGACACCAGCCTGTTCCTGAGCTACATTGCCGGCCTGCAGCGCCACCTGCCGGCGGCGATGCCGCTGTTCGCGCCGAACGTCAACTCCTACCGCCGGCTGATGCCGAACACCGACGCGCCGATCAACACCCACTGGGGCTACGACAACCGCACCGTCGGCCTGCGCGTGCCGCGCTCCGGGCCGACCTCTCGGCGGGTCGAGAACCGGGTCGCCGGCGCCGACGCCAACCCCTATCTCGCGCTCGCCGGCACGCTGGCCTGCGGCTACCTCGGCATGACCCAGCGCCTGAAGCCGCGCTCGCCGATCGAGGGCTCGGCCTACCGCCTGGCCCACACCCTGCCGCGCACGCTCTACGACGCGCTCAACCGCTTCACCTCCTCCCGGCCGCTCAAGGAGGTCCTGGGCGAGACCTTCATCGACGCCGTCGAGGCGGTGAAGGACGCCGAGCTCAACGCCTACCAGGAGGTCATCTCCTCCTGGGAGCGCGAGCACCTGCTGCTCAACGTGTGAGGGATTGGCCGCCGCCGCCGGGTCATGGGTGCGCAGGATGTGCATTGCGGCCAAACGCTGCCAATCCACAAGATGGGCCGCAAGCCTCCCGCCGTCGAACCGCGTTCGGCAGACGAGCCTCCGAAGCCTCGTCTCCGGCCACCTCGCTAGCTCAGCAGCGCGGATGTGAACACATGTGCGAGCTAAGTAGCCACTGGTCTTGGGCCTGCCCCCACTACCGCTTCAATTCGGCGATGGAGCCGGGCCGCGAGTTCGTCAGCCGCGCTCCAATCGATGCAGTTGAACTGACGAATGTCGAAGTGCAGCTCAGGAATTTGATCTTTGCGACAGGCCCAGATCACCGGAAGGCCAAGCCCCATCGCGTACCCTGCTTCGAAATAGACGCCCCCTCGATGGCCAGTGAAATCCGCCACTACGAAGCGTGACCTACGTATCTGCCGAATTATCTCATCATCGATCCGGTCAGCGTGTTCCACCCGGTCTACTCGGAGCGGTGAGTATCCTGCTGCGGCGACACCAACCTCAAACCCGAGATCGTAGGTCTCTTTCATGGAATCGTGGAACCACATGGCGACAAATCCTTGCGCAGAAGCGCTCTGCGTAGCACCAAGCTCTTCGTAACGGCGATATCCGCTGAGGGTAACCTGGAGCGACGAGTCGTTCAGGGTCCGGTATCTCACTAAGCCAGCTTCTTTCAAATACTGACAGAGAAGCGCAACCTCCTTTTTGTTCACGGAGTATGTTTCGGCAATGAGCTTTATATCATTGATGTCGCACGTCTCGCCAAGCGTACTCTCACCGTCCACAAGCGCCAACAAAAGGCGGTCGACCCTCTCTACGACGCGTGGGGGAGGCATGCGCTCTACAAAGTCTAGTCGCTCCGATGAAATCTTCGGTATGTCGCCAAGACGGTTCTGCTCCCTAACCCAGCCCGAGAGCTTAACGCGGTAGCGTTCGCGATCACGTTCCAAGACTTCTCTGGCAGAACCCGTGACAATGAACTCCCCACAACGGGGACATCGCTGACGCGTTTCGTCTCCGAATGGTGCGCCAAGCTCCCGCGCCGGTGTGCCGCAGATTTCACATTCCATCTTTGAATGCCCCTCCCCCTGATCGGGCAGTTACCAAGCCTAGCAGGCTCGTGGCCCTGGAGCAGCACAGCACTGAAAGCGCCGGCATCACCGCACTTGCCGAACACATGGACGATGGGAAGGAGTCACTGCACAAACTTTACCTTGGCCAGGAGAGGTTGGCGTGTACGACTTAGACGGGCGACACCAGTGGTCAATTTGATCGGAACGAAGGTCAAGGTGCTGGCACCAACCCAGCCCTGGCCCCCGAGACCAAAGGCTCGATACCGCCCGACGTCGCTGCCGAGGCGCTGGACGGGAAGCGCGACGCGGCATTGAGCACGAACGACCACAACCGCGCAGGCTACTACGAGACAGCCGCTCGCGGATCCCGAACAGCAGGCAGCACAAGTAGCGCCGCCAGAAGGGGCACTCAACCGCCGGGGGAGTTTCGCGCGGCTTAGACATGGAATCTGGATGTTTCGCGTAAATCTCCGTTCCGGGAGGATATATTGATAGCGGATTTCCCGCTGGCTACTCTGCGTGTTTCTTGAATCCTGAGGGGAAGAAGAGAGGTGTTGTACGCAGCTCTTCTTGAGCTTGGCTGTTCAGTGGTATGTCAGAGTGTCGGTTTATCATTCCAATGGCCCAATCGCGAAGCGCAGGACTTCCGGGGACCTTCGCAGGATCATCGCGGAGCACCTGCACCGCGATCTGCACGATCTGAGCGTCGAGTTCCCGTTGCTTTATCGCGGCTGCGAAGTTGTTGCCGATATAGAGCGCAACCAACGGCACCCCAATGGCTGCAAGCCCGGTAGCAATTGACGCGAAACCGCCCGCCGCATCCCGAAACCGGGCCCAAAAATCACGCGGTCCCTCCATGCGTCTGCCTCCATTGCTCGGCAGAGCGTAGCTGCAAATCGACCAAGACGACAATTCAAGGTGTAATCAACGATCCGGAGCCCGCCGTGGTGCGGGAGGCGTGAATCTTCAACCGTCCGCAGCTGATCACGCCGGCGGCGGCTGCGCGCTTTGTCGAGACGCTCGACGGCCGGCTCAAGCCGGCCTCGATCGACCCCCCAAGCGCTGAGCAAGCTGTAGGTCGAGAACCGGGTCGCCGGCGCCGACGCCAACCCCTATCTCGCGCTCGCCAGCACGCTGGCCTGCGGCTACCTCGGCATGACCCAGCGCCTGAAGCCGCGCTCGCCGATCGAGGGCTCGGCCTACCGCCTGGCCCACACCCTGCCGCGCACGCTCTACGACGCGCTCAACCGCTTCACCTCCTCCCGGCCGCTCAAGGAGGTCCTGGGCGAGACCTTCATCGACGCCGTCGAGGCGGTGAAGGACGCCGAGCTCAACGCCTACCAGGAGGTCATCTCCTCCTGGGAGCGCGAGCACCTGCTGCTCAACGTGTGACCGGGTGAACGCGCGCTGAGGTCGGCGACCACGTCGCCCAAGGCGTGTCGACGGCACCGGCCCACCTCATCCACCGGGAGAATTCCGCCGCGACAGGGCGCCGCACCCCTGGTATCGTCGGTACCGAAACGATCGGAGCCGACACCGGGGGGCAGCCCGTGAGCCAGAGGCGTTTCCGCATCGCGCTGGTCAAGCCGTCGCACTACGACGACGACGGCTACGTCATCCAGTGGCTGAAGTCCTTCATCCCCTCGAACTCGCTGGCTTCGGTCCACGCCCTGATGCTCGAGGCGCGCGACCGCCGGGTGCTCGGCCCCGAGGTCGAGATCGAGATCCGCGTCCAGGACGAGACCAATACCGTGATCGATCCGGCCGGGCTGGCCGCCTGGCTGAAGGAGGCCGAGGCCGGCGGCTTCCTCGGCCTGGTCGGGGTCCAGTCGAACCAGTTCCCGCGCGCCCTCGACATCGCCCGGCCGCTGCGCACGGCCGGCGTGCCGGTGGCGATCGGCGGCTTCCACGTCTCGGGCTGTCTCGCCATGCTGCCGGAGCTGCCGCCGGACATCCGGGAAGCCAGGGAGCTCGGCTGCATCCTCTACGCCGGCGAGGCCGAGGGGCGCATGGACGCCTTCATCAAGGCCATGGCGGACGGCACGGCGGAGCCGCTCTACGACTACATGAAGGACCTGCCGGACATGGAGGCGGCGACCGTGCCCTTCCTGCCGCCGGAGGTGGTCAGGCGCAACGCCGGCTCCTACGCCTCCTTCGACGCCGGGCGCGGCTGCCCCTTCCAGTGCTCCTTCTGCACGATCATCAACGTCCAGGGCCGCAAGAGCCGCTTCCGCACCGCCGACGACATCGAGCGGATCATCCGCGAGAACGCGAAGCAGGGCATCCGCCGCTTCTTCATCACCGACGACAACTTCGCCCGGAACAGGAACTGGGAGGCGATCCTCGACCGCTGCATCCGGCTGCGCGAGGTCGAGGGCATGAACTTCAAGTTCATCATCCAGGTCGACACGCTGTGCCACAAGACGCCCGGCTTCATCGAGAAGGCGGTGCGCGCCGGCGCTCACCGGGTCTTCATCGGCCTGGAGAACGTCAACCCGGACAACCTGGCCGCCGCCAAGAAGCGCCAGAACAAGATCTGGGAATACCGGGCCATGCTGCAGGAGTGGAAGCGGCACGGCGCCATGACCTACGCCGGCTACATCCTGGGCTTCCCGGGCGACACCCCCGAGAAGATCAGGACCGACCTCGAGATCATCCAGCGCGAGCTGCCGCTCGACCTGGTCGAGTTCTTCATCCTGACGCCGCTGCCCGGCTCGGAGGACCACCAGACGCTGACCCGCCAGGGCGCCTGGATGGATCCCGACATGAACAGGTACGACGTCGAGCACGTCGTCAGCCGGCACCCGCGGATGAGCGCCGTGGAATGGCAGGGCATCTACAACGACGCCTGGCGCCTCTTCTACACGCCGGCCCATGTCGAGACGATCCTGCGCCGCGGCGCCGCCAACGGCCTGCCGATGGACAAGCTGCTGCTGCCGCTGGTCTGGTTCTCGGGCTTCGTGCCGATCGAGAAGGTCCACCCGCTGCAGGGCGGCTGGTTCCGCCGCAAGGTGCGCACCCAGCGCCGCCCCGGTCTGCCGATCGAGAGCCGCCTCGCCTTCTATCCGCGGCGCGCCTGGGAGGTGACCAGCCGCCATCTCCGCTGGATCGCCCTCTACCTCGCCTACGAGCGGATCCGCCGGCGCATCAGGCGCGAGGGCAGCTACGACGCCTATCGGGACACCGCGCTGATGCCGACCGACCAGGAGGCCCTGGCCGAGCTGCAGCTGATGCAGGTCCACGGCGACCACATCGTCAAGACCTACGGCTCGCCCGAGACCCGCAAGCACCGCGAGCCCGAGGTCGCCGCGGAGTAGGCCGCCGTGCCCGGATTCCCCCGCTCCTGAGGTATCCGGTGCGGCAATATGAGGTCGTGCTCCTGCCGTCGGGCCTGCGCTAGGGGTGGCGGGCCGAGGCCCAGGCAGGCTATCTCCCCCGTGACGGCGCGGGCGTGACGCTGCCGGACGACGGCGAGACGCCCCTCACGGCACGAGGTTCCGCGTAATGGTCTTTCCCTTCTCCGTTCCGACGCGTGCACGGCGCGGGCTCGCCGCGCTGCTCGGCCTCTGCCTGCTGGCGGCCGGGCTGACCGGCTGCCGGGACGAGTCCGACTGGCACAACACCGACGTCAGCGGCAGCCTGCCGGACCTCGCCTTCACCATGACGCGCGCGGAGGACGGCAAGACCGTCACCGCCGACGACTACCGCGGCAAGGTCGCGCTGCTCTACTTCGGCTACACCTTCTGCCCGGACATCTGCCCGCTGACCCTGGCCAACGTCGCCAAGGTGCTCGACGAGATGGGCGAGGCGGCCAAGCAGGTCCGCGTGCTGTTCGTCACGGTCGATCCGGACCGCGACACGCTGACCGTGCTCAAGGACTACACCGCCGCCTTCGGGCCGCAGGTCGACGGCCTGCGCGGCAGCCCCGACCAGCTCGCCGCCCTGGCCCGGCGCTACCGCGTCGCCTATTCGGTCAAGCCGGGCAAGGAGGCGGGCTCCTTCGAGGTGACCCACAGCCCGGCGGTCTACGTCTTCGACCAGAAGGGCAAGGCCCGCCTGCTGGCGACCTCCCTCGACACCGCCGCGCCGGAGATCGTCGGCACCGCCGCGGACCTGAAGCGGCTGGCCGAGGGGAGCGGCGGCGGCGGTCCCTTCGCCTGGCTCCGCCGGCTGTTCTGAGACTCGTCCCCGTCATCCCGCCCCTCATCCGGTCCACTGGGCGGCCGAGACGACCTCCTCGCCGCGGTCCTCGCCGCCGCGCCCGGCCTCGGTGCGGCGCAGGGCGTTGATCACCAGGATCAGCGCGACGACGCTCATCATCGCCGCCGGGATCCAGATGATCAGGCCGCCGAACTTCTGGTCGGTGACCGCCCCGATCGAGGGGAAGAAGCGGCCGCACCAGGCGTAGAAGGGATAGAGATCGTGGTCGCTGAAGGCGATCAGGGCGCCGATCACGATCTGCGGGAACATCACGCCGATGGCCAGCGCAGCGCGCGTGCCGAAGGAGCGCGGCGCCGGCGGCGCCGGCCGGGGGTCGAGCACCAGCGACCAGAACAGCACGCCGTCGACGACCATCGTCCAGTTCATGAAGGCGTAGAGCTGGGGATCGAGCATCGCCACGAAGTGCACCGACGGCAGCAGCCAGAGCGCGACCAGGCCGACGAACAGGAAGGCCGCGAGCAGCGGCTGCTGCAGCCGGCCGACCAGGCGGACCAGCGGCCGCCACTCGGTGATCCGTCGCAGCGGCGCCGGCATGCCGCGCTTCAGGGTCGTGCCCGGCCAGGCCAGGGCGATCAGGAAGGGCCCGAGGTGATGCATGACGATGTGCTGGACGCGGTTCAGGAAGAACATATGTTCGGCCAGGTACTCGAAGCGCGTCTGCAGCACGACGTAGATGACCAGCAACCCGGCAGCGAAGGACAGGCTGCGCCAGCGCGAGGGACGTTCGGCCGGCGCGCTGAGCGACAGGCCGCGCAGGTACCACCAGGCGCAGAGCGTGGCGGTCAGGAACCAGGACCAGTTGAACTCCCAGGGCGCCCAGACCGGCAGCCGCGACGGAAAGCGGTGGCAGAGCCACCAGACCAGGCCGGCGACGACCAGCAACAGCGGATAGACGGCATAGTCCCTGGCCGGGACCGCGCCTGAAGGGGAAGAACCTCGTGCCATCGAACGCTTCGACTCTCTCGGCAAGCTGCGCCGGCGTGACCGGGCGGGCGGTCGCGCGCGGCCGCGCCACCTTACGGCCCCGCGCCGCGAACGCCAGGGGGACTTTGGTCGCGCCGAACGGCCGGGCGACCGTTCGATGAGCGGCGACGACGTCGCGGCAAGGGCCCGGGCCGGCACCGCCACCTGGGCCGGCTTCGCCATGATGTGCCTCGGCATGTTCATGGCGATCCTGGACGTCCAGGTCGTCGCGACCTCGATTCCGGCCATCCAGCGGGCGCTCGACGTCAGCCCCGACCGGATCAGCTGGATCCAGACAGCCTACCTGACCGCCGAGGTCGTGGCGATTCCGCTGACCGGCCTGCTGACCCGCATCCTGACCATGCGCTGGCTGTTCGTCGCCTCGCTCAGCCTCTTCACCCTGGCCTCGCTCGGCTGCGCGGCCAGCGGCAGCTTCGCCGAGCTGCTGTCCTGGCGGATCGTCCAGGGCCTCGCCGGCGGCACCCTGATCCCGGCGGTCTTCTCGGCCGTCTTCCTGCTGTTCCCGGTCCGGCGCCAGGGGCTGGCGACGACCCTGGCCGGCGTCCTCGCCGTGCTGGCGCCGACCGTCGGGCCGATCGTCGGCGGCTGGATCACCTCGACCTGGTCCTGGCACTGGCTGTTCCTGATCAACGTCGCGCCGGGCCTCGTCACCGCCGCCGCGGCGAGCCTGCTGCTGCCGCGCGAGCGGCCGCAGCCCGGCGTCCTGCGCCAACTCGACCCGCTCGGCCTGGCGGCGCTGGCGCTGGCGCTCTCGGCGCTCGAGATCGGCCTCAAGCAGGCGCCCGACGACGGCTGGCTGGCGGCGCCGGTGCTCGGGCTGCTCGCCCTCGCGCTCCTCGCCCTGGCCGGCTTCGTGCTGCGCTCGCTCCGGCGCGCCCGGCCGGTCGTCGAGCTGACCACGCTCGGCGAGCGCTCCTTCGCGCTCGGCTGCCTGCTGAGCTTCGTGCTCGGCATCGGCCTGTTCGGCTCGGTCTACCTGATGCCGGTGTTCCTCGGCTTCGTGCGCGGCCACGACGCCCTGGAGATCGGCGAGATCATGCTGGTCACCGGCATCGCCCAGCTGGCGACGGCGCCGCTCGCCGTCGCGCTCGAGCGCCGGCTCGACCCGCGCCTGCTGACCGGCGCCGGCTTCCTGGTCTTCGCGACCGGCCTCGGGCTCAGCGCCTTCCAGACCGCCGAGACCGACTTCGACCAGATGTTCTGGCCGCAGGTGCTGCGCGGCGTCGCGGTGATGTTCTGCCTGCTGCCGCCGACCCGGATCGCACTCGGCGGCCTGGCGCCGGAGCGCGTGCCGGACGCCAGCGGGCTGTTCAACCTGATGCGCAACCTCGGCGGCGCGATCGGCCTGGCGCTGATCGACACGGTGATCTACGGCCGGGCGCCGCACCACGCCGCGGCCATCGTCGAGCGGCTGCGGCAGGGCGACCTCGACACGGCCCGGGCGCTCGGCCTGCCGCTCGACCAGGTCAAGGCACTGGCCGGCGGCCCGATCCCGCCGATGGTCCAGGCGATGGTGCAGCCGCTGGTCGAGCGGCTCGCCCTGGTCCGCTCGATCAACGAGGCCTGGGCGCTCGCCGCGCTCCTGACCGCCCTCGCCCTGCTGACCGTGCCCTTCGCCCGGCCGCGGCGCGACCCCGGCGCCTGAGGGCCGGGACCGCGCGCCCGGCGCCGCGGCTCAGTCGCCGAGCACGCGCCGCCGCTCCTCGAACTCCTCCTTGTCGATCTCGCCGCGGGCGAAACGCTCCTTGAGGATGTCGAGGGCCGACTTGCCCCCCGAGGCATAGTGGGGCGGATAGGGCGGATGATGCGGGTGCGCCGGCCCGACCAGCCAGCGCAGCAGGACCGCCACGCCGACCACGACCAGGACGAGGACCAGGATCATCATGATCGGGCCGAGGAACCAGCCGTGCCAGCCGTCCCCCCCCATTCCGCCGTTCCACATGTGGCCGTAGTAGTAGGGCCCCTGCTGGGCCCAGGCCGCAGCCGGCAGGCCGGAGGCCGCCGCCGAAGCGACGGCCGCCAGTCCATATCGCAGGCGTCTCGTCTTCATGTCACTCGACCGGGCGCATCCAGCCGCGATGGCGGTCGACGGCCAGCTTCTGCACCAGCGAGCCGTCCTGGGTGACGATCTCGGCGACGATCGTGTCGTCGTCCTTGGCCTCGACCTTGCCGAGCTTGACGTGCGGGTTGCCGCCCCAGGCCAGGCGTTGATCGAGCATCTTCTTGACGTCGTCGACGGTCAGCTTCAGGTCCTGCGCCTGCGGCGTCGCATAGCCCTGGCCCATGCCATAGCCGGGTCCCATGCCGTAGCCCGGGCCCATCATCCCCGGACCCATGCCGTAGCCGGGCCCCATGCCGTAGCCCTGGCCCATCATCCCCGGGCCCATGCCGTAGCCGGGCCCCATGCCGTAGCCCTGGCCCATCATGCCCGGGCCCATGCCGTAGCCGGGACCCATGCCGTAGCCCTGGCCCATCATACCCGGACCCGAGCCGTAGCCCTGGCACATGCCCTGGCCCATGCCGTAGCCCTGGCCCATCATGCCGTAATGCGGGCAGTCGTCGGCATCGCGGTCCATCATGCCCTGGCCGCCCTGGCCCTGGGCGAGGCCCGGCGTCGAGAAGGCACCGAGCAGGCCGGCGGCCAGGCCGGCTGCGAGCAAGGTCTTCCTGCTGATCATCGAATCTTCTCCTGAGAAGCACGGCAGCCGCTCAGCGGCGCCTGGAGCCACTCTGAGGAAGAGCGGGCAGCCGGGCATTGAGCCGTGTCAAACCCGGTTGCGGCGCACCGGGAGCGCGCGCAATCGTCGCGGGGGCCGCCCGACCGCTCCGACGGCAGGGCTGCCACCCCCCGCGGCGCCTTGCCTTCGCCGGCGCCTGCCGCCATCTTCTGCGGCGAACCCGGACAAGAGACCGCGACCGGAACGGAAGGGGACAGCCTTGCGCTACCTGCACACCATGATCCGCATCAGCGACATCGATGAGTCGCTCGACTTCTTCGTCAACAAGGTCGGCTTCGTCGAGACCCGCCGCTTCGAGAGCGAGAAGGGCCGCTACACCCTGGTCTTCCTGGCCGCGCCCGACGACGCCGAGCGTGCCAAGGGCGAGCGCTCGCCGGAGATCGAGCTGACCTTCAACTGGGATCCCGAGGACTACAAGGGCGGCCGCAACTTCGGCCACCTGGCCTTCCAGGTGAAGGACATCTACGCCCAGTGCCAGCGGATGATGGACGCCGGCGTCACGATCCTGCGGCCGCCGCGCGACGGCCGCATGGCCTTCGTGCGCTCGCCCGACGGCATCTCGCTGGAGTTCCTGCAGGCTGGCGACGCCCTGCCGCCGGCCGAGCCCTGGAGCTCGATGCCGAACACCGGCAGCTGGTAGGCCCGGCCCGAGAGGCCGATGGAGACGAGGGGCGCCCTGCGGGGCGCCCCTTTCTTCTTTCAGGCGGCCGGCGCGACCGCCGGTCCGACGTAGTGGGCGCGCGGCCGGATCAGCTCGCCGCTCGCGCGCTGCTCCAGGCCATGGGCCAGCCAGCCGACGGCGCGCGCCAGGGCGAAGAGCAGCAGCGGCGCCTGCGGCGGCAGCCCGTGGGCGGCGGCCAGGGCGGCCAGGGCGAAGTCGATGTTCGGCGGCTCGCCGGTCGCCGCCTCGGCGGCCCGGCGCAGCCCGGCGAAGACCTCCGGCAGCTCGAAGCGGGCCAGCAGGGCCGCGGCCCGGCAGTCGCCCTCCGGATAGAGCCGGTGCCCGAAGGCCGGCAGCGGACGTCCCTCGGCGAGACAGGCGCGCACGGCGGCCTGCGGGCCGGACCGCCCGGCCGCCTCGGCCAGCGCCCGCACGCCCTCTGAGGCGCCGCCGTGCAGCGGCCCGCTCAGGGCCGCGAGGCCGGCGAGCAGGCCCGCGGACAGCGAGGCGCCGGTCGAGACCGTGACCCGGACCGCGAAGGTCGAGGCGTTGAGCTCGTGGTCGGCGAGCAGCACCAGGGCCCGGCGGATCGCGTCCTCGGCCCCGGGCCGCCCCCAGGCCAGAGCGGCACGCCGGTGCAGCGGCTCGCCGCCCCGGCCCGGGGCAGCCACAGGGCCGAGCGGCGCCGGGCCGAGCGGCGCCGGGCCGGGCGGCGCCGGGCCAAGCAGCGCCGCGCCGAGCCCGCCGAGCAGCCCGGCGGCCTCGCGCTGCAGCACCGCCGGTGACCGGCCGAGCGACGGCAGGTCGCGGGCCGCGCGCCCGGCGAGCCAGGCGAAGGCGGCGGCCAGGGGTCCGTCCCCGGCGCCCGGCGGCTCCGCCGGTCCCCACGCCAGGTCCTCGGCCTGCCAGAGCAGGGCCGCGACCTCCTCCAGCGTCGCCGTGGCGGACAGGGCGACGGCATCGCGGCCCCGGTAGAACAGCCGGCCGGCGACGATGGTCGAGAGCGCCGAGGACAGCACCGGGTCGCCCCAGCGGATCGCCTCGGCCGCGACCGTCCCGGCGCTGCGCCGGCCGCCCCGCCGCTCGGCCAGCCGCTCGACGTCGGCGGCGCTGTAGAGGCTGCGGCGCGGATCCGCGGGGTCGGGCTTGGCCCGCACCCGGCCGCGGCTGACGTTGGCGTAGAGCGTCTGCGGCTTGCTGCCGAGCCGGGCCAGCGCCTCCCTGGCGGTCATCCAGGTCATCTTACATTGATCAATTTCATCAAGATTGACGTCAATCATCATGGGCGCGATCTAGCGGAAAAGCAAAGGAGAAGCCCCATGAGTTCCGCAAGCGTGACGATCGCCGACAGGATGCCCGAAGCCGCCTCCGGCCTGGACGACGTGGTGGTCGCCGAGACCGTGCTGTCGGAGGTCGACGGCGCCGCCGGCCGGCTGGTGATCCGCGGCCGGCCGCTCGACGCCCTGGCCGGCCGGGCGAGCGCGGAGGCGGTCGCGGCCCTGCTGCTCGACGGCTTCTTTCCCGACCTGCCGGACGACCTGCCGGCCGCGCTCGGCGCCGCGCGCGCCGAGGTCTTCGCCGAGCTGGCAGCCGCCGACGCCGGCATCCGCCGCCTGCCACCGGTCGAGGCGCTGCGCGCCCTGAGCGCGCGCCTCGCCGACGGCGACGACCTCGCGACCGCGCTGCGCCTGATCGCGGCGCCGGCGGTGCTGACGCCGGGCCTGGTCCGCCTCGCCCGCGGGCTCGAGCCGGTCGCGCCCGATCCGGCGCTCGGCCAGGCCGCCGACGTGCTGCGCATGCTGCACGGCACGATGCCGGATGCCGCCCAGGCGGCGGCGCTCGACCGCTACCTGGTGACGGTCGCCGACCACGGCCTCAACGCCTCGACCTTCGCGGCACGCGTCGTCGCCTCGACCCGCGCCGGCCTGACCTCGGCCTGGCTGGCCGCGCTCGGCGCCCTCAAGGGCCCGCTGCACGGCGGCGCGCCGGGGCCGGTGCTCGACATGCTCGATGCCGTCGGCATGCCGGAGCGGGCCGAGGCCTGGCTGTCCGGCGCCCTCGACCGCGGCGAGCGGCTGATGGGCTTTGGCCACCGCATCTACCGGGTCCGCGACCCGCGCGCCGACGCCCTCAAGGCCGGCGTCGCGGCCCTGGCCGCGGCCGGCCGGGTCGACGCCGGCCGCCTGCGGCTCGCCGAGGCCGTCGAGGCGGCGGCCCTGGCCCTGCTCGCCCGCCGCAAGCCGGGCCGGCCGCTGGAGACCAACGTCGAGTTCTACACGGCCCTGCTGCTGGAGGCGCTCGGCTTCCCGCGCGAGACCTTCACCTGCGTCTTCGCGCTCGGCCGGGGCCCCGGCTGGCTCGCCCATGCCCGCGAGCAGGTCGCCACCGGCCGCCTGCTGCGGCCGCAGTCGCGCTACGTCGGGCCGCGGCCGCGCGAGGCGGCCTGAGGGTCCCCCCTAGCGCCGGGCGAACAGCAGACCGGCGCCGAAGCCTAGGAACAGGCAACCGGTCAGGCGGTCGAGCAGGCGCACGACCCCGGGCCGCTGCAGCGCCCGGGCGAGCGGCCGGGTTGCCAGGATCAGGCCGCTGCACCAGGCGAGGCCGAGCAGCACGTGGATGCCGGCGAGCAGGAAGCACCAGCCCCCGACCGCGATTCCCAAGGGAAGCTCGTGGGGCACGAACTGCGGCAGGAAGGACACGTAGAAGACGCCGACCTTCGGGTTCAGCAGGTTGCCGGCGAGACCCTTCCAGAACCAGTCGAGCCGGCCGCCCGCCGGCGACGCCGCCGCCCGCTCGATCCCGCTGCGCGGCCGGCGCAGCAGCTGCAGGCCGAGCCAGCCGAGGTAGCCGGCGCCGCACCACTTGAGGATCTCGAAGGCGAGCTGCGAGGCGGCGAGCAGGGCCGCCAGGCCGAGCGCCACGGCGGCACCCCAGACCAGGCAGCCGGCATTGATGCCGAGCGCCGCCGCAGCGGCCCGGCGCGCGCCCTCGACCGCGGCGGTGCGCAGCACCAGGGCGGTGTCTAGGCCCGGCGTGATGGTCAGGAGGCCGGCGGCCAGCAGGAAGGCGACGAGGGACTCGGTGACGGTCATGGCGGCTCCCGCTGCTTGCGGCCGGAGGCTCGCCCGGACCGCCGGCGCCCTTCTATCCGCTCCTTGCACAGGCGGGAAGCAGTCGGCGGCCAAGCGGCTTGGCCTCGGCGGCCGCGGCCGGTATCCTGCTGCCCATGGAGTCCCGGATCGGCAGCCCCCGCTATGCCCCCCTCGGCCAGCCGCGCACGCGGCACGCCGAGCTGCTGATCCTCTGCGCGCGCATCGGCTACAACCCCTAGCGGCGGCCCGACGACCGACCGGCGCCCTGCCCCCGTCCGGCGGGAGGCGCCCTCCTCTCTCGTCAAGCCAAGCCGAAAGGATTCAGCCGATGTCGACCCAGACCAGCGACAAGCCCGCCCGCAACACCACCGCCTGGTGGCGCGAGGCGGACCGCAAGCATCATCTCAGCCCCTTCACCGACTACAAGCAGCTCAAGGAGTCGGAGGCCGGCGCCCGCATCGTCACCAGGGCCGAGGGCGTCTGGCTGACCGATTCCGAGGGCGTGCGCATCCTCGACGGCATGGCCGGCCTGTGGTGCGTCAACGTCGGCTACGGCCGCAAGGAGCTGGCCGAGGCGGCCTACAAGCAGATGCTGGAGCTGCCCTACTACAACACCTTCTTCAAGACCGCGACGCCGCCGCCGGTCGAGCTGGCCGAGAAGCTGGCCGAGATCACGCCGGCCGGCCTCGACATGGTGTTCTACGGCTCGTCCGGCTCGGAATCGAACGACACGGTCGCGCGCCTCGCCCGCTTCTACTGGAAGCTCAAGGGCAAGCCGGAGAAGGCGCACTTCATCAGCCGGACCTACGCCTACCACGGCTCGACCATGGCCGCGGCCTCGCTCGGCGGCATGACGCCGATGCAGGAGGGCTACGGCCTGCCGCTGCCCGGCTTCCACCACGTCGACCCGCCCTACTGGTTCGACTTCGGCGGCGAGCTCGACCGCGAGGAGTTCGGCCGCCAGGCGGCGAAGCAGGTCGAGGACAAGATCCTGGAGATCGGCCCGGACAAGGTCGCCGCCTTCATCGGCGAGCCGATCCAGGGTGCCGGCGGCGTGATCATCCCGCCGGACAGCTACTGGCCGGAGATCCAGCGGATCTGCCGCCAGTACGACGTGCTGCTGGTCGCCGACGAGGTGATCTGCGGCTTCGGACGGACCGGCTACATGTTCGCCTCGGAGCACTTCGGCATCGAGCCGGACATGATGACCATGGCCAAGGGCATCACCTCCGGCTACATCCCGCTGTCCGGCGTGATGGTCAGCGGCGAGATCGGCCGCACCCTGGTCGAGGCCGGCGGCGAGTTCTTCCACGGCTACACCTACTCGGGCCATCCGACGGCCTGCGCCGTGGCGCTCGCCAACATCGACATCATCGAGCGCGAGGAGCTGGTCCGGAAGGTCCGCGAGGAGACCGGCCCGCACCTGGCGAAGCGCCTCGCCGAGCTGGCCGAGCACCCGATCGTCGGCGAGGTCCGCTCGCTCGGGCTGATCGGCGCCCTCGAGATCGTCCAGAAGAAGCGCCCGCGCACCCGCTTCCCGGGCAACGGCAAGGCCGGCACGATCTGCCGCGACCACTGCTTCGCCCACAACGTGGTGCTGCGCGCCGTGCGCGACGGCATGGTGATGGCGCCGCCGCTGACCATCTCGACGGAGGAGATCGACGAGCTGGTCTCGCGCCTCAGGACCTGCCTCGACCTGACCGCGAAGGACCTGGGGGCCGGCTGAGGCAGCGCAGGCGTCCCCCTCACCCCGCCCCTCTCCCCTCAGGGGAGAGGGAGGGGCCCGCGGCCGTCAGGCCGTGGGAGGGTGAGGGGGCCGCTCGCGCAGGCGCCGATGCCGCCAGCGCCGGCAGGTCGTCCCAGACGTAGGCCAGGTTGTCGGAGCGCCAGAGCGGGCCGCGGTCCCGGTAGGCCGTGAGCCGACGGCCGCCGAGCGCCTCGTAGAAGGCGATCGCCGGGTCGTTGCCGACGACGACGCCGAGCGCGAGGCCGCCGTAGCCGCGTGCCAGCAGCCCACCGGCGAGCGCCGCGAGCAGCCGGCGGCCGAGGCCCTGGCGCGCGAAGCCGGCGGCGACGTAGAGCAGCTTGACCTCGCCGCGGGCGCCGAACACCGGATCGCTCGGCGGACCGGCGACGCCGAAGCCGGCGAGCCCACCGGCCGCCTCGGCGACCAGCACGATCCGCTCGGGATCCGCCAGCATCTCCCGCCAGCGCCCGAGGCGCCGTTCGACATCGAGCGTGGCCACGGTCTCCGGCGGCGCCAGCTCGCGGTAGGTCTCGCGCCAGATCGCGACGTGCAGCATTGTCAGGGTCTCGGCCTCGGAGCGACGGGCCGGCCGCAGTGCGACCGCAGCCCCAGCGGTCGCCCCGGGAGCGGCGACGGCGGCGGTCACGCGACGGCTCCGCAGAGCGGATCGAGGGTCGCCAGCAGGCTGTCGACCTCCTCCCGGCTGACCGTCAGGGCCGGCATGAAGCGCAGGCACTCGGGCCGCGGCGCGTTGATCAGCAGCCCCTCGGCCAGCGCCGCCTCGACCAGCGCCGGGCCGACCGGCCGGCCGAGGTCGAGGGCCAGCAGCAGGCCCCGGCCCCGCACCCCGCCGAAGCCGTGGCGCCTCGACAGCGCCGCCAGGCCTTCGGCCAGGTAGGCGCCGGTCGCGGTCACCCGCTCCAGGAAGCCGGGCGCCGTCACCGCCTCCAGCACCGCGAGGCCGGCGGCGGTCATCAGCGGGTTGCCGTTGAAGGTGCCGCCCTGGTCGCCGGGCTCGAAGCAGCAGACATCCTCGCGGGCCAGCAAGGCAGAGAGCGGCACGCCGCCGCCCAGGCCCTTGCCGAGGGTCAGGATGTCGGGCGTGAAGCCGAGGTGCTGGTAGTGGAACAGCCTGCCGGTCCGGCCCATGCCGGTCTGGATCTCGTCGAGGATCAGCAGCACGCCCTTGGCCTGGGTCAAGGCCCGAAGCTCCTTGAGGAAGCCGTCGCCGGCCGGGATCACGCCGGCCTCGCCCTGGATCGGCTCCAGCATGACGGCGGCGGTGTCCGGGCCGATCGCCGCCTCGACCGCCGCGAGGTCGCCGAGCGGCACCTTGGGAAAGCCCGGCACCTTGGGCTCGAAGAGACCCTTCCAGGCCGCCTTGCCCGAGGCCGACATGGTCGCCAGGGTGCGGCCGTGGAAACCCTGCTCGAAGGTGACGATCTCATGGGCGCCGCCGCGGTGGAGGGCGCCCCACTTGCGCGCCAGCTTGATCGCGCCCTCGTTGGCCTCGGCGCCGGAGTTGGCGAAGAAGCTCCGGTCGAGGCCGCTCGCGGCCTTGAGCGCCTCGGCGAGGCGGACCATCGGCGCGTTGTAGAAGGCCGGGCTGCAGTTGATCAGCGTCGCCGCCTGCTCGCAGAGCGCGCGGGCCAGGACCAGCGGGCAGTGGCCGAGGCAGTTGACCGCCCAGCCCTGGACGAAGTCGAGGTAGCGGCGGCCGTGCCCGTCGAACAGCCAGGAGCCCTCGCCGCGCACGAAGACCGTCGCGGGCCGGCTGGTGATGGTCATCAGGGCATCGAAGGAAGCGTCCATCTCGGGTCCTCTCCGGTTGGGCCACCGAAGAAGACGAGACGCACGCACTCATGCCGCCGGCCTTCCTCGGCGGCAGGTGCTGGCTCTCCTGGAAAACGGAAAAAGCGAGTCGCCCGCGCGCCCCTCAGGGGGCGCGACGTCGCAGCTGACAGGGCTGGCGCTTCTCGCTCATGGCGGCGGACGGTAGCCGAAGCGGCGGCGAATGCAAGCGGGATCTCGCGGGTCGGCAGAGGACCAGCGTCAGCCGGCCCCGCCCTGCCCGACTGCACCGTCCGGCGAGCCGCCGCCCGGGCCGCCGACCAGAAGGCGGCGCAGGGCCAGGAGCAGGCGCCACAGCAAGAGGAGCGGCACCGGCAGCAGCACCAGCGCCGCCATCAGGACGACGGGCGTCCAGAACAGTGGCATCAGATAGAGCCAGACGGCGACCTGCTCGACGTCGAGCACGCAAGGCCAGCCGAGCGGCCGCAGGTCCGGCAGCCCGGCGGACTTGTAGCCGACGTCGTACAGGCAGAGGGACATAGGCTTCTGCCAGTGGCTGCCGATGCCCTCCCAGATGACAACGTCCAGATTCATCAGGAAGGCGAGCAGGTAGGCGGCCAGCAGCAGCCAGCCGGCCGTCCCGGCCCACGCACGCCAGTCCGAGCGAAGCATCCGGAGGGCGCCGGACCGGCCGGCGGCGGCCTCCTCCTGCCAAGCCTGCCGAATCACGCGGCCGAGCTTGCGAAAGGCCAGGGCGAAGCCGAGCGCGGCCGGCAGCAGGACGGGCACGCCGTAGAGCGGCGTCGCCAGTAGCGTCGCGGCAGCGCCGAGCGGCCTCAGCTTGCAGGGCAGGCCGACGACCTCCCGCAGATCCATCATGCCCTGGGGTGCCATGCTGCCATACCAGCCGTCCGCGCAGGCCGCGTCCTGCGGCAGGTGGCTCAACAGGATCAGCAGGTGCACGACGAAGGCGAAGGCGTAGCAGAGCAATGCCAAGCGGCCGACCGCCCGGGCCCGACGCCGCCATCCGCGCCGCAGGCCCCAGGCCTCCGATCGGGCGATGGGGCTCGTGGCCAGGGCCCGGGTCGCCGCAGCCAAGGCTTCGCCACTGTCCGCAATCTCGCCTCGCCGGGGGCGCGTCAGCATCACCACGCTGCGCAGCAGCAGGCCGAGCACGAGGGCCAGAGCCGCAAGGCCTGAACCGTACAGGGCCGGCTTGGCGACAAAGGCCACGAGTTCCCTGATCGGTCCCCCGCCGGTCGGGGCCAAGTCGCCGAAGATGGCCCACCACAGGACGAGCGCCGCACCGCTAACGTAGCACAGCAGCGCCAATCGGGCGCCGCGTGCCATCCAGAACCGCCAGCCGGTACGTCCCCGCTCGCGTACGGCCACCCAGGCGACGAAGGCGATGGTCACACACGGGGGGAAGAGAACGGTCGTCGCGGCGAACCAGAGCGCCAGCTGCACGAGAAGGTCGTCCAGGAAGCCCGCGCAGGGCACTCTGGACGGCGCTGGTCCACAAGCCGTTGCGCCTGTCAGCCAAAGAGCGGCGAGCGGCGGGACGGGCAAGATGACGGCAGTGCCCAGACAGGCACCAAGCCACTGGCGCCAGGTCCACCGACTCTTCCGTGTCATCGCGCCACCCAATGTTCGCCATTTGTTCGAGCCAACCTAGCGGTGCTGCGAGCGAATGACCAGGGGCTTTTCCGCGGAAAGATTGTGGCATTTGATGGCGCTGATTAGCGGCGCAGCCGTCTGAGACGCTCCCATCCCTGCTCGACGGTGGCCCAACCCCGGTTCCAGAAGCCGAACTCCGGCGCCTCCTCCTTCTCCCAGAGTCTCTGGTCGCAGGCCTGTTGCGCCTGGGCCCCGACTTGGTTGGTCTTTTCGGCGTAGAGGCTGTTGTAGAGCGTCTCGATCTGACCGGCCGAAGCACCCGGCGCACGTTCCACCAAGCGCTTGATGAGACGGACGCCAAGGTCGATGTTGGCGGCTGGATCCTTCGCTTCCTCAGGCGTCACGCCGAGCTGCTGCCACATCTCGGAATTGACGTTCATCGGCAGGATTGTGGCTGACGCACCAACAGGCTCTCCGGCCACCGTCCACCAGCCGCGTGCGTTCTCCGTGTACATGACCATCTTCACGAGGTCGGGATCGACGCCGTACCGCTCGGCTGCCGCGCCGATCAGCCTTTCGTACTTCGCGACGGCGTCCCGACCCTTCGAGTGCCAGGACGACCACGGCGGCGTCGGATCGGCATCCGGATTTTCCTCGATCGGGAAGATGGCGGCCTCGTCGGCAAGTATGTTGGGGCGACGGTCCTTCTCGTTGCGCAATTCGCGGACAGGCAGATCGCCCCTCGGGCCGCCGTAGCCCTTCCGCTTCCAATAGGCCTCGATCTCGTCGGGGGACGGACCGGCACCATAGAGGACCGTCTTGCGGTCAGGCGCCTCAGCACGACCGGCCAGCAAGGTGTCTCGGCGCGCAGGGCGGGTTCCGGAACGGGCGGGGCGCTTGCTCGGCATGGTCGCTGTCCTTTCGGTGGACGATCGGGATGCGAATTCTCCCCGGCCCCGCCGTCGCGTCGCAAAGGCGTGCCGCCTTGACCGGCCGCCACAGCGCCCCGAAGGTTGCACGGCAACCGACGGAGCGCCGCCGATGACCACGATCACCCTCGCCGCGACCCAGATGGCCTGCGACTGGGACAGCGAGGCCAACCTGAAGCGCGCCGAGGGCCTGGTGCGCGAGGCCGCGGCCAAGGGCGCCGACGTCGTGCTGCTGCAGGAGCTCTTCGAGACGCCCTACTTCTGCCCGGACCAGAAGGAGGCGCTCTTCGCCCTCGCCAGGCCCTTCAAGGACAACCCCGTCGTCGCGCGCTTCGCCGATCTGGCGAAGGAGCTCGGCGTGGTGCTGCCGGTCTCCTTCTTCGAGCGGGCCAACAACGCCCACTACAACTCGATCGCCATCGCCGACGCCGACGGCGCGGTGCTCGGCCTCTACCGCAAGAGCCACATCCCCGACGGCCCGGGCTACCAGGAGAAGTACTACTTCAATCCCGGCGACACCGGCTTCCGGGTCTGGGACACCCGCTTCGGGCGCCTGGGCGTCGGCATCTGCTGGGACCAGTGGTTCCCGGAGTGCGCGCGGGCCATGGCGCTGAAGGGCGCCGAGGTGCTGCTCTACCCGACCGCGATCGGCATCGAGCCGCAGGACCCGACGATCGACTCCCTGGGCCACTGGCAGCGCGCCATGCAGGGCCACGCCGCCGCCAACATGGTGCCGCTGGTCGCCTCCAACCGCATCGGCAGCGAGCCCAGCGAGGCGGCGACCATGACCTTCTACGGCAGCTCCTTCATCGCCGACGAGCTGGGCGCCAAGCTGGCCGAGGCCTCCCAGGACCGCCAGGAGGTCGTCACCGCGACCGTCGACCTCGACCGCATCCGCGCCCGCCGCGCCTCCTGGGGCTTCTACCGCGACCGCCGGCCGGACCTCTACCGCCCGCTGCTGACGCTCGATGGCGAGACGGAGGCCTCGGGCGCCCGGTAGAGGTCGGTCGAGAGGTACTTGATCCCGGAATCGCAGAGCAGGGTCACGACCGTCGCCTCGGGACCGAGCCGCTCGGCGACCCGGAGGGCCGCGACCAGGTTGGCGCCGGTCGAGGTGCCGGCGAAGAGCGCTTCCTCGCGGGCGAGGCGCCGGGCCATGGCCTTGGCCTCCTCCGTCGAGACGGGGACGATCTCCTCGACCGCCGCCGGGTCCCAGAGCGGCACGACGAAGCCGGCGCCGACCCCCTCGATCCTGTGCACGCCGCTCGGCCCGCCCGACAGCACCGCCGACTCGCTGGGTTCGACCGCGACGACGTGGATCTTCGGGTCGCGGGCGTGCAGCGCCTCGGCGGTGCCGCGCACCGAGGCGGCGGTGCCGGTCGCCTGGACGAAGGCGTCGAGGCGGCCGCCGGTCTGGCGCCAGATCTCCTCGCCGAGGGTGCGGTAGGCGGCGAGCTGGTCGGCGTTGTTCAGCTGGTCGGTCCAGAAGCCGCCCTTCGCGGCCTGGATGCGCCGCGCCGCCTCGATCATGGCACGGGTCAGGGCCGCGTCCATGCCGCCGCCCTCGCTCGGCACGATGGTGAGCTCGGCGCCGAGCGCGGCCATGTGGTCGCGCTTCTCGCGGCTGAAGGCGTCGGAGGTCACGATGTCGAGCGGATAGCCGCGCGCCGCGCAGACCAGGGCCAGGGACACGCCGGTGCTGCCGCCGGTGTACTCGACGACCCGGCCGCCGGGCTTCAGGCGGCCGTCCCGCTCCGCCGCCTCGATCATCGCCAGGGCCATGCGGTCCTTCATCGAGCCGGTCGGGTTGCGGCTCTCCAGCTTCATCAGGACGCGGGCGTGGCCCGGCGGCACCAGGCGGCGCAGCTCGACCAGCGGCGTCTCGCCGATCAGCTCCAGGATCGAAGAGTGGACAGGGCAGGCGTCGGTCATGGCGGGGTCCCGGGGGTTATCATGAACGATGAGGTCGCGCGACGGCCTGCGTGCTCGCACGCCCCTCGACAAGCTCGGGACGAAGCAAAAATCGCGTTGGCTCAAACAGTCGCTTCATCCCGAGCCTGTCGAGGGATGTGGGGGCACCCACGCCGACGCTGCGAACCGTCCTTGGATGACCTGCGATCCGGAAGGCCTATAATCTGCACCATGGCGGATCGAATTTCATCCACTCACGGCGATCTCGACCCGGCGCTCGACTGGGACGACCTGCGGGTCTTCCTGGCCGTCGCGCGCAGCCGCTCGCTGCGCGGCGCCGCGCGGGCGCTCGGCGTGAACCACGCGACGGTGGCCCGACGGCTCGAGGGCCTGGAGCGGGCGCTCGGCGCGGCCCTCTTCGAGCGCCGGCCCGAGGGCCTGGTGCCGACCCGGTCCGGCGAGGCGCTGCTGGAGCCGGCCGAGCGGGTCGAGCAGCAGCTGGTCGCGGCCCAGCGCCGGATCGCCGGGCGCGACGCCGCGCTGAGCGGCCGGCTCCGGATCAGCCTGCCCTATGCCCTGATGCAGGCCTTCCTGGCCGAGGACATCGCGGCCTTCGCCCGGCTCTATCCCGGCATCGATCTGGAGATCGCGCTGACCGACGCCTTCTCGGACCTGGCGCGGCGCGAGGCCGACGTCTCGATCCGCATGGCCTTCAAGGTGACCGGCGAGGTCGTGCGGCGACGCCTGCTGCGCTACGGCAAGACGACCTATGCCGCCCCGGCCTTCCTGGAACGCTTCGATGCCGCGGCGCCCGGCCCCGAGGCCTGCTGGCTCGGCTGGAGCGCCGGCGACGACTACGCGACCTGGCCGCGCGACACGTCCTTCCCGCAACTGCCGGTGCGCCACCACCTGGCCAGCCATGCCCTGCAGATCGCCGCCGCCGCGGCCGGCCTCGGCCTGACCCTGCTGCCCTGCTTCCTCGGCGACCGCTCGCCGGGGCTGGTCCGCGTGCCCGGCGCCCCGGTCGTCCCCGACCGCAGCCTCTGGCTGCTGCTCCACGACGACCTGCGCCACACCGCGCGGGTCCGCGCCTTCCTCGACTTCGTCGGGCCGGCGATCCTGGCCCGCCGCGCGCTGCTCGAAGGCACGGGCGCACCGCCGACGCCGTCCCGGCAAGCTCTCGCGCAATAGAAGCCCGCCCGTTCCATCGGAACATTCCGGCCCGTTCGCCGTATTGGAAGCGGATGGCGTGAGTATATTTCGGCATATTTTCCGGGATTTGACGATCACGGAACCGTCATCGCCAATCACTCGCTTCGTCTATGGTTGGTTGACAGCCTCGCGTCAGCCTCCAATATCCTGTGGTCTGATCGCTTCGATTGGAGAGATCGACGACAGATCTTGACACCCAGTCGCTCGGCGATCGGGTTTGCCTTTGCCATGCTTGAGCTGCGGCTCGCGGCGACCAACCAAGACAGGGGAATACGGAACGACATGTGCGGAATCGTCGGTGAGATCCGCTTCGACGGCCGTCCGGCCTCGGCGACCCTGGTCCAGGAGATGGCACGCGCCATGCAGACGCGCGGACCCGATGCCGAAGGACTCTTCGTCCAGAACGGCATCGCCGTCGGCCACCGACGGCTGAAGATCATCGACCACTCGGAGGCCGCCCAGCAACCGATGATCGACCCCGAGCTGGGGCTCGGCATCGTCTACAACGGCGCCATCTATAACTATCCGGAGCTGCGCGCGGAGCTGGAGGGCAAGGGCCACCGCTTCTTCTCGCACGGCGACACCGAGGTCATCCTCAAGGCCTACCGGCAGTGGGGCGAGGCCTGCGTCGAGCATTTCAACGGCATGTTCGCCTTCGCGCTCTGGGAGCGCGACAGCGGCAGGCTGTTCCTGGCCCGCGACCGCCTGGGCATCAAGCCGCTCTACCTCGCCGAGGTGCCGGGCGGCCTGCGCTTCGGCTCGTCGCTGCCGGCGGTCGCCCGCGGCGAGGCGGTCGACCGCTCGATCGATCCGGTCGCCCTGCACCACTACCTCTCGTTCCACGCCGTCGTGCCGGCGCCGCACACGATCCTGACCGGCGTGCGCAAGCTGCCGCCCGGCCACACCCTGACCGCCACCCCCGACGGCCGCATGGAGCAGCGCCGCTACTGGCGCCTGGCCATGGGCCCGCGGGAGGAGGCCGACCTGACGCGCGGCGAGGGCGAGTGGGTCGAGCGGGTGCTCGAGGGCCTGCGCGCCTCGGTGCGCCGCCGCCTGGTCGCCGACACGCCGGTCGGCGTGCTGCTGTCCGGCGGCGTCGATTCCAGCCTGGTCGTCGGCCTGCTCAGCGAGCTCGGCCAGACCGGCCTCAAGACCTTCTCGGTCGGCTTCGAGAGCGCCGGCGGCGAGGCCGGCGACGAATTCCAGTACTCGGACATCGTCGCCGAGCGCTACGCCACCGACCACACGCGCATCCGGGTCGACAGCCGCGAGCGCCTGCTGCCCAACCTCGACGGCTGCATCCGCGCGATGTCGGAGCCGATGGTCAGCCACGACAACATCGGCTTCTACCTGCTGAGCGAGGAGGTCTCGAAGCACGTCCGCGTCGTCCAGTCCGGCCAGGGCGCCGACGAGATCTTCGCCGGCTACCACTGGTACCCGCCGCTGCTCGACGAGAGCGACGAGACGGCGGCCGAGGCCTACGCCCGCGTCTTCGCCGACCGCGACCACGCCGACTACGCCGCCCTGGTCGAGGACGCCTGGCTCGGCGAGGACCACAGCCGCGCCTTCGTCCGCAGCCACTTCGACGGCCTCGACGGCGCCCGGCCGGTCGACAAGGCGCTGCACCTCGACACCACGGTGATGCTGGTCGACGATCCGGTGAAGCGGGTCGACAACATGACCATGGCCTGGGGCCTGGAGGCGCGCGTGCCCTTCCTCGACCACGAGCTGGTCGAGCTGGCGGCGTGCATCCCGGCCGAGCACAAGGTCGCCGGCGACGGCAAGCACGTGCTGAAGCAGGCGGCGCGCCGGGTCATCCCCGCCGAGGTCATCGACCGGCCGAAGGGCTACTTCCCCGTGCCGGCCCTCAAGTACCTGGACGGGCCGGTGCTCGACCGGGTGCGCGACACGCTGGACAGCCGCCGGGCGCGCGAGCGCGGCCTGTTCCGCCGCGACACCGTCGAGCGCCTGCTGCAGGCGCCGAGCGACCACATCACGCCGCTCGGCGGATCCAAGCTCTGGCAGATCGCGTTGCTGGAAAGCTGGCTGCAGCTGCACGGCTACTGAGGGGAAGAGCGACCATGCTGTCCAACGCATCGCCGAGCGCCGCGGCCGCCCCGCACAGCGCTCCGAATGCCGCCGGCGCCACCGCGCGCAACGTCTCGCTCGACTGCGGCTGGGGCCGGCTGCTGTTCGGCCAGAGCTTCGACGACCACGCCGGGCTGCTCGAGGAGCTGCTGCGCGAGAAGGACGGCTGCCGCGACATCGCCTTCTACGTCAGCGAGCCGCACGTCGTGCAGTCGATGGCCCCGCAGCAGGTCTTCCTCGACCCCTCGCACGCCTTCCGCCTGCGGCTCGCGGGCCTCGCGCGCGGGACGCTGCCGCCGACCTGCGAGATCTACCCGGTCGAGGGCGAGGCCGACGCCAAGGGCGTCAACCGCTGCTACTCCAAGGCCGGCATGGTGCGGCTGCCCGAGGGCTTCCTGCTGGCGCGGCGCGACGACGAGCGCTTCATCCACCTGGTTGCCCGCGACCTGGCCAGCGGCGAGATCATCGGCAGCGTGACCGGCCTCGATCACGTCGAGATCTTCGGCGATCCGGAACAGGGCGCCAGCCTCTGGTGCCTGGTCGTTGATCCCCAGGCCCCCTACCCCGGCGTCGGCGAGGCGCTGGTCCGCGACCTCGGCCGGCGCCTGCGCGAGCGCGGCCGCGAGCAGCTCGACCTGTCGGTGCTCTACGACAACAGGCAGGCGATCGGGCTCTACGAGAAGCTCGGCTTCGAGCGCCTGCCGGTCTTCGCCATGAAGACCCGCAACCAGATCAACGAGGTGCTGTTCGCCGGCCCCGAGCAGCCGGACATCGCCAGGCTCAACCCCTATGCCCAGATCATCGTCGACGAGGCGCGCCGGCGCGGCATCCACGTCGAGGTGCTGGACGCCGAGGGCGGCTTCTTCCGGCTGGTCCACGGCGGCCGCTCGATCGTCTGCCGCGAGGCCCTGTCGGAGCTGACCACGGCGGTCGCCATGAGCCGCTGCGACGACAAGGCCGTGACCTCGCGGCTGCTCGCCGCCGCCGGCCTCAAGGTCCCGGCGCAGCGCCGGGCCGGCACGACCGAGGAGAACGCCGCCTTCCTGGAGCGCTACGGCCGGCTGGTCGTCAAGCCGCTGCGCGGCGAGCAGGGCCGCGGCGTCTACGTCGACCTGACGACGATCGACGAGGTCGAGCGCGCGGTCGCCGACGCCCGGCGCTTCAGCGAGCAGGTCCTGATGGAGGAGTACGTCAAGGGCGAGGACCTGCGCATCATCGTCATCGACTACAAGGTCGTCGCCGCCGCGATCCGCCGCCCGGCCGAGGTGACGGGCACCGGCAAGCACACCATCCGCGAGCTGATCGAGGCGCAGTCGCGCCGGCGCGCCGCCGCGACCGGCGGCGAGAGCCGCATCCCGATCGATGCCGAGACGCGGCGCTGCGTCGAATCCTACGGCTACGGCTTCGACGACCTGCTCGAGGAGGGGCGGGGCATCCTGGTGCGCAAGACCGCCAACCTGCACACCGGCGGCACGATCCACGACGTCACCGACCGGCTGCACACCAGCCTGCGCTCGGCCGCCGAGGAGGCGGCGCGCGCGCTCGGCATCCCGGTCGTCGGGCTGGACTTCCTGGTGCCCTCGGCGGAGCAGCCGAAGTATGCCATCGTCGAGGCCAACGAGCGCCCGGGCCTGGCCAACCACGAGCCGGCCCCGACCGCCGAGCGCTTCGTCGACCTGCTGTTCCCCCAGACCGCCGCCTGAGGAGGCCAGGATGCCGGGATCGCGGGACTTCCGCGCCTCTCAGATCGACGGCCGCTCGTTGGGGGGTAGAGCGCCGAACCGTCGCTTCGATGTCCCCATTCGCTTCATCCTGAGCCTGTCGAAGGATGGAGCGAAGGCGGCACGGACCGGGCCGAATGGCCCGCGCTTCGCGCCGCGCATACGCGCCCTTCGACAGGCTCAGGATGAAGCCATTTGGGGATGGTGGCGAACGGCACGGCCCTCGTGGGCTTCGCGCTCCCGGCCCACCCCGGCTACTGCGGAGGCATGATGGCCGAACCGAACCGAAAGACCGCCGAGCGGCCGCTGCCCGAGGCCCTCGACATCGACATGGACTACCTGCGCCGGGTCATGCTGCGGCTGCTCGAGCACCACAGCCCGACCGGCTACACCGACCAGGTGGTCCATGTCGTCGTCGAGGAGCTGAACGCGCTCGGCATCGAGCACGAGCTGACCCGGCGCGGTGCGATCCGCGCCAGCCTGCAGGGCAGCCGGCGGGCGCCCGACCGCGCGATCGTCGCGCATCTCGACACGATCGGCGCCATGGTCTGCGGCCTGAAGCCGAACGGCCGGCTCGCGGTCACGCCGATCGGCACCTGGTCGGCCCGCTTCGCCGAGGGCGCCGACGTCACGGTGCTGACCGAGGAGGGCGCCCGCAGCGGCACGATCCTGCCGCTGAAGTCGTCGGGCCACGCCTTCGACACCGAGGTCGACAGCCAGCCGGTCAGCTGGGACAACGTCGAGCTCCGGCTCGACGAGCTGGTCCACGACCGCGAGGGGCTGGAGGCGATGGGCGTCGCCATCGGCGACTTCGTCGGCGTGCACAGCAACCCGACGATCACCGACTCCGGCTTCGTCAAGGGCCGGCACCTGGACGACAAGGCCGGCGTCGCGGTGCTGCTGGCGGCCTGCAAGGCGGTGGTCGAGACGGGCGCCCGACTGCCGGTCGACTGCCACCCGCTCTTCACCATCTCCGAGGAGGTCGGCGTCGGCGCCTCGGGCGTGCTGCACCAGGACGTCGCGGAGCTGGTCGCCATCGACACCGCGCCGCAGGCCCCGGGCCAGGCCTCGATCGAGACCTCAGTGACGATCTCGATGAAGGACTCCTCCGGGCCCTTCGACTGGCACCTCAACCGCCTGCTGCTCGGCCTCGCCCGCGAGAACGCCATCGACCACGTGCGCGACGTCTTCCGCTTCTACCGCTGCGACGCCGCCGCGGCGCTCGAGGCCGGCAACGACATCCGGGTCTCGCTGGTCTGCTTCGGCACCGACGCGACCCACGGCTACGAGCGCACGCACCTGTCGTCGCTGGAGGGCCTGGCGAAGCTCCTGACCGCCTACATGCAGTCCTATCCGGCGGTCGAGCGCGACACCCAGCAGCTCGGCCCGCCCAAGGGCTTCCCGAGCCAGCCCGAGGAGGAGGCCGACTTCCACGCCTTCCAGAAGGCGGAGCGCGCCGCCGAGTAGCCGCCGCCGGCCCTTGCGCCCCGGCAGGGCCGGCGGTTAAGCCCTTCTATACGCTCCGCAGCGCCTGATGGCGCCTTTCCGGGATTGGCGGATGGTTCGGCTCAAGCGCTCCTCACTCGGCCCCGCTCTCGCCGTGCTGGTGGCCCTGCTGCTGATCACGGCGGTCGGCTGGTTCGCCTGGCAGCAGCACCAGCTGGCCGAGGACGAGGCCACGCTGCGCCAGGCGATCGCCGAGCAGAGCCGGCAGCTCGCCCAGCTGGCCGCCCTGCTCCAGGGCCGCCGCCCGGCCGCCGCCGCCCCGACGAATGGCGTCGCGACAGGGACCGCCCCCGCGCCGCAGCCGGCCGCGACGGCGACGGCCCTGCCACAGGACGGCAAGGTCTTCGAGCTCGGCGTGCTGCAGCTCGCCCTGGACGCCGTCGCCCGGCGCGACGCGGCCAAGCAGCGCGCCCTGGTCGGCTATCTCGAGGCACAGCCGGACCTGCCGTTCCGCCGGCAGATGCTGACCCTGCTGCGCGACCGCTCCGACGATCCGGTCGCCGCCAAGCAGGCCGGCGCCGCGCTGGCCGGCCCGATGGCGAGCCGCGCAGCAGGCGACCGGCCGATCTCGAGCGAGGCCGCCAAGCTGCCCTTCGGCCAGGTCGCCGCCGGGCGCCAGGACGGCTGGGACTACGACCTGCTGATCTGCCGGGTCGCGCTGGAGCGCCACGACCCCTACCTGCGCAGCGAGATCGCGCGCCTGCTCGCCAGCCTCAAGCAGGCCGATCCGCGACACGGCCGGATCGAGCTCAAGGCGCTCGGCGAGAACCTGCGCCAGGACGATCCCGACCTGGCGGACCCGGGACTCTACGTGCTGGCCGACACGCGGCGCAGCGAGGAGGTCGAGCAGGCCGCGCGCGTCGCCAAGCGCCTGGCCTTCGACGGCTTCGACTTCCACACGCGGGCCAGCACCGGCGACCCGACGCCCTGGCATCTGAGCCTGGTCTACTGCCCCGAGTAGCGGGCGCGCGCCGGCTGCCCCGCTCAGTCGGCCGGCGCCAGTTCCGCGGCCAGCGCCCGGCGCACCGCCGGCCGCTCCGCCATCCGCCGGCGGTGCTCGGCGACCTTCGGCAGGCCGGCGGGGTCGACGCCGTCGGCCTCCAGCCACTGCGCCAGGGTGAAGAGGTAGGGATCGCAGATCGTGTAGCGCTCGCCCAGGACCCAGGGCCCCCGGAACAGCTCCCGCTCGACCAGCGCGAAGGCCTCGCCGACCGCCTGCGGCGCCTTGCGCTTCATCTCGGCGATCGCCGCCGGATCGTCGGCCCAGCGGTAGCCGCGCATGCGGTGGGCGTGGGCGACGTGCAGGGTCGAGCAGAGATAGCTGTTGACGGCCTGAAGCTCGGCGAAGGCGAAGGGATCGTCGAGCGGCGCCAGCCCGGCCTCGGGGAAGCTCTGGGCCAGGAAGGCGAGGATCGCCGGCGTCTCGGTCAGCACGCCGCGCCCGGTCGCCAGGGCCGGCACCCGGCCCTTGGGATTGACCGCCAGGTACTCGGGCTTGCGCTGCTGCTCCTTGCGGAAGTCGACCAGGACCGAGCGATAGCCGGCGCCGACCTCCTCGAGCACGATGTGCGAGGCCAAGGCGCAGCTGTGCGGCATGTAGTAGAGCGTGAGCATCGGGGCCATCCTGACGGCGGTGACGGCGCATAGTGGGCGCGCCGTGGCGGCCTGCCAAGCCGGACTAGCGCCGTTCCTCGCCCGCCTCGTCGAGGCCGGGCGCGGCGGGCTCGACCGGCGGATCGCCGGCCTCCCCCGCCTCGTCGTCGGCGCGCGGGTCGAGCTCGCTGGCGACCGGCGTCGCGGCGGTCGAGGCGACGGCGACGAAGGCGCTCTGCTCCGCGTTCGGCACCGCTGCGCGCTGCGTCATGCGCCAGAGCGCGAAGGCGAAGATCGAGGCGCAGCAGACGCCCAGGAAGTCGAACAGCCGGTCGGGACCGAGCTGGCCCATGATCGTGCCGCCGACGAAGGGGCCGACCGCGGCGCCGATGCCGTAGAGGGTCAGCAGGCTGCTCGCCGCGCCGACCGCGTCGCTGCTGTCGATGTAGTCGTTGGCGTGGGCGACGCAGAGCGCGTAGATCGGCCCGGTCAGGCCGCCGAACAGGAAGCCGGCGACCAGCAGCGGCTGCATCCGGTCGCCGACCAGGTGGGCGATGGCCAGGGCCGCCACCGCGGCGGCGAGGCAGGTCGCCGCCGTCACGCTGCGCCGGTCGAGCCAGTCCGACAGCGCGCCGATCGGCCACTGGACCACCGCGGCGCCCAGGATCGAGACGGTCATGAACAGGGCGACCTGGTCGCCTGAATAGCCGAGCCGCTGCACGAAGACGGCGCCGAGGCCGTAGAAGGCCGCCAGCACGACGCCGGCCATGAAGGCGCCGAACGCGCCGAGCGGCGAGGTCCGGTAGAGCCGGCCGAGGCCCAGGCGGTTGACCGAGATGGTCGGCGGGTTGTCGATCTTGCTGACCGAGAGCGGGATCAGCGAGGCCGAGATCAGGATCGAGACCAGCACGAAGAGCTCGAAGGACTGCGGCTTGGCCAGGGTCAGGAACAGCTGGCTGGCGCCGTAGGCGACCAGGCTGACCAGGGTGTAGAGCGACAGGATGCGGCCGCGGCTGGCGGTCGTCGCGATGGCGTTGAGCCAGGCTTCCGAGACCATGAAGGTGCCGGCCAGGGCCGCCCCGGTGACCGCGCGCAGCACGAGCCAGGACCAGGGGTCGACGACGACGGCGTGCAGCACCGTCGACATCGAGGCGAGCGAGGCGAAGGCTGCGAAGGTGCGGATGTGGCCGACCCGGCGCACGAACCAGGGTCCGGACAGCGTGCCGGCCACGAAGCCGACGTAGAAGGCCGACTGGATCAGGCCGATGGCGTAGTCGGGAAAGCCCTCGAAACCCGCGCGCACGCCCAGCAGAGAGGTCTGCAGGCCGTGGCCCATGACCATGAAGGCGATGCCGGAGAGCAGCACGAACAGCATGGCGGCCGCTCCTTCCCTGATCGGCGGATCGAGCAGGCCGCCCCCCTCACCCTCCCACGCTGTCGCGTGGGCCCCTCCCTCTCCCCCAAGGGGCGAGGGAATGGACGGAGCGTCGCAATGACCCCTCGCCCCTCGGGGGAGAGGGAGGGGCCCGCGACCGTCAGGTCGTGGGAGGGTGAGGGGTGACCTGGCTCCGTCGGCCCCTCACCTGCCCACCGTCAGTGCAGCTCGATCCAGATGGTCTTCAGCTCGCTGTACTTGTCGAGCGCGTGCAGCGACTTGTCGCGGCCGAAGCCGGACTGCTTGTAGCCGCCGAACGGCGTCGTGATGTCGCCGCCGTCGAAGCAGTTCACCCAGACCGAGCCGGCGCGCAGCTTCTTGGAGGCGTGCATCGCCTTGTTGATGTCGCTGGTCCAGATCGCCGCGGCCAGGCCGTAGATCGTGTCGTTGCCGATCTTCACCGCCTCGTCGAGGTCCTCGAAGGTCAGCACCGAGAGCACCGGCCCGAAGATCTCCTCCTGGGCGATGCGCATGCGGTTCTCGACGCCGTCGAAGATCGTCGGCTCGATGTAGAAGCCGCCGCTCTCGGCACGGGCGCGCCTGCCGCCGAGCAGCAGCTTCGCCCCCTCCTCGCTGCCGATGCCGATGTAGGACAGCACCTTCTCGAGCTGGTCCTGGTCGACGATCGCGCCCATCTGGGTCTGCGGGTCGAGGGGATCGCCGAAGCGCATCTTGCGGCCGACCTCGACGACCCTCTCGAGCAGCCGGTCCTTGATCGAGCGCTCGACGAGCAGCCGCGAGCCGGCGTTGCAGACCTCGCCCTGGTTGAAGAAGATGCCCCAGGCGGCGGCGGTCGCCGCGGCGTCCAGGTCGTGGGTGTCGGCCAGCACGATATGCGGGGTCTTGCCGCCGCACTCCAGGCCGACGCGCTTCATGTTGCTCTCGCCGGACATGCGCAGCAGCAGCTTGCCGACCTCGCCCGAGCCGGTGAAGGCGATGGCGTCGACGTCCATGTGGCGGCCCAGGGCCTCGCCGGCCTCCGGCCCGAAGCCCGGCACGACCTGGAACACGCCCTCGGGGATGCCGGCCTCCAGGGCCAGCTCGGCCAGGCGGATCGCGGTCAGCGAGGACTGCTCGGCCGGCTTGACGATCAGGGAGTTGCCGGTCGCCAGCGCCGGGCCGATCTTCCAGGCCGCCATGATCATCGGGAAGTTCCAGGGCACGATGGCGGCGACCACGCCCATCGGCTCGCGCCGGATCATCGCGACGACGTTCGGCGCGGTCGGGGCGACCTCGTCGTAGACCTTGTCGATCGCCTCGGCGTACCAGCGGATGACGTTGACCGTGGCCGGCACGTCGATGCGCGTCGAATCGCCGATCGGCTTGCCCATGTCGAGGGTCTCGAGCAGCGCCAGCTCGGTCGCGTGCGCCTCGATCGCCTCGGCGAAGCGCAGCATGGTGCGCTTGCGCTGGGCCGGCGCCAGGCCCGACCAGTGGCCGTCCTCGAAGGCGGCGCGCGCCGCCCTGACGGCGCGGTCGACGTCCTCCTTGCCGCAGCGCGCGATCTGCGTCAGCACCCGCCCGTCGACCGGGCTGATGCAGTCGAAGGTGCGGCCGTCGGCGGCGTCGACGTAGCGCCCCCCGATGAAGGCCTGGTTGCGGAAGTTCAGGCCGGCGGCCTGGCTGCGGAGCGTGTCGAGGGACAGCGCGGCGGACATGGGAAAGCCTCGTTCTGGAGAGAGCCCGAAGGGCCCGCGGGGGGCCGATCCTCGGCGACGATACAGGGGCCGACGAAGCGCCCGCAAGGACCCGCTTGTCAAGCGCCCGGGCCGCTTCTATCTGTCTCGCCAGACGAGCTCCGCGACGGCGCGGGGCCCCTTTGCCCGGACCCCTCCATGACCCTCGTCACCCTCGTCGGCCTGGCCGCCGGCACCTGCACGACGGCCGCCTTCCTGCCCCAGGCGCTCAAGGCCTGGCGCACCCGCCAGACCCGCGACCTCTCGCTCTCGATGTTCCTGGTCTTCGTGACGGGCATCGTGCTGTGGCTGGCCTACGGCCTGATCCTCGGCGACGTGCCGATCGTCGTCGCCAACGCCCTGACCCTGCTGCTCGCCGGCTCGATCCTGGCGCTGAAGCTCAGGCACGGCTGAGGCCGGCCGGCCCCTCGGTCTTGCGAGGCCGCGAGCGGCCCCCTATCGTCTCGTCCGACGCGCCCCTGCCGGGGCGCCGGATGCCGGGTTAGCACAGCGGTAGTGCAGCGGTTTTGTAAACCGAAGGTCGGGGGTTCAAATCCCTCACCCGGCACCATTCTCAAAGTGTCCGGCCCGGCCCGCTCCCGCCTTTGGGCTCCCCTCGCCCCGAGAATCCGCCTTCAGATCTCCTGGCGCCGGTCGTGGTCGAGGATCGCCAGGGAGGCGACGGCGGGGTGGCCGAGGAAGCGCAGCGGCGCGATCCAGCGGTGCCACTGCACGACGTAGCTGCGGCCCTCGACGCTGAGCGGCGCCCTGGCCGCCTGGGCGATCGGCCTGCCGGTGCGCGCGACCTCGAGGAACTCGCCGCTGATCGCGCGGTCGAAGACGGCATCGGGCAGGGCGCACTTGCCGACCAGCTCGAAGGCGGCGGCCTCGCCCCAGATCGCCGCCGGCGGCGTCTCCTGGCCGCACCAGAGGCAGGGCGAGCCCTGCGGCTTCGGCACCAGGATCTGCAGCCAGGGCAGCTGGCGCTGGAAGGCCGCCTCGTCGGCCTGCGGCGCGCCGCCGGTCCGCGCATGCCAGTCGAGGACCGCCCGGAAGGCCGCGTGACGCTCGATCAGGGCCTCGGCCGGCCGGTGCGACAGGCTGACCGCCGTGCTGCCGAGACGCGGCGCGCCCGGCGCCGCTCCCGCCGAGGCGGTGCCGCACCAGCCCGGCCTGGCCTCGGCCGGCTGCGCGCAGCGGCGCAGCAGCGCCAGGGTCAGGATGCCGACGTCCCGGGCCAGCTCGCCCTGCGCCGCGCTCCCCGGCTCCTGCGGGCCGCCCGGATCGTCGCGCCGCGCCTGGGCCCGCACGCAGCGGTGCAGCAGCTCGGCGAGCGCGACCGGCGGCTGCGGCGTCTCCGGCGACCGCTCGCCGAGCAGCAGCCAGCGCGCCTCGACCCCGTAGAGGGTCGCCGCCGCGGTCACCTGGGCGACGGTCGGCTCGCGCTCGGCGTTCTCGACACGCTGCAGATGCTTGCTGGAAACCCCCAGGGCGGCGCTGGCGGCAGCCCGCGACAGCCCGCGTCGGGTGCGCGCCGACCACAAGCGTCGGTGCAAGCAATCCAACGGTCGCTGCAATCTTTGGTCTGGCATGACCAAGTCAATAGTCAATCTCGGCTTGCCGGTCCAGACGGCCTGTCGGGAGGATGGGCCGGCCCGTGTCGGGCCGACGGGGACGCCGCCGCGCGGTGTCCCGGCAATGCCTCGGAGGATAGCGGACAGCGGGCGTGATGACTGCCGACCTGCCAAGCGGAGTCCAGGAGGGCTGCCTGCTGCTGACCGTCACCCTCGCCGGACCGACGCCGCCTGCCTGCGCGCAGCTCGTCGCCGAAAAGGAGCTGGAGCAGGGTGCGCTCTCGATCCGGCAACGCCCGGACGGCTCGCTCGAGGCCTGCCTCGAACTGCGCCGGGCGGATGCCGACGCCAGCCGGATCGCGATCTCCTCCTGCCGCCTGGTCACCCTCGCGCCGAGCCTCTGCATCGCCGAGGTGCAGTGGCGCGCGCCCGACTTCCTGGCGCTCTGCATCGACGGCACGATGGTCGCGACGACCGAGGCGGGCCGGCCGGTGCCGGCCTTCCTGGCCATCGGTGCCTGCGGCTCGCCGGCGGAGACCGACTGAGCCCGGGGCTGAGCCCGGAGCGGAGCCGGACGTGCCGGACCGGCGCGCTCAGTTCACCAGGCGCCAGCTGCCGTCCGGCTGGCGGCAGGCCGTGCCGTAGGTCCTCTGGATCCGGCCGCCGACCGAGGCGGTCCCGGTGTATTCCCGGCAGTAGCCGTCGCCGCGGCGGAAGGTCCGGGTCGGCGTCAGGCGGTAGCCGACGCCGTCATCCGGGTCGCGCCAGGTCACGGTGCGGCCGGTGTCCCCGGCCTCCAGGGCGTACTGGGCGCAGGCCGCGTCGGCGGCGTCGAACGAGCGGCCGATCTCGCCGCCGACCAGCAGCCCGAGCACGGCGCCGCCGGCGGTCGCCGCCAGCTTGCCGTTGCCCGAGCCGATCTGCGCGCCGGCGAGGCCGCCGAGCGCGCCGCCGAGGATCTGTCCGACCAGCTGATTGTCACCGGCCAGCAGCGAGCGGTCGCAGCTGACGACCCGGTCGTGCGGCCGGACCAGGATCGGCCGCTCGACGACCACGACCTGCCGGCCGCGGTCGCGGTCCCAGTCGTCGCGATCCCGGTGATGGCCGCCGTGCTTGGCCCGCCAGCCGTAGGCCGGCGCCCAGGGCGGCGGGTCGGCCAGGGCGCTTCCGGCGAAGCCGGCGCAGGCCATCACGGTCAGCGCCGCGGCGGCGGCGCGCAGAGATCTCGAGAGCATGGGTCCCTCCTGCTGGTTCCCGACCGAACCGGGCGGCACGGGTCCGCTTCCGAGGGATAGCTGGGTCGGCCTGTCGGCAAAGCCGTGGCCGCAAGAAGGCGATCCGGCCACGGAGGTTAACGGCGGCGCCCGAGACGCCGGCGCCGGCCGCGCGCTATTCGGCGAGGTCCTTCCAGTCCGCGCGCACGCGGATCCGCCGGTCGCTCGGATAGATCGCCAGCACGACCTGGTCGACCGAGTCCCCGCCCGCGGTCAGGGGCAGCATCAGCCGCTGATAGCCCAGCCGGCGGAAGCCGAGATTGAAGAGCCGTTCGTTGTAGAGCGGCTCGCCGGTGGTCACGACCTTTCGATAGGCCGCCAGCACCTCGCTGCGCACCGGGAAGCGATAGACCTCGTCGACATAGCGCCCGCGCAGCTCGCGGCCCCAGAGATCGACCAGCCGCGTGCCGACCAGCCGGTAGCGCGGGCGGAACGGCTCCCGCTCGATGTCGACCAGCGCCAGGTTGGGCAGGCAGTAGGTCAGCGCCAGCGGATTGAGCGCCGAGCGCTGCGGCAGCGCCGCAGAGCCCCGCCAGGTCTCCCAGTCGTCGCGCAGGCGCGCCAGCTCCGGAACCTGGATCGGGCGCGTCTCGTCCTGGGCTTTGGCTGGGCTTCTCACGGGCTCCGTCCGAAGCGGCTGGGCCGGCGGCCGCGGCCGCTCATTGTTTTCCGCACCGGCAAGTGCAGAATCCCATCTAGGAGGTCCCTTCCTAGCGGTCAATGTCGCCGGGCGGGGCGCATTCTCGCACGGCGATTCTAAGGGCTCCCTTAACCAAGGACGACGACACTGGCGCTCATGCCGGCATTCGATTCCCCGGTCGCCTTCTGCTTCACGACCGCCCACGACCGTGGGCTCGTCGTGCTGGCGATCCTGGTCGCGATCCTGGCCTCCTTCACCGCGCTGCAGGTCGCCCAGCAGGTCGCATCCAGCCGCGGCCTGACCAAGCTGGTCTGGCTGGCCGCCGCCTCGGCGGCGATCGGCGGCGGCATCTGGTCGATGCACTTCATCGCCATGCTGGCCTTCACGATCCCGGTCTACATCGCCTACGACCTGCCGGGGACGCTGGTCTCCCTGCTGATCGCCGTGGTGGTCGCCGGTGTCGGCCTGGCGATCAACGCCCAGCGCGACGCCGGCCGCTCGGCGCTGGTGGTCGGCGGCCTGGTCATGGGCCTCGGCGTCGCCGCGATGCACTACAGCGGCATGGCGGCGATGCGCATGGCCGCGCGCATCGTCTACGACCCCTGGATCTTCGCGCTGTCGATCGCGATCGCCGTGGTCGCGGCAACCGCCGCCCTGTGGCTGGCCTTCCGGGCGCGCAGCCTGCGCTACACCCTGGGCGCCTCGGTGCTCATGGGCGGCGCGATCTCCGGCATGCACTTCACCGGCATGTGGGCGGCCAGCTTCGTGCCGATGGCGACCGACCAGGCGGTCGCCGGCCTGACCACCCCGCGCATCGGCCTGGCGGTGCTGATCGCCGTCGGCACGGCGCTGATCCTGGCCATCGAGTTCGCCTCGGTGATCCTGCACCGGCGTTTCGACGCGCTGAGCCGCCGCGAGGCGCTGGCGCTGATGCGCAGCGAGGAGCGCCTGCGGGCGCTGATCGAGAACTCCTCCGACCTGATCTTCCTGGTCGACCGCGCGGGCCGGATCGCCTATGCCGCCGCCGAGCGCCTGGGCCTCGACAGCCGGCTGCTCCGCGACTGGGACCTGGCCTCGCTGTTCGCCGGCGAGGACCGCACCGCCGTCGGCGCGGCGCTCGCGGAGCTGGCCGCCGGCGACGGCGGACGCGTCACCGGCAGTGCCCGGCTGGTCGACGTCGAGGGCCGGCGGCGCGACTTCGACTTCGTCGGCACGGACCTGCGCGGCCATCCCGCGATCGAGGGCTTCGTCTTCACGCTCTACGACGTCACCGAGCGGGCCCGCGCGGCCCGCGCCATGGAGCGGGCCCACGCCCTGGCCGAGCAGGCGAGCCGGGCCAAGTCGCAGTTCATCACCAACATGAGCCACGAGCTGCGCACCCCGCTCAACGCCGTCATCGGCTTCTCCGAGATCATGTCGACCGAGGCCTTCGGGCCGCTCGGCAGCGAGCGCTACCGCGACTATGCCCGGGACATCCGCAAGAGCGGCGAGCACCTGCTGAGCGTCGTCAACGACATCCTGGACATCGGCCGGATCGAGGCCGGCGAGCTGGCGCTCAAGGAGGACGAGACCAGCCTCGGCGAACTGGTCGAGCACGCCCGCAAGCTGGTCGCGCCGGCGGCCGAGCGGCGCGCCATCCGCATCGACGTCGAGCTGCTCGACCAGCCGAGCCTGCTCGGCGACCCGGCCAAGCTGCGCCAGGTGCTGATCAACCTGCTGAGCAACGCCGTCAAGTTCTCGAACGACGGCGGCCGCGTGCTGGTCGCGGCGCACCGGCGCGCCGACGGCAGCCTCGCGATCCAGGTCGCGGACCAGGGCATCGGCATCGCCAAGGCCGACTTGGCGCGCATCTGGCAGCCCTTCGTCCAGGCCGACGGTTCCCTGGCCCGGCGCTACGAAGGCAGCGGCCTCGGCCTGCCGATCGCCCGCGGCCTGACCGAGCTGCACGGCGGCAGCCTGGGGCTGGTCAGCGAGCCCGGCGTCGGCACCACCGTCACGGTGAGCCTGCCGGCCGGACGGCTGCGCGAACTGGACGCCCAGTCCCTGGCGGCCCTCTGAGGCCCCTTCCCTCGCCCTGCGCCAGAGGTTAGGCCTGGGGAACGGCAGAAGGAGGCCCCGATCCATGGCGACATCCGCACAGCCGGCGCGAACGGTCGCGCTGCCCTCGGGCGAGCGCGTCCCGGCGCTCGGCCTCGGCACCTGGTGCCTGGGCGACGACCGATCGGCGCGCGCGGAGGAGCTGGCGACGATCCGCGAGGCCCTCGACCTCGGCGCGACGCTGATCGACACCGCCGAGATGTACGGCGAGGGCGCCTCGGAGAGCCTGATCGGCGAGGCCCTGGCCGGGCGCCGCGACGAGGCTTTCCTGGTCAGCAAGGTCTATCCGCACAACGCCACGCGGCGCGGCGTGCCGGAAGCCTGCGAGCGCTCGCTGAAGCGGCTGCGCACCGACCGCCTCGACCTCTACCTGCTGCACTGGCGCGGCAGCCTGCCGCTGGCCGAGACGGTCGAGGCCTTCGAGGCCCTGCGGCGCGCCGGCAAGATCCGCCACTGGGGCGTCAGCAACCTGGATCTCGCCGACATGGAGGAGCTGTGGTCGGTCCCCGGCGGCGACGCCGCCGCGACCGACCAGGTGCTCTACAACCTGTCCCGGCGCGGCCCCGAATGGGACCTGCTGCCGGCGCTGGCAGGGCGCGGCGTGCCGGTCATGGCCTACTCGCCGCTCGAGCAGGCGCGGCTGCTGCGCAAGCCGGGCCTCGCCGACTTCGCGCGGCGCCACGGCATGACTCCGGCCCAGGCGGCGCTGGCCTGGCTGCTCGCCCGCGACGGCGTGATCGCGATCCCCAAGACCGGCAGCCGCGCACGCCTGCGCGAGAACGTCGCCGCCCGCGACCTCGCGCTCGACGACGGCCAGCTCGCCGAGCTGGACCGGCTCTTCCCGCCGCCACGCGGGCCCGAGCCGCTGGCCATGCTGTGACGCGACGCCGGCGTCAGGAATCCGCCGCGTCCCAGCGGGCCGTCGCCTCGCGGACCAGGGCGACGAAGGCCTTGAGCCCGGCCGGCACAAGGCGGTGGCCGGGGTAGTAGAGGCTGAGGCCCGGGAAGGCCGGCGCCCAGTCGTCTAGCAGCCGGACCAGGCGGCCGGCGGCGAGCTCGCGCGCGGCCGCCCACTCGCTGACGTAGGCGAGCCCGGCGCCGTTCAGCGCCGCCTCGACGATCAGGTCCGAGCCGCCGAGGGTCAGCGGGCCCGAGACCTCGACGGCGAGCGGCTCGCCGTGCCTCGCGAACTCCCAGCGCAGCGGCGCGCCGCTCGGCAGGCGGCCGCGGATGCAGGCGTGGCCGACGAGATCGCCGGGCGTCTCGGGCCGGCCGCGCCGCGCGAGGTAGCCGGGGGCGGCGACCACGACGAAGCGCTGGGGCGGACCGCAGGGCACGGCGATCATGTCGCGCGGCACCGCCTCGGCGATGCGGATGCCGGCGTCGAAGCCCTCGGCGACGATGTCGACCAGCCGGCCCTCGGTCACCAGGTCGACGGACATCTCGGGATAGCGCTCCAGGAAGGGCAGCACGACCGGCTCCAGGATCTGGCGCGCCGCCCCCTCCGAGGCGTTGATCCGCAGCGTCCCGGCCGGCCGGTCGCGGTAGTGCTCGACCGCCTCCATCGCCTCGGCGATCTCGCGCAGCGCCGGGCCGACGCGCGCCAGGAACTGCTCCCCGGCTTCCGAGAGCGCGACGCTGCGCGTCGTGCGGTTGAACAGGCGCACGCCGAGCCGCCGCTCCAGGGCCGCCACGGCGTGGCTCAGCGCCGAGGGCGACATGCCGAGCTCGGCGGCCGCCGCGCGGAAGCTGCGCCGCGCCGCGACCGCGACCACGGCGTTCAGCTCGAAGAGGCCGGCCCGCTGCATTGTCCCAGATCCTGCATCAACTTGTGCAATCCTAGGCCGATTGTCCCGGCACGAACAGGAGTCCATCTCAGCCCTGCCGATCTTCGGGCAAGGGGCAGAAAGGAACTCCCATGAGCAGAACCCTTTTCGTCACCGGCGCCTCGTCGGGCATCGGCCGCGCGACGGCGCGGCTCTTCGCGGCGCGCGGCTGGAACGTCGTCGCGACGCTGCGCGACACCGCGAAGGCCGCGGATCTCGCCGAAGACCCGGCCGTCCTGGTGCAGCGGCTGGACGTCACCGACGGCCCGAGTATCGCCACCGCGGTCGAGGCCGGCATCGCGCGCTTCGGGCGGATCGACCTGCTGGTCAACAATGCCGGCTTCGGCCTCTTCGGCCTGTTCGAGACGACGCCGCCCGAGCGGATCCGCGAGCAGTTCGACGTCAACCTGTTCGGCGTGATGGACGTGACCCGGGCCCTGCTGCCGCACTTCCGCGCCCAGGGCGGCGGCACGATCGTCAACGTCAGCTCCGGCGCGGCGCTCTTCACCCTGCCGCTGCTCTCGCTCTACTGCGCCAGCAAGTTCGCGCTCGACGGCTTCTCCGAGGCGCTGGCCTACGAGCTCGCCTCGCAGAACGTCGCAGTGAAGCTGGTCGTGCCCCATGGCGGCGTCACCGGCACGGCCTTCGGCGAGCGCTCGGCGCAGGAGCGGCAGGCGGCGGCCGGCCTGCCCGACTACGACGCCTTCGTCGAACGCACGGCGGCGGCCTTCGCCCGCATGACGGCGGCACGCTCCCTGTCGGCCGAGGAGGTCGCGGAGGCGATCTTCCAGGCCGCGACGGACGGCAGCCCGCGCCTGCGCTATCTGGTCGGCGACGATGCCCGCGGCTTCGTGCGCGCCCGCCAGGAGCTGTCCGACGAAGACTACGTCGCCTTCATGCGCGCGCAGTTCGCGGAGGGCTAGCAGCCGAGGCGGTCGGCCAGCTCATCGAGGCTGTCGACGACGAGATCCCAGTCGCCCGTCGGCACGAGGTCGTAGGTCTCCCCCGGCGCCTTCTCCTCCGGCCGCCGGACGAAGGCGGTCCGCAGGCCGCAGTCGGCCGCCGCAGCCAGGTCGTCGTTGTGGGCGGCGACCATCAGGCAGCGCCCGGGCGCGCGGCCGAGCCTCTCGCAGGCGCCGAGATAGGCCTCGGGGCGCGGCTTGTAGGCGCCGACGACCTCGGCGCCGAGCACGACGTCCCAGGGCAGGCCGCCGTACTTCGCCATGTCGACGATGAGGCCGATGTTGCCGTTCGACTGGGCGGCCAGGATCAGCCGGCGCTTCAGCCGGGTCATGCCGGCCACCGAGTCCGGCCAGGGGTCGAGGCGGTGCCAGAAGAGATTGAGCTCGTCACGCTCGGCCGCGGAGAGGCTCTCCAGGCCGAAGTCCGCCAGGATCGCGTCCAGGTTCTCCCGGTGCAGGACGTCGAGCCGGACGAAGGGACGGCGCCCCTCGCGCACCTCGGCCATGGCCGGCTGGTAGCGCGCCCGCCAAGCGTCGGCGAAGGCCGCCCAGTCGACCGGCGGCAGGTCGCGCCCCTCGGCGAAGGCGGCACCGAGCCGCGCGATCGAGCCGCGCCAGTCGACCACCGTGCCGAAGACGTCGAACAGCAGCGCCTCGACGGCCGGCACGGCGGTCATCGGCCGGCCCGCCCTACTCGGCGGCGCGCCGCTGCTCGGCGGCGCTCGCCCGCTTGTCGGCGGCGACCCGGCCGTTCTTGACGACCAGGGCGTGGTTCGCCGGATCGGCGACCGCGGCGATGTCGGCCAGGGGATCGCCGTAGACGACCAGCAGGTCGGCGAACTTGCCCTCGGTCACGGTGCCCCGCTCCTCCAGGCGCATCAGGTCGGCGCCGTTGCGGGTCGCGATGGTGATGGCGTCCATCGGCTTGACGCCGACCTCGACCAGGAAGCGCAGCTCCTGGGCGTTCTCGCCGTGCTTGTTGAAGGGCGTGCCGGCATCGGTGCCCATCGCCATCTTGCCGCCCGCCGCGTAGTAGCGCTTCACGGACTCGACATGGAACTCGCCGTACTTCCTGGACTTCTCGATGACGTAGGGCTGCACCAGGTGGCCGTTGCCCAGGATGTTGCGCAGGGCCGAGAGCGTGGCCACCAGGTAGGTGCCGCGCTGCATCATCTCCTCGATCGTCTTCTCGGTCAGGAAGAAGCCGTGCTCGATGGAATCGATGCCGCCGCGCACGGCGTTGAGGATGCCCTCCTCGCCCTGGGCATGGCTGGCGCAGGTGCGGTGGAAGCGGTGGCCCTCGGCGATGCCGGCGGCCATCTCCTCGGGCGAGTAGTGCGCGTCCTGCGGATCGACGCCCGGGGTCATCACGCCGCCGGTCGCCATGATCTTGACGAAGTCGCAGCCGGCGTGGATCTGCTCGCGCACCGCCTTGACCACCTCGTCGACGCCGTCGGCGACCCGGCCGTTGCGGTTGCCGTGGCCGCCGGTCATGCAGATCATCCGGCCCGAGGCCATGATCGTCGGGCCGAGCTGGATGCCGGCGTTGCAGGCGTCGCGCACGGCGAACTCGATGTAGTCCTTGCCGCCGCAGTCGCGCACCGCGGTGATGCCGCCGGCCAGGGTCGTCTGGGCGCGCTCCAGGGCGCGCATGGCGATCTGCGCCGCGCTCAGCTTGGCCTGGGCGGAGCCCGGGTCGGCCTCGGCGCCGCTGCAGAGATGGACGTGGCAGTCGATCAGGCCGGGCAGCAGCGTCATGCCGGCGGTATCGACACGCTCCCCGGCGAAGCCCTCGAACTCGGCGGCCGGTGCGACCCGCGCGATCCGCTCGCCCGAGACCAGGACGCCGTGGCCCTCCAGGGCCTTGCCGTCGCCGTCGATGACCTTGCCGCCGATGAACAGACGCTGACTCATGGAACGCTCCGTGGTTTCGACCCGGGGGATCAGGGAATTGGCTTCAGCAAAGCAGGAAGCCCCCGCCCCGGCAAGTCGGGGCGGCCATGCGTTCCGACCATGCCGCGAGGCGGATCAGGCGGCGGCGAGGCGGGCGAGGTCGGGTTTCGGCGCGGCGCAGCCGGGGATGTCCCGGAAGGCCCGCTCCAGGGCCGCGCCGATCGCCAGCAGCCGGCCCTCCTGCCGGCGCCGGCCGACGATCTGCAGGCCGAAGGGCAGGCCGTTCTCGTCGAGGCCGCAGGGCAGGCAGAGCACCGGGTGGCCGGTCAGCGACAGGCCGTAGGTGATCGCGACCCAGGCGATGTAGGTCGGCAGCTTCCGGCCGTCGACCTCGGCCGGATAGAGCTGGGTCTTGTCGAAGGGCTGCACCGAGGCGGTCGGCGCGATCAGCAGGTCGACCTGCTCCATGAAGCCGACGAAGCGGTGGAACAGGCGGCTGTGCTCGGCGGCCGCCCAGCCCAGCTCCTCGGCGCCGAGCTTCAGGCCGAGCTCGACGTTGGCCTTGACGTTCGGGCCCAGGGACTCCGGCTTCGAGCGGTAGGTCTTGGCGTAGCTGGCGACGAAGTTGAGGCCGCGCAGCGTCTCGAACAGCCGGTCGGCCTCGCCGAGCTCCGGGTCGCGGTCCTGGGCCTCGGCGAAGAGGCCGCCGATCGCCTGGCGGCGCTGGCGGAACAGGCCGCGGACCTGCTGGGAGACCGGCGCGAAGCCGAGATCCTCGGTGAAGGCGACCTTGAGGCGGCCGGGGTCGACCTCGGGCAGCGCGCCCAGCAGGCTGGCGTCCGCCGGGCGCCCGGCGTAGGGATCCAGCGCCTCGCCGGTGTTGCCCTTCAGCATGGCCGAGAGCAGCAGCGCGCAGTCGGCGACCGTGCGGCCCATCGGCCCCTCGACCGAGAGCGGCGAGAAGGCGTTGACCCGGGTCTCGTCGGGCACCGTGCCGGGTGTCGGCCTGAGGCCGACGACGCCGCAGTAGCCGGCCGGCGTGCGCAGCGAGCCGCCGAGGTCCGAGCCGTTGCACAGCGGCAGCATGGAAGTCGCCAGCGCGACGGCCGAGCCGCCCGACGAGCCGGCGCAGGTGAGCGCCGGGTCGTAGGGATTGCCGGTGACGCCGTAGACCTTGTTGGTCGTGTTGGCGCCGGCGCCGAACTCCGGCGTGTTGGTCTTGGCGAAGATGCTGCCGCCGCCGGCGCGCAGGCTGGCGACCACGCCGCAGTCGGCGGTCGGCACGAACTCCGAATACATCAGGGAGCCGTAGGTCGTCTTCAGGCCCCTGGTCTCGTTGAGGTCCTTGATGCCGAGCGGCAGGCCGGCCAGCGGCCCCGGATCCTCGCCGGCGGCGAAGGCGGCCTCGGCGGCCTCGGCTGCCTTGCGGGCGCCCGGCTCGTCGGTCGCGACCACGGCGTTGAGCGTCGGGTTGACCGCGGCGATGCGTTCCAGGCAGCTGTCCAGCAGCTCCACCGGCGAGAGCTCGCGCGCCCGCATCCCCTTCGCCAGCTCGACCGCCGTCAGATCGCAGAGCGCAGCCATTGCTTTCCCCCTTGTGCCTCGTTCGATTCGCAACTCGACGCCCGTGGCGCCTGTCGCTCCATGGTTCGCCCTTCGACAGGCTCAGGATGAAGCTCACCATGAAGCGACCGATGGGCTCTCGCCCATCGAAAGGGCTTCATCCTGAGCCTGTCGAAGGGTGAAGCCCTCTCCGGCACCGACCTCACGCCAGGGCGAGATAGCCCAGCAGCTCGGCGGTCCGCTCCATCTCGGTGATCACCGAGTAGTCGGCGGCGCGGTCGAAGTCCATGCCCGTCAGCAGCAGGGCTGCCCTGACCTCGGCGAGCTCCGGGTCGGCCAGGGCCGCCTTGATGCCGGCGCGCAGCGCGGCCAGCAGGCCGGGCTTGACGCCGTGGCGCGTGACGTAGGGCAGCGCCGGCGCGGCCGGCGTCTCGAAGCGCGCCTCCAGGCCCTCCAGCGCCGCCGGATCGACCCGGCGCAGCAGCTCGAGCGTGACGCAGTCGATCGCGGCGAGGTCCGCCCGCCCCTCCCGGATCATCGCCAGCGAGCGGCGATGGGCGCCCGAGGTCACGACCTGGGCGAAGAAGCGGCCGGCCTGGGCGTGCGGCGCCACCAGGGCGCGCAGCGCGTTCATGCCGGACTGCGAGTCCCAGCCGTTGATCACCGCGCGCCGGCCGCGCAGGGCCGCCGGGGTCTCGGCCGGATCGTCCGCGCGCAGCACGACGAAGCTGCGGTAGTCGCTGCCCTTGCAGCCCGGCGCGGCGTAGCGCGGCGTGCCGAGGTAGGAGACCCAGCCGGCCAGGCCGTGGGTCAGCGGATAGCCGCAGGTCTGGCCGATCACCAGGCGGGGATCGCGCAGCAGCGGCACGGGATCGGCCTCGCCGCCGGCCCCGCGCCCCGGCTCCGGGCGGCTCAGCGCCTCCGGCAGGTTGCGCAGGCCGGCCTCGCGCAGGTGCAGGGCCAGGCCCTGCCACCAGGCGTCGGTCGCCCAGCGCAGCTCCGGCAGGTCGTACATCGGCAGGCTGGCGAGCCCGACCACCGGCGCGGCGGCGCTCCGCGTCCCCGTCATCGCGCGCTCACGACTGCTTGCTGGCGCCGGCGTCGAGCCGGCCGCCGTCGCCGCCGGGATAGACCGGAAGACCGTCGGCGAGCGCGTAGTAGTCGCCCTTGTCGGCGGCGAAGATGTGGCCGGCCAGGCTGAGGCCCGTCGGCTTGTCCAGGGCGCCGGCGGCGACCGCCACGTAGCCCGCGCCGCTCGGCTTCCAGAACAGGCTGGAGCCGCAGTCGCCGCAGAAGCCTCGCTCGGCGACGTCCGAGGAGCGGAACCACTTGAGGCCGCCGGCCGCGGTCAGGCGGAAGCCGTCCAGCGGCACGGCCGTGAACACGCCGTAGTGGCCGCTGGTCCTGCGGCACTGCGAGCAGTGGCAGGCGACCGGCGGGCGCGGCGTCCCGGTCAGCTCGAAGCGGACGGCGCCGCACAGGCAGCCGCCGGCCAGGGTGCCGGTCGAGGGCGCGGTCATCGGCTGCGCGCCTTGGCCGGCGAGAGATACTTGGCCATCAGTCCCTCCAGGAAGGCCATGACGTCCGGCGGCTGGACCGTCGCGGCCCGCACCAGGTCGTCGAAGTGCTTGGTCAGAACGCGGATCTGGTCGGTGCCGTTGAACACGAAATACATGTTGCCGAGATAGAGCGCGGCACGCTGCGGCCCGAAGACGGTGAGCGGCGAGGCATAGCGCCTGAGGCCGTCGTAGAGGAACCAGCGGAAGGTCGGATAGAGCTCGTCGCAGATCGCGATCATCTGCTCGATCTGGCGCCGCCGCGCCGCCGCCGGCAGGTCGCGCCAGATCGATTCGCCCTTGGCGAAGCCCTCGACCGACTGCCAGGACGAGCAGACCTCCATCTCGGTCTCCGGCTTGCGGCTGTAGGCGAGCCTGGCCTCCGCGCGCTCGAACTGGCTCTGCGGCACGCGCTCGCCGTAGTCGCGATACTCGTGGGCGATGACCTCCTCGGTCTTGAGCAGGTCCGGCAGGGTGGTCGGCACGTAGCGGATCTTGTAGCCGGCGGCCTCGGTGTGCCAGCGCGCCAGCGTCTCGTCGAGCTTGCCGGCCGAGCCGGCCTCGATCTCCATGGCGTTGGAGACGACCTCGGCACCCCGCCCCTCCTCCTGGCTCAGGCCAAGCAGCCAGTCGACGCTGACCTTGCCCTCGCGGGCGATCGCCACGATCGTCTCGGCGCGCGCCAGCCGCTCGTTGTCCGGCGACAGCAGCTGCGACAGCGTCGAGCGGTCGAGCCCGACCTGCTGGGCGAAGGCCGAGCGCGACACGCCCTGCCGCTCGATGACCTTGAGCAGGCGTTCCCGGAACACCCCGACCACCTCGTCACGCTGCATGCGCGGCACGGCGCAGCTTGCGCCGACCTCCCGTCTGTTGTACAAAGTCAACGATGTTTCGCTTTATCAACGTTGTGTCGTTTTCTCTTCGTTCTGCAACCCTTGGTTACCAGCCGTGAGCGACAGCGACAGGCAAGATAGGTTCCTCCCGCCGCCGGCCAATGTCCGGGCGGCGAACTCTGGCACGCCGGAGCGCGCCGCGTCCACGCAGGTGCACCCGGCTGCCACCCTTGTGACCGCCCCGAGCGCGGGCGCCCGACTCGACAACGCCCGGACCGGCGCCTGTGTCCCCGTGGTCGAATGGCCGACCGTCGCGGTCGCCGCCGCGATCTATCTGGGCTTCGGCCTCGCGACCTGGTTCCACGACCGGCTGCCGCCCTGGCTGCTGCTGCCGATCGGCGCCTACCTGGTCGCCTGGCACTCGTCGCTGCAGCATGAGGTGGTGCACGGCCACCCGACCCGCCTGCCCTGGCTCAACCGCCTGCTGGTGCTGCCCAACCTCTGGCTCTGGCTGCCCTACGAGCGCTATCGCGACGGCCATCTGCAGCATCACCGCGACGAGGTCCTGACCGACCCGCAGCTCGATCCGGAGAGCTATTACCTGCCGCCGGAGCGCTGGCGTGCCCTGCCGGCGCCGCTGCGCGGCCTCTACGGCCTGCGCAACTGCCTGCTCGGCCGCATGGTCCTGGGGCCGGTCTTCGCGATCTGCCGCTTCTATCGCGGCGAGCTCGGCCAGTGGCTCGGCGGCCGCTTCGACCTGCCGGTCTGGCTGCTGCAGGTCGCCGGCGTCGGCCTGGTGCTGACCTGGGCCGTGGCGGTCTGCGGCATGAGCCTCGGCGCCTATCTCGGCTTCTTCGCCCTGCCGGGCATCGCCCTCTCGCTGGTCCGCTCGTTCCTCGAGCACCGCGCGGTGCCCAACGTCCGCGAGCGCACGGCGATCGTCGAGGCGGCCTGGCCCTGGGCCCTGCTGTTCCTGAACAACAACCTGCACGCCGTCCATCACGAGCGGCCCGGCCTGCCCTGGTACCGGATCCCGGCCGCCTACCGCGCCGAGCGCGCGCGCTATCTGACGGACAACGGCAGCTACCTGTTCCGCGGCTACGGCGAGGTAATCGCCCGCTTCGGGCTGCACCAGAAGGAGCGGCCGCTGCATCCCGGCGGCCTGATCGTGACGCCGCTCGGCGACGCCCGGCCGGTCGCCGCCGCGCCCGCCGAGGGCAGCGAGACATCGACGTCCTATTAGCTTCCTAATCTTTCTGCCCGGCCGGATATATTTGCCCGCCCGGAGTCCGGAGCCCGCCAGCCGGGCATGCCGGCCGGACAATTCCGTGCGACCCCGAGTAGAAATGGGTTCTCCGCTCCGCGCTGCTCCCCTATAGTACTTCCGCCATTTTTTTCGGACTTTCTTGGAACCATCGATTTTTCGACGGTCGCAGGCAGGTCGAGGCGAAAGGAAGATCGGCCGGCGATTCGACGGACCACGAGCCAGCGGGGGCATCGTCATGGTCTCAGCCGCCAAGCGCCGTTTCCAGATCGTGCTGATCAAGCCGTCGCACTACGACGACGACGGCTACGTCATCCAGTGGCTGCGCTCCGCGATCCCCTCGAACAGCCTGGCGACGCTCTACGGCCTGTCGCGCGCATGCGCCGAGCAGCAGATCCTGGGCCCCGAGGTCGAGATCGCCGTCGAGGCCTATGACGAGTTCAACCGCATCGTCCCGATCAGGGACATCGTCCAGAGCATCCGCACGGCCGGTGCCGGCGGCTTCGTCGGCCTGGTCGGCGTGCAGTCGAACCAGTTCCCGCGTGCGCTCGACATCGCCCGCCAGCTGCGCGCCGCCGAGGTGCCGGTGGTCGTCGGCGGCTTCCACGTCTCGGGCTGCCTCGCCATGCTGCCGGAACTGCCCGCGGACATCCGCGAGGCCCAGGCGCTCGGCGTCAGCATCTATGCCGGCGAGGCCGAGGGGCGGCTCGACGAGGTGCTGCGCGACGCCTACGAGGGTCGCCTCAAGCCGCTCTACAACTACATGGACGACCTGCCGGGCATGGAGGCCGCGACGGCGCCCTTCCTGCCGGCCGAGGTCGTCCGCCGCGCCGCCGGCCACTACAGCTCGTTCGACGCCGGCCGGGGCTGCCCCTTCCAGTGCTCCTTCTGCACGATCATCAACGTCCAGGGCCGGGTCTCGCGCTACCGCAGCGCCGACGACGTCGAGGCGCTGATCCGCACCAACGTCGCCCAGGGCGTGCGGCGCTTCTTCATCACCGACGACAACTTTGCCCGGAACAAGAACTGGGAGGCGATCCTCGACCGGATCATCCAGCTGCGCGAGCAGGAAGGCCTCAACATCAAGTTCATCATCCAGGTCGACACCCTGTGCCACAAGACGCCGCGCTTCATCGAGAAGGCGCTGCGCGCCGGCGCGCACCGGATCTTCGTCGGCCTGGAGAACATCAACCCGGACAACCTGGTCGCCGCGAAGAAGAACCAGAACAAGATCTGGGAGTACCGCAAGATGCTGCAGGCCCTGAAGGCCGGCGGCGGCACGACCTATGCCGGCTACATCCTCGGCTTCCCCGGCGATACCCCCGAGAAGATCGCGCGCGACGTCGAGATCCTGAAGCGCGAGCTGCCGGTCGACCTGGTCGAGTTCAACATCCTGACCCCGCTGCCGGGCTCCGAGGACCACAGGAAGATGACCCTCGCGGGCGTCCGCATGGACCCCGACATGAACAAGTACGACATCGAGCACGTCACCATCGACCATCCGGCGATGAGCGAGGCCGAGCTGTACCGGGCCTATCACGCGGCCTGGAAATCGTTCTACGACCGGGAGCACCTGGAGCGCGTGCTGCGCCGCGCCGGGCCGAGCGGCATCCCGCTCCACAAGATGGTCCTGCCGCTGCTCTGGTTCGCCGGCTTCGTCGCCATCGAGAACGTCCATCCGGTCCAGGGCGGCTGGTTCCGCCGCAAGGTCCGCACCCAGCGCCGCTCCGGCCTGCCGCTGGAGAACCCGCTGCTCTTCTACCCGCGCCGGGTCTGGGAGGTCGCGGCCAGCCACGCCCGCTGGCTCTGGCTGTTCCTGACCCTGGAGACCCTGCGCCGCAAGATCCTGCGCGAGGGCTCGATCGAGGCCTACTGCGACGAGTCGCTGGAGCCGGTCGCCGAGCACGACGAGTCCGAGCTCGAGATGATGCACGTGCACGGCGGCGCGATCCGCAAGGGCTACGGCGCCCCGGTGATGCCGACCGCGGCGGAGTAGGCCCCGGCGGTCACGTCCCGACGGTGCCGCCGCCTGCGGGTCGCGGCCTGTAGGCCGGCAGGCTGAGGCTGTAGCGGATCGCAAGACCGCGGATCACGAAGGTTACGACGACGCAGGCCAGGTAGCCGACCTCGACCGGCTGCCCGAGCTGTTCGAGCACGACCATCAGCGCAGAGCCCGCCGCGGCCGCGGTGATGTAGATCTCCTTGCGCAGCAGCAGCGGCATCTCGCGGCAGACGATGTCGCGGATCAGGCCGCCGAAGGTCGCCGAGACGGCGCCCATCAGGATGACCACCCCGGGCGGCGCGCCGGTCTGCTGGGTGACGATGGTGCCGCCCGCCGCGAAGATGGCGAGGCCGATCGCATCGGCCCAGATCAGCAGCTTCTCGCGCGACTGCACGGCCGGCGCCAGGAAATAGACCACCAGGGCGGCGACGCCGGTCAGCCAGATGAAGTGCGGGTGCTCGACCCAGAACACCGGCGTCCGGCCGAGCAGCACGTCGCGCAGGGTGCCGCCGCCGATCGCGGTCACCGTGGCGATGAAGTGGAACCCGAAGATGTCGAGTTGCTTGCGCGAAGCCGCCAGCGCACCCGAGATCGCAAAGACGAAGACGCCCGCGAGGTCGAGGGCGGCAAACAGCGTGTCCATGGCACGTCCCCCCTTGTCGGAGGGCTCAGTCTAGGCTGATTTCGGTCCGTCCGGAATCGACCCCGACCCGCACCCGACCTACGCTGCCTTGGCGCCGCCCTCGCGGGTGCGGCGCTCGACGAAGGCGTCGAGTTCCTCCTTGATCGCCGGATCCAGCGGCGGCGGCTCGAATTCGGCAAGCAGGCGGCGGTAGAGCTTGTGGGCGCGGATCGTCGCGTCCTCGGAGCCCGCCTCCTCCCAGCTCTCGAAGTTGCGCCAGTCGGAGAGGACGGGGGCATAGAAGGCGGTCTCGTAGCGCTCCAGCGTGTGGGCCGTGCCGAAGAAGTGGCCGCCGGGGCCGACATCGGCCATGGCCGCGAAGCCGAGCGTGTCCTCGTCGACGACGATCGGCTGCAGGAAGGCCTCCATCATCTGCAGCAGCTCGCAGTCGAGCACGAACTTTTCGAAGGAGGCGGTGAGGCCGCCCTCCAGCCAGCCGGCGCCGTGCATCATCAGGTTGACGTGGCCGAGGCTGGCCGCCCAGATCGACATCTCGCTCTCGTAGGCGGCCTGGGCGTCGACGCAGTTCGAGGCGTTGACGTTCGAGGAGCGGTAGGGGATGCGGTAGCGCCGCGCCAGCTGGCCGCCGGCCAGGGCCGCCTTGGCGTACTCCGGCGTGCCGAAGGCCGGCGCCCCCGACTTCATGTCGACGTTCGAGGTGAAGCCGCCGTAGAAGCAGGGCGTGCCGGGATTGACGGTCTGCAGGAAGGCGATGGTCGCCAGCGCCTCGGCGTTCTGCTGGACCAGCGCGCCGGCGATGGTGGCGGGCGCCATGGCACCGGACAGGGTGAAGGGCGTCACCGCGATCGGCTGGTTGCGCCGCGCCATCTCGATGCAGCCCTCGATCATCGGGTTGTCGAGGCGCAGCGGCGAGGAGGTGTTGACCACGCTGAACAGGCTCGGCTCGCGTGAGAGCTGCTCTTCGGAGATGCCGCGCGCGATGCGGGCGATCTCGATGCCGTCGAGGATGCGGGTGCGGCCCAGCGAGTAGGCGTGGAAGAACTTGTCGGTCAGCACGGCGGCGGAGCGCAGGCAGTCGAGGTGCCGCGTCTCGGGCGGCAGGTCGACCGGCTCGACCGGATAGCCCGCCAGCACATGGACGCAGTTGAAGATCTGCGTCAGGCGCAGCAGGTCGTCGTAGTCCTTGGCATTACCGTCGCGCCGGCCGCCTTCCAGATCGCTGACGTTGGGCGCGCTGCCGACCGAGCAGATCGCCATGCGGTTGCCGCCGACCGGGATGTGGTGCGCCGGGTTGCGCGCATGCAGCACGAACTCGGACGGCGCCTTGGCGACCGCCTCCTCGATGAAGCCGCGGTCGAAGCGCAGGCGGTTGCTGCCCGGGGTCACCGCGACCCCGGCCTTGCGCAGGATGTCGTGGGCCTCGGGATGGAGGAAATCCATGCCGATCTTCTCGAGCACCTCGAGCGAGGCGTTGTGGATCGCCTCGACCTGGTCGGCCGAGATGACGTCGAGCGGCGCGTAGGGGTTGCTCGGCGGCGACCAGGGCATCTGCGAGAAGGCGCCGACCGAGCGGCGCTCGCGGCCGGAGCCGCGCCGGCGACCCGAGGAACGATCCATCAGCAACTCCATCGAGGCGCGGGGCCGGCACGGACGGACCGCCCCCGAGGAAAAGACCAATGGAGTCGGCTATAGCCCCTTCCCTCGCCGCCCACTATCAGAGGCGCGTCAAGCGGGGTCGCTAATCGCTAAGGTGGGGGCGATTCCCGAGGCGGGGTCGCGAAGGCTCCCCCGGGCGCCGTCGCCGCTACGCCACGCCCTCGCCGACCACGCGATAGGGCAGCGCCGCCCAGAAGGCCTCGACGGCGGCGAAGGCCCGACGGGCGTGCTCGGCGTTCAGGGTCAGGCGGCCGCCCGGGTCGCCGTCGCCGAAGGCGTCGAGGTCGCTGAAGTAGCTCTCGTAGCGGCGCTGCAGCACGGCGCGCGCGACCCGGGTGCCCTCGGCGATGGTGCGCGCGACGGCGACCAGCTCCTCCAGGTCCCGCCAGAGCGCGCCCGGCAGCTCGAGGCCCAGGCCCTCGGCGAGGCCGCGGCGCAGGCGCTCGACCTCGCCGTCGCCGCTCGCCGCCGGCGCCTCGCAGAGGCCGTCCCACCAGGCCGAGTCGACGCCGTTGCGGGTCAGCTGGTCGCGCAGCAGGTCCTCGACGTGGCGGCGCCATTCGCGCACCTCGACGACGAAGACGCGGCGGAACAGCCCGTCCTCGAGGGCCTGCAGGTACCAGTCGTCGTAGCTGCCGTAGAGCTCGGGCTCCAGCCGCGGGGCGTCTTCGAGACAGCCGACCAGCGTCTCCACGTAGGCGGCGCGGTGGCGGATCTGGGCGATCTGTGCGGCGGGAAGCTCCTCGCCGCTGTCGAAAACGAGCGTGCTCATCGTTCTGGGCGGAAAGCCTAGCGAAGCCGCCGCCGCGACCCAAGGGGAAATCGCGGGCCGGCCGGTCAGGCGGTCAGCCGCGCCATCGCGGCATCGAAGCCGGCGCGCACCGCCTCGCGCGCGAGGTGCCGGCCCTCGCGCACGCACCAGCGGCCGCCGACCATGACGTCGCGCAGCGGGCGCCGGTTGCCGGCGAAGACCGCGGCGTCGAGCAGCGCCGCGCCCTCGCGGCCGGCGAGGCAGGGCGACTCCGAGTCCAGCACCACCAGGTCGGCCCGGCAGCCCGGCGCCAGCCGCCCGGTCGGCCGGCCGAGTGCCCGCGCGCCGCCGGCCGCCGAGGCCAGCCAGAGGTCCTCGCCGAGATGGCCGCTGGCGCCGGCCAGCACGTTGCGCCGGCGCAGCAGCAGGCGCTGGCCGTACTCCAGCCAGCGCAGCTCCTCGACCGGGTCGACCGAGATGTGGCTGTCGGAGCCGATGCCCCAGGCACCGCCCGCGGCGAGGTAGTCCGGCGCCGGGAAGAAGCCGTCGCCGAGGTTGGCCTCGGTGGTCGGGCAGAGCCCGGCGACCGCGCCGCTGGCCGCGAGGTCGCGGGTCTCGTCGGCGGTCATGTGGGTCGCGTGGACCAGGCACCAGCGCGCGTCGGGTCCTGCCTCGTCGAGCAGCCAGCGCACCGGCCGGCGGCCGGACCAGGCGAGGCAGTCCTCGACCTCCTTCGTCTGCTCGGCGACGTGGATGTGGACCGGCGCTCGGGGATCGAGCGCGGCGAGCCCGGCCAGGCCGTCGCGCAACGTCTCGGGCGTCACCGCGCGCAGGCTGTGCGGCGCGAGGCCGACCCGGCCCTGCGGGTCGCCCGCAAGCTCCCGGATGGCGCGCTCGACGACGGCGAGCAGCGCATCGGGCGCGTTGAGGAAGCGGCGCTGCCCCTCGCCGGCCGGCTGCCCGCCGAAGCCGCCGTAGCCGTAGAGCACCGGCAGCAGGGTCAGGCCGATGCCGGTCGCCCGCGCCGCCGCGATCAGGCGCAGGGCCATCTCGGCCGGATCGGCGTAGGCGGCGCCGGCGGGGTCGTGATGCAGGTAGTGGAACTCGCCGACGCCGACATAGCCGGCCTCCAGCATCTCGACGTAGAGCTGCGCCGCCACCGCCTCCAGCTCGTCCGGGCCGAGGTGCGGCAGGAAGCGGTACATCGTCTCCCGCCAGGCCCAGAAGGAGTCGTTGGCGCCGCCGCCCTCCCCGCTGCCGCCCTTGCCGCCGGCGCCGGCCCGGCCGACCCGCTCGGCGAGGCCGGCCATGGCACGCTGGAAGGCATGGCTGTGCAGGTTCGGCTGGCCGGGCACGACCGGGCCGGCCGCGCGCTCGGCATCCGGCGCCGGTCGGCTGTCCGCCGTCACCGAGGCCAGGCTGCCGGCCTCGTCGATCGCGAAGGTCACGTCGCGCGCCCAGCCGCCGGGCAGCCTTGCCGAAGACGCGAAAACAGCACGTGACATTGTCGTCCCTCGGGGGAAGTGTCCGGCAAAGGCGGCTAGAAAGCATGCCAGGAAGGCGAGAAACAAGCTTCCGCAAACGCAGCCGACGGGAGATAGTGCCGCGTCATGTGGGACAGCGTCCTCATCAACGCCCGCCTGGCCACCATGGTCCCGGGCAAGGCCAGGTACGGCGCCATCGAGTCGGGGGCGCTGGGCATCGCCAACGGGCGCATCGCCTGGATCGGCGCGCTCGACGACCTGACCGCCCGGCCCGGTGCCCTGGCCAAGCGCATCTACGACCTCGACGGCCGCTGGGTGACGCCGGGCCTGATCGACTGCCACACGCACCTGGTCCACGGCGGCGACCGCGCCGGGGAGTTCGAGCAGCGGCTGGGCGGCGCGAGCTACGCCGAGATCGCCAGGGCCGGCGGCGGCATCCTCTCGACCGTGCGCGCGACGCGGGCGGCCGACGAGGAGGCCCTCTTCGCCGCCAGCCTGCCGCGCCTGCAGGCCCTGATGGCCGAGGGCGTCACGACGGTCGAGATCAAGTCGGGCTACGGCCTGGAGCCGGAGCAGGAGGTCAAGCAGCTCAGGGTCGCCAGGCGCCTCGGCGAGAGCCAGCCGGTCACGGTGCACAAGACCTTCCTGGGCGCCCACGCCGTGCCGCCCGAGTTCAAGGACGACCCGAACGGCTACCTCCAGACGATGATCGGGCTGCTGCCGCGGCTGGCGCAGGAGAAGCTCGCCGATTCGGTCGACGCCTTCTGCGAGACCATCGCCTTCGACGCCGACCAGGTCGCCCGCCTGTTCGAGTCCGCGAGCGCGCTCGGCCTGCCGGTCCGCCTGCACGCCGACCAGCTGACCGACGGCGGCGGCGCGGCCCTGGCGGCGCGCTTCAAGGCGCTGTCGGCGGAGCACCTGGAGTACGCCAACGAGCACGGCATCCGCGCCATGGCCAAGGCCGGCACGGTGGCGGTGCTGCTGCCCGGCGCCTTCTACACCCTGAAGGACGAGACGAAGCCTCCGGTCGCGGCCTTCCGCCAGGCCGGCGTCGAGATGGCCGTGGCGACCGACTGCAACCCGGGCAGCAGCCCGGTCAGTTCCCTGCTCGCCATGCTCAACATGGCCTGCATCCTCTTCGGCCTGACCCCGGAGGAGGCGCTGGCCGGCGCGACCCGGGTCGCCGCCAGGGCGCTCGGCCTCGGCGACAGCCACGGCACGCTGGAGGTCGGCAAGGTCGCCGACCTGGTCGTCTGGGACATCGAGCGGCCGGCCGAGCTGGCCTATCGCCTGGGCTTCAATCCGCTGAACCTTGTGATCAGGAACGGCCAGCGCCTGCACCCGACGCCCAAGAAGAGCCTTCAGGCCTGCACGACCGGGGATTCCTGAGCGCGAGGCTGGCCGAGCCCGGAGCGGGCGACCAGCGTGCCGCGGCAGGACTCCCCCTCGCGGCAGGCGCGGCGGTCGGGCACGACAGGGAGACGAGGCCCGCCATGGGACGAAACAGGAAGGCGCTTCTGGCCGCCTTGGCGCTGCTGACCGCGGCGGTCATGGGCAGCCCCGGATCGGCCGCCGGCGCCGCGCTGCGCGTCGCCGTCGCCGATTTCGACTACAGCGACACCTCCGGCGAGCCGCGCGACCAGGCCGCCGAGCATGCGGCGCGCGTGGGGGCCTTCGCCGGCATCCTGCGGCAGAGCCTGGCCGAGGGCGGCTACAGCGTCGTTCCTCTCGGCTGTCCGGAATCGGCCTGCTCCGTCGGCAGCCTTGGGCCGGACGCACTGGTCGCCGCGGCCCGGAAGGCTGGCGCGCGCTTCCTGGTCTACGGCGGGATCCACAAGATGAGCACCCTGATCCAGTGGGGGAAGGTGCAGGCCGTGGACCTGGAGCGGGACAAGCTGGTTCTCGACCGCTCGATCACCTTCCGCGGCGACACGGACGAGGCCTTCCGCCGGGCCGCCGGCTTCGTCGTGCAGGAGCTGGAAGCCGCGGTTCCGAAGCCCTGAGCGCCGCGGTGGTGCCGCGCATCGGCGAGGCGATTGACCAGCGGCGATTCGGATATATGATATATCAAAAATCCGGTAGCAGGTGACGGGGATGAGTGCGCTTCCGCAAGGACAGCAGAACGAGGCTGGCGGCTCCGGCAGCGAGGCGCCGCCGCGCGACCAGGACAGGGCCCTGCGCGAGCGGGCCCGCAAGGTGATCCCCGGTGGCATGTGGGGACACATGAACGCCGCGCGCCTGCCCGCGGCCTTCCCGCAGTTCTTCTGGCGCGCCGAGGGCTGCCGCCTGTGGGACGCCGACGGCAACGAGTACCTCGACTTCATGTGCGGCTTCGGGCCGATGGTGCTGGGCTACCGCGATCCCGACGTCGATGCCGCGGCCGCCGCCCAAGCCAGGCTCGGCGACATCATGAACGGCCCCTCGCCGCTGCTGGTCGAGCTCGCCGAGCTGCTGGTCGGCACCGTCGCCCACGCCGACTGGGCGCTGTTCTCCAAGAACGGCACCGATGCGACGACGACCTGCGTGACCATCGCGCGGGCGGCGACGCGGCGGCGCAAGATCCTGGTCGCACGCGGCTCCTATCACGGCGCCGTGCCCTGGTGCACGCCGTCGCTGGCCGGCGTCACGGCCGAGGACCGCGCCCACATCCTGCACTACGACTACAACGACCCCGACAGCCTGGAGGCGGCGGCGCAGGAGGCCGGCGACGACCTGGCGGCGATCCTGGCGACGGCCTTCCGCCACGACGCCCGCCGCGACCAGGAGCTCGCCGCCCCGGCCTTCGCCCGCAAGGCGCGCGCGCTCTGCGACGCGAGCGGCGCCGCGCTGGTGCTCGACGACGTGCGCGCCGGCTTCCGGCTGGACATCGCCGGCAGCTGGGAGCCGCTCGGCGTGCGTCCCGACCTCTCGGCCTGGAGCAAGGCGATCGCCAACGGCTATGCCCTGGCCGCGGTCACCGGCAGCGACGCCTTCCGCGCCGCAGCGAGCGAGATCTTCGTCACCGGCTCCTTCTGGTGCACCGCCGTCGCCATGGCGGCGGCGATCGCGACGATCGGCAAGCTGCGCGACGGTGGCGGGATCGCGCAGATGGCGGCGATGGGCCAGCGCCTGCGCGACGGCCTCGCCGCCCAGGCCGCGGCCCACGGCGTCGGCCTCCGCCAGAGCGGCCCGGCCCAGATGCCGCTGATCCTCTTCGAGGGCGACAGCGACTTCGAGCGCGGCAACCTCTTCACCTCGGAGACCGTGCGGCGCGGCGTCTACCTGCACCCCTGGCACAACATGTTCCTCTCGGCGGCGCACCGGCCGGCCGACATCGACCGGGCCCTGGAGGCGACCGACGCCGCCTTCGCGGCCGTCGCCGCCCGCTTCGGCTGAGGCCTCGCCCTTCGGTTTCCCGGGCGGCGGCTCAGGCGGCCATCTCGCCCAGCACCCGCTCGAACATCTCGACGGGACCGAGCTTGCCCGACTTCAGGCAGAGCGCGACCCGGCCGTGCCTCGGCGTCTCGGCGACGGCCCGGCCGATGCCGGGCCCCCGGTAGGCGCCGACGGTCAGCAGGTCCAGCCCGAGCGCGCCGACGACCGCCCCGGAGGTCTCGCCGCCGGCGACCAGGAAGCGGCGCACGCCGGACTCCAGCAGGGCCTCGGCACAGCGTCCCAGCACCCGCTCGGCGAGCGCCGCCGCGCCGGCGATGCCCAGTCTCTGCTGGATCGCCGCGACCGCCTCGGGCCCCGCCGAGGTGGCGACGGCGACCGGCCCGCGGGCCGCGGCGGCGCAGAGCGCCTCGACGATCGGCCCGAGGCGCGCCTCGTCGGCGGCGAGCGCGGCGAGGTCGAGCTGCAGCAGCGGATGCTTGCCGGCGAAGGCATCGAGCTGCTCCAGCGTCCGCGGCGCGCAGCTGCCGGCGAGCACCGCGGCGCCGCCGGCGACGGCCGGCAGCGGCGGCGGTGCGCCCGTCTCCGCCAGCCAGCCCCGGCTGCGCCAGAGCGCCGGATAGTAGACCGCGACCGAGGAGCCGCCGGTCATCAGCGGCCAGTCGACCGTCGCCGCCGCCACCTGCCGCAGGTCCGCCTCGTCGATGCCGTCCGTGACGAAGTAGGCGACGCCGGCCGCGACCTCGGCCGCAACCCGGGCCCGCACCGCCTCGGCGCCGTGCGCCAGCAGGGCATGGGGCAGCAGGCCGACGCGCTGCGCCGTCTGGGCGGCCAGGACCTGGACGAGGTCCGGCTCGGTCATCGGCGTCAGCGGGTCGAAGCGCTTCGGCGAGCGCGAGACCAGCTGCTCGGCGACGAAGAGATGGCCCTGGTAGACCGTGCGGTCGACCTCGGGGAAGGCCGGGCAGAAGGCGGTCCGGTCGCTGCCGGTCAGCGCCATCAGCCGGTCCGCGCAGGGGCCGATGTTGCCCTCGGCCGTGGAATCGAAGGTCGCGCAGTACTTGAAGAAGAGCTGCCGCGCCTGCCGGGCCAGCAGCGCCTCGGCGGCGCGCGCGGTCATCGCGACGGCCTCGGCGGCCGGTGCGGTGCGGGACTTCTGGCCGATCACCACGGCAGGCGCCTCGAGTCGCGCGACGGCCGCCGGGCCGGTCAGCAGCGGGCAGGCGACGCCGCCGGCGACCAGCAGGCTGGCCAGCTCGGCGGCGCCGGTCAGGTCGTCGGCGATAGCGCCGAACAGCAGGGGCTGGGTCATGGGCGGGCGGGCGCTGCTTGTTCCGTCGATCTGGTATATCATGCAGCGGAGATCGGCGGCGAGCCGGGCATGCGGCCCGGCGCCGCTCCCGCAGGGAGCCGGACGGGCGTGGAAGAGCTGCAGCTGGAGCGCGACGAGGCGGCGGCGCACGAAGAGCCGGCGCGCGCGGGCGGGCGCCCGGCGCCGCTGCTCGGCGGCCCCAGCCTCGCCGACCAGGTCTACCGCGTGCTGCGCCGCCAGCTCATGCGCGGCGAGCTGCTGCCCGACCAGCGGCTCAAGATCCGCGACCTGGCCCGACGGCTCGGCACCAGCGAGACGCCGGTGCGCGAGGCGATCTTCCAGCTGGTCCGCGACGGCGCCCTGGAGCTCAAGCCGCGCCACTACGTGCGGGTCAAGCGGCTCAGCCTGCCGGAATACCTGGAGATCCGCGACGTCCGGCTGCACCTCGAGCCGCTGGCCGCCGAGCGCGCCCTGCCCTTCATGGACCGCGCCGCCGTCGCGACCCTGGCGGCGACCCACGAGCGGCTGATCGAGGCCGAGCGCCGCGGCGACTTCCGGGCCGCGCTGGACGAGAACTTCGACTTCCACTTCGGCCTCTACTGGCGCTCGAACCTGCCGGTCGTGATCTCGATCCTGGAGAGCCTCTGGATGCAGGTCGGCCCGCTGCTCAACGACCTCTACCCGCACGCCCGGCCGGTCTATGCCGACCGGCACCAGCACGAGGTGATCCTGGAGGCGCTGGAGCGGCGCGATGCCTATCACCTGCGCGAGGCGGTGCGACAGGACCTGTTCGAGGGCGGCAAGAACCTGGTCAGGCACCTGCGCGAGCTCGAAGAGGCCGAGGGCGCGACCGCAGGCGGCAGCGCGAAGCGGTAGCCCGCTCCCGCCCCGACGCCGAAGAGCCGCCGGCCGAGCCTCGCCGCTTGACAGGACGGCCCGTTCGCCGATTAGATATATGATATATCAGATTGGCTGACGATGGCCGCGCCGTCGCGCCCGCAGCAGGGCGCGACCCGAGACGAGAAGCGGACGCGCCACGGAGCCAGACAGGGAAGCCGGTACCGGCCCGCCGCGGCCGGACCGGGCGTCAGGGTGGAGGCACAGCCGGAATGCAGGGTTCGCAGGCTCGAAGCGGACACAACGTCTCGCCGGATTTCCTGGCCGAACGGGCCAAGTTCATCCGCCTGGAGACGGTGCGCCTGTCGCGGATCGCCGGCGCCGGCCACTATTCCAGCACCTTCTCGGCAGCCGAGCTGCTGGCCGCGCTCTACTACGCCCAGCTGCGCATCGATCCGGCGCAGCCCGGCTGGCCGGACCGCGACCGCTTCGTGCTGTCCAAGGGCCATGCCGCGATCGGCCTCTACCCGGTGCTGGCCGACCTCGGCTACTTCGACAAGGGCCTGCTCGACAACTACACCCGGTTCGGCAGCCCGTTCGGCGACCATCCGGACATGAAGAAGGTGCCGGGCATCGACTTCAGCTCCGGCTCGCTCGGCCACGGCCTGTCGATCGCCCTCGGCATGGCGCTCGGCGCCCGGGTCCAGCAGCGCAGCTTCCGGGTCTACTGCATGCTCGGCGACGGCGAGCTGCACGAGGGCCAGGTCTGGGAGGCGGCGATGGCCGCCGCCCACTACCGCCTGCAGGGCCTGGTCGCGATCGTCGACCGCAACCGACTGTGCATCGACGGCACGACCGAGGAGGTCATGCAGGTCGAGCCGATCGAGAAGCGCTTCGAGAGCTTCGGCTGGCAGGTGACGCGCATCGACGGCCACGACGTCGAGGCGATCCTCTCGGCCTTCGACGCCCTGCCGCCGGTCGGCGAGGGCGCGCCGCGGATGATCGTCGCCGACACCATCAAGGGGCGCGGAGTCAAGCGCATGGAGCTGAGCCTCAACTGGCACGTCGGCAACCTGGTCGGCAGCGACTACGACGAGGTCGTCGCCGAGCTCGAGGCCGGCCTGCAGCCGCTGGCGCCGGAGCTGGTCCGATGAGCGCGACCGCCAAGGGCTCCCAGGACCAGAGCGACATCTTCACCGGCACGACCCCGACGCCGGAGCTCAAGGACGCGCGCTCGGTCAAGGGCACGCCGGCCGCCGCGATGCCGGCCTTCGTGCTGGGCCAGGAGCTGGCGGAGCTCGCCGTGAGCGACCCGCGCATCGTCGTGCTGACCGCCGACCTCGCCTCGGCCAACCGTACGGTCGAGTTCAAGGCGCGGCACCCGGAGCGCTTCTTCGACTTCGGCATCGCCGAGAAGAACATGATCACCGCCGCGGCCGGCCTCGCCTCCTGCGGCCAGTTGCCCTTCGCCGCGACCTTCGCCTCGTTCTGCGCCCTGCTCGGCGCCGAGCAGATCCGCACCGACTGCGCCTATCCGCGCATGCCGGTGCGCGTCGTCGGCCACCACTCCGGCCTGTCGATGGGCTTCTACGGCACCAGCCACCATGCCCTGGAGGACCTCGGCATGATGCGCACGATCGCCGACCTGACGGTGGTCTGCGTCGCCGACGCCAACCAGCTGAGGGCCGTGCTGCGCGCCAGCCTCGACCATCCCGGGGCGATGTACATCCGCCTCGGCCGCGGCCGCGATCCAGAGGTCTATGCCGAGGTGCCGGCGGACTTCCGCTTCGGCAGGGCGACCCGGCTGCGCGAGGGCCGGGACCTGACGATCGTCGCGACCGGCGCCGAGGTGCGGCCGAGCCTCGATGCCGCGGCGCTGCTCGAGGCCGAAGGCGTGTCGGTCCGCGTCGTCGACATGCACACGATCAAGCCACTCGACGCCGGGGAGATCCGCGCGGCCGCGGCCGAGACGGGCGCGATCCTCAGCGTCGAGGAGCACAACGTCATGGGCGGCCTGGGCAGCGCCATCGCCGAGGTCCTGGTCGAGCTCGACCGCCTGCCCTTCAAGCGCCACGGCGTCGAGGACCAGTTCGTGCCGGTCGGTCCGCCGGCCGCCCTCTACGCGCACTTCAAGCTCGATGCCGCCGGCATCGCCGAGACGGCCCGCGCCCTGCTGGACGCGCCACACCGTTAGCCTGGCTGCAACGCCTCGGCGGACGCCCGCCGGGGAAACCTGGAGGGGAAAATGGGAGGTGGAATCGTGAAGAAGACACGACGGATGGCACTGACGGGCAGCGTCTTCGCCGTCGCCCTGGCGGCGGGCGGATGGCTGGCCCAGACCGGCGGCATCATCGCCAGCGCCGAGGCCGCGGGCAGCGACACCTTGGTGATCGCCCGCGACATGGATCTCGACTCGCTCGATCCGGCCCGGGCGTTCTGCGACACCTGCCAGATCTACATCAGCTCGGTCTACCAGCGGCTGGTCGACCTGGCCCCGGACAACAAGACCATCGTCCCGGCGCTCGCGACCAAGTGGGAGATCAACGCCGACCAGACGCAGTTCACCTTCCACCTCGACCCCAAGGCGACCTTCTCCGACGGCTCGCCGGTCGAGGCCAAGGACGTCAAGTGGTCCTGGCTGCGGCTCAAGCACATGAAGAGCGGCCCGTCCTTCATGATGGACGGCGTGACCGCCATCGAGACCCCGGACGCCCACACCGTCGTCGTCAAGCTGGACGCGCCGAACTCCGAGTTCCTCGGCGTGCTGACCGCGCCCTACACCGGCGTCACCAACAGCGACGTCGCGATGCAGCACGGCGCCAACGACAGCGACAAGGCGGACTCGACCGACACGGCCGAGAGCTGGTTCCTGCAGAACTCGGCCGGTGGCGGTCCCTTCGTGCTCGAGTCCTACCGCCCGAACGACGAGCTGCGCCTGAAGCGCAACGACAACTACTGGGGCAAGAAGGCGGCGGTCGGCGAGATCGTCATCAAGCAGACCAAGGATGCGGTCAGCCAGGCGCAGATGCTGGAGAGCGGCGCCGCCGACATCGCCATGCAGATCGATCCCGACACCGCCAAGAACATCTCGAGCGGCGACGTCGTGATCAAGACCGTGCCGTCGTTCAACTTCGTCTACGTCGCGGTCAGCCCCGGCGCCAAGAACCTGCCGGTCAAGCTGACCCCGAAGGTGCGCGAGGCGATCGGCTACGCCATCGACTACGAGGGCACGATCAACCTGACGCTGGGCGGCGACGGCAACCTGCAGCCGGCGCCGATCCCGAACGGCTTCCCGGGCACCGACAACCTGCCGATGCCGGTCCACGACGTCGCCAAGGCCGAGGCCCTGCTGAAGGAGGCGGGAGTCGCCGACGGCTTCACGCTCGACGCCTACTTCCCGAACATCAACGTCTACGGCGTCGACCTCTCGACGATGATGCAGAAGGTCCAGCAGGACCTCTCGAAGGTGAAGATCAAGCTCAACCTCAACCCGGTCACCTTCTCGGTCTGGCGCGAGCACATCAACGGCGACGGCATCCCGGTGACGGCGGTGTTCTACGCCCCCGACTACTACGGCTCGGGCCAGTACGTGCAGTACTTCGCCATGATGAAGGGCACGGCCTGGTCCAAGCGGGCCGGCGCCGCCAACGATCCCTCGGTGCTCAATCCGAAGGAGGGCGATCTGCTCGCCAAGGCCCTCGCGGCCTCCGGCGACAAGCGCGACGGGTACTTCCACGAGATCGCGCTCGAGATCATCAAGGACCGGGTGATCATCCCCGTGGTCAGCCCGCAGCTGGTGCTGGCCTACCGCAAGAACGTCGAGGGCGTCCGCTACAGCGCCTGCTGCAACCTGCCGACGGCAGAACTGTCCCTGAAGTAGGAGCCGTGCGACGCTGGAGCGCTTCCGCGGCGGCTGGCCCGCGGAGGCGCTCCGGGTTGCCAGACCGAGGCCACCGATGCAGCAGTACATCCTGCGCCGACTGCTGATGATGCCGCTGCTGCTGCTCGGCGTGGTGACGGTGGCCTTCTTCCTGTCGCACGTCACCAAGGGCGATCCGCTGTCCTCGGTCGTCTCCGAGCGCCAGATGAACAACAAGGTGGTGGTCGAGGCGGCGCGCAAGCGCTGGGGCCTGGACCGCAGCCTGCCCGACCAGTACCGCATCTATCTCGGCAACCTGGTGACCGGCGACCTCGGCACCTCGTTCCGCACCAAGCGCGGCGTCGGCGAGGACATCGCCGACCGGCTGCCGGCGACGCTGGAGCTGGTCGTCGCCGCGATGATCGTCGGCACCGGCTGCGGCATCGGCCTCGGCGTCCTGGCCGCGCACAAGCGCAACGAGGCGGCCGACCACGGCGCCCGCTTCTTCGCGCTGATCGGCTCGTCGATCCCGGTCTTCTGGTCCGGCCTGATCCTGCTCTACCTCTTCTCGGTCCAGCTCGGCTGGCTGCCCGGCGCCGGGCGGCTCGACGCGCGCACCGCCGCGCCGCCCTTCGTCACCGGCATGTTCACCGTCGACGCGCTGATCGCCGGCGACCTCCAGACCTTCCTGCAGGCGCTCGGCCACCTGATCCTGCCGGCCTTCGTGCTCGGCTGGGCGGTGATGGGCATCATCTCCCGGCTGGTCCGCGCCTCGATGCTCGACGTGCTGAACCAGGACTACGTGCTGACCGCGCGCGCCAAGGGCGCGGCGGAGCTGCGGGTCCTGCTGCACCACGCGCTGCGCAACGCGCTGATCCCGACGCTGACCATCATCGGCTACTCCTTCGCCTACCTGATCACCGGCGCGGTGCTGACCGAGGCGATCTTCTCCTGGCCCGGGATCGGCTCCTACGCCGTCGAATCGGCACGCGCGCTCGACTACCCGGCGATCGTCGGCGTCACGATCATCGGCGCCCTGGCCTTCCTGCTGGCCAACCTGGTGACCGACGTCGCCTATGCCCTCGCCAACCCGAAGATCAAGCTGGGCTGACCATGGCGGCGAGCGACGGCATCCTCGCCCGGACCTGGCGCCGCCCGCAGTGGCTGACCCTGCCGCTGATCGTCGGCGCGGCGGTCGTCGCCTTCTGGGTGCTGGTCGCCCTGACCTTCCATCTCTGGGCGCCCTACGACCCGCTCGACATGGTCGCCCGGCGCCTGCAGCCGCCGAGCCTGGCGCACTGGCTCGGCACCGACGCGCTCGGCCGCGACGTGCTGACCCGCACCCTGGCCGGCGCCCGACACTCGCTGCCGATCGCCCTGGTCGTGGTCGCCAGCGCGGTCGCGGCCGGCTCCTTCCTCGGTGCGCTCTCCGGCTTCTTCGGCGGCCTGTTCGGCGCCGCGATCATGCGCCTCGTCGACATCACCCTGTCGTTCCCGCCGGTCCTGCTGGCGATGGCGGTCGCGGCCTCGCTCGGCCCGGGCCTGAAGAACGCGGCCATCGCCATGGTCATCGTCTGGTGGCCGGTCTACGCCCGGCTGATGCGCGCCCAGGTGCTGGAGGTCAAGGAGCGCGAGCACGTCGAGGCCGCGGTCGCCTGCGGCGCCTCGCGCACGCGCCTCCTGGTCGTGCACATCCTGTCGCTCTGCTGGACCCCGGTGATGATCAACGCGACCATGGACTTCGGCCAGGTCGTGCTGCTCGCCGCCTCGCTCAGCTTCATCGGCCTGGGCGCCACGCCGCCGACGCCGGAGTGGGGCTCGATGATCTCCGACGGCGCGACGCACTTCTATTCCTGGTGGATCGCCTTCGGCCCCGGCATGGCGATCCTGGCGGTCGTGCTCGGCTTCAACTTCCTGGGCGACGGGCTGCGCGACATGCTCGACCCGCGCACCGTCTGAGGCACCGGGCATGAGCCAGCAGCCCCTGCTCGAGATCGCCGGCCTCAAGGTCACCTTCGGCCGCGGCGCCGCGAGCGCCGACGCCGTCGCCGGCGTCGACCTGACGGTGGCGCCCGGCGAGGTGCTCGGCATCGTCGGCGAGTCCGGCTCGGGCAAGTCGGTGACCATGCTGGCGGCCATGGGGCTGACGCCGAAGAGCGCCCGCATCGGCGGCTCGGTGCGCTTCCGCGGCCAGGAGCTGGTCGGCATGCCGCAGAAGGGCCTGCGCGCGATCCGCGGCGCGCGCATGGCGATGATCTTCCAGGACCCGCTGACCTCGCTGAACCCGGTGCTGACGATCGGCGCGCAGGTCGCCGAGGCGCTGCGCCTGCACAATCCCGGCCTGTCGCGCAAGGCCGCGATGGCGCGCGCCGTCGAGCTGCTGGCCCTGGTCTCGATCCCCGAGCCGGAGCGCCGGGTCCGCCAGTACCCCCACGAGTTCTCCGGCGGCATGCGCCAGCGCGCGATGATCGCCATGGCGGTCGCCAACAGCCCCGACCTGCTGATCGCCGACGAGCCGACGACGGCGCTCGACGTGACGGTCCAGGCGCAGATCATGGAGGTGCTGAAGGAGCTGCGCGAGCGCCTCGGCATTGGCCTGGTGCTGATCACTCACGACCTCGGCGTGGTCGCCGGCGCCGCCGACCGGATCGCCGTGATGTACGGCGGCCGGGTCGTCGAGCAGGGCAAGGTCGACGACGTCTTCTACCGCTCGCGCCACCCCTACACGCGCGGCCTGCTCGCCTCGATCCCGAAGCTCGACGTCCGGCAGGAGCGCCTGCAGCCGATCGAGGGCGCGCCGCCCTCGCTGACCAGCCGGCCGAGCGGCTGCCCCTTCCATCCGCGCTGCCCGCTCGCCGAAGCGCGCTGCAGCAGCGAGGAGCCGCTGCTGCGCCAGGTCGGCGCGGTCGAGACCCGCTGCCACTTCGCCGAGCGGCTCGACGATCCGGAGGGCGGCATCGTCGTGCCCTTCGACAAGGCGCCTGCCAGGAAGGCGGTCGGCCCATGACCGCGGCCTCCCCCGCTGCCGGGACGCCGGCGCTGGCGGTCGACGGGCTGGTCAAGGACTTCCCGGTGCGCGGCGGCCTGCTCTTCGACCGGGTGACGGCACGGGTGCGCGCGGTCGCCGGCGTGTCGTTCGAGATCCCGGCCGGCCGGACCCTCGGCCTGGTCGGCGAGTCGGGCTGCGGGAAGTCGACCCTCGGCCGCTGCATCGTCCGGCTCATCGAGCCGACCGGCGGCGCGATCCGCTTCAAGGGCCGCGACATCGCGCCGGTGCCGCGCGAGGAGATGCGCGCCCTGCGCCAGCACCTGCAGATCGTCTTCCAGGACCCCTACGCCTCGCTGCATCCCCGCCAGCGCATCGAGCGGATCATCGCCGAGCCGCTGCGCCTGACCGCCATGAGCCCGGCCGAGCGCCGGGCGCGCGTCGCCGAGCTGCTGGAGCTGGTCAGGCTCGATCCCGAGCACGCGCGGCGCTATCCGCACGAGCTGTCCGGCGGCCAGCGCCAGCGGGTCGGCATCGCGCGGGCGCTGGCGCTCAATCCCGAGGTGATCGTGCTCGACGAGCCGGTCTCGGCGCTCGACGTCTCGATCCAGGCCGGCGTGCTGAACCTGCTGAAGGAGCTGCAGCAGCTGCTCGGCATCACCTATCTGTTCATCGCCCACGACCTCTCGGTGGTCCGGCACATCTCGCACCGGGTCGCCGTCATGTATCTCGGCAAGATCGTCGAGATCGCCGACGCCGAGGCGCTCTACGGCGGTGCCCTGCACCCCTACACCCAGGCGCTGCTGTCGGCCGTGCCGCTGCCGGATCCGCGGCGCGAGCGGGCGCGCGAGCGCATCGTGCTGCAGGGCGACGTGCCGAGCCCGCTGAATCCGCCCTCGGGCTGCCGCTTCCGCAGCCGCTGCTGGAAGGCGCAGGGGATCTGCGCGCGCGAGGAGCCGGCGCTGGCCGAACAGGGCGAGTCCGGGCATCGCGTGGCCTGCCATTTCCCGGAGCCGCCGGCGGCGGCCACGCCCTAGGCCGGGACGGCCCCGCCCCTCTTCCCCTCGTGCCCCGTCTTCCTCTCGTGCAAGGCCGAACCCAAGGAGAGCCCTCGATGGACAGCAGTCAGGACTTCAGCCCGGAGGCCTTCCTCGGCGGCGCCGCCTTCATCGACGGCCGCTTCGTGCCGATCGGCGAGGCCAAGATCTCGGTGCTCGACCGCGGCCTGTCGCGCTCCGACGCGACCTACGACGTCACCAACGTCTGGAAGGGCTGGATCTTCCGGCTCGACGACCACCTGGAGCGCTTCGAGCGCAACATGGCGGCGCTCAGGCTGAAGGCGCCCTACGCGCGCGAGCGGATCCGCGAGATCCTGATCGAGTGCGTGCGGCTGTCGGGCCTGCAGGATTCCTTCCTGCAGATGACCTGCACGCGCGGCCTCACGCCCAAGGGCTCGCGCGACCCGCGCACCGCGGTCAACACCTTCTACGCCTTCGCCGTGCCCTTCGTCTGGATCGCCGACCCGGAGCAGCAGAAGACCGGGCTCAACCTGCACATCTCCTCGATCGAGCGCATCTCGCCGAAGTCGGTCGACCCGCGGACCAAGAACTTCCACTGGATCGACCTGACCCTGGGCCTGTTCGAGGCCTACGACGCGGGCTGCGACCTGGAGGTGCTGATCGACGGCGCCGGCAACATCACCGAGGGCCCCGGCTTCAACGTCTTCGTGCGCAAGGGCGGCCGGCTGGTGACGCCGGACGCGGGCGTGTTCGACGGCATGACCCGGCGCACCGTGATCGAGCTCTGCGCCGAGACCAACATCGCGGTCACGGCCGAGGCCGTGCCGGTCGAGGCGGTGCGCGGCGCCGACGAGATCTTCATCACCAGCACGGCCGGCGGCGTCATGCCGGTCACCCGGCTCGACGGCATCCCGGTCGGCGACGGCACGCCCGGCCCGCTGACCCGGCGGCTGAAGGATCTCTACTGGTCGAAGAAGGAGGCCGGCTGGCTCGGCACGCCGGTCGACTACGGCGCCTGAGCGGAACGACGGCGGCGGCAAAAGAAAACGGCGGCGGAGCCCCGGGCTTCGCCGCCGTCGTCGTGCCTCGGCGCCGCTACCGCGGCGCGCCGCCGGAGCGCGTCAGTCGCGCACCAGCGTGTAGTTGTAGCGCGTCCCGGCCGTGACCTCGATGACGTGCTTCCTGAGCTTGCCGCCCTTCTGCTGGGCATGGACCATGTACCAGCCGGCCGGCAGCACGACCTCGGTCTCGGCGGCGTTGGCCGAGAAGATCACGTCGCGCTTGCCCTGGTAGTTCTTGCGATAGCTGAGGATCTGCCAGTCGATCGGCGTCTGGAGCGGCTTGCCGCCGACGTGCGGGATCATGTTGAGGCCGATCTCGCCGGCGTTGAGGTTGACCTCGTGCGGCAGGTCCTTGGCCGAGCGGACGTCGAGGTCCTCCTCGATCACCGTGGCGCCGTAGGCGGTGGTCAGCCTGTAGCGGCCGGGCTTGACGTCGACGTTGGCGACGCCGCCGGTCAGGTTGGCGACGGTCTCCCGGCGGCCCTGGTCGACGCGCTCGAGCATGAAGCTGACGTTGCGCGGGATCGGCTTGGCGCCGGAGACGATGACCGCCTGCAGCTGCAGCGGCATGGTCGCGTTCCCTCGGGCCTGCTGATCGTTGCTGGCGGCGGAGGCGCTGGCCACGGAACCCGCGGCGAAAGCACAGAAGGCGGCAGCCGATACGGCACGTCCGACCCAACGGAGCATGAGAGATCCCCTCGATCCGGAACAGTGATGTCGTCGTACACCTAGCCCCATAAGGTTTACAAGGGATGAAGGGGGAACTGCGACATCTCAAACACTTGTCGCGCGAGTTCCCGCGCCGGTGAGAGGTCCGCGCCGCGCCTTCGGTGCGCGGCCGGGAGCCGCGCGCCGCCGCGCCGCGGTCCGGCCGCGCCGCCGGCGGTCAGAACAGACCCTCGATCCGGCCCTCGTCGTTGAGCTTGATGCTGAAGGCCGAGGGCACCCGCGGCAGGCCCGGCATGGTCATGACGTCGCCGCAGATCGCGACGACGAACTCGGCGCCGGCCGAGAGGCGCACCTCGCGGATCGTCACCGAGTGGCCGCTCGGCGCACCGCGCAGGTTGGGATCGGTCGAGAAGGAGTACTGGGTCTTGGCCATGCAGATCGGCAGGTGGCCGTAGCCGCCCTCCTGCAGCTCCTTGATGCGGGTGCGGGTCGTCTTGTCGGCCTGGATCTCGTCGGCGCCGTAGAGCGAGGTCGCGATGGTGCGGATCTTGTCCCACAGCGGCATCTCGTCGGGGTAGAGCGGCGCGAACTGGTCGACCTTGGCCTCGACCAGCTCGACGACCTTGCGCGCGACCGCCTCGATGCCGGCCGAGCCCTCGGCCCAGTGGTTGGCCAGCAGCGCCTCGACGCCCTGGGCGGAAGCCGCCTCCCTGACCGCGGCGATCTCCTCCTCGGTGTCGGCGGTGAACTTGTTGATCGAGACGACGACCGGCACGCCGAACTTCTTCACGTTGGCGATGTGGCGCTGCAGATTGGCCGCGCCCTTCCGGACCGCCGCCGGGTTGGGCTTGCCGAGGTCCTCCTTGGCGACGCCGCCGTGCATCTTGAGCGCGCGCACCGTCGCGACGATGACCGCGGCGTTCGGCTTCAGGCCGGCCTTGCGGCACTTGATGTCGAAGAACTTCTCGGCGCCCAGGTCGGCGCCGAAGCCGGCCTCGGTGACGACGTAGTCGGCGAGCTTCAGCGCCGTCCTGGTCGCGATCACCGAGTTGCAGCCGTGGGCGATGTTGGCGAAGGGGCCGCCGTGGATGAAGGCCGGGTTGTTCTCCAGCGTCTGTACCAGGTTCGGCATGATCGCGTCCTTGAGCAGCACGGCCATCGGGCCGTGCGCCTTCAGGTCGGAGGCCAGGATCGGCTTCTTGTCGCGGGTGTAGGCGATGACGATGCGGCCGAGCCGCTCGGTCAGGTCCTTGAGGTCCGTGGCCAGACAGAGGATCGCCATGACCTCCGAGGCGACGACGATGTCGAAGCCGTCCTCGCGCGGGAAGCCGTTGGCCGTGCCGCCGAGCGAGTTGACGATCGAGCGCAGCGCGCGGTCGTTCATGTCGACGACCCGGCGCCAGGCGATGCGGCGCTGGTCGATGCCGAGCTCGTTGCCCCAGTAGATGTGGTTGTCGATCAGCGCCGAGAGCAGGTTGTGCGCGACGCCGATGGCGTGGAAGTCGCCGGTAAAGTGGAGGTTGATGTCCTCCATCGGCACGACCTGGGCGTAGCCGCCGCCGGCCGCCCCGCCCTTGACGCCGAAGCAGGGGCCGAGCGAGGGCTCGCGCAGGCAGATCGCGGTCTTCTTGCCGATCCGGTTGAGGCCGTCGCCGAGGCCGACGGTAGTCGTCGTCTTGCCTTCGCCGGCCGGCGTCGGGTTGATCGCCGTGACCAGCACCAGCTTGCCGTCCGGGCGGTCCTTCAGGGACTGGATGAAGTCGAAGGAGATCTTGCCCTTGTGATGGCCGTACTGCAGGACCGCCTCGCTCGGGATGTCGAGCTTCGCGGCGATCTGCGCGATCGGCTGCATCTTCGCTTCGCGGGCGATCTCGATGTCGCTGGCCATGGTCCTGCCTCTCCCTGTCTGGTCTCGCGCTGCTTCGAAATGGCAACGGCGCGGGACGCTAGCCCGAGGCGGCGGCGAGCGACTGTCCTCAGATCGACCGGGCCCGCTTGGTTTGCGCCATGGCCGCTGCGGCTTGCGGGCGCGCCGCGGGCAGCAGCGCGAGAGCCGCGAGGACGACACCGAAGACCGCGGCAGCGAGCAGCAGGAACAGCGGACGGAAGCCGCTCCCGGCATCGTGCAGCCAGGCGACGACCGGCACCGCCGTCGCGCTGACGCCGAGCGAGACCAGGTAGATCGCGGCGAAGAAGCGGGCGCGCCAGCGGGTCTCGGCGGCGCGCACGGCCAGACTGTCGTAGACCGGGATCTCGCCGAAGATCAGCGGCACGAGCAGGACCAGCGACGGCACCGCGAGCCAGCCGCCGCCCGGCCCGCCGACCAGCCCGAGCAGGACGAGGAGCGCGATCTGCGGCAGTGCCATCAGCAGCACCAGGCGGCGCGCGCCCCAACGGTCGACGGCACGGCCGGCCGGCAGCTGCGCAAAGGCGGAGAGGGCGAAGATCAGGCTGGCCAGGCCGGCGGCGCCGAGGGTCGAGCCCTCTGCCGAGCCCTCTGCCGAGACCTCGGCCAGCATCTCCGGCAGCGCGACGGTCACCGAGGCGAAGACCAGGCCCCCGATCAGGGAGCTCGCGAGCAGGAAGATCGTGATCCGCCGGCGCTCCCGGGCGTCGGCGATGCCGGCCGCGCCGCTGTCCTGCGGTGCCTGCGCCCGCTGCGGCTCGCGGGACCAGCGCCGGCAGAGCGGCAGGAAGGCGAGGCCGGTGGCGAGCGACAGGGCGCCCGGCAGCAGGAAGGCGCTCTGCCAGCCCCAGCGCCCGGCGAGCCACACGCCGAGCAGCGGTGCCGCGGCCACGCCCAGGTTGCCCCAGACGCCGTTGACGCCGAGCGCCCGGCCGACGCCGTGGCCGTCGGCGGCGCCGGTCTCCGCGGCCAGCGGCAGGCCGACGGGATGGTAGATCGAGGCGCCGAGGCCGAGGAGAGCGAGGCCGGGCAGCAGCAGCCCGGCGTCGGCCCGTCCGCCGGCGAGCAGGGCCCCGGCGCCGAGAAGGAAGAACTGCAGGGCCAGCATCGCCGGCCGGCTCCAGCTGTCGCCGAGCCAGCCGGCCGGCAGGGTGCCGGCGGCAAAGCAGACGAAGCCGACGGTCGAGGGCAGCAGCAGCTCGCCGTAGCCGCCGCCGCCCCGGGCCTGCAGCACGACGACGACCGCCGGATAGAGCAGCAGGAAGAAGTGGGCGTAGGCGTGCCCGAGATTGACGAAGAGGAAGCGCATGGCGGCAGGCTAGGCCGTCGCGTTCTGACCGTCTTGCGTTATACTGGCAGTCGATGTCGAAAATCAGCCAAGTCGACGCGCTCTCACCGGCGCCGGTGCGGCCCTGGGCCGGCAGCTACGCCGCCGGCGCGCGCACCGGGCGACACCGCCACGAGCGCAGCCAGCTGGTCTTCGCCGCGGCCGGGGTGGTCACCGTCGAGACCGCTCGCGGCAGCTGGACCGTGCCGCCGCAGCGGGCCGTCTGGGTGCCCGGCGACCTGGACCACGAGCTGGTCATGCACGGACGCGTCGAGCTGCGCAGCCTCTATTTCCTGCCGGTGCTGCCCGGCGTGCCGGCCGAGCCGGCGGTGCTGTCTGTGACGCCGCTGGCGCGCGAGCTGATCCTGCGGCTGATGGAGCTGCCGGTCGACGCCGCCGGCACGACACTGCCCGACCGCACCTGGACCCGGCTGATCGCCGCCCTGCTCGACGAGCTGAAGGGCCTGGACGTCGCGGCGCTCCACCTGCCGCTGCCGAGCGACCGGCGGGCCCGGCGGGTCGCCGAGGCGCTGCTCGCCGCCCCGGACGACGGCCGCCGGCTCGAGGACTGGGCGCGCTTCGCCGGCGCCGCGCCGCGCACCCTGCTGCGCGCCTTCAAGCGCGAGACCGGCCTCGGCTTCGCGGCCTGGCGCCAGCAGGCCCGCTTCCTCGCGGCCCTGCCGCGCCTCGCCGCCGGCGACCCGGTGACCGCGGTCGCCCTCGATCTCGGCTACGACAGCCCGAGCGCCTTCGTCGCCGCCTTCCGCCGCGCCTTCGGCACGACGCCCGGCCGCTACTTCGCCGCCGGGCTGCCGGGCTGATTCGGGGCTGCCGCGTCGCGCCCGGCCTCCTGCAGCAGCCAGTCCCGGAAGGCGCGCACCTTGGGGTCGTTGAGCGCGCCCTGGGGATAGACGACGTGGTAGGCGGCGCCCGTCGACAGCGTCAGGTCGAAGGGGCTGACCAGGCGGCCGGCCGCCAGGTCGTCGGCGACCAGGGCGAAGCTGCCGAGCGCCACCCCCTCGCCGTTGACCGCCAGCTGCAGCAGCACCCAGCCGTCGTCGACGACCGGCCCGCGCCGCGCCTCGACCCCCTCGGCGCCAGCGATGGTCAGCCACTGCGACCAGTCCTCGTAGTCGTCCTCGTGCAGCAGCGTGTGGCCGGCGAGGTCGGCCGGCTCCTCCAGCCTGGGCCCCCGCTCCAGCAGCGCCGGGCTGCAGACCGGCAGCAGGTCGACCGACAGCAGGTAGTCGGCCGCCAGGCCCGGCCACTGGCCGCTGCCGTAGCGCACCGCCATGTCGACCTCGTCACGGCCGAACTCGACCAGCTCCATCGTGTGGTGCAGGCGCAGCTCGATGTCGGCGTGGCCGCGCCAGAAGCGCGGCAGCCGGCCGACCAGCCACTTCGAGCCAAAGGACGGCGTGACGCTGACCGTCAGCACCCGCTCGTCGGGGCGCCGCTCGACCAGCGCGACCGCCTCGGCCAGACGGTCGAAGCCCTCGCTCAGGCCCGGCAGCAGCAGGCGCCCCGCGGCGGTCAGCTCGACCTTTCGGGTCAGCCGCCGGAACAGCCGGACCTGGAGCAGCTCCTCGAGCTGGCGGACCTGATGGCTGATCGCCGTCTGGGTCACGTTGAGCTCGGCCGCCGCCTTGGTGAAGGACAGGTGGCGGGCTCCCGCCTCGAAGGCGCGCAGGGCGTTCAGCGGCGGCAGCCGGCGCATCGTCGGATTCCACAATGACCAATATTTCCTCATCCATATCGTGAGAGATCGGCGTTTGTCCACACGGCAGTAGCGGAGCATATCTGTTGCATGAGCGGCGCCGATCGCCGCAGCAATCTAATGAGGTGACGTCATGCACAGCGACGGCTTCGATCTTCTCACCCTGAGCCTGGCGCGGGCCGGCGGCCTGCCGCTCCACATCGAGCAGCTGGCCAGGTACGACCGCGAGCGCCGGGCGATGCGCGAGCACCGCACGCCCTCCGACGCGGCGGCGCGCGAGGCGGCCCGGCAGATGAGCCTGCGGCGGCCGGTCGCGCGGGCGGCGGGCCGCGTGATCGCCGGGCTCGGCCAGCGCCTGGCGCGCTACGGCGCCCGGCTCAGCGGGCCGACGGCGGCGCAGCCGCACGGCTGCGGCTGAGCGTGCCGAAGACCCCGGCCTTGCGGACTCGGGCGGCGCCGTGAGCCACGGCGCCGCCCGAAGCCGTGCCGCGAGGGTTGCCCCGCCCGCCCGGCCGGCCGACAAGGGCGCCCGGGGAACGGCGGGGGAGCGGGGAACCATGGCAGCCACGGCACTGGAGGAAGCGCTCGCGCGACGCCGAAGCTGCCGCGATTTCGCCGACAGCCCGGTGCCGCTGGCCGCGGCGCGGGCCCTGCTCTGGGCCGCGCAGGGCATCACCGGCGAGGCCGGCGGTCGCACCGCCCCCTCGGCCCACGGCCTGCATCCGCTGGCGCTCCGGCTCGTCGCCGGACGGATCGAGGGCTTGGAGCCAGGGATCCATGCCGTGGCGGCGGACACGCGCGGCCTGACCCGGCTGGTCGAAGGCGACCGGCGGGAGATGCTGCGCGAGGCGGCCCTGGAGGATCAGCCCTGGATCGCCCGGGCTGCCGGCATCCTGTCGCTCGCGGCGGACCTCGAGGCCGGCCGGGCCCACTTCGCCGACCAGTCGCCGGCCGGCGAGCGCGGCGCGCGCTACCTCTACATCGAAGCCGGCGCCGTCGCCCAGAACGTCCAGCTGGCCGCCGTCGCGGCCGGCCTGGGCGCGGTGCTGGTCGCCGGCTTCGAGGACGCGGCGACGGCGGAGGCGCTCGGCCTCGAGCCGCCGCTCGGCCCGCTGCTGCATCTCTGCTTCGGCTGGCCGGCCATCGGCTGAGCTCCGCCGGCCGGCACGGTCGGGGCCGCGCGCCTGCGACGAGGCGCTCGGGATTCCGGGCTCAGGCCGGCTGGGCGACGCGCTGGCCGATCCAGCGCTCCAGGAAGCCCTCCAGCCAGGCGCCGAGGGGACCGTGGTGGCGCTCGGCGTCGGCGCGCTGGACCTCCGCCGAATGGGCGCCCGGCAGGGTCAGCATGTCGGCCGCCTCGGCCATCCAGGCTTCCATCATCTCGAGCGTCACCTCGGGATGGTACTGCAGGCCGTAGGCGGTGGCGCCGAGCCGGAAGGCCTGGTTCTCGAAGACCGGGCCGCGCGCCAGCAGCTCGGCGCCCGCCGGCAGCTCGAAGCCCTCGCGGTGCCAGTGATAGACGCCGAGGCCCCGGGGCACGAAGTCGGGTGCCCGCTCGCTCGGCGCGATCGGCACGTAGCCGATCTCGGTCAGGCCCTCGGCGTGCGGGGCGACCCGCGCGCCGGCTGCGCGGGCCAGCATCTGCCCGCCGAGGCAGATGCCGAGATAGGGCTTGCCGGTACCGAGCCAGCGCTCGATCCAGGCCAGCTCCCGGACCAGGTAGTCGTGCTCCTCGACGCGGCTGGCCATCTGCGCGCCGCCGTAGACGACGGCCCCGGCGTGGCGCTCGTCGGGCTCCGGCAGCGGCTGGCCCTCGGCGACCCAGACCTGCTCCAGGGCGTAGCCGCGGCGCGCCAGGGACTCGGCGACGCGGTCCTGCCGCGCGCCCGGCATGTGTCGGATCAGAAGCACCGTGTCGCTCATGGGCCCGCCGTCTTCTCCCGTCTCCTCGTCTCCAGCGACGCCTTGAACGCCGCCATGTGGAAGCGCGCCGCCGCCGCTCCATATCGGAAGCCGGCGCCGACCGGGCAAGCCGCCCGGGCGAGGCAGGCCGCCGCGAGGCAATCCGCCCCGGCCGGCCCGGCCAGCTGCGCGCCGCAGCGTAGCGTATCGTAGTGCGCGGCGCCCAGACCCCCGTCGCGTCCGGTGTCCGAGAAGGCTCCCACCGGGCAGGCCGACAGGCAGGGCCGGCCGGCGCAGCGCGCGCAGGGGCTCGCGGCCTCGCCGCGCTCGGGCAGGCCGGGCAGCCGGCACCCGAAGGCGAGCGCGCCGCGATAGCTGTGCCAGAGGCCGTAGTCGGGGTGGATCATCAGGCCGAGGGGCGAGGCCGACAGCGGCTCCGCCCGGGCCGCCCACTGCTGGAACGGCCGGAACGGCGGCCCGTCGAAGGGAAAGAGCGCCCGCGCCCGCCAGTCGGCGGCCAGCGGCTCCAGGATCCGGCGGCTCCAGCGGTCCAGCGGATCGGGCCGGCCGTCCGCGCGTTCAGGCGACCGGGAGAAGGCGGGCCAGTGGCTGTCGCCGATCGCGCCCACCAGCACGAGAGTCGCGGCGGGCTCTCCCGAGCGATCGGGAATCGCCTCCTCGGCCGCCGGGTGGAAGCCGCCGCGCGCTTCGAGCCCGACCGCGCGGAGCGCTTCGGCCAGCGCCCCGTAGCCGCCGGCGCGCGCGGCCTCGGCCCGCTTCACGATCCCACCTGCGGGTGGCCGACCTGCATTCCGCTCATGGCCCCTCTTCCCCAGGCACGTGGACGCTCCATGGCAAAGAAACTATAATTTCCTTTCGCCTGCTAAGAGATATTGAATAAGAACAGATCGCAGGCAACTCAAGCGAGCGGCGAAATCAACACGCCGCCGGCCCAGGCGGACGGTCCAGCACAGGCAAGGACAAAAAGAACAGGATGGACACTTCCGGCATGAACGTTCCGCCAGTCCAGGTGGCAGAGTCACGAACCTTACAGCTAGACGACCAGGTGGCCCATCTGCTCCGCAGAGCCCATCAGCGCGCCTCGTCGATCTATCTGGGGTTGCTGTCCGAACACCAGCTGACGCCGACCCAGTTCTTCGCGATGGCTCGGCTGCACGAGATGGGCCAGATCTCGCAGAACCGCCTCGGGCGCCTCGCCGCGATGGATCCTGCGACGATCCAGGGCGTCATCCAGCGGCTCGCGGAGCGCGGCTACATCCAGCGCCTGCAGGACAGCACCGACCGGCGCCGCATGGTGCTGCGGCTGACCAGCCACGGCCGGACGCTGATCGAGCCGCTGATCGCCGAGGCCGAACGGGTCAACGGCTCGGTGCTGGAGCCGCTCGAGGACCAGGAGCGCGAGCTCTTCGTCTCGCTGCTGCGCCGCCTGGTCTGATCGGCTCGCCGCGGCCGCGGGCGACCGGGCCGACGACTCAGCCGAAGGCGCGGCGCAGCCGCTCGCCGAGCCCGGCGAGGCGCGCGACCGGCTCGTTGGCGAAGACGAAGCGCAGGTAGCGCTCCGAGCCGGGCCCCCAGCCGTCCATCGGCGTCGCCGCCACCCTCCCCTTCTCGAACAGCCGCCGCGAGGCTTCGGCGCCGGTCAGGCCGAGCGGCGCGCAGTCCAGCAGCATCGACCAGCCGCCGGCCGGCGGGATCACCGGCAGGCCGGACAGCTCCTCCAGGATGCGGTCGCGCCGGGCCTGCCATTCGGCGACCGCCGCGGCCAGTCCGTCGTCCTCGCAGGTCAGCGCCGCATGGGCCGCGGCCATGGCGATGCCGACCTGGCAGACCACGTTGTGGATGCCGACCAGGCCGATGTCCGGGACGATGCGCTTCGGCCCGACCACCCAGCCGACCCGCCAGCCGATCATCCGGTAGTGCTTGGAGACCGAGTCGACGGTGATCGTGCGCTCGGCCATCCCGGGCAGCGAGGCCGGGTGGAGGTAGCCGCGGCCGTCGTAGAGCAGCCGCTCCATCGCCGCGTCGTAGAGCAGCCAGGCGTCCTCGGCCCGGCAGAGCTCGGCGAGGACGGCCCAGTCCTCGGCATCGAACCAGCAGCCGGTCGGCATCGCCGGGCTCATCGCCAGCACGACGCGGATGCCCCGGCCGGCCATCGCCCGCACCGCGTCGCGGTCGAGCCGCCAGCCCTCCGGCGTCGGCTGCGTCGGCACGAAGACCGGCTCGCCGCCGGCGAGACGGACCCGGTTGATCAGGCCGGCGTAGATCGGCGCCGGCAGCAGCACGCGGTCTCCGGGTTCGAGCAGCGCCAGCAGGGCGTTCAGGATGCCGCTCAGGCCGCCGGCGGTGATCACGCAGGCCTCGGGCCCGCCGTAGTCGACGCCGCTCAGCCGGCGGACATGCTCGACCGCGGCCTCGCGCAGCGGCCACTGGCCGAGGAACGGCAGGTAGCTGTTGGCGGCGTCGTCCTCGATCGCCCGCCGCGTCGCGGCCAGCGCCGCCTCGGGCGGCCGGATGTCGGTGTCGAGGTTCTCGAGGCGCAGCAGCTCTGCATCCCCGGCAGCGTCGGCCAGATCGCCCATCCGGTCGACGCCGATGCCCGGGATGTCTTTCAAGCGCGAGACCGGCATGGCATTGATTCCCGCTGTCGGCTGTGAAGAATGAGGTCCGGAGACCTCGTTTAATATATTATATATTAAAACAGGACGGAAGACCCTTGGCCAAGAGCGCCGGACCCTCGCTGCCCGAGACCATCGCCAGCCGGCTGCGCAGCGAGATCATCGCCGGCAAGCTGCCGGCCGGCACCGCGCTGCGCCAGGACAAGATCGCCATCGAGCACGGCGTCAGCCACATCCCGGTGCGCGAGGCCCTGCGCAAGCTGGAGGTCGAGGGCTTCGTCATCGCCGAGCGCAACCGCGGCTCCTTCGTCGCCAGGCTCGACGCCGAGGATGCCATCGACCTCGGCGACCTGCGCCGGACCCTGGAGTGCCTCGCCGTCACGCTCGCCGTGCCGAAGGCCGGCGAGGCCGACTGGGAGCGCGCGCAGGCGGCGATCGAGGCGGCCGAGGGCAAGAGCGAGATCGACGACTGGGCGACGGCCAACTGGGACTTCCACCGCGCGCTCTATGCGCCGGCCGGCAGGCCGCGGCTGATGGGCACGATCGAGCAGCTCTGGCGCAACGCCGACCGCTACCTGCGCGCGGTCTGGCAGATGCAGGACTACCAGGACCACTCCCAGGACCAGCACCGCGCCATCCTGGCCGCCTTCCGGTCGCGCGACAGCGCGCGCGCGGTCGCCGAGATGCAGCACCACATCGACGCCGCGACCCAGAACATGGTCGGGCTGCTGCGCCGGGCCACCGCTCACAAGTCGTAGACTTCGAGCGTCGACACTCTCGATACTGGTATGCACGCCAGCCGAGGGGAGGACTGCGCCATGGCCGAGGATGCCAAGCTCGTCGTCTACTACAATGCGAACTACACGCCGGTGCTCGACGCCGCCGGCGATGCCCTGACCCACCTGAATCTGGCCTTCGCCATCCCGAGCGCCAGCAATCCCCTGACCCTGGAGATCTCCGGCAACCTGACCTCGACCCTGCTCGGCCAGGTGCCGCAGGTCCAGGCCGCCGGCAAGAAGGTCATGCTGTCGTTCGGCGGCGGCACGGTCTCCAGCGCCCAGTACCAGGCAATGGTTGGCAACGAGCCCGCGATCGCGGCCCAGCTCGCCGCCTTCGTCAAGCAGTACGGCCTCGACGGCATCGACGTCGACTACGAGGACAGCGGCGCGCTGATGAACAACAGCGGCTACAACGGCGGCGAGTTCGCCATCACCCTGACCAACTCGATCCACGACGCGCTGGCCGGGGTCGGGCGCGGCAAGCTGATCAGCCACGCCCCGCAGCCACCCTACATCGCCGGGCCCGAATACTCCGGCGGCTGGAACGTCTACGCCACGATCTGGACCGAGACGGCCGGCAAGATCGACTGGCTGAACATGCAGTACTACAACAACCCGGGCTTCAACGACGCCGACCAGGTCGTCGCCCACTACCAGACCCTGCTCAAGGGCTGGAGCGGCTTTGCCGGGCTCAAGCCCAAGCAGCTGCTGGTCGGCAAGCCGATCGGCCAGGGCGACGCCGGCAGCGGCTGGATCCCGGCCGCCGACATCGTCTCGGACATCATCGACCCGCTGCAGGCCGGCGGCATCGGCGGCGCCATGGGCTGGCAGTTCTCCAGCGACCCGACGGGCAGCTGGCAGCAGACCGTCGGCGCACCGCTGGGGGTGACGCCGCCGGCGACGGTCTGACGGCCCGATCGGCACGCTTCGCCATTTCGGTTCGGTACGCACGCGAGTCGGCAAGCCGTCGATACGGCTCCCTCCGTTGATCTTGCCCCGTTGTCTCGTCATCCCCGCCTGCGCGGGGATGACGAGAAGAGGCTGGAGCCGAGCTCCATCGGCTCCTGGGCGGCAGGCACCTTTCCCGCTGCCCTTGCAGCTCCCGGCCCCTTCTGGAAGCATGGCCGCCGGGCTCTGCTGGAGGCGCGTGCGTGCACAGGCACCTGACCACGGGCGAGGCGACGCCGCCGAACCGGGCGCGGCACTGGAACCGCGCCATCGCCGAGGCCTACTTCCCGCTCGAGCTGACCTTCCGGGACGCCGGTCGCTTCGAGGGCTCGCTCGACCTCTGGGACCTGGGCGGCGCACGCCTGTCGCGCCTCGCGACCGACGGCATCCGCTACCGGCGCCACAGCCGGCACCTGCTGCGCGACGAGGACGACGCCTTCCTGATCACCGTGCCGACCGAGGGCGAGGTCCGCTTCGCCCAGGACGGCCGCGAGGTGGTCAGCCGGGCCGGCTCCTTCGTCATCGAGCGCAGCTACCTGCCCTACCGCTTCGACCATGCCGAGCCGGCGGTGCTGTGGATCCTGAGGGTCGGCGGCGCGGCCCTGCGCGCCCGCCTGCCCGACCCGGAAGGCCTGGCCTCGCTCAGCGTCGACGCCACGGACGGCGCCGGCCGCCTGTTCAGCGAGATGCTGCGCCTGCTGCCCGGCTGCGTCGCGGGCCTGGACGGCCCCGCGCGGGCGGCGGTCGAGCGCCAGCTCCTCGACCTGCTCGGCCTCGCCCTGGACGGCGACCGGCCGCTCGGCGAGAGCCGGGAGAGCCCGGTCCGCCAGGCCCATCTGCTGCGCGTCCGGCGCTACCTGCGGCGCAACCTCGGCTCGGGCGACCTCACGCCGGCCTCGGTCGCCGCGGCCTGCGGCCTCTCGGTGCGCTACCTGCACCAGCTGTTCCACGACAGCGGCACGCCCTTCGGCGCCTGGATCCGCGAGGAGCGGCTGCGCCGGGCGGACGCGGCGCTCGGCGACCCGCGCTCGGACAGCAGCATCGCGGCCGTCGCCTACGACTGGGGCTTCGGCGACCAGGCGCAGTTCTCGCGCCACTACCGGGCCCGCTTCGGCCGCACGCCGAGCGAGCGCCGGGCCGAGGCGCGACGCCGCGGCGGCGGCTGACGCGCTCTCCGACAAGGGACTGCGCGCTGGGGCGCAAGCCGCGAGCGCCCGGCGGGTCCACAATCCCCGCAGTCCAACCTCTTCCGGAGCCTGCGATGACCGAGTCCGCCGGCCGCCTGGTCGGCCAGCCCATCCGCCGCAAGGAGGACCGCCGCTTCGTCACCGGCGAGGGCCGCTACCTCGCCGACCTCGCGCTGCCCGCCATGGCGCAGGCCCAGGTCCTGCGCTCGCCCTACGCCCACGCGCGGATCCGCGCCATCGACACGGCCGCCGCCGCCGCATTGCCCGGAGTCCTGCTGATCCTGACCAGCGCCGACCTGGAGGCGGCCCAGGTCGGCGGCCTGCCCTGCGGCTGGGGTGTCACGACCCGCGACGGCATCAGGATGGCCGAGCCGCCGCACCCGGTGCTGGCCGCGGAGCGGGTGCGCCACGTCGGCGACCCGGTCGCCTTCGTCGTCGCCGAGACCCCGGAGGCCGCGCTCGACGCCCTCGAGGCGATCGAGGTCGACTACGAGCCGCTGCCCCACGTCGTCGGCCTGGAGGCCGCGGTCGGGCCCGCGGCGCCGCGGATCTGGCCCGAGGCGCCCGGCAACCTCTGCTACGACTGGGACGTCGGCGACGCCGCCGCCGTCGAGGCGGCCTTCGCCGGCGCCCACCACGTCACCACCGTCAAGCTGGTCAACAACCGGGTCCACGCCTCGCCGATGGAGACGCGCGGCACGCTCGGCCACTACGACAGCTCCAGCGACCGCTACACGCTCTGGACCTCGAACCAGAACCCCCACGTCATCCGCGTGCTGCTCGCGGCCTCGACGCTCGGCATCTCGGAGGAGAAGCTGCGCGTCGTGGCGCCCGACGTCGGCGGCGGCTTCGGCATGAAGATCTACCACTACGCCGAGGAGGTGCTGGTGCTCTTCGCCGCGCGCCGCCTCAGGCGGCCAGTGCGCTGGATCGCGACGCGCGCCGAGGGCTACCTCTCCGACACCCATGCGCGCGACCACGTCACCACGGTCTCGGCCGCGCTCGACGCAGAGGGCGTGATGCAGGGCCTGAGGGTCGACACCCTGGCCAACATGGGCGCCTACCTCTCGACCTTCGCGCCGGCGATCCCCTCGTTCTTCTACGCCTACCCCTTCCCCGGGGCCTACCGGGTGCGGGCCGTGCACTGCCGGGTCCGCGCGGTCTTCACCAACACCGTGCCGGTCGACGCCTACCGCGGCGCCGGACGGCCGGAGTGCACCTACGCGCTGGAGCGGCTGATGGACGCCGCGGCCCGCGAGCTGGGCCTCGACCGGCTCGAGATCCGCCGGCGCAACCTGATCCCCGCCGAGGCCTTCCCCTACAAGACGCCGCTGCTCTGGACCTACGACGTCGCCGAGCCGCACCGGCTGCTGGAGCGCGCCGAGACGGTCGGCGACTTCGCCGGCTTCGCCGCCCGCCGCGAGGAGTCGCGGGCCCGCGGGCGGCTGCGCGGCCTGGGCTTCGCCTTCTACATGGAGTCCTGCGGCATGGGCCCCTCGAAGATGCTGAACCGCGAGGGCTGCCGCGGCGGCCAGTTCGAGGTCGGCACGGTGCGCGTCAACCCGACCGGGACGGTGACGGTGCTGACCGGCAGCCACAGCCACGGCCAGGGCCACGAGACGGTCTTCGCCCAGATCGCCGCCGACGCCCTGGGCGTCGACTTCGAGCGCATCGAGGTGGTCCACGGCGACACCGACCGCATCCCCTACGGCATCGGCACCTACGGCTCGCGCTCGCTCGCGGTCGGCGGCTCGGCGCTAAAGCTGTCGCTCGACAAGGTGATCGAGAAGGGCCGGCGCATCGCCGCGCACCTGCTGGAGTGCGATCCGGCCGACCTGGCCTTCGAGCAGGGCCGCTACCAGGTCGCCGGCACCGACCGCTCGGCCGGCTTCGCCGAGGTCGCGGCGGCCGCCTACAACCCGGTCGCCTTCCCGCCGGACGAGATCGAGCCCGGCCTGGAGGAGACCAGCTACTTCGACCCGCCGGACTTCACCTTCCCCTACGGCTGCCACCTCTGCGAGGTCGAGGTCGACCCGGAGACCGGCCGGACCGAGGTGCTGGCGCTCGCCGCCGTCGACGACTTCGGCGTCCAGGTCAACCCGATGATCGTCGCGGGGCAGATCCACGGCGGCCTGGCCCAGGGCGTCGGCCAGGCGCTGTTCGAGCAGTGCGTCTTCGACGAGGCCAGCGGCCAGCTGGTCACCGGCACGCTGCTCGACTACGCCCTGCCGCGCGCCGCCGACCTGCCGCCGATGCGCCTCGACTCCCTGGAGACGCCCTGCCGCAACAACCCGCTCGGCGTGAAGGGCTGCGGCGAGGCCGGCGCCATCGCCGGCCCGGCGGCGCTGGTCAGCGCGGTGCTGCACGCCCTGGAGCCGCTCGGCGTCACCCGCATCGACATGCCGGTGACCGCCGAGAAGGTCTGGCGCGCCTGCCGGGAGGCGGCGGAGCAGGGATAGGGGCCGACGCCAGCCACGTCATTGGCACCTGCTGATTCGCTTCATCCTGAGCCTGTCGAAGGGTGAAGCGAACCCGGCACGGGCAGGGCCGAATGGCTTCACCCTTCGACAGGCTCAGGATGAAGCCATGTCGGGACCGGATGAGCTAGTCGAAGCGACCTGATCGGGCTCTGTGAAAGGTCCAGGCGACCCGCCTCCGAGCCCCTACGCCACGGTCCAGGTGTGGCCGCGGCGCAGCAGGGCGTCGATGTCGCCCCGCACCGGCTCGACCGGCCGGTCGCCGACGACCTGGTGCTCGTAGGACGGGCCGGGGTTGCAGTAGAGCACGCCGATCGCGACCGGCAGCGGCGGCTGCAGGCCGGCCAGCAGGGTCGCCAGCATCTGGTCGGTCTCGTCGTGGCGCAGCACGCCCGCGGCCTCGGGCCCCTCGGCGCCGAGCTCGACGACCTCCAGCGCCAGCTTGCCGGGCGTCACGCGCAGGCCCTTGTCGCGGTTCTTGCCGAAGACCAGCGGCCGGCCGTGCTCGACGAAGATCTGCATCTCCTCGGCGACGTCGCGCGCCGTGAAGTGGTCGAAGGCGCCGTCGTTGTAGACGATGCAGTTCTGGAACACCTCGACGAAGGAGGCGCCCTTGTGCCCGTGGGCGCGCTTCAGCACCTCGGGCAGCTGCTTCTGCTGGGTGTCGACGCCGCGCGCGACGAAGCGGGCGCCGGCGCCGAGCGCGTAGAGCGTCGCCGAGACCGGCGCGTCGAGCGAGCCGCCGGGCGTCGAGGGCGAGCGCGTGCCGATCCGGCTGGTCGGCGAGTACTGGCCCTTGGTCAGGCCGTAGATCTCGTTGTTGAACAGCAGGATCTTGAGGTCGACGTTGCGCCGGAGCGCGTGCAGCAGGTGGTTGCCGCCGATCGACAGCATGTCGCCGTCGCCGCCGATCACCCAGACGTCGAGCTCCGGGTTGGCCAGCTTGACGCCGGTCGCGACCGCGGGTGCGCGGCCGTGGATCGTGTGGAAGCCGTAGGTCGACATGTAATAGGGGAAGCGCGCGGCGCAGCCGATGCCCGAGACGAAGACGGTCTTCTCCGGCTCGAGCGCCAGGTCGGCGCAGGTCTTCTGCACGGCCTTCAGGATCGCGTAGTCGCCGCAGCCCGGGCACCAGCGGACCTCCTGGTCGCTGGCGTAGTCCTTGGCCTTGAGCTCGCCGACAGTCTGCGGGGGGGGCACGACGTTCATCTCTCTCAACCCTCCAGGGCGGCGCGGATCGCCGTCTCGAGCTCGACGATCTTGAACGGCTTGCCCGAGACCTTGGACAGGCCCTGGGCCGGCAGCAGGAACTCGGCGCGCAGCAGCTTGACCAGCTGGCCGTGGTTCATCTCGGGCACCAGCACCTTGTCGTAGCCGGCGAGCAGCTCGCCGAGGTTGACCGGCAGCGGCCAGATGTGCCGCAGGTGGACGTGGCTGACGTCCTGGCCGGCGTTGCGCAGGTTGGCGACGGCGCGGCTGATCGGGCCGTAGGTCGAGCCCCAGCCGACCACCGCCAGGCGCCCGCCCTCGCTGCCCTGCTCCACCGTCTGCGCCGGAATGTCCCTCGCGATGCCGGCGATCTTGTCGGCGCGCGTGTCGGTCATGCGCTGGTGGTTCGCCGGGTCGTAGGAGATGTTGCCGCTGTCGTAGTCCTTCTCGATGCCGCCGATGCGGTGCATCAGGCCCGGCGTGCCGGGCCTCGCCCAGACCCGCGCCAGGGTCTCGGGATCGCGCAGGAAGGGCTGGAAGCCCTCGGGGTCCTCGCGGAAGGAGACCGGGAAGGGCGCGTAGTCGGCGAAGCTCGGAATCCGCCAGGGCTCGGCGGCATTGGCGAGGTAGCCGTCGGTCAGCAGGATCACCGGGGTCATGTACTTCGTCGCCAGGCGCACCGCCTCGATCGCGACCTCGAAGCAGTCGTGCGGCGAGCGCGAGGCGAGGACTGCCAGCGGCGCGTCGCCGTTGCGGCCCCAGACCGCCTGGAACAGGTCGGACTGCTCGGTCTTGGTCGGCAGGCCGGTCGAGGGGCCGCCGCGCTGGGAGTTGACCACGACCAGCGGCAGCTCGACAGAGATCGCCAGGCCCAGCGCCTCGGTCTTGAGCGCGATGCCGGGGCCGGAGGAGGAGGTCACGCCCAGCGAGCCGGCGTAGGAGGCGCCGATCGCTGCGCAGGCCGCGGCGATCTCGTCCTCGGCCTGGAAGGTCGTGACGCCGTAGCTCTTCAGCGCCGCCAGGCTGTGCAGCAGCTGCGAGGCCGGGGTGATCGGATAGCTGCAGAAGGTCATCGGCAGGCCGGCCAGCTCGCAGCCGGCGACCAGGCCCCAGGCCAGCGCCTCGGTGCCGGTGACGTTGCGGTAGAGGCCGGCGGGCAGCTTGGCGGCCGGCACCGAATAGGTGCGCACCCCGGTCGGCAGCTCGGCGGTCTCGCCGTAGGCGTGGCCGGCGTTGAGCGCCGCGATGTTGGCGTTGGCGAGCTCGGGGGTCTTGCCGAACTTCGTCTCCAGCCAGTCGACGGTCGGCTGGCGGTCGCGCCCGAACATCCAGTAGATCAGGCCCAGCGCCCACATGTTCTTGCAGCGCAGGGCCTCCTTCTTGCTGAGGCCGTGGCCCTCGACCGCCTTCTCGGTCGCCGACGACATGTCGACCTTCAGGACGCGGTAGGCGTCGAGCGAGCCGTCCGCCAGCGGGTCGGCCTCGTAGTGCGCCTTGGCGAAGTTCTTGGCGTTGAAGGCGCCGCTGTCGACGATGATCAGGGCCCCCGGCTTGACGTCGGCGCGGTTGACCTTGAGCGCCGCCGGGTTCATCGCGACCAGCACGTCGAGCGCGTCGCCGGCGGTGCGGATCGTGCGCGCGCCGAAGTTGATCTGGAAGGCCGAGACGCCGTAGGTCGTGCCGACCGGCGCGCGGATCTCCGCCGGGAAGTCCGGGAAGGTCGCCAGGTCGTTGCCGGCCAGGGCCGTCGCCAGGGTGAACTGGCTGCCGGTCAGCTGCATGCCGTCGCCGGAGTCGCCGGCGAATCGGACGACTGCCGACTCCAGTTCCTGCCGCGGCGGCGTGAGGACGCTAGAACCTTCCATTCCCGTCAACCCTCGCTTCCTGACCCTATGTCCGCCGGCCGTTTTCGGCCTTGTCTTCTTCGTTCGTCGCACCACCGGCCTTCGAGTCGACGCCGGCGGCGGCGCTGAAGCGCTCTAGCACGTAGCTCCGCGCACTTCAGCCCCGGAATAACTGTGGAATTTGTCCCTCCACGCGGGGCAGCAGTGGCACCGGCGGGCGGCGCGCCGCATTGAGCTGGCTCAAGAGCCGTGCGGCGATGCCTGGTCGAGCAGTGCCAGCATGTCGTCGATCGAGACGAACTTGCGGCGCGGCGCGCCCTCGGCGGCGGCGGCCCGCTCGGCCGCGTCGATCGCCTGCCAGGCCGGGTAGTCGACCCAGCGCACGCCGCGCGCGGAGAGCAGCCGCTGCAGGCCCGGCCGCCCGGGCTTGCCGCCGCCGCCCGCGACCCGCGGCCCGAGCTCGCGGCGGATCGTCTCGGCGGCCAGGTCGCCGTCCTGCTTGTTCGAGCCGATCACGCCGCTCGGCCCGCGCTTGCACCAGCCGACGCAGTAGAGGCCCTCGGCGATCCGGCCGTCGCGGTTGCGCAGGCGGCCGCGACCGGCGTCGAAGGGCACGCCGGGAATCCGCTTCGAGCGGTAGCCGATCGCCGGCACGATCAGGCCGCAGGGCAGGTCGTGGAGCTGGCCAGTCCCGACGACCCGGCCGTCCCGGAGCTCGGTGCGCTCCCAGCGCAGGCCCTCGACCCGGCGGGCGCCGAGCACCGCGACCGGCCGGGCGTAGAACTCGAAGCGCACGCGCTTCGGCCGGGCCGCAGCCGCGGCGGCGAGGCCGCGCAGGATCTCGAGGTTGCGCTCGGCGAGGCGCCGCTTGCGCTCCGGCAGGCCCGCGGGCGCGGCCGCCGGCAGCTGCGCCGGATCGAGCGCGACCGCGGCCGCCGCCAGCGTGCCCATCTCGCGCAGCTCCTTGAGGGTGAAGCGCGCCTCGACCGGCCCGCGCCGGCCGAGCAGCACGACCTCGCGCAGCGGCGCAGCGCTGATCGCCGCCTCGGCCTCCTCGGCGATGTCGGAGGCCGCCATCTCCTGCGGCGTCTTGACCAGGACGCGCGCGACGTCGAGGGCGACGTTGCCGTTGCCGATGACCACGGCCCGCTCGGTCGAGAGCGGCGGATCGACCCTCGCGAAATCGGGATGGCCGTTGTACCAGCCGACGAAGGCCGCCGAGCCGACCACGCCCGGCAGCTCCTCGCCCGGAATGCCGAGCGGCCGGTCGGCCGGCGCGCCGACCGCCAGCACCACGGCGTCGTAGAGGCCGCACAGCTCGTCCATCGAGAGGTCGCGCCCGATCTCGACATGGCCGAAGTAGGCAACCGCCTTGTCGCGGGCCGTGCGCTCGAAGGCGCGCACGACCTGCTTGGTCGACTGGTGGTCGGGCGCCACGCCGCCGCGCACCAGCCCGAAGGGCGTCGGCAGCCGCTCGATCAGGTCGATCGCGACGTCGCCTCCTTTCAGCAGCGCCTCGGCGGCGTAGAAGCCGCTGGGCCCCGAGCCGACGATGGCGACGCTGAGCGGCATCCCCGGCCCCTACCCCTCGAAACCATCGAGCCAGGGCCGGTCACGGAACGGCCGCGCCGCCTCGAAGGCGGCGGCCAGGGCGAAGACCGCGGCCTCGTCGTAGGGCCGGCCGACGATCTGCAGGCCGAGCGGCACGCCGTTCGAGGTGAGGCCGCAGGGCAGCGTGATCGACGGCAGCGTGCCCCAGAGGTTGACCGGATAGCTGAGCGCCCAGCCGAGCAGCGGGTCGACCGCCCTGCCGTCGACCGTCACCGGCCCGTCGACCGGGTCGAGGTCGGCCGGCACCGCCGTGGTCGCCAGGGTCGGCGTCACCAGCGCCCGGACGCCGCCGCGGAACAGCGCCGCGAGCCGGCGGTAGCCGCTGCTCGCGACGTCCCAGACCTCGTCGAGCGGCCAGGGGTCGAGGCGGGCGAAATAGTCGTCGTAGCGGCGCACGTAATCGGACAGCTGGGCGCGCTGCGCATCGTCGAAGGACTCCACGAGGCCCTGGGAATGCAGGCGATAGGCGCTGAGCGCCGCCCGGAAGAAGGGCTCCCGCGCGATCTCCAGGCGCGCCGGCTCGACCAGGCAGCCGGCCTCGGCGAAGCCCGGCAGCGCGTTCTCGACCGTCGCCGCGACCTCCGGCTCGACCTCGAACAGGCCGCCGAAGTCGCGGCTGTAGGCGATCCGCCAGCCGCGCACCTCCGGCAGCCGCCCGGAGGCCCCGCGGGGCAGCCGCGGCCGGGCGGCGACCATCGGGTCGTCGAGGTGCGGCCCGGCCATCAGCCGGTAGAGCGTCAGGCAGTCGGCGACCGAGCGCGCCAGCGGCCCGCGCTCGTTCATGCGGTTGAACAGCCAGCCGCTGCCCTCGGGAACCCGGAAGGCCGGCGGCCGGAAGCCGACCAGGCCGCAGAGCCCGGCCGGGATGCGGATCGAGCCGCCGTAGTCGGAGCCTTCGCAGACCGTCAGCAGGCCGGCGCCGAGCGCCGCCGCCGCGCCGCCCCCGGAGCCGCCCGGCGAGACCGCCGGGTTCCAGGGGTTGCGGGTCACGCCGTTGGCCCGGCTGTGGGTCACGGTGATGCAGGCGAACTCCGGCGCCGTGGTGCGCGCCACCTGGTTGGCGCCGGCCTTGAGCAGGCGGGCGACCGAGACGTCGGTCGCGGCGGCGATACGGTCCTCGTAGAGCAGCGAGCCGTCGGTCCAGGGCTGGCCGGCGACGCCGTGGCCCTCCTTGACGCCGAAGGGAATGCCCTCGAGCGGCCGCGGCCGCGGGCCGGAGCCCTTGCGATGCGCGGCGAAGCGCGCCTCGGCCCGGCGCGCCCGCGCCTCGGCCTCGTCCCAGTACTGCTGGGTGAAGCAGTTGAGCCGCGGCACCAGCGCCTCGGCGGCGGCGCGCTGCGCCTGCAGCAGCTCGACCGGCGACAGGCGGCCGGCGAGGAAGGCCGCCCGGGCCTCCGTCGCCGAGAGGAAGCGGAGGTCGGCGGCCCGTGCCATGCCGTCGGTCAGGCCCCCGGCTGCTGGCGGTAGGTGAAGGTCGCGGTCAGGCGCTGGGCCAGCCACTCGCCGGCCAGCACCGGGGCGTGGCGCGGCGTCTCGCCGGGCGCCAGGCAGGACGGCAGGGTCTCGACCCAGGTGTCGTAGTTCGGGTCGAAGAAGTAGGGCATCGAGTAGCGCTCGCGGCCCGAGACGTTGATCACCCGGTGCAGCGTCGCCTTGAAGCGGTCGTTGGTCCAGCGCGCCATCTGGTCGCCGATGTTGACGACGAAGGCGCCCGGCACCGGCGGCGCGTCGACCCACTCGCCGGCCGAGTTCAGCAGCTGCAGGCCGCCGACCGCGTCCTGGGCCAGGATGGTCAGGCAGCCGTAGTCCGTATGGGCACCGCAGCCGAGCTCGCGCCGCTCGATGCGGCCGGCCTGGGGCGGATAGTGCAGCAGGCGCAGCTGCGCCAGCGGCCGGTCGACCTTGTCGGCGAACCACTGCTCGGGCAGCTCGAGGCCGAGCGCGAAGGCGCGCAGGAGGTCACCGGCGAGCCGGCGCATCTCGGCGTCGTAAGCCTCGATGGTCGGGCGAAAGGCCGGCAGCAGCGCCGCCTCGGGCCAGGTGTTCGGCCCGTGCAGCGGCTTGCCGGCGACGACGTCGGGATCGTCGGCGGCGAGGTCGACGCCGAGGTCGAAGGCCTCCTTCTTGTCGGCCGTGTCCTCGGGGTCGGTGTTCTCCTCGAACAGCGGCACGTAGCCGCGGTGCGCCGAGGAGTGCCGGATGTGCCAGCGGTCCTTGGCCTCGAGCGGCAGGTCGAACAGGGCCTTGGTCTGGGCGAAGGCCGCCTCGATCAATTTGTCGGAGACGCCGTGGCCGGTGACGTAGAGGAAGCCGACCCGCTCGCAGGCCTCGGCGACCTTCGCGGCGACGCCCTGCGGGTCGCTGCCGTCGAGCAGGCCGGCGATGTCGACCAGCGGCACCTCGTGGAAGTCGATGCGCCTGCCGCGCAGCTCCTCGGCCAGCTCGGCCCCCAGCACCCCGTCGTCCGCCATCGCCCGCCTCTCCGCAAGATCCCAGCTGGGGCCATGCTGCGCCGGGGCCCCGGCGAGGTCAATGCGGCGGCGCGGGCGCGGCTCAGGTCGGCTTCCCGGCGAAGGCCTCGAACGCTGCCGCGTAGTCGGGGTGCCAGCGCGACAGCGGCGGCCGGTTCTCGACGATGTCGCCGGCGGCCCAGAGGATGCGCCGCTCGTCGAGCGCCCGCGGCACGTCATTGTCCGGGCAGAGGATGTAGAAGTCGCCCCTGTCGAGGCTGCCGAGCATGAAGTCGACGGTCTGCTCCGGCGTCCAGGCGCCGGCCGGCTTCTCGGTCCGGCCGCGCGCGGTCAGCCCGGTGAAGACGAAGCCCGGGATCAGCAGGTGGGCGCCGAGCCTGCAGCCGGGGGTGTTGCGCAGCTCGTGCTGCAGCGCCTCGGTGAAGGCCTTCACCCCGGCCTTGGCGACGTTGTAGGCCGGATCGCCGGGCGGCGTCGTGATGCCCTGCTTGGAGCCGGTGTTGATCACCAGCCCGGGCCGGCCGCGCTCGATCATGCCGGGCACGAAGGCCTGGGTGCCGTTGACGACGCCCCAGAGGTTGACGGCAAGCACCCGCTCCCAGTTCTCGCGCGGGCCGAACAGGCCGCTGCCGGGCTGGATGCCGGCGTTGTTCATCAGCAGGTCGGTGCCGCCGAAGCGGGCCCGCACCGCCGCCTCCAGGCGGGTCAGCTCCTCGAGCCGGCTGACGTCGGCCTCCTCGGCCATGACCGCGCCGGCACCGCCCGGCGCCTCGGCCGCCAGCGCCGCGGCGGCCTCGGCCAGGCGCTCGGCGCCGAGATCGGCGATGCAGACCCTGAGGCCGAGCGCGGCGAAACGCCGGGCGGCGGCGAGTCCGATGCCGGCGGCGCCGCCGGTGACGACGGCGACGGCGCCGGGGACGAGGGCGGGATGGGTCATGGGGGAATCTCCGGGAGCAGCGGGAAGGTACTCCCGGAAAGCTGTGCAGCCCGGCGCCTCCGGTCAACGCTTTCCGTCAGGTACAGCAAATCGGTCCGGTTCGGCGGCCCCTCCGTGCCCCTTCCGCAGACCGCAACATATCCGTCATCCCGGAAGCCGCTTTGCCCGGCAGCTCGGCTGCCGACGGCAAAGCGCGCTGTCCGGGACCCAGGGCCACGAGCCGCGGCGTGACGGCCCTGGGTCCCGGGTCGCAAGGCTCGCAAGCCGAAAGCTGTGCTTTCGGGCTCGCCTGGCGCCCGGGATGACGAGAGAGAGAAGGATGCGTGAATGCCATGGACCCGCGCCTTACTCCGCCGGCGAGCGCCGGCCGAGACGGCTGCGCGCCAGGGCGTCGAGCGAGAGCTGCCCCGCCCCGACCGCGGCGATCGCCAGGCCGACGGCCATCCAGGGAAACTGCTCGGAGGCGAGCGCGATGCCGTTCTCCATGCCCTCCGGCGTCTGGCCGATCACGAAGTAGATCGTCGCCGCCATGACCATCAGGCCGAGCGCGGCCGGCCGCGCCAGCAGGCCGGCGATCAGCAGGCTCGGCAGCACCAGCTCGGCGGTCGTCGTCAGCGGCGCGGCGATCTCGGCCGGGACGTAGGGCACCGGGTGCACCGACATGAACAGGAAGGCCTGGCTGTCCCAGGTCATGACCCGGTGCAGGCCGGTCATCAGGAAGGCCCAGCCGAGCCACAGGCGGGCGGCGAGCAGCACCAGCCCCGCGATCAGCGCGCCCGGCTGCGACCAGCGCGCGGTCGGGCCGGGGTCGAGGGCGAACCGGGCCAGGCGCAGGACGTCGGTCATGCGAAAGTCTCCTCGAAGAATTGGACAGGGGAAGCAGGCGTCGCGGCAGGGCCTCAGGGGCCGCCGGGCGGCGCGGCGTCGAACAGGCCGCCGGCCAGGCCGTCGGTCAGCAGCGCGGCGAGATCGAATTCGGCGGTGGCCTCCGCGCCGGCGGCGGCGTCGAGCAGGCTCTCGCCGGCCGCCAGCGCGGCCAGGCAGACGAGCTCGCCGACGGAGAGCGGGCGCGCCGCCACGGTCAGGTCGGGCCGGCGCCAGACCAGCGCGGCGGCCGGCACCGGCGCCGGCCCCGAGTCCGGCCGGCCCGGCGCCTCGGCGATGGCGACGACGCCGCGGTCGGCGAACGCGACCCAGCGCCGCCAGGCCAGCGCCGCCGGCAGCGGCAGCAGCCGCGCCGAGGGCACCAGGGCGAAGCCGAGCGCGGCCTGCCGCTCCTCCGGGATCGCGGCCAGGGCGGCGGCGGTCAGCGGCTCGGCGTCGGCGGCGAAATAGGCCTCCTGAACCGCCCAGTCGAGCCGCGCGACCGCGGCCAGCGGCTCGGCCAGCGCCCCCTCGGCGACCAGGAAGCGGTCGAAGCCCGCGCCATAGGCCGACAGCTCGGCCCGCTGCGGCGGCGCCGCGCGCAGGAAGCCCCTGGCCAAGGTCTCGAAGCGTTCGGCGCCGAGCAGCCCGGCGGTCGCCGGATAGGCCTGGCGCAGCACGCCGGTGAGGGCGTGGGTGATGGTGTTGAGGTGCAAGAACAGCCGCTTGTTGGCGCCGAGGCCGTCGTCGTCGATCGCCGCCGTCACGCTGGCGAAGGCCTGCCGGTCGCCGTGCACGGCCCGCACCATCGCGCGCTGCAGGTCGGCGAGGCCGCCGGGGCTGCCGACGTCAGCCGGCATGGAGCGCCTCCCGGGCCGTTCCGCGCGCGACGGCCGGCAGACCGATGTCGCAGGCATCGAGGAACTCCTGGGCCCGCTCGGCCTCGCCGAGCAGCACCTCGAGCGGCGGCAGGGCGGTATCCCATTCGATCAGGGTCGGCCGCGGTCCGAAGCGGCGCAGCGTCTCCTGGTAGAGTTGCCAGACCGGCTCGATCACCCGGCTGCCGTGGTCGTCGATCAGGAGCTCGCGGCCCTCGACCTCGATGCGCGCATGGCCGGCGAGATGGATCTCGGCGACCGCCTCGCCGGGCACGGCGTCGAGCCAGGCCGCCGGGTCGAGACCCAAGTTGCGCTGGCAGACGTAGAGGTTGTTGACATCGAGCAGCAGGGCGCAGCCGGTGCGCCGCACCAGCTCGGCCAGGAACTCGGCCTCGGGAATCGTCGAGGCGGCGAAGGAGAGGTAGCAGGAGGGATTCTCGACCGCGAGCCGCCGGCCGAGGGCGGCCTGCGCGTGGTCGAGGTTGCGCGCGACCACCGCCAGCGCCTCCTCGGTCATCGGCAGCGGTAGCAGGTCGGCGGCATAGGTGCCGGCGGCGACCGACCAGGACAGGTGGTCGGAGACCAGGCCCGGCTCGAAGCGGTCGTAGAGCGCCCGCAGACGGGCGAGATGCCCGGCGTCGAGCCCCTCGGCCGAGCCGAGCGACAGGCCGACGCCGTGGCAGGACAGGGGATAGTCGGCCCGGATCCGCTCCAGCTGGGCGGTCCGCGGCCCGCCCTCGACGAGATAGTTCTCGCTGTGCACCTCCAGCCACGCCGCCGCCGGCCGCCCGGTCAGGAAGTCCGGGACGTGACGATGCCTGAGGCCGACCCCGGCCCGCTCCGGAAGCGGAGCGGAACGGGGCGCGGCGGGCGCGCCGGCGGCGACGGTGGTGCGGGAGGCGGACATGGCGGGCGGACCCGGGCCGAGATCCCCGGCGGCTGCCGGAGCCTACATCTTGACGTTCTTGTTGACGCCCTCGAACGGCATCTCCTTGCCGCCCATCTCCATGCACTTGGCCTTCTCGAGCGCCTTGAAGTCCATGCCGCTGTAGTCGACCTTCGAGTGGCCGGCGCAGGAATGGCCCGCCGCCTGGTTGGCGCAGTCGTTCTCGCCGGCCTTGGACACGCCGTAGCACTTGACCTGGTCGGCGGCCGAGGCCGGGGTCGACAGGGCGGCCGCGCCGGCGATCGCGGTGGCCAGGGCGGCCGAGACGCCGAGCGCGGTCAGGGAAAGCTTACGCATGATGCTGTTCTCCGTCTCAGGGTGTGTGAAAACTCACGCTGAAGACCTAAGCATTCGCCCCCGTCCAACGGAATTCACATGGCCCTCAACTGCCATCACGAGCGGGTGAGAAGCCTGTCATCGAGTGGAATAACGCGTTCCTTTGATTGTCACTGCCCGTTCCCGACTTCGTGATTTGCCCTTTGCCTGGAGACTTAGTTTCGACGGCGAAATTTGCAGTCGGCCATTGCGTCGATGAACGGAGCGGGTCGAGCGCGATACCACGGCCGGAGCTGACCGGGAGACGGCATGGGGGTCTGCCGCCGCCCTCGGGCGCTCTCCGGCGGCACGGACCTCCCGGCGTCTTCTGCAGAAGATCTCGGGACGGGGCCGGCATTGTTTTCGAGCTTTGCGGCCATAGCTATGGCTTGACCTGCCCGGCCGGCGCTCGTCCCTGCCCTGCCCTGCCCTGCCCTGCCGGCCGACGCCAGGCGCCACGGCCGGCCACGGCCAATTCCGAACCCGGGATCCGACCAGGAAAAGGAGTCCTCCCATGCCGCAGTCCAAGACCCGGAACCGCAGGTTCGTCCTGGCCGAGCGCCCCAGGGGCGAGCCCGACGACAGGACGCTGCGGCTGGAGACCGAGGATCTGCCGGTCCCCGGCAAGGGCCAGATGCTGCTGCGCAACGAGTATCTGTCGCTGGACCCCTACATGCGCGGGCGGATGAGCGATGCGCCCTCCTATGCCCCGCCGGTCGAGATCGGCGGCGTCATGGTCGGCGGCACGGTCGCACAGGTCGTCGGCTCCGACGTCGCGGGCTTCACCGAAGGCGACTGGGTCGTGGCCTTCGGCGGCTGGCAGGACTACGCGCTGTCCGACGGCACGGGCGTGGTCAACCTGGGCAAGGCCCCCGAGAACCCCTCCTGGGCGCTGGGCGTGCTGGGCATGCCGGGCATGACCGCCTGGGCCGGCCTGACGCAGATCGGTCAGCCGAAGGCGGGCGAGACGCTCGTGGTCGCCGCGGCCAGCGGACCGGTCGGCGCGACGGTCGGCCAGGTCGGCAGGATCCTGGGCTGTCGCGTCGTCGGCATCGCGGGCGGGGCCCGGAAGTGCGCCCACGTGGTCGAGACCCTGGGGTTCGATGCCTGCATCGACCACAAGGCCGAGGGCTTTCCCGACGCGCTGAAGGCCGCTGTGCCGGACGGCATCGACATCTATTTCGAGAACGTCGGCGGCGCCGTGTTCGACGCCGTGATGCCGCTGCTGAACCCCTGCGCACGCATCCCGGTCTGCGGCCTAGTCTCGCAGTACAACGCCACCGCGCTGCCGCCCGGCCCCGATCGCATGAGCCTGCTGATGGGGCAGATCCTGCGCAAGCGGATGACCCTGCGCGGATTCATCGTCTTCCAGGACTTCGGCCATCTCTATCCGGAGTTCGCCCGCACGATGGGCGCCTGGGTCGAGTCGGGCGAGATCCGCTACCGCGAGGAGATCATCGAGGGACTGGAGCAGGCGCCGTCGGCCTTCGTCGGGCTGCTCCGGGGCGAGGCCTTCGGCAAGCGCGTCGTGCGCCTGAGCGCCTGAACGACGCGGCCGGGGCGCTGCACGCGCCAAGGGCGCCCGGTAGTGCCTCCGTTTGAATTTCGTCGGCCTTAGCGCGGGGTTCGCTCGACGCCTCAGCTTCCCATATGCTTAGGGGCAAGCATGGGAGGAGTAAACGAACATGCACAAGAATTGGATCAGATGCACCCTGGTCGTTGGCGGCCCGATCTATGTCAATGTGGCCGCAGCCAGCACCCTGAAGCGACATAGCGGGGATGAGACGCGCATTGCGTTCCCTGGAGACGGGAACGACTTTATTGATGTGAGAGAGACGCCGGAGGAAATCCTTGAGCAGCTCCGAGACGATTGAAGCCTAAGGGCTCCAAAGGCGAGAAGCGCCCCGCCGACGTTGTAGGCGACGCCACCATGGTCGCCAAGATCGACACCAGCGAGATCGAAGCGCAGACCGAGGACAACGGCAAGGACGAGGCCGCCAGGCATTGGGCAAGAAGGGCGGTAAGGCACGCGCCGACAAGCCGACGCCTGAGCAGCGTTGGGAGGTCGCGAGGAAGGCGGCGGCAAAGCGATGGGGCAAGCAGCAAGCAGACGAGTAGCCTGAGACAGAATCCTGCTTGCAGACTCAGCAAGCAAGTGGTCTACTTCGCCGCAGCAAGCAGCGGAGGCTAGTTATGTCTGATCGATCCCCTCAGAGCCAAGGCGGGAAGGCCCGTGCGCTGTCTCTCAGCGCAGAGCAGCGCAGAGAGATTGCGAGAAAGGCCGCGCTGGCAGGCGCTGCGCGCCGAGGCGGAGGCCTTCAACGCCGCGACGAAAGGCCGGAGCCGGCGCGGCGTCGGCGTCGGCTGCATGTGGTACGGCATCGGCAATACGGCCCTGGCCAACCCCTCGGACATGCGGGTCGTGCTCGGCCGCGACGGCACGCTGACGCTCTACAACGGCGCCGTCGACATCGGCCAGGGCTCGGCGACGATCATGCTGCAGATCTGCGCCGACGCGCTCGGCCTGCCGGTCTCGGCCTTCCGCCAGGTCGTCGGCGACACCGATCTCACCCCCGACGCCGGCAAGACCTCGGCGTCGCGCCAGACCTTCGTCTCGGGCAAGGCGGCCGAGCTGGCCGGCCTCGACCTGCGCGCCCAGATCCTGCGCCTCGCCAACGCCGGGCCGGACTCGACGCTGCGGCTCGCCGAGGGACGCATCGAGATCATCGAGGGCGGCCACGGCCGCTCGATCCCGCTCGACCGCCTGGAGGCCGACCTCGAGGGCCGCGGCCGCTTCGACCCGCCGACCTCGCCGCTCGACGACAAGGGCCAGGGCGTGCCCTACGCGACCTACGGCTTCGCCGCCCAGCTCGCCGATCTCTCGGTCGACCTCGACCTCGGCACGGTCAGGCTGCACCGCATCGTCGCCGCCCACGACCTCGGCAAGGCGGTCAACCCGCTGCTGGTCGAGGGCCAGATCCAGGGCGGCATCGCCCAGGGCATCGGCCTCGCGCTGATGGAGGAGTACCTGCCGGGGCGCAGCGAGAACCTGCACGACTACCTGATCCCCTCGATCGGCGACGTGCCGGAGATCGAGATCCACCTGGTCGAGGACCCGGAGCCGCTCGGCCCCTACGGCGCCAAGGGCATCGGCGAGCCGGCCCTGGTGCCGACCGCGCCGGCGATCTTCGGCGCGATCCGCCACGCCACCGGCGTCGTCGTGCGCCACGCGCCCTGCCTGCCGCACCGGCTGCGCGCGCTGATCAAGGAGGCCGGCCATGGCTAACGGGCTTCCGGGCGGCGCCCCGCCGGTCAACCAGAAGTTCGGCGCCCGCGAGGGAGACGAGGGCATCGTGCGCTGCGACGCCTGCCCCGTGCTCTGCCGCATCCGGCCCGGCAAGGCCGGCGCCTGCGGGCGCTACGCCAACCTCGAGGGCCTGCTGACCCGCACCGACCCGCTGGTGCTGACCCAGCGCGTCGCCGAGGCCGGCGGCGAGCTGGTGCCGTTCCAGGGGGGAGACGAATGGGACGGCCGGATCCTGCAGCAGGCCGAGACCTTCGTGACCGGCATCGGCAGCGGCACGACCTATCCCGACTACAAGCCGGCGCCCTTCATCGTCGCCTCGCAGTACCAGGGCCTCGATACCGTGACCGTGGTGACCGAGGGCATCTTCAGCTACTGCGGCGTCAAGGTGAAGATCGACACCGACCGGCACATCGGCCCCGAGACCGCCGCGGTCCGCGCCGACGGCGAGCAGGTCGGCCACGTCACCACCGCCGAGTACGGCTCGCAGATGCTGTCGCTCGGCGGTGTCAGGCACCTGACCGGCGGCAGCAAGAAGGAAGGCAACGTCACCTGCCGGACGCTGCTCAGCCTGTGCAGCGGCGAGGCCGTGGAGCTGGCCATCGACGGCGGCTCGCGGGTGGTCGTCCAGGCCGGCCGGGCGCCGGTCGTCGACGGCCACGCCGAGGAGCGCATGCGCGTCGGCTGCGGCTCGGCGACCGTCGGCATCTTCGCCCAGCAGTGGCACGGCGAGGTCGACGAGGTGATCGTCGTCGACGACCACATCACCGGCGTGCTGACCGAGCACCAGGCCGGCCGCTGCCTCGACATGCCGCCGGCCGGCATCCGGGTGCGCGGCCGCCGCTCGACCCCCGGCCGCTACTTCCAGGTCGCCGAGCCGGGCAGCGGCTGGGGCGGCACCGACATCACCGAGCCGCTGTCGATCATCGAGCGGATCGACCCCGAGACGGCCTGGCCGGGCCTGCGCCTGCTGCTGACCTCGACGACCGGCGAGGATGCGCTCTACTGCGTGCTCGACGAGACGCTGACGCCGGTGCCGGCCGAGATGCCGGCGGCGGTCCGCAAGGTGGTCGAGCGCATCGGCGAGAACTGCGAGCCGGCGCTCTGCTCGGTCGTCTTCATGGCCGGCGCCGGCGGGTCCTTGCGCGCCGGCGTCACCGAGAACCCGGTGCACCTGACCCGCTCGGTCAAGTCGGCCCTGACCCGCGTCACCATGGGCGGCGCCCCGGTCTACGTCTGGCCCGGCGGCGGCATCACGGTGATGGTCGACGTGACCCGCATGCCGGAGAAGGCCTTCGGCTACGTGCCGACCCCGGCGATCGTCGCGCCGATCGAGTTCACCATGAGCCGCGCCGACTTCGAGGCCCTGGGCGGCCACGCCGGTGCCGTCGTCGCGCTGAGCGAGGTGCTGGCGGCGGAGCAGGACTCGGCGCGCGCCGCGCCCTGGCGCGCGGACAACCCCTGGCCGCTGGAGCCGCGCCGGTGAGCGTCCTTGCGGAGCCCGTCGCCGGGCGCCTGCTGCCCGGCAACCGCCTGCACCTGCAGGACGGCCCGATCGACCTGGTGATCGGCGCCGAGGGCGAGCCGGCCGAGACCGAGGCGGCCTACCGCCAGGCCGAACGCGCCTTCCACGGCCTGCTGCCCGCCCTGGTGGCCGAGCTGCCGCTGCTGACGGCGCCGGTGCCGGTCTCCGGCTCCGTCTCATCCCCCCGTCACGACTCCCTCTCCGCCCCTTCGGGGGGGAGAGGGTGGGGAGAGGTGGGGGATCCCGACCTCGACGCCGGCGCCCCGCCCCTCCCTCAGCACCCCACCTCTCCCCGCCCCTCTCCCCCCCGAAGGGGTGGAGAGGGAGTCCTCGAGGAGAACGGCGACGCAACCGCCTGGCTCTCCTCCTTCCGCCATCCCGTCGCGCGCGCCATGGCCGCCGCCTGCCTGCCGCACGCGGCGCTCTGGGTGACGCCGATGGCGGCGGTCGCAGGGGCCGTCGCCGACTTCGTGCTGGCCGCCATGACCGAAGGCCGCAGCCTGACCAAGGCCTGGGTCAACGACGGCGGCGACGTCGCCTGCCACCTGGCGCCGGGCGCCGTCCTCGAGCTCGGCCTGGTCACCGACCTCGCCGAGACCCTGGCCACGGGGGCGCCGAGAGGCCTGGCCCGCATCGCCGCCGACAGCCCGGTCCGCGGCGCCGCGACCAGCGGCCGCCAGGGCCGCAGCCTGTCGCGCGGCATCGCCGACTCCGTCACCGTGCTGGCGCGGACCGCGGCCGAGGCCGATGCCGCCGCGACGCTGATCGGCAATGCGGTCGACCTGGAGGATCATCCGGCGGTGCGCCGCCGGCCGGCTTGCGAGCTGGTCCCGGACAGCGACCTCGGCGCGCTGCCGGTCGTCGTCGGGCTCGGCCCGCTGGCGCCGCACGAGCTGGAGCGGGCGCTGGCCGCCGGCGCCGCCCTGGCCGGGACGATGCGCCGGGCCGGCCTGATCGAGGCCGCCCTGATCACCCTGCGCGGCAAGCATCGCGCCGTGCCGCACGGACCCATAGGCCAAACCCGGGAGCCCGCCTGATGGAGCTGATCCAGATCCGCAAGATCGTCACCCAGGTCGAGGAGGAGCGCCACGAGTTCGGCCCGCCCGCCGCGACGCCGCTGATCCGCGGCACGGTCGCCTGCGTCATGAAGAACCCCTACGCCGGACGCTACGTCGAGGACATCCTGCCGATGATGGAGGCGCTGAAGCCGGTCGGCCTGGAGATGGCGCAGCGCCTGGTCGCGGCCATGGGCAAGGCGCCGAAGGAGATCGAGGGCTACGGCAAGGGTTCGATCGTCGGCCCGGACGGCGAGCTGGAGCACGGCGCGCTCTGGCACGTGCCGGGCGGCTGGTCGATGCGCGAGGTGCTGGGCGACAGCAAGGCCATCGTGCCCTCGGCCAAGAAGGTCGGCACCCTGGGCACGGCGATCGACATCCCGGTGCACCATGTCAACGCCGCCTACGTGCGCAGCCACTTCACCGCGATCGAGGTGCGCGTCGCCGATGCCCCGCGGGCCGGCGAAATCGTCTACATTCTGGCCATGACCTCCGGCCCGCGCGTCAACGCCCGGGTCGGCGGCCTGAAGGCCAGCGAGATCAAGGGAGAAGACGGCCAGCGCTAGCGGGCCGATCGAGACGCGGGGTCGGCCGGGCGCCGGCCCGGGAGCCACCATAGGGAAGCAGACAGGGGAGCAAGGAAGATGCTGAGAAGGTCCTTTCTGATCGCCGGGACGGCCGCGCTGGCGCTGGCCGCGACCTCCGGCCCGCACGGCGCGCGCGCCGCCGAGCCGGTCAAGGTCGGCGAGCTGTTCGCCTATTCGAAGATCGCCGCCTTCGCCGATCCCTACCGCAACGGCTGGCAGCTGGCGATCGACGAGATCAACGCCAAGGGCGGCGTCATGGGCGGCCGGCAGATCGAGGTGGTCAGCCGCGACGACGGCGGCACCACGGCCGACGCGGTGCGCGTCGCCGACGAGCTGGTGACCAACGAGAAGGTCGCCTTCCTGTTCGGCACCTTCTTCTCCAACGTCGGCCTGGCGGTCGGCGACTACGCCAAGCAGAAGAAGGTGCTGTTCATCGCCGCCGAGCCGCTGACCGACGCGGTCACGATGAGCAAGGGCAACCGCTACACCTTCCGCATGCGGCCGAACACCTACATGCAGACCAAGATGCTGGTCGAGGCGGGCAAGAACTCCGGCGCCAGGACCTGGGGCATCGTGGCACCCAACTACGAGTACGGCCAGTCGGCGGCCTCGAACTTCAAGAAGCTGCTCGCCGAGATGGATCCCGGCGCCAAGGTCGTGGTCGAGCAGTACCCCGCGCTCGGCAAGATCGACGCCGGCGCCACGGTGCAGGCCCTGCTGGCCGCCAAGCCGGAAGGCATCTTCAACGCGACCTTCGCCGGCGACCAGGCCAAGCTGGTCCGCGAGGGCACGCTGCGCGGCCTGTTCGACGGCCGGCCGGTGCTGAGCCTGCTGACCGGCGAGCCCGAGTACCTGGCCCCGATGAAGGGCGAGGCGCCGACAGGCTGGATCGTCACCGGCTATCCCTGGGAGCAGATCGACACGCCCGAGCACAAGGCCTTCGTCGCGGCCTACCAGAAGAAGTACAACGACACGCCCCGGCTCGCCTCGCTGCTCGGCTACTCGATCGGCTACACGGTCAAGGCGCTGCTCGACAAGGCCGGCTCGACCGACACCGAGAAGCTGGTCGACACGCTGGAGGGCCTGAAGGTCGAGACGCCGATCGGCCCGATCTCCTTCCGCAAGATCGACCACCAGTCGACCATGGGCGCCTTCGTCGGCAAGCTCGCCGTCGAGGACGGCCACGGCAAGATGGTCGACTGGCACTACGCCGACGGCGCCGACTACATGCACAGCCCGGCCGAGGTGAAGGCCGAGCGGCCGGCCGACTGAGGCCCCAGTCGCCTTTCGCCATTGCCGACCCGAATGCTTCACCCTGAGCCTGTCGAAGGGTGGAGCGTGAGGGTCGGCAAGCCCGTGCCCTGTCCGCTTGGCCCCTGAAAAGGCATCCATGAAACGCGCCCCCTCCCCTCTCTCGTCATCCCCGCGAAAGCGGGGATCCAGAGGACGACGACACCTGCACGGACAGGCGGACGTCCGTGCCGACGGCTTCTTTCTCTGGATCCCCGCTTTCGCGGGGATGACGGATGAGGACGGGATCGCGCCAGACAAGCGGCAGCTTCCAGCCTGCTACGACGGTCCGAGCGCTCAGGGCGCCTCCCGCTCGGACACCCGATGACCGATCCCGCCTTCCTTCTGATCCAGTTCCTGAACGGGCTCGCCAGCGCGTCCAACCTGTTCCTGATCGCCTGCGGCCTGTCGATCATCTTCGGCGTCACGCGGATCGTGAACTTCGCGCACGGCAGCTTCTACATGCTGGGCGCCTACTTCGCCTTCACCCTGGCCGACCACATGATGCCGGCGCTCGGCGACGCCGTCGGCTTCTGGCTGGCGATCCCGCTGGCCGCCGTCGGGGTCGGCCTGTTCGCGGTGCTGGTCGAGCTGGTCCTGCTGCGCCGGATCTACCGCTCCCACGAGCTGTTCCAGCTGCTCGCGACCTTCGGCGTCGTGCTGATCGTCCAGGACCTGGTGCCGGCGGTCTGGGGCCCGGAGGAGCTGTTCGGGCCGCGCGCGCCGGGCTTCACCTCCTTCGTCACGATCCTCGGCTTCCGCTTTCCCGAGTACCAGCTGGTGCTGATCGCCGCCGGGCCGCTGGTGCTCGGCGCGCTCTGGCTGCTGTTCAACCGGACCCGCTGGGGCACGCTGGTGCGCGCCGCGACCCAGGACCGCGAGATGGTCGGTGCGCTCGGCGTCAACCAGGCGATCCTGTTCACCGGCGTGCTGTTCCTCGGCGGCCTGCTCGCCGGGCTCGCCGGCGCCCTGCAGCTGCCGGTCGAGCCGGCCAACCCCTTCATGGACATCCACGTCATCGCCGAGGCCTTCGTGGTCACGGTGGTCGGCGGCATGGGCTCGGTGCTCGGCGCCTTCCTGGCGGCGCTGATCATCGCCGAGCTGCAGGCCTTCGGCATCCTGGTCTTCCCGGAGGTGACCCTGGTCCTGCCCTTCCTGGTCATGGCCCTGGTGCTGGTCTGGCGGCCCTGGGGCCTGCTCGGCCGGCCGGAGGCGGCGACCGGGCACGGCTTCGCCGGCGACCGGCCGCTGCGGCCGCTCGGCACGCCGGGCCAGCTCGCCGCCGCGGCGCTGATCGTCGTGCTGCTGCTGCTGCCGCTGGTGCTCGGGGACTATGCCGAGAAGCTGGCGCTCGAGGTCTTCGTCTTCGCGCTCTTCGCCTTCTCGCTGAACTTCATCATGGGCGCCGGCGGCATGGTCTCCTTCGGCCACGCCGCCTACTTCGGCCTCGGCGCCTACGGCGCGGCGCTGGCGGTCAAGCAGCTCGGCCTCGCGATGCTGCCGGCGCTGGTCGCAGCGCCCCTGCTCGCCGGCCTCGGCGCCCTGGCCTTCGGCTGGTTCGTCGTGCGCCTCTCGGGCGTCTACCTCGCCATGCTGACCCTCGCCTTCGCCCAGATCGCCTGGTCGACCGCCTTCCAGTGGGTCGAGCTGACCGGCGGCGACAACGGCATGATCGGCATCTGGCCGAGCGCCTGGGCCAGCAACGTCACGGTCTACTACTACCTGACCCTGCTGCTCTGCGGTGCGGCGACCGCCTTCCTCTGGCGCGCCTCCTTCGCGCCCTTCGGCTACACCCTGCGCGCCGGCCGCGATTCGCCGCTGCGCTGCGACGCCATCGGCATCGACGTCAAGCGCCACCAGTGGCTGGGCTTCGCCCTGGCCGGCACCTGCGCCGGCATCGCCGGCGGCGTCTTCGTCTTCTCCAAGGGCAACGTCGATCCCGGCGCGCTCTCGATCCCGACCTCGGTCGACGGCCTGGTCATGGTGCTGCTCGGCGGCATCCAGACCCTGACCGGCCCGCTGCTCGGCGCCGCCGCCTTCCACCTGCTGGAAGCCTACGTGCTGCCGCTGACCGACTACTGGCGGGCGCTGGTCGGCCTGGTCATCCTGCTGCTCGTCGTCGCCTTCCCCCAGGGCCTCGCCGGCTTCCTGCGCGACCTGATCGAGCGCCGCGGAGCATCGGCATGACGGCAGTGCTGGAGGTCGAGGGGCTGCACAAGACCTTCGGCGGCCTGGTCGCCGTCGAGGCCGCGAGCTTCTCGGTCGAGGCGGGGCGGCTGTTCGCGATCATCGGCCCGAACGGCGCCGGCAAGTCGACCTGCTTCAACATGGTCGGCGGCCAGCTCCGGCCCGACCGCGGCGCGGTCCGCCTGGCCGGCCGCGACATCACCGGCGAGCCGCCGCGGCGGATCTGGCGGCTCGGCGTCGGCCGCACCTTCCAGGTCGCCGCCGCCTTCGGCTCGATGACCGTCGCCGAGAACGTGCAGATGGCCTTCCTGTCGCATCGCCGGCGCATCCGCGCCCTGCTGCCGCCGGCGCGCCGGCTCTACCGCGAGGAGGCCCTGGCGGTGCTGGATCGGGTCGGCATGGCCGGCCAGGCGGACCGGCAGTGCGGCCAGCTCGCCTACGGCGACATCAAGCGGGTCGAGCTGGCGGTCGCCCTGGCGCACCGGCCGAAGCTGCTGCTGATGGACGAGCCGACCGCCGGCATGGCGCCGCGCGAGCGGGTCGAGCTGATGGCCCTGACCGCCGGCATCGTGCGCGAGAGCGGCATCTCGGTGCTGTTCACCGAGCACGACATGGACGTGGTCTTCGCCCATGCCGACCGCCTGCTGGTGCTCGACCGCGGCCGCATGGTCGCCGAGGGCACGCCGGCCGAGGTGCGCGACAACCCGGAGGTCCAGCGCATCTACCTGGGCGGCGCCGGCGCCGAGGCGGCGCTGCGCCAGATCGAGGCGAGGCAGGGCACCCGGGGGGAGGCCCGGCCGTGAGCGCCCTGCTCTCCGTCTCCGGGCTCGAGGCCTTCTACGGCCGCGCCCACATCCTCTTCGAGGTCGCCCTCGAGGTCGGCCGCGGCGAGGTCGTCGCCCTGCTCGGCCGCAACGGCGCCGGCAAGTCGACGACGCTGAAGGCGATCGTCGGCCTGCTCGCCGACACCAGGGGCGAGCGCCGCTTCGACGGCCGCGACATCGCCCGTCTCGCGCCCTACCGCATCGCCCAGGCCGGCCTCGGCTACGTGCCCGAGGAGCGGCGCATCTTCACCGACCTGACGGTCATGGAAAACCTGGAGGTCGGCCGCCAGCCGCCGCGCGAGGGCGCGCCGGCCTGGACGCCGGAGAAGCTCTTCGCGCTGTTCCCCAACCTCGCCGAGATGCGCGACCGGCCGGGCGGACGGATGTCCGGCGGCGAGCAGCAGATGCTGACCATCGCCCGCACCCTGATGGGCAACCCGCGCGCGATCCTGCTCGACGAGCCCTCCGAGGGCCTGGCGCCGGTCATCGTCGAGCAGATGGCCGTGACCATCGCCGCCCTGAAGGACGAGGGCATGACGGTCCTCCTGAGCGAGCAGAACCTCTACTTCGCCCGGGCGCTGGCCGACCGCGCCTACGTCATCGAGGGCGGCCGCATCCGCTACCAGGGCACGATGGCCGAGCTGATGGCCGACGAGGCCGTGCGGCAGGCCTACCTGACGGTCTGACGGATGAGCATGACGTCGAGTCCGCACACCTCACCCTCCCACGGCCTGACGGCCGCGGGCCCCTCCCTCTCCCCTGAAGCGGAGAGGGGCCGTTTTTCCCTCTCCGCTCCGGGGAGAGGGAGGGGCCCGCGCGGAGCGTGGGAGGGAGAGGTGCACGCCGTCCCCACCAGCACCACCCCCACCAAAGGAACACCATGAGCGCGGTCGTTGTTGGCGTCGATGTCGGAGGAACCTTCACGGACCTGATCCTGATGGAGCGGGGCGCCGAGGGGCCGCCGCGGCTCGGCGTCGCCAAGGTGCCGACGACGGTCGAGAACCAGGCCTTCGGCGTGCTGGCCGCGCTGGAGGCGGCCGGCGCCGAGCTCCCGGCCGTCGCCGAGCTGGTCCACGGCACGACGACCACGACCAACGCCCTCTTGGAACGCAAGGTCGCCAAGGTCGGCCTGATCACCACCGCCGGCTTCCGCGACGTGCTGGAGCTCGGCCGTCGCACGCGGCCGCAGCCCTACGGCATGACCGGCGGCTTCGAGCCGCTGATCCCGCGCGAGCTGCGCCTGGAGGTCGCCGAGCGGGTCGACGCCGACGGCGAGGTGCTGATCCCGCTCGACGAGGCCGCGGTCGCGGCCGCCTGCAGGCGGCTGCTGGACGCCGGCTGCGAGGCCCTGGTCGTCCACTTCCTGCATTCCTACCGCCATCCCGAGCACGAGCGCCGGGCCGGCGAGATCGCGCGGCAGATCTGGCCAAACGACTACGTCACGCTGGGCCACGCCATTCTGTCGGAGTTCCGCGAGTACGAGCGCGGCACCACGGCCGCGATCAACGCCGCCGTCCAGCCGGTGCTCGACCGCTACCTGAAGCGCCTGACCGGCGAGCTGACGCAGCGCGGCTACAAGCGTGACCTGCTGCTGATGCAGGGCAACGGCGGCACGGTCGCCGCGGCGATCGCCGCCGAGGAGGCCGTCAAGACCGTGATGAGCGGCCCGGCCTCGGGCGTCATGGCCGCCGCCTTCACCGCGCGCGCCTGCGGCGTCGGCAACCTGATTACCTACGACATGGGCGGCACCTCGACCGACGTCGGGCTGATCCGCGAGGGCGTGCCGCAGGTCTCCTCCGAGCTCGAGCTGGAGTACGGCCTGCCGATCCACGTGCCGATGGTCGACGTCCACACGATCGGCGCCGGCGGCGGCTCGCTGGCCTCGGTCGACGAGGCCGGCCTGCTGCAGGTCGGGCCGGAGAGCGCCGGCGCGACGCCCGGGCCGATCTGCTACGGTCGCGGCGGCACCCGCCCGACCATCACCGACGCCAACCTGCTGCTCGGGCGCCTCGATCCCGGCCGCCTGCTCTCGGTCGAGAGCCCGGTGTCGCTCGACGACCTGAAGGCCGCCTTCGAGCGCGAGATCGGCAGCCGCCTGGGGCTCGCGCCGGACGAGGCGGCCGCCGCCGTGCTGCGCATCGCCAACGACAAGATGGCCGGCGCGATCCGCATGGTCTCGCTCAGCCGCGGCCACGACCCGCGCGACTTCGCGCTCTTCGCCTTCGGCGGCGCGGGCCCGCTGCACGCCACGGCCCTGGCCCGCGAGCTCGCGATCCCCAAGGTGCTGATCCCGGCACGCCCCGGCATCACCAACGCGCTCGGCTGCATCGTCGCCGACCTGCGCCACGACTACGTGCGCACGCTCAACAAGCCGCTGCCGGCCGTCGAGATGGCCGAGGTCCACGCCGTCTTCGCCGAGCAGACCGCCGAGGGCCTGGCGACCATCGAGCGCGAGGGCGTCGCGGTCGAGGAGACGCGCGCGCTGCACTTCGCCGACATGCAGTTCCTCGGCCAGACCCACCTGCTGACCGTCGCCCTGGACGGCCCGGAGGTGACCAGGGAGGTGCTGCACGAGGCTTTCGCCAAGGCCTACTGGCAGCGCTTCGCCGTCGAGCTGCCGGAGATCCGGCCGGTGCTGGTCAACCTGCACACCGCGGTGATCGGCCGCCGCCCCTCGGTCGCCATCGAGGCCCTGCTGCCGGCCGAGAAGCGCGAGACCACGATCGAGGCGGCGCTGATCGGGCGCCGGCCGGTCTGGTTCGCGGCAGGGGCGAACGGGGGCGGCTGGCAGGAGACGCCGGTCTATGCCCGCGAGGCCCTGCCCTTCGCCGCGCTCTTCGCTGGCCCCGCGATCGTCCAGCAGCTCGACACCACCCTGGTCGTCGAGCCCGGCGACCACATCGAGATCGACGTCTACGGCAACATCATCGTGCAGGTCGGGCGTTAGCGGCCGCCGATCATAGCGCGATCCCGACCGCCTGGCGCGCGACGTCGAGGGCCGCGTTGATCGCGTCCTGCAGGGCCTTCTCGGCGATGCCGATGGCCGAGAGCAGCGCGATCTCGGCGGTCAGGCCGGCGACGCGCAGCTGCCGGGAGGCGCGCGCCGCGTCGATCTCGCCCTTGGCGAGGCGCTCGGCGATGGCCTCGGACTCCGTGGCCACCGCCGAGAGGTTCTGCTCGACCTCCTGGCGGATCGCGCCGGCGCCCTGGCCGAGCTTGCCCAGGAAGGCGTCGACCATCTGGCTCAGCAGCTGGGTCGGATCGATGGCGGCCATTCAGCTCCTCCCGCGGCCTCAGCCGCCCTTCAGGTAGCGCTCGTAGCGCAGCAGGCTGGTGAACTGCTGGCCCAGCAGGGTCCGGTAGGTCTTGATGTCGCCGTCCTCGAAGGGCGCCGCCTGCTGGTCGGACTGCATGATCCGCACGCTCTGGATCATGGCCTTGAGGATGTCCGCCGAGATGTTCGCCAGGGTCTTGTCGTCCTTCGCCTTGGCTTCGCGCTCGTCCGCCGCCTTGTTCAGCTGCTCGACCGTCCTGGCGGCGACGCCGCCCAGCCCGGCCAGCCAGCCCTGCGGCTGCGGACGGGTCAGCGCAAGGACGCGCACGGTCTGCAGGCCGGCCAGCAGCTCGACGTAGAAGTCCTTGTTGGCGGCGTAGGTCCGCTGCCGGGCGTCGCCCAGCTCCATCCGTTCGAAGAAGGCCTGGGTCTCGGTGTCGAGCGCGACCAGCCGCTGCTCGATCTGCGGGTCGTAGGGCGGCGCCAGCTGGACGGCGCAGCCGCCGAGCGCGAGCAGCACGCCGAGCAGCAGCAGCGCCCGGAGCCAGTCCCCGAACCTGTGGAGTTGACCTGTCGCGGCCTGAGCCATCGCCCCGCTCCCCGATCTCCCTGCCGGGCAGGCTACACCATTCTTGAGGGCATCGACATCCGCCCCGGACAGCCGGGAGGGGAATGACGGCGCTGCGCGGTGGACGGCTTCGACAAGCCGGCCGTGAACCGCCTAGGATGGCGCCGCACCCCAAGACCGATCCCGAGGACCCTTCGCCCCGATGACCGCGCTCGATCCCGTCACCCTGACCGTCATCCAGAACGGCCTGCAGCAGGTCTGCAACGAGATGGACCTGGCCTTCAGCCGGGCCGCCTTCTCGCCGGTCATCGCCGAGGCCAACGACCGCTCCGACGGCATCTACCACGCGACGACCGGCGAGCTGATCGCCCAGGGCGACCTCGGCCTGCCGGTCTTCGTCGGCACCATGCAGTACTCGACCATGGCGGTGCTGCAGAAGATCCGCGAGGGCGAGACGGCGGCGCCCGAGGAGGGCGACGTCTACATCGTCAACGACCCCTACCTCGGCGGCACGCACCTGATGGACGTGCGCTTCGTCGCGCCCTTCTTCCACGAGGGCGAGCTCTTCGCCTGGCTGGCCAACACCGGCCACTGGCCCGACATCGGCGGCGCGGTGCCCGGCGGCTTCTCGGCCAACGCCACCGAGGTCGAGCAGGAGGGCCTGCGCCTGCCGCCGGTCAAGCTGTTCAAGAAGGGCGAGCTCGACCGCGAGATCTACGCGATCATCACCTCGAACATCCGCATCGCCGACCAGCGCATCGGCGACATCAAGGCCCAGGCCGCGGCGCTGACCGTCGGCAAGCGGCGCCTCGCCGCGATGATCGAGCGCTACGGCGCCGACACCGTGAAGCAGGCGATCGCGGAGCTGAAGGCGCGCGCCGAGCAGCAGATGCGCGCCAAGATCGAGACCATTCCCGACGGCAGCTACCAGGGCGAGGCGGTGGTCGATTCCGACGGCGTCGTCGACGAGCCGCTGTTCATCCGCCTCACCGTGACCAAGAAAGGCAGCGAGCTCGACTTCGACCTGTCGCGCTCCTCGCCGCCCTGCCTCGGGCCGATGAACTCGGTGATCGCGACGACCCGCTCGTCGATCTACCTCGCCATGAAGCACATCTTCCCGGAGGTGCCGATCAACGCCGGCACCTTCGTGCCGCTCAACGTCGCCGATCCCGACGGCACCTTCCTCTACGCGCACTATCCGCGGCCCGTGTCGGGCTGTGCCGCCGAGGTCTCGCAGCGCATCGCCGAGGCGGTCTTCGCGGCGCTGGTCCAGGCGATCCCCGACCGGGTGACGGCCGCCCCGGCCGGCTCCAGCGGCAACTTCGCGCTCGGCGGCTGGGACCCGGCGCGCGGCCGCGCCTACGTCATGTACCAGATCTCCGGCGGCGGCTACGGCGGCAACGCCGACCACGACGGCCTGACCAACGGCTGCTCGACCATCGGCATCTCCAAGACCCCGCCGATCGAGGTCGTCGAGCAGCTCTATCCCGTGCTGTTCGAGAAGTACGCCCTGCGCGAGGGCTCCGGCGGCGCCGGCCAGCGGCGCGGCGGCTTCGGGGTCGACTACACCGTCCGGATCCGCCGCGGCGAGGCCCGGGCCTCCTTCGTCATGGACCACGGCCGGGTCGGGCCGCAGGGCGCGCTCGGCGGCCGCGACGGCGCGGTCAACATGGTCCGGGTGCACCGCGACGGGCAGCTCTACGAGCCGCTCCACCTGTCGAAGGACCAGGGCATCCCGGTCAGGGCCGGCGACCGGGTCGAGGTCTCGACGCCGGGCGGCGGCGGCTACGGCGACCCCTTCCGCCGCGATCCGGCCCTGGTCGCCCGCGACGTCAGGCGCGGCTACTACACGGCCGAGCAGGCCCGCGACCTTTACGGCGTCGCGCTCGCGACCGACGGCTCGGCCGACGCCACTGCGAGCGCCGCGCTGCGCCGGGAGGCGCAGGCGGCGCAGTAGCGGGGGACGCGCCCGGGGGCGCATTCTGCGACCCTGTCGCATTCCGGCAAGGCTTGGTCGCGGGCGCCGAAGTTGTCCGCCCGGCCTTGCCCAAATCATGCTGGGAGAGAACGGTTGGAAGGCCGGCCAGACAGGCCGGCCTTCTCGCTAGATGCATGCGCCCCCGACGGGGCCCTCAAGGAAGCCGGGCATGAGCGACAGCGACGACGATCTCGACCTGCGGAGCCTCGACGACGGGGAGCTGGTCGCCCAGATGCACGACGACCTCTACGACGGCCTCAAGGAGGAGATCGAGGAGGGCGTCAACATCCTGCTGGAGCGCGGCTGGACGCCCTACCGGGTGCTGACCGAGGCGCTGGTCGAGGGCATGCGCATCGTCGGCATCGACTTCCGCGACGGCATCCTCTTCGTGCCCGAGGTGCTGATGGCCGCCAACGCCATGAAGGGCGGCATGTTCATCCTGCGCCCGCTGCTCGCCGAGACCGGCGCGCCCAAGCAGGGCAAGATGGTCATCGGCACGGTCAAGGGCGACATCCACGACATCGGCAAGAACCTGGTGTCGATGATGATGGAGGGCGCCGGCTTCGAGGTCATCGACCTGGGCATCAACAACGCGGTCGAGAAGTACCTGGACGCGCTCAAGGAGCACCAGCCGGACATCCTCGGCATGTCGGCCCTGCTGACCACGACCATGCCCTACATGAAGGTCGTCATCGAGACGATGAAGGAGCTGGGCATCCGCGACGACTACATCGTGCTGGTCGGCGGCGCGCCGCTCAACGAGGCCTTCGCCAACGCCATCGGCGCCGACGCCTACTGCCGCGACGCCGCGGTCGCCGTCGAGACCGCCAAGACGATGCTGGCGCGCAAGCACAACCAGCTCGGCGCGCGGGCCTGAGGCCCGCGCGGCGGGCTTCACCCTTCGACAGGCTCAGGATGAAGCCCTCCTTGGAAGCCTGAGCAACTCCATCCGTCGCGTCATGGTGAGCCTGTCGAACCATGAAGCGTGAGGGCTCACAGGAGCCGGGGGCCAACGCATGGCCGACAGCGCTTCCGCCATTCCCCGGACCCGGGTCATCGCCTGCGGCGCGCTGGCACGCGAGGTGGTCGAGGCCCTGCGCGCGCTGCCGCCGGGCACCCCGCTCGACGTCACCTGCCTGCCGGCGATCTGGCACAACACGCCGCAGAAGATCCCCGAGGGCGTGCGCGCCAAGATCCGGGCGGCCCGCGCCGAAGGCATCGAGCGGGTGCTGGTCGCCTATGGCGACTGCGGCACCGGCGGCCTGCTCGACCAGGTGCTGGCCGAAGAGGGCGCGAGCCGGATCGAGGGGCCGCACTGCTACGCCTTCTATAGCGGCAACGCCCGCTTCGCGGCCTGGGCCGAGGCGGACCCGGCCTGCTTCTACCTGACCGACTACCTGGCCCGGCACTTCGAGCGGCTGATCTGGCAGGGCCTCGGCCTGGACCGCTTTCCGCAGCTGCTGGGCGACTATTTCGGCAACTACACGACCCTGGTCTACCTGTCGCAGCTCGACGACCCGGCCCTCGAGGCGACGGCCCGCACCGCGGCCGGGCGGCTGAAGCTGGCCTACCGCCACGAGCGGGTCGGGCTCGGCGAGCTCGGTGGCTTCCTCGCCGCTGCCGCCGCACCGGACGAATGACCCCAGGCACGACGCCGCAATCCAGCTAGAGGAAGCCGTCCATGGCGCAGATCGTCACCGTCTTCTGGCGAGACATTCCCTCGCAGGTCACCGCCAAGGCCGGCCGCAAGCAGGCCAAGGTGCTGCTCCCCGAGCGCTTCCAGGAAGCCATCGACCGCGCCGCGATGCGCGGCAAGCTGCGCGATACCGACAGCTACCTGGAGCACTGGCGGCGCGGCGCGCCGCAGGACTGCGGCGAGGACCTGGAGGCCGAGGCGGCGCGCGTCGCCGCCGAGATCGAGGCCGCCTACGACGACCAGCGCCTGCGGGCCCTGGTCGAAAGCGGCGGCGCGGAAAGCGACTGAACCACGGGCGCCCGAGCGGCGGACCAACGGAGACACGGGCCATGTCGGTGCTGGAGACGGAACGGATGAGCGCAATCACGCCGGCCGACACGAAGCAGCAGATCGTCGACTTCATGACCGGCTTCACGGTCGAGACGACGCCCGGCACGGCGGCCAAGACGCCCGACTACCGCCAGCTGCTGCGCCCCGGCACGACGGTCGCCGTGACCTTCCTGCCCGGCACCGACTTCGCCGACACGGTGGCGACCTGCCTGCGCCTGCGCGGCGAGGGCTTCGAGCCGGCGCCGCACTTCGCCGCCCGCTCCTTCCCCTCGTTCGATGCTTTCAGCGAGGGCCTGAAGCGGGTCGTCGGCGAGGCCGGGGTCGAGCACGTGGTGGCGCTCGGCGGCGCCGTGCCGCAGCCGCTCGGGCCCTTCGACTCCTCGATGGCGCTGATGGAGACCGGGCTGTTCGACCAGCACGGCATCCGGAAGATCGGCGTCGCCGGGCACCCCGAGGGCAGCCCGGACATCCGCGAGGAGGACGTCACCGCCGCCCTGCTGTGGAAGAACGCCTTCGCCGAGCGGACCGGCGCGGCGCTCTACGTCGCGACGCAGTTCTGCTTCGAGTCGGCGCCGATCATCGCCTGGGACCGGGCGATCCAGGCCGAGGGCAACCGCCTGCCGATCAAGATCGGCGTGCCCGGCCTGGCGACCCTCAAGACCCTGCTCAACCACGCCCGCAACTGCGGCATCGGCGCCTCGATGAACTTCCTGGTCCGCCAGGCCCGCAACGTCGCCAAGCTGATGACCGTCAACGCGCCCGACAAGCTGGTGCTGGACCTCGCCCGCTATGCCGCGACCGACCCGAACTGCGGCATCGCCGGCGTGCACATGTACCCGCTCGGCGGCCTGAAGAAGTCCGCCAACTGGTCCTACGCCGTGGTCGACGGCGCCTTCGAGCTGAAGAAGGCCGACAAGGGCTTCGAGGTCACCCGCCCGATCGAGTAGGCGGCGGCTACAGGCCGAGCTGGCGTGCGACCGCGACCGTCACGACGCCGGCGGCGACGGCCAGCAGGTCCTGCCGGGTCGCGCGCATGACCAGCAGGGTCGCCAGGATGGCGAGGCCGCCGGGCAGGCCGTGGGTCAGCAGGGCCGGCGCGACGATCGACATCAGCACCGCGCCCGGCACGGCCTTCAGCCAGGCCTCGACCCGGCCGCCCTGGGGCAGCCAGCGCATCATCAGGAAGCCGCCGGCGCGCGTCGCGTAGGTCGCGAGCCCCATCGCCAGGATCACCGCGAGGTTGACCGGCTCGGCGCCCCAGGCGCCGGTCGCCGTGTCAGCGCCCATGGCGCCAGGCCCCGACCAGGCTGCCGGCGAGCCCGCCGAGCAGCACGTACCAGGCGCCCGGCAGCAGCCCGGCGCCGAGCAGCGACACCGCGGCGGCCGTGCCCCAGGACCAGAGGTCCTGCGCCCCCTTCCAGGTCGCGCCGAGGATCGCCGCGAAGAAGGCGACCATGATGAAGTCCAGGCCGAGGCGCCGGGGATCGCCCAGCGCGGAACCGCCCGACCAGCCGATCGCCGTCGCCACGACCCAGCCGACCCAGAAGACGAGGCCGCTGCCGAGCAGCTGCGCGGCGTCGTCGCGGCCCTGCTCGCGGGCGCGCAGCGCCAAGAGCCAGCCGGCGTCGACCAGGAAATAGAGCAGCGGATAGGCGACGCGACGCGGCAGGCGTGAGAACCAGGGCCGGAGCGTCGCGCCCATCAGCAGGAAGCGCGAGTTGATCGCCAGGGTCGCGAAGACCAGGGCGAGGACCGCCGGCGGCGTCGACCAGATCGACAGCACCAGCAGCTGCGCCGAGCCGGCGAAGACGATGCCGCTCATCAGCACGGCCTCGACGAGGCTGAGGCCCGCGCTGCGCGCCGCGAGCCCGAAGGCGATGCCGATGACGAAGGCCGAGGGCGCATAGGGCAGCGCGTCGCGCGCGCCGAGCAGGGCGCCGCGCAGCGTGAAGGGCGCCGGCGTCGTCGCGCCCGAGGGGGAGAGCCCGCCATCGGCCATGGCCGGAAAGGAAGGCCGGGCGGCAGCGAGCGTCAAACGCCGCCCGCGCCGGGCTGCCATGCGGGCACCCGGCCGGGAAGGCGGATCCGCAGGCCTGCCTCGGCGCGCCAGCGGAGACGACGGGCGAGCCAGCGCAGGGCGATGTCGGCAGCCGAATCGCGCCGTCACCGTCGCGCTTAGCGCATTTCAGCCTTTACCTGTCGCACCATCGAAAGTGCCGGCCGGCCGCTCCGACAAGATGCGCCGCAGCACACACCGCCGGCCGGCTCAGCCCCCGGCCGGCCCAGAGGAGCCCCGCCATGTCGCGCACCGTCGTTTCCTCGCACAAGAAGACCGTGATCATCGGCTTCGACCAGCCGTTCTGCGTGATCGGCGAGCGCATCAACCCGACGGGCCGCAAGAAGCTGGCCGCCGAGATGGCGGCCGGCGACTACTCGACGGTCGAGCGCGACGCCCTGGCCCAGGTCGCAGCGGGCGCGGCCATGCTCGACGTCAACGCCGGCATCCCGCTGGCCGACGAGCCGGCGATCCTGGCCGAGACGATCAAGCTGGTGCAGTCGCTGACCGACGTGCCGCTGTCAATCGACTCCTCGATCGTCGCGGCCCTGGAGAGCGGCCTCTCGGTCTACCAGGGCAAGGCGCTGGTCAACTCGGTGACCGGCGAGGAGGAGCGCCTGGAGCAGGTGCTGCCGCTGATCAAGAAGTACGGCGCCGCCGTCGTCGCGATCTCCAACGACGAGACCGGCATCTCGGAGGACCCGGACGTGCGCTTCGAGGTCGCCAAGAAGATCGTCGAGCGCGCCCAGGACCACGGCATCCCCAAGGAGGACGTCGTCGTCGACCCGCTGGTCATGCCGATCGGCGCCATGGGCACCGCCGGCCGCCAGGTCTTCGCCCTGGTCCGCCGGCTGCGCGACGAGCTCGGCGTCAACACGACCTGCGGCGCCTCGAACATCTCCTTCGGCCTGCCCAACCGCCACGCCCTCAACCAGGCCTTCCTGGCGATGGCCGCCGGCGCCGGCATGACCTCGGCGATCCTCAACCCGCTGCACGACGAGGAGATGGCCGGCGTCATGGCGGCCAACGTGCTGAACGGCGTCGACGCCAACTGCGGGCGCTGGATCCGCAAGTACCGCGAGCCGGCACCGGAAGGCTCCGCCGCGGAAAGCGCCGCGAGCGCCCGCGGCGAACGCCGCCGGCGCCGGGCGGTCTGACGCCCGCCGGCACGGGTCGATGGCCGGCGGCTCGATGAGCGACAGCCCCCAGGACGCGCTGGTCGTCTTCACCCCGTCGGGCAAGCGCGGGCGCTTCCCGGTCGGCACCCCGCTGCTCAAGGCCGCGCGCGCGCTCGGCGTCGACGTCGATTCGGTCTGCGGCGGCCGCGGCATCTGCGGCCGCTGCCAGGTCGTCGTCGGCCAGGGCGAGTTCGCCAAGCACGGCATCCGCAGCGCCCAGGACCACGTCACGGCCTGGAACGAGGTCGAGGCGCGCTACCAGGCCAAGAAGGGCATGAAGCCCGGCCGGCGCCTGTCCTGCCAGGCGCAGCTGCTGGCCGACGCGGTGATCGACGTCCCGGCCGACAGCCAGGTCCACAAGCAGGTCGTCCGCAAGCGCGCCGAGGTGCGCAACATCGAGCTCGACCCGGCCATCCGCCTCCACTACGTCGAGGTCGAGGAGCCGGACATGCACAAGCCGACCGGCGACCTGGAGCGGCTGCTGGCCGCCCTCGAGAAGCAGTGGGGCCTGGGCGACCTGGACTGGGACCTGCGCGTCGTCCAGGGCCTGCAGAAGACCCTGCGCCAGGGCCAGTGGAAGGTCACCGCCGCGATCCATCGCGGCCAGGTGCTGACCCACGTCTACGCCGGCTTCCGCGACAAGGTCTACGGCGTCGCCGTCGACGTCGGCTCGACGACCATCGCCGCCCACCTCTGCGACCTCTCGACCGGCGAGGTCGTCGCCTCCGGCGGCCTGATGAACCCGCAGATCCGCTTCGGCGAGGATCTGATGAGCCGGGTCAGCTACGTCATGATGAACCCCGGCGGCGAGGCCGAGCTGACCGAGGCCGTGCGCGCCGGCCTCAACGAGCTGTTCCACACGGTCGCCGACGAGGCCGGCATCGACGTCGTCGACATTCTCAACGCCGTGGTCGTCGGCAATCCGATCATGCACCACCTGCTGCTCGGCATCGACCCGACCGAGCTCGGCGGCGCGCCCTTCGCGCTGGCCATGAACTCCGGCATGACCCTCTGGGCCAGCGAGCTCGGCCTGGAGCTGGAGAGCGACGCCCGGGTCTACGTGCTGCCCTGCATCGCCGGCCACGTCGGCGCCGACACCGCCGGCGTCATCCTGTCCGAGCAGCCGCACCTGCGCGACGAGATCAGCCTGGTCGTCGACGTCGGCACCAACGCCGAGATCGTGCTCGGCAACCGGCAGCGGCTGCTCGCCTGCTCCTCGCCGACCGGGCCGGCCTTCGAGGGCGCGCAGATCTCCTCGGGCCAGCGCGCCGCGCCCGGCGCCATCGAGCGGGTGCGCATCGATCCCGGGACCCTGGAGCCGCGCTTCAAGGTGATCGGCTGCGACCTCTGGAGCAACGAGGCGGGCTTCGTCGAGGAGACGCGCAAGACCGGCGTCACCGGCATCTGCGGCTCGGGCATCATCGAGGTGCTGGCCGAGATGTTCCTGGCCGGGGTCATCCTGACCGACGGCACGATCGACGGCAGCCTCGCCGCGAGGAGCCCGCGCATCGAGGCCGACGGCCGGACCTTCCGCTACCTGGTCCACGAGCCGGCCGACCCCGACGACCCGCGCATCGTCGTGACCCAGAACGACGTGCGCGCGATCCAGCTCGCCAAGGCCGCGCTCTACGCCGGCACGCGCCTGCTGATGGACCGCTTCGGCGTCGAGACGGTCGACCGCATCCAGCTGGCCGGCGCCTTCGGCAGCCACATCGAGCCGAAGTACGCGATGGTGCTGGGCATGATCCCGGACTGCGACCTCGCCATGGTCTCGGCCGCCGGCAACGCCGCCGGCACCGGCGCGCGCATCGCACTCCTGAACCAGAAGGCGCGCGACGAGATCCAGCAGATTGTCAAGCGCGTCGAGAAGGTCGAGACCGCGGTCGAGCCGAAGTTCCAGGAGCACTTCGTCGAGGCCATGGCCCTGCCCCACAAGACCGCCGCCTACCCCGAGCTCGCCAAGGTCGTGGCCCTGCCCGAGCCGCGCCTGCCGGAGCCGGTCGGCGACGGCGAGAACGGCGGCCGACGGCGGCGGCGCCGGGCGGGGTAGCGGACCTCGGGTACCACGCTCTGGCCTTCGCAGGCGCCGCAGGACTAGACTCGCCGCGTCTCGCAGCCCGAGGAGAGCCCATGGACCAGGTCAGCTTCATCCGCATGGAAGACGGCACGGCGGAGGACTACGCCCTGCTCGACCGCGTCGAGAAGGAGCACAACCGCGGCCGCATCGGCGGCGAGGCGATCGCCCTGCTGGAGCGCATGCGCGGGCCGACCATGGGCTACAAGATCGACCGCTACCGCCACTCCCTGCAGTCGGCGACCCGCGCCCTGCGCGACGGGCGCGAGGACGACTACGTGGTCATGGCCCTGCTGCACGACATCGGCGACGTCGTGGCACCCGACAACCACTCCGACTTCGCCGCCGCGGTGCTGCGGCCCTACGTCGGCGAGCGGGCCTGGTGGATCGTCCAGCACCACGGCATCTTCCAGGGCTACTACTACTTCCACCACTACGGCCAGGACCGCAACGAGCGCGAGCGCTTCCGCGGCCACCCGTGGTTCGACGACTGCGCCGAGTTCTGCGCGCTCTACGACCAGAACTGCTTCGACCCGGCGTTCGACGACGAGCCCCTGGAGACCTTCCTGCCGCTGGTCGAGCGGGTCTTCGCCCAGGCGCCCTGGCGCCGGGTCTGAGCGCGGCGACCGCTGCGCCTCCTCACCCGCCCTTGACCTAACGCAAGGCCTGCGACCCGCAGCCATGCCAAAGCAACTGCCATGGCGGAAGGCGGATCGATCGAGCGACCCCAGAGCCCCTCGACGGACGTCGCGGAGAAGCTCGGGCTCGGCCGGGCGCGCGGCGGCTGGCTGCGCCGCAGCCGGCTGTGGCTCGCCGGCCTGCTGGTCCTGGCGCTGCTCGGCGGCCTGTGGCTGGCGCTCGGCGGCAACCGGCCGGCGGAGACGCTGCGCTACGTCACCGAGGCGGCGAAGCGCGGGCCGCTGACCGTCACGATCACCGCGACCGGCACCGTCGAGCCGACCAACGAGGTCGAGATCTCCAGCGAGCTGTCCGGCATCGTCCGCAAGGTGCTGGTCGACTACAACGACCGGGTGACCGCCGGCCAGGTCCTGGCCGAGCTCGACACCGACAAGCTGCAGGCCGAGGTCGCCCACTCGCGCGCGACCCTCGACGCCAAGCGGGCCGCCGTCACCCAGGCCCGGGCGACGCTGGCCGAGACCAAGCGGGACTACGACCGCACCAAGCCGCTGGCCGAGAAGCGCTATTCCAGCGAGGCCGCGCTGGATGCGGCGCGCGCCGGCTACGAGCGCGCCCAGGCCGGGCTGCTGGTCGCCCAGGCCGACGTCGAGGTCGCCGAGGCGCAGCTGCAGATCGACGAGACCAACCTCGGCAAGGCGGCGATCCGCTCGCCGATCGACGGCGTCGTGCTCAAGCGCAACGTCGAGCCGGGACAGACCGTCGCCTCGTCGCTGCAGGCGCCGGTGCTCTTCACCCTGGCCGAGAACCTGGGCTCGATGCAGATCGAGGCCGACGTCGACGAGGCCGACGTCGGCAAGGTGCGCGAGGGCCAGCACGCGAGCTTCACGGTCGAGGCCTACCAGGACCGGGCATTCGACGCCGCCCTGACCGAGCTGCGCTTCGCCCCCAAGACCGTCGAGGGCGTCGTGACCTATACGGCCGTGCTGAGCTTCGACAATGCGGCCCTGCTGCTGCGTCCGGGCATGACCGCGACCGCCGAGATCGTCGTGCAGCAGGTCGACGACGCCCTGCTGATCCCCAACGCCGCCCTGCGCTTCGCGCCGCCGCAGCAGCAGAAGGCCGAGGCGACGCGCAGCCTGGTGCAGCGGATCCTGCCGCATCCGCCGCAGAGCGTCGCCGTGCCGAAGATCGAGACCGGGGCCGGCGGCGAACGGCAGATCTGGGTCCGGCGCGACGGCACGCTGCAGGCCGTGGCGGTGCGCATCGGCGCCAGCGACGGCAGCTGGACCGAGGTGCTGGACGGCGCGCTCCGGCCCGGCGACGCCGTGGTTGTCGACTCCGTGGCGGCCGGGTAGGCACGGCCATGGCCGGCGCCGCCCCGCAGCCTTCCCCGCTCATCGAGCTCAGGCAGGTCACGCGGACCTACGGCCGCGGCAGCGCCGAGGTCCGCGCGCTCGACGGCGTCGACCTGGCGATCGCCGCCGGCGAGTTCGTCGCGATCATGGGGCCGAGCGGCTCGGGCAAGTCGACGGCGATGAACATCCTGGGCTGCCTCGACACCCCGAGCCGCGGCGCCTACCTGTTCAAGGGCGTCGAGGTCGGCAGCCTGACGCGCGACCAGCGCGCCCTGCTGCGCCGCCATTTCATCGGCTTCGTGTTCCAGGGCTTCAACCTGCTGGCCCGCACCTCGGCCCTGGAGAACGTCGAGCTGCCGCTGATCTACCGCGGCGCGCCGCTCGGCGAGCGGCGCGCCCTCGCCCTGGAGGCCCTGGCCAAGGTCGGCCTGCAGGGCCGCGAGCTGCACCAGCCGAGCGAGCTCAGCGGCGGCCAGCAGCAGCGCGTCGCGATCGCCCGGGCGATCGTCACGCGCCCCGACGTGGTGCTGGCCGACGAGCCGACCGGCAACCTCGACACGGCGCGCAGCCGCGAGATCATGGAGCTGCTGGCCGAGCTCAACCGCCGCGACGGCATCACCATCGTCATGGTCACCCACGAGCAGGAGATGGCCGCCTACGCCGGCCGCATCGTCCGCTTCCTCGACGGCCGGATCGAGTCCGACGGGCCCGAGAAGGAGGCCGCGCAATGATCTGGGAGACGCTGCGCCTCGCCCTGCAGGCGATCCTGCGCAACGCCCTGCGCTCCTTCCTGACGGTGCTCGGCGTGGTCATCGGCGTCGGCGCGGTGATCGCCATGGTGACGATCGGCAACGGCACCACGGCCAAGGTCGAGTCCGAGATCTCGGCGCTCGGCACCAACCTGCTGTTCCTGCGCCCCGGCCAGGGCTTCGGGCCGACGCGCTCCGACGCGCCGGACTTCACCAGCCGCGACGTCGCGGCGATCCAGGAGCAGATCGGCGGGCTGCTGGCGGTGGCGCCGGTGGTCAGCGCCGCGGCGACGGCGATCTACGGCAACGAGAACTGGAACACCACGGTCACCGGCACGACCAACGCCTTCCTGGTCGCCCGCGACTGGACGCTGACCGAGGGCCGCAGCTTCCTGGAGGGCGAACTGCGCTCCGGCAAGGCGGTCTGCCTGATCGGCCAGACGGTGCGCCAGGAGCTGTTCGGCCGCGCCGACCCGCTGGGCGCCCGGATCCGCCTCAAGAACGTCTCCTGCGAGGTGATCGGGCTGCTCGAGGCCAAGGGCCAGTCGAGCTTCGGCCAGGACCAGGACGACACGGTGATCATGCCGATCCGCGCCGTGCAGCGCCGCCTGATCGGCGACACCGACATTCCCTCGATCTACCTCTCGGCCCAGGACGGCGTCGACACCGCCAAGGTCAAGCGCGACGTCACCCTGCTGATGCGCGAGCGCCGGCACATCTCGGCCAGGGAGGACGACGACTTCCAGGTCCGCGACATGGCCGAGATCGTCCAGACCATGACCGCGACGACGACCGTGCTGACCGGCCTGCTCGGCGCGGTCGCCGCGGTCAGCCTGCTGGTCGGCGGCATCGGCATCATGAACATCATGCTGGTCTCGGTCACCGAACGGACCCGCGAGATCGGCATCCGCCTGGCGATCGGCGCCCAGGAGCGTCAGGTGCTGCTGCAGTTCCTGGTCGAGGCCGTGGTGCTGTCGCTGTTCGGCGGGCTGATCGGCATCGCCCTCGGCCTCGGCCTCGCCGGCCTCGCCTCGGGCCTGCTCGGCGTGCCCTTCGTGCTGGAGCCCGGCATCGTCGCCCTGGCCTTCGCCTTCTCGGCCGCGGTCGGCGTCGGCTTCGGCTTCTTCCCGGCCCGCCGCGCCGCCCGCCTCGACCCGATCGAGGCGCTCAGGCACGAGTAGGGTGGGCGCCGTTCCGCGCGGCCCCGCTCCTCTTTCCGTCATCCCCGCTTCTCTCAGTCGTCATCCCCGCGAAAGCGGGGATCCAGAGGAAAGGGCCGCGGGCACGGACGGTCGACCGTCCGTGCAGACCGCCCTGCTCTCTGGATCCCCGCTTTCGCGGGGATGATGGAAAGGGGGGCGGAGGACGACGAAAGACAGGTGGGACGACGAGCGAGAGGAGGAACGACCAGAGGGGCGGGGCGAAAGCCGGGCTCGGCCGCCCCCTCAGGGCCTCTTCGCCTTAATGTGGGTCGGGCAGTGCTCGCCGCTGTCGAGCACGACCTGCATGTTGCGCCAGATCGCGACGTTCTTGTCGCGCATCTCGGGGCTGACGGCCCTGGCCAAGCGGTCGCCGAGCTCGCCCTCCAGGGCGGCCAGCTCGCGGCGCGCGACCTCGCGGTACCAGGGATTGCGGTTGACCAGCTCGATCCCGACGAAGCCGGCGCGCTCGAGCGCCCGGCGGTAGCGTTCCGGCGAGGCCATGCCGAAGCTCAGGCCCTCGGACTCGATGTAGCGCGCCATCTCGGGCGACGGCGGGTCGTCACTGTTGCGCAGCCAGTCCGAGGCGACGAACAGGCCGCCCGCCCGGCAGACGCGGAAGACCTCGGCGAAGAGCGCGTCCTTGTCGGCGATGTGGATCAGCGAGTCCTTGCTGAAGACCGCGTCGAAGGAGGCGTCGGCGAAGGGCAGCGGTCCCGGCTCGACCGCGCGCAGCTCGATGCGGTCGGACAGGCCGTACTTCTCGGCCAGAGCCCTGGCCTTCTCGACCAGCGGCGGCTCGATGTCGATGCCGACGACCTTGCCGGCGTGGTAGTCGCGGGCCAGCACCAGGTCGACGCCGCCGACGCCGCAGCCGATGTCGAGCACCGTGGCGCCGGTCAGGTCGGTGCCCTCGAGCAGGCGCGCGACCTCCTCCGGCCCGCCCGGCGACAGGAAGCCCTCGCCCCAGATGATCGCCAGGGAGCCGACGAGGTCGTCGCCGTACTCGTACTCCGGCTCGCCCCCGGTCACGGGCTCAGCTCATGCCCCCGACCTGGCGCAGCGGCGTCTCGGCCGTCTCCAGGTCGATGTCGGCGTTGTTGGAGCCGGGCAGGCCGCGCTCCTTGCGCGGCGTGCGGCCGAAGAAGTCGCGGTAGCACTTGGAGAAGTGCGAGGCCGAGACGAAGCCGCAGGCCAGCGCCACGTCGATCACCGACATGTTGGTCTGCAGCAGCAGCAGGCGCGCCCGGTTGAGCCGGAGCTCAAGGTAGTAGCGCGCCGGCGAGCGGTGCAGGTACTTGCGGAACAGCCGCTCGAGCTGGCGGGTCGAGAGACCCGCCTCGCGCGCCAGGCGGCTGCGCGGCAAGGGCTCCTCCAGCGCCTTCTCCATCTTGTCGATGACCGACAGCAGCTTGGGATGGCGCACGCCGAGGCGCGCCGGGAGGCTCATGCGCTGGTGGTCGTGCTGGTCGCGGATCCGCTCGTGCATGAACTGGTCGGCGACCTGAGCGGCCAGCTCGTGGCCGTGCTGACCGGCGATGACGTTGAGCATCAGGTCGAGCGAGGCCGTGCCGCCGGCGCAGGTGAAGCGGTTGCGGTCGATCTCGAACAGCTCGTTGGTGACCTCGAGGTCGGGGTACTCCTCCAGGAAGCCGGCCAGGTTCTCCCAGTGGATCGTGCAGTTGTAGCCGTCCAGCATGCCGGCCTTGGCGAGCAGGTAGGGCGCCGTGCAGATCGCGCCGAGGTCGGCGCCCTGCCGGTCCATGCGGCGCAGCCAGGAGGTCAGGCGCCGGTCCTCGAGCTTCTGCACGTCGATGCCGGAGACCAGGGCGACGGTGCCCAGCCTGGCGGCCGCGTCGAGGTCGCCGTCGACCGCGATCTCGATGCCGTTGGAGGCGGTCACCGGCTGCCCGTCGAGGGAATAGAGCGGCCAGCTGTAGAGCTGCTTGCCGGCCAGGCGGTTGGCCTGGCGCATCGCCTCGACGGCGGAAACGAAGGCGATCATGGAATAGCGCGGCAGCAGCACGAAGCCGATCGCCTGGGGCAACTCCCGCGGAGGCTTTCCTAGCATGACGACGAACCGATGGACCCTGCACGACAATCGAGCGGAAGGTGGCGATACTGTTGCATAGTCGCTTGTGTCGCGAAATGAAAACTTCTGGGCGTCGCCTGGAGAGCCCCAGGCCCGCCCGAGCGGTGCTGATACGGGCCTGCGCGAGGCCTGTCGCGGCGCTGCGTCGCTTGGCTCAGGCGCGACGTTCCCGGCATCCCGCCGGTCGCTCAACCCCAGCTTTTCCGGTGTCCCCGATGCAGGCGCGCTACTCCTTCTTCTCCCTCGCCCGCAACGCCCTCGGCTATCACGAGAACTGGCCCGAGGCCTGGCGCTCGCCGGAGCCGAAAGCCTCCTACGACGTGGTCGTCGTCGGCGGCGGCGGCCACGGCCTCGCGACCGCCTACTACCTGGCCAAGGAGCACGGCATCACCAACGTCGCGGTGATCGAGCGCGGCTGGCTGGGCGGCGGCAACACCGGGCGCAACACCACGATCGTCCGCTCGAACTACCTGTGGGACGAGTCCGCGGCGCTCTACGAGCACGCGCTCAAGCTCTGGGAAGGCCTCAGCCAGGACCTCAACTACAACGTCATGTTCTCGCAGCGCGGCGTGATGAACCTGGCGCACAACCAGCACGACCTGCGCGAGCTGCAGCGGCGCATCCATTCGAACCGCCTGAACGGCGTCGATTCGGAGTTCCTCGACGCCCGGGGCGTCAAGGAGTTCTGCCCGATCATCGACCTGCGCCAGGGCGGCCGCTATCCGGTGCTCGGTGCCTCGCTGCAGCGCCGCGGCGGCACGGCGCGCCACGACGCGGTCGCCTGGGGCTACGCCCGCGGCGCCGATGCCCGCGGCGTCGACATCATCCAGAACTGCCCGGTCACCGGCTTCCGCATCTCGAACGGCCGGATCCAGGGCGTCGAGACGGGCCGGGGCTACATCGAGGCGAAGAAGGTCGCGGTGGTGACGGCCGGCCACTCCAGCGTCATGGCCGGCCTCGCCGGCTTCCGCCTGCCGGTCCACTCGCTGCCGCTGCAGGCCCTGGTCTCCGAGCCGGTCAAGCCGGTCATCGACTGCGTCGTCATGTCGAACGCCGTGCACGCCTATGTCAGTCAGTCGGACAAGGGCGAGCTGGTCATCGGCGCCGGCGTCGACAAGTACGTCGGCTACGGCCAGCGCGGCTCCCTGCCGGTCACCGAGGAGACCCTGGCGGCGATCTGCGAGCTGTTCCCGATCTTCCGGCGCATGCGCATGCTGCGCCAGTGGGGCGGCATCGTCGACACCTGCCCGGACGCCAGCCCGATCATCTCCAAGACCCCGGTCCAGGGCCTCTACTTCAACTGCGGCTGGGGCACCGGCGGCTTCAAGGCGACGCCGGGCTCGGGCTGGGTCTTCGCCCACACCGTGGCCAACGACAACCCGCACCCCCTGGCCGCGCCCTTCGCGCTCGACCGCTTCACCAGCGGCTACCTGATCGACGAGCACGGCGCCGCCGCCGTCGCCCACTGACCCCCTCGGAGAGCCGGTCCCATGCTTCTCATCGACTGCCCGCACTGCGGCCCGCGCGCCGAGCTGGAGTTCTCCTACGGCCACGAGGCGCACATCGAGCGCCCGAAGGCCCCCGAGGCCCTCAGCGACGCCGAGTGGGCCGACTACCTGTTCCTGCGCGACAACACCAAGGGCGTGATCCTGGAGCGCTGGGTGCACAGCCACGGCTGCCGGCGCTGGTTCAACGTCGCGCGCGACACCGTCACCTACGAGATCCTGGCGGTCTATCCGATGGGCGCCGAGCCGCCGGCGCTCGAGCGCAAGACCTACGTCTGACACCCCGTTCAAGCAGGAAACGACCATGGCCCAGTCCGCGCCGGCCGCCGCCCGTTCGAGCCAGCCGTTCCGCCTGTCCGAGGGCGGCCGCATCGACCGCTCGCGCAGCCTGACCTTCCGCTTCGACGACCGGGAGCTCACCGGCCACCCGGGCGACACCCTGGCTTCCGCCCTGCTCGCCAACGGCGTCCACCTGGTCGGCCGCTCCTTCAAGTACCACCGGCCGCGCGGCATCGTGACCGCCGGTGCCGAGGAGCCCAACGCCCTGGTGCAGGTCGGCCGCGACCCGCGCACCGAACCGAACGTGCGGGCGACCCAGCTGGAGCTGTTCGACGGCCTCGGGGTCAGCTCGCAGAACCGCTGGCCGAGCCTGGAGTTCGACGTCGGCGGCGTGAACAACCTGCTGTCGCGCTTCCTGCCGGCCGGCTTCTACTACAAGACCTTCATGTGGCCGGCGGCGGCCTGGGAGACCTACGAGAAGGCGATCCGCCAGGCCGCCGGCCTGGGCCTCGCGCCCTCGAAGCCCGACCCCGACCACTACGACAAGACCTTCGCGCACTGCGACCTGCTGGTCGTCGGCGCCGGCCCGGCCGGGCTCTCCGCGGCCCTGACGGCGGCCCGCGCCGGTGCCCGCGTCGTCGTGGCCGAGCAGGACTTCCTGCTCGGCGGCGACCTGCTCTCCGACCGCACGGCGAAGATCGACGGCCGCCCGGCCCTGGAGTGGGTCGCCGAGGCCGAGGCCGAGCTGCGCGCCAGCGACCGGGTCCGCATCCTGACCCGGACGATCTGCTTCGCCGCCTACGACCACAATTTCTTCGCCCTGCACGAGCGCGTCACCGACCACCTGGCCCCGGCCGACCGGCCGGAGGGCCTGCCGCGCCACCGCCTGTGGAAGCTGCGCACGAAGCAGGCGATCTTCGCGACCGGCGCGATCGAGCGGCCGCTGGTGTTCCGCGACAACGACCGGCCCGGCATCCTGCTGGCCTCGGCCGCGCGCAGCTACCTCAACCGCTGGGGCGTCAGGGCCGGCAGCGAGGCGGTGGTCTTCACCGGCAACGACTCCGGCTACGCGACGGCCCTCGACCTCAAGGCCGTCGGCGTGCGCGTCAACGCCGTCGTCGACCTGCGCGCCGCGGCCGAGGGGCCGCTCAGCGAGGCGGCCAAGGCCGCCGGCCTGAGGATCCTCGCCGGCCACGCGGTGACCGGCACCGAGGGCGACAAGCGCATCGCCAGGCTGCGCGCCGCGCCGCTCGATGCCGACGGCAAGGGCGTGCGCGGGTCCGGCCAGGAGATCGCCTGCGACCTGCTGGTCAGCTCGGCCGGCTGGAGCCCGACGGTGCACCTGCACTGCCAGGCCAAGGGCAGCCTCGCCTGGGACGAGGCCCACGCCTGCTACCTGCCCGACAGGTCGATGCAGAAGGGCCAGGCCGTGATCGGCTCGGCGGCCGGCGCCTTCGGCCTGGCCTCCTGCCTCGCCGGCGGCGAGGCGGCCGGCCGCGAGGCCGCCGGGGCCCTCGGCCTGGAGGCCAAGGCTTCCCGGAAGAAGACGCAGGCCGAGGACCGCGACTTCCTGCCGATGCGCCAGCTCTACTGCGTGCCCTCGGACAAGCCGCTCGGCCAGGGCGGCAAGCACTTCGTCGACCAGCAGAACGACGTCACCGCCGCCGACCTGCTGCTGGCGCTGCGCGAGGGCTACCGTTCGATCGAGCACGTCAAGCGCTACACCACGACCGGCATGGGCACCGACCAGGGCAAGCTCGGCAACCTCAACGCCATCGGCATCGTCGCCGAGCGCCTGGGCCTGCCGCTGCCGGAGGTCGGCGTCACGACCTACCGCGCGCCCTACACGCCGGTCTCCTTCGGCGCCTTCGCCGGGCGCGACGTGGACGCGCTGCTCGATCCCGTGCGCACCACGCCGATCCACTCCTGGCACGAGCGCAACGGCGCGCTCTTCGAGGACGTCGGCCAGTGGCGCCGGGCCTGGTACTACCCCAAGGCGGGGGAGGACCTGCACAGGGCCGTCGCCCGCGAGGTCGCGGCGACCCGCGAGACCGTCGGCATCATGGACGCGACGACCCTCGGCAAGATCGAGATCGTCGGGCCGGACGCCGCCGAGCTGCTGAACCGCGTCTACACCAATGCCTGGAGCAAGCTGGAGGTCGGGCGCTGCCGCTACGGCCTGATGCTCAAGGAGGACGGCATGGTGATGGACGACGGCGTCACCAGCCGGCTCGCCGAGGACCGCTTCCTGATGACCACGACGACCGGCAACGCCGCCCCGGTCCTGGCCCATCTGGAGGAGTGGCTGCAGACCGAGTGGCCGGACCTCGAGGTCTTCCTGACCTCGGTCACCGAGCAGTTCGCGACCATGACGCTGTCCGGCCCGAACGCCCGCAAGCTGCTGGCCGAGCTCTGCGACCTCGACCTCTCGACCGAGGCCTTCCCGCACATGTCCTGGCAGGAGGGCAGCGTCGCCGGCGTGCCGGCGCGGATCTTCCGCATCTCCTTCACCGGCGAGCTCTCCTACGAGATCAACGTGCCGGCCGGCCACGGCCTGTCCGTCTGGCAGGCGCTCTACCGCCACGGCGAGAAGTACGGCATCACGCCCTACGGCACCGAGGCGATGCACGTGCTGCGCGCCGAGAAGGGCTTCATCATCGTCGGCCAGGAGACCGACGGCTCGGTGACGCCGCTCGACCTCGGCATGGACTGGATCGTCTCGAAGAAGAAGGACTTCATCGGCCGGCGCTCGCTGTCGCGCAGCGACATGGCCGATTCCGGCCGCAAGCAGCTGGTCGGCCTGCTGACCCAGGACCCGAAGGTCGTGCTGCCCGAGGGCGGCGCCCTGGTCGAGGCCATGAGGGACGCCACCCCCGTGCCGATGATCGGCCACGTCACCTCGAGCTACTGGAGCCCGAACTGCGAGCGCTCGATCGCCCTCGCCCTGGTCAAGGGCGGGCGGGCGCGCCTCGGCAAGACGGTGCTCTGCCCGCTGGAGGGCGGCAAGACCGTCCCCTGCACGGTCGTCGAGCCGCTGTTCTTCGACAAGGAAGGAGACCGCCTGCGTGCCTGAGATCCTCGAGCACCACTCCGCCCTCGCCCACCTCGGCCTCGCTGCCCGGGCCGTCGCGACGCGCGACGCCGGGCAGGGCGTCGGCCTGGCGGAAGCCCCCTACCGCGCAGCGGTCAACCTGCGCGGCCGGCTCGACGACGCCGGCTTCGCCGCCGGCGCCGAGCAGGCCCTGGGCTGCGCCCTGCCGGCCGAGGTCGGCGCGGTCGCGACCGCCGGCGAGCTGTCGGCGCTGGCGCTCGGCCCCGGCGAGTGGCTGGTCGTCGGCGGATCCGACGGGCCGGCGCTGCGCGCCCGGCTGCTGGCGGCGCTCGAGGGCGTCTTCGCCTCGGTCGTCGAGGTCGGCCAGCAGTACGCCACGATCCGGATCGCCGGGCCGAAGGCCGCCGAGACCCTGCAGAAGGGCTGCCCGCTCGACTTCGACGCCGCGGCCTTCCCGGCCGGGCGCTGCGCCCAGTCGCTGCTGAGCAAGATCGACGTGCTGGTCTGGAAGCGTTCGGAAGAGCCGGCCTTCGAGGTCACGGTGCGGCGCAGCTTCGCCGACTACGCCTGGCGCTGGCTCCACGACGCGGCGCGGGAATACGGCGTCGCGATCCTGGCAGGATGACGCAGCCGGGGAGCGGCCAGGCCGCTCCCCGCTCACCTCGGCTCAGTCGCCGACGAATTCCCAGGAGCCGTCGGGCTGCAGGCAGGCCTTGCCCCAGGCGTTCTGGCGGTGGCCGCCGATCGTCACGACCTTGTTGACCTCGCGGCAGTAGCGTCCCGAGTCGGCCCGCAGGTAGGACGAGCCGCCGCTCGGCTCGCCGTACTGGGGTTCGCCGTACCGGGGCTCGTCGTACTGCGGCACGGCATAGCCCGGGTTCGCGTAGCCCGGCGACTCGACGACCAGCGGCGCCGGCTGCACATAGATCACGCGCGGCGGCGGCGCCGGGTAGAGCGGCGCGCCGTAGATGATCGTCGTGCCGAAACGGACGCCGTCGTGATGGTGCCAGCCGTCGTGCCAGCCGTAGTGGCGGTACCGCCAGGAATCGGCCCGGGCATCGGGGGCGGCGAGCGTCGTCAGCCCTACCGCCAGCAGGGCGGCGACGGCGGCAAGCGAGAGGGTACGGGGCATTTGCTCTTCTCCTAGTGGTCGCGGTGCCAACCGCGATGGCGGTCGTCGTCCCAGCGGTCGCGACGGTGCCAGCCGTAGTGGTGGCCGCGGTCGTGCCAGCGGCGCTCGCCGTACCAGTAGTAACGCCGTTCGTGGCCATAACGCGGCGCCGGGACGACGTAGGTCTGGCCGAACTGCAGGGTGATGCCCGGGACGATCACGACCCCGGGATAGGCGCGCCGGCGCCAGTCGTTGGCCTCGGCCGACAGGGTGCCGGCTATCAGGGTGGTCGCCGCGACGGCGGCGAGGATCATCGATCGCATGACGTTTCCTCCGTCCTGCCGACCGGGCGGTGCCGGGCACCCGGCAGGCTTCCGGCCATCGGCCGCGGCCGGCTGGGCCGGCGACGGCGGATGACAGTCCTTCAACGCCTGCGGCCCCTTGATCCGTCGCCGGGCTTGTGCGCCGATGGGTCGAAGCCCCATCTCGGGGGCAGCCCCCGCTCCCGCGCCGCCGAGGACGACCATGGCCCCAGCTACCGACTCCGGCTCCGATTCCGGCCCCGTCTACGCCAACGCCCTGGAGATGATCGGCCGCACGCCGCTGGTTCGCGTCGCGAACCTGGAGACCGGCCCCTGCGAGCTGTTCCTCAAGCTCGAGAGCCAGAACCCCGGCGGCTCGATCAAGGACCGCATCGGCAAGTCGATGATCGAGGCGGCCGAGCGCGACGGCCGGCTGAAGCCGGGCGGCACGATTGTCGAGGCGACCGCCGGCAACACCGGCCTCGGCCTCGCCCTGGTCGCGGCGCAGAAGGGCTACCGCCTGATCATCGTCGTGCCCGACAAGATGGCGCAGGAGAAGATCTTCCACCTGAAGGCGCTGGGCGCCGAGGTGCGCCTGACCCGCTCGGACGTCGGCAAGGGCCACCCCGAGTACTACCAGGACATGGCCGAGCGCATCGCCGCCGAGGAAGGCGCCTTCTACGCCAACCAGTTCGGCAACCCGGCCAACCCCGAGGCCCACGAGAAGACCACGGGGCCGGAGATCTGGGAGCAGATGGGCCGGCGCCTCGACGCCCTGGTCTGCGGCGTCGGCTCGGCCGGGACGATCACCGGCCTGGCGCACTTCTTCCAGAAGGCCGCGCCGGAGGTCGAGATGGTGCTGGCCGACCCCGAGGGCTCGGTGCTGGCCGAGCTGATCGAGACCGGCAAGCCGGCCGACCACGTCGGCTCCTGGGTCGTCGAGGGCATCGGCGAGGACTTCGTGCCGCCGGTCGCCGACTTCAGCCACGTCCACAAGGCCTACACGATCCCGGACCGCGAGGCCCTGCTGACCGCGCGGGAGCTGCTGCGCAAGGAGGGCATCCTGGCCGGCTCCTCGTCCGGCACGCTGCTCGCCGCCGCCCTGCGCTACTGCCGGGAGCAGACCGGCCCGAAGCGGGTCGTCACCTTCGTCTGCGACAGCGGCAACAAGTACCTGTCGAAGATGTACAACGACTACTGGATGATCGATCAGGGCTTCATTGAGCGGCCGCAGCGCGGCGACCTGCGCGACCTGATCGGCCGCAAGCACGACGAGCGTGCGACCGTGACCACCGCGCCCGACGACACGCTGCTCGCCGCCTACGGCCGCATGAAGCTCTACGACGTCTCGCAGCTGCCGGTGATGGACAAGGCCGGCACCGTCGTCGGCCTGCTCGACGAGTCCGACCTGCTGCTGCACGTCGTCGAGGACGAGCGCCGCTTCCACGATCCCGTCTCGACCGCCATGGTCGAGCGCCTGGAGACCGTCGAGCCGGACGCCGCGATCCGCGACCTGCTGCCGATCTTCGCCCGCGACCACGTCGCGATCGTCATGGAGCACGGCCGCTTCCAGGGCCTGATCACCCGGATCGACCTGCTTAACCATCTCCGCCGCAAGCTGAAGTAGACCAGGAATGCCAGACAGCAGCCGCCCCACCAACCGTCCGGGCTTCGGCACGCGGGCGATCCACGCCGGCCAGCGCCCGGACCCGACGACCGGCGCGATCATGACGCCGATCTACGCCAGCTCGACCTACGTCCAGCGGAGCCCGGGCGTGCACAAGGGCTACGAGTACAGCCGCACCCACAACCCGACGCGCCAGGCCTACGAGGCCTGCATCGCCGACCTGGAGAGCGGCAGCGCCGGCTTCGCCTTCGCCAGCGGCCTGGCGGCGACGGCGACGCTGCTCGATTCGCTGCCGAGCGGCAGCCACGTGATCGCCATGGACGACGTCTACGGCGGCACCTACCGCCTGTTCGAGCGGGTCCGCCGACGCTCGGCCGGCCTCGACTTCTCCTTCGTCGACCTCTCCGACACCGCCGCCCTGGAGACGGCGATCCGGCCCGAGACCCGGCTGATCTGGATCGAGACGCCGACCAACCCGATGCTCAAGCTGGTCGACCTGGAGGCGGTCGCCGCGATCGGCCGGAAGCACGGCGTGCCGACCTGCGCCGACAACACCTTCGCCAGCCCCTGGGTGCAGCGGCCGCTCGAGCTCGGCTGCGACCTGGTCATGCACTCGGCGACCAAGTTCCTGAACGGCCACAGCGACATGGTCGGTGGCATCCTGGTCGTCGGCGAGAACGCCGAGCTCAGAGAGCAGCTGACCTTCCTGATCAACGCGGTCGGCGCGGTCCAGGGACCCTTCGACGCCTTCCTGGCGCTGCGCGGCCTGAAGACCCTGCACCTGCGCCTGGAGCGGCACTGCGCCAACGCGCAGGCGATCGCCGAGTGGCTGGAGCGCCACCCCAAGGTCGAGCTGGTCCGCTATCCCGGCCTGCCGAGCCATCCCCAGCACGCTTTGGCGAAGCGCCAGATGCGCGGCGGCGGCGGCGTCGTGACCGCCGTGCTGAAGGGCGGCCTGGACCAGGCTCGGCGCTTCCTGGAGCGGGTCGAGGTCTTCTCCCTGGCCGAATCGCTGGGCGGGGTCGAGAGCCTGATCGAGCATCCGGCGATCATGACCCACGCCTCGATTCCGCCGGACAAGCGCGCCGAGCTGGGCATCTCGGACGGGCTGGTGCGCCTCTCGGTCGGCGTCGAGGACGGCGAGGACCTGATCGCCGACCTGGAGCAGGCCCTCGCCTGACCGTGCCCTTGCGCGAGCCGGAGCCGAGCCCCTGCGCGCAAAAATGGAAAATGTCTTTTGTAACTGACTTCCGGCCGCCACCTAACCTCTTCTTAACCGCAAAGCGCCACTGTGCCGACTGGTCTCGGACCGGGCACGGCGGCAGATGGCGGAAGGCGACAACCAACCGGTCGTAATCCGGAAACGGAGGAAGGGGCACGGCGGCCACGCGCACCATGGCGGCGCGTGGAAGGTCGCCTATGCCGACTTCGTGACGGCGATGATGGCCTTCTTCCTGCTGCTCTGGCTGCTCAGCACGGCATCCGACGAGCAGAAGAAGGGCATCGCCGACTACTTCTCGCCGGTCAGCGTCGCGCGGGAGAGCTCGAGCGGCTCCGGCGGCCTGCTCGGCGGCGAGACCATCACCTCCGACGGCGCCATGGTCAGCGACAAGACGCCCTTCGGCATCACCATGACCCTGCCGGCCGACGACTTCAGCTCGTCCGACACGACCGACCAGCCGACCGACGGCGAGGAGACGCCCACAGCCAAGGACCCGAGCGACGGCGAGGAGCGCGGGGTCGACGACAAGGGCCGCCTCGCCGACGTGGCGCCGGGCCAGCAGGAGCGCGCGCTGGCCAACAGCGACAAGCCCGGCGCCGGAAACGGCGAGAAGGCCAACGTCGGGGAGGGCGAGAAGGCCGACACCGGCCCCGACGAGAAGAACCAGGACGGCCAGAAGCTGTCCAGGGAGCAGCTCGCCAAGCTCGCCGAGCGGAAAGCCGAGCAGGACTTCAAGGCGGCGGTCCAGCAGCTGCGCCAGGCGGTCTCCTCCGAGCCGGAGCTCGCCGACCTGGCGAAGAGCCTGGTCGTCGACCGCACCGCCGAGGGCATGCGCCTGCAGATCGTCGACCAGCAGAAGACCTCGATGTTCCAGCGCGGCAGCGCGATGCCGGAGGAGAAGACCAAGAAGCTCTTCGCCCTGATCGCCAAGACCCTGGCCAAGCTGCCGAACAAGATCGCCATCAAGGGCCACACCGACTCGGTGCCCTACCGGGGCGACGGCGGCTACAGCAACTGGGAGCTGTCGAGCGACCGCGCCCTGGCGAGCCGCCGGGCCCTGATCGACGCCGGCCTGGATGCCTCGCGCATCGCCGACGTCGTCGGCAAGGCCGACACCGAGCCGCTGGTCAAGGACGACCCGACCGCGCCGCAGAACCGGCGAATCTCGATCGTGCTGCTCAACCAGCCGATGGTCGCCTCGGCCCCGAGCGGGACGGCCCCCTCCGCCCCCGGGCCCACTCCAGAGGCCGCCCCCGGGGCCGAGCACGCCGACGCCCCGGAGGCCGTGCCCTCCGCGGCGGCCCCCGCGCTGCAAGGCGCGGCGCCGAGCCAGGCTCCGGCCGCCGACGCGGCACCGGCCGCGCTGCCGTCGCCCCACGCGCCGGCCGCCGCCGATCCGGCGACGGGCGCAGCGCCGCCGCCGGCCGCGGCTCCGGTCCCCGCCCTGCCCTCGGACGACGGCCGCAGCGTCGTGACGCCGCGCGGCGAGGCGGCCGCGCCGGCGAAGAGCGGGACCTCGGTGGCGACCCGCTAGCCCCCGGGACGGGAGCGATTGCCGCTTGCGCCGGACCGCGACGGCCCCCATCTGCCGGCCATGGCCTATCGGGACGATCCTCGACGCGATCCGCGGCGCAGCACCGACGAGCTGCTCGCCGGCCTGAAGCTGCCGCACCTCGGCAAGGGCTTCGTCTCCTTCCTGTTCGACGACGCCTTGCTCTACGAGGGCATCGTCGGGCGCCGGATCTTCGCCTATCTGGTCGACCTCGCGATCCTCGGCCTGCTGACCGTCGCCGGCTATGTCGTGGTCTTCGTCTTCGGCCTGCTGTCCTTCGGCCTGCTGCTGCCGATCGGCTTCCTGGGGATCGCGCTGCTGCCGCTCGCCTACCATTCGCTGTTCCTGGCGTACTGGGGCGCCAGCCCCGGCATGGCGATGTTCGACCTGGAGGGCCGCGCGCCGGACGGCAGCCTGCCGACGCTGCTGCAGGCGGTGGTGCGCACCGCCCTCTTCCTGGTCAGCGTGCCGCCGACCGGCGGCCTGGTGCTGCTGGTCGCGCTGTTCAACGAGCGCGGCCGCACCATGCACGACTTCTTCTCGGGCGTGCTGCTGGTGCGCAGCGCCCACTTCGCCAGCAAGATCCGTCGCTGACCCCGCTCGGGCCGTCAGGCCCGACAGGAGCGCCGCATCCCGTCCGACGGGTTTTGCGTTGGCCCAGGCTTGCCCTATGCTGGCGCAAATTGGTGCGCTGCAGCAGCGGCCCGCCGCGATCGGGGAGAGATGATGGACGGTCCCGCCGACGCCAATCTGTTTTCCGGATACGATCCCGACGGTTACTTCTGCGAGCTGGAGGCGGCGAGCCGGCGCAGCGACTACGGGGCCAGGGTCAGGGCACGGCTGACGTCGATGGATCTGGAACGGCTGCGCCAGCGCGCCGCCGACGCCGAGCGCGAGCTCTACAACTTCGGCATCACCTTCACGGTCTACAGCCAGAAGGACGCGATCGACCGGATCCTGCCCTTCGACGTGATCCCGCGCATCCTGACCGCCGGCGACTGGGACGTCATCGAGCGCGGCGTCAAGCAGCGGGTCGCCGCCCTCAACGCCTTCCTGTGGGACGTCTATCACGACCAGAAGGCGCTCAAGGACGGCATCGTGCCGGCCGAGCTGGTGCTCGGCAACGCCAACTACCGCAAGGAGATGCAGGGCCTCGACGTGCCGGGCGGGACCTACGTGCACATCAACGGCACGGACCTGGTGCGCGACGGCGAGGGCGGCTTCCAGGTGCTGGAGGACAACGCCCGCACGCCCTCGGGCGTGTCCTACGTGGTCGAGAACCGGCACCTGATGCAGCGGGCCTTTCCCGACCTCATGGCCGGCGTCGGCATCAAGCCGGTGTCGAACTACGGCGGCAAGCTGCACGACGCCCTGATCGAGATCGCGCCCGCCGAGGTGCCGAGCCCCCAGGTCGTGCTGCTGTCGCCCGGCACCTACAACTCGGCCTACTTCGAGCATATCTTCCTGGCCCGCGAGATGGGCGTGCCGCTGGTCGAGGGCCGCGACCTGGAGGTCGACGCGCGCGACCGCGTGTTCATGCGCACCATCGACGGGCTGAAGCGCGTCGACGTCATCTACCGCCGCATCAACGACGACTTCCTGGACCCCGAGGTCTTCAACAAGGACTCGATGCTCGGCACGCCCGGCCTGATGCGCGCCTACGCCAAGGGCAACGTCAGCCTGGCCAACGCCGTCGGCACCGGCGTCGCCGACGACAAGGCGGTCTACGCCTATCTGCCGCGGCTGATCGGCTACTACCTCAGCGAGGAGCCGATCCTGCGCAACGTCGAGACCCACATCTGCCGGGAGTCCGCAGCGCTGTCCTACACCCTGGAGCACCTCGAGGAGCTGGTCGTGAAGCCGGTCGGCGAGGCCGGCGGCTACGGCATCACCGTCGGCCCGCGGGCCAGCGAGGAGGAGCTCGAGATCTGCCGCGAGCAGCTGCTCGCCGACCCGGCCAACTACATCAGCCAGCCGATGATCCGCCTGTCGGTCTGCCCGACCCTGACCGACCGCGGCATCGAGCCGCGCCACGTCGACCTCAGGCCCTTCGCGGTGACCGGCCGCTCGACCTGGGTGCTGCCGGGCGGCCTGACCCGCGTCGCGCTGCGGCGCGGCTCGCTGATCGTGAACTCGAGCCAGGGCGGCGGCTCGAAGGACACCTGGGTGCTGGAGGGCTGAGCCGATGACCGGCCTCTTGTCGCGCTATGCCGAGGCGATCTACTGGCTGGCCCGCTACGTCGAGCGCTCCGAGAACACGGCGCGCGTGCTCGACGTCAACGAGACCTTCAGCCGGGACAGCCAGGGCGGCCAGAACTGGGCCTCGATCGTCGCGCTCTACGCCGACGCGGAGGACTTCGACGAACGCTACGGCGAGGCCACGGCCGAGACCGTGCTGAGGTTCTACCTGCTCGACGACCAGCACCCCGGCTCGATCCTCTCCGCGGTGCGCGCCGCGCGCGAGAACGCCCGGACGCTGAGGCCGCTGATCTCGACCGAGATGTGGGTCAACCTCAACACCTTCTTCAACCGCATGCGGGCGCTGCGCGACGAGGACATCGCCGAGGAGCGGGTCGCCCGGCTGCTGGCCTGGATCAAGGAGAGCTGCCAGGCCCACACCGGCATCACCGAGGGCACCTTCTACCGGGACGAAGGCTGGTACTTCTACGAGATGGGCAGGGCGATCGAGCGCGCCGACCAGACGACCCGGCTGCTCGACGTGAAGTACCACCTGCTGCTGCCCAGCGTCGCCGCCGTCGGCTCGCCGCTCGATCTCAGCCAGTGGAACGCGGTGCTGCGCTCGGCGGCCGGCTACCACGCCTTCCGGCGCATCCATCCGAGCGGCATGACGGTCGCCCGCGTCGCCGACTTCCTGCTGTTCAACCGGCGCTTCCCGCGCTCGGTCGCGGCCTGCGTCGACGAGGTCAACGAGCGCCTGACGACGCTGCGCTCGCGCTACGGCCTGAAGGGCGGCAGCGCGGCTCTGGAACGACTGGACGAAGTCCGCGCCGTGCTCGACAATGAGCCGGTCGAGCGGGTCCTCGCCCAGGGGCTGCACGAGTTTCTCGACTGGATCCAGCTGCAGATGAGCGACGTCGGCTGGCTGATCGGTCGGGACTTCTTTGGCTACCAGGCGGCGGAACCGCCCGTCTTGACGGCCGCGCAGAGCCAGGGTTGATCCCGGGGCCCGTCCGCAAGGGTCCGGGATCGGCGCTGCCGGACGGCCCGGCCGGATCGACCGCGAAGAGGCGCCCATGCCGAACGAAGGACCAGCCGATCGGGTCGCCTCGCCGCGCGACGGGCTGGTCGCGCTGTCGAGCGAAGGCCAGCCGCTGCCGCGGCCGCACCAGATCTTCCACGTCCTGCCCGACACGCCCTGCCCCTACCTGCCGGGGCGCTGGGAGCGCAAGCTGGTCACCGAGGTCTACGGCCGCAACGCCGGCCGCTTCTACAGCCGGCTGTCGCGCGCCGGCTTCCGGCGCAGCCACCATTTCGCCTACCGGCCGGCCTGCAGCGGCTGCAGCGCCTGCGTGCCGGTGCGCATCGCCGTGCCGGAGTTCGCGCCCGGCCAGTCGTTGCGCCGCATCGCCCGGCGCAACGAAGACCTGACCGTCAGCCTGCGCCCGCCCTCGGCGACCGCCGAGCAGTACGCCCTGTTCAGCCGCTACCTCGGCACGCGCCACGCCGACGGCGAGATGGCCGGCATGACCTTCGCCGACTACCGGGCGATGGTCGAGGACACCAGCCTCGCCAGCACCGTCATGGAGCTGCGCACGCCGGAGCGGCAGCTGGTCGCCGCCTGCCTGATCGACTGGCTGGAGGACGGCGCCAGCGCCGTCTACAGCTTCTTCGAGCCTGAGGCGGAGCCGCGCAGCCTCGGCAAGTACTGCGTACTCGCTCTGATCGAGGAGTCGCGGCGCCGCGCCCTGCCCTACGTCTACCTGGGCTACTGGATCGCCGAGAGCCCGAAGATGTCCTACAAGGCGCGCTTCCGACCGCTGGAGGGCCTGATCTCCGGCAGCTGGCAGCGGCTGGAACCCTGAGCCCCCCGACCCCGTGCCTGCGCCGCCGCTGCCCCGGCCGGGCCCGCCGCGGTCCGCCGGCACACCTCTCCGGCGAACCGTTGCGGTACTTCGAGAAGGCCTCTATCTTCGCGGCCATTGTCGCTGGCCTGATTCGCAGACCGGCGGCCTCGCGACTGGGGATACCAGACAGATGGGGAGGACAAATCCATGAAGCGTCGCGCATTTCTGACCGGCGCCGCCACCGCCGGCGTCGCCGCCGCAGCGGCCAGCACCCTCGCGAAGCCTGCTATCGCGCAGGGCAAGCGGGAACTCAAGATGGTCACGACCTGGCCGAAGAATTTCCCGGGCCTGGGCACCGGCGCGCAGCGCGCGGCCGACCGCATCACGGCCGCGACCGAGGGCCGCATCACGGTCAAGGTCTATGCCGCCGGCGAGCTGGTCCCGCCCTTCGAGTCGTTCGACGCCGTGTCCAGCGGCACCGCCGACTGCATGCACGCCGCCGCCTACTACTGGCAGGGCAAGTCGAAGGGCTTCAACTTCTTCACCGCGGTGCCGATGGGCCTGCTGCAGCCCGAGATGGACGCCTGGATCCAGTTCGGCGGCGGCCAGGAGCTGTGGGACGAGCTGGGCGCCAAGTTCAACCTGAAGCCGCTGCCCTGCGGCAACACCGGCGTCCAGATGGGCGGCTGGTTCCGCAAGGAGATCAAGTCGGTCGAGGACTTCAAGGGCCTCAAGTTCCGCATGCCGGGTGCCGGCGGCGAGGTGCTGCGCAAGCTCGGCGCCGCCGTGGTCGCGCTGCCGGGCGGCGAGATCTTCCCGGCCCTGCAGTCGGGCGCGATCGACGCCACCGAGTGGGTCGGCCCGTGGAACGACATGGCCTTCGGCTTCTACCGCGTCGCCAAGTTCTACTACTGGCCGGGCTACCACGAGCCGGGCTCCATGCTGGAGTGCACCTGGAACAAGGGCGTCTGGGACTCCTTCAGCAAGGCCGACCAGGGGCTGATCACCGACTGCTGCCTGGCCGAGAACAACGCCATGATGGCCGAGTTCAACGCCCGCAACGGCGACTCGCTCAAGCAGCTGATCGAGCAGCACGGCGTCCAGCTGCGCGAGTTCTCGGACGAGATCTACAAGGCCTTCGCCAAGGCCTCGGAGGAGGTGCTCGGCGAGATGGCGACCGAGAGCGACCTGGTCGACCGGATCTACAACTCCTTCCTCGACGCCCGCGACAAGTCGATGAGCTGGACCAGGCTGGCCAACCAGGGCTACGCCAACAAGCGCGAAGCGGCCATGAGCTGAGCCGCGACAGGCTCGTGAAGACGGCATCGGCCCGCGGGAATCGACCCCCGCGGGCCGATCGCCATAGCGGCAGGGCCCGGCCCCACCGCGCGACGAACCACAAGGTCCGCGCCCGCCGGGGCCGGACGACAGGGAGCTGGACGGTGCGGCAGCCGTCCCCGGGTGGGTCATCATGGTGAGCGAAAACGACACCGGCGGCGGCGGCTGGCGGACCAAGGCGACGGTGGCACTGGCCGTCGTGGTGCTGGTCTGCTTCTTCCTGCCCTGGACCAGCTGGCAGCGCGGCGACGCGGCGCCCGAGAGCTACACCGGCCTCGGCGTCCTGGGCCTCAGCTTCGACGCGGTCGGCGAGAGCCATGCCGGCGCGGTGGCGACGGTGCAGGCCGAGCTCCAGCGCCGGCACGACGAGGTCGGCAAGGCCGAGCAGAAGGCCGAGGAAGCCAGGCAGAAGGCCGCCGCGGCCCAGGCCGAGCTCGAGGCCAAGCCGGACGACTCGCGCGCCAAGCGCGACGCGAAACGCTGGACCCAGGCGGCCGAGCGCGCGGCCCAGCAGATCGTGGACCGCAAGGCCGAGCTGGCGCGCGCCCAGGAGGAGAAGCACGCCTTCTGGACCCACTACCTGTTCTACATCTATCCGCTGCTGGTGCTGCTGCTGCCGCTGGCCGCGCTGGCGACGCCGGCCTTCGTCCTGCTCGGCCGGCGCTGCGCGGCACGCGGCGCGGCGACCCTGGCCGGCGTGACCGGCTTCCTGCTGTTCCTGTCCGCGCACATCTGGTTCGGCCTGCCGCTGCTCGGCACGATCGGCCTCGGCGGCTGGCTGACCCTGGCCGCGGCCCTGCTGATCGTGCCCGTCGCGGCCGGGCTGGAAGGGACCGCGGACGCGATCGACTGGATCAACACGCGCATCGGCCTCGGCGTCGCCTGGCTGACGCTCTTCATGGTGCTGGTCCAGTTCATCCTGGTGCTGATGCGCTACGTCTTCGGCATCGGTTCGATCATGACCCAGGAGTCGCTGATCTACGCCCACGGCTTCCTGTTCATGATCGTCGCCGGCTACACCCTGATGCAGGGCGGGCACGTGCGCGTCGACATCTTCTACCGGAGCGCGCCGGCCCGCCGGAAGGCGGTGGTCGACATCTTCGGGGTCTTCGCGCTGCTGATCCCGGTCTGCTGCCTGATCTGGGCCTACAGCCTGCCCTACGTGGTCAGCTCCTGGCAGATCCTGGAGGGCTCGCGCGAGACCAGCGGCATCCCGGGCATCTTCCTGCTGAAGACCTCGATGCTGATCTTCGTCGTGCTGGTCGTGCTGCAGGGCATCGCCCTCGCCTTCCGCTCGATGCTGGTGCTGGCCGGCCTGCGCGAAGACGCGGGCCCGGCGACGGGGGGTGCCCACTGATGCAACATGGCGGTCTCGATCTTCTGATGTTCCTGGCAGCCTGCGTCGTGCTGCTGATGGGCTTCCCGGTCGCCTTCTCGCTGGGCGGCGTCGCCATCCTGTTCGGCGGCGTCGGCTGGCTGCTCGGCCACTTCGACCTGTCGTTCTTCAGCGCCGTGCCGCAGCGCATCTTCGGCACCATGACCAACGAGGTGCTGATCGCGGTGCCGCTCTTCGTGTTCATGGGCGTGATGCTGGAGCGCTCCAAGGTCGCCGAGGAGCTGCTCGAGAACATGGGCCGGATGTTCGGCACGCTGCGCGGCGGCCTCGGCATCTCGGTCTCGATCGTCGGCATGCTGCTGGCCGCCTCGACCGGCATCGTCGGCGCCACGGTCGTCACCATGGGCCTGCTGTCCCTGCCGACCATGCTGCGCAACGGCTACGACCCGAAGCTGGCCTGCGGCTCGATCTGCGCCGCCGGCACGCTGGGCCAGATCATCCCGCCCTCGATCGTCCTGGTTCTGCTCGGCGACGTCATCTCCAACGCCTACCAGCAGACCCAGCTGTCGATGGGCAACTTCTCGCCGCGCACCGTCTCGGTCGGTGACCTCTTCGCCGGCGCGCTGCTGCCCGGCCTGACCCTGGTCGGGCTCTACATCGTCTACCAGCTGTTCATCGCCTTCATGCGGCCGGAGACCTCGCCGGCGCTGCCGCCGGACCTGACACGCGAGGGCAAGAGCCGCGCCCAGATCATCGCCCAGGTCGCCCATGCCCTGGTGCCGCCGGTCATCCTGATCGTCGCCGTGCTCGGCTCGATCCTGGCCGGCATCGCCAGCCCGACCGAGGCGGCCGGCGTCGGCGCGATCGGCGCCCTCATGCTGGCCGGCCTGCGCCTCGACGAGCGCCACGGCTGGTCGATCTACGGCGCCGGCCTGTGCCTGGTCGGCGTGCTGATCCTGACCGCCTTCGTCGACCTGCGCGTGACCCGCGACGCGATCCCGACCAGCGACATGATCTGGATCGTCGTCGCCGCCCTGCTCTGCGTCGGCATCCTCTACGGCATCCTGATGAGCCTCTGGCGGGTCTGGCGCTGCGGCGTGCTCAAGGAGGTCATGGTCGGCACGGCGAACGTCTCGGCCATGGTCTTCGTGATCCTGATCGGCGCGGCCGCCTTCAGCCTGGTGTTCCGCGGCCTCGGCGGCGAGGCGATGGTCCACGACTTCCTGACCGGCATGCCGGGCGGCGCCTGGGGCGCCATCCTGGTGGTCATGCTGGTGATGTTCTTCCTCGGCTTCTTCCTGGACTTCATCGAGATCACCTTCGTCGTGGTCCCCCTGGTCGCGCCGGCGCTGTTCCGCTACGGCATCGACCCGGTCTGGCTCGGCGTGCTGATCGCGATGAACCTGCAGACCTCGTTCCTGACGCCGCCCTTCGGCTTCGCGCTGTTCTACCTGCGCGGCGTCGCCCCGCCGGAGATCACGACGCTGCAGATCTACAAGGGCGTCGTGCCCTTCGTGCTGATCCAGATCGCCGCCCTCTTCATCCTGGCGGTCTTCCCCCAGCTCGCGACCTGGCTGCCGACGGTGGTCTTCGGCAACTGAGGCGCCCGGCAGCACAACGAAGAACGGCCCGCTCGGAAGAGCGGGCCGTTTCTCTTTGGCCGAAGCGGTCCGCAGCGCTCAGCGCGGCAGGACCCGGCGGTAGAGGTGCCAGGTCGCGTGGCCGAGCACCGGCAGCACGACGATCAGCCCGGCGAGCAGCGGGATCGAGCCGAGCAGCAGCCCGGCCGCCACGATCAGGCCCCAGAGCGCCAGGGTGCCGGGATTGCGCAGCACCGCCTGCACCGACATCTCCATGGCCAGCCAGACCGTGACGTTGCGGTCGAGCAGCAGCGGGAAGGAGAAGGCGCCGACCGCCAGCGCCAGCACCGCGAAGAGCCCGCCGATGCCGAGCCCGACGACGATCATCGCCCAGCCGGCAGCCGTGGTCAGCGTGTCGCCGGCGAAGCCGCGGATCGAGGCCGGCGGCTCCGGGCCGAGGGTCAGCAGGTAGATCACGTAGGCCGCGACCAGCCAGGCGAGGAAGACCGCGAAGAGCAGCAGGGCCAGCGTGACGATGCGCCCGAAGGCCGGCGAGTGCAGCACCCCGAGCGGCGTGCCGGCGTTGACCGGATGGCCCTGCTCGCGCCGGCGGCTCATCTCGTAGAGGCCGATGCCGGCGATCGGGCCGAGCAGCGCGAAGCCGGAGATCAGCGGAAAGATCATCGGCACCAGCCCCTGGCCGGTGGCGGCGTAGGCCAGCGCGATGCCGGCGAAGGGATAGATCAGGCAGAGCAGCAGGACGTCGGAGCGGTTCGCCGCGAAGTCGATGAAGCCCTTGCGCAGAGCCTCGCGCAGGTCGGCGGCGCCGATCCGCGCGACGGTGAGGCGTGCCGCCTCGCGGTCGGCGATCGGCGGGGCCCCGTGGCCGGCCCCGGCGTCGCCGCCGAACTGATAGAGAACCCATTCCAGCGGGTTCCGGATGTGGTTTTCCGTGGCCATGTCAGCACCTCTCTCCTTGAGCTCGAGGGGCCGTCGGCCAAGTCGGGCGCTTCCAGCGCGGCGGCCGGCCGTGCGGAAGCGACGACCTGCGACACACTCAAAGATAGGGTCTTTGCGCCACTTCGTCAGCTCATTTGGCCGCGAGGCCCGACGGCGCGACGTCGCGCGGCCGCCGGGCGGCGCCGGCCCGGAGGCTCAGCCGAACTTGCCGGAGGCGGCGAAGCCGCGCATGGCGAGGCGGCCGGCCTGGGCGCGGGTCCCGAGCCAGTCGGTCAGCTCGGTCTCGGTGCGCACCCGACCCGGGCCGGCGGCCCAGGTCAGGCCCTCGGCGAGGCGGAAGGTCTTGGCGTCGGCGAGGCCGCCGTCGCGGTACTTCTGCAGCGTCGTGCCGCGGCCGCGCGTCATCTCGGCCAGCTGCTCGAGCGGGAAGACCAGCAGCTTGCGGTTCTCGCCGATCACCGCGACCTGGTCGTCGCCCTCGGCGATCGGCCGGCAGACCGCCGCCTCGGCGCCGGGCGCCAGGTTCAGCACCTGCTTGCCGTTCTTGGTCTGCGCGACGATCTCGCTCTCGGGCACGACGAAGCCGCGGCCGTCGGAGGAGGCGACCAGCAGCCTGGCCTCCTCTCCGCGATAGACCAGCAGCTCGACGATCTCCTGGTCGTTCGGCAGATCGATCGACAGGCGCAGCGGCTCGCCGAAGCCGCGGCCGCCCGGCAGCTTGTCGCAGCCCAGGGTGTAGAAGCGGCCGTTGGTGGCGAAGATCAGCAGCTTGTCGGTGGTCTGGGCCTTGAGGGAGAAGCGGCCCTTGTCGCCTTCCTTGTGCTTGGCCTCGGAGACGTCGTCGAGATGGCCCTTGAGCGCGCGGATCCAGCCCTTGGCCGAGAGCAGCACGGTGATCGGCTCGCGCTCGATGACCGCCTCCAGGGGCACCACGACGTCGCTCGGCACGTCGCCCAGCTCGGTGCGCCGCTTGCCGAGCGGCGTCGAGGGCGCGAAGTCCTTCTTGAGCTGCTGCATCTCGGCGACCAGGGTCAGCCGGCGGCGCTCCTCGTCGCCCAGCAGGTCGGTCAGGTCGGCCTGCTCGGCGGTCAGCGCCTCGTGCTCGCGCCTGAGCTCCATCTCCTCGAGCTTGCGCAGGCTGCGCAGGCGCATGTTGAGGATCGCCTCGGCCTGGTTGTCGGTCAGCTCGAAGGCCCGGATCAGCTCGGCCTTCGGCTCGTCCTCCTCGCGGATGATGCGGATCACCTCGTCGAGGTTGAGGAAGGCGATGATGTAGCCGCTCAGCACCTCCAGGCGCTGGGCGATCTTGCCGAGGCGGTGCCGGGTGCGCCGGACCAGGACCTCGTGGCGGTGCTCCAGGAAGGCGAAGAGCGCCTGGCGCAGGTCCATGACCTTCGGCGTGTTGGAGGCGTCGAGGACGTTGAGGTTGAGCGGAATCCGCACCTCGAGGTCGGTCTGGCGGAACAGCGATTCCATCAGGACCGCCGCCTCGACGTTGCGGCTCTTCGGCTCCAGCACCAGGCGGATGTCGGCCGCCGATTCGTCGCGGATGTCGCCCAGCAGGGCCAGCTTGCGGGCGTTCAGCAGCTCGGCGATCTTCTCGATCAGCCGCGCCTTGGCGACCTGATAGGGCACCTCGGTGACGATGATGCGGTAGCCGCCGCCCTTGATCGTCTCGACCTCCCAGCGCGCGCGCAGGCGGAAGGCGCCCTTGCCGGTGCGGTAGGCCTCGAGGATGTTCTGGCGGCTCTCGACCAGCACGCCGCCGGTCGGGAAGTCCGGGCCGGGCACCAGCTCGACCAGCTTCTCGATCGTCGCGCTCGGGTGCTTCAGCAGGTGGATCAGGGCGTCGGCCAGCTCGGCGACGTTGTGCGGCGGGATCGCCGTCGCCATGCCGACCGCGATGCCCTGGGCACCGTTGGCCAGCAGGTTCGGGAAGGCGCCCGGCAGCACGATCGGCTCCTCGGACTCGCCGTCGTAGGTCGGGCGGAAGTCGACCGTGTCCTCGTCGATGCCCTCCAGCAGGCGCGCGGCGACCGCGGTCAGGCGCGCCTCGGTGTAGCGCATGGCCGCGGCGTTATCGCCGTCGACGTTGCCGAAGTTGCCCTGGCCGTCGATCAGCGGATAGCGCAGCGAGAACTCCTGGGCGAGGCGCACCAGGGCGTCGTAGATCGACTGGTCGCCGTGCGGGTGGAACTTGCCGATGACGTCGCCGACGACGCGCGCCGACTTCTTGAAGCCGCCGTCGGGGTCGAGGCGCAGCTGGCGCATGGCGAAGAGCAGCCGGCGGTGCACCGGCTTCAGGCCGTCGCGCACGTCGGGCAGCGAGCGGCTCATGATGGTCGAGAGCGCGTAGGCGAGGTAGCGCTCGCTCAGCGCCTCGACCAGACGGACATCGCGCACCTCGCCGGCCTCGGCGGGAACGTTCGGGCTCATACAGGAAACCTCCAGACTGCCCAGATATGGTAGCGGGCCGTGGCCCAGCCTACAATGTCTGGCGCATCCTTCTCCCCATCATTCCCGCGAAGGGGATGACGAAAGAGGCCGGGACCCGCCCCTCAGAACCGCCCGGGCCGGTAGGGCGTGAGATCGACGACCGGCCGGCGGCCCGCGACGAGGTCGGCGACCAGGCGGCCGGTGCGGGCGCCGAGCGTCAGGCCGAGGTGGCCGTGGCCGAAGGCGAGGAAGGCGTTCGGCAGCTTCGGGCTGGCGCCGATCACCGGCAGGGAGTCCGGCATCGAGGGGCGGAAGCCCATCCAGCGGCTGGCCCCCTCGACCGACAGGCCCGGGAACAGCTTGCGGCCGCGCGCGGCCAGCACCTCGGCGCGGCGCCAGTCCGGCGGCGCCTCCAGGCCGCCCAGCTCGACCGTGCCGCCGAGCCTGAGGCCGGTCGCGAGCGGCGTGCAGGCCATGCCGAACTCGGTCGAGTAGATCGGCCGGTTGAGCGTCACGCCCGGCTCGGGGATCGTCAGATGGTAGCCGCGCTCGGTGTCGAGCGGCACAGGGGCGCCGGCCTGGGCGGCCAGGCCGCGCGACCAGGCGCCCGCCGCCACGACCAGGGCATCGCAGCGTCTGTCGCCGGCGGCCGTCCTGACCGCGACGACGCGGCCCTCCTCGACCGCCAGGCCGCGCGCCTCGACGCGCGCGATCTCGCCGCCGTCCTCGACGAAGCGGCGGGCGAGCCCGACGACCATGGCGTAGGGATCCAGGCTGTGGGCGACCTCGGGGTAGTAGAAGCCGCCGGCGAGCGCGCGGCTCAGCGCCGGCTCCAGCTGGCGCAGCGCCGCCGCGCCCAGCTCCTCGACCTCGACGCCGTGGGCGCGCTGCAGGGCGACCGAGGGCCGCGCCCCGGCCAGCTTGGCGGGATCGAGGTGCGCGCCGATCCAGCCGCGCCGCACCACCGTGTCGGCGAGGCCGGCCTCGGCGAGCAGCGGCTCGTAGTCGTCGAGGCAGCCGTCGAGCAGTGCCGCCAGGGCCTCGGAGATCGCCTCGACCCGCGAGGTCCGGCTGGCGGCGAGGAAGCGCAGCAGCCAGGGCGCGAGGCGCGGCAGGTAGCCCCAGCGGATCGCCAGTGGCCCGAGCGGGTCGGCGAGCATGCGCGGCACCCGGCCGACGATGCCGGGCATGGCGACCGGCAGCACCGACTCGGTGGCGAAGATTGAGGCGTTGCCGAAGGAGGCGCCCTCGCCCGGCCCCTGGCGGTCGAGCAGCGTCACCTGGTGGCCGTCGCGCTGCAGCCACAGCCCGCAGCAGACGCCGACGATGCCGGCGCCGACCACGACGATCCGGCGCGGCCCCGCGCCTGTCGGATGCGATGAGTTCATTGCCCGGTTTGTCGCGCCGGCGTTGCGTGCGGTCAAGCGCGGCCGATCACGCGACGCCGGCCGGCCCGGCGGCGTCCAGCGGCGCCGGGAAGCGCTGGGTCAGGCGCTGGCGCGCCGCGGGCAGGGCGCGGTCGCGCGGATGGAAGACGTGGCGCTCCAGGAAGTGGCCGGTCAGCCTCAGGCCCTGGGCGATCTCGACCGGCCCGCCGCCGCCCCGCCCGGCCAGGAATCCGGGCAGGGCCAGCAGGCGGTCGCGGTAGGGCTCGGCCGCGGCCAGCGAGACGGCCCGGCCGCTGCGCGGGCTGACGTAGGCCAGCTGGTCGTTGCCGCCGGTCGCGGCGCAGCTCGAGAGGTCCAGGCCGAAGCCGAGCTCGCGCAGCAGCAGCAGCTCCCACTGCACGTAGACCTCGGCCCAGTGCGCGCCGCCGAGCGACTCGACCAGCGCCTGGAAGGCCTCGAAGCAGGCCGGATGCGGCTCGCGCTCGGGCAGCGCCACCTCGGAGACCGCGGCCGCCGAGGCGAGCGCCGAGAGGCGCCCGGCGTCGTCGAGCCAGTGCGCCGCGTTGGCCGCCTCGAGCTCCAGGGTCAGGTTGCCGAGATGGTCGGCGAGCCGCGCGCTCCAGCTGACGGCGACCCGGTTGCCGGGCTGCAGCACCGGCCGCTGGCGCCGCCCCTGCCCGCCCTTGACCAGGCCGGCGTGGCGGCCATGGTCGCGGGTCAGCAGCTGCACGACCGCCGAGCTCTCGCCGTGCGGCCGTGCCGCCAGGACGAAGGCCTCGTCGCTCCAGGTCAGCATGGCGTCGAGGGTAGCCCCCTGCGGCGGCTCAGGCGAGCCCGCCGAGCCGGCCGGCCTGGTAGTCGAGGATCGCCTGGCGGATCTCCGCGGGACTGTTCATGACGAAGGGCCCGTGCGCGACGATCGGCTCGCCGAAGGGCGCGCCGTGGCCGAGCAGCGCCACGGCCTCGCCCGGCGCCGCGAGCGCCAGCCCGTCGCCGTCGTCCTCGAGCTCCACCAGATGGCCGGGCGCCACCTCCTGCCCGCCGACCGCGAGGGCGCCGCGCACGAGATAGAGGAAGATCGTCCGGCCACGGGCGATCGGCAGGGCGATCCGCCCGCCGGGCGCGAAGCGCAGGGTCGCCATCCAGAGGTCGGTCAGCGGCTCGACGGGCCCCGTCCGGCCGTCCCACGCGCCGGCGATCAGGTCGAGCCCGACCCGGCCCTCGTCCGCCGCGATCGCGGGAATGTCCTCGCGCTGCAGGCCGACGTAGCGCGGCTCGGTCATCTTGAGCCGCGCCGGCAGGTTGACCCAGAGCTGCAGGATCTCCAGCGGCCCGCCGCGGCGCTTGAAGTCCTCGGGCGAGAGCTCGGCGTGGACCAGGCCGCGGCCGGCGGTCATCCACTGCACCCCGCCGGCCCGGATGACGCTCTCCCGGACGCTCCCCTCCGGCCCGCCCGAGTCGAGGTGCGCCAGCTCGCCGTCGAGGATGAAGGTCACGGTCTCGAAGCCGCGGTGCGGGTGCGGCCCGAAGGGCAGGCCGCGGTTGCCCGGCGGATAGACCTGCGGGCCGTGATGGTTGAGGAACAGGAAGGGGTCGAGATGCTCCAGCCCCGGGCCCGGCAGCGGCCGGCGGGTCGAGAGATCGGCGATGTCGTCGCGCAGGGCGGGGTGGCGGGCGCGGACGGTTCGGCTCTGCATGGCGCTCAAGGTGGGGTCGAGGCGGCTCCTGGCAAAGCCCGCGTCGCTGTCAGCCGTCGAAATCGAGGCCCCAGTCGCGGTAGCGCGCCGGGTCGTCGAGCCAGCGCTCGCGCACCTTGACGTAGAGGAACAGGTGGACGCGGGTCTCCAGCATCTCCTCCAGCTCGCGCTGGGCCTGCTCGCGGACCAGGCGGATGGTGCGGCCGCCCTGGCCGACGGCGATGCGCTTCTGCTGCTCGCGCTGGACGTAGACGGTCATCTGGATCTTGACCGAGCCGTCCTTGAAGGCCTCCCAGCTGTCGGTCTCGACGGTCAGCGAGTAGGGCAGCTCCTGGTGCAGCGCCAGGAACAGCTTCTCGCGCACGATCTCCGCCGCGATCAGCCGCTGCGGCAGGTCGGAGAGCTGGTCCTCGGGATAGAGCCAGGGGCCCTCGGGCGCCTGGGTGGCGAGCCAGGCCAGCAGGTCGTCGACGCCGTCGCCGTCGCGTGCCGAGATCATGAAGATGCGCTCGAAGCGGGCCGCCTGCTCGAACTCGGCGGCGAGGCCGAGCAGCGTCTCGCGCTTGATCGCGTCGATCTTGTTGAGCGCCAGCACGACGCGCCGTCCGCGCTGGGCCAGCCCCTCGAGGATCGAGCGCGTCTCGTCGTCGAGATGCGCCTTCTGGGCGTCGTGCAGCAGCACCACCAGGTCGGCATCCTCGACGCCGTGCCAGGCCGCCGCGACCATGGCGCGCTCCAGGCGCCGCTTGGCGCCAGTGAAGATGCCGGGCGTGTCGACGAAGACCAGCTGGCTGTCGCCGGCGATGGCGATGCCGCGGACCCGGGTGCGGGTGGTCTGGACCTTGTGGGTGACGATCGAGACCTTCGCGCCGACCGCCCGGTTGAGCAGCGTCGACTTGCCGGCGTTGGGCGCACCGACCAGGGCGACGACGGCGCAGCGGCCGCCGGGGCGCTCGCCGGCCGGCTCGGGGGCTTCGGCGGTCATGGCTCGGCGCCGGCGACGCGGGCCAGCAGGGCGCCGGCGGCCTCCTGCTCGGCGGCGCGCTTGGAGCGGCCCTCGCCGCGCGCCGGCGGCAGGCCCTCGACCTCGACGGAGACGAGGAAGCGCGGCTCGTGGTCGGGGCCGCTGCGCCCGACGCCCTCGTAGCGCGGCAGCGGCAGGCCGCGACCCTGGGCCCATTCCTGAAGGCGGGTCTTGTTGTCCTGGGGCGGCTCGGTCGCCGCCTCGATCAGGGGGTCGATCAGCGGCAGCAGCACCTGCCGCACGGGCTCCAGGCCGCCGTCCAGGTAGAGCGCGCCGACCGTCGCCTCGCAGACGTCGGCCAGGATCGCCGGGTTCTTCTGGCCCCCGCTCTCGGCCTCGCCGGGCGAGACCTTGATCAGCGGGCCGAGGTCGAGCGCCTGGGCGATGCTCGCCAGGGTCTCGCCGCGCACCAGCATGGCGTGGCGCTTGGCCAGGGCGCCCTCGGGCTCGTCGGGGAAGTGCACCAGCAGCCGCTCGGCGACGACCAAGCCGACGACCCGGTCGCCGAGGAACTCGAGCCGCTCGTAGGAGCGGCGGCCGCCGCGGCTGGAGTGGGTCAGCGCCTCGATCAGCAGGTCCGGCTCGGCGAAGGCATGGCCGAGCCGCTCGGCGAGGGCGGCCAGGCCGGGCGGCAGGCTGCGCGGCTGCGCGATGCTATCCGATCCCATGGAACAGGCGGTCCCAGCGGATCGCCGTCGGCCACTTCCAGATCTCCCAGAAGTGGGCGCTGCCGTCGACCGAGAAGAACAGGAATTCGGCGCGACCGATCAGGTTCTCCTTCGGCACGTAGCCGACCTGCGGCGTGCGGCTGTCGGCGCTGTTGTCGCGGTTGTCACCCATCGCGAAGTAGTGGTCCGGGGGCACGGTGAAGACCGGCGTGTTGTCGAGCATCGAGCGGTCGTCGCGCTCCCAGATCATGTGCTTGACGCCGTTCGGCAGCGTCTCCTGGTATTCGGTGACGGTCTGCGGGAAGCCGCCGGCGTCCGAGTGGATGTCCTGCTTGACCAGCTGGCGGTCGACGATCTTGCCGTTGATGTAGAGCCGGCCTTCCTTGACCTGGATGGTGTCGCCGGGCAGGCCGATGATGCGCTTGATGTAGTCGGTCTTGCCGTCGCTCGGCAGGATGAAGACCGCGACGTCGCCGCGCTGCACCGGCTGGTCGGAGCCGAGCACGCGGCCCTTGAACGGCGGCCAGCCCCAGGGCAGCGAGAAGTGGCTGTAGCCGTAGGAGAACTTCGAGACGAAGAGGTAGTCGCCGATCTTGAGCGTCGGCAGCATCGAGCCGGAGGGGATCGAGAAGGGCTCGTAGGCGAAGGTGCGCAGCACGATCGCTATCAGGACGGCATAGACCACCGTCCTGACCGTCTCGCCGAACGTACCCCCTTGCTTTTCTTCCGTCATAGCCTCGTTTCCACTGCCGATCGGACCGCTGCCCGGCCCCGGCCGAATCGGCCGTGGGTCAAAACCGCATCGCGCCGCGGATATAGCGTCATTGCGCCTGTGAAGGAACCGCCCAGATCGGGCCGCCCGCCCCTGACCGCCCGACGGCCGCCGGCCGGCGGCGCCGGGCCGGGGCCCACCCTGCCCTATCGGTCGCGTGCCGCGGCCCCGCACCGGGCCGCTGCGTCGGTGGGTCGCACGCCCGATCGGGGCCCGCCCGGCCGGCCATCAGGCCCCGAGCGCGCCGCCGGCCTCGGCGCGCGCCTTGTCCATGACCGCGCGCATGCGCCGGATCGTGCTGTCGAGGCCGCCGAAGATCGCCTCGCCGATCAGGAAGTGGCCGATGTTGAGCTCGACGATCGTCGCGATCGCCGCGACCGGCGGCACGGTCTCGAAGGTCAGGCCGTGGCCGGCATGGCACTCCAGGCCCAGGCCCTCGGCCGCCGCCGCCGCCCGGCGCAGGCGTGCCAGCTCGCGCTCGACCGCGGCGCCGCCCCCCGCCTCCAGCCAGGCCTCGCAGTAGGCCCCGGTATGCAGCTCGACGACCGGCGCGCCGAGCGCGACCGCCGCCTCGAGCTGGTGCGGCTCGGGATCGACGAACAGGGAGACGCGGACGCCGGCGGCGGCCAGCCGGCCGACGACCGGCAGCAGCTCGGCGCGGCCGCCGGTGGCGTCCAGGCCGCCCTCGGTGGTCACCTCGCTGCGCCGCTCGGGCACGATGCAGGCGGCATGCGGCCGGTGGCGGAGAGCGATCGCCAGCATCTCGGGGGTCGCCGCCATCTCCAGGTTGAGCGGCAGCTCGATCTCCGCGACCAGGCGCTCGATGTCCCGGTCGGTCATGTGGCGCCGGTCCTCGCGCAGGTGCGCGGTGATGCCGTCGGCGCCGGCGGTCGCGGCCAGGCGTGCCGCGCGCACCGGGTCCGGATGGCCGCCGCCGCGCGCGTTGCGGATCGTCGCAACGTGGTCGATGTTGACGCCGAGACGCAGCCGGCGCGCCGGGCCCTGACCGTAGAACCCGGAGCCGTAGGTCACCGTCATGTCTCGCCCTCCAGAGCGTTGCCGGCCGCCGAGCGATGGCGCGGCTTGCCGGCGTGACGCTGTCGGCCGCGCCTGGCCAGCCGCCGGCGCCGGGCCGCCTGGTAGCCCGCCACCAGGCGACGCACCGGGATGTAGAACACGAACCAGGCGACGAGGGCCGTCGGCAGGCCGCCGACCATCATCGGCAGGAAGATACCCCAGAAATTGTCGAAGATGTGCGTGATCGAGAAGCCGCGCGGCAGGCCTTCCATGTGGCCGGCCTGCCCCAGGATCCAGCGGCCGAGGCCGTAGATCCAGGCCCAGATGAAGGGAAAGGTCCAGGGGTTGCCGACCGCCGTGCCGATCGCCGAGGCCAGCAGGTTGCCGCGCAGCACCAGGGCCAGCAGCGCGCCGCCCAGGAAATGGAAGCCGACCAGCGGGGTGAAGGAGATCGCCGCCCCCGAGGCGAAGCCGGCGGCGATGCGGTGCGGCGTGCCCGGCAGGCGCGCCAGGCGGTGCGCGACGTAGCGGGCCGTGCGGCGAAAGCCGGAGCGCGGCCAGATCAGGCCGAGCAGCCGCTGGTGGAAAGGCAGGGGGCGCGCCCGTCGGAACAGCATCTCCGCCACATTCTGTGATGCGGGCGCCGGGCCGGCAAGCCGTCCCGCGGCCGAGAGGACCGCCGGCGGCTCAGCTCCGCGCGCGTTCGACCGACGAGATTGCCGGCGTCGCCCTGAGGGCTGCAATGACGTGGGTCAGGTGCTTCAGGTCCTCGACCTCGAGGTCGATCAGGATCTCGAAGAAGTCGAGCGAGCGGTTGGTGATCTTGAGGTTCGAGATGTTGGCCTCGTGCTTGCCGATCACCGTGGTCAGGGCGCCGAGGCTGCCCGGCTCGTTGGCGACGACGACGTGGAGCCGGCCGGTGAAGGGCTCCTCGCCGGCGTTCGAGGACCAGGAGAGGTCGATCCAGCGCTCCGGCTGGTCCTGGAACTGGGCCAGGGTGTCGCAGTCGATGGTGTGCACCGTGACGCCCTTGCCGGTGGTCACGATGCCGACGACGCGGTCGCCCGGCAGCGGATGGCAGCAGGCGGCGAAATGCACGGCCATGCCGGGGATCAGGCCCTTGAGCGGCAGCGCGCCGTCCTTGCGCTTGCCGCGCCGCGCACGGACCAGCGGCACGATCTTGCCGGGCTTGGCCTCCTTGGCGGCCGGATAGACCGCGACCAGCACCTCGCGGGCGGTCAGGTTGCCCTGGCCGACGGCGACCTGCAGGTCGGCGACGCTGTCCTGCTTGAGCTTCTTGAGGACCCCGACGAGGCCCTTCTCGGTCAGCTCGTAGCCCTCGCTGCGGAACTGCCGCTCCAGCATCTCCTTGCCGAGCGCCGCGAACTGGTCGCGCTGCTCCTGGCGGACATAGCGCCGGATCGCCGCCTTGGCCTTGCCGGTGACGACGAAGTTCTCCCAGTCCGGCGAGGGGTGCTGGGCCTTGGAGGTGACGATGTCGACCTGGTCGCCGTTCTGCAGCGAGGTGCGCAGCGGCACCATGCGGCCGTTGACCCGGGCGCCGACGCAGGCATGGCCGACCTCGGAGTGCACGGCGTAGGCGAAGTCGACCGGCGTGGCGCCGCGCGGCAGGGCGATCAGGTCGCCCTTCGGAGTGAAGCAGAAGACCTGGTCCTGGTACATCTCGAGCTTGGTGTGCTCGAGGAACTCCTCGGGGTTCGAGGCGTGCTCCAGGATGTCCAGCAGCTCGCGGATCCAGCGGAACTTGCGGCCCTCGACATGGTAGGCGCCGTCGCCGCCCTCGGAGCCGCTCTGCTTGTACTTCCAGTGCGCGGCGACGCCGAACTCGGCGTACTCGTGCATCTCGCGCGTGCGGATCTGGACCTCGATGCGCTGCTGCTCGGGCCCGATCAGGCCGGTGTGCAGCGAGCGGTAGCCGTTCGGCTTGGGCGTCGAGATGTAGTCCTTGAAGCGGCCCGGCACCGTCGGGTAGCGGCTGTGCAGCACGCCGAGCGCCCGGTAGCAGTCGCCGACGTCCTTGACCACCACCCGGAAGGCCATGATGTCGGCGAGCTGCTCGAAGCCGACGTTGCGCTTCTGCATCTTGCGCCAGACCGAATAGGGCGTCTTGATCCGCCCGGAGACCCAGGTCTCCAGGCCGTCGGCCATCAGGTCGCGGCTCAGGCGGTCGATGATCCGCTCGGTCAGGTAGCCGCCGCGCTCCTGCAGGAACTGCATGCGCTGCAGGATCGAGCTGCGCGCCTCGGTGTTGAGCTCGCCGAAGGCCAGGTCGTCGAGCTCGTCCTTGAAGCGCTGCAGGCCGATGCGCTCGGCGAGCGGCGCGTAGATGTCCATGGTCTCGCGCGCGATGCGCCGGCGCCGCTCGTCGGACTTGATGAAGTGCAGCGTGCGCATGTTGTGCAGCCGGTCGGCCAGCTTGACCAGCAGCACGCGGATGTCCTCGGACATCGCCAGCACCAGCTTGCGGAAGTTCTCCGCCGCCTTGGTGTGCTCCGACTGCAGCTCGATGCGGTTGAGCTTGGTGACGCCGTCGACCAGGCGGGCGATCTCGCCGCCGAACAGCCGCTCGATCTCGGCCAGGGTGCCGGCGGTGTCCTCAACGACGTCGTGCAGCAGCGCCGTGCAGATCGAGGCGCTGTCGAGCTTCAGCTCGGTCAGGATGCCGGCGACCTCGACGGGATGGGAGAAGTAGGGGTCGCCGTTGTCGCGGGTCTGGCTGCCGTGCGCCTTCAGGGCATAGACGTACGCACGGTTGAGGCGATCTTCGTCGGCCGCCGGGTCGTACGCGCGGACCCGCTCGACGAGCTCGTACTGACGCATCACGGCGGCCAAGGAGCGACCCTTTCCATCTTCACCGACCGGAAAGAGTCACTATAGGAGCGAATTCCCCGCCGCGCCACGGCAGGGCCCCGGAAAAACTGCAAAGCTGCCAACGGAACGCAGGGCCGAGCCTGCGTTCCTCGCGACGCCGGAGAAGCGCCGGCCGCTCAGGCCTCGTCGTCGCCCTCGTCGACCTCGCCGCGCTTCGGCTCGCTGCCGGGCATGGTCAGCTCGGCGGAGAGGTCGAGCTCGGTCAGTTCCTCCTCCTCCGGCTCGTCGACCTCGACCTGCTTCTGCAGGCCGGAGACCAGGGAGGCCTGGAGGTTGTCGACCTGGACGGTCGCCTCGGCGATCTCGCGCAGCGCGACGACCGGGTTCTTGTCGCGGTCACGGTCGATGGTCAGCGAGGCGCCGGCCGAGATCTCGCGCGCGCGCTGGGCGGCGCTCATCACCAGCTCGAAGCGGTTCGGCACCTTGAGGACGCAATCTTCGACGGTAACGCGGGCCATATCTCACCTGCTGCTGGTCAAACACCGAAAGGCCGGCTCGCGACACGGCCGGCTCGTCGTCTTATAGCGATGCCGTCCGGCCGGTTCAAGGCCCGCAGGGCGCCGCTCGGTCACAAAGGGGGCGGAGCCGGGCCCTCCTCCTCGATCGGCTCGGCCTGCTGGTCCGCCGGCAGCGCGGCGACGAGGTCGGCGATGGCGGTGCCGCTCACCGGATGGCGCCAGTCCGGCGCCAGCTCCTGCAGCGGCAGCAGCACGAAGGCGCGCTCCTGCAGGCGCGGATGCGGCAGCAGGGGCCAGTCGCCCGGCGCCGCCACCCTGCCCCGCCAGTCGATCAGGTCGAGGTCGACGATGCGCGCGGCGTTGGGGACCGAGCGGACCCGGCCGAGCCCGGCCTCGAGGTCGTGCAGCAGGGTCAGGAGCGCGCCCGGCTCCAGCCCGCTCGCGACCTCGGCGACGCCGTTGACGAACCAGGGCTGTCCGGACGGCGGCACCGGTGCCGAGCGGTACCAGCGCGAGCGCCGCCGGATCGCGACGCCGCGGGCGCCGAGCTCCTCGAGCGCGCGCTCCAGGACTGCGCGCGGCGGCCCGAGAGTCGGATGCGGCAGATTCGCGCCGAGCGCGACATAGATTCGGGACATCAGCCAATCGCCTCAGGCACTTGCAGAATCCGCGGTCCGATGCCAGTTCTAGGCCCATCGTGACGGCTCGTCATTAAGCGTCCCCGACTCTCGTCCAGAGCTGCTTCTTCCCCCCGGCAGCCGCCCGCCCCGACGGCGCGGCAAGAAAGGTAGCGACATGAATTTCTACCCAGAGGAGCGCATCGCGCTGTTCATCGATGGCGCGAACCTCTACGCGACCTCGCGCACGCTCGGCTTCGACATCGACTATCGGCGCCTCTACGACCTCTTCGCCAAGGAGTGCCGCCTGGTCCGCGCCTTCTACTACACCGCCCTGATCGAGGATCAGGAGTATTCGCCGATCCGGCCGCTGATCGACTGGCTGGACTACAACGGCTACTCGATGGTCACCAAGCCGGCCAAGGAGTTCACCGACAGCCAGGGCCGGCGCCGGGTCAAGGGCGACATGGACATCGAGCTCGCCGTCGACATGCTGGAGCTCGCCGACCGCCTGGACCACGCCGTGCTGTTCAGCGGCGACGGCGACTTCCGCCGCCTGGTCGAGGCCGTCCAGCAGAAGGGCGTGCGCGTCACCGTGGTCTCCTCGATCCGCGCCCAGCCGCCGCTGATCGCCGACGAGCTGCGCCGCCAGGCCGACAACTTCATCGATCTGGTCGAGCTGCAGGACCGGATCCAGCGCCGCCTGCCTCCCGACCACCCGCGCGCCAACGCCCAGCGCCAGCAGGCGAGCCAGAGCTACGAGGAAGAGTACGCCGACGAGGAGGGCTGAGGTGCCTGCCGGCCCGGCGCCCGCCGTGCCCACCGCCGACTGCCCCCTCTGCCCGCGGCTGGCCGCCTTCCGGACGGCCAACCGCGCGGCCTATCCCGCGTTCCACAACGCGCCGGTACCCTCGTTCGGGCCGCTCGAGGCGCCGCTCTTGATCGTCGGGCTGGCGCCCGGCCTGAAGGGCGCCAACCGCACGGCGCGGCCCTTCACCGGCGACTATGCCGGCGACCTGCTCTATCCGACCCTGCTGAAGTTCGGCCTGGCCGAGGGCCGCTACGGCGCCGACCCGGCCGACGGCCTGGTCCTGGCCCGGGCCCGGATCACCAATGCCGTGCGCTGCGTGCCGCCGCAGAACAAGCCGACCCCCGAGGAGGAGCGGACCTGCCGCCCCTTCCTGGTCGAAGAGCTCGGCGCCATGCCGAATCTCCGGGCGGTCCTGGCGCTCGGCTCGGTCGCCCACGGCAACGCCCTGGCCGCGCTCGGCCTGAAGAAGTCGCACTGCCGCTTCGGCCACGGCGCGCAGCATGCCCTGCCGGGCGGCCTGCTGCTCGCCGACAGCTATCACTGCTCGCGCTACAACACGAACACCGGGCGCCTGACGACGGCGATGTTCGAGGCCGTGTTCGAGGCACTGCTGCCGCGCCTGGCGTGAGCGCCACCGCCCGTAACGACGGCTGACTTCTTCGTGAAGCGGGATGCGATCCGCGCGGCGCGGCCCCAGATCCGATGGACTTGGGGAGAACAGCCACCTTGATCGACTTTCCCTGGAACGACCGGGCCGGCCGCTTCAGCACCGTCCGCGGCGCGGCCTTCGCCCTGGCCCTGGCACCGGCCTGCTGGCTCGCCTTCGAGGCCGCGACCGGCGGCCTCGGGGCCAAGCCCCTCACCGAGGCGACCCACCAGACCGGCCTCTGGACGATCCGGCTGCTGCTGGTCACGCTCGCGCTCACGCCGCTGCGCCGGATCACGGGCTGGAACCGCTGCATCGTCGCCCGGCGGCTGCTCGGGCTCTCGGTCTTCGCCTATGCCGTCGGCCATCTGGCCCTCTACGTCGCCGACCAGGGCTGGGACCTGGGGCAGGCCGCCTCCGAAATCGCTCTCCGCTTCTATCTGACGGTCGGCTTCGTCGCCCTCGTCGGCCTGGCGCTGCTCGCCGCGACCTCGACCGACGCCGCCATCCGCCGCCTCGGCCGGCGCTGGCAGCAGCTTCATCGGACCGTCTACGCGCTGGCGGCGCTGGGGGTGCTGCACTTCTTCCTGCAGTCCAAGATCGACGCCAGCGAGGCCACGCTGATGATGGGCTTCTGGCTGCTGCTGATGGGCTGGCGCGCGGCCCAGCGGGCCGGGGCGCCGCTCGGCGCGCCGCGGACGCTGACCGTGGTCGCGCTCGCCGCCGGCCTCGCGACCGCCGGGCTGGAAGCGCTCTGGTACGGCCTCGCGACCGGCATTCCCTGGCGGCTGGTGCTGGCGGCGAACCTGACGCTGACGCCCTGGCCGCGGCCGGCCTGGTGGGTCCTCGGAGCCGGGCTGGCCGCCGCGCTCCTGCCGCTGGCGAGGGCCCGCCTCGGCCGCCGGCCGCTGAGCGTCAGCCCCTCTCGCGCATGACCCGCGCCTTCTGGCGCTGCCAGTCGCGCTGCTTCGTCGCCTCGCGCTTGTCGGCCTTCTTCTTGCCCTTGGCGAGGCCGAGGTCGAGCTTGGCCAGGCCGCGCTCGTTGAAATAGATCGACAGCGGCACCAGCGTGTAGCCCTCGCGCCGGACCTGGCCGAGCAGGCGGTCGCGCTCGCGCTTGTTGACCAGCAGCTTGCGCGGCCGCTTGGGATCGTGGCCGAAGCGGTTGGCCGGGGCATACTCGGCGATGTGGGCGTTGGTCAGCCAGATCTCGCCCCGGTGCTCGCCGGCATAGGCCTCGTTGATCGAGGCCTTGCCGGCGCGCAGCGACTTGACCTCGGAGCCCATCAGCTGCAGGCCGGCCTCGACGTGCTCCTCGATGAAGTACTCGTGGGTCGCCTTGCGGTTCTGGGCGACCGTCTTGCGCGGGGGCATGGGCTTCTTCGGGTCGGGCGCGCGGCCCGCTCTTTCAGTTCAGCAGGCCGGCGTGGACCAGGGCGTCGCGCACCTTGGCCTCGGTCTGCGGCGTCACCGGCACCAGCGGCAGGCGCAGCTCGTTGGCGCAGCGCCCGAGCAGCGACAGCGCGAGCTTGGTGGCCTGCGGGCTCGGCTCGGCGAACAGCGCGATGTGCAGCGGCATCAGCCGGTCGTTGATCCGGTAGACCGTGTCCAGGTCGCCGGCCTTCCAGGCGTCGTGCAGGTCGCCGCACAGCTTCGGCGCGACGTTGGCGGTGACCGAGATGCAGCCGTGGCCGCCCTGGGCCAGGAACGGCACGACGGTCGCGTCCTCGCCGGACAGCTGGCAGAAGTCGGCGCCGCAGGCCGCCCGCGTCTTGTAGGGCCGCACCAGGTCCGCGGTCGCGTCCTTGACCCCGACCATGCGCGGCAGCTCGGCGAGCCGCGCCATGGTCTCGACCGCCATGTCGACGATCGAGCGGCCGGGAATGTTGTAGATCACGATCGGCAGGTCGCTGGCGTCGTGGATCGCCTTGAAGTGGCGGTAGAGCCCCTCCTGGTTCGGCTTGTTGTAGTAGGGGCAGACGACCAGCGCGGCGTCGGCGCCGGCCTGCTGGGCGTGCTGGGTGAAGTCGATCGCCTCGGCGGTCGAGTTCGAGCCGGTGCCGGCGATCACCGGCACGCGCCCCTCGGCCGCCTCGATGCAGAGCTCGACGACGTGCTTGTGCTCCTCGTGGCTGAGGGTCGGCGATTCGCCGGTCGTGCCGACCGGCACCAGCGCGTCGGTGCCCTCGTCGATCTGCCATTTGACGAAGTCCTGGAAGGCCTTCTCGTCCACGGCGCCGTCGCGGAACGGCGTCATCAGGGCGGTGATCGATCCGGAAAACAGGGGTCCGGCCATGGCTTCCTCCGGGCCGCCCCGCGGCGGGCGGCCGACATCGTCAGGGTCATTTCCGCGGGGGCGCGACCATAGCGCCGGCCGGGGCCGGCCGGCAAGCGCTTGCCAAGAGGCCGCGACGCTTTCAAGAGTACGCCCGCCGGCCGCCGCGGGACCTGCCGGATTCGCGGTCCCGCCGGCCGGAAGAATTCGGCACAAATCTTTCGCAACTGCGATACGTTAACTGGGGTGTAAGACCTGAAGGTGTTACACTCGCTCCAAGTCATCTGGGTGGGGGACCGCGGCGCGCAGTCAGGAGGCCGAATGCGAACGGTGGTACGCGTTTACGTGCCGACGCTCTTATTGGCCCTGGTGACGGCATGCCTGCTGGTTCCGGCGAACTCCGCCGGGGCCCAGCTGCTCTCCGCCAGGGACCGGCAGATCTATCACGAGGCCTTCGACAAGGCCGAGCACGGCCAGTGGGCCGCGGCCCTGGCGCTGTCGGCCCAGGGCAGCGACCCGCTGCTCGCCAAGGTGCTGCGCTGGGACTGGCTGCGCCGCGACGACAGCGCCGACTTCGCCTCCATCGTCACCTTCCTGGACAAGAATCCGAACTGGCCCGGCAGCGACCAGCTGCAGCGCCAGGCCGAGCGGGCGATGCCGCCCGACCTGCCCGACAGCGCGGTGATCGCCTGGTTCGCCGGGCTCAAGCCGCTGACCGCCGAGGGCGGCGTGCGCTACGCCGAGGCCCTGGCGCGCCGGGGCCTGACCGCCCAGGCGAGCGAGCTGGCGCGCAGCATCTGGCGCGGCCAGGTGCTGAACAGCGACCTGGAGAGCCGCCTGCTGCAGCGCTTCGGCGGCGCCTTCACGCGCGACGACGACGAGGCGCGGCTGACCGCCATGCTGCTGAAGCGCGCCGACGATTCGGCGCTGCGCGTCGGCAAGATGATCGGCAGCGGCCACCAGGCGCTGGCCGCCGCGACGGTCAAGCTCTACAACCGCTCGCCGGGCGTCGACGCCGCGATCGAGCGGGTGCCGCCGGCCCTGCGCGACCATCCGCGCCTGGTCTACGAGCGGGCGCGCTGGCGGCTGCGCAGCGGCATGCTGGAGGGTGCGGTCCAGCTGCTCGAGAGCCCCTACCCGCCCGACGCCGATCCCGACAACTGGTGGGCCCTGCGGCGCTGGGCGGCGCGCGAGGCGCTGTCCGAGGGCATGGTCTCCTCGGCTTACCGGATCGCCGCCAACCACGGCACCGACGACGGCCTGTCCTTCGCCGAGGGCGAGTTCCTGGCCGGCTGGATCGCCCTGCGCTTCCTCAAGGAGGACGACACGGCGCTCAAGCACTTCGAGCGGCTCTACAAGGGCGTCAGCTCGCCGATCAGCCGGGCGCGCGGGGCCTACTGGGCCGGCGAGGCCGAGCGCGCCGCCGGCCGGGAGCAGCAGGCCGACAAGTGGTACCGCCTGGCGGCGGTCCACGACACGACCTTCTACGGCCAGCTCGCCGCGCACCGCCTGGGCGGCCAGCCGGCCGTGGTCGGGACCGCGCCGCACCAGCCGGACGACAGGCAGCGCGCCGCCTTCGAGGCCCGGGAGCTGCCGCGGGCGATCCGCGAGCTCGCCGAGATCGACGCCAACGAGCCGCTGCCCTGGCTGTTCGCCGGCCTGCGCGCCCAGGCGAGCGACGAGCGCGACTGGCGCCTGATCGCCGAGCTGGCGCGCTCGACCGGCCACGACGAGCAGGTCGTGCGCACCGCCAAGCTGGCGCTGCGCGACGGCATCTACCTGCCCGACCTGCTCTACCCGCCGCCGCCGCACAAGGTCGGCCAGGACCTGGAGGGGGCCCTGGTCGCCGGGCTGATGCGCCAGGAGAGCGAGTTCGACGTCGAGGCGACCAGCCCCTCGGGGGCCCTCGGCCTGATGCAGCTGATGCCCTCGACGGCCCGCGAGGTCGCCGGCAAGCTGGGCGTGCCCTACCACGTCGGGCTGCTGACCGGCGATCCCGGCTACAACATGAAGCTCGGGCGGGCCTACCTGTCGCGCCTGCTGGCGCGCACCGGTGGCTACGTGCCGATGGCCGTCGCCAGCTACAACGCCGGTCCGGGCAACGTCGACCGCTGGCTGCGCTTCAACGGCGACCCGCGCGACGGCACGACCGACCCGGTCGACTGGATCGAATCGATCCCCTTCACCGAGACGCGCAACTACGTCCAGCGGGTCATCGAGGGGGCGGTGGTCTACGCCCGGCGGATGGGCCTGGGCGGCGACCCGATCGCCGCCTTCCTCTACGGGCCGCAGACCAGAATGATCGACGAGAAGCTGGCGGACACGACCAATTGAAGCCGGCGCGGCTTGCCCGGGTGCCGCACGCCCGCTAGCTTCGCGGGCCATGAGCAATCCAGCCTTCTCCGACATCGGCGCCTGCGTCTTCGACGCCTACGGCACTCTCTTCGACGTGCATTCGGCGGCCGGCCACGAGGCCGCGGCCCTCGGCGAGAAGGGCAAGGCCCTGTCGGCGAGCTGGCGCCAGAAGCAGCTGGAATACACCTGGCTGCGCAGCCTGATGGGCCGCCACGCCGACTTCTGGCAGGTCACCGGCGACGCCCTGGACTACGCGATGGCGCTGCACGGCGTCGCCGACCCGGCGCTGCGCGAGCGCCTGATGCAGCTCTACCGCCGGCTCGACGCCTACCCCGACGTGCGGCCGAGCCTGGAGCGGCTGCGCGCCGGCGGCCTGAAGACGGCGATCCTGTCGAACGGCGAGCCCTCGATGCTGCAGGACGCCGTCGCCCACGCCGGTATCGCCGACCTGCTGGACGACGTGCAGTCGATCGAATCGGTCGGCATCTTCAAGCCGGACATGCGGGTCTATCAGCTGTCGGTCGACCGCCTCGGGCTCGCCGCCGGGCGCATCTGCTTCGTCTCGACCAACGCCTGGGATGCCTCCGGGGCCGGCTACTTCGGCTTCCGGGTCGCCTGGATGAACCGCTTCGGCATGCCCGACGAGCGGCTCGGCAACAGCCCGGCCGCGGTGATCGAGGGCCTGGACGAGCTGCCCGGCCTGCTCGGCCTCTGAGCCGGCGCGGCGGGACGGCCGTGGCCGGCGAGCTCGAGCGGCGCTTCTCGGCCCAGGACGGCACCTCCCTGTTCTACCGGGACTGGCCGGGGCCGGGCGGAGCGGCCGGGCGGACGCCGCTGCTCTGCCTCGCCGGCCTGTCACGCAACTCCCGCGACTTCCGCTTCCTGGCCGAGCGCGAGTGCCGCCGCCGCCGGGTCGTCGCCCTCGACTACCGCGGCCGCGGCCGCTCCGAGCCGGCGCGCGACTGGCACAGCTACAATCCCTGGACCTATCTCGGCGACATCGGCCAGCTGCTGGCGGTCGCCGGGCTGCAGCGGGTCTGCGTCGTCGGCACCTCGCTGGGCGGCTTCCTGGCCATCGGCCTCGGCGTCACCAATCCGGCGGCGCTGGCCGGCGTCGTGCTCAACGATGCCGGCCCCGGCATCGCGCTCGGCACGCTCGCCAAGCTGCTGGACTACATCGGCCACGACGATCCCCAGCCGGACGTGGCGGCGGCCACCGCGCACCTGCAGGCGCTGTTCGGCAGGGAGATCGGCTTCCGCGACGAGGCGACCTGGCGGCAGTTCGCCGAGAACAGCTACCGGCCGGGCGACGACGGGCTGCTGCACGTCGACTGGGACACCCGGATCGTCGAGCCGATGAAGCGGCGCGGCGCCCTGCCCGACCTCTGGGCACTGTGGCGCGGCCTCGCCCGGATCCCGACCCTGGCGATCCGCGGCGGCGCGTCGCCGCTCTTGAGCGCCGAGGCCTTTCGGTCTATGGGCGAGGGGCACACCTGCCTGACCCGGCTCGAGGTCGCGGGGCTCGGCCATGCCCCGAGCCTGGAGGAGCCTGAGGTCCTGGACGCCATGGAGGTCTTCCTTGCCGAGCTCGATCGCCGAGAGGGTTTCATCTGACCTGCCGGGTTTCGCGGACATCGAGACCGCGGCCGCCCGCCTCGCCGGCAAGGCGGTGGTCACGCCGCTGCTCGAATACCCGGAACTGAACGAGCGGCTCGGCGGCCGCGTGCTGCTCAAGCCCGAGATCCTGCAGCGCACCGGCTCGTTCAAGTTCCGCGGCGCCTACAACCGCATCGCCCAGATCCCGGCCGAGCAGCGCGGCCGCGGCGTGCTGGCCTATTCCTCGGGCAATCACGCCCAGGGCGTCGCCGCGGCGGCGAAGCTGCTCGGCCTGCCGGCGACCATCGTGATGCCGGCGGACGCGCCGGCGATCAAGGTCTCCAACACCAAGGCCTACGGCGCCACCGTGGTGTTCTACGACCGCTACAGCGAGGACCGCGAGGCGATCGCCGAGGCGCTGATCGCCAAGACCGGCGCGACGCTGGTCAGGCCCTACGACGACCCGGCGATCATCGCCGGCCAGGGCACCTGCGGGCTGGAGCTGATGCGCCAGGCGCGTGCGCTCGACGCCCTGCCCGACACAGTGCTGGTCTGCTGCGGCGGCGGCGGCCTGACCGCCGGCACGGCGCTGGCGGTCAAGACCCTGTCGCCGGCGGCCGAGGTCTACGCCGTGGAGCCGGAGGACTTCGACGACACCGCCCGCTCGCTGGCCAGCGGCAGCCGCCAGGCGAACCGCCCGGAGGCGCGCTCGATCTGCGACGCCCTGCTGTCGCCGACGCCGGGCGAGCTGACCTTCCAGCTGAACCGCCGCCTGCTCGCCGGCGCCGTCGGCGTCAGCGACGCCGAGGTCGAGCGGGCCATGGCCTTCGCCTTCAACCGCCTGAAGCTGGTCGTCGAGCCGGGCGGCGCGGTCAGCCTGGCCGCCGCCCTGGCCGGCAAGATCGAGACGGCCGGCCGGACCACGGCCCTGGTGCTGTCGGGCGGCAACGTCGACGGCGCGACGATGCAGGCCGCCCTCGACCGCAATCCCTGCTGAGGCGCACGGGCCGCCCGGAAGGGCGGCGGTGCTATTCCGCCGGCGACGACGCCGGGGCGCCGGACGGCACGTCGGTCAGGGCGGGCCTGGCACCCGGCTCTGCGACGCCGTTGCTGAGCGCGGGCGACGGCAGGCTGCGCTTCTGCGGCGCGTCGAGGCGCTTGCAGAAGCCGTGGATCAGCGCCCCGGCCTCGACCGACAGGCTCTCGTGCAGCACGTCGCCGTAGACCCGCGCGGTCTTGGTCAGGATCACGGTCTTGGCGGTCACCTCGCCCTCGACCGTGCCGCAGATCCGCAGGGATTCGGCCTCGATCGCGCCGTGCACCTCGGCGCCCTCGCCGATCGTCAGGGTCTTGCTGGCGATGTCGCCGTTGACGATGCCGTCGATCTGGACGTCGCCGATCGAGTGCAGGTTGCCCTCGATGCGCAGGTCGGCGCTGACGATCGAGGGCACGCCGGAGGCCTGCCGCTTCGCCGGGGCAGCGCTCGACGAAGCGCCGGCGCCGCCCGGGCCGCCGTCCGTCGGGCTGCTCTTCACGGTCTGCGGACTCTGCTTCTTACCCTTTAAGAACATGGCTGGCCGCCTTCATGAACTTGAGGGGGTTCAGGGGCTTGTCATTGTAGCGCACTTCGTAGTGCACATGGGCCCCGGTGCTGCGTCCCGAGTTGCCCAGCTGGCCGACCTCCTGATGGAAGCCGAGGCGCTCGCCGACCTTGACGACGATGCGGCGCAGATGGGCATAGCGGGTAGTGATGCCGAAGCCGTGGTCGACCTCGACGACCCGGCCGTAGCCTGACAGCCAGCCGGCGAAGGAGACGACGCCCGGCGCGGTGGCCAGCACCGGCGAGCGATAGGCGGCGACCAGGTCGAGCCCCTCGTGACGGGAGAGGCGGCCGTTGATCGGGTCCTTGCGCTTGCCGAAGTAGCTGGAGATGTGGAAGTCGGTGGACAGCGGCGCGGCGAAGGGCGTCGCGGCCAGCACCTGCTGCAGCACCTCCCAGTGGCGGATCTTGTCGTTGAGGTCGCCCAGCGTGACCGCCGGGTGGCCGGCGTGCGGCTGGTCGGGCGTATCGACGTAGGGCAGGAAGGGACCGCCCTTGCCGTCGCCCTCGACCTTGCTGTTGGCCTCGTCCATCACCGCGTCGAGATTGAGGCCGGTCAGCGAGAGCAGCTCCTCCATCGTGTCGATCGACTGGGTCGTGCGGGCCGACAGGCGCCGGATCACCGCCTCGTGGCGCTCGGCCTGGGCGGCCAGATCGGTGTGCGCCTGGGTCAGCCGGGCGCGCAGCAGGTCGCGCTGCTCGGCCAGCGCCTCGGTCTTCCGGTCGGCGCTGTCGAGCGTGCGGGTCAGGCCGTAGAGCTGGCCCTGCAGGGAGGCCACCTTCTTGCGGCTGCCGTCCAGGTTGCCGGCCAGGTCGGCGATCTGGCGCAGGTGGCCGTCGCGCTCCTTCTTCAGCCCGGCGATCTGGTCGCTGGCCAGCTGGAGCGACTGGTCGAGGCCGGCCATCCGCTCGACCAGCGCGTCGTTCTGGCTCTTGCTGTCGCGCAGGGCGCGGGCCAGGCGGTCGCTGCCCTTCTCCAGGTCCTCGCGGCGCTGCTCCAGGGCCTCGATCCGGCTGCGCGAGTCGGACAGCTGCCGGGCCGCGGCCGCCAGCTTCTGCTCGAGCGCCTCGCGGGCGCCCAGCGCCTGCTTCAGCTCGCCGCGCACGGAGCCGAGCTTGCCGGTCAGCTCCTCGCGGGTCGTAGCGGCCTGCTTCACGCCGTGGCGGGCATCGGACAGCGCGACCTTGAGGTCGGAGACCTGCTTGTCGAGCGAGGCGGAGGTCGCGCGCTCGGAGGCGAGATCGCTCTCCAGCAGATCGCGCTCCTGGGCCACGGCGTCCTTGGCGTCGGAAAGCGCGGCGTAGCGCTTCTTCCAGTCGGCGAGCTGGGCCTTCAGGTCGGTCATGCCGGAGGCCATGTCGGCCTTCTCGCTGCGCTCGTGCGCCAGCGCCATCTCGGTCTCGCTGAGCATGCGGCCGAGGCGGTGGTGCGCCTCCTCGACCTCGGCCCGCTGGTTCTCGGTCGCGGTCAGCGCCGACTGCAGGCTGTGGATGCGGTCCTTGAGCGAGCCGTTGCGCCGCGCGACGTCCTTCAGGTCGACCTCCAGCGCGCCGAGCTGGCCGCGCAGCTCGTCCTGGGCGACGACCATCCGGGCCTTCATCTCGGCGGTCTGGTCGGACCGCTCGGCACGCTGGTCCGCCGCCTCGGGCACGCCCTCGCTGGCGAGCTGCGACAGCAGGCGCTGCTGGGTCGCCTCCAGCTCGCGGGTGATCGAGGCGAAGTGGCGCTGGTAGCGGTCGACCTCGGCCAGCAGGTCGCCATAGGCGGCCTGGGAGCGCGCGATCTCGTGCTCGCGGTCGGCGAGCTGATGGCGCTGCTCGATGAAGCCGACGGAGGCATAGGCCGCCCAGCCCGCACCGATCGCGAGCAGCAGACAGGCGGCCTTCTGGAAGCGGGGCGTCAGGCGCAGGCAGCGCACCCGGTCGCTGCTGCGCAGCAGAATCTCGCGATGGACGAAGAGGCGGTCGAAGCGCGCCTTGATGCCCTGAAGAACCCGGGAAAATGGAGCTGTGCCGCGCGTATCCCCCAGGCGTGCCGGTTCAGCCTTCTTCACCCCTCGCTCCTCCCTGTCGCACCCTCGACGGGCCCGTGCCATACCCGTCGTTCCGGCCCAACGGCTTGTGCCCCGCGCGCCGGTCCCTCCTGGGCCTGTTCTGGCCTGCTGCTTTTGCGCCGGACCTGCCCCAGTCCGGTCGGCGCCGTAGTTTGTCGCAAGCGGCCCCGAGAGTCCAACAAGAGTCGGCCGACGGCCGTCGCGACGCCCTCTTCGGGCGGGCAGGATCCGGGCCGGACGGGCTTCCGACGGCGCGCCGGGGCGGCGCTCGCGCGGCCGGCAGGCGATCCGCGACCCGCGACCGGCCTGCAAGCTTCTGCTTTTTCTGGGCGGGGCGAGGTCTGTATAAGCAGCCGACGATGTCGGCCGACGGCCCCGTCTCCTTCCGGGGCGGCGCCCCGGCCAGCCGCGAAACCGGTATGGACCTGGCGCCATGGCTTCCCTGTCCGATCACCTGCACGCCCTGGAATCGGAATCGATCGAGATCCTGCGCGAGACGGCGGCGAGCTTCGCGCGCCCGGTCATGCTCTACTCGATCGGCAAGGATTCCTCGGTGCTGCTGCACCTCGCGCTCAAGGCCTTCTGGCCGGCCAAGCCGCCCTTCCCGCTGCTGCACGTCGACACGACCTGGAAGTTCCGCGACATGATCGCCTTCCGCGACCGGGTCGCCGCCGAGCAGGGCCTGGAGCTGATCGTCCACACCAACCGGGAGGGCGTCGCCCAGGGCATCAACCCGATCGACCATCCCTCCGACCACTACACCCACGTCATGAAGACCCTGGCGCTGCGCCAGGCGCTGACCCAGTGCGGCTTCGACGCGGCGATCGGCGGCGCGCGCCGCGACGAGGAGCGCAGCCGCGCCAAGGAGCGGGTCTTCTCGCACCGCACCGCCGAGCACGCCTGGGAGCCCAAGGCCCAGCGCCCGGAGCTCTGGCGCCTCTACAACACCCGCCTGGCCAAGGGCGAGAGCTTCCGCGTCTTCCCGCTGTCGAACTGGACCGAGGGCGACGTCTGGGCCTACATCCAGGCCGAGGGCATCGAGCTGGTGCCGCTCTACTTCGCGGCGCCCCGGCCGGTGGTGCGCCGCGGCGGCCAGCTGATCATGGTCGACGACGAGCGGCTGCGCCTGCAGCCCGGCGAGACGGTCGAGCAGGCCTGGGTGCGCTTCCGCACGCTCGGCTGCTATCCCCTGACCGCCGCCTCGGAATCGCGTGCCCGAACCCTCGACGAGGTGGTCGCGGAGACCCTGTCGTCGAAGCAGTCCGAGCGCGTCGGCCGGCTGATCGACCACGACCAGGCCTCCTCGATGGAGCGCAAGAAGCGGGAGGGCTATTTCTAGTGGCCGACACGGCGAGCATGCCGGCCGCGACGGCGGTCGCGGCGGCGGAACAGAAGAGCCTGCTGCGCTTCCTGACCTGCGGCAGCGTCGACGACGGCAAGTCGACGCTGATCGGCCGGCTGCTGTTCGATTCCGGCTCGGTGTTCGACGACCAGATGGCGGCAGTCGCGCGCGATTCCCGGAAGTTCGGCACGACCGGCGAGGAGCCGGACCTGGCGCTGCTGCTCGACGGCCTGGAGGCCGAGCGCGAGCAGGGCATCACGATCGACGTCGCCTACCGCTATTTCTCGACCGCCCGGCGCAAGTTCATCGTCGCCGACGCGCCCGGCCATGCGCAGTACACGCGCAACATGGCGGTGGCGGCCTCGGTCTCGGATCTCGCCGTGCTGGTCGTCGACGCGCGCAAGGGCGTCTCGGAGCAGACCCGGCGGCACCTGACCGTGGCCCGGCTGCTGGGCGTTCGCCACGCCGTGCTGGCGGTCAACAAGATCGACCTCGCGGACTACAGCCAGGCGCGCTTCCGAGAGATCGAGGCCGACCTGCGGCGCCTCGCCGAGGCCTTCGAGACCTGCCGGGCGATCCCGCTGTCGGCCCGCTACGGCGACAACGTCGCCCTGCCGAGCGAGCGCCTGGCCTGGTTCGACGGCCCGACCCTGCTGGAGCTGCTGGAGACCGTCGAGGCCGGCCACGACGAGGGCGACCGGCCGTTCCGGCTCCAGGTCCAGCTCGTCTGCCGCCCGGATTCCGCCTTCCGCGGCTACCAGGGCACGGTCGCCAGCGGGCGGATCGCCCCGGGCGACCCGGTGGTCGCGGCGCTGTCCGGCCAGACGACACGGATCGCACGCATCGCCGATCGCGACGGCGACCGCGAGGGCGCGCAGGCCGGCGACGCCGTGACCCTGACCCTGGCCGACGAGATCGACATCAGCCGCGGCGACGTGCTGGCCGAGGCCGCCAACCGGCCCGAGGTCTCCGACCAGTTCGCCGCCCACCTGGTCTGGATGGGCGACGAGCCCCTGCTGCCGGGGCGGGAATACCTGGTGAAGTGCGGCACGCGCATCCTGCCGGCCTCGGTCACCGAGATCTCGCACCGCCTGGACGTGGCCAGCGGCGAGCGCCTGGCGGCCAAGAAGCTGGACCTCAACGACATCGGCTTCGCCAAGCTGGCGCTGTCCCAGCCGATCGCCTTCGAGCCCTATGCCGTCAACCGGCGCATGGGCGCATTCCTGCTGATCGACCGCTTCAGCAACGCCACGCTGGCCGCCGGGGTGATCGAGCACGGCCTGCGCCGGGCGACCAACATCCACTGGCAGTCGGTCGACGTCGACAAGGCCGCCCGCGCCGCCGCCAAGCACCAGCGGCCGGGCGTGCTGTGGTTCACGGGGCTGTCCGGCTCGGGCAAGTCGACGATCGCCAACCTGGTCGAGAAGAAGCTGCACGCCGAGGGCCGCCACACCTACCTGCTGGACGGCGACAACGTGCGCCACGGCCTCAACCGCGACCTCGGCTTCACCGACGCCGACCGTGTCGAGAACATCCGCCGCGTCGCCGAGGTCGCACGCCTGATGGCCGACGCCGGGCTGATCGTGCTGGTCTCGTTCATCTCGCCCTTCCGGGCCGAGCGGCGCATGGCGCGCGAGCTGATGGGCGAGGACTTCCTCGAGGTCTGGGTCGACACGCCGCTGGAAATCTGCCGGCAGCGCGACCCCAAGGGTCTCTACAAGAAGGCCTTCGCCGGGCAGCTGTCCAACTTCACCGGCGTCGACAGCCCCTACGAGCCTCCGGAGACGGCCGAGCTGCACGTCGAGACCGCGCGACAGTCGGCCGAAGCCGCGGCCGACGCCATCGTCGAGTACCTGCGGGCGCGCGACGCCGCCCGCTAGACGCCGCGCCGCCGGCCGGCACTCTTCGCTGTTTCGGAAGGATCGGGTTCGGTCAGGATCGGGGCACCGCGCGGCAGCCCCGGGGGCACCCGCTGGGGCCCACCGGCCGGCACGCAATCCGGTGGGCCCCTTGGGTGCGCCTGCGCCGCGTTGGGGGGCGCTGCACAGGCCTCGCAAACTCTTCGTCCCCTGATCCGGCGCGCTGCGCTCGCCTGCTGCTGCGCGGCCGGTTCGCCGTGCGGCCGGACGCTCGGTCTCTCTGTCCGAGCAGCGTACACGCCCCCCGAACGCCCGGCCTGCACGACCACGACGAATGCTGCCACAGCGGACAGTGTTCGTCGAGTCTTTATTTGAGATTGAACCCCCTATTGGCTGCGCGATCTCAGAAATATTCCAGTCTATTCTTGTCACCAAAAAGGCTTCTAAATGACCGTTACTTGTCTCGATCATGGCGACAAGATGGCCCTTGTATCGTTTGAAACTCGATCTAGTTGCGCGATGGCGGACAGCCGCAGGTGCCGCGGGCCGACGATGCGGCCCGCGGTGTGCGGAGCGACGGTGACGAAGAGGGGCGGCCCGGCGGCGGGCCGCCGGTCAGGCGGCGGTCTTCTCGACCGAGACCTGGACGCCCTTGCCCTCGAGCTTGTGGGGCATGGTGAAGCCGGCGAGCGGTCCCTGGTTGAGCCTGAGCTCGACCGCCAGGGTCTCGCGGCAGACGTGCTCGCCGTGCTCGGCGATCGCAGCGGCGACCTCCTCCGGCAGCTCGGCCGCGAGGCGGATCCGGTCGGTGACCGCGAGGCCGGCCTCCTTGCGGGTCTGCTGGACCAGGCGCACGAAGTCGCGCGCCCAGCCCTCGCGCTTGAGCTCCTCGTAGACCCGGGTGTCGAGCACGACGATGCCGTCGCCGCCGTCGAAGCCCTCGGAGTCGAGCCCCTCGCCGGCGACGACGCGCAGCGTGTAGTCCTCCGGATCGAGCTCGATGCCGGCGATCGCCACCTTGCCGCCGGCGGCCGGGGACCAGTCGCCGGAGCGCGAGGCCGCCATGACCTCCTTCATCTTGCCGCCGATGCGCCGGCCGATCTGCGGGTTGACCTTGAGCTCCTGCCGGCCCATCGCCGCCGGATCGGCCGAGAAGGCGACCTCCTTGACGTTGACCTCCTCGGCGATCACCGAGCGGTAGGGCTCCAGGCGCGCCGCCTCGGGATGGGCGACGGTCAGGCGCTTGAGCGGCAGGCGCGTGCGCAGGCTCTTGCCCTCGCGCAGCGCCATCACGGCAGCGCAGATCTCGCGCACCCGGTCCATCTCGGCGACCAGGGCGCGCTCGGCCGGCAGCGCCTCGGCATCGGGCCAGTCGGCGAGGTGCACCGAATCCGCGCCGGTCAGGTTGCGGTAGATGCGCTCCGTGAGGAAGGGCAGCAGCGGTGCCATCGCCCGGCAGAAGGTCGTCAGCACGGTATGGAGCGTGTCGTAGGCGTCGCGCTTGTCGGCCCCGTCGCCGCCCGCCGAGCCGGTGGCCTCTTCGCGCCAGAAGCGACCGCGCGAGCGCCGGATGTACCAGTTGTTGAGCGCGTCGATGTAGCCGGGCACGACGGCATAGGCGCCGGGCAGGTCGTTGACCTCCAGGCGGTCCTGCAGCTGCTCGACCAGCTCGCGGGTCTTGGCCAGGACATAGCGGTCGAGCACGCCCGTCTGGTCGGCCCGCTCCCGCGCCCTGTAGCCGTCGATGTTGGCGTAGAGCGTGAAGAAGTAATAGGCGTTCCAGATCGGGATGATCGCCTGGCGCAGCGCCTGGGCGATGCCGCGGCCGTCCTGGGGCATGGCGAGGTCGCCGCCGTGCATCAGCGGCGAGGAGACCATGTACCAGCGCAGCGCGTCGGCGCCGTAGGTCTCGAAGACCTCGGTCGGGTCCGGATAGTTCTTGAGCCGCTTCGAGAGCTTCTGCTTGTTCTCGTCCAGCACGACGCCGTGGCAGACGCAGTTACGGAAGGGCGCGCGGTCGAACAGCGCCGTCGAGAGCACCATCAGGGTGTAGAACCAGCCGCGCGTCTGGGCGACGTACTCGACGATGAAGTCGGCCGGGAAGTTCGCCTCGAAACGCTCCTTGTTCTCGAAGGGATAGTGCAGCTGGGCGAAGGGCATCGAGCCGGAATCGAACCAGACGTCCAGCACCTCGGTGACGCGCCGCATGGTCGACTTGCCGGTCGGGTCGTCCGGGTTCGGCCGGGTCAGCTCGTCGATCATCGGCCGGTGCAGGTCGGTCGGCCGGACGCCGAAATCGCGCTCGATCTCGTCCAGGCTGCCGTAGACGTCGATCCGCGGATAGCGCGGATCGTCGCTCTTCCAGACCGGGATCGGGCAGCCCCAGAAGCGGTTGCGGCTGACGTTCCAGTCGCGCGCGTTCTCCAGCCAGTTGCCGAACAGGCCGTCGCGCACGTGCGCCGGCGTCCAGACGATCTCCTTGTTGAGCTCGACCATGCGGTCGCGGAAGGCCGTGACCGTCACGTACCAGGCGTGGATCGCCTTGTAGATCAGCGGCGTGTCCGTGCGCCAGCAGTGCGGGTAGTTGTGCAGGTAGGTCTCGTGCCGCAGCACCACGCCGCGCGCCTTGAGGTCGCGGATGACGTCCTTGTTGGCCTCGATGACGTTCAGGCCCTGGTAGTCCGGCACCTCGGCGGTGAAGTTGCCGGCCTCGTCGACCGGCACGACCAGCGGGATGTCGTGGGCGCGGGCGAGGTCCAGGTCGTCCTCGCCGAAGCCCGGCGCGATGTGCACGCAGCCGGTGCCCTCGGTGACCTCGACGAAGTCGGCGGCCAGCACGACGAAGGCGTTGGGCGTGTCCTTGAAGTAGGGGAACAGCGGCTCGTAGCGCCGGCCGGCCAGTTCACTGCCCTTGACCGTCGCGACCTGCGTCCAGTCGCCCAGCTCCTTGGCATAGCGCTCCAGCGCCGCGGCGCCCAGGATCAGCCGCTCGCCGTCCTTCTCGACAATGGCGTAGTCGAGCTCGGGACCGACCGCCAGGGCCAGGTTCGACGGCAGGGTCCAGGGCGTCGTCGTCCAGGCCAGGAGCCGCGTCGGCACCGTCTCGCCAGCCGCCGGCTCCAGCAGGAAGCCGACGGTCAGCGCCGGGTCCTGGCGCTCGCGGTAGGAGTTGTCGAGCCGGGTCTCGGAGATCGACAGCGGCGTCTGCACGGCCCAGCTGTAGGGCACGACGCGGTAGCCCTCGTAGACCCAGCCCTTGTCGTAGAGCTGCTTGAAGCCCCAGATCACGCTCTCCATGAAGGAGAGGTTCATGGTCTTGTAGTCGTTCTCGAAGTCGACCCAGCGGCCCTCGCGGGTGACGTAGTCGCGCCACTCCTCGGTGAAGCGCATGACCGAGACGCGGCAGTGCGCGTTGAACTCGGCGATGCCGTACTTGAGGATCTCCTGGCGCCCGGAGATGCCGAGCTCCTTCTCGCTGGTCAGCTCGGCCGGCAGGCCGTGGCAGTCCCAGCCGAAGCGGCGCTCGACGCGCCGGCCGCGCATGGTGCGGTAGCGCGGCACGATGTCCTTGACGAAGCCGGTGACCAAGTGGCCGTAGTGCGGCAGCCCGTTGGCGAAGGGCGGTCCGTCATAGAAGACGAACTCGTTGCTGGCGCCGTCGACCTTGGCCGGGCGCTCCTCGACCGAGCGCTCGAAGATCCTCTCCTGCTCCCAGTAGGCCAGGATCTCCGTCTCGATCGCCGGGAAGCTGGGGCTGGACTCGACTTCGGGATAGGGCGGGGCAGCGCCGTCGTCGCGCATCGCTCGGGCTCGTCTCGCTGGATGGTTCTTGCCTGGACGGCGAGACATAGGGGCCTCGCCGGGCCTTGTCCAGCGCAGCGCGCCCGGCCGCTGCGCCGGCGTACCGGCCGCGGCCCGGCGGATCCGACGCGCGAGGCTTGACAAGCGCGGGGCCGAACCGCTTATAAAGCGCTCCCTCGCGGGGGCCCGTAGCTCAGTTGGTTAGAGCGCTCGCCTGATAAGCGGGAGGTCGGTAGTTCAAGTCTACCCGGGCCCACCATTTCCTCCGCGTCGTTCCACGGAAATCCGAGACCGGACCGTCGCTTCCGCACCCGACGGTTGCCGAATTTCCCCAAGCATCGGGTTTGCCTCGGTTTTCCGCGGCTATTAACCAACCGTTCAGCAACAAGATCCGATAAAATTGCATAAATGACACCACCGACGGCCTCGCCGGGGGACCGTCAGGCTGTCCGACGGACGGCGCTGGCGGGAGCAGCGAGGCGGAGCGAGAGGGGCGGCATGCGGCGGGCGATCATCCTGTTCGGCATCCTGGCGGATCTGGCGGTGTCGTCGGTCGGCGTCGCGCCGGCCCAGACCCGGAGCCCGGACCCGCTCCAGGATCAGCCGGCGCTCGAAAGCCCGACGCTCGCCCGGATCAGGCACGACGGCCTGCTGCGCTGCGGCGTCATCCGTGTCGGCCCGGGCGTCTCGGAAACCGACGAGCGGGGCGTCTGGCGGGGCTTCTTTCCAGACTACTGCCGTGTTCTCGCCGCCGCGGTGCTCGGCGATGCCGATGCGGTCGAGTTCGTCGAGGTCACCCAGACCGTGCGCTTCAAGGCGCTCAACGACGGCGCCTTCGACGTCCTGATGGGCAACACGACCTGGACGGCCTCGCGCGACACCAAGCTCGGCCTCGCCTTCACCCAGCCGATCTACTACGACGGCCAGGGCTTCATGGCGAACCGGGCGCTCGGCGCCGCCCGGCTCGCCGACGTCCACCACGCGACGGTCTGCGTCAACCGCAACACCACGACGATCCGCAATCTCGAGGAACTGATCGCCTCGCGCCACCTGGATCTGAAGGTCCGCGGCTTCGATTCAGGCGAGATGGCCTACGATTCCTTCTTCGCGCACGACTGCGACATCCTGACCACCGACCGCATCGCGCTGACCACGGTCCGCCTCAGCCGCTCGCCCGACCCGGACGACTACGTGCTGTTCCCCGACATGGTGTCGAAGGAGCCGCTCAGCCCGACCCTGCGCAACGACGACGAGGACTGGTTCGACGTCGTCCAGTGGTCGGTCTTCGCGACCCTGCTGGCCGAGGAGCACGGCATCCGCTCCGACAATCTGGACAGCTTTCTCGACAGCAACGATCCCGAGGTGCGCCGGCTGCTCGGGCTCGATCCCGGCATCGGCGCCGATCTGGGCCTGGACGAGGACTGGGCCCGGCGGATCGTCGCCCAGGTCGGCAACTACGCGGAGATCTTCAACCGGAACCTGTCGCCGCTCGGGCTCGACAGGGGCCTCAACGCGCTGTGGCGCGACGGCGGGCTGCTCTACGCTCCGCCGCTGCGCTAGAAAGCCGATCGGTCAAGGCCGGAGAACCTGGGCGTGCGGTGGAACCTCATATCGGTCCGTCTGGTCCTCGCCATCGCCCTCTTCGGCCTGGTCGCGAGCGGCGCGATCCTGATCGCGCTCTTCGCCTTCCGGAACCTGAACCAGGGCTACGGCCAGCTCGCCGAACAGTCGGTGCCCCAGCTGATCGACGCCTCGCGACTCGGCCAGATCTCCCAGGCCATCGCCTCCACGGCGCCGTCCCTGGCGACGGTCGAATCGGAGTACGTGCGCCGGTCGGCGCGCAACCAGATCGACGACCAGGTACGCACGATCGACGGATTGCTGGCAGAGCTGGTCGCCGGCGGCGCCGGCAACGCCAAGGAAGGCAAGGCGCTGATCCGCGAGATCCGGGCGAGCCGCCAGGAGCTGGTGGTCAATCTCGACGAGCTGGACAAGACGGTGTCGGCGCGCCTGACCGCCGAGGCGCGTCTCGGCGTCGCCCTGCGCCGCGCGCGCGAGATCAACGAGGGCCTGATCCAGCTCCACGCCGAGCTGTTCGGCCTGGTGTCCCGGCTGCCGCCGGACCGGCGCTTCCAGGCGCGCGCGCAGGCCGAGACCTGGATCGCCTGCAGCGAGCTGGCGCTGCTCGACGTGCTGTCGCTGCCGACGATCGACAACCTGGCCATCGTGCGCCGGCTGCGCGAGCGCAGCCTCGCGTGGCTGCGCGATGCCGCCGTCGCCCGGGCGCAGCTTTCCGACATCGAGCCGGTGCAGCGCATCATCGCGGCGGTCGAGCCCTCGATCGAGCAGTTCCTGCTGCCGGAGGAGGGGGCCTACGCGTTGAAGACGCAGTCTCTGACGGCGACGCGCCGGCAGGCCGGCCTGATCAACAAGAACAAGTTCCTGGCCAGCAAGTTCGTCGGCTCGACCGCCGACTACATCCTCTGGCTGCGCACCGACATCGGTCGGCGCAGCGCCGACTTCCAGGGGGTCGCGCGCGACACCACGGTGATGCTGATCGGCCTCGCGCTGCTGACCATCCTGACGGTGGTCTCCTTCGCCGTCTTCGTGCGCCGCGGCGTGCTGCTGCGCCTGAAGGCGCTGCGCATCGGCCTGCGCGAGCAGGTCGAGGGCCGCGGCGAGGCAGAGATCCCGACCGGCGGCAGCGACGAGATCGCCGAGATCGGCCGCGCGGCGGCCTACTTCGCCGCCTCGGCGGCCGAGCGCGAGGCGCGCCTGCGCGACGAGAAGGAGCGCGCCGAGCGCCTGGCCCGAGAGGCCGAGGCCGCGAACCGCGCGAAGTCGGTGTTCCTGGCCAACATGAGCCACGAGCTCCGGACCCCGCTCAACGCCATCATCGGCTTCTCCTACCTGCTGCGCAGCGGCAAGCTGGAGCAGCCGAAGACCGGCGAGTACGCCGCCGACATCCACAGCAGCGGCGAGCACCTGCTGGCCCTGATCAACGACCTGCTCGACTACTCGAAGATCGAGGCCGGCCAGCGCGACCTGCACATCGAGACGCTCGACGTCCGGCAGATCGCGCGCAACCTGCACAAGCTGCTGACCATCCAGCTGGAGAAGCGGCACCTGACGATCGCCTACGACTTCGAGGGCGCGGCCCTGGTGCGCGCCGACGAGATCGCGCTGCGCCAGGTCCTGCTCAACCTGCTGTCGAACGCCGCCAAGTTCTCCTACGAGGGCGAGATCATCACGATCCGCGGCCGCGACGGCGGCGACGGCAGCTACGAGATCGAGGTCGAGGACCGCGGCATCGGCATCGAGGAGGACCAGCTGCAGCGGGTCCTGCAGCCCTTCCACCAGGCGAGCGACAGCTACACGCGCTCGACCGGCGGCACCGGCCTGGGCCTCGCCATCGTCGACAGCCTGGTCGAGCTGCACGGCGGCAGCGTGACGGTCGAGAGCGCCAAGGGCGTCGGCACCTGCGTGCGCGTCAGCTTCCCGACGGCGCCGGCCGAGGAGCCGCCGCTCGGCCGGACGCTTGCGCCCGGGCCGGAGGTGATGATCGAGCCGCAGAGCCGGGCAGCGGGCCAGCATTGAGCTTTCGGCGGGTTGCCGCGCCGGCGCCGAGCGCCGAAGCTGGCGGCTCTTCGCCGACCTGCCGGAGTCACCCGAGATGAAGCGCCTGCTCGGCCCCGAGTTCCTGATGATCCCGGGCCCGACCTCCCTGCCCGACCGCGTCCGCACCGCCATGTCCTCGCCGGCCATGGACTTCAGCGGCGAGGCCTTCGCCGCGCTCGCCGAGCGCGCGTTCCGCGGCCTGAAGCCGATCTTCCGCACCGAGGGCGAGATCTTCCTCTACGCCGCGAACGGCCACGGCGCCTGGGAGGCGGCCCTGGCCAACTGCCTGCAGCCCGGCGAGACGGTGCTGGTGCCCGAGACCGGGCTGTTCGCCCGGGTCTGGCGGCAGATGGCGGCGGACCTCGGCCTGGAGACGCAGGCCGTCGAGACCGACTGGCGCCATGCCGTGGCGCCGGAGCGCATCGAGGCGATCCTCAGGGACGACACGGCCGGCCGGATCAAGGCCGTGATGGTCGTGCACACCGATACCGCGGCCAGCGTCTGCAGCGACCTGCGCGGCGTCCGCGCGGCGATCGACGCGGCCGGCCATCCGGCGCTGCTGATGGTCGACGCGATCGCCTCGCTCTGCACGACCGACTTCGCGATGGACGACTGGGGGATCGACGTCACCGTCGCGGCCGCCCAGAAGGCGCTGATGGTGCCGCCCGGCCTGTCGATCGTCGCCGCCGGGCCGAAGGCGCTGGAGCGCTGCCAGGCCGGCCGCCACCTGCCGGGCAGCTACTGGATGTGGCAGGCACGCCTGGGCAAGCTGCTCTACCAGCGCTTCTGCGGCACCGCGCCGATCCAGCACGTCGCGGCCCTGGGCGAGGCGCTGGCGATGATCGAGGAGCCCGGGCTGCCGGCGGTGATCGAGCAGCACCGCCGGCTCGCCGCGATGGTCCAGGCCGCGGTCGAGCGCTGGGGCTCGACCGGCTTCCTGGAGTTCAACGCCCTGGTGCCGGCCGAGCGGGCGGCCAGCGTGACCTCGGTGCGCGTGCCCGGCGACTTCGATGCCGAGCGAATCCGCGACCACGCCCGCCTGCGCTACGGCCTGACCATCGGCGGCGGCCTCGGCCCGCTGAAGGGCCAGATCTTCCGGATCGGCCACATGGGCTTCCTCAACGAAGCCTACGTGCTCGGCGCGCTCGGCGTGCTGCAGGCGACCTTCCGCGATCTCGGCCTGCCGGTCGGCGACGGCGCGCTGGAGGCGGCGATCGCCGCGACCACCGCCTCGCCCGGCTGACCCCCGACCGACTCCCGGCCGACGCGGGCGCGCCGATCGGGAAGTCGCGGGTCGGGGAGCGGCGGGTCAGGGAGTCAGGGACTCGGCCCGGACCTCATCGATGCTCCAGGTGCCGCCGGCGTTGACCAGCGACACGCCGTCAAAGGGATCCTGGAAGGTCCGGTCGAGGACCTGCAGGACGACCCGGCCGTCGAGCTCCACCGTGTTCAGCCCGTTCGCGTCGCGCCGCCAGTCGAGCGTGTGCTTGGCACCGTCGTCGAATCGGACGTTCGCGTCGCTGGTCCCGATCACCGTGGTTCCGTTCTGGGTGATCGCCAGCAGATGCAGAGGCTGGCTCTGGCCGACATCCGCCTCCAGGCGATAGCCGTAGCCGACGTTGCTGCCCTGGTAGGGGCCGGCGTTGAGCGTCGCCGGGCTGCCGGCGCTGGAGACGCGCAGGACCAGGTGGAAAGCGTTGCTCAGCCGCGCCGGAGTATAGATCGCGGCGAGGTTCGCGGTCTGCTGCGGGCTCGGCACGCCAAGCGCGTTGCCGAGGAGGTCCTTGAGCAGTTCCGGGCCGAGCTTCTGGGGCGCGGCGCTGGTTCCGGCCGAAACGTCGCTGGTCAGCGAGCCGCCGTCCGTGACGCGCCAGCTGCCGGCGACGACCTGCCAGCGCGGATTGCGCGTGTAGTCGCCGTCGCTGAAGTGGTCGTCGAGAACCGTCACCGGCTGGCTCTCCGAAGTCGCGGGTGTCTCGGCCGGCCCGGCCGGGGCCTCGGCGGCCGCGGTGCCGGCTGCCGACAGGCCCAGTGCGCTCAGCAGCTTGCCGTCGATCCGACTGGTCATCGGCTGCTGGGCGTCGGACTGGAAGGTCCGGATCGCGTCGCGGGTCTTGCCGCCCATCACGCCGTCGGCCGGCCCGGCGTCATAGCCGCGATCGTTCAAGGCCTGCTGGACCTTCCGGACGGTCTCCCGATCCTCGGTGACGGCCTCCCGGGAGGCGGCGTCGTGGACATGCGCCAACAGCTGGGGGCTGAGCCGGCCGTCGACCAGCAACTGGTGGTCCTTCTGGTAGGCGCGGATGGCCAGCTCGGTATCACTGTCCAGGCGCCCCGAGACGACCGGCACATTGTAGCCGAGCCGGCGCAGATCGGACTGGACCTGCAGGATCGATTGGCGGTCCGCAGCCTGCTGGGCCGTCTCCGCACTCGTCGAGCTGCCCGCTTCGCTCTCCGCGGCGGCCGCGGGCTTGTCGGCCCGGCGCTCGGAGCGCTGCTCCATGACCTGGCCGCGGATGTGCTCGGCGAGGCTGGCGCTGGCTTGGCCGGTGACCAGCAGGCCGTGGTCGCGCTGATAGTCGGCGATGGCGCTGCGCGTCTTCGCGCCCATCAGGCCATCGGCCGGACCGGCGTCGTAGCCCAGCCGGTTGAGCCCGTGCTGGATGCGCTGAACCTCGGCGTCGAAGGCGAGCTGCACGGCGCCGGGCGCAGCCATGGCCGGCGGCGGCGCGCCGAGCGTCCCGGCGAGCGCCGTCGTTGAGGCGAGCGGCGCGCCGGTCAGCAGCGTCGCGGCGGCGATCCCGAGCGACAGGCGATGCAGGAAAGGATGAGAAAGTTCCGTCACGGCGACCTCCCAGAGTCTGATCCGCGCGCGCCGGCCGGTCGCCGGCGCCGGGCGGCATCAGTCGCCCCCCGCCTCGCTCGCGCCCTCCGTACCTCGGCACGCCGGAGCCCCGACATCTACCCCGGGTGGAGCAACGCGAGAGGCCGCCGCAGGGTTCCGGCGCGCCGCTCGCCTCGCCTGCAAAGGACGAAGCCCGGCCGCAAGGGCCGGGCTCCGCACGGTTCCGGGGCGTCGGCGACGCCGCGCCGTCACATCATCGCGGCGGCGCGCGCGTCCTTCAGCCAGCGGTCGACCTTGTCCTGGTGCCGGGCGATCCAGTCGGCGGCCTGCTTCTTCAGGTCCTCCGGGCTGTCCGCGCCCTGGTTCATCTTCGCGTTCTGCGCGAAGATGTCCTGGACCGGGATGCGAACCTCCTCGAGCAGCGTCTCGACCGCCGGGTTGTCCTTCAGGAACGCGCTGTTCGCGACCGGCCGGATGTCGTTGGCCGGCATGCCCATCCGGCAGGGGTCGTCGGCGCAGCCCTCGACGCCCTTGACGATCGCCTTGTCCTTCAGGTTCGCCTGGTCCTTGGGCAGCCTGGTCTCCTTGACCTGGAGCCAGACCACGTCCTTGCCGGGCTTCAGCAGGCCGACGGTCCAGTTCGGCGTCCAGGTGTAGAAGAAGATCGGCTCACCGTTCTTGTAGCGGCTCAGCGCGTCGGCCATCGAGGCCGAGTAGCCGGCCTTGATCAGGTCGATCGAGTCGCGCAGGCCGTAGGCGTCCATCTGGTAGGCGATCAGCGTCTCGCAGCCCCAGCCCGGCGGGCAGGCGACCATGTTGGCCTTGCCGTCGCCGTTGGTGTCGAAGAGCTTGGCGATCTTCGGCTTCTTCATGTCCGAGAGGTACTTGATGCCGTACTTGTCGGCCGTCTTCTTGTCGATCAGGTAGCCCTGCAGCGCGCCGCCCTTGGCGACGTAGCCGACCGCCTGGGCACCCTGCTTGAAGGTGTCCGCGTAGGTGTTGTGCAGCGGGAACCAGCCGTTGACCCAGAGGTCCATGTCGCCCTGGGCGACCGACTGGTAGAAGGGCGGGTTGTCCAGCGTGGTGACCTGCGGGACGTCGTAGCCGAGCTTCTCGAACAGCTGCCGGTAGACCTCGGCCTGCCACCAGCCGGTGTCCCAGGTGGCGCGCGCCATCTTGATGGTCTTGCCCTGGCCGGGCATGGACTTGTCGGCGGCGTGGGCCGTGACGGCGCCGGCCGCCATCGCCGCCATGGCGACGCCGGCGGCGATGTTGGTGAAGGCTCTCAGATGCTTCATGCCTTCCTCCTTGCTTCAGGGATTCCCCCGCGCCGGACCGGGTCGCGGACGGGGCTCGGTCGTGCCGCGGCCCTGCGCCCGGAGGCGCGGGATCGCGACGGCGTCGGGTCGGCGCTCAGGCCGCCTGGCGCGGCTCCTGCCGGGCCTGGCGGCCGGGGCGGCCGGGGCGGAAGAGCGACTTCAGGGTGTCGAGCAGGCCGGGCGCCGTGGCGTCGCGCTGCTCGCCCAGGGCCTGGGTGATGCGGTCCAGGATGATGGCGATCAGCACGATGCCCAGGCCGCCCTCGGTGGCGGCGCCGATGTCGAGGCGGCCGAGGCCGGTGTAGACCTCGAGGCCCAGGCCGCCGGCACCGATCAGCGCGGCGATCACGACCATCGAGAGGGCCAGCATCAGGGTCTGGTTGAGGCCCGCCATGATGGTCCTGAGGGCCAGCGGGATCTGCACCTCCCAGAGCACCTGGCGGGGCGTCGAGCCGAAGGCGTAGGCAGCCTCGACCAGCTCGGCCTGGACGTTGCGGATGCCGAGGTTGGTCAGCCGCACGATCGGCGGCAGCGCGAAGATGATCGTCGCGATGATGCCCGGGACCATGCCGACGCCGAACAGCATGACGATCGGCACCAGGTACACGAAGGGCGGGATCGTCTGCATGATGTCGAGGATCGGCCGCAGGATCCGTGCGAAGCGGTCGCTGCGCGCCGCGGCGATGCCGAGCGGCACGCCGACCGCGGCGCAGAACACGACTGCCGTCAGGATCATCGCCAGGGTCGTCATGGTGTCCGACCAGACATGGATCAGGTCGAGCACCAGCAGCGCCAGGAAGCTGAAGATCGCGACGCCGCGCCCCGCCGCCCACCAGGCGATCAGCGCGACGACGATCGTGAAGACCGGCATCGGCACGGCGTGCAGGAAGCCGCTGAGGGACTGCAGCACCTGGTCGACCGGCCAGCCGATGGCGTGGAAGACGCCGCGGAAGTTCGGGGCGAGCCAGCCCTTGACGAAGCCGTCGACCCAGTCGCCGAGCGGAAGCGTGATGCTGTCGGATGGTTGCCACATGGGGTCGCTCCTCCCGCTCAGGCGCCGGCCGGTGCGGGCTGGCGCGCAGCGCCCTCGGCCTCGCCGGCGCCGGCTGCGAGCTGCTTGAAGATGTCGCCCTGGCGGGCGACGCCGACCAGGCGGCCGTCGTCGAGCACGGCGACCGGCAGCTCGCCGCGGGCCAGGTCGTAGAGCCGGTAGAGCTTCGCGGCGCTCTCGATCGCGGGGTATTCGCGGATCAGCGCGGCGCCCAGGTCGCCGCCGTGGCCGCTCGTCGCGCCGGCGAGGCCGCGGTAGGTGACGACGCCGGCGATCCTGTCGCCGTCGAGCACGTAGAGGGCGTTGCGCTTCAGCTCGGTCATCCGCTCGAGCGCGCTGCGCGGCGTGTCCTTCGAGAGCTCGAGCGCCTGCGGCTCGGCCATCACGCTGTCGGCGGCGAAGACCTTGGCCCGGTCGATGTCCTGGGTGAAGGCGCTGACGTAGTCGTCGGCCGGCTCGCCGACGATCTCCTCGGCCGTGCCGATCTGCACGAAGCGGCCTTCCTTCATGATGGCGATGTGATCGCCCAGGATCAGCGCCTCGTGCAGGTCGTGGGTGATGAAGACGATGGTCATCTTCAGCTTGCGCTGGAGCTCGATCAGCTCCTGCTGCATGTCGCGCCGGATCAGCGGGTCGAGCGCCGAGAAGGGCTCGTCCATCAGCAGGACCTCGGGGTCGACGGCGAGGCCCCGGGCCAGGCCGACGCGCTGCTGCATGCCGCCGGACAGGGCCTGCGGCCGGTGGTCGGCCCAGGGCTCCAGGCCGACCTGCTCCAGGGCGGCGATGGCGCGCCGGCGACGCTCGGCCGCCGGCACGCCCTGGACCTTCAGGCCGTACTCGACGTTCTCGGCGACGGTCTTGTGCGGAAAGAGGGCGAAGTGCTGGAAGACCATGGCGATCTTCTTCAAGCGGATCTGCCGCAGCTGCTCGGGGTCCGCCGAGACGATGTCCTCGCCATCGATGCGCACCTCGCCGGCGGTCGGCTCGATCAGGCGGTTGAGCATGCGCACCAGGGTCGACTTGCCGGAGCCCGAGAGCCCCATGACGACGAAGATCTCGCCCTGGCCGACGCTGAAGTTGGCGTCCTGGACGCCGACCGTCATCCCGGTCTGCTTGAGGATCTCGTCCTTCGAGCGGCCCGCGCGCAGCTGCGCCAGCGCGGCATCGGGGTCGTCGCCGAAGATCTTGCAGAGGTTCTTGACGCTGAGCTTCTCGGTCATAGTCCCCAAGACATTTGTTCAATAAAGCGCGCGAATGTCCCCACGGCACAAAGTATCGAAAGGCAGACCTGACCGGCCGCTCGACCTGTATGCCGATTGATGGAGCGAAAGCGACAAAGGCGATCACCTTCGTCGCCCGTCACTTACTCCCCGATAGCTCCCCGATTCGCGCGCACCCTATCGAAAAGGGGCTCTCCACGAAAGGGGGGGCGCGTTAATCGCGTTCTTATCTTTTCCTGATCTAGGCATCTGTGAGCCGAAGTCGTGGCTTCAACCCCTCGGCACAAAAAAGCGCAGGGGGGACTCCCCACCAATGATCAAGGGTGAAGTGAGCGGGGCCGTACCCGCGCATCGGTCAAGCGGTACGGAGCTGCCGTGGATGGTTGGGATCAAAGGTGGTCTGGCTTTCGAGCATGGCGCAGGCGGCGGCAAGGGCATGCCGCCGCCGACGCGCTCAGCCCGCGCCCACGGGGCTGCGGCCCGGCCCCTCGGCGATGCCGAGCTGCCGGCGGACCTGCTCGACCAGCGCCCGGCAACCCTCGCCGTCCCCCTTGGCTGCCAGCTTGGCGGCCCTGTCGAGCTTGCCGAGCAGCACCTCGCGACCCGGCGGTGACAGGGAGTAGCCGGACTGAGGCTCGTCGACGTCCTCGTCGGTGATGCCGGCGACCGTCTGCTGCTCGGCCCGCTGGACCGCGCTTTCGCCGTCGATCCGGTCGTGCAGCAAGGTGACCTCGGCCTGGCACATCTCGGCGCCGACGCCGGCCCGCGCCTCGCCGACCAGCAGCGCCGACGGCGCGCCCGCCCCCGAAGCCAGCAGCAGCCCGAGCAGGCTGCCCGACAGAAGTCGATTCGACAGAAGTCGATTCATGGGACCGATCCTCCCGCATCCATGGGGAGAATCGAACGAGGCCTCGCCGCCGCGGTTCCGGCTGCGCGGTGTCGCAGCCGCGCGCAGCCGGGCCCTGTCAAGGCGGCCAGCGTCAGGCGGTCAGCGTGCGCCGCACCGCGTCGTGCCACAGCGCCAGCCGCCGGCGCCGCTGCATCTCGTCCATCTGCGGCTCGAAGCGGCGGTCGAGCTGCCAGCGCCGGCCGAACTCCTGCCGGTCCGGCCAGACGCCGGCCTGGCGGCCGGCCAGCCAGGCCGCGCCGAGCGCCGTGGTCTCCAGCACCGTCGGCCGGTCGACCGGGGCGGCCAGGATGTCGGCGAGGCGCTGCAGGGTCCAGTCGCTGGCCGTCATGCCGCCGTCGACGCGCAGCACCATGTCGCCGCCCGTTTCCCTCCCCCGGCCGGCCGCGCCGGTGTGCCAGTCGGCATGCATGCACTCGACCAGGTCGTAGGTCTGGAAGGCGACCGACTCCAGGGCGGCCAGGGCCAGCTCCTTGGGCCCGGTGTTGCGGGTCAGGCCGAACAGCGCGCCACGCGCCTCGGCATCCCAGTGCGGCGCGCCGAGGCCGACGAAGGCCGGCACCAGCACGACCTGCTGCAGCGGATCGGCGGCGGCCGCCAGCGCCCCGGTCTCCGCGGCCTGGCGGATCAGCCCGAGCCCGTCGCGCAGCCACTGCACGGCGGCGCCGGCGACGAAGATCGACCCTTCCAGGGCATAGGTCGTGCGGCCGTCGAGGCGGTAGGCGATGGTCGTCAGCAGGCGGTGCTTCGAGGCGACCGGCTCGCCGCCGGTGTTGACCAGGGCGAAGCAGCCGGTGCCGTAGGTCGACTTGACCATGCCCGGCTCGAAGCAGGCCTGGCCGACGGTCGCCGCCTGCTGGTCGCCGGCGACCCCGCCGATCGCGATCGGTCCGCCGAACAGGCCGGGCTCCGCGGCGCCGAAGTCGGCGGCACTGTCGCGCACCTCGGGCAGCAGCGAGGCGGGGATGTTCAGCAGGCCCAGCAGCTCCTCGTCCCAGGCGTTGCGGCGGATGTCGTAGAGCAGGGTGCGCGAGGCGTTGGTCGCGTCGGTCGCGTGGACCCGGCCGCCGGTCAGGCGCCAGATCAGGAAGCAATCGATCGTGCCGAAGGCGAGATGGCCGGCTTCGGCGGCGGCGCGCGCGCCCTCGACGTTGTCGAGCAGCCAGGCCAGCTTGGTGCCGGAGAAATAGGGGTCGAGCAGCAGGCCGGTGCGCTCGGTGAAGGTCGGCTCGTGGCCCTGCTCCTTCAGGCGCTGGCACAGCTCTGCGGTGCGCCGGTCCTGCCAGACGATCGCGCGGTGCAAAGCCTTGCCGCTGCGGCGGTCCCAGAGCACCACGGTCTCGCGCTGGTTGGTGATGCCGATCGCGGCGACGTCGCCGGCCCCGAGGCCGGCCGCCTCCAGGGCCCGGCGGGCGACCGCGAGGGTGCCCTGCCAGATGTCCTCGGGCTCGTGCTCGACCCAGCCGGGCCGCGGATAGTGCTGCTCGAACTCCTCCTGGGCCTGGCCGAGCACGCGGGTCTCGACGTCGAAGATCATGGCCCTCGTCGAGGTCGTCCCCTGATCGATCGCCAGGATCGCGCCGCTTGTCATTGCCCTCCTCCCTTCGTCGCTTCTTGTATTCAGCAAGCAGGAAAAAAGCGGGCCGGGCAAGCTGCCCGGCCCCTCTGCCCGCCTGGACGCGGGCCAGTTTCACCCTCGGGAGGGCGTGACCTGGTTCGTCGCTACTTGGCCTCGTTCCAGGACTTGACCAGCTCGTCGTAGTCGACGGTGATCGGCTTCTCCTTCTCGTTGGCCTTCTTCGGCTGCGGGGCCAGCGTGCCGTTCTTCTTGGCCTGCTCGACCCAGTAGGCCATGTCGTGCTCCTTGTTCAGGTGCGGCCCGCGGTCGCCCTGGATGCCGGCCCGCTCGATGCGGGACATCACCGATTCCTGGGCCGCGCAGAGGGCGTCCATGGCCTCCTGCGGGCTCTTGGCGCCCGAGGCGGCGTCGCCGATGTTCTGCCACCAGAGCTGCGCCAGCTTCGGATAGTCGGGCACGTTGGTGCCGGTCGGGGTCCACTGCACGCGAGCCGGCGAGCGGTAGAACTCGATCAGGCCGCCGAGGCTCGGCGCCCGCTCGGTGAAGGACTTGTCGCGGATCGTCGACTCGCGGATGAAGGTCAGGCCGACGTGGCTCTTCTTGACGTCGACCGTCTTCGAGATGACGAACTGGGCGTAGAGCCAGGCCGCCTTGGCGCGCTCGACCGGCGTCGACTTCAGCAGGGTCCAGGAACCGGCGTCCTGATAGCCGAGCTTCATGCCGTCGACCCAGTAGACGCCGTGCGGGCTCGGCGCCATCCGCCACTTCGGCGTGCCGTCCTCGTTGACCACCGGCAGGCCCTTCTTGACCATGTCGGCGGTGAAGGCGGTGTACCAGAAGATCTGCTGGGCGACGTTGCCCTGCGCCGGCACCGGCCCGGCCTCGGAGAAGGTCATGCCGGCGGCTTCCGGCGGCGCGTACTTGTGCAGCCAGTCGAGGTACTTCTGGATCGAGTAGACGGCGGCCGGGCCGTTGGTGTCGCCGCCGCGCGCAACGCAGGAGCCGGTCGGCTGGCTCTTGTCGTTGACGCGGATGCCCCACTCGTCGACCGGCAGGCCGTTCGGGATGCCCTTGTCGCCGTTGCCGGCCATCGACAGCCAGGCGTCGGTGAAGCGCCAGCCCAGCGACGGGTCCTTCTTGCCATAGTCCATGTGGCCGAAGACCTTGTGGCCGTCGATGGTCTTGCCGGTGAAGAACTCGGCGATGTCCTCGTAGGCCGACCAGTTGACGGGCACGCCGAGGTCGTAGCCGTACTTGGCCTTGAACTCGGCCTTGATCTTTGGATCGGTGAACCAGTCGTAGCGGAACCAGTAGAGGTTCGCGAACTGCTGGTCCGGCAGCTGGTAGAGCTTGCCGTCCGGCCCGGTGGTGAACGACTTGCCGATGAAGTCGTCGACGTCGAGCATCGGATCGGTAACGTCCTTGCCTTCGCCGGCCATCCAGTCGGTCAGGTTGCGGACCTCCTGGTAGCGCCAGTGCGTACCGATCAGGTCGGAGTCGTTGATGTAGGCGTCATAGATGTTCTGGCCCGACTGCATCTGGGTCTGCAGCTTCTCGATGACGTCACCCTCGCCGATGATGTCGTGATTCACCTTGATGCCGGTGATCTCGTAGAAGGCCTTGGCGAGGACCTTGGACTCGTACTCGTGGGTCGTGATCGTCTCGGAGACGACGTTGATCTCCATGCCCTTGTAGGGCTCGGCGGCCTTGATGAACCAGTCGAGCTCCTTCATCTGCTCGTCCTTCGAGAGGGACGAGGGCTGGAACTCGTCGAGCCAGCGCTTGGCCGCGGCCTCGTCGGCCTTGGCCGCGCCGCTTCCGGCGAGCAGGGCGACCAGCGCAACGGCCGCCAACAGACTTCTTCTCATGTCCTTCCTCCCTTTGTTCGGTCCGCTTGTTTCCCTGGGGGGCGGGACCGGTGCCCCCCTCACGTCTCTGCCGACTCACACCCAGCGGAAGACCAGGACCGCGTAGACCAGTGCGAGGGCGAGAGCCCACCAGAGGCTCGAGCCGACCAGGCCGAGCCAGGCAAGACAGATGAAGGCGCTGCCGAGCAGCGAGACGAACAGGCGGTCGCCGCGCGTCGTCTCGAAACCCAGCACGCCGATGCGTGGCGCGCCGCCGGGTCGGGCGTACTCCCAGACCCCCATGCCGACGAGCAGCAGGAAGATCACCCCGAAGAAGGCAGCGGTGTGCCAGGTCCAGGCCATCCACGAGAGGTCCATGGCGTCGCTTCCTCCCCTCGCCTAGACGCGCCCCAGGGCGAAGCCCTTGGCGATGTAGTTGCGCACGAACCAGATCACGAGCGCGCCGGGCACGATGGTCAGCACGCCGGCCGCGGCCAGCACGCCCCAGTCCAGGCCCGAGGCTGAGACCGTGCGGGTCATGGTGGCGGCGATCGGCTTGGCGTCGACCGAGGTCAGCGTGCGCGACAGCAGCAGCTCGACCCAGGAGAACATGAAGCAGAAGAAGGCGGCGACGCCGATGCCGCTCGCGATCAGCGGCATGAAGATCTTCACGAAGAAGCGCGGGAAGGAGTAGCCGTCGATGTAAGCGGTCTCGTCGATCTCCTTCGGCACGCCGGACATGAAGCCTTCCAGGATCCAGACTGCCAGCGGCACGTTGAACAGGCAGTGCGCCAGCGCCACGGCGATGTGGGTGTCGAACAGCCCGACCGCGGAGTAGAGCTGGAAGAAGGGCAGCGCGAAGACCGCCGGCGGCGCCATGCGGTTGGTCAGCAGCCAGAAGAACAGGTGCTTGTCGCCGAGGAACCGGTAGCGCGAGAAGGCGTAGGCCGCCGGCAGCGCCACCGTCACCGAGATCGCCATGTTCATGACGACGTAGATGATCGAGTTGATGTAGCCCGAGTACCAGGACGGGTCGGTGAAGATCACCATGTAGTTGGCCAGTGTCGGGTGCTTCGGCCAGATCGAGAAGATCGAGACGATCTCCTCGTTGGTCTTCAGCGACATGTTCACCAGCCAGTAGATCGGCACCAGCAGGAAGGCGATGTAGAGGGCCGGAACCAGCCGCCGCAGGCGCGGGCCGCCGGCCATGCGGCGGGTCCGGCTGGCCGCCGGCATGCGGCCGGCCACGCTCTCGGCGACCTCGGTCATCGGCCGCCCTCCCCGCCCGTCGCGCGGCCGCGCTCGGCGCCGGCGTTGGTCATCACCGTGTAGAAGATCCAGGACAGCAGCAGGATGATCAGGAAGTAGACCAGCGACATCGCGGCCGCCTTGCCGAGGTCGAACTGGCCGATCGCCATCTTGACCAGGTCGATCGACAGGAAGGTCGTCGAGTTGCCGGGACCGCCGCCGGTCACCACGAAGGGCTCGGTGTAGATCATGAAGGAGTCCATGAAGCGCAGCAGGATCGCGATCAGCAGCACCCGGTGCATCTTCGGCAGCTGGATGTAGCGGAACACCGCCCAGCGCGAGGCGCCGTCGATCCTGGCGGCCTGGTAGTAGGCCTCGGGGATCGAGACGAGGCCGGCGTAGCACAGCAGCACGACCAGGCTGGTCCAGTGCCAGACGTCCATCACGATGATCGTGATCCAGGCGTCGAGCGGGTCGCGCACGTAGTTGTAGTCGAGGCCGAGGCCGAACAGCGTGTGGCCGAGCAGGCCGATGTCGACGCGGCCGAAGATCTGCCAGATCGTGCCGACGACGTTCCAGGGGATCAGCAGCGGCAGGGCCATGGTGACCAGGCAGACCGGCACGCCCCAGCCCTTGCGCGGCATGGCCAGCGCGACGCCGATGCCAAGCGGCACCTCGATCGCCAGGATGATCGCCGAGAAGAGGAACTGCCGCCACAGCGCGTCGTGGAAGCGCTGGGAGTGCAGCAATTCCTCGAACCACTCGCTGCCGGCCCAGAAGAAGACGTTGTTGCCGAAGGTGTCCTGGACCGAATAGTTGACCACGGTCATCAGCGGGATCGCGGCGCTGAACAGCACCAGCGCCAGCACCGGCAGGACGAAGAACCAGCCCTTGTTGTTCCAGGTCTTGTCCATCAGCCGCCCTCCTGCACCCGATGCCCGTCGGCGTAGACGTTGATGCGCTGCGGATCGAAGACGACGCAGGCGCCGTCGCTCGGGATCTCGCCGTCCTCCGGTGCCACCACCGCGACCTCGTGCTCGCCGATCCGCGTCCGCGCGATGCGGTAGCGGCCGACGTCCTCGACCGCGCGGATCGTCGCCGGCACGGCGGCACCCGCGGCCTCGCCGGCGCGCGCCAGGCTCAGGAACTCGGGGCGGATGCCGATCTCGACGCGGGCGCCGGCCGGCAGGCGGCCGTAGGCTGCGCCGAGCGGCAGCTCGTGGCCCTCGATGCGGGCGCGGTCACCGCTGATCTCGGCCGGCAGGATGTTCATGCCGGGCGAGCCGATGAAGTAGCCGACGAAGGTGTGGGCGGGCCGCTCGAACAGCTCGTCGGGCGTGCCGACCTGGACGACCTCGCCCTCGTACATGACGACGACCTTGTCGGCGAAGGTCAGCGCCTCGGTCTGGTCGTGGGTCACGTAGATCATCGTGAAGTCGAAGCGCCGGTGCAGGTGCTTCAGCTGCGAGCGCAGCAGCCACTTGAGGTGCGGGTCGATGACGGTCAGCGGCTCGTCGAACAGGATCGCCGCAACGTCGGCGCGGACGAGGCCGCGACCCAGGGAGATCTTCTGCTTGGCGTCGGCGGTCAGGTTGCGCGCCTTGCGCCTGAGCTCCGAGCCGAGGTCGAGCATCTCGGCGATCTCGCGGACCCGGGCGTCGACCGCGCGCGGCGCCATGCGCCGGTTGCACAGGGGGAAGGCCAGGTTCTCGTAGACGGTCATGGTGTCGTAGATGACCGGGAACTGGAACACCTGGGCGATGTTGCGCTGCTCGGGCGGCAGGTCGGTGACGTCCTGGCCGTCGAAGCGGATCTCGCCGCGGGTCGGCCGGATCAGGCCGGAGATGATGTTGAGCAGCGTGGTCTTGCCGCAGCCCGACGGCCCGAGCAGGGCGTAGGCGCCGCCGTCCTCCCAGACGTGGTCCAGCTGCTTCAGGGCAAAGTCCTCGGGCCCGCGCGGCGCCGGCAGGTAGGAGTGGGCGAGGCCTTCGAGGGTGATGCGTGCCATGCGGGACTCCTCAGGCCGCCTGTCGGGCCGGCCGGGGCCCGGCGACCAGCCGGCCGCCGCCGTCGAACACGAAGAGGCGCGCCGGGTCGATCCAGACCTGTGCCGGCGCGTCAACCGCCAGCTCGTGGATGCCGTGGGCGATCGCGACCCAGCGCTCGCTGCCGACGTCGAGATGGACGAAGCTCTCGGAGCCGGTGATCTCGGTGACCGCGACCGTCGCGGTCAGCGCCACGGCCCGGCCGCCCGGCGGCGCCAGGTAGAGGTGGTGGGGCCGGAAGCCGATCGTGTAGCGGCCGTCGGGCAGGCCGGCGAGGCTGCCCTCCGCGGCGAGCTCGAGCGGCGCGCCGACGCCGGTCGCCCGCTCACCCTGCTTGGTCACCGCCAGCACGTTGAGCGGCGGGTCGGAGAAGGTCCGTGCCGTCGTCAGGTCGATCGGCTGGCGGTAGACCTCCGGGGTCGGCCCGAACTGCGTGACCCGGCCCTGGTGCAGCGTCGCGGTACGGCCGCCGAGCAGCAGCGCCTCGGTCGGCTCGGTCGTCGCATAGACGAAGATCGCGCCGGACTCCTGGAAGATCCGCGGCAGCTCGGCGCGCAGCTCCTCGCGCAGCTTGTAGTCGAGGTTCGCCAGGGGCTCGTCGAGCAGCACCAGTTCGGCGCCCTTGACGAGGGCGCGCGCCAGGGCGGTGCGCTGCTGCTGGCCGCCGCTGAGCTCGAGCGGCGTGCGCTCGAGCATCGGCGACAGGCGCAGCAGCTCTGCGGCCTCGCGCACCCGGCGGTCGAGCGTCGCCCTGTCGACGCCGGCGACGCGCAGCGGCGAGGCGATGTTCTCGTAGACCGTCAGGGTCGGGTAGTTGATGAACTGCTGGTAGACCATGGCGACGTTGCGGCGCTGCACCGGCTCGCCGGTCACCTCCCGGCCCCCGACGCGCACCTGGCCCTCGGTGGGCCGGTCGAGCCCGGCCATCAGGCGCATCAGGCTGGTCTTGCCGGACAGGGTCGGGCCGAGCAGCACGTTGATGCTGCCCTTCTCCAGGGTCAGCGAGACGTCGACGATGTGCGCCTCGCCGCCGACCGTCTTGCTGATGCCGATCAGTTCCAGCGCCATGCCCTACTCCGCCGCCTGCACCGCCAGCGTCTCGGCGCGCTTGATCATCCAGGCGTCGAGCGCCGCCATCTCCTCTCGCGTCAGCCGCAAGCCGAGCTTGGAGCGCCGCCAGGCGACGTCCTCGGCGCGCCGCGCCCATTCGAAGCGCATCAGGTAGTCGACCTCCGCCTCGCTGAGGTCGGCACCGAAGCTCCGGCCCAGATCCTCGGCAGCGCGCGCCACGCCGAGCAGCTTGCCGACCCGCGTGCCGTAGGCCCGGCACAGCCGGCGCGCCGTCGCTTCCGACAGAAACGGGTGTTCGCGCCCGACCTGCGCCACCAGCGCCTCGAAGCCGGAGACCGGGAAGTCGCCGCCGGGCAAGGGCGTCGCGTGGGTCCAGGGCTTGCCGCCGGCCGGCAGGCTCGGCGCCAGGCGCGCGAGCGCCGCCTCGGCGAGCTTGCGGTAGGTCGTGATCTTGCCGCCGAAGACGTTGAGCAGCACCGCCTGGCCGGCCTCGCCGCCGTCGAGCTTCAGGACGTAGTCGCGGGTCGCCTCCTGCGCCTTGGAGGCACCGTCGTCGTAGAGCGGCCGAACGCCCGAATAGGTCCAGACGATCTGGTCGCGGGTCACCGGGGTCGCGAGGTACTCGCTGACCGCCTTGCAGAGATAGTCGATCTCCTCGTCGCTGATCGCGACCTTGCCGGGGTCCTGCTGCCAGTCACGGTCGGTCGTGCCGATCAGGGTGAAGTCGCGCTCGTAGGGGATCGCGAAGACGATCCGGCCGTCGGCGTTCTGGAAGATGTAGGCGCGGTCGTGCTCGAACAGCCGCGGCACGACGATGTGGCTGCCCTGGACGAGGCGCACGCGGGCCGGCGCGTTGGCGCCGATCGCCCCGGTCAGCACCTGCTCGACCCAGGGTCCGGCGGCATTGACCAGGACCGTCGCCGCGATCGTCTCGCGCGTGCCGTCGGCCGCCTCCAGCGTGACCCGCCAGCCGCCGCCCTCGGCGGGATCCGCGCGCCGCGCCTCGACGCAGCGCGTGCGCACCCGGATCCGGGCGCCGCGCTCGGCCGCATCCATGGCGTTCAGCACGACCAGCCGCGAATCCTCGACCCAGCAGTCGGAATATTCGAAAGCCCTTCGAAACCGATCCGAAAGCGGCACGCCGGCGGGATCCCGGCCGAGATCGAGCTGGCGGGTCGCCGGCAGCAGCTTGCGGCCGCCGAGATGGTCGTAGAGGAACAGGCCGAGGCGCAGCAGCCAGGCCGGCCTGAGCCCGCTGTGGTGCGGCAGCACGAAGCGCAGCGGCCAGATGATGTGGGGCGCGGCGCGCAGCAGCACCTCGCGCTCGATCAGCGCCTCGCGGACCAGCCGGAACTCGTAGTGCTCGAGGTAGCGCAGGCCGCCGTGGACCAGCTTGGTCGAGGCCGAAGAGGTGCCGCTGCCGAGGTCGGACTGTTCGCAGAGCAGGACCCGCCAGCCGCGCCCCGCGGCATCGCGCGCTATGCCGCAGCCGTTCACGCCGCCGCCGATCACCGCGATGTCGAAACGCTCCAAGGCAGACCTCTCCCTGAGCGCGTCGGCTTGTCACATTGTTTTCGTTTCGCGCTCGAAGTGAACGCTACGCTTGCGCTTTTCGAAGATCAACCGGGTGAAGCGAAAATTTATTCGCTGCATTGCGAAGGTCATCTCGCAGATGCGTTAAGTAGCAGAACGGCCTTGCGTTTCTACCACCTCCACCTCGGCGTCCTGCAGCACCTGGCGCATCGGCCCGGCCGGCAGGCGGTCGGTGACGAAGACGTCGACCGCCGAGACGTGCGCGATGCGCACCGGCGCGGCACGCTCGAACTTGGTCGCGTCGGCGACCAGGATGACCTTGCGCGCGTTCTCCATGATCGTGCGCGCGACGCTGACCTCGCGGTAGTCGTAGTCCATCAGCGAGCCGTCGGCGTCGATCGCCGAGGCGCCGATGACGGCGTAGTCGACCTTGAAGCGGCGGATGAACTCGACCGCCGCCTCGCCGATGATGCCGCCGTCCGAGCGGCGCACCACGCCGGAGGCGATGATCACCTCGATGCCCGGCCAGGCGCGCAGGATGTTGGCGGCGTTGATGTTGTTGGTGATCGCCAGGACGCCCTGGTGGTGGCGCAGGGCCTTGGCGACCTCCTCGGTCGTGGTGCCGATGTTGATCAGCAGCGAGGCGTTGTTCGGGATCAGCGCGGCGGCGGCCAGGCCGATCGAGCGCTTGGCGTCGCGCGCGATCAGGCGGCGCGCCTCGTAGCCGACGTTCTCGACCGTCGAGCCGATGATCGCGCCGCCATGGACGCGGTCGAGCAGGCCGCGGTCGCAGAGGTCGTTGAGGTCCTTGCGGATCGTCTGGGGCGTGACGCCGAACAGGCTGGCCAGGCTCTCGACGTTGACCCGGCCCGACTCCTTGGCGATCTCGAGGATCTGGTTCTGACGTTCCGGCAGCATCGAGAGCCTTCCCTCTCGGGAACGCGGCGTTGCATCCCGAGCTCTTTTCGTTTGTCTTTCGCTCCCGACTATAGGGCCCTGCCCGCCTGAAAAACCAGATGCGCGGACCGCCGCAGGAGGCGCCGCGAGCCGGAGGAAGCACCATGCGATCCCCCTTCCGCAGCGATCTCTTCGCCGGCCGGCGCGTGCTGGTCACCGGCGCCGGCCGCGGCATCGGCAAGGCCGTCGCCGAGGCCTTCCTGGCGACCGGCGCCCGCGTCCTGGCCCACACCGGGCTGCAGCCGCGCGGCCTGGAGGAGGCCTTCCCCGGGCTCGCGCCCGAGACGCGGCAGCGCCTCTCGCTGACCGCCTGCGACCTCGCCGCCGCGGAGGGCGCCGGGACGCTGCTCGCGACCCTGCGCGAGACGCTCGGCGGCCTCGACGTCCTGGTGAACAACGCCGGCACGATGCTCGGCCGCGTGCCGGCGGAGGCGGTCGACGCCGCGCACTACGCCCGGGTCCTCGACCTCAACGCCCGCTCGGTCGTGCTGCTCTCGGCCGGCGCCCTGCCGCTGCTGCGCGAGTCGCCGGCGGCCGCGATCGTCAACACCGTCTCGATCTCGGCGCGCACCGGCGGCAGCCCCGGCTCCTCGCTCTACAGCGCGGCCAAGGCCTTCGTCGCGACCCACACCCGCTCCCTGGCGCGCGAGCTGGCGCCCGACGGCATCCGGGTCAACGCGGTCTCGCCGGGCACCATCATGACCGACTTCCACCGCCGCTACTCGACGCCGGAGAAGCTGGCGGCAACCGCCCAGTCGATCCCGCTGAAGCGCCTCGGCACCCCCGAGGACTGCGCCGGCGCCTACCTGTTCCTGGCCGCGCCCGAGCTCTCGGGCTATGTCACCGGGCAGGTCGTCGAGGTCAACGGCGGCCAGCTGATGGCCTGACCGGGCACGCCGGAGAGCCGAGACCGTCGGAGGAACCGAATGATCCACCAGCTGCGCATCTACGAGATCTTCGAGCACAACCGCGAGGCCTTCCACGCCCGCTTCCGCGACCATGCCGCGCGCATCATGGCGCACTACGGCTTCCGGATCCTGGCCATGTGGGAATGCCGGACGGAGCAGCGGCTGGAGTTCGTCTACCTGCTGGCCTGGCCCGACGAGACCGCGCTGGAGTCGGGCTGGAGCGCCTTCATGGCCGACGAGGAGTGGCGTCGGATCAAGGACGAGACCCATGCCGAGCACGGCTTCATGGTCGGCTCGATCGAGGACCGGCGCCTGAGGCCGGCCGGCTACGGCCCGACGCTCGGCGGCTAGCCGTCAGCTGCCGATGTCGGCGCCCCAGAGCTCGGGGTGCGCCGCGGTCCAGTCGCGGAACAGCGCGATCCAGTCGGGATCGTTGATCACCGCGACGGCGACCCCGCTGGCGGCGAGCTCGGCCTCGGCCTCCAGGCCGCTCGGCAGGCGGCCCTTGAAGTTGACGTTGTCGCCGATCACGACCCGGCCGATGCCGAACTGCAGGACCGTGCCGCTGCACATCCAGCAGGGGCTGAGCGTCGTGTAGAGCGTCGCGCCGCGCACGCTGACCGGCCCGGCGGCACGCAGGCAGTCGACTTCGCCGTGCGCCGTCAGGTCGCCCAGCTGGACCCGCCGGTTGTGGCCGCGCGCGACGACCGCCCCGTCGCGCACCAGCACCGCGCCGATCGGGATGCCGCCCTCGGCCAGCCCCTTGCGCGCCTCCTCGAAGGCCTCGGCCATGAAGCGGCGGTCCGCCTCGGTGACCGTGCTGCCCTCGACCGTCCTGCGCTCGTCGTCCATCCGGCCCTCCCTGCCCTGCCGTGGGCCGCCAGGATGGCCCAAGCCGGCGCCGCGCGCCACGCCTCCCGCGGCCGCTTTGCCCGATCCTCGCGGCGCTTTGCCCGAAACTACAGTCGGCAGATGCAGAAATGCGACAGGGCGGTGAAATGTCGCGAAACCGGCCCGCCGGCCCCTGTCGCATCCCGGTCCCGGCCCTAAATCGGTGCCTCAGAGCGGTCGGACGGCACGGCATGAGCAGCCGGAGCTACGCCACGGGTCGGCGCGGAGAGGCGTCGCCGGTGGCGGGAACGAAGGCGGGGCTGCGCCCCCTTCCCCGACCGCTCGCGCTAGGGAGAGGGAAGCATGACCATCGACTTCACCGTCAACGGGCGGCCCGTCAGCGTCGACGCGGAGCCCGACACGCCGCTGCTCTGGGTGCTGCGCGACGAGCTGCGCCTGACCGGTACCAAGTTCGGCTGCGGCATCGCCCAGTGCGGCGCCTGCACCGTGCACCTGGACGGCCAGCCGCGCCGCTCCTGCATCACGCCGATCGAGACCGTCGCCGGCAGCGCGGTGACGACCATCGAGGGCCTGTCCGGCAAGGAGGCCGAGGTCGTGCAGGACGCCTGGCGGGCACTCGACGTGCCGCAGTGCGGCTACTGCCAGTCGGGCCAGGTCATGTCGGCCGTGGCCCTGCTGCAGGAGGTGCCGAAGCCGAGCGACGACGACATCGACGGCGCCATGGCGGGCAACATCTGCCGCTGCGCCACCTACGTCCGCATCCGGCAGGCGATCCACGACGCCGCCGGCAAGCTGGAGGGCTGAGCATGACCGACCGGCAGACGATCCGGGCAGACCATGCCTTCGCCCACTTCTCTCCCGGCCATAAGGCGCCGGCGCTGAAGACCAGCCGCCGCGGCTTCCTGGGCGGGCTCGGCGCCGGCCTGGTGATCGGCGTCTTCCTGCCCGAGGCCGCGCGCGCGGCCAACGGCTCCGGCGCCGCCGCCGTGCTCAGCCGGCCGCCCGAGGGGCCCGAGGTCTTCAGCCCCAACGCCTTCGTGCGCATCGCCCCCGACGACACGGTGACCGTCCTCGTCAAGCACATCGAGTTCGGCCAGGGCCCCTACACCGGCCTGACCACCCTGGTCGCCGAGGAGCTCGACGCCGACTGGTCGCAGATGCGCGCCACCGCGGCGCCGGCCGACGTCAAGCTCTACGCCAACACGCTGTTCGGCATCCAGGGCACCGGCGGCTCGACCGCCATGGCGAATTCCTACCTGCAGATGCGCAAGGCGGGGGCCGCCGCGCGCGCCCTGCTGGTCGCCGCCGCGGCGGAGGAATGGGGCGTGCCGGCCGGCGAGATCACCGTCTCGAAGGGCGTCGTCGGCCATGCCGGCAGCGGCCGGTCGAGCGGCTTCGGCGCGCTCGCCAGGAAGGCCGCCGGCATGACCCCGCCGGCCGAGCCGGCGCTCAAGGACCCCAAGGACTTCGTGCTGATCGGCACCGACCGGCCGAAGCTCGACACCGCCGACAAGACCGACGGCAAGGCGCTCTACACCCTCGACCTCTACCGCGACGGCATGCTGGCCGTCGCGGTCGCCCATGCGCCGAGCTTCGGCGCCAGGCCGGCCAGGTTCGACGAGGCGGCGGCGCGCGCGGTCAAGGGCGTCGAGGCGGTCCGCGGCATCCCGCAGGGTGTCGCGGTCTACGCCCGCAACACCTACGCCGCGCTCAAGGGCCGCGCCGCCCTGGCGGTCGAGTGGGACTTCGCCGAGGCCGAGACCCGCTCCTCGGAGACGCTGTTCGCGACCTACCGCGAGCAGGTCATGCAGACCGGCACGCTCGCCACCGACCGCGGCAAGACGACGGAGGTCCTGGCGTCCGGCGCCACCAGCCTGGAAGCGGTCTACGAGTTCCCCTTCCTGGCCCATGCCCCGATGGAGCCGCTCGACGCCGTGCTGGAGATGAAGGACGGCGCCGTCGAGGTCTGGATGGGCAGCCAGCTGCAGACCGTCGACAGGGGCACCATCGCCGGCGTACTCGGCCTGCCGAAGGAGAAGGTGACGCTCAACACCCTGCTCGCCGGCGGCAGCTTCGGCCGGCGCGCGCAGCCGGACTCGGACTTCGCGGCCGAGGCCGCGGCGGTCATGAAGGCGCTCGGCCGCGACGGCGCGGTCAAGCTGGTCTGGAGCCGCGAGGACGACATCCGCGGCGGCCGCTACCGGCCGCTGACCGTGCACCGGCTGCGGGGCGCGCTCGACGAGACGGGCAGGATCGTCGCCTGGGACCAGACCATCGCGACCCAGTCGCTGGTCGCCGGTTCGCCCTTCGAGGGCATGATCAAGGACGGCATCGACCCGACGACGGTCGAGGGGGCCGAGGACCTGCCCTACGACATCCCGAACCTGCGCGTCAGCCTGCACACCATGAAGACCGGCGTGCCGCCGCTCTGGTGGCGCTCGGTCGGCCACACCCACACCGGCTACGCCACCGAGACCTTCCTGGACGAGCTGCTGGAGAAGGCCGGCAAGGATCCGGTCGAGGGGCGGCTCGCCCTGCTCGGCAGCGACAAGGCGCGCTATCGCGGCGTGCTACAGCGGGTCGCCGAGCTGGCGGGCTGGGGCGGCGCGGTCCCCGAGGGACGCGCCTGGGGCGTCGGGCTGCACAAGTCCTTCAACACCTACGTCGCGCAGATCGCCGAAGTCTCGGAAGGCCCCGACGGCCCGCGCGTCCACCGGGTCTGGTGCGCGGTCGACTGCGGCGTCGCAGTCAACCCGAACATCATCCGGGCGCAGATGGAGGGCGGCATCGGCTACGGCCTGGGGGCCGTGCTGTTCGACGAGATCACGCTCGGCGATCAGGGCCGCATCACGCAGTCGAACTTCGACGACTACCGCTCGCTGCGCATCCACGAGATGCCCGCGGTCGAGGTCGCCATCGTCGAGTCCCGCGAGGCGCCGACCGGCGTCGGCGAGCCGGGCGTGCCGCCGATCGGCCCGGCCGTCGCCAACGCCTGGCGCCGGCTGACCGGGCAGTCGCTGCGCCGGCTGCCCTTCCTCTCCGGCCGCATGATGGGAGGCTGAGTCTTGCTGAAGTACGTGTTCCTGACGGCGAGCGCGATCACGCTCGCCGCCGGCCTGATCCTGCCGGCACCGGCGCAGCAGGCGAAGCCGCACGCCACGGCCCTGCCGCAGAGCCTGAAGAGCGTCGAGGACTTCGCCGGTATCGCCGACCAGCGGCAGCGCAGCCTCGCCCTGTTCCAGGAGATCGGCAAGGTGGTCACCCATCCCCGCTGCGTGAACTGCCATCCGCGCGGCGACAGCCCGCTGCAGGGCGACGACGGACACCTGCACCAGCCGCCGGTGCAGCGCGGCGAGGCCGACTTCGGCGTCGCCGGCATGCACTGCAACACCTGCCACGGCACGCAGAACGTCGCGTTCCTCGCCAAGCCGGGCAGCATTCCGGGCCACGAGCCCTGGATGCTGGCGCCGAAGACGATGGCCTGGGAGGGCAAGAGCCTGGGCGAGATCTGCACCCAGCTCAAGGACCCGGCCCGCAACGGCAACCGCTCGCTGGCCGAGATCCAGGACCACATGGCCAACGACGGCCTGGTCGGCTGGGGCTGGCACCCGGGCCCGGGCCGCACGCCGGTGCCCGGAACCCAGAAGCAGTTCGGCGAGCTGGTCAAGGCCTGGATCGACAGCGGCGCGGCCTGTCCCGCCGGGTGAGGCGCGCGGCGCCGGCCGGTTCAGCCGGCCGGCAGCAGATCGGCAACCTGGCTGCGGAAGTCCTGCAGCGGGAAGGGCTTGGATAGTGCGGCGTCGGCGCCGAGCAGCCGGGCGACCGGCAGCATGTCGGCACCGCCGCCGTCGCCGCCGGAGATCGCCAGGATCGGCAACCGGCGCGTCCAGTTGCGGATCGCCCGGATGAGCTCGAGGCCGTCGCCCCTCGGCATGAAGACGTCGGTGACGACCAGGTCGACCGGCGTCTCGGCGAGCCGCTCGATCGCCCCCCACCCGTCCGGCGCGGTCAGGACGCGATAGCCGGAAGCACGCAGGCAGGCGGACAGCAGGTCCCGGGCATCCTCCTCGTCGTCGATCAGCAGAATGGTCGCATGGCGCGACGCGGCCACCGGTTCCGACGCAGGTCGCTCGCTCTCTCGACAGTCCGACATCCCGTCGCTCCCCCGCATCCGGCCGCTCAGTTGTCGTTGGCGCTGCGCGGCGCGGCCTCGCAGCAGCCCGGCAGCAGGTCCCGGACCTGCTGTTCCAGCACCTTGATCGGGAAGGGCTTCGGCAGCACGGCGTCGGCGCCGAGCAGGTGGGCGATCGGCAGGTAGTCCATCGTGACGTAGGCGCTGCTGCCGGAGATCGCCAGGATCGGCAGGTGGTCGGCGCAGTCGCGGATCGCCCGGATGACCTCGAGGCCGTCGAACTCCGGCATGAAGAGGTCGGTGATCACCAGGTCGACCGGCGTCTCGATCAGGGTCGCGACCGCCTCGCGGCCGTTCTCGCTGGTCAGCACCTGGTAGCCGGCGCTCTCCAGCGTCGCAGCAATCAACGCGCGCATGTCCGGATCGTCGTCGATGACCAGGACGGTCGGCCTGCAGGGCGCGCCGGCAAGGCCGTCCGAGGCACTTCTCTGGTAAGGATAACCGGTCATTAAGGCTTGCTCCCGACTCTTGGCCTTCGGCGCGACGCGTGGTGCGTCCGTGGCAGTACCGCGACGCTATCGGGGCTTCGGCTCTCGCCATAGCTGTCGAAAGGGTGATAATCGGATCGGATCGATGCCTGACCGTTTGGATAGGTCACGGGACCGGATTGGACTGGCAGTGGTGGAGCGGAGCAGCCTGCGGATCCTGATCGCCGACGACCACCCGCTCGTCGGCGACCTGCTCGAGGTCTATATCCGCCGGGCCCTGCCCGAGGCCGAGGTCGTCTCGGTGGCCAGCCTGCCGGCGGCGCGAACGGCGCTCTCGGAGGCCGCGGACTGCACCCTGGCGCTGCTCGACCTGAACATGCCGGGCATGGGCGGCGCCGAGCAGGTCGCCGAACTGCGCCGGGACTTTCCGGAGACCCGCTTCGCGATCATCTCGGGCACCGGGGACCATCGGGCGGTGCGCGCCTGCCTCGGCGCCGGCGCCATCGGCTTCCTGCCGAAGACCCTGACCGGCCAGGCGATGGTCGACGCGATCCGCCTGATGGCGGGCGGGGGCAGCTACCTGCCCATCGAGATGCTGACCCAGCCCGCCGAGCCGGAGCCGACCGCCGGCGGCCCGGCGCTGACGCCGCGCGAGCGCGAGGTGCTGGACCTGATCCTGGAAGGCACGCCGAACAAGCTGATCGCGTACCGGCTGGAGATCTCCGAGCCGACCGTGAAGCTGCATCTGCGCGGCCTGTTCCGGAAGTTCTCCGCGGCCAACCGCACCCAGCTGGTCGCCGAGGCGATGGCCGCCGGCTTCGTGCCGAGCCGGACGACCTATCCGAAAGGATAGGGTGCGACCTGCCCGCACGGCCAGCTTGTGGCCGCGCCGCCGCTGGGGCAACTGGGCGACCCGTATTCGATTCACCGGAGACAGCCCGATGACGAAGAGCATCCTGCGCAGCCTCGCGGTCCTGGGCCTCAGCCTGCTGCTCGGCCTCGGCCAGCCCCTGGCCGCCCGCGCCGCCCCCTACCTCGAGGTCGTCGCCAAGGACGGCACCACCGTCAGCCTGGACAAGGCGCAGTTCGCGGCTCTGCCCCGGACCACGATCGTCACGGAGACCCCCTGGACCGAGGGCGACAGCCGCTTTTCGGGCGTGCTGCTCCGCGACCTGCTGGCCGCCCTGAAGCTGCCGGTCTCGGCCGTCGCCGCCCGCGCGCTCAACGACTACGAGGCGACCATTCCGGCCAGCGACATCGAGGGATACGACGTGCTGATCGCCGACCAGCTGAACGGCAAGGCCATGTCGGTGCGCGAAAAGGGGCCGCTCTGGATCATCTACCCGCTCTCGGCCCATGCCGAACTGCGCAGCTCCGACACGGAAGCGAAGATGGTCTGGCAGCTGCTCCGCCTGACCCTGCAATAGGACCCGGCCGCAGGCCATGCGCCACCGGCTCGCCCGTCCGATCCTGCTCGCGCTGGTCGCGGTCTTCGCGTCCACCGCGATCCTCATGGCGATCCGACTGTTCAACGAGCGCGAGCTGGCGCTGCAGACCTACCGGCGCGGCACCTGGGTCGCGGTCCAGGCCGACAGCGAGCTGCTGCGCCTGCAGCGCGCGCTGGCCGAGTACCGGGCGGAGCCGACGCCCGAGAAGCTCGACGAAGTCATGCTGCGCAACGACCTGTTCTGGAGCCGCCTGCCGGTCATCCTGGACTCGGAAGAGGGCGAAGGCCTGCGCAAGCTCGAGGGGGTCGTCGAGAAGGTCGGCCCGATCGCCGCGGCGATGCCGCGGCTGGACAAGCTGCTGAAGTCGACCGAGCCGCCGGCCGTCGAGCCGATCCTGAAGGCCGAGGCGCTGCTCGACGGTTTCTCCGAGCCGCTGCGCGACATCGTCCGGCGCACGCTGATCCAGGACAACTACGTCTACAACCGCGAACGGCTGCACGACAGCCTGCTCGAGACCCTGGCGGTGTTCGGCGTGCTGCTGGCCGCCGGCGCGGCCCTGATCCTGGTCGTGCTGCGCCAGGACCGCAGCACCCGCCGGCTCTACTTCGGCGCCAAGCGGGCGGAGGCCGACGCCCAGAAGGCGCGCGAGCGCCTGGCCAGCGCGATCGACGGCGCCAGCGAGGGCATCCTGCTGCTCGACGCCAAGGACCGCGTGCTGATCGCCAACCGGCGCTACCGCGAGCTCTATCCGGTGATCAGCCAGCTGCTCGAGCCCGGCACGCCGTTCCAGCAGGTCATCGAGACCGCCGCACACGGCAGCCAGGTCGCCTCGCGCAACCCGCGCGAATGGGCGGCCAAGCGGGCGGCCCGCCTGCGCAGCCCCGGCGCCCCCTGGGAACAGCGGCTGTCGGACGGACGGAGCATCCTGGTCAGCGAACGGCGCACCAGCGACGGCGGCCTGGTCGCCGTCCACACCGACATCACCGAAGTCAAGAAGAACGCCGAGCGGCTGCTGCGCCTGGAGCAGACGGCCGACGAGCTGGCCGCGGCGATCGAGGCCTCGGACGTCGGCGTGGTGATCTGCGATCCCGGACCGGGCTCGACCCCGATCCGGCGGGTCAACCGCGCCTTCACGCGCCTGACCGGCTATGGCGAGGAGGAGGTGCTGGGCCGCGATCCGCGCTTCCTGCAGACGCCCGAGAGCGACCGCCGCCAGATCGCCGTGATGGCGAAGGCGGTCAGCGCCGGCGAAGGCGTCCGCGTCCGCCTGCTCAACCACCGCAAGGATGGCAGCAGCTTCTGGAACGACATGACCATCGTGCCGATCCGGGCGCGGGACGGCTCGATCGGCTCGTGGGTCGGCCTGGTGGTCAACGCCGACGACAAGGTGCAGGCCGAGGAGGAGCGCGCCGAGCTGACCGAGCGCTTCCACCGCGCCGAGAAGATGGCGGCGGTCGGCCAGCTGGCCGGCGGCATCGCCCACGACTTCAACAACCTGCTGGCCGTGGTCACCGGCTTCAGCGAGCTGCTGGTCGAGGCGCTGGAGGGACCGAACCGCGACATGGCCGAGCGCATCCTGCGCGCCGGCAACCGCGGCAAGGGCCTGGTCGAGCAGATCCTCGCCTTCAGCCGACGCGGCGACGCGCCGCGCACGCGCGCCGTCGACCTGCGCGAGGCCCTGCCCGAGACCGTGCAGCTGCTGCGCGCGACGATCACCCATCCGACCGAGCTGCTGCTCGAGATGCGTGCCGATCCGGCCGTGGTCATGGCCGATCCCGTGCAGCTCGAGCAGATCCTGATGAACCTCTGCATCAACGCCCGCGACGCCCTGCCCAAGGGCCACGGCTACATCCGCATCGAGCTCGATTCGGTCGAGATCGACGGCGGCTGCGCCGGCACCCTGCGCAGCCTGGTGACCGAGGGCGAAGGGCGCGAACTGGTCCGGGTCGAGGAGAAAGGCGGCTACAACCGGCTCTGGCTCGGCCTGCTGCATCCCGGGCCGCACCTGCGCCTGCGGGTCACCGACAACGGCTCCGGCATGGAGTTGGAGACGCTGCGCAAGGCCTTCCAGGCCTTCTTCACGACCAAGGAGGCCGGGCGCGGCACCGGCCTGGGCCTCGCCACGGTCAAGAGCCTGGTGACGCGCTACGGCGGCGCCATCCACGTCGTCAGCAAGCCCTATGAAGGCACCGGCGTCTCGATCCTCTTCCCGCAGCTCAAGCGCTCGGCCGACGCCGTCGGCGAACAGCCCGATGCGCGCCCGGCCACGGTCGCCGCCGTGGGCCGCATCCTGGTCGTCGACGACGAGCCGGACGTGCTCGAGCTGACGGTCGCCAAGCTGGCCTTGGCCGGCTACCAGACCGTGACCGCGACCAGCGCCGAGCAGGCCGTCGAGATCTTCGCGGCCGATCCCGGCGGCTTCTCGGCGGTGGTGACCGACCGCGCCATGCCCGGCAGCGACGGCCTCGACCTCGCCCACATCATCAGCGAGGAGCGACCGGGCACGCCGATCCTGCTGTGCACCGGCTACGCCGCCGACCTGGACGAGGCGACGCTGGCGGCCGCCGGCGTCACCCGCCTGCTGTCCAAGCCCTGCGACCGCCGGACCCTGCTGGACGCCCTGGAACAGGCGATCGAGGGACCGGCCAAGGTCTCCTGAGCGGCGGCAGGCCGCCCGGCCCGGCGCCTGCCTTCAGAAGTCCACCACGATGCCGCCGACCAGGGCGTAGCCACTGTTGTCCGAGGCGCCGCCGTCGTAGTCGACGCGGTAGGCCGAACTCTTGAGGGAGACACCCGGGCCGAGCGCGTAGGCCGTCGAGAGCATGAAGACGTCGCTGAGGTCGTTGCCGGACAGGGCGACATCCCCCTTGGCCTGGCCGTGGTAGTGGCTGAGGCTGAACGCCCAGGGGCCGGTCTGATAGGCCAGGCCGACGTCGTAGCCGTGGCCGTCCAGCGAGATCGCGGGATCCGTGCCGCCGGCGGCGCTGCCCGCGGTGTGCGCGTAGGAGCCGCCGAGGGTGAAGCCGGCGTAGCCGAGGTTGAGGCCGAAGGCGTAGCCCAGCGCGTCGTCGACGCCGGCCACGCTGTCGGGCGCCGTCGCGCGCAGGAAGGTGGCGGAGGCCGCGACCGCCACGGGCCCGCGATCGCCCCCGAGGTCCAGCCGGTCCACGAAGTTGCCGCCCAGTGCGACGCCGTCGTGATAGCGGCCGTCCCCCGGCTGCTCGTTGTTCATCTGCTCGAACTCGGGGATATAGGACGCGCCGAACTGGAAGCCGGCGATGCGCGGGGTGAAGTAGGTGACCTTCGTCGCCTTGTCCTCGCCCAGGTAGAGGTAGGTCGATTCGAAGGCGGAATCGGCGTCGCTCGCCGTCGGATTGTGGACCCAGTCGGAGACGTCGCCGTCGTTGAGCCCGATGCCGACGTCCGGCGCCGCGTAGTGCATCAGGGCCGCCGCGCTGTCGCGGTCGCCGATTTCGACCCGGCCGAACGCGCCCTCCGTATGAAGGAACGCCTCGATGAACTGCTCGAAGTCGGGATCGCTGCCCCAGTCGACCCTGACGCTGACGCCGAACTGCAGGCCGTTGTCGAGCGTCGTCTCCCCCTCGAGCTCGAGCCGCAGGTCGCTCTTCACGTCGGCGCCCGAATAGTGGTGCTGATCGCTGTGGCCGTAGCCGAGCCACTGCTCCATGTAGCCCGCGAGGCCGATCTCGACCTGCGCCTCGGCCGGCGACACCGCCGAGAGCACCCCTGCCGCCAGGCCGGAGCCAGCCGCCCAGATATGCTTGCGCACTGCAGTCCCCCCGCTTCACCGGCGGGGCGCCCCCTCAGCGGCGCCCGCCGCGACTCATTGTCGCGGAAGATCGTGCAGCGGCGCCGCGGATGCAATCGAGCCGGACGATCCGGCGGTTCAATTCCGGCCACGCCTGCGTGAGCGGCCGCCCGTCAGCTGCCGGCCGGCGCGACAGGAGGCCGACGCGGGAGCCGGGGCCGCTGCCGCGGGACCTTCGACCTCAGGCGGCGGCGCGCCGCCGGGCAAAGTCGCCGAGCTCGGCGATCAGCGTCGTGCAGTCCGCCCGGACCTTGGCAAAGCCGGGGCTGCGCTCGAAGCTGGCCTCGTCGCAGTAGAGCGCGCGGTTGATCTCGATCTGCAGCGAATGGCGGCCCTCGGCCGGTGCCGAATAGCGGCGCACCAGCTCGACGCCCTTGTAGGGCCAGTTCAGCACCACCTCGTAGCCGAGTGCCTCGAAGATCTCCGCGACCCGCCGGGTCAGTGCCGGATCGCAGGTCGTGCCGTCGCGGTCGCCGAGGATGATCTCGGGCCGCGCGACCGGCCCGTCCTCGGTCGTCGGGTCGCCCTGGGAGGGCATCGAGTGGCAGTCGATGTGCCAGACCGCCCCGTGGCGGCGGTGCGCGTCGTCGAGCAGGCCCTTCAGGGCCGTGTGGTAGGGCCGCCAGCAGCTCTCGATGCGCGCCTCGACCTCGGCGACGGTCAGCTTGCGGTCGTAGATCGCCTGCCGGCCTTCGATGCGGCTCCAGATCAGGCCGACGCCGCGCCCGGTCTTGGGGCCGGCCTGGGTCGGATGCGGCCAGGTCCCCTCGACCATCGCTGGGTCGAGATCCTCGGGCGCCCGGTTCGGGTCGATGTAGACCCGGCTGAAGCGCGCGGCGAGCAGCGGCGCGCCCTGCTCGGGCGCCGCGCCGTAGAGCTCGTCGATGTAGGCGTCGCGGCCGCGCAGCAGGGTCTCCGTCGACAGCAGGGAGCCCATGTCCTCGGGAAACCAGCTGCCGCTGTGCGGGCTGTCGAGGACCAGCGGCCCCGCCTCGTCCGGCTGGTGGAGGTCGTAGGCGGGATGGGCGGCGGGATGGGCGGCGGCTCGGCTCATGGTGTCACTCAGCTCTGGTCGTTGAGATGGCAGGCCGAATAGCGGCCCGGGGCGATCTGCTTCAAGAGCGGCCGTTCGACGCGGCAGCGCCCGATGGCGTGGGGACAGCGCGGATGGAAGGCGCAGCCCGGCGGCGGGTCGAGCGGCGAAGGGATCTCGCCCTCGACCGGCTTGAAGATGCGGTGCCGGCTGTCGATGCGCAGCACCTCGGCGAGCAGCGCCCGGGCATAGGGATGGTTGGCCCCGGCGAAGAGCTGCTCGGTCGGCGCGATCTCGACGACGCGCCCGAGGTACATGATGACGACACGGTCCGAGAGATGCTCGACCACGCCGAGGTCGTGGCTGATGAAGAGGTAGGTCAGGTCGAAGCGCTCGCGCAGCTCCATGAAGAGGTTGAGCACCTGGGCCTGGATCGAGACGTCGAGCGCCGCCACCGACTCGTCGCAGACCAGGAACTCGGGCCTGACCGCCAGCGCCCGGGCGATGCCGACGCGCTGGCGCTGGCCGCCGGAGAACTGGTGCGGGTAGCGGCGCCGGTAGCTCGGATCGAGACCGACGCTGGTCAGCACCTCGTCGACGTAGTCGGCCAGCTCGGCGCGCCCGACCAGGCCGTGGACCAGCGGCGCCTCGCCGACGATCTCGGCGACCTTGAGGCGCGGGTTGAGCGAGGCGAAGGGGTCCTGGAAGATCATCTGGATCTTCAGCGCCGCCTTCTTGGCCTCGGCGCCGGCGGCCTTGGTGATGTCCTTGCCGCGGTAGGTGAGCCGGCCCTCGCTGGCCGGCAGGATCCCCGCGACGACGCGGCCCAGCGTGGACTTGCCGCAGCCCGATTCGCCGACCAGGCCGACGACCTCGCCCTCGGCGACCGCCAGGTCGACCTCCTCGACCGCATGCACGACCTGGTCGCGCAGCCGGGCGCCGAGCCGGGCGGCGATGCGCTCGGCGAGGTCGAGGCGCCGGACGAAGCGCTTCGAGACCCCTTCCAGGCCGAGCAGCGGCTGGGGCGCGCTCACGACACGGCCTCGCCGACCGGATGGTGGCAGCGCAGCGTCCGCCCCGCCTCCGGGCGACGCTCGGCCGGCGGCTCCGCGGCGCAGTCGGCCTCGGCGTTCGGGCAGCGCGTGCGGAAGGCGCAGCCGCCGGGCAGCGCGAGGAGCGAGGGTGTCATGCCGGGGATCTGCGCCAGCGGCACGCCGCGCCGGTTGCGGCTCGGCACCGAGCCGATCAGCCCGGCCGTGTAGGGGTGCCGCGGCCGGTCGAGCACCGCGTCGACCGGGCCGGACTCGACGATGCGGCCGGCGTACATCACGCAGACCCGGTCGGCGAGGCCGCTGACCACCGCCAGGTCGTGGGTGATCCAGACCAGGGCCGTGCCGCTCTCGCCGCAGAGCTTCTGCATCTCGTAGAGGATCTGCGCCTGGATCGTGACGTCGAGCGCCGTGGTCGGCTCGTCGGCGATGATCACAGCCGGCTCGTTGAGCAGGGCGATGGCGATGGCGACGCGCTGGCGCATGCCGCCGGAGAACTGGTGCGGATAGGCCGAGAGCCGCTCCTCGGGCGCCGGGATGCCGACCCGGCCGAGGGCGTCGCGGGCGCGGCGCCGCGCCTCGGCGCGGTCGACCCCATGGTGCGCCCGGACGGCCTCGATCATCTGGGTGTCGATGCGCAGCACCGGGTTCAGGGTCATCATCGGGTCCTGGAAGATCATGGCGATGCGGTTGCCGCGCAGCGCGCGCAGCCGCCTCTCGCCGGCGTCGACCAGGTTCTCGCCCTCGAGCAGCACGCGGCCGCCGACGATCCGGCCCGGCGGATCGACCAGGCCGAGGATCGAGAAGCCGGTCACCGACTTGCCCGAGCCGGACTCGCCGACCAGGCCCAGCACCTCGCCGCGGGCGACCTCGAAGCTGACGCCGTCGACCGCCCGCGCGACGCCGGCCCTGGTGAAGAACTGCGTCTCCAGCTGCTCGACGCGCAGCAGCGGCTCGGCGGTCCTGGCCATCAGCGCTGCAGCCTGGGGTTCAGCAGGTCGCGCAGCCGGTCGCCGACCAGGTTGATGGCGACGATGACGACGACCAGGGCGACTCCGGGGAAGAAGGAGATCCAGTAGCGCCCGCTCATCATGTACTCGAAGCCGTTGGCGATCAGCAGGCCGAGCGAGGGCTCGGTGATCGGCACGCCGACGCCGAGGAACGACAGCGTCGCCTCCAGCGCGACGGCATGGGCGACCTGGACCGTGGCGATGACGATCAGCGGCGGCAGGCAGTTCGGCAGCAGGTGGCCGAACAGCACGCGGCGCGTGCCGAGGCCGAGGCAGACGGCGGCATCGATGTACTCCTTGCGCCGCTCGACCAGCGCCGAGCCGCGCACCGCCCGGGCGTAGTAGGCCCACTGCACGATGACCAGGGCGATGATCACCTTGTCGACGCCGTTGCCGAAGATCGCCAGCAGGATCAGCGCGACCAGGATCGCCGGGAAGGAGAGCTGGATGTCGACGATGCGCATCAGCAGGCTGTCGAGGCCGCCGCCGAAGAAGGCGGCGACCAGGCCGACGGCGCTGCCGATCACCAGCGCGAAGGCGACCGAGACGCTGCCGACCAGCAGCGAGATCCTGAGGCCGTAGACGATCGCCGACAGCATGTCCCGGCCCTGCACGTCGGTGCCCAGCCAGTAGGTGCCGAAGGCGTAGGAGGGCGAGCCTGGCGGCAGCGTCCCGTCCATGATGTCGAGCTGCGCCAGGTCGTAGGGGTTCTGCGGCACAATCAGCGGCGCGAAGATCGCCGCCACGGCGACGACCAGGATCACCGCGAGGCCGGCCACCGCCGGCCGGCTGGCGCAGAAGTCGAGGGCGAGGCGCGCCAGGGGCGAGCTCAGGCGCGGCGGCGGTGCGTGCAGCGTCTCCGGCTCGGCGACGACGGCGCCGGAGGACAGACCGGGGTCCGGCTCGCTCATGCGCCGGCCTCCGACAGGCGGACCCGCGGGTCGAGCAGCGAGTAGAGCAGATCGACGGCCAGGTTGATCAGGATGAAGATGAAGACCGTCATCATCAGGTAGGCGACGACGACCGGCCGGTCGAGATTGACGATCGAGTCGATCAGCAGCTTGCCGATGCCCGGCCAGGCGAAGACCGTCTCGGTGACCACCGCGAAGGCGATCATCGAGCCGAGCTCGAGGCCGACCACCGTGACCACCGGGATCATGATGTTCTTGAGGACGTGGACGTAGATCACCCGCGACGGGCTGAGGCCCTTGGCGCGGGCGAACTTGACGTAGTCCTGCAGCACGACCTCGCGGGTGCCGGCGCGCGCCAGGCGAATGACCAGCGAGGTCTTGTAGAGCGCCAGCGTGATCGCCGGCAGCAGCAGGTGCGACAGGCCGTCGAGCGTGAACAGGCTGGTGCGGATGCCGAGGAGGTCGACGGTCTCGCCACGGCCGCCGGCCGGCAGCCACTGCAGCAGCACCGCGAAGACCAGGATCAGCATCAGGCCGAGCCAGAAGTTCGGCAGCGAGAAGCCGAGGATCGAGCCGGTCATGATCGAGCGGCCGAGCAGCGCGTCGGGCTTGAGCCCGGCCCACAGCCCGAGGAAGACACCGACCGAGAGCGCGACGACCAGGGCCACCAGCGCCAGCTCCAGGGTCGCCGGCAGGCGCTCGAGGATCAGCCGCAGGGCCGGCACGCCGTGCACGAAGGAGCGGCCGAGATCGCCCTGCACCGCGTTCACCAGGAACAGCCAGAGCTGCTCCCACAGGGGCCTGTCGAGCCCCAGGCGGGCGATCGTCGCCTGCTGCTCGGCGAGGTCGGCCTCGGGGCTGATCAGGACGTCGACCGGGTTGCCGATCGCGTAGATGCCGATGAAGACCAGCACGGCCATGACGACCAGCACCAGGGCCGACTGGCCGAGCCGCCGGATCAGGTAGACCAGCATCGCTGCGCTTCCGTTCCGGAAGGCCGGACCGGCCGGAGCGAGGCCCCGGCCGGTCCGGCCCGGCCCCTACTGGGCCTGCGTCACGCTCATCGCCGAGGTGTACTGGTCGGTGCGCGGCTCGTAGGCGAGCCCCTTGCGCGTCGCCCAGCTGGTCACCTCGTAGTGCAGCGGCAGGATGCCATAGTCCTTGATGACCAGGTCGCTGGCCTCCTGCAGCAGCTTCTCGCGCCCGGCGTCGTCGAGCGTCTGCAGCGCCTCGTCGATCTTGGCGTCGACCGCGGGGTTGGAGTAGCGGCCGCGGTTGGTGCCGCCGTAGCCCTTCTCCTTGTCCGGCGTCGCGACCAGGGCGCGCAGCGGCGAGGACATCTCGCCGGTGCCGGAGCCCCAGCCGGCCAGGTACATCGAGAACTCGTAGCTGTTGCGCCGCTTGAAGAAGACCGACTTGGTCGAGGCGTCGACCGTGGTCTGGATGCCGACGCGGGTCAGGAACTGGGCGACCGCCTGGGCGACCTTCTCGTCGTTGATGTAGCGGTCGTTCGGCGTGCCGAGCACCAGCTTGAAGCCGTCCGGGTAGCCGGCCTCGGCGAGCAGCTTCCTGGCGCCGGCCGGATCGTAGGCCTCGACCTCCAGGGCCGGATCGGCGCCGAACATGCCCTTGGGCAGCAGCTGCTCGGCGGCGACGGCGACGCCGCCCATGATCTTCTCGACGATCGCCTTGCGGTCGATCGCCTTCGAGACCGCCTCGCGCACCCGCTTGTCCTTGAAGGGGTTCCTGCCGTTCGTGCCCTGGACGCCGGGCGTGTCGTCGGCGAACTGGTCCATGTGCAGGTAGATGACGCGGTTCGACAGGCCCGAGTAGACGTTGATGTTCTTGTCCGCCTTCAGGCGCGGCAGGTCCTGGGTTGGCGGGTTGTCGATCACGTCGACGTCGCCGGACAGCAGCGCCGCGACCCGCGGCCCGTCGCTGGAGATCGGCTTGAAGGTGACCTTGTCCCAGGTCGGCTTGCCGCCCCAGTAGTCGTCGTTGCGGGTCAGCACCAGGCGGTCGCCCTTGACGAACTCGGCGAACTTGTAGGGCCCGGTGCCGACGGCCAGCGTGCCGCTGTTGAAGTCCTCGGTCTTCGGCCAGTCGCCGCCGCTGGCCCCCTCGCAGGTCTCCTTGGAGATGATCGCGAGGTTCGACAGCTCGGTCGGCAGCAGCGGCCGCGGCGCCTCGGTCTTGATGATCAGCGTGTAGGGGTCCTTGGCCTCCATCGAGGCGATCGACTTGGTGTAGATCGTGAAGGAGGAGGGCGAGTTCGCCACGTTGGGGATGCGCCGGATCGTGTAGATCACGTCCTCCGCGTCGAAGGGCGTGCCGTCGTGGAAGGTCACGCCCTTGCGCAGGTCGAACTCCCAGGTCGTGGCGTCGAGCGGCTTCCAGGCGACCGCCAGGCCGGGCTGCAGGCGCTGCTTGGCGTCCTGGCTGATCAGGCCGTCGAAGATGTGCTGCCAGGCGGCGTTGTTCGGCGTCAGGTTGTGGTAGTGCGGATCGAGCGCGCTCGGCTCGGAGGCCAGCCCGATCGTCAGGTCGTCGGCCAGCGCCGTGCCGACCAGGGCCGTGCCGCTCAGCGCCGCCTGGGCGAGGCCCAGGACGAAGGCGCCGCCGGCGCACGCGGCGAGGATTCGGTTCATTGCTCTTCTCCCTGTTCACCCGGCGTCACCGTCCCGTCTGTCGCGGGCTTGCGGCAACGCGTCGCAGCCAGTGTCTCCCGAGGCCCGGGGGCCTGCAACTCTTTCGGGTCGCGGCCCTCGTCCCGGAGACCCCGACGACGCTCTCGGCCGCCGGGTTCGCGCGCCCGTCAGGGCACCAGCAGGACCGGAATCCCGGGCTCGCTGACGACGAACTCGGTGACGCTGCCGAACAGCAGGGTGTGGGCGCGGCTGTGCAGGAAGGCGCCGAGCACCAGCAGGTCGCAGTCGGCGGCCCGGGCACGCTCGACGATCGCCGCCGGCGTGTCGCGCGGCGATTCCGACAGCTCGGCCGCCTCGGCCTCGATGCCGTGCCAGGCGAGGTATTCGACCAGCGGCTCCGCCTGCAGCCCGGCCGTCTCGCTCTCCCGGCTGCAGATGACCAGTACCTTCTCCGCCGCCTTCAGCAGCTCCAGCGAGGCGGCGACCGCGCGCGCCGCTTCGACCGTGTCGTTCCAGGCCAGCGCGACGCGGGTCGCGAAGCCGGGGCTGACCTGGGGCGGCGTGACCAGGACCGGACAGGCGCTGCGCCGCAGGCTCGCCTGGAGCAGCGGCCGGAACGGCGACTCCCAGGAGTGGCCGGCGCCGGCCAGCACGACCAGGTCCGACAGCCGGCCGGCCGCGCCGACGGCGCCCGGGATGTCGCCGACCTCCTCGGTGAAGCGCACCGAGAAGCCGCGGGCCGGGTCGTCGGTCAGCTGCGGCTGGACCTCGAGGGCGGCGATCTGCCGGTCGAAGGTCGCCTTGGCGCGCCGCCGCCGCTCCTCGTTCTCCTCCTCGATCCAGCGGATCAGCTCGTCGGCGCCGTAGCCCGGCAGCCAGGCCGACCACTCGTCGCCGGGCCGGGCGGGTTCCGCGGTGACGCAGAGCACCTCGACGTGGGCGTCGTGCCGGGCCGCCACCGCGAGCGCCGCCTTGAGCGCCGGCGCATCCAGGTCCTCCGGGTCGTCGGGGTCGAGCCGCCCGCTCACCGGCACCAGGATCTTGCGAACGATCATCAACCGCCTCCCCGCTGCCGCTTCGCCGACCGCCGCGAAGCGTCACCCGAACCGTCGGACGGCGCGCTGACCCAGGTCAAGCGCGCCGTCGCGTCCCGGCGGGCTTGGCCGCATCCGGCCTGGGCACCTCGCCCTGCAGCAGCCGGGCCAGGCGGTCGGCATCGCCGCGGCCGCCCTCGCCGGCCAGCTCGACGGCGACCTCGGCGCGCTTGAGCGCGCGGCCCAGCGGCGCCGGCGGCGCCTGGTCGCTGACCAGCACGTCGATCTCGTCCAGCGGACAGACGTTCTCCAGGGTCAGCAGGTCGTACTTCGAGTGGTCGAGCAGCAGCAGGCCGGTCGCCGAGCGGCCGAGCATGGCGCGCTTGATCGCGGCGGCGTTGGGGTTGACGTCGTTGGGGCCGTCGGCGGTCAGGCCGCTGGCGCTGATCACCGCGACGTTCGCGTTGTAGCGGTCCAGGAAGGCGACGGCGTCGGAGCCGAAGACGCTGCCCTCGCGGCCGTCGTAGCGACCCGGACACAGGATGACGGCGATCGTCGGGTTGGCCGACAGCACCGTCGCCACGCCGAAGGAGTTGGTGATCACCGTCAGGTCCTTGAGCTCGGCCGAGAGGCGCCGGGCGAAGTGCACCGTGGTCGAGCCGACGTCGATCATCAGCACCTGGCCCGGCCGGATCGCCCGCGCCGCCAGGGCGCCGACCCGCTGGCGCTCCTCGACGTGCTCCTTGTGGCGCTCGCTGAGCGCCGGCTCGAAGGCGAAGGCACGCGCCGAGGCGCCGCCGTAGGTGCGGTTCAGCATGCCGCGCCGGCTGAGGTCGTCGAGATCGCGCCGGATCGTCTCGGTCGAGACGCGGTACTCCTCGGCCAGCTGCGAGATGCGGATCGCCGGCGAGGCGCGCAGCTCGCCCAGGATGCGCTCCTGCCGCTCGACCTTGCGCAGCTTCTTCTTGGCCGCGCGCGCGTCGCCGCCGGCAGCGACGCCGGGACCGCCCGACGTCTCGCCGCCGCCCGTACCGACACTGCCCGTACCGACACTGCCCGCCCGAACGCCTCTGCCGACCTTGGCCATGCCCGTCTCCTCGGATACCCGCCGGTTGTGAGTCAGCGCCGCCGCGAAATCAAGCCGTTCGCGGCACGCGGGCAACGCTCCAGCTTCGTCCGCTTTGTTGGAATCGCCAACATTTGCGTGGTACATTTTTCAAAGAGTGGGGTATCTTTCTGGGAAGCAAGGCAAAGTACCTTGCGTCCGGGCATGGTGCGGCGCAGCATAAAAAGGCCGGAACAGGCAGCAGGCTCGCCTTCCGATGCCCCCGTTTGTCCGGCGACCGGGCAGGCACGACGAGGCTTCAACGTGCCCTCGAGGCACGGGAACAGGTGGGAGAGCTGACCATGAACGTGACTCGCAGAGACTTCCTGAAGACCACGGCGGCCGGCGCTGCCGCGCTGTCCGCGCCGGCGATCCTGTCGGGCAGGGCCTGGGCCGCCCGCGACAAGGAACTGAACATCCTCTGCTGGGAGGGCTACAACTCGGCCGACGTGCTCGACCCCTTCCGCAGCGCGCACGACGCCACGGTCAAGGCCGAGTCCCTGACCAACGACCCGACCATGATCAACCGGCTGCGCGCCGGCGAGACCAACGTCTGGGACCTGATCAACGTCAACAATCCCTGGGCGCGCAAGGTCATGTACCCCGAGGGGCTGATCAAGCCGCTCGACCGCGCGACGTTCGAGCCCTACTTCGACAAGATGCTGCCGATGTTCAAGCCGCCCTACAAATGGGCGATGAGCGACGACGGCAAGGAGCTGCTCGGCATGTGCCAGCGCTTCGGCCCCTACTCCTTCGTGGTCAACACCAAGAAGGTCAGCCGCAAGACCGCCGAGGACCAGGGCTGGGACCTCTGGAACGACCCGGCCAACGCCGGCAAGTACGGCATCCTGGAATCCGACGACTGGAACGTCTTCGACATCTTCCTGATCGCCGGCATCAACCCCTTCGTGACGCACAGCGACGCCGACTTCGAGAAGTTCGACACGACCGCCAAGAAGGTCTTCAAGGGCGCCAAGGTGGTCGGCGACATCGCGACCATGAACCAGGCGCTGATCTCCGGCGAGATCAACTTCCACATGACCGGCGGCACCTACTCGGCCTCGCCGGCCCGCTTCGACGGCTACCCGGAGATCCGCGGCGTGACGCCGCTCAAGAGCGCGATCCCCGGCAAGGGCGGCGTGTCCTGGATCGAGGTCACCTCGACGGTCGCCAATCCGCAGCTCTCGCCGCTGGCGACGCAGTTCCTGGAGTACGTCCAGGACCCGAAGGTCGCGCACACCGTCGCCTTCGCCGAGGGCACCTTCAACCCCGTCGCCCAGATGGCCAACAAGAAGTGCTTCGAGCTCTTCACCAAGGAGGAGCTCGACGCGATCCAGTGGGACAGCCTGGACGAGGAGATGGAGCGCTCGGCCGAGTACGACATCGTGCCGGACTACGACCGCGCCCTCGACCTGATGACCGCCGCCAAGCGCGAGGCCAGCGGCGGCTGAGCCGCCGTCCCGCCGGCACGGCTGCAACGACAACCAAGGGGATCCTCCATCGATGAGCAAACGGCCGTCGATCCTCGAGCTGGTCGGGGTCACCAAGCAGTTCGGCGGATTGACGGCCGTCGATCATGTCGATCTCAAGGTCCGGGAAGGCGAGTTCTTCACCATCGTCGGGCCCTCGGGCTCCGGCAAGACGACGCTGCTGCGCATGCTGGCCGGCATGGAGACGCCGAGCTCCGGCGACATCCTGCTGCGCGACAAGCTGGTCAACGAGCTGCCGGCCAACCGCCGGCCGACCTGCATGGTCTTCCAGTCGCTGGCGCTCTTCCCGCACAAGAGCGTCGGCGAGAACATCGAGTTTCCGCTGAAGATGCGCGGCGTCGCGCGCGACAGGCGCAGGGCCAGGGCGCTGGAGCTGCTGCGCCTGTTGCGCCTGCCCGAGGGCTACTACGGGCGCAACGTGACCCAGTGCTCCGGCGGCGAGCGGCAGCGCGTCGCGCTCGCCCGCGCCTTCGCCTACGACCCCGAGATCCTGTTCTTCGACGAGCCGCTCTCGGCGATCGACTACAAGCTGCGCAAGACCCTGGAGAAGGAGCTGAAGGACATCCACAAGGAGTCCGGCAAGACCTTCATGTACATCACCCACTCCCTGGAGGAGGCGATGGTGATGTCGGACCGCATCGGCGTGATGCGCTCCGGCAAGCTGGTCCAGGTCGGCACGCCCGAGGAGATCTACCTGCATCCCCGGGACCGCTTCGTCTCGGAGTTCATGGGCGAGGTCAACGTCATCGACGTGCGCAAGGGCCCGAACGGCCACGCCGTCGGCATCGAGCTGCCCGGCGACTTCGCCCTGCCCGGCGGGGTCGCGGCCTTCGACACCGGCCACCTGGTCGTGCGCCCGGAATCGCTGCGCTTCCTCGGCTCGGCCGGCGAGGCCGAGAACCACCTGCGCGGCACGGTCTACAACGAGTACGCCCTCGGCTCGCGCATCCAGTACCAGGTGCGCGTCGGCGAGAAGGTCTTCATCGTCGAGCGGCTGCGCCAGCAGGCCTACCAGGGTGGCCTCGACCAGGAGGTCCTGATCGGCTGGGACGCCAAGGACTCGATCCTGGTGACCGACTGATGCACGGCGGACGGAGGGCAGGCGCGCGATGACCACGGCCGACGCTTCCGAGGCCCTGCCGCCCCGCGCGATCGCGCGGCGGCGCCTGAGGCTGCGCGCCGGGCCGCTGCTCTCGCTGCCGCTGCTGCTCCTGCTGGCGGTCGGCTTCCTGGCGCCGCTGCTCGCGGTCCTCGGCTTCAGCTTCTCCGAGCCGCGCAGCTTCGCGCTGCTGGCGCACCCGACCCTGGAGAACTACGAGACCATCTTCGACCCGGCGAACACGGTCTACATGTCGTTCCTCTGGTCGCTGTGGTTCGCCTTCCTGTCGGTCTGCATCCTGGCGGTCGTGTCCTATCCGGTCGCCTACGGCCTGGCCAAGCTGTTCGGCCGCTGGGCCAACCTGATCACCCTGCTGATGGTCTTCCCGCTGTTCATCTCCGAGAACGTGCGGCTCTACGGCTGGGTGCTGTTCTTCATCAAGAACGGCGTGCTCGACGGCGGCCTGCGCAGCCTGTTCGGCTTCGGCATCGGCGACCTGCTGTTCACGCCGGGCATCATCGTGTTCGGCATGGTCTACACCTACCTGCCCTTCATGCTGTTCCCGATGACCCTCGGCCTCTCGATGGTGCCGCAGGAGGCCGTCGAGGCGGCCGGGGACCTGGGCGCCTCGCGCCTGCAGATCTTCCGCGAGGTCGAGCTGCCGCTGTCCCTGCCCGGCATCATCATCGGCGCGCTGCTGACCTTCGTGCTCTCGGTCGGCGCGATCGCGGAATCCAAGGTGCTCGGCGGCCAGGCGGTGATCGTCATCACCCACGACATCGAGATCGCCTTCACCTACGCGCAGAACTGGCCGCTGGGCGCCGCGCTCGCGGTGCTGCTGATGCTGGTCGTCGGCGCCCTGGTGCTGACCGTGCTGCGCCATCTCGATCTCGACCGCATCCTGGGGAGGCGCTGATGGCCGCCGCGTCGCTCGCAGATCCGGTTCAAGGGGAGGTTTCCTAGATGGCGGCGACGGCCGGAAGCGGCAGGAACAGGCGGCTGGTCTGGATCTGGACCGGCCTGATCGTCGTCTTCCTCTACCTGCCGGTGGTCTGCGGCCTGCTCGCCTCGCTGAACCAGGGCCGCTACTTCATCTTCCCGATCGCGCGCTGGTCGCTGCGCTGGTGGGACAAGACGATCAACTCGATCGAGGTCTCGATCCTGATCCAGACCTCGATCACCATCGCCCTGATCGTCACGGCGATCTCGGTGGTCCTGGCCTTCTGCGGCGCGCTCGCCTTCGCGCGCTACAACTGGAAGGGCCGCACCCTGTTCCAGCGCATCGTGCTGCTGCCGATCTTCTTCCCGCAGACCGTGCTCGGCCTGGCGCTGCTGCTCTGGTTCAACATGCTCGGCCTGCCGCTCAGCTGGCGCACGGCGATCTTCGCCCACCTGGTCTGGATCGTGCCGATCGTCACCCTGGTGATCTCGATCCAGGTCTACTCCTTCGACGCCGCGCTCGAGGAGGCGGCGCTCGACCTCGGCGCCTCGCGCTGGCAGGTCCTGAAGGAGGTGACGCTGCCGGTGCTCTGGCCCGGCATCTTCTCCGGCGCGCTCTTCGCCTTCCTCCTGTCCTGGGGCAACTTCCCGCTGTCGCTCTACACGACCGGCGCCGACACCACCGTGCCGGAGTTCCTCTACGCCAAGATGGTCGCCGGCTACACGCCGGGCGTGCCGACCCTCGGCACCATCTCGACCGGCGGCGCCGCCCTGATCATGCTCGGCGGCTACGCCATCGTCCTGCTGGCCCGGCGGGCCCGCAGCGGGCGGTAGCGGCGCAGCCTTCCCTCTCCCTTCGTCATTCCCGCGAAAGCGGGAATCCAGAGAACGAAGCAATCAGGCGCGCCCCGTCGACCGCCTCCGCGGACGGTTCCTTTCTCTGGATCCCCGCTTTCGCGGGGATGACGAGGCAAGGCGGACCGGCAGTGCCTCGCCCCGGCGGTTGCCGAGGGCCAAGCCGGAACTTTGCAACTACCAAATTTCCTGCCAGCACCACAACATCTGTGGTAGAGAGAAGAGACCGGCGCGGGCCGTCGTCGGGCGGGTCCCGGGGGCCTCCCGGGACGCGGATTCTTCAGGTTTCGAGGTACCGGACGATGGACTTCATCTTCATGCTGACCCGGCAGGACCAGACGGTCGAGGACTGCCTGGAGGTCTTCGAGGAGATCCGCCCGCTCGGGCTCGGCCATGTCGGCTTCAAGGACGTCGGCGTCGACAGGGCGACCCTGAAGGCGCTGAACCGGGCGATCCGCGACAGCGGCGCGGTCAGCTACATGGAGGTCGTCTCGGAGAGCCCCGAGGCGGCGCTCAACTCGGCCAGGACCGCCGCGGAGATCGGCGTCGAGCGGCTGCTCGGCGGCACCGACGTCGCCGGCGTCATGAGGCTGCTGAACGGCAAGGCGGGAGCCGGGGGGCTGGGCTACTACCCCTTCCCCGGCAAGCCGGTCGGCCATCCGACGAAGCTCGGCGGCACGCCCGAGCTGGTCGAGGCGCAGTGCCGCCGCTTCCTCGAGCTGGGCTGCGCCGGCGTCGACCTGCTGGCCTACCGCGCGACCGAGGCCGATCCGCTGGACCTGGTGCGCGCCGCCCGCGCCGGCCTCGACGGCCGGGGCAGGCTGATCTGCGCCGGCAGCGTCGACAGCGGCCAGCGCATCCGGGCGCTCAAGGAGGCCGGATGCGACGCCTTCACCATCGGCTCGGCCGCCTTCGACGGCTCCTTCTCGCCGCGCAAGGGCACGCTCAGGGGCCGGCTGCGGGACATCCTGGCCGCCTGCTGATCGCGCGCGGTCCGTGCCGCTTCGCTTCACGCTTCGACAAGCTCAGCATGAAGCGAATTGGAAGCGGCCCGAAAAGGGCTTCATCCTGAGCCTGTCGAAGGGTGAAGCCCTTCCAGCCCCCCTCAGTAGAGCTCCATGTACTCGGCCCGCTCCCAGTCGGTGACGTGGTCCCAGAAGCGCTGGAGTTCGGCGCCCTTGACCGCTGTGAAGAGCTTCAGGAAGTCGGCGCCGAGCATGGCACCGAAGGCCTTGTCGGCCTCCAGCGCGGCGAGCGAGAGGTCGAGGCGGCTGGGCAGCTTCGGGTGTCTCGGGTCGTCCTCGCTCGGGCCCTTGGACTGCGGCCCCAGCTTCAGCTTGCCCTGCAGGCCGAGCAGGCCGGCGGCCAGGGTGCCGGCGGCGCTGAGGTAGGGATTGGCCAGGCCCGAGGCGCCGCGCATCTCGTGGTGCGTGCCCTCGTCGCCGGTCGCCTTGCTGCGCACCAGGGCGCTGCGGTCCTCGATGCCCCAGGAGACGTTGGACGGCGCGAAGGTGTGCGGCTTCAGGCGGTGGTAGCAGTTCGGCGTCGGCGCGATCAGGGCGGTCAGCGCCGGCGCGTGCTTCAGGATGCCGGCGGCGAACTGCCGGGCGACCGGCGACAGGCCGTCCTTGTCATTCCTGTCGAGGAAGGCGTTCCTGCCGGTCTTCCGGTCGATCAGGCTGATGTGGAAGTGGCAGCCGCAGCCGGCGCGCCCCGACCAGGGCTTCGACATGAAGGTCGCGAGATAGCCCTCGTGGTGCGCCACCTCCTTGACCGTGTTCTTGAAGGTGAAGGCCTTGTCGGCGGCGGCGACGCCGAGCGCGGGACCGTAGTTGATCTCGAACTGGGAGCCGGCGTACTCGCAGTTGTGGGTGATCAGGTCGACGCCGACGCCCTGCAGGTGGGCGAGCAGCGTGTCGAGCGCCGGGATCCAGCTGTTGCGCGTCGAGTTGAAGATGTGCACGCCCTCGAACAGCGGCTCGCGCGTGTCCCTGTCGAGCAGGTAGAACTCGAACTCGTGGGACATCATGACGTCGTAGCCGAGGTCGCCGGCCTGCGCGACCAGCTGCGCCAGGATCCAGCGCGGCGAGGCCTTGATCGGGCTGCCGTCGATGTAGTGGACGTCGCAGATCACCTTCGCGGTGTTCGGCTTCCAGGGCACCCGCCGCAGGGTCGAGAAGTCCGGGAACAGCTTCGAGTCCGCGTAGCTGATCTCCTCGTTGAGCCCGGTGCCGGAGATGACGTTGGCCGCGGAGTCGAGGCCGAGCACGCCGCCGTAGAAGTTGAGGCCCTTGCGGGCGTAGCCCTCGACCGCGTCGATCGGCACCAGCTTGGAGCGCGAGCTGCCGTGCAGGTCGGGCAGCTCGAAGCGAAGGAACTCGATGCCGTCGTGACGCAGCCGCGCGACCTCCTCCGCGACCCGGTCCTTGCCCTTCGCCATCGCCGCTCTCCCCTTCTGCTCGCCTGTTCCCGCCGCGGCGGCCGTCCCGGAGTCCGTCTGGGAGTCCATCCGGGGGCGCCGTCGTTCGCTGGCCGAGGCTAGACCGAAGAATCTGCGAAGCTCAACAGAGAAGTTGTGACTTGCCACTATTTGTCCCTTGCCCGCCGCCGCGGCTTCGGCCACCGTCGGGACCGGGCCACAGCCGGGGAGGTCGCCATGGCGGGTAGAGGAAGACTGGCGGGCAAGCGCGCCTTCATCTCGGGCGCCGGCGGCGGCATCGGCGCCGCGACGGCGATCAAGTTCGCCGCCGAGGGCGCCGCGGTCGCCGCGGTCGACCTCAAGGCCGAGGGCCTGGCGGCGACGCTCGGCGAGATCGAGGCGGCCGGCGGCAGCGCGGTCGCGCTGACCGGCGACATCGCCGATCCGGTGCGCTGCGAGAGCCTGATGAGCGAGGCGGCCGGGGCGCTCGGCGGCCTCGACGTCCTGTTCAACAACGCCGGCGTGCTGCTGCCCGGCGACGACGGCCCGGTCGAGACGCCGCTCGAGGTCTGGGAGAAGACCCTGCGCGTCGACCTGACCGGCGTGTTCCTGGCCTGCAAGTACGGCATCCCGCACCTGGAGCGGGCCGGCGGCGGCTCGGTCGTCAACACCGCCTCGCTGGTCGCCCTGGTCGGCTCGGCCTATCCGCAGATCGCCTACACCGCGGCCAAGGGCGGCGTGCTGGCGATGACCCGGGAGATGGCCGTCCAGTACGGCCGCAAGGGCATCCGCTTCAACGCGATCTGCCCCGGTCCGGTCGGCACGCCGCTGGTCAAGGCCTTCCTGTCCGACGAGGCCGCCTGGAACGCGCGCCGGCCCTTCATGCCGATGGGCCGCATCGCCGAGCCGTCGGAGATCGCCGGGCTGGTCGCCTTCCTGGCCAGCGACGAGGCGAGCTACATCACCGGCGCCGCCTACCCGATCGACGGCGGCATCTCCGCGGCCTACGTCATCAAGGACGACTAGCCGGGGACCCGCGCGGGCGTCCCGTCGCTCGCAGGCGTGTAAATCACGCGTTAACCGTGTTTCCGCTAGTCTCGGTCCCCGGAAGGTCCCCGCCCACCGGACGGTCGCGAGGTCCCGATGAACACCGCCCCCGACGACAGCTTCATGCGAGGCCTGCTCGAGGCGATCGAGAATCCGGACGCGGAACCCTTCGTGCTGCGCCGCTTCGGGCCCGAGGAGGCGATGCGGGCCGCCCCGCATCTGGCCGGCGTGATCCGGATCTGGGACGAGCGGCGCGGCGGCCGGCCGACGCCCGACTGGGCCGACATGGAGTTCGCCGACTTCCGCGGCTGGCACCCGGCCCTGGTGGTCAGCGACCTGCCGGCGGGCGAGCCCGACCCGATCTACCGGATCGTCGGCGAGGACTTCCGGATCGTCAGCTACACGACCAAGCCCGGCCAGCGCTTCAGCGACCGCACGCCACTGCTCTACGAGCGCCAGTTCCGCGAGCACTTCGGCCTGGTCCGCGACACCGGCCTGATCGGCTGGTCGGTCGGCCCGGCGGCGCTCGTCGGGCGCGAGCACGTCCGCCTGAGGGTCATGGAGCTGCCCTTCACCAACGGCGGCCAGGCGGTCAGCCGCCTCGCCCACATCATGACCTACCGCTTCGACGGCGGGGACTGAGCCCGCCTCAGCCCTGCTCGACCAGGGCGTGGAGCCGGTGGTTGATCGGCGCCAGCGCCGCCTGGGTCTGCTTGTAGAGCCCGAACAGCTGCGAATAGAAAGCGTGCCGCTCCGGATCCGGCGGGCAGCGGTCGAGGATCCGCACGCAGCGCTCGACCGCCTCCCGCGGGCTCGCGAACAGGCCGACGCCCATGCCGGCGACCAGGGCCGCGCCGAAGGAGGCGTCGCCGTTGGCCGGCCGCTCGATCTCCAGGCCGGTGACGTCGGCGATGATCTGGCGCCAGGTAGCACTGCGCGCGCCGCCGCCCATCAGACGGATCGTCGTGAAGTCGAGGCCGAGCTGGCGCGCCGCCTCCAGCAGGTCGCGGATCGAGAAGGCGATGCCCTCGTAGAGCGCCCGGGCGAAGTGGCCGCGCTGATGGCGCATGGTCATGCCGACGAAGTCGGCGCGCAGCAGCGGGTCCCAGTAGGGCGCACGCTCGCCCTGCAGGTAGGGATGGAACAGCAGGCCCTCGCTGCCCGGCGCGATCGCGCCGGCCAGGCGGTCCATCTCGGCGAAAGCTGCGGCGCCATCACCATCGGGCCCCAGGAAGAAGCGGTCGCGCAGCCAGCGGTGCGCCGAGGCGCAGGAGTTGGTGCCGGTCGCGGTGTAGTAGAGCCCGTCGACGATGTGCGGATAGCAGGAGATCGGCGGATTGACGCTCGGCCCGCGGGTCGCCAGGAACAGCACGCCGGCGGTCGCCAGCTTGATCGCGCCCATGCCCGGCTCCAGGGCGCCGACGCCGAAGAACTCGACCGTCGTGTCGTTGGAGCCGCAGACCACCGGCGTGCCCTCGGCCAGGCCGGTACGGGCCGCCGCCTCGGCGGTGACGCCGCCGACCACCGCCTCGGGCCGCACGACCGGCGGCAGCTTGTCCAGCGGCCAGTCGATCAGGGCACAGAGCTCGGGCGACCAGCTGCGCGTCGCGTCGTCGGCCATCAGGGCGCCCAGGACGTCGCTGTAGTCGGTCTCCCAGGTGCCGGTCAGGCGGCTGCGCAGGTAGTCCTTGGCGATGTAGAGCCGGCGCGCCCTGGCCACGACCTGGGGCTCGTGGCGGCCGAGCCACTTCAGCATGGCCATGGCCCAGGTCGGGTTCACCCGGTTCAGCGACTTCGCGATGATCAGCTCGCCGGCCGCTTCGTGCAGCTCGCGCGCCTCGGCGGCGCTGCGCTGGTCGTTCCACATGATCGCCGGGCGCAGCACCCGGTCCTCGGCATCGGTCAGCACCGGGATGTGGGCGCCGCCCGACAGGCCGATGCCCCGGATCGCGCCGGGATCGACCGCGGCCGCGGCGAGCGCCGCCGGCACCGCCCGGCACAGCGCCTCGTACCAGGAATCGGGGTCCTGCTCGGACCAGCCGAACTTCGGCATCGAGGTCTCGATCGGGTGCGAGCCCTCGCCGGCGACGCCGCCGTTCCCGTCGATGATCGTCGCCTTCAGGCTGCCCGCCCCCAGGTCGACGCCGAGCAGATAGCTCTCCGACATCCCGCCTCTCTCCACGCTCCGCCGCCGCTCCGGCCGCCGTCTTGCGAAGGCCGGGCGGCCCTCCGACTTATGGCAGAAGGCGGCCGCCGGCGCCAAGGCCGTCTTGTTGGAAGTCGCAGGTTTTCTGTGGTAGGTGTCAAGCCATTCGTCGACAAGCGAGGCAGCCCCGTCATGTCCGTCGAGTCTTCCGTCAACGACACCCTCGACCCCGCCCTGGTCGGCGCCCGCGTGCCGGTCGAAGCGGTGCCGGTCATCGACTTCGGCCGCTTCCTCGCCGGCGGCCCGGAGGATCGGCGCGAGACGGCGCGGCAGATCGGCGAGGCCTGCCGCAACATCGGCTTCTTCTACCTCGTCAACCACGGCATCCCGCAGGAGACGCTCGACGCGGTCTTCGCCGAGGCGAAGCGCTTCTTCGCGCTGCCGCCCGAGAGGAAGGCCGAGATCGCCATCGAGAAGTCGGCCTGCCACCGCGGCTACTTCGCGCTCGGCGGCGAGAACCTCGATCCGGCCAAGCAGAAGGAGGCCGGCGACTTCAAGGAAGGCATCAAGATCGGCCGCGACCTGCCGCCCGACCATCCGCTGGTCGAGGCCGGCACGCCGCTGCACGGGCCGAACCAGTGGCCGGCCGGCCTGCCCGGCTGGCAGGAGACCATGCAGGCCGGCTACGACCGGCTGTGCGGCCTGGGCCGCGAGATCATGCACGCCTTCGCGCTGGCCCTGGAGCTGCCCGAGGATCACTTCGACCGCTGGCTCGACGGCCCGATGGCGACCCTCGGCCCGCTGCACTACCCGCCGCAGACCGGGCCGATCACCGAGGCCCGGATCGGCGCCGGCGCGCACACCGACTTCGGCTGCCTGACGATCCTGGCCCAGGACCCGGTCGGCGGCCTGCAGGTTCGCAACGCCGCCGGCGAGTGGATCGACGCGCCCTTCGTCGAGGGCAGCTTCGTCGTCAACATCGGCGACATGATGGAGCGCTGGACCAACGGCATCTTCAGCTCGACCCAGCACCGGGTGATCAACCGCTCGGGCCGCGACCGCTATTCCCTGCCGTTCTTCTACGATCCCGCCTTCGAGGCCGACCTGACGGTGCTGGAGACCTGCCAGGGCCCCGACCGCCCGGCCAGGTTCCCGCCGACCACCGGCGGCCGGCACCTGCTCGACAAGATCAACGAGACCTTCGACTACCACCGGGAGAAGCAGAAGGCGGGGTGAGGGCGCGCCCGCCCCTTCTTCCGTCTTCCCTTCCTTCTGCCGTCATTCCCGCCCCCACTTCGTCATCCCCGTTCTTCTTCGTCATCCCCGCGAAAGCGGGGATCCAGAGGACGAAGACGTGAGCGGGGGCGGCCGGCAGCCTGTGCTGGCGGCGCTTTCCTCTGGATCCCCGCTTTCGCGGGGATGACGAGGGAAGAGGAGGCGTGACGAAGAAGGGCGGAGCTGACGGAGAGGCTGCGGTGAAAATCCGCCCCTACCGCAGCAGGAACTGCACCGGCACGACCAGCTCCAGGCGGTCGCGCTGCATCGAGTCCGGCATCGCCGGCAGCGGGTCGGCGCGGGCGATCATTTCCTCGGCCTCGCGATCCAGCAGGGGGTGGCCGGAGCCGCGCACGATCCGGTGGTCGAGCACCTTGCCGTCCCGGTCCATGACGAAGTAGAGCAGCACCGTGCCCTCCTGGCGGCGCGCCTGGGCGCGCTCCGGGTAGACCTTGTGCTTCTCCAGCCAGGCCTGCAGCAGCGAGAGGTAGTCGGCGCTCTCGCCGGGCAGTCCGCCGCCGCTGGTCGAGGGGCCGTTGCCGCTGTCGCGCCGCGCCTGGGTGCCGCTCATGCCGCCCGCGCCAGCGACCGAGGACGCGGCCTCGTCGGGTGGGCCGGCCGTCGCGGCAGCGACCTGCTCCGTCACTTGCGCGGCCGATGCCGGAGCCGCCTTCGCAACCGGCTGCGCGGCCTGCTTCGGCTTCCGCTTCGGTGCCTCGGGCAGGTCGCGGGGCTTGGGCGGTGGCGGCACAGCCGCCACGACCTCCCGCGCCGTCGCGGCCTCGGGCGGCTCGACGGCCTTGGCGATCTCGGGCTGCGGCTCGGCGTCGACAGGCTTCGCCTCGACCGCCGGGACCTCGGCCAGCTCGGTCAGCTCCGGCTGCGGCAGCGGCTCGACCGGCTGCTGGACCGGCGTCTCGATGACCTGGGCCGTCTCCGGCGCGACCGGCGGGACCTCCGCCGCCTCGGGCGTCACGGAGGTGACGCTCTCCAGCTGCTCGGCCTCGACGCTCTCGGCCGCCGCCACCGGTTCGGCGCTGTCGCTGGCCTCGGACTGCCGCGCCTCCGAGCCGGGCGCGCCGCCCGAGGGGCCGAGCGAGACAGTGACGCCGCCGAGGCCGGCGCTGGCGGCGCCGGAGGCCGGCGCCTGCCAGAGCCAGACGGCGGCGACCAGGGCGTGGAGCGCCAGGGCGCCGGCGAAGGCGGCCAGCCAGTGGCTGCGGCCGAGTTCCATCAGCGCGCCTCCGGGACCGTCAGCAGCTGCAGCTTCGCCGCGCCGGCATCGCGCAGCAGTTCCATGACCTCGACGACCGCCGTCGCCTCGGCCCGGCCGTCGGCCTTCAGCCGGATCGGCGTGTCCGGCTCCTGTCGCAGCCGGCCGGCCACCGCCTCGGCCAGCGCCGGCCGCTCCATCACGAGGCCGTCGAGCGCGAGGCGGCCGTCGGCGCCGAGCAGCACCACGGCCTCCTGAGCCGCCGCCGGCCCCTCGGTCGCCGAGCGCGGCGGCTCGACCTTGAAGGGATCGCCGGCGGCGAGCCGCCCGGTCAGCATAAAGAAGATCAGCAGCAGGAAGACGACGTTGATCAGCGGCAGGATCCGCTCGTCGTCGCTTCTCGGCCTGGGGGGATCGAAGCGCACGGCAGGGTCCTCAGGGGCTGCGGATCAGGGACAGCGCGGTGACGCCGGCGGCGGTCAGCCGGTCCAGCACGGCGACCGCGTCCTGCAGCGCGACGCCCGGCGCCGGCCGGAGCAGCACCTTCTGGTCCGGCCGCTCGGCCAGCAGGGCGGCGACGCGCCGGCTCAGCTCCTCGGGCGCGATCGGCGTGCCCGAGAGGCGCAGGCCCTCGGGACGCAGCTCGACCAGCAGCGCGCCCTCGACCGACGAGCCGGCGCCGGTCCGGCCCGGGGCGTCGAGGTCGATCGAGCGCCAGTCGAGGAAGCTCGAGGCCAGCATGAAGAAGATCAGCAGGATGAAGACGACGTCGATCAGCGGCGTCAGGCTGATCAGCGCCCTGCGCCGGGCCCCCGCACCAGCTTTCGTAGAAAGCTGGTGCTTACCCGATCCGAGTGACCGATTCACGCTTCGAACCATGGGTCGTTCCGTCGCCTGCTTCTCCGCGATCGGGCACTAGCGGCCAGCGACGAGCGCGGCCGTCCGGCCCTCGAGGCCGCCATGGCTTCTCTCCTCCGCGACCGGGGCGAACGACAGGTCCTCGGTGAAGACCTGGGTGACGCAGTCGTCCATCTCGTGGGCCAGGCGGTCGACCCGGCGCTCCAGCCAGTTGAGCAGCACGATCACCGGCATGGCGACGGCGAGGCCGACGGCGGTGGTCAGCAGCGCCTCCCAGATGCCGCCGGACAGGATCGAGGGATCGACCTGGCTGCCGGCCTCCTCGAGCTGCTGGAAGGCCGAGATCATGCCGAGCACCGTGCCGAACAGGCCGAGCAGCGGCGCCAGCGAGCCGATCACCTCGAGCGGCCGGAACCAGCCGCGCAGGCTCTCCAGCAGGTCGGCGCCGTAGCGCACGACCTCCTCGCGCACCATCGCCTCGGGCAGGTCGCGGCGGGCCCTGCCGTTGATCGCGCGGACCAGCACGCGGGCGACCGGGTTGCGCGAGCGCCCGGCCAGCGCCAGCGCCTCGCCGCTGCGGCCGGTGCGATAGAGCGACAGCGCGCGGCGTGCCGTGCGCCGGTCGCCGAGCCGTGCGGCGCGGAACTGCCAGAGCTTGACCAGCACGATGGCCAGGGCGACGACCGAAAGTGCCAGCAGGATCATGACGACCGGCCCGCCGGCCAGCAGGATCTCCCAGGCGTGGCGCAGCGTGGCCTCCAGGCCGCCGGCCGGCGCAGCGGCGAGGCCCGGATCGGCCAGGGTCGGGTCGGCCAGGGTCGGGTCGGCCAGGGTCGGGTCGCCACCGGCCAACGGTGCGGGAGCGGCCCCGCCGCCGCCGGCCATCGTCGAGGCGCCCTCGGCCGGCGCCGTGAGGACGGTCGCACCCGTCTGCTGTTCCATCTGCTTCCTCTATAAACGCGGTCGGACCTATTGCGAATGCGACTCCTTCGCATTCGCAATAGTCATAGCGCAAGGAGGTGTGGCCCGCCAATCCCCGGAAGATGGATCAGGCATGCAGAAGGCGGGACCGGGCCGGTCGAAGTGGCGGCCGCCAGCCTCCCCCGCCCGGCGACGGTCCCCCATTCGCTTCATCCTGAGCTTGTCTGTTCAGACCGGGGACATAGTGGACACCCGTTCGGGGACATTGTGGACGGGTTTGAGCTCAGTCTGCTCGGTGAGGTCGAGGG
>NZ_FWZX01000043.1 GCF_900177295.1 Tistlia consotensis USBA 355
GGCGGCGCTCGGCCGTCGACGGACGCACGACCCGCCACCCCGGCTATGCCGTCAGCCAGCGCCTGCGTAAGCGCATCGAAGAGGCCTTCGGCTGGATCAAGACCACCGGCGGCCTGCGCAAGACCCGCCATCGCGGCCTCGCGCGCGTCGGCTGGATGTTCACCCTGCGCGTCGCCGCCTACAACCTGGTCAGGCTGCCCAAGCTGCTCGCTGCGACCTGAGCGGGCCAGGACTCCGTCCGAAGCAGGCCGAAACACCAGAAAGCGACCGCAAAACCAGGGCAACGGCCCACATCCCCTCGCCGACAGCCCCGATCTGAGCCCGCCGGCGCGGAAAATCGCTCCTATTTCCGCAGCCTGGTAGGTCTTCCTTTCTCCGTCATTCCCGCGAAGGCGGGAATCCAGGGGCCGCGGGGTCCGAGCGGGCCGCTCTGGATCCCCGCTTCCGCGGGGATGACGGAAGAGGAGCGCGGGGATGTCTGTCGGGGAAGCCGAGCCTGCCGAGGGACGCGAGGGCGCGACCGCCCCGCCTCACCACCTCAGCGTCACCGGCTCCGGCAGCGCCGCCTTCTCCAGGTTTTCGCCGGGGCCGGCGCGGTCGACGACCAGGAAGTCCTGGGGCTCGACGGCGAGCAGCGGGTGGTGCCAGGTGCCGACGGCATACTGCACGCCCTGGTCGCCGCTCGCGAGGAAGGCGCGGCAGGCGTCGCCCGACGGGGCCGAGGCGACGACGACCAGCCAGGGCCGGCCGCCGAGCGGCACGAAAGCCTGGGTGCCCAGCGGGTGCCGTTCGAGCATGGCCAGTTGCGGCGGGCGCGGCCGGGCCCGAAACAGCGACAGGATCGCCTGCCCGTCGGCCCCCGTCTCGGCTGTGGCCAGCGCGTGGAAGCGTGTGGTGTAGCCCTGGTTGATCGGGACCGAAGTCTCGTCGCGCGCCTCGATCACCGCGCCGAAGGGCGCGAAGGCGGCGGCGGTCAGGGGCTCGGCATCGAGAAAGCGCTGCATGGTGCCTCTGGGCTCTGGAGCGGGACGCGGCGGCTGGCGTAGGGTCGCGCGGAACCGCTGCGCTGGCCAGCGGCAAAACGCAAGCAGGGGGCCTTCGGACCCGTGACCGACATCATCGCACCGGCGCCGGCGGCGCTGCCCGACTTCACCCGCGGCGCGGTCAACCTGGCCTCGCCGCGCCTCGGCACGGCGGTCGTCGCCTGCTCCGACGACTCCTTCGGCGCCGCCGAGCGGATGCTCGCCGACGGACCCGCGGTCTTCAAGCCGGGCGTCTACGACGACTTCGGCAAGTGGATGGACGGCTGGGAGAGCCGGCGGCGGCGCGACGCCGGCCACGACTGGGCGGTGCTCAGGCTCGGCGTGCCGGGGACGGTCAGCGGCTTCGACCTCGACACCTCGCACTTCACCGGCAACTACCCGCCGGCCGTCTCGATCGAGGGCGCGGACTGCAGCGGCGAGCCGGGCGAGGCCGACTGGCGCCCGGTGCTGGCGCCCTTCCGCCTCGGCCCCTCGGCGCACCACTTCGCCGAGGCCGCGGCGTCGGGGCCCTGGCTCTGGCTGCGCGTGCACCAGCATCCCGACGGCGGCCTCGCGCGCCTTCGCGTCTACGGCCGGGTCGTGCCCGACCTCTCGGGCGAGGGCGCGATCGAGCTGTCGGCGCTGAAGCGCGGCGGCCGGCCGATCGCCTGGAACGACGCCCACTACGGCGACCTCTGGGCGGTGCTCAGCGAGGGCCGCGGCCGCGACATGGGCGACGGCTGGGAGACCCGGCGCCGGCGCGAGCCCGGCCACGACTGGCTGATCCTCGCCCTGGCGGCGCCCGGCACGGTCGAGCGGATCGAGCTCGATACCGCCCACTACAAGGGCAACTTCCCGCACGAAGTCTCGCTGCAGGCCGCCTTGGTCGGGGCCGAGCTGCCCGCCGAGGTGCTGGTCACCCAGGCGCAGTTCTGGCCGCAGCTGCTGGCGCCGCAGCGCATGGCGGCCGACAGCCTGCACGGCTTCGACGCCGGGCGGCTCGCCGCGCTGGGGCCGGTCGACCAGGTCAAGGTCAACCTGCATCCGGACGGCGGCCTGTCGCGGATCCGCATCTTCGGCCGGCCCGATGCGGCCATCTGACTCGTGGTGCTGCGGCGGCCGCCGCGGTACCCAGGGGGCAGGCGGCGGTCGATCGGGACGGGAGCCCGCCGCCTGGCAGGAAAGCGATCGGGGGAGAGACTTGAAGCATCCGGAATTGCAGGAACGGCGCGGCTGGGGCCGGCCGGCTTCCGCCGCCTTGTGGCTGACGTTCGGCCTGTCCCTGGGCCTCTTCGCGCTCGGCAGCCTGTCGGGGCGGCCGTTCGGGCAGCCGGCCGCCGCGGCGGATCCGGCCGCCGTCGCCAAGGCGGCGGCCGCGCAGACCCGGGTGCTGGAGGTCGGCCGGGGCGACAGCCTCTATCGCCTGCTCCGCCGGGCCGGGGTCGAGGCGCACAGCCGCGCGGCGGTGATCGACGCGCTGGGCGACCTCTTCGATCCGCGCAGCCTGCGGCCGGGCGACCGGGTCCGGCTGGTCGTCGAGCCGGGCGCCAAGGGGGCCGTCGTGCGCTCCCTGCACCTCGAGCTGAGCGCCGCCGAGGATCTGACCATCGACCTGTCCGGCGGCACCACGGCCGAGGCCGCCGCGTCCTCGAACGCCGTGCCCTCGAACGACGTCCAGCTGAGCGTGCACCAGGTCTCCGGCCGCGTCGGGCGGGACTTCGCCGCCACCCTGCGCCGTGCGTCGGTGCCGGCCGACCTGGTCCGCGAGGTCTCTCTCGCCTTCCGCTACGACCCGGACGCGCCGCGCAAGCCCTCGCGGGAGTCGAAGTACGACCTCGTCTACGAGCTGACCTCGGTCCACGGCGGCAGGCGGAGCGCCGAGCTGCGCTACGCCGAGCTGGACGACGGCCACAAGCGGCACCGCGTCTACCGCTACCAGGTCGACCGCTCCCTGGTCGCCCTGGTCCACGAGGACGGCAAGGGCGTCGCCCTGCTCGATCTCGACCGGCCGCTCGGCGATGCGCCGGTCACCTCGCCCTGGGGCTGGCGGATCCATCCGGTGCTCGGCGGCCGGCGCTTCCACAAGGGAGTCGACTTCGGCGCGCCCAAGGGCACGCCGATCCGCGCGGCCGCGAAGGGCGTCATCGAGACGATCGGCTGGCGCGGCAATTACGGCGAGTACATCCGGCTGCGCCACGACGGCAGCCTGGAGACCGCCTACGCCCATCTCTCGGGCTTCGCCCACGGCCTGCACAGGGGCAGCCGCGTCGAGCGCGGGCAGGTCATCGGCTATGTCGGCAGCACCGGCCTCGCGACCGGGCCGCACCTCTACTACGAGGTCCTGCTCGACGGGAAGCAGGTCAATCCGCTGGCCCCGCCGCAGGCCTTCCCGGTGCGCCTGCAGGACGCCGACCTGAACGGCTTCCGGGCCTACATCGAGGAGGCCAACGCCCAGTAGCGGGGGCGCCGGCCGCGGCCGCCCCGTCTGCTAGCTGCAGCTGCAGATCCAGCGGGCGATCCCGGGCCAGGTCTCGGCGAGGGTGCGCGAGCCCATGAACAGCCCGATGTGGCCGCCGGGCACCAGCTTCTTCTCGATCTTCGCCGGCGGCGTGCCGAGCAGCCGCTCGGCACCGAAGACCTGCTCCGGGGTGGTGATGTCGTCGCTCTCGCCGGCCAGCAGATAGACCGGGCAGCCGACGTGCCGCAGGCTCAGGCGGCGGCCGAGCCCGACGAAGCTGCCCTTGGCGAGCCGGTTCTCCTTGAAGAGCTGGGAGATGACCTGCAGGTACCAGCGCCCCGGCAGGTCGATCGGGTTCTCGTACCAGCGCTCGAAGGCCTCCTTCTTGGCGAGGTAGGCCGGGTCGTCGACGTGCTCGTAGAGGTCGACGTGCTCCTGGAAGTAGTGCTCCTCCGGATGCATGTTCTTCCAGCCCTGGAGCATGAACTTGCCCTTCATCAGGCCGCCGCCGAGCTCGACGAGCTCCTTGTAGAACGACAGCGGCGAATCCTGGACCATCCGCCTGATCGGGCCGTCGCCGGCGTCGGTGTCGATCGGCGAGCCGGCGAGCACCAGCGAGTTGACCTTGTCCGGGAAGCGCGCCGCCAGCATCGCGGAAACCCAGCCGCCCTGGCAGAGCCCGACCAGGTTCACGCGGCCGCCGAGATCGTCGATCGCGACGACCATCTCGGCCAGGTAGTTGTCGATCTCGAGGTCCTTCATGTCCTCGCTGGCCGGCTTCCAGTCGGTCAGCGCGACATGGCCGACGCCGTTGGCCAGCAGGGTCGCGATCAGGCTCTGGCCCTTGTGGTAGTCGGCGATCATCGCCGTATGGCCGGCGTGGGGCGCGTCGACGAGCGTCGGAATCCCGCCTTGCCTGCCGTAGTCGCGCAGCACCATGGTCCGCAGCTCGAGCCGCTTGCGGTTCGGCGTCGCGAGCCGTGGCCGGAGCTCGTCGTGGATCCGGATCTCCTCCTCGACGAACTTGAGGTTCCTGGCGTAGAGCTCGGCGCCCTCCTCGACCAGCGTCGCCGCCATCGCCATCGGCCAGAAGGCGGGCACGCTGGCGAGCGACAGCTCCGCAGCCTTGACCGGACGCTTCCTCGGCATCGTCGTTCCCTTCGGTTCCGGCCGGCGCTCGCGCTCAGGCCGACACGTGGCTCTCGACGCGCGCGAGATGGCGCGACGGGCGGACGTGATGGTTCATCAGGCGGTAGGTGGCGATCTTGACCCCGCTCGCGACCAGGAAGGACACCAGGGCGTAGGCCCAGACCAGCAGCGCGAGGCGCCAGCCGGTGGGCGCCATGAACAGGCCGTAGACGACGACCAGCGTGCCGGCCAGCTGCGTCAGCTCGGCGGGCACGACGAGCTTCCAGCTCGGCCAGGGGCGCTCCCAGACCGGCCCGCTGTTGCGCGTCAGGTAGATCGTCATGTGGCCCGAGACGAGCAGCTTCAGGAAGATCAGGGCCTGGACCACGGGCTGCGACAGCTGCAGGTAGTCGCGCACGATCCAGAACAGGCCGAAGCTCTCGATCACGCCGTAGATGCCGAGGACCGAGGCGATGACCAGGACCCGGGCCATGTCCCAGCGCACCGGGCGCGGGGCCACCGGCGCGTTGTCGTAGGCGATCATCATGATCGGCAGGTCGTTGAGCAGCGCCAGCAGCACGACCATGATCGCGGTGACGGGGTAGAAGTTGAAGATCAGGATGCTGGCGGTCATGAACAGCAGCAGGCGCATGGTCTCGGCGATGCGGTAGATCGCGTAGCCGGTCATCCGCTCGAAGATCCGGCGCGCCTCCTCGATCGCCGTCGTGATCACCGACAGGCCCGGCGCGGTCAGCACCAGGTCGGCGGCGGCGCGCGCCGCGTCGGTGGCACCACTGACCGCGATGCCGATGTCCGCCTGCTTGAGCGCCGGCGCGTCGTTCACCCCGTCGCCGGTCATGCCGACGATGTGGCCGGCGCCCTGCAGCACCTTGACGATCCCGAACTTGTGCTCGGGAAAGACCCGGGCGAAGCCGTCGGCCTCGACGATGCGCGAGAGCGCGGGTGCGGCGCCGTCCTTGCCGAAGGCGTCCTCGGCGACGACGATGTTCTGCCCGAGCTTGAGCTTGCCCGCGATCTCCTTGGCGATGGCCTCGTGGTCGCCGGTGACCATCTTGATGTCGACGCCCATGGCGCGGGTCGCCGCGATGGTTTCCGCGCTGTCGTCGCGCGGCGGATCGAACAGCGGCACCAGCCCGAGGAAGCGCCAGCCGCCCGCCTCGTCGCGGCGCGCGACGCCCAGGGTCCGGAAGCCCTTCTCCGCGTCCCGGTCGACGCGCGCGGCGATCGCCTTGCGCTGCCCGTCGTCGGGCGCGCAGAGCTCGACGATCACCTGCGGGGCGCCCTTGGCGACGGAGAAGCGCCTGCCGTCGCCGTCGATCTCGGCCTCCGCCCGCTTCGAGACCGGGTCGAAGGGCAGGAACTTCCGGACGGCGTAGCCGTCGAGGCTCCGGCCGGCGGGCAGGCCGGCGAGGATCGCGGCGTCGATCGCGTCGGGTCCCTCACGGCGCGACGCCAGGGCCGCCGCCAGCAGCAGCTCCCCGGCCTCGACGCCCGGCGCCGGCTGCGGCTCGCCCAGGGTCAGCTCGTTCTTGGTCAGCGTGCCGGTCTTGTCGCTGCACAGCACGTCCATGCCGGCCATCTCCTCGATCGAGACGAGGCGCGAGACGATGGCCTTCAGCCGCGCCAGCTGCTCGGCGCCAACCGCCATGGTGACGGACAGCACCGCCGGCAGCGCGACCGGGATCGAGGCGACGGTGAGGATCAGGGCGAACTGCAGCGTCTCGAGCAGCGGGTCGCGGCGGAACAGGGCGGCGAGCCCGATGACCAGCACCAGCCCGACGGTGACCAGGATCAGGAAGTTGCCGATGCGCAGCACGGCGCGCTGGAAATGCGAGACGCTGCGGGCCTGCTCGACGAGATGGGCGGTCTTGCCGAAGTAGGTCTTCATGCCGGTCGCCGTGACGACGCCGGTCATCTCGCCCTGCTTGGCGATCGAGCCCGAATAGGCCGGGTCGCCGACCTTCTTGTCGACCGGCAGGGACTCGCCGGTCAGCGCCGACTGGTCGACGCTCAGGTAGTCGCCGCCGGTCAGCTCCAGGTCGGCCGGGACGACGTTGCCGAGCTGCACCAGCACGAGGTCGCCGGGCACCAGCAGGCGCGCCTCGATGTCCTTCCAGGCGCCGTCGCGCCTGACCCGCGCCTTGAGCGCCAGGCGCTGCTTGAGGAGCGCGATGGCGTTGTCGGCCTTGAACTCCTGCCAGAAGCCGACGCCGGCGTTGATGAAGAGCATCGCCAGGATGATCGCGAGGTCGCCCCAGTGCCCGAGGAGCGCGGAGAGCAGGGCCGCGATCTCGATCATCCAGGGGATCGGCCCCCAGAAGAAGCGCAGCAGCCGCTCCAGGGCGCCGACGTGATGCTCGGCGAGGGCGTTCTCGCCGTACTGCGCGAGCCGCCGCGCCGCCTCGGCTTCGCTCAGGCCCTGCGCCTCGCCGGGCCCGGCGCCGGCCGGCGGGGCGTCGTTCGGCGTTTCCGCCGTGCGCTGATCCTGTGCCACGTCGCTCTCCCGCCCCGCCCAGCGGGGTCGTCCGGCGTCGTCTCGGCTGCCCCCCGGGTCGGGCGGCAATGGTCAGGCTGCATGTGTGCCCCGGCGCAGGGCATTCCCCTGCGTCCGAACGCCCCATCCCGGCCGGGGTCACTCCGCGGCGCGGGTCTCGGCGCTGCGCCCCGCGCCGAGCTGCCGGGCGACGAGGCGGGCGTAGCTGCCACGCCGGGCCAGCAGCTCGTCGTGGCGGCCCTGCTCGACGACGCGGCCCTGCTCAAGCACCAGGATACGGTCGGCCTCGCGGACCGTCGAGAGGCGGTGGGCGATGACCAGGGTCGTGCGGTCCTTCATCAGCTCGGTCAGGGCATGGTGCACGGCCTGCTCGCTGAGCGCGTCGAGGTGCGAGGTCGCCTCGTCGAGCACCAGGACCGGCGCGTCCTTCAGGAAGGCGCGGGCGATGGCGACGCGCTGGCGCTGGCCGCCCGACAGGGCGACGCCGCGCTCGCCGACCTTCGTCGCCAGGCCCTCTGGCAGGCCGTCGACCAGCTCGTCGAGGTGGGCCTGGCGGACCGCGCGGCCGAGCTCCTCCGCCGTCGCCTCGGGCCGGGCGAGGCGGATGTTGGCCTCCAGCGTGTCGTTGAAGAGATAGGTGTCCTGGGCGACCAGGGCGACGCCGCGGCGCAGGGCGTCGAGCCGGTAGTCCGCGAGGTCGCGGCCGCCGAGCCGGATGCGGCCGGCCTGGGGGTCCCAGAAGCGCAGCAGCAGCTGGGCGACGGTGGTCTTGCCGGCGCCCGAGCCGCCGACCAGGGCGAAGGAGCTGCCGGCCGGCACCGCGAAGGCGACCTCGCTGAGCGCCGGGTTCGGCTGGCCGGGGTAGGTGAAGCCGACGCCCTCGAAGACGATCTCGGCGCCGCCCCCGGGCTCGAGAGCGGCCGCCCCCGGGATCTCGTCCAGCGGGCCGTCGGTCACCGGCTCGGGCTCGTGGTAGACGGCGTAGAGCCGGCGCGTCGCGCCCAGGGTGTCGGCGAGCTGGCGGCCGACCTCGGCGATCTCCGAGACCGGCAGGAAGGCGGCCATGGCGATCAGGGTGAAGAGCGGCAGCAGCGCCGCGTCGACGACTCCCGCGCGGGCCAGCACGGCGCCGGTCAGCACCATGGCGAGGCCGCCGAGCGCGGTCGCGACCTCGATGCCGGCGGCCTGGGCCGTCAGCTCGCGGAAGAACGGCCGGCGCAGGGCATGGTGGCGCCCGGCCAGGGCGAGGAAGCGGGCCTTGCGCGCCTCGGCCTGGCGGAAGGCCAGCAGCTCGGTCAGGCCCTGCACCGAGTCGACGGCCTGGGCGTTGAGCTCGCCGAGCGCCTCGCGGGCCCGCGCCGCCAGCCGGTCGATGCGCCGGCGCAGCAGGATCGGGCAGAGCGCGACGACGGCCAGGAAGGGCGTCAGCACGGCGGCGAGGCGCCAGTCGAAGGCGAGCAGCGTGCCCAGCACGGCGGCGGGCACGACGACGGCCACGAAGGCCGGCGCGATGGTGTGGGCGAAGAAGTACTCGACCATCTCGACGTCGTGGGTCGCCATGGCCACCAGGTCGCCGCTGCGCCGGCGGACCAGGAAGGCCGGGGCCAGGCGGTCGAGCTTGTCGAACAGCTGGACGCGCAGGGTCGCGAGCAGGCGGAAGGCCATGTCGTGGGCGATCCAGGATTCCAGCCAGTGCAGCAGGCCGGCGGCCGGCGCCAGCAGGGCGAGCAGCAGGAAGATCCCGACGACCGGCTCGCCGGCCTTGAGCTGGGCGACGGCGAGCGCCGAGAGGACACCGACGCCGATGAAGGCGGCGACCCGGGCGACGCCGAACAGGAAGGTCAGGGCGAGGCGGCCCTTCCAGGGCCTGGCGTAGACCAGCAGCTCGCGGATCACGCCGCCCCAGCTCAGGCCTTCCGCGCGGATGATCGCATCCGCGGGCTCGGCGGTCTCGGGGGCCTCCGCCGTGTTGCTCCGCGCCAGGATCGCGTCCTCGGCCGCGGGCCCGACCGGCAGCAGGTCGGCGTGCTCGACCGTGCCGCCCTGCAGCTGCTCGGCCATCAGACGCCAGTAGGCCCCCTTCGCGGCGACCAGCTCGGCGTGGCTGCCCTGCTCGACGACCCGGCCCTGGTCCATGACCAGGATGCGGTCGCAGCCGATCACGCTCGACAGGCGGTGCGCCAGCACCAGGGTCGTGCGCCCGGCCATCAGCCGGTCGAGGGCCTCCTGGATCGCCGCCTCGTTGTCGGCGTCGACCGCCGAGAGCGCCTCGTCGAGCAGCAGGATCGGCGCGTCGCGCAGCAGGGCGCGGGCGATGGCGATGCGCTGGCGCTGGCCGCCCGACAGGCGGATGCCGCGTTCCCCGATCACCGTGTCGTAGCCCCGGGGCAGGGCCATGACGAAGTCGTGGGCCTTGGCGGCCCGGGCCGCCGCCTCCAGCTCCTCCGGGCTCGCCTCGGGCCGCCCCAGGCGCAGGTTCTCCGCGACCGTGCCGTGGAACAGGTAGGTGTCCTGGCCGACGATCGCGAAGTGCCGGCGCAGGGCCTCGAAGCCGAGCGTGCGGATGTCGCGGCCGCCCAGCGTCACGCGGCCCTCCTGTGGGTCGTAGAAGCGCAGAGCCAAGCGCAGGATCGAGGACTTGCCGCAGCCGCTGGCGCCGACGATGCCGACCCACTCCCCGGCCCGGACCTGGAAGCTGAGGCCGCGGTGCGCCGGGGCGCGGCCGCCGGGATAGCTGAAGCGCACCGTCTCGAAGGCGAGGCTCGGCTCGAGCGTGCCGGGATCGGTTCCGGGGTCGGCGATCGCCGGCTCCGCGGCCAGCAGCTCCAGGATGCCGCTCGCCGCCGAGCGCGCCAGCATGGCGTCGTGCAGCAGGCTGCGCAGGTCGCGCAAGGGGCGGAAGACCTCGACGCCGAGCAGCAGCACGACCAGCAGGGCGGTCAGGCCCATCTGGCCTTGCGTGACCCGCCAGGCGCCGAGCGCCAGGGCGGCGACCGCGCCGAGCGCGATGCCGGTGTCGGCGATGCCGCGGGTCAGCGAGTTGGTCGCCAGCACCCACATGGTGCGGCGGAAGATCTCCTGCGCCTTCTCGGCCAGCAGGGCGGCGCGGCTGCGGCTCTGGCCGAAGGCCTTGAGCGTCGCCAGGCCCTGCACCGAGTCGAGGAACTCGGCGGCATAGCCGCGGTAGGCCCGGGCGCGCGACAGCGAGTTGCGGCTGTCCCAGCGGTGGAACACCGCCGGCGCGAAGAGCGTCACCAGGGCGAAGAACAGCAGCACGGCGGCGACCGGCAGGTCGAGGAAGGCGACGAAGCCGAAGATCGCCAGCGGCGTCAGCACCGCGACCACCAGCTGCGGCAGGTACTTGCCGAAATAGACCTCGAGCTGCTCGACGCCCTCGACCAGCGAGGTGATGACGTCGCCGCTGCGGTTCAGCCCGAACCAGGCCGGGCCGAGCGCGACGATGCGGTCGTAGAGCCGCTCGCGCAGCACCAGCTGGACCCGGGCCGCGGTCTCGTGGGCGAGGTCGATGCGCCCGTACTCGACCAGGCCGCGCAGCAGGATGACGCCGGAGACCCCGGCCGCCGGCAGCCAGAGCTCGGCCAGGGCCGCGCCGCTCAGGATCCGGCCGAGCAGCCAGCCGAGCAGGGCCAGCCGCGCGACGCCGATCAGCGAGGAGACCAGGCCGACGGCGACCGACGCGGCGATGCGGCCACGCAGGCCCTCGGTGAAGGGCCAGAGGCGACGATCGAAGTACATGGCTCCGCTCCTTGGTTGCGGAGTCTGGCATAGCCTGAAGAAAAATGTTGCGCGATTCTCGTTCTCGCATAGCCTCTAAACGGAAACTTTGAGGGCGCTTGCTCGCGCCTCGTGCGTTTTTTGTGTTTCCCGTTCGTCTTTCCCGTCCCCTCTTCCGTCATCCCCGCGAAAGCGGGGATCCAGAGAACAGAGCCGCCCGCGCGGACCGTCGACCGCCCGAGCCCACTGCGTCTTTCTCTGGATCCCCGCTTTCGCGGGGATGACGGAGGAAGGGGCGGGGACGACGAAGCAGAGCGGGGACGACGAAGCAGAGCGGGGACGACGAAGCAGAGCGGGGACGACGAACGGACGACGGCGAGCAGAGCGCCCAACGAAAGGCGGAAGGAGCACCACACCATGTCCTTGAACTGGGACGACATGCGGGTCTTCCTGGCGGTCGCGCGGGAGGGCTCGCTCTCGGCGGCGGCGCGGCGGCTCGGGGTCACCCAGCCGACCGCGGGGCGGCGCCTGAGGGCGCTGGAGGAATCGCTGTCGGCGCGGCTCTTCGACCGCCTGCCCCAGGGCTTCCTGCCGACCCCGGCGGGCAGCGAGCTGCTGCCGCTGGCCGAGGCGATGGAGCGCTCGGCCGAGGCCGTCGCGCGGCGCCAGCCGGCGCTGGCCGACCGGCTGCACGGCACCGTCAGGATCTCGATGGGCGAGGTCACGGCGCAGTTCCTGGCGCCGCGCCTGCCGGCCCTGCGCGCGCGCCTGCCGGAGATCGAGCTGGAGCTCGCGGTCAGCCACCTGCTGGCCAACCTGTCGCGCCGCGAGGCCGACCTGGTGATCCGCGACTGCCTGCCCGAGAGCCCGGGCCTGATCGCCCGCAGGCTCGGCCGCTTCGCCTTCGCCGTCTACGGCGCGCGCGACTACGTCGCCGCCAATCCGGCGGCCCTGACCGAGGCGCGCTTCCGCGACTGCGCCTGGGTCGGCTACGACGAGGAGCACCACTACTTCTCGGGCCAGGACTGGCTGCTCTCCCGGCTCGAGGGCCGGCTGCCGGCGGTGCGCTTTAACGACGCCATGGTGCTGCAGGAGGCGCTGCGTGCCGGCACCGGCCTGGGCGTCGTCGCCTGCTTCGCGGCCGACACCGACCCCTCGCTGGTCCGCCTGACCCCGCCGATCGAGGCCGTCGACTCGACCAAGCACCTGATCGTCCATCAGGACCTGCGCCGCGTGCCGCGCGTGCGCGCCGTCATGGACGCCCTGGTCGAGCTGTTCGAGAGCGAGGCCGAGGCGCTGGCCGGCGGCCTGCCGGAGCGCGAGCGGCGGTCGGCGTGACCGCTCCCGTCAGCCGACGGCGGCGGCGACGTCGGGGTGGATCTCCAGCAGGCGGTCGAAGCCGGACATCTTGAAGACCTCGGCGACCGCGGGCTTCAGGCCGGCGATGCGGAAGGTCTTGGCCTTGGCCTTGGCGGTCTTGCCGCCGATCAGCATGACGCGCAGCCCGGCCGAGCTGACGTAGGCGACCTCGGCCATGTCGATCACGACCCCCTTGTCGGCGCTCTCCAGGGCGGCCATCACGGCGGCCTGGACCTCCGGCGACGAGACCGTGTCGAGCTTGCCGTTGAGGGTCACGACGGTAAGCCCGCCCCGGTTTTCCTGACTGATCTCCATCACCGACTCCCGTTGTCCTGCTACGCAGCGTCCTGTTTCTTGGCGAAGCTCAGGCGGTTGCGCCCGTCCTCGCGCCGATAGGCGACATCGTCCATCAGCTGGCGGACCATGAACAGGCCCAGCCCGCCGATCTCCCGCTCGTCCAGCCCGGCCTCCAGGTCGGGGTCGGGCGCGGCCAGCGGGTCGAAGGCCCGGCCGTCGTCGACCACCTCGGCGCTGAGCGCCGAGCCGTCCCAGTGGCAGGTCACCTCGATCGCGTGCTCGCCGCCATCGTCATAGGCGTAGCTGGTGATGTTGGCCAGGATCTCGTCGAAGGCCAGCTCGAAGGTCGTCACCAGGCCGGCGTCGATGCCCTGGGCCTCGGCCCAGTCGGCCAGCGCCGCCGAGAGGCGCGCGTGCTCGGCCATGTCGTTCTTCAGGGTCAGCTCGAAGGTCGCGGTCATCGGCTCGCCTCCGCGGGTGTCGCCGCGGCACCCGTCCCGCCGCCGGTCCCGTGGGAGGGCGCGGGAGCGTCGGGCGGCGCGATCTCGTAGACGACCTGACGGCCGTAGTTCTTGGCCAGCGACAGCTCGCCGCGGTAGCGGCAGGCCCAGGCCGCGGGCGGTGCCTCGCCGGTCATCCTCGCCTCGACCACGGCGGCGCTGTGCTCGCTGGTCAGCAGGGCGACGAACTGCTCGGAGGCGTAGATCCGCCCGGGCACGGTGATCGGCTCGATGCGCGCCGCGCGGTTGACGTTGCCGCCGTAGAGCACCTGCTCGCCGCTCAGCGGATGGCTGCCGGTGAACACCGGGCCGGCGTGCAGGCCGATTCGCAGGCGCAGGCGCACCGGCAGGCCGAGCGCGCGCGCGTCGAGCGACTCGAAGGCCTCCGTCAGGCCGACGGCGATGTCGGCCAGCTCGACGGCGTACCGGGTGACGATGAACAGGGCGTCGCCCCAGCTGCCGATGTGGACGGCCGGGTCGAGCCGTGCGCCGAGCCGGTCGCGCACCGCCTGCAGGAAGGCCCAGAAAGCCGGCAGGTGATGGTCCTGGATCGTGCTGTAGCCGACGACGTCGGCGAACAGCATGGCCCGCACCGCCTGGGTCGGGCCGCCGGGCGCCCGCGCCGCCGCCGGTTCCTCGCGGGGCGCGCCGTCCGTCGTCCCGGCCGGCAGCGGCGCGTCCGGCGGCAGCGAGTCGCGCAGGTCGGCGAGGTCGACGATGCGCAGGCGCGCCGGGTCGCCCCAGTGGTCGATGAAGTCGCTCGCGCTGCCGGGCAGCGGCTCTGCCAGATAGTCCCAGGCCGCGACCAGGGTCGGTGTCGTGTCGAGCGCGGCGGCGCGCAGCCGGGCGCGGCCGTCGATCACCTGGTTGGCGAAGCGCAGCAGCACGGGATTGCCGAGGTAGAGGTCCTGGCAGACCGGCGTCACGTCGGCGACCGCCCCGCGCACCGCCTGGTAGCGCTCGACCCAGCGGGTGCCGCAGGACCGCACGCGCTGGGCGATGAAGTCGGCCTCCTCGAAGGGCAGCACGGCATTGACCTCGGCGCCGCGCCGGATCATCGCCTCGGCGAAGATCAGGTCCGAGCCGGCGGCCAGCGAGCAGTAGCCGATCGAGGCGCCGAGCTCCTCGAGCAGGTCTTCGAGGGCCGTCGCCAGCGGCGCCTCGGCCTGCGGCGGCAGCACGGGCTCGGCCTGTCCGGGCAGATCGGCGGCGGCGCCCGCGAAGATCACCACGACGGGCGGCTTGAAGTGCGCCCAGAGCGCCTCGGGCACGATGACGCCGAGGCCGGCGAGGTCGCGCAGGTGCTGGCGCGCCTCGACGCCGCGGGTCGGCTCGCCGGCGGCCAGCCGGCCGGCCTGGGCCAGCTGCGCGTCGGCCTCCTCGGTGCGGTCGAGCAGCAGCAGGGCCTCGGCGGTGGCGAGGGCCTGGCCGAAGCGCGCGGCCGCCTTGGCCTTGCGACGACCTCTGGCCGACAGGCAGAGCAGGGCGAGATCCCGGGCGCGCAGGGGCTCGTCGAGGAAGCGGCTGAGCACGGCCGCCGTGGCGCCTTCGACCAGGCCGCCGTGGCGGTGGAAGCGCGCCAGCTCCAGGTCGCGGGCGCGGCGCAGGTCCTCGGAGGCGCCGAGCTCGCGCCAGCTCGCCCGGTAGATGCGGCCGAGCAGCGCAACGCTCTCCAGGTCGTCGAGCAGATTGGCGGCTTCGCCGGCCGGGCGCTCGGGATCGAGCGCGTCGAGCGGGCGGTCGAAGGCGGCGACCGTCTCGCGCGCCTCGGCGACCGCGCCGGTCCGCAGCAGGGCGGTGGCCGCCAGCAGGCGCAGCGTCGGCGTGTCGCCCTCGGCCTCGAGCGCCGCGCGCGCCCTGTCGTAGGCGCGGAAGAACTGGCCCATGCGCAGATCGAGGCGGATCTCGTCGCTCACCGCCTCGCCGGCCGGTCCGGCTGCCTTGCGCGCCATCGCTAGCCTTCTCCCGGAGCCGCGGGACCCGCTGCAGCTCCGGCCCCGCGATGCAGCACGAGGCAGGTCAGGTCGTCGGCCTGCGGCGCGCCGCTGGCGAAATCCTGCACCGAGGTGAAGACCCTTTCCACCAGCTCGTGGGCCGGGCAGCCGCCGCTCGCCGCCACCGTCGCCTCGAGCCGCGCCTCGGCGTAGAGCTCGCCGGCGACGTCGTTGGCCTCGGTCACGCCGTCGGTGTAGAGCAGCAGGGCGTCGCCGGGGGCGATGTTCAGCGAGCCCTCCTCATAGACCAGCTCCGGCATCACCGCCAAGGCGATGCCGCTCGCCGTCTCGACCCACTCGACCGAGCCGTCGGCGCGCCGGATCAGCGGCGGGTTGTGGCCGGCGTTGGCGAAGTCGAAGCGGCCGCTGTCGCGGTCGAGGATGCCGTAGAACATGGTCACGAACATCATCTGCTCGTTGTCGGCGGCGAGCAGGTCGTTGAGCCTGGCGAGTGCCGGCGCCGGCGCCTCGCCGACCCGGCCGACGGCCTTCAGCAGGGTCCGGGAGATCAGCATGAAGAAGGCGGCCGGGATGCCCTTGCCGGAGACGTCGGCGATGGCGACGCCGAGACGCCGCTCGTCGATCTCGAAGACATCGTAGAAGTCGCCGCCGACCTCGCGCGCCGCCAGCATGCGGGCGTCCAGCTCGAAGCTGCCGAAGGGCGGGAAGCTGCTCGGCAGCACGCTCTGCTGCATGGATCGCGCGATGTCGAGCTCCTGCTCGAGGGCGATCAGCTTGGTCTTGGCGGCCAGCGCCTCGCGCAGCTCGGCGACCAGGTCGGTCAGCCGGGCCTGCTGCTCGCGCACCCGGGTCGTCATGCGCTCGAGGGCGACCGCGATCAGGCCCAGCTCGTCGCCGCCCTCGCCGCGCTCGCTGGCCGCCTGCTCGGCCTCGGCCGCGGCCTCGATCTGGCGCAGGTCCTCCAGGGCCGCCTCCTTGGCCTCGGCGTCCAGGGTGTCGGACAGCATGGCCATCTGGCGCCGAATGAAGCGGGCCTGGCGCCGGCGCCGCCGTTCGCGCTCCTCGGCCGCGTGCTCGGCCTTGACGGCGACGCTGCGGAACACGTCGATGGCCCGGCCGATCTGGCCGACCTCGTCGCGGCTGCCGGGCAGCTCGGCGTAGTGGTCGGTATCGCCGGCCGAGAGCGCGTTGAGTGCCTGGATGCCGTCGTCGAGCGGCCTCAGCGCGCCGCGCAGATAGGCCGAGAGCAGGCCGAGCACGACCATCGCGCCGACGATCATGCTGGCGAGCAGCGCGAGGTTGATCAGCTCGTGGCGCTCGGCCGCCTCGGTGACGTCGTGCGCGACCAGCACCGTGGCGCTGCGGCCACCGCCGACGTCGGCGATCACGACGTTGCCGACCTGCCAGCGCTTGCCGCCGACCTCGACGTCGATCATGCCGCTGCCGGTGCCGGAGGTCGCGCCGGGCGTCGCGGCGATCGCCCGCCAGAGCGGGCCGTCCTCGCCCATCACGCGCTTGCCGGCGCGGTCGACGACGAACAGCTGGGCATCCAGGATGTCGGCGACCCGCGCGACCTGGTCGTGCAGGCCGACGGTGGTCACCGAAGTGCCGATGCGCCCGCCGTTCAGCACGATCGGCGCGGCGGCGATGCCGATCAGCTGGCCGTCCAGCACCCGCGCGCCGTAGGTCGGGCTGTCGACCCAGAAGAAGGACCACTCGACGTTGCGCAGCACGAGGCGGGTGAAGAAGGAGATGTCGGTCGAATAGAGCAGGTCGCCGCCGGTCGTGAAGATGTCGAGCCGGCGCAGGCCGGTGCCGGCGGCGGTCGCCTTGCGGATCCGCTCCTCCAGGACGTGGAGGTTGCCGCGGTCGCTTTCCCGCAGCGCCTTGGCGATGCCCGGTTCCTGGAGCAGCGCCGTGGTCGCGGCCTGGGCGGCGCGCATCGACGAGCCGACGACCTGCTCCCAGATCGTCTGGTAGCTGGCCAGCTGCAGCTTCTGGGCGTGCTCGTTTGCGGCCTGGTCGCGCAGCAGGAAGGCGTAGCCCATGCCGGCCATCGGCAGGGCGACGACCAGGATGACGATCAGCATGATGCGCGTGCGCAGCAGCATCTCAATCGGCCTCGCCGCTCTGCCCGGAGACGCCGCGCCGGCTGGCGAAGGCGAGGCGGAACACGGCCGGGCGCAGCAGCATCGAGGCCGCGCCGAGCGCCAGGGCCACGGCCAGGCCGGCCATCACGGTCGAGTCGCCGATCAGGCCGGCCGCTGCCGAGGCCAGCAGGCCGCAGGCGAGGCCGACGAGCAGCCTGAGCGCGAGCCACAGCCGGCGGAGCCGCAGGCCGTGGCCCCGCGCGTAGCGCCCGGCCAGCCCGACGAGCAGGCCGCCGGCGAGGCCGAGCAGCAGCCAGGGCGCCAGCGCCGCGGTCCCGACCATGACCGCCGCCAGCACGACCAGGACCGGAACCGCGATCAGGCCGAGGCCGACCGGCAGCAGGAGCAGCGCCGCGGCCAGTCCGGCCAGCTCGATCGCCAGCACGCCGGCCAGCGCGGCCCAGGCCTCCAGGCCGGCGAAACGGATCGGCACCGCGGCGGCGACCAGCAGACCGAGCACCAGCGCCGGCCAGAGATCGGAAGGCCTGGCGTCGCTGCGCCGGATCATCTGCGGGCCGCGGCCGGCGCCGGCGCCCCACTCGGCCTGCTCGGCCTGGGCCGCGACCTGCGCCGCAACGCTCGGCTCGAAGACCGCGCGGCGGACCTCGTCGGCATAGCTCAGGAAGCGCTCGGAGCGTCGGCCCGCCCGGTGCATCAGGGCGTTGAAGCGGAACATTGCCGCGCCGAGCTCGCCGCCGGCGTGCCGGCCCGACAGCTCGAACTGCTTGCCGTCCGAGCGCTCCGCGGCCTCGAGCAGCCAGCCGAGCCGCTGCAGCGGCTCGCGGTAGCCGGCGGCATAGGCGAAGCCGGCCAGCTCGAGCACCAGCAGCAGGGCAAGCCCGGTCAGGGGCGCGCCCTTGCCGGCCTGGGCATAGAGGCGCTCGCGCAGCTGCTTGCGCTGCGCGGCGACGAGGACGAAGCCGACCGGCTCGCCGTCCTTCAGCAGAGGCAGGGTGACGATCGAGAAGCCCCCGATGGTGACCGCGTCGGCCGGCGTCACGGTAGCCTTCAGCGAGGCCCTGGCAGCAGCCTCGAGCGACGGGTCGGCGAGCAGCGGATCCAGGCGCTCCTTGCCGATGCCGCCGTAGTAGAGGCGCTGCAGCGCGGCGTCGGTGACGGCGACGAAGCGGATGTCCGGGTCGGCCGCGGGGATCTGGGCGGTGTAGTCCCACATGCCGCGGATCTCGGCCAGCGGGATGCGCAGGCCGAGGGCCAGGTCGATGTCGCGCCGGACCCGCAGGGCGCGGCTCAGGGCCTTCTCGTCGAGCACGGTCTCGAACTGGCGCTCGGCGCGGTCGACGGCGACGAGCACGATCGCCGCGCCGGCGAGCAGCGCGGCCGCCACCGCGAGCAGGCAGAACAGCAGCAGGCCGAGCGGCGGTCGCCGGATCATGACGGCTGGCGCTCCACGGCCCCGGCTCACGCCGTCTCGTCGAGGCGGCGAACCTCCGCCTCGCGCTCCGCCAGGCGCTCGAGCTGGTGGCTGAAGCGGGTCTCGAAGCGCGTCAGCCGTCCGGCGAGCGCGATCGCGGCGCCGTTCCTCGGCAGCGCCGGCAGCACCGGCCGCGGCTCGCCGGCCGCCGTGTAGAGCGCCTCGAAGCGCCGGCGCAGCGCCACGAGCCGCCGGGTCGCCGGCAGCGGCACCAGGGCCAGCGCCAGCGCCGCGACCAGCCCGCCGATCACCGTGATCGCCGCCGCGGCGAGCGCGAGGCTCAGCATGAAGCGCTGGCGCTGGGTCTCGAAGGCTGCCTTGGGCAGCTCCACCGTGATCGTGCCGAGCGGCTCGCCGAACAGCCCGGTCAGCGGCTGGCCGAAGACGATCGCGGTCTTCCCGACCCGGCGCCAGGGCGCCGGCCGGTCCTTCTCGACCGGCAGGTCGGGGCGCGCCACGCCGGGCCCGGCCGCGCGGTCCGCCGGCGGCGCGTTCTCGCCGATCTCCGCCTCGTTGGTCGAGAACAGCACGCGGCCGCGGTCGTCGGCGAGGCGGATCGTCGAGATCTCCGGCGCCTGGGCGCGCTCGTCCGCCATGACCGCGAGCAGCCGGCGCTGCTGCGGCAGCACGACGCCGGCCTGCAGGCCGTTCTCGACGTTGCCGGCGATCGAGGTCGCGATCTCGGCGAGGCGCGAGTCGACGGTCGTCAGCAGGGTCTGCTGGAACGCGGTCAGGGCGGCCAGGGCCAGCGCCGAGGAGCCGATCGCGAGCGCGCCGACGACGACCGCCAGCACCAGGCCCCGCAGGCCGATGCCGCCGCCGCCGGTCAGGCGCGAGGCCGGGGAGGGGGCGGCGATGCTCACGCCTGGACGAATTCCGCGATGGTCAGCATCGACATCGGCGGATAGAAGCCGAGCGTGCGGGCGGTCTCCATGTTGACCAGCAGGGAGAAGCGGTCGAGGCTCTCGATCGGAATCTCGGACGGCTTCTTGCCGCCGACCAGGATCTGCTCGGCGATGTAGCCGGTGAACTGGCCGACGTTGTAGTAGCGGCTGACCAGGCCGAGCAGGCCGTGGGAATCGCGGATGAAGTTCTCGGCGCCGGCGAAGCTCGGCAGGCCGATGTTCATCGCCGCGCTCGTCAGGCTGTCGCGGTTGACGTTGAGGAAGCTGTCGGGCGGGATGTAGAGCCACTCGGCGCCCTGGTCCTTGACCGCGCGCACCTTCTCCGGGATCGAGGCCGGGTCGGGCTTGCCGCTGGCGTCGATCGTGGCCGGCTGCTGGATCAGCCTGAAGCCGTCGCGCTCGGCCAGCTTGGCGACCTGCGCGATGGTCAGGCGCGCGTTGGATTCCTGCGGGTTGAACACCGCGCCCAGGCTCTTGAACTCGCCGTAGGCCTGGATCGTGCGCAGCTGCGTCTCGACCGGCGCGATGTAGAGCGTGCCGGTCAGGTTCGGTCGCGGCTCGTCGTAGGCCTCGACCAGGTCCGAGCCGATCGGGTCGCTGACGATCGTGAAGACCGAGGGGATGTCGGTGATCTGGGTCGCGGGATCGGCCTGGCCGACCTTGCCGAAGGCGGTCAGCGCGGTCGTCGTGCCCCAGGTGTAGACTAGGTCGGGCCTGGTCGCCTTGGCCTCCTGGACGTGCTCGGCGACCTTGTCGCGGCTGCGTCCGGCGTCGCGCACGATCAGCTCGGTGCGGACGCCGCGCCGGTCCAGATAGTCCTTGAAGCCCTGGCTGGCATCCTCCCAGCCGCGCCAGGTGATCATGAAGATCTTGTAGGTCGGGTCGGCGGCCTGCGCGCGCCCGCCGCCGCCGGCGGCCGGCAGCAGCGCCGTCGCGGCGCCGGCCGCGAGACCGCCGAGCACCCTGCGGCGCGACGGCCGCGGAAGGACGAGACGTGAGGGGCGGAAGAGGGTCATGCCGTGCTGTCCCGGGTGGCGTCGGGCTTCGCGGGGCCGATCCGCATGGCCAACGGATAGAAGAGCAGGGCGGTCACCGCAGACAGGCCCCCGATCACTGCGATCGTCGCATTATAGCCGCTCGTCGCGATCAATGTCGCGGCCAGCAGCGGCCCGATCACGCTGCCGACCCGCTCCGAGAGGCGCAGCAGGCTGACCAGGCTGGTCTCGCCGTAGGTCCGCGCCTCCTCGGGGCAGAGGATCGGCAGCAGTGCCAGCATCGGCGCCGAGGCGATGCCCTGTGCCAGCCCGAAGACCCCGACCGCGACCGCGATGCCGGCACGCGGGTCGACCGAGGTCACGGCGATCAGCGCGCCGCCGGTCATGAGGCCGCCGAGCGCGACCAGCATGGCATAGCGGCCGCCGCGGTCGCCGAGCCAGGCGCCGATCTGCGTGCCGACCAGCATGAACACGCCGTAGAGCATGATCGTCCGGCCGATCGCCGGCTGGCTGACGTCGAGCGAGTGCAGGAACAGCGGCGTCAGGTAGAACAGGAAGCCGGTCAGCGCGATCTTGGCCGGGATCGCGGCGAGCAGGATCAGGCCGGCGAACCGCGGGTTGCCGAGCGCGCGCACGACCTCGGCGAGGCGGGCCCGCGCCGGCCCGGCGCCGCGCCGCGGCTCGTGCATGTAGCTCGCCGCGACCAGGGCGGCGACCAGCACCAGCAGGGTCGAGACCAGGAAGGTCGCGCGGTAGCCCAGGCGGTCGGCCAGCACCGCGCCGATCGACGAGCCGCAGATCACCGCCGTGGTGATCGCGCCGACGAAGACCGCCATCGAGCGGGCGCGCTGGCCCGGCTCGGCGGTCGCCGCCAGGTAGCCCTGGGCCGCGATGGTCACGACCGCGTAGCCGATCGCGCTGAGGCAGCGCCAGACCAGCAGGTCGTAGACCGTGAAGGCGCCGGCCGTGCCGGCATAGCCGATCACCGCCGGGACCGCCCCGGCCAGGAAGACGCGCCGCGCGCCGTAGCGGGCGACCCAGGTGCCGCCGAAGGGCGTCGCCAGCGCGACGAAGGCCATGAAGACGACGATCGGCAGGCCGACCACCACGTCCTCGGGCAGCAGCTCGCCGCCGAGGAACGGCAGCAGCTGGTGCATCGGCAGGTAGAGCTTCTCGGCATAGAGCGGCAGGAACGAGCGCGACAGCTCCTCGGCGAAGACGAAGATGAACAGCGGCAGGCGCGCGTCGACCCGGCTCGGGATCGTGCCGGCCGTCTCGTCGGCAAAGCCGAGGCGCACCGAGCGGCGCAGGGCCTCCAGGCGCAGCGCCAGCGGCTCGGGAATGCGCGTCAGGCCGGCCATGCCGTGGTCGATGCGGTTGTAGGCCCGGCCGATGCGGTGGCTGAGCGCGTCGAGCGCCCCCATGACCCGGCCGATCTCGTCGCGCCGCGCGCGGCTGTAGGGCCGCACCGTCCAGTCGCCGGCAGCCGCCTCGCGCACCGTCCGCTCGATCAGGCGCAGCGGGGTCAGCACGTTGCGGTCGACGACGAAGATCAGCAGCTCGAAGGTGATCAGCAGCGAGACGATCAGGACGATCAGCACGTCCCAGCGGATGTCGGCGATCTGCCGCTCGGCATAGGCGCGGTCCATGCCGACCTGCAGCCGGGCGAAGGCCTTGCCGCCGCGCAGCAGCGGGTAGCTGGCGTTGCGCACGCTCGGCAGGTTGACGATCTTCGAGGGCGCGTCGAGCGCCGCCAGCTCGCCCTCCTTCGCCGCGCTCTCCAGCTGGTCCAGGTGCCGGCCGGCGCTGTAGGCGACCGAGCCGTCCGGGCCGGTCACCGCGATGTAGACGATCGCCGAGTGGCGCTTCAGGTAGTCGGCCAGGAACGGCGTCATGCCGCGCATCTGCTCGAAGGGGATGCCGAGCGAATCGGCCCGCTCGATCTCCGAGGCGACGGTGCGCGCGACCAGCTCCGCGTCGCGGTCGAACTCCGGCACCAGGACCCGGTCGAGGGTCTGCCAGGCCTGCTGGGAGACCCAGAGCGCCGAGGCGAGCAGCACCAGGACCGCAGTCGCCAGCAGGGCGTTGATGACGCGCCGCCAGATGCGGTCGTCGATCAGCGCGTGCTCCTGTGCCTCGAGGCCGTCCGGCCGGCTCGGGGCGCTGTCGCGGGCCTTCTCGACGGGCTGGTCCATCGCCTAGTCCTGGCGCCGCGTCTGCTCGACCAGCTGCTCGACGGCGCGCAGCTCGTCGAGCGCCTGGCTGGCGGCCTTGTGGAAGCGCCCGGAGGCCGCCGGCGCGGCGAGCGCCGCCTCGGTCTCGCCGATCGAGGCGATGATGCGGGCCTGGAGCGCCAGGCGCTTGCGCACGCCGTGCAGCAGCACGACCGCGATCAGCGCGACCGCGGCGGTGCCGAGTGCCGCGGCGCTCAGGACGGCGCTGCCCAGCGAGGCGACCATGGTGTCGTTGCGCTCGTCGGCGCCGCGCGCGGAGACCCGGACCTCGACGCCGCCGACGATCGCGCCGAAGGGATTGACCAGGGGGGTCGCGGCGATCCGGTCGCCTTCGGCGACGCCGGCGACGACCTTCTGCTTCTGCAGCCGCTCGACCAGGTCGGGCCGGGCGCGGCCGCTGTTGTAGAGCACCCGGCCCTTGTCGTCGAAGACGGTGATCGCCAGGATCTCGGGATAGCGCTCGCGCTGGCGCTCGACGACCTCCTGGGCGTTCTGGATCTGGTCGAGCGGCAGGCCGAGGTCGAGGCTGGCCTCCAGCGTCGCCTTCAGGTCCTGGGCGAGGAAGGTGTAGCGGCTGTTGTCGAGCGTCTCGGTGACCTGGACGAACTTCGCGTAGTTCAGGCGCGCGGTGATCAGCACCGCGGTCAGCAGGACCAGGGTGATCAGGACGGCGAGCCGCAGCGGCAGGGGCATGGTTCGACCCGTCCCCCGGAGCTCAGGTGGCCGTCGCCCGGGCCGGGCCGGCCGCAGCCGACTCAGCGGCCGCCACGGCCTGGGGGCCGAGGCCGAAGCCGGCCATGATCTCGGCGAAGTCGTCCGGCGCGATCAGCCGGAAGCGCTGCTGGAAGGCCTCGATCTCGGCGCTGTCCGGCAGGTGCCAGTAGGTCCGGCGGCCCTGGTCCTGGGGCGTCGCCGGCACGGCCCCGCCCTCGGCCAGGGTCGCGATCGCGCGGCGCAGCACCGGGATCGCCGTCGGATAGACGTTGACCACGTGCCACTGCAGGCTGCGCCGCGGCTCGACCGGCAGCGAGGTGATCTCGACCACCGGGCCGGTGTCGATGCCGGCGTCGACGTAGTGCACCGTGCAGCCGATCCGGGCGCGCCCGCCGACGAGTTGGTGGAAGGGCGCGAACAGGCCGGCATATTCCGGCAGGTAGCCGGGGTGGACATTCAGGATGCCGTGGCGCGGCACCTCCAGGAACGAGGCCGGGAAGATGTGCGAGAAGCGGATCGAGATCACCAGGTCCGGCGCCAGGGCCCGGAAGTCGGCCTCGACCTCGCGCAGCCGCGGCACGACGCGGACCGGCGCGCCGAGCCGGCGTCCGAGCGCGGCGAAGTCCTGCCAGGGGCCGTGCCCGGCGCCCTGCGCCCCCGCGGCCTCGCGCAGGGGCAGCAGCCAGGCCAGCGGCAGCTCGCGCTCGAAGAAGCGCAGCAGATCGAGCTCGGCGCGCTCCCGCTCGAGCGGCCGGGTGATGTCGGACAGCCAGAAGGTGACGTCGTGGCCGGCGAGGGCATCGGCCAACTGGTTGACCGCGACCAGCGCCGGCAGGTCGTTCTTCGCACAGATCAGGATGCGCATTGGGCCTGCCGGGCGGAAAATTCCGAGATGATTCGAGCGTGCCGGCCGACGGCAACCCCCCACCGGCCGCAATCGTGACGTATCAGATCGGTTCCAAGTGATTCAAGTGAAATCTATCTATTCTTGTTCAGAAGTGTCGATTTCTCGCAAGTGCACAAATAAAGATAGTAATTGAAATGTTAATCAGAGAGGAGTGCCCGGCCGTGCCGGCCGGCGCGACCGGGTTGTCTTTATCGGGCACCCTTGATGTCGACCGCAACCTGCTCGGCCTGTGCGGGGCGCTCGTCGAGGCTCGCTTGCTCGTCGGAAAGCGAAACCCGGGCGAAGTCGCCGCCGGTGGGCAGGACGACCGCCAGCGCCGCAACCGCGGCGCCGCTCCTGGCCCTGATGGACCCCCTGTTCTCCTGGAATGCCGTGAAACGGGCCTGCGGGGTGTGTCGCAGGATCTTTCTCTCGTCAGGCGGGAATTTCCTCCGGAGGCCTTGCGGAAATCCCCGGGTTCGTCTCCAAGCGAAATGAATCGAGGCTCGGCGGCTTCCGCATGCGAGGCGGCGCAGGCCGGCTTGCGCTATCGCAAAGCCGCCCGGCCGGGCGCTTCCTAGCATCCATCTGGCGTGCCGCATCGCCGAGGGCACTGGGCGGCGCGGGGCGTGTATGCTGCCTGGCAGGATCGAACGATGGGCGATGCACAGGAAGTCGACGGGCAGGACGGCCTGCCGCCGGGGCCGGCCCCGGCGGGTCGGGTCAAGGCCGTGCGCGGCTCCGTGCTCGACGTCGCCTTCCCGGCCGGGCGGCTGCCGGCGATCGGCGAGGCGCTCGATGTCCTGCTGCCGGACCGGGGCGCTGCGCTGCTGGCCGAGGTCGAGGCCCATCTCGACGAGGCGAGCGTGCGTGCGATCTGCCTGGATTCGACCGCCGGCCTGCCGCGCGGCGCCTCGGTGCGCGCGACCGGCGCGCCGCTGACGATCCCGGTCGGCGAGGCCGTGCTCGGCCGCCTGATCGACGTGCGGGGCCGGATCGGCGACGGCGGCCGGCCGCTGCCCGGCGGCACGCCCCGGCATCCGATCCACGCCCATCCGCCGGCCCTGACCGAGCGCCCGGTCGGCCGCGAGCTCTACGAGACCGGCATCAAGGTGATCGACCTGCTGGCGCCGCTGGCGCGCGGCGGCAAGGCCGGGCTGTTCGGCGGCGCCGGGGTCGGCAAGACCGTGCTGATCATGGAGCTGATCCGCACGGTCGCCGAGAAGTACAGCGGCCTGTCGATCTTCGCCGGCATCGGCGAGCGCTCGCGCGAGGGCCACGAGCTTCTGCTCGAGATGACCGACTCTGGCGTGCTCGACCGCACCGCGCTGATCTTCGGCCAGATGAACGAGCCGCCCGGCGCACGCTGGCGCGTCGGCCTTGCCGCCGTCACCATGGCCGAGGAGTTCCGCGACGGCCTGGGCCGCGACGTGCTGCTGCTGATGGACAACGCCTACCGCTTCATCCAGGCCGGCATGGAGGTCTCCGGCCTGCTCGGCCGGCTGCCCTCGCGGGTCGGCTACCAGCCGACGCTCGCGACCGAGGTCGCCGAGCTGGAGGAGCGCATCGCCTCGACGCGCAGCGCCTCGATCACCGCGATCCAGGCGGTCTACGTGCCGGCCGACGACTTCACCGACCCGGCGGTCGCCGAGATCTTCTCGCACCTGGACAGCTCGATCGTGCTGTCGCGCTCGCTCGCCGCCGAGGGGCTCTATCCGGCGATCGACCCGCTGGCCTCGACCTCGGTGCTGCTCGACCCCTCGGTGGTCGGCGAGGCGCACTACCGCCTGGCCGAGGAGGTCCGGGCGACCATCGCGCACTATCGCGAGCTGCAGGACATCATCGCCCTGCTCGGCATCGAGGAGCTCTCGGCCGCCGACCGGCGGGTCGTCGGGCGCGCCCGGCGCCTGATGCGCTTCCTGACCCAGCCCTTCACCGTGACCGAGGCCTTCACCGGCCGCGCCGGCAAGGTCGTGCCGCTGGCCGAGACCCTGAAGGGGTGCCGGGCGATCCTCGACGGCAAGGCCGACGACTGGGCCGAGACCTCGCTCTACATGCTCGGCACCGTCGAGGAGGCCGAGGCGCTCGAGCGCGCGGCGAAGGCCGAGGACAGGGCCGAAGCGGAAGGCGAGGCGGCGGCATGAGGCTGGTGATCTCCACGCCCTTCGCCCTGGTCGTCGAGCGCGACGGCGTCGGCCAGGTGCGCGCCCAGGACGCGACCGGCAGCTTCGGCCTGCTGGAGCGCCATGCCGACTTCGTCACCGCGCTGGGACCCTCGGTGGTCTCCTGGCGCGAGCGCGACGGCGCCGAGGGGCACTGCGTCGTGCGCAACGGCATCCTGGCGATGCGCGGCGGCCACGAGGTCGCGATCGCCGCGCCCGAAGCCGTGGTCGGTGACGACCTCGATGCGCTGGAGCGCCGGGTCGTCGCCGAGACCGGGGCCCTGAAGGAGGAGGAGGCCTGCGCGCGCGCCGAGGCGCAGCGCATCGAGATCGCGGTGATCCGCCGGATGCTCGGCTACCTGCGCGGCGAGCGCCGGGCGCTGAGCGGCGAAGCGGGCGGGGCTTTCGGGGAAGAGCTGCGATGACGGCCATCCGACCGCTCGTTGTCTCGGCCCCCTCCTGGGTGGTCGCCGCCGCTTATCCCGTCATCCCCGCGAAAGCGGGGATCCAGAGGACGACGCGGCAGGTGCCGGCCGCGGACCGTTCGCGCGGGCGGCCCTTTCCTCTGGATCCCCGCTTTCGCGGGGATGACGAAAGAGGGGGCGGGGTTGACGGAGGAGGACGCGGCGATACCGAAGGAGAGCGACGCATCCTTCGTGTTCCGGCACGCGGAAACGGGGACTGAGCCGTGGCGGGCGAGAAGCGCAGGGACGAGGAGGACTTCGACCTGGCCGGGCCGGTGCGCGAGCGCCGCAAGCTCGATGCCTTCGGGCGGCGCCATGGCGAGCGCTCGATCGGCCAGAACATCGCCATGATCGGCGCGCTCGGCTGGCTGATCGTGACGCCGACCCTGGCCGGGCTGTTCCTCGGCCGGCTGCTCGACCATCGCTTCGGCACCGGCATCTCCTGGAGCGCGGGGCTGCTGTTCCTCGGCGTCGTCGCGGGCGGCTGGCTGGCCTGGCGCAGGATGCACCAGCCATGACGCAGGAACAGATCCTCGCCGCACTGCCCTGGCTGCCGCTCGGCGGGCTGGTCGGCTGGGCCTTCTTCGCCAGCCTGCGCCGGGTCGCCGAGCTCTACCTGGGCGGCGGCGGCGCCGGCCGGGCGCTGGCCCTGCAGCTCGGCCGCCTGGCCCTGGCCGGGGTTCTCTTCTGGCTGGCGGCCCGGCAGGGGGCGGCGCCGCTCGGCGCGCTGTTCCTCGGCTTCCTGCTGGCGCGGCTGGTCATCGTGCGGCGCGACGTCAAGCGCCTGGGGGCCGGCTCGTGATCGAATCGCCGCTGACCACGACCGTGCTGTTCCAGCTCGGACCGGTGCCGGTCAGCCGGCCGGTGGTCATCTCCTTCGCCATCACCCTGCTGCTCGCCGCCGGCGGCTGGCTGCTGGCGCGGCGGCCGGATCAGGACGAGCCGGGCCGCCTGCGCACCGCCGTCGAGGTCCTGCTGGAGACCATCGAGGAGCAGATCCGCGACACCATGCGGATCGAGGACGCGCGGCCCTTCCTGCCGCTGCTCGGCACGCTGTTCCTGTTCCTGCTCTGCGCCAACCTGGTCGAGCTGTTCCCCGGCCTGGAGGCGCCGACCGGGCACATCGAGACGACGGCGGCGCTGGCCGTCGTGGTGTTCTTCGCCGTCCACCTCTACGGCATCCGGGCGCACGGCCTGGCCGGCTACCTCGGCCGCTTCGCCAAGCCCTTCTGGCTGATGCTGCCGCTCAACGTGCTGGCCGAGTTCACGCGCACGCTGGCCCTGGCGGTGCGCCTGTTCGGCAACATCATGAGCGGCGGCTTCATGATCGGGCTGGCGGTCGCCCTGGTCGGGCTCCTGGTGCCGGTGCCGCTGCTCGCCCTCGAGGCGCTGGTCGGCGTCATCCAGGCCTACATCTTCACGGTGCTGGCCGCGGTCTTCATCGGCGCCGCGGTCGGCCAGGGCGGCGAGGCCGGCTGACGCCGCGCCGTCCTCAACGGGAAAGGAAGCAAACACATGACAGTCGAGATGATCAGCCTCCTGGTCGCCGGGCTCGCCGTCTCCTTCGGCGCGATCGGCCCGGCCCTGGCCGAGGGCCGCGCGGTCGCCGCGGCGATGGACGCGATCGCCCGCCAGCCCGAGGCCTCGGGCGTGCTGGCGCGCACGCTCTTCGTCGGCCTCGCGATGATCGAGACCATGGCGATCTATTGCCTGGTCGTGGCGCTGCTCGCGCTCTTCGCCAATCCCTTCGTCCACGGCTGAGGACCGGAGCCGCCCTCATGGCCTTCGACGGTTGGACCTTCGGCTTCGAGATCGTCAACTTCCTGGTGCTCGCGTTCCTGCTGCAGCGCTTCGCCTACCGGCCGCTGCTCGCCGCGATCGACCGGCGCAAGGCGGCGACGGCGCAGGAGGTCGAGGCGGCGCGCTCGGCGCGCGGCGCGGCCGAGGCCCTGCGCAGCCGGCTGGAGGACGAGCAGAAGGCCCTGGCCGGCCGCAAGGAGGCGGCGCTGGCCGAGGCGCGCGAGGCCGCCAGGACCGAGCGCGAGGCCCTGCTCGCCAAGGCGCGCGACGAAGCGGCGGCGCTGCTCGAGGAGGGCCGCAAGCGGCTGGCCGGCGAGCGCCGCGCGGTCGAGGGCGAGCTGCGCCAGGAGGCCGGCCGCCTGGCCGTCGCGATCGCCCGCCACCTGCTCGCCGAGGCCGGCTCCGCCGAGCTGCGCCGGACGCTGGGTGAGCGGGCCTTCGCGACCCTGGCCGGGCTGGAGCCGGCCGAGCGCGAGGCCCTGCTGGCCTCGCTCGACCAGGGCCCGGCGGTGCTGGCGACCGCCGAGCCCCTGCCGGAGGCGGAGAAGGCGGCCGCCGAGAAGCGCCTGGCGGAGATCCTCGGCCGTCCGGTGCCGCTGCTGACGGCGGTCGAGCCCGAGCTGATCGAGGGGCTGGAGCTGCGCTTCCCGCACCTGGCGCTGCGCCACAGCTGGCAGCACGGCCTGGAGCAGGCCCTGGCGGAGATCGCGCGCGATGACGTCCCCGTCCAGCCCTGACGGCGGCACCGGCGCGCCCCTGGGCGCGGCGCTCGCCGACTGGCGCCGCTCGGCCGAGCGGCGGCTCGCCGAGAAGCCGGCCGGGCCGCGCCTGGAGGAGACCGGCCGGGTCGAGCGGATCGGCGACGGCATCGCCCTGGTCTCAGGGCTCGACGGCGCGCGCGCCGAGGAGCTGCTGGCCTTCCCGGGCGGGGTCGTCGGCCTGGCCTGGACGTTCGACGCCGAGCGCATCGGCTGCGTGCTGCTCGACCCGCCGGGCGCGCTCGAGGCCGGCGACCTGGTGCAGGCGACCGGACGGGTCGCCAGCCTGCCGGTCGGCGAGGCGCTGCTCGGCCGCATCGTCGACCCGCTCGGCCGGCCGCTCGACGGCGGTCCGGCGATCCGCGGCGAGCGCTTCGCGCCGATGGAGCAGCCGGCGCCGGGGATCATCGAGCGCGACCTCGTCAAGGTGCCGCTGGAGACCGGCCTGACGGTGATCGACGGCCTCTTCGCGATCGGCCGCGGCCAGCGCGAGCTGATCATCGGCGACCGCTCGACCGGCAAGACGGCGCTGGCCGTCGACACGATCATCAACCAGAAGGACAGCGGCGTCGTCTCGGTCTACGTCGCGGTCGGCCAGCGCTCGTCGAGCGTCGGCCGGGTCATCGACGCGGTGCGCAGCCACGGCAACGCGGAGCGCACGGTCTTCGTCGTCGCCGAGGCCGACGCGCCGCCCGGCCAGCAGTGGCTGGCGCCCTTCGCCGGCTTCTCGATCGCCGAGTTCTTCCGCGACCGCGGCGAGGACGCGCTGGTCGTGGTCGACGACCTGAGCAAGCACGCCGCGGTGCACCGCCAGATCAGCCTGCTGCTGCGCCAGCCGCCGGGCCGCGAGGCCTTTCCCGGCGACGTCTTCTACCTGCACGCCCGCCTGCTCGAGCGCGCCGCCAAGCTGTCGAAGGAACGGGGCGGCGGCTCGCTGACCGCCCTGCCGGTCGCCGAGACCCAGGCCGGCAACCTGACCGCCTACATCCCGACCAACCTGATCTCGATCACCGACGGCCAGATCTATCTCGACGCGCGCCTGTTCGGCGAGGGCCAGAAGCCGGCGGTCGACGTCGGCCGCAGCGTCTCGCGGGTCGGCGGCAAGACCCAGCGCCCGGCGCTGCGCGCCGCGGCGGCCGGGCTCAGGCTCGACTATGCCCAGTTCCTGGAGCTGGAGCTGTTCTCGCGCTTCGGCACGGTCTCCGACCCGCGCACCCGGCGCACCCTGGAGCACGGCCGGCGGATCCGCGCGGTGCTGGCCCAGGACCAGTACGCGCCGCTCGGCGAGACGACCCAGGTCGCCCTGCTGCTGGCGCTCGGCGCCGGCCAGCTCGACGCCCTGACGCCCGGGCAGATCGCCCGCTTCCGCGTGCGTCTCGCCGAGGCCCTGACCGGACCGCCCGTCGAGGCCTCGGACGAAGCCGCCAAGGCGGCGCTGCTGGAGCGCACGGCCGCCCTGGTCGCGGAGATCGCCGGCTCGGCGCCGGCGGGCGCGGCCGCGCCGGCCGAGCCGGCGGCGGAGGCCGCCGGATGACCGGCCGGCTCGCCGACCTCGAGGCGCGCATCGCCTCGATCAAGGAGCTGCACGACATGGTCACGGCGATGCGCGGCATGGCGGCGGCGCGGCGCGAGCAGGCGCGCGGCGCTCTGGCCGGCATCTCGGTCTTCGCCGACACCATCCTGACCGCCTTCGGCGAGGCCCTGCCGCTGCTGCCGGCCCCGCCGCCGGCGCCGGACTCCCTGCCGCCGGGGCCGCGCGCCCTGGTGCTGTTCCTGGCCGAGCAGGGCTTCGTCGGCACCTTCAACGAGCCGCTCGTCGAGGCGGCGCTCGACCCTGCGCCGCCGGCCGCGCTCTTCGTGGTCGGCACCCGCGGCGGCCAGCTCGCCGCCCAGCGCGGCCTGCCGGCCGACTGGTCCGCGGCCATGCCGAGCCACCTGCCGCTGGTCGCGCGCAGCGCCGACCGCATCGCCGAGGCGCTGTTCCGGCGCCTGGCCGAGGGCGACATCGCGGCGGTCGAGATGCTGCACGCGCGCAGCCAGGAGGGCGGCTTGACCGAGGTCGTGCGCGAGCGCCTCTTCCCGGTCGATCCGGCCCTGGCGCGCCCCGCCGCCTCGGCCGTGCCGCCGCTGGTCAACCTGCCGGCCGGACGGCTGGTCGAGCGCATCGCCGAGGCCTGGGTCGGCGCCGAGCTGACCCGCGCCCTGGTCGAGGCCCTGGCCGCCGAGAACGCCGCCCGGGTCGCCGCCATGCAGCAGGCCGCGCGCAACATCGAGGAGAAGATCGACGGCCTGGAGCGCGACGCCCGCAGCCTGCGCCAGTCCGAGATCACCACGGAGCTGCTCGACGTCGTGGTCGGCAGCGAGGCGGCGAACGGCGGAGAGTGAGGGGTAGCTGTTTGTTCTTGCTCTTCTTTCTCGTCATCCCCGCGAAGGCGGGGATCCAGAGTGAGGTGCCGGTGGGCGCCAACGCCTCTCCGTGCTCAGGTTCGAGTCCCTATGGATCCCCGCCTTCGCGGGGATGACGGGAGGAAGAGGGCGGCTCGCCCTGGATGATCATGGCCAGGACCTCGTCCTGGGTCGTCTCGGCGACCCGGCGGGTGCCGACCAGGCGGCCGTTCTTCAGGACGGTGACCCGGTCGGAGAGGTCGAAGACGTCGTGGATGTCGTGGCTGATCAGGAAGATGCCGATGCCCTCGGCCTTCAGCTGGCGGACCAGCTCGGCGACCATCGCGGTCTCCTGCACGCCGAGCGCCGCGGTCGGCTCGTCCATGATCAGGATGCGGGCGTCGAAGTGCACCGCGCGGGCGATCGCGATCGACTGGCGCTGGCCGCCCGAGAGCGAGCGCACCGGCGTCGAGAAGCGGTCGAAGTTGCGGTTGAGCCGGGCCAGGATGCGCCGAGTCTCGGCCTCCATGCGCTCCTCGTCGAGCAGGCCGGTCGGCGTCGTCAGCTCGCGGCCAAGGAACAGGTTGGCGGCGGCGTTGAGGTTATCGGCCAGGGCCAGGGTCTGGTAGATCGTCTCGATGCGGTGGCGCCGGGCGTCCTGGGGGCTGGCGATGCGCACCGCCGCGCCGTCGATCAGGATCTCGCCGGCGCGCGCCGGGACGGCGCCCGAGAGCACCTTGATCAGGGTCGACTTGCCGGCGCCGTTGTGGCCGAGCAGGCCGACGACCTCGCCGGCGTAGAGGTCGAGGCTGACGCCGTCGACCGCCTTGACGCCGCCGAAGGCGACCTCGATGCCGCGCATCTCGACGAGCGGGGTCGGGCCTTCCGCCATGCTCACTCCTCGCGGCCGCGCCGGTAGAGCTGGTCGACGAAGACCGCCAGGACCAGCACGACGCCGATCACGATCGACTGCAGCGAGGCGGTGACCCCGACCATGGCCATGCCGCTCTGCAGGCTCTGCATGACTAGGGCGCCGATGATCGCGCCGTAGATCGTGCCCACGCCGCCGGCCAGCGAGGTGCCGCCGATCACCGCCGCGGCGATGACGCGCAGCTCGTCGAGCGTGCCCAGGTCGTTGGCCGCCGACTGCAGGCGCGCCGAGGCGATCGCCGCGCTGACCGCGCAGAGCGCGCCCATCAGGGCGAAGACCTTGACGGTCAGCAGGCGCGTGTCGATGCCGGCCAGCTGGGCGGCGTCGGGGTTGCCGCCGGTGGCGTAGACGTAGCGGCCGAAGCGGGTGCTGCGCCCGACCACGGTCATGACGATCGCGATGACCACGACGATGACCACCGAGATCGCGAGGCCGTGGACCATGACGTAGCCCTCGGGCAGCGGCCCCAGGCCGCGCGTCTGCCAGATCCGCTCGGCGGCGCGCTGCGGCACCTCGTAGGCGTCGAGCACCAGCACCGTGCCGGCGATCGCGGCGACCAGCAGGCCGGCGACCAGCGCCTCGGCCCAGAGCGGGCGCAAGGGGAAGCCGTGCTTGCGCCGGCCGCGCCGCGAGCGGGCCATGGCGAGCAGCGCCGCGGCCATGGCGAGGCCGCCGGCGACCCAGCTCCAGGTCGCTCCCAGGGTGCCGCCCGGCCCGCCGCCGAGCAGCACGAAGCGGCTGTCGAGCGGCGCCACGGTCTGCCCCTGCGTCACCCACCAGGCGGCCCCGCGCCAGACCAGCAGGCCGCCCAGGGTGACGATGAAGGCCGGCACCCCCAGGAAGCCGATGACGTAGCCCTGCAGCCCGCCGATCGCGAGGCCGAGCAGCAGCCCGGCCGCCAGGGTCAGCATCCAGGTCGCCGGATTCTCGAAGCCGAGCCAGGACGGCAGGACCTGGGTCTGCACCACGCCCATGACCATGGCCAGGACGCCGAGCAGCGAGCCGACCGAGAGGTCGATGTGGCGCATCACGATGACGAAGACCATGCCGGTCGCCATGACCGCGACCGAGGCGGTCTGGACCGACAGGTTGTAGAGGTTGCGCGGCGTCACGAAGAGGCCGTCGGTAACCAGGTCGAAGCCGATCCAGATCGCCGCCAGCACCGCCAGCATGCCGACCAGCCGCGGGCTGAGCTCGGTCTTCGCGAGGAGGGAGGAGAGGGACTTCATCGGCTGTCTCTCGGGGCGCCGGGGCGTGGGGCCCCCTCACCCTCCCACGCTGTCGCGTGGGTCCCTCCCTCTCCCCTCAGGGGAGAGGGGCGGGGTGAGGGGGCCAAACGCTCCTGCCTGTCCTATCCGCAGACCGCGACCGTGCCCTTCGGCACGCCCTGGCAGACCTCCTGCCTGGTGATCCAGCCGGCGTCGATCACGACGTCCAGGTTCTTCCGGGTGATCGGCACCGGCTTGAGGAACTGCGAGGACAGCGTCTTGCCGTTCGGGCTGGTCCAGCTCTCGGCACCCTCGATCTCGGACAGCTTCTTGCCCTTGGCCAGCGCGACGGCGATCTCGGCGGCGCGCTTGCCGAGGGCGCGGGCGTCCTTCCAGACCGAGACGGTCTGGGTGCCGAGCGCCACGCGGTTGAGCGCGGCGTGGTCGCCGTCCTGGCCGGAGACCGGGATGCCCTGCATGCCCTGGGCGGTCAGGGCCGCGACGACGCCGCCGGCCGTGCCGTCGTTCGAGGCGACCACCGCGTCGACCTTATTGTTCGTCGCGGTCAGGATCTGCTCCATGTTGCGCTGGGCGTTGGCCGGCAGCCAGCCGTCGGTGTACTGCTTGCCGACGACCTTGATGTCGCCCTTGTCGATCGCCGGCTTCAGCACCTCCATCTGGCCGGAGAACAGGAAGTCGGCGTTCGGGTCGGTCGGCGAGCCCAGGATGAAGACGTAGTTGCCCTTGGGCTGCTTGTCGTAGACCGCCTGGGCCTGCATGCGTCCGACCTCCTTGTTGTCGAAGGTCAGGTAGAAGGCGCGCGGGTCCTCGATCAGCCGGTCGTAGCCGACCACCGGAATGCCCTCGGCGTCGGCGGCGTTGATCGCCGGGCCGATCGCCGCGGCGTCCTGGGCCAGGATGATCAGCGCGTTGGCGCCGCGCGAGATCAGGCTCTCGACGTCGGACAGCTGCTTGGCCGAGGAGCTCTGGGCGTCGGTCGAGATGTACCGGGCGCCGGCCTTCTCCAGCGCCGCCTTGATCGCCGCCTCGTCGGTCTTCCAGCGCTCCTCCTGGAAGTTCGACCAGCTGACGCCGACGATCAGCGGATCGGCGGCAAGCGCAAGGGTTGATGAGAGGGCGAGAAGAGCGGCGCCGGCGGCGGCCGCGACAAGCAGCTTCATGGTATCCTCCCCGGATCGCACGGCTGCCTGTCCGGCAGCCTGTTCATTGGGCGCCTTCTTGGGACCTGAGGCCGACGTTGATCCAAGCGGGGCTCGCTGTCAAACTCCGATACTAATATGTCAGTGGGCCTTCAGGATGGCTCGTCGGTTGCGGGCCGGCGGGCGGCGCGCGATGGGAGGAGATCAGCAATGGTTGTATCGGGCTGGCGGCCGGGCGCGGGGCGCCGGGCGGGGCTGCCGTGAGCGCCCTGGCGACGGCGCGCTACGCGGACCTCGAGGGCAGGGCGGTGCTGGTCACCGGCGGCGCGAGCGGCATCGGCGCCGCCCTGGTCGAGGGCTTCTGCCGCCAGGGCGCGCGCACCTGGTTCGTCGACCTGCAGGACGAGGCTGCCGCCGCGCTCTGCGACCGCCTGGCGGCGGAGGCCGGCAGCCGCCCCCGGTACCGCCGCTGCGACGTCACCGACACGACGGCGCTGACCGCGGTGGTCGACGAGCTGGCCGCCGCCGAGGGCGGCCTCGACGTGCTGGTCAACAATGCCGCGAACGACACGCGCATCGCCTCGGGCGAGGTCACCGAGGAGCAGTGGGACTGGTCGGTCGCGGTCAACCTCAAGCACCAGTTCTTCGCCAGCCAGGCCGCGGCCCGCCACATGGTGCGGGCCGGCCGCGGCTCGATCGTCACCTTCGGCTCGGTGGCGCCGCGCCTGGGCATCCGCGATCTCGCGGTCTACTCGAGCTGCAAGGCCGCGGTCGCGGGCCTGACCCGCACGCTCGCCCGCGAGCTCGGCGACGCCGGCATCCGGGTCAACGCCATCGTGCCCGGCTGCATCATCACCGAGCGCCAGCTGGCCCTCTGGATCTCGCCCGAGGACGAGCGCCGCATCCAGGCCGAGCAGTGCCTGCACCGCCGCCTGGTCGCCGAGGACGTGGCGCAGATGGTGCTGTTCCTGGCCTCCGACGTCTCCTCGGCCTGCAGCTCGCAGCTGTTCGTGGTCGACGGCGGGCTGACGTAGGGGAGGAGCTTCCACGCCTCCCCGGACGCCACTTTGCCCGGCAGCCCTGCTGCTGCTGGCAAAGGGAGCGACCCGAGATCCAGCGAGCCGCGACGCCCGTGCCCCCGGAGGCCGATTCTGGAACAGCCGCTGGAGAGGCATGAGGTTCCGCGCTTGCGAGAAAGCTGCGACCCTGTTTGGGGCTTGGCAGACCTCCCTTCAGCCGCTTCCTCCAACCGCTACGGAAACCTCGTCGAGCTCGCCGCCGCCAGAATATCGCTGCGCTCTCATGAGCCCCCGTCCTGATGATCAGCCTGGCAATCTGCGTTCGCCAGGAGCCAGTTCCTGAATCGTTCGGTCAATTGGGCCGCGCGTCCGGGGGGCAGTGGCTTGCCGTCGCGGATAGGACGGCGTGCGTCCGGATCTTGCCGACAGAATTCCTCGAGCAACGCACGAAGGTCCGACAGAGGCCGTCTGACCCCGATTCCGAAGACGATGTGGATCGATTCCTCGCCTTCCGTTGCGGCCTTGTGCGGGATGCCCTGGGGAACGAACAAGACGTCGCCGGCAGAGAGCGTGATTCGGCGCGTCTCCTGGCTATCGATGTCATCTGCCGTGACATCCGTGTAGTCGATGGGGAACGGATTCTCCTCGGGCCCTTCATACAGGAGCCACGTCTTGCGGCCGTAGACCTGAACAACGAGGCTGTCGTCCAGATCGAAATGTTTCTGCAGGCCGCCGACGAATGGCGGTGTCATGTAGAGGTTTGCGAAGACCGGCATATCGAACACGTGCTTGAGCAAGGCGACCTGCTCGGCGCACTCGATGTCATACCGGCCGACACCGAACAGTCTCAAGGTTGCGCCCGCGCCGACCGCCTCGTTCACGGCCTTAGCGGAAGGAGAGCCGTCGGGTGAGAGTAGACGGCGAGAGTGTTCCGCCTCGCCGTTGACGATGAGGTCGAACTCATAGGATCTGAGATCGCCATTCTCGAGAAGGATTGCGACCCGCCGCTTCCAGTCTTGCCAAACCAAGAGATTCGACTGCGCGCCCCCGGGCGCGTAGATCGCAGCACCGATGTCGACGTCACCGACAATTCGGCGGATGCCCTCTTCGGAGCCGTGGAAGAAGAGGTGCTCCAGGCGGGTCATGTCCTTCATGTCAGGCTGGACGGCATCGCTCGCTTGCGGACTGGATTTCAGGGGCTGCAAGGAGGCCTCGGATACACTCTGGATAGAGCCGCCTGAGGCACAGGTATCCGACACCAGATAGACCAGTGAAGAGACTGGGGGTCACGCGCCACGACAGTTCGTCTCGCGCCTGACGCGGCCCGTCGTCTTTCAGGGCGGCCAAGAATTCCTCGAGCCGGACCGGAACTGTTCCGTTCAGGTCCGGCTCGAGGAAGATGCCGAGCCCGTGGCAGAGGTTCCAGTCATCCGTGTCGACGGTACATCGGTCGAAGAAGGTCTCAAGGCTGCGTTCAAAGGCCTCCGAGAGCGGTAAACCGCCATGGGCATCACATGAATACCTGTAGGCGAGATGCAATCCCGCACCGCCGAAGCACCAACCTAGGGGCCGAGCGGAGGGAGCAGCCGAGCGGCCGTCGAAGTACCGGCCATCCCGAAGGCGCCCAGACTCCCGTTCGAAGGCAGCCGTGGCTGCATCGAAGCACTCTCTTTCACCACCGAAGTGGCCCGCGAGGCAGAGGCCGTAAGCGATACCAGCGTCCCCATGGGCGAAGCCTCCCAGCCTCTTTCCATCGAACATCTCGTTCGGGAACCCGCCATCTGGGGAGGCGCCATCCACCCGCATCATGAGTCTGCCGAGTTCCCTGATTGGATCCTGCAGGGAGGCGTCGAGCGCGTGCAGGTGGGATAGGGCGAAGACGACTCCTGCGAGGCCGACGGAGAAGTCAGCCTGTATGTCGCCTGAATTCTGAGCAACGGCAGCATCCCCGAGCTTGTGAGCAAGGGGAATGAGAATCTCCGGCACCATGCCCATCCGATGACAGGTCAGAAGCATGCCGGCCAACCCGTTCAGAAGGCCTATGGGCAGGTCCCGATCTGAGGCAATCGCGTCGGCCATCCCCGCTTCGACGCATTCCCATAGGCGCCGGAAAGCAGGCAGGGAGGCATATCGCTCAACCGACCGAGCCTCGGAGAGGAACAGAGCAACGCCACTGACCCCATCGTAGAGATCCAGGCCAGTGATACCCCAGGTGCTGACCTGATCTTCCAGGTTGCGCAGCGAGGGAAAGAACACGTGCCCTTCCGCGGTCAGGGCGGTCCGGTCCAAATGCGAGATAATGCCCTCGATCACATCCTCGAGTGTGCCGTCACTTGCGGCCGATCGGCCTCGGGCGGCGATGATCGGAGCCGGCATGAAAAGAGCAGCTCCGGTGAACGCCGACAGGCGAATGGCTTCCAGCTGGGCTCCCGAGACGGCGGCGGCCCGGGCGATGCGCTCCAGGGCTTCGGACTGAACGGAGCGTCCGAGGAACCCTTCTATGGGGCCGTCGGAGCCGCTGATGAGATCGTGGCCGCGATACGTCACGTGAAATACGGGTATCGTCAGTTGGCCGATCGCGGCTATTTCCGAGCGAACGACGACGCGTATCCATGGATTCACGTTGGCGGACTCGAGGAGCGCCGAAAGCACGGCGATATGCGAGTCCGGTGTCGTCGCTACGGCCGGGTGGCTGAGAGTCTTCAAGAGGTGAACATAGTCGGCAGTCGGCCGGGGAACCAACCGCAACGACATCCGGTCATCGGGATCGGAATCGGTCAGGAACGAACGCACGACCTCCGTCTTCTTGCTCAGTTCCTCCTGGAGGACGCCGACCTCCTGGAGGAGGGTCGCGAAGAAGCGTTCGGTCTCCGAGGCGTCTCGGCACCAGGCGCGCAGGAACTCCGTAACCATACTGAAATCGAAGAGCCCGCTTTGGTAGCGGTCAGGCGAGGGCAGGATGCAGGTTGCTGAGAACAGGTCGTTCAGGATCCGTGCCTTGACGGCATAGTAGGCGTCGGCCTCGAGCCTCGGGTCGAGGACTGTCATCGCGGCCGCTTCGGTATCGAGGACGACTATCCCATCGCTTGAGATGCGGAAGTTCTCACCGTTGATGTCTCCGATACCGAGGATCCAGCAGCTCAGGAGCAAGTTCGCGCACTGGCGCGCATATCGCTCTATCGCCATCTCACGATCAACACTTCCGTGAGCGGACCGGGTGACGGAGACGCATTCCTTCTGGACAGATAGATCGCCGACATTGATCGTCGGGGGCACCCCGATGCGGATTGCTCCGGACGGCACCATGATCTCGTCCTGGAAAGCCTCGAAATATTGGTCTGTGAGCCCATTTCTTGGCTTGCAGTAGAACGTCGTTTGGCCGCAGCGGAACGAGAATACCGAAGCCCCTTGATCGTGTATGTCGGCGGTCGTGGGAGTGGTCACGTCAGAGACGGACCAAGCAGGGTGAGCGGTTCGCACAATCCTCACGGCCCGTGCAATATATGCGGCTCGCGCAATCGACAGGCTGGTCAGGCGATTGAAGTGCTGCACAGTCCCGAGATAGTAGTCGATGAATCGGGAGCCGGCTGAGCTCTGTCGATGCAGCCAGTCGACCAGCTGCCTGGCATGCATCTGGCAGTCCTGACGCAGCAGAGAGTCGAAGCTGCAGATGTCAGCGATATCTCGGACGATTCCGGGTTCGGCTTCGGCCGCAATTTCGTGAAGACCAGCGATGACGGCGTCGTGGAACTCCGCCGGTGTGGTTTGGGCGGACTTCGCGAGCAGGGTAACGATCCAATCCGCCGTCACACCCGAGATGCGGGTGGAGGGGAGCCGATCGCTATGGTCCCTCTTGAACTGGCTGAGCAGCTCCGGCGACAGCTCGAGCTTTGCCGCCAGCTGCGTCAGTCGATCCATCGACATCCTTCGTGACAGCTGTTCGCTGTCCTTCAGGGCTCAGTAGCAGCTGTAGGACGGACACCCTGCCGCCGAGGGACAGTTTCCGCGGGATGGGCAGTTGCTGCATGTCGAGCAGGATGTATAGTTCGAGTTCGGTCCCGCATGCAGATCCCGGCTTTTCAGACCGAAATGGCCAAGGGACGGGATCGGGCCAAAAGATCGGAAATCCACAACCTCGGCCTCTTCGGCAGTCTGGCCGCTTGCCTGATTCACGCCAACCTCCCGATGCTCATGTCGACGTCGACCGGAGTGCCACAGATAATAGCATGAGGGCGGGCGGCAGTGTCGAGACCGTCTGCAAGATGGTGACGCTTGCCGATGCTGAGCGGGGCGAGCGTGGTGCCGCCCGTTGGCTTCGGTCTGCTCGATCTGGCCGATCACTATGCCTGCGCCTTTCGGCACGCAGTCTGAGAGGTCCTGCCTTCTGTTTCAGGACCGTTGAGGCGCGGTCCGGCGGGAGAGCGCCACGTCTGCCGATTCGCCGGTTTCGCCAATGGCTTGTTCAGGCAGAGCCTGGCATTCGTCACGCGGCCGATCCGCGATGTCGGCAATCGTCCACTTTGTCCGGGACCCGACAGCGATCCTGCGGGATGTGCACGCTCGAACTCGATGCCTCAGACATCACGCGAATGAGAATGAGTTGCAATCCTATCTGACTCCTGGCACCTTCCCGCCGAACAGGATCCGGCAGGGGGTGCCGGGCGGGAAGAGAAGGAGTGTGACCATGAGACGGGCAATGCTGACGGCGGGAGCCTTCGCGGGCGGACTGATGGCCGTCGCGCTCTCCGGCCAGGCCGCGGCCGCCGCGGCCGACAAGGCGGCGGTGCTGACGACCTACGCCGACATCGCCGAGGCCGGCTACGCGGACTCGCTGACCACCGCGAAGACGCTGCAGCAGGCCGTCGAGGCGCTGATCGCCCAGCCCTCGGAGGCGGCCATGAAGGCGGCCCGCCAGGCCTGGATCGCGGCGCGGGTGCCCTACATGCAGACCGAGGTCTTCCGCTTCGGCAACACGATCGTCGACGACTGGGAGGGCAAGGTGAACGCCTGGCCGCTCGACGAGGGCCTGATCGACTACGTCGACACGGCCTCCTACGGCACGGAGTCCGACGAGAACCCGGGCTACGCCGCCGACCTGATCGCCAACCCGAAGCTCACCATCGGCGGCGAGACGATCGACGCGACGGTCATCACGCCGGCCCTGCTGCAGGACAAGCTGCAGGAGCTGGCCGGCATCGAGGCCAACGTCGCGACCGGCTACCACGCCGTCGAGTTCCTGCTCTGGGGCCAGGACCTCAACGGCACCGGGCCCGGCGCCGGCAACCGGCCCTGGAGCGACTACGCCACGGGGGCCGCCTGCAGCCACGGCAACTGCGAGCGGCGGGCCGCCTACCTCTCGACCGCGACCAGGCTGCTGGTCGACGACCTGGCCTGGATGGCCGGCCAGTGGTCGGCGGGCGGCGCGGCCCGCGCGGCCCTGCTGGAGGGCGATCCCGACGCCGGCGTCGCGACCATCCTGACCGGTATCGGCAGCCTGTCCTACGGCGAGCTGGCCGGCGAGCGCATGAAGCTCGGCCTGATGCTCCACGACCCCGAGGAGGAGCACGACTGCTTCTCGGACAACACCTTCAACAGCCACTACTACGACATCGTCGGCATGCTGAACGTCTACTCGGGCACCTACCGGCGGGTCGACGGCAGCACGGTCTCGGGTCCCGGCGTCGGCGACCTGGTGAAGGCGACGGCGCCCGCGGTCGACCAGGAGCTGGCGGCGAAGCTGCAGGCGACCCTGGCGGCAGCGAGCGCGATGAAGCGGCGCGGCGAGACGGTCGAGGCCTACGACCAGATGATCGGCCCCGACAACGCCGAGGGCAACGCCGTGGTCCAGAAGGTGATCGACGGCCTGACCGTGCAGACCGCGACGCTGGAGAAGGCGGTGGGCGCGCTCGGCCTGCAGCCGATCGCCTTCGAGGGCTCGGACAGCCTGGACAATCCGGAGGCGGTCTTCCAGTAGGCCGCTCGCCCATACCTTTCCGCCGGGGCCCGGTTCCTACCTTCCTCCGGGCCCCGGCGGTTCCTCCGGCCGCCGTTCAGAATGACCATGCCGTCCCGCCTCGCGGTCTTCTTCCTGTCGCTCGCCCTGGTCCTCGGACCGGGGCTCTTGTCGCTCGTTGCCGCCGGGGGTCTGCCAGCCGCCGGCGCGGGCGGCCGGACCCCGGCCGAGCGGGCGCGCATCGCGGCGGTGACGCGGCCGACGGCCGACTTCTCCGGGCCCGAGCGGTACGAGCTCAGGCCCGGCGGCGCGGCGACGGTCTTCGCGACCCTCAACCAGGACAGCTTCTCGCATCCCTCGGCGAACATGACCTTCCGGCGCGAGCTGGACTTCAAGGTCGGCAACGCGATCTTCCGCAAGTTCTGGGTCTCCTCGCCCAGCTCGACGACCTCCTCCGACGGCCTGGGGCCGCTGTTCAATTCGCGTTCCTGCCAGAGCTGCCACCTGAAGGACGGCCGCGGCCATCCGCCGGTGCCGGGCGAGGCGGCGGTCTCGCTGTTCCTGCGGCTCTCCGTGCCGCCCCAGAACGCGGCCGACCGCAAGGCGCTGGCCGAGCGGCGGATCCGGTTCGTGCCGGAGCCGACCTACGGCGAGCAGCTGCAGACCTTCTCGGTCCAGGGCCTGCGGGCCGAGGGCCGCATGACCCTGTCCTACGAGCCCGTGCCGGTAACGCTGGCCGACGGCACCGTGGTCGAGCTGCACCGCCCGCGCTACGGCATTGCCGAGCCGGCCTACGGCCCGTTGCACCCGAACCTCATGATCTCGCCGCGCCTGGCGCCGCCGATGATCGGCGTCGGCCTGCTGGAGGCGATCCCGGCCGAGGACATCCTGGCGGGCGCCGACCCGGAGGATGCCGACGGCGACGGCATCTCCGGCAGGGCCAACGCGGTCTGGAGCGACGAGGAGCGGCGGGTCGTGCTCGGCCGCTTCGGCTGGAAGGCCGGCCAGCCCAGCATCGCCCAGCAGACTGCCAGCGCCTTCCTCGGCGACATCGGCATCGCGACCCCGCTCTACCCCCGGCCGGCCGGCGACTGCAGCGGGCGGCAGCCGGACTGCCTCGAGGCGCCGAGCGGCGCCGAGTCCGCGGCGTTCCCCGTCGAGGCGACGCCGGAGATGGTCGAGAAGGTCGACTTCTACAGCCGCAACCTCGGGGTGCCGGCGCGCCGGGACATCGACGATCCGCAGGTGCTGGCCGGCAAGCGTGTCTTCTACCGGGCCGGCTGCATCGGCTGCCACCGGCCGAAGTTCGTGACGCGCCGCGACTCGATCGGTGCCGAGCAGTCCTTCCAGCTGATCTGGCCCTACAGCGACCTGCTGCTCCACGACCTGGGCGAGGGCCTGGCGGACGGCCGGCCGGAAGGCCTGGCCGGCGGCCGCGAGTGGCGGACCCCGCCGCTCTGGGGTATCGGTCTGACCGAGAGGGTCAACGGGCCCGGCCACTACCTGCACGACGGCCGCGCGCGCAGCCTGCTGGAGGCAATCCTCTGGCACGGCGGCGAGGCCGAGGCGGCGAAGCAGCGGGTCGTCGCCCTGCCGGCCGCCGAGCGCGCGGCCCTGCTCGCCTTCCTGAAGTCCCTCTAGCCCCCCTTTTCCGCTGCTGCGAGGACCTTTCCGATGAGCCGCTCCCTTCAGACCCTTCGCCGGCTGGCCCTGCCGGCGGCGCTCGCCGCGGCGCTGCTCGCCGGCCTGCAGGCCGCGCGGGCGACCGAGGCGCCGGTCTCGCTGGCCGCGGTCGCGCTGGGCGAGGCCGACTACCAGCGGGTCAACGATGCCCTGGTCCAGCACCACGTCGTGCCGCGCTACCAGGTCATGGCCGCCGCGATGGCCGCGCTCGACGCGGCAGCCGGGCGCTACTGCGCGGCGCCCGGCGCCGGCACCCTGGCGGCGCTGCGCGCGGCCGACGAGGCGGCGGTCGATGCCTGGATGGGCGTGCAGCACCTGCACTTCGGGCCGGTCGAGCTGTTCATGCGCTCCTATCGTCTCTACTTCTGGCCCCAGGGCCGCGGCCGCATCGCCCAGGCGACCGGCGAGCTGCTGGCCGCCGCCGACCCGGCGAGCCTGGAGGAGCAGCACTTCCGCAACGCCAGCACCGCGATCCAGGGGCTGCCGGCGCTCGAGGTGCTGCTCTACGGCGAGGGGGCGGAGGAGACTCCCTCGGCCTTCCGCTGCGCCCTGCTGACGCGCATCGCCTGCAACATGAAGGCCATGGCCGCCGACATCGTCGAGGAATGGCAGGGCGGCAAGATCGACTTCGCGAGGACGGTCGCCGAGCCGGGCCCGGACAATCCCTATTTCGAGAGCGCCGAGGAGGCGACGCTGGCCTTCTTCCAGAGCCTCTACAACGGCCTGGAGCTGATCTCCGACGCCCGCCTCAAGCCGGTCGCCGGCGCCTCGATCGAGAAGGCCAAGCCGGCGCTGGCGGAGTCCCGCGCGCCCGGGCGCTCGCTGCGCAACGTCGTCGTCAACCTGGAGGCGCTGCAGGGCCTCTACGAAGGCGAGGGCGGACCCGGCCTCGGCGATCTCGCCGTCCGCAGCGGCGCCGACCCGAAGCTGGAGCCGCTGCTGCGCAAGGCCTTCCGCCTGACCGTCGAGACCGCGAAGGGCATCGAGCCGCCGCTCGCCGAGGCGGTCGTCGATCCGAAGCGACGCAAGGCGGTGGACAAGCTGCTGACCCAGCTGGTCGCGATCAAGCAGATCCTCCGCAGCCGCTTCTCGCCGGCGACCGGCCTGCCGATCGGCTTCAACGCGATGGACGGGGACTGAGGCCGTGGCCCCTTTCGCCCTCAGCCGGCGCCGCCTGCTCGGCCTCGCGGCCGGCGCGGCCGCGGCGCCGCTGCTCTCTCCCCGGGCGGCCCGGGCCGAGACCCGGTCCGGACGCCTCTACCTCAGCTGCTGCGCCGCCGACGACGGGCAGTGTTTCACCGGGGCCTTCACCGCCGACGGCCGGCTCGCCTACCGCGTGCCGCTGCCCGAGCGCGGCCACTCCCTGGCGGTCTCGCCCGACGGCAGCCGGGCGGTGCAGTTCTCGCGCCGGCCCGGCAGCTTCGCCGTGGTCTTCGACCCGCGCGACGGCCGCCTGGTCGAGACCCTGGCCTGCCGCGACGACCGGCGCTTCAACGGCCACGGCGCCTTCGCGCCCGACGGCCGGCTGGTCTATCTCTCGGAGAACGACTTCGTCGCCGAGCGCGGCGTGCTCGGCGTCTATGACGCGCGCGACGGCTTCCGCCGGGTCGCCGAGCTGCCGAGCCACGGCATCGGCCCGCACGAGCTCAGGCTGATGCCCGACGGCACGACCCTGGCCGTCTGCAACGGCGGCATCCAGACCCGGCCGGACCTGCCGCGCATCAAGCTCAACATCCCGACCATGGAGCCCTCCCTGGCCTACCTCGACCGGCGCGACGGCCGGCTGCTCGGCAAGGTCCACCTGCCGGCCGAGCTGCACCTGGCCTCGATCCGCCACCTGGCGGTGCGCGCCGACGGCCTGGTCGCCTTCGCCATGCAGTACCAGGGGCCGCGCGGCGACCTGGTGCCGCTGGTCGCCACCCATGCGGCCGGGGCGAGGGCGCCGCGGCTCTTCGAGGCGCCGGAGGCGGCGCTGCGCGCCCTCGAGGGCTACGTCGGCAGCGCGACGCTCGACGCCTCGGGCGAATTCCTCGCCGTGTCGTCCCCGCGCGGCGGAGCGATCCAGGTCTGGGAGGTCGAGAGCGCCAGGCCGGTCTTCACGGCGGCGATCGCCGACGGCTGCGGCATCGCGGCGACCGGCGCCGCGGGCGGCTTCCTGGCCAGCAGCGGTGTCGGCGGCACCTTCCTGCTCGAGGCGGTCGCCGGCCGCTGCCGCCCGGTCGCCTCGCCGGCGCTCGAGGCCCTGCACTGGGACCACCACATCGTGCCGGCCGCCGCCTGAGGCTGCCGTTAGCCTCGCCAGATGGCTCCACCCTGAGCTTGTCGAAGGGTGAAGCCATTCAGCACCGCCCGTGCCGGCTTCGCTTCACCCTTCGACAAGCTGTATAGACCGGAGAGATGGTGGACGGGTGTTCGGGGACATGGTGGACGCATTCTGATCGGCATTGAGGGTCTCATGAGGGAGGCTTTCGATGCCCTGGCAGGAGGTGTCGATCGTGTCGCAGCGTCGGGAGTTCGTGCTTTTGGCGAGCCGGGAGGGGGCGAACAAGCGCGCTCTGTGCCGGCGCTTCGGGATCAGCCCGACGGTCGGCTATCGCTGGCTGGCGCGCTATCGCGCGGCGGGCCTGGCGGGCCTGGAGGACCGCTCGCGCCGGCCGCTGCATTCGCCGAACGAGACGCCGGTGGCGATCCAGGCGGCGGTGGTCG
>NZ_FWZX01000045.1 GCF_900177295.1 Tistlia consotensis USBA 355
CGGGCAGCCGCATGGCCGCCATGGACGCCAAGCTCAGACGCGCCGGCCGGCGCAGCCGATACCGCCTCAGGAAGCAGGTCGTCGAGCCGGTGTTCGGCCAGATCAAGGCGGCCAGGGGCTTCCGCCAGTTCCTGTTGCGCGGATACGCCAAGGTCCGTCACGAGTGGGCCCTCGTCTGCACCGTCCACAACCTCGCAAAGCTCCTCATCGCACGCACCGCCTGACCACCAGACATGCACGGCTCGACAAGCCACCGCCCCCAGCCACCCAGCCGCCCAAACCGCCGCGCCTTTGGCCGGACAGGCTCCTAGCCCGGGCCGCGCGCCGGTGGCGGCTCGATCGGCCGATGTCGTGTGCGCGCCCAGGGCGCCGTCAGCTCGCGCCACCGATGCGACTAATACAACGCATTGAGGCGCTGTTTCACGCGCTTTACACGCGATTTCGGCCGGCGTAGTCTTGCCGGCGGAACAACGCCTGTCTTCCGCGCAGGCGAGGCACCGCCTCGCTCGCGTGGGTTCGTTGCATCGCCGGAGAACTTGCCCCATGCGCCGCTTCGCATCGGCCGAGAGCGAGTCCGCTCGCAGCTCTCGACCCGGAACGCCCCACCGCCTCGGCAAGAGGCTGACCCTCGCCCTGCTCGCCCTCGCCGCCTTCGCCCTCGTGCTCCTGCTACCCGCCCTCGTGCCCGGCGCCGAGCAGGCGCTGGCCGACACGGCGGATCCCTTCTCGACGGTCAAGTCGAAGGGCGCCAGCGGGCTCAACCTGGCGGTTCCGCTCATCCGCCTGCTGGCCGGCGGCGGGATCCTGACCGTCGCCGTGCTCTTCTTCTTCAAGAAGGCGCCCTGGGGCTGGCTGGCCGGAATCGCCTTCGGGCTGCTGCTGCTGCTGATCGGCCCGGAGATCGTGAGCTGGATCACCGAGGGCCAGAGCAGCTTCGGCACGGCGATCGCCGGTTAGCTTGGATTTCTCGGACCGGAAGGAGTCGCCACGTGCGCCATCGATGGACGGGCAAGGAGAAATGCGCAGCGCGATGCGGCGCATCGGGCAAGCGGTTCGACGCAGCCCGTGCGGCGAGGGCGCGCGCCCTACGGGTCGCACCTGACAGGGTCGCCCGCGGCGTCGATGTCCTCGACCGTAGGGCCGGCTACGCTCTTCGGACTTCTCCGGGCGGATCGAGCCTGCCAGATGCGATGGCGGCCGCTTCCGGTCCGAGAAATCCAAGCTAGGCCGGCGACGGGGAGCGCCCCTTTGGCCATCCGCCTGGAAGGCTCGCCGATCCTCTCGGCCGTCGCACTGCCGGGGCACGTCCTCTACGTGCCGCCGGCGCTGTGGGCGGCGAACCTGCTGGTCTCCTTTCTCGTCGCTCTCGTCGCCGGCGCCATCCTGGGCGGCGGGATCCGCTTCGAGTTCCTGCTCGTCGTGGCCGTCGTCGCCCACGTTGTCCTGGCAATCCGCTATCTGCGGGAGCCCTTCGTCGCGCGGCTGTTCACCTGCTACCTGCAGGGCCGGCCGGTCGCTCCCCGGCAGCGTACCCGCTCGCGCGAGCGGCTGCCGGGGGCCGTGCAGCGACTGCACTGAGCCCCGCCGGCGACCCCTCGCTCCGGGCGCGCCGGCCGGGCCACCTCCGCTGGAGCATCGACACCATGAGCATCGACGCCCTGCAGCAACTGGTCGACAACCTGGGCCCCTCGGAGCTCTCGAAAGGCGTCGTCGCCTTCGGCTCCACGGTCGCCCTCGGATTGCTCGGCAGCCTCGCCGTGCCGGCCCTGCGCCGTCGGGCGCTGCCCCGGATCACGGAAACCAGGCTGATCGACTACCTGCCGTTCGCAGAGCCTCTCGAGGACGGCGTGACGCTGCGCTGCAAGGACGGCGCGCTCTCGATCATGCTCGCCATCCCCGGCGCGCCCACGGCCGCGATGGAGCGCCAGGAGCTCTTCCAGCTGCGTGCGGCGCGGCAGGCGTGGATCGAGAGCCTGCAGGCCTCGGGCGTGACGACCCGCGTGTTCGCCCAGAGGAGGCTGCGGCGCCTGCCCATCGCGGAGGGCGCCGGCCATCCTGCCCGGGCGCGGCTCATGCGCGCCTACAATCGCCGGTTCCTGCGCAGCTACGAGACGCATTTCCGGGCCGTTCTCACGGTTCCCGGCGACGACGACCGGGCCCGGCAACGCCTGAACGAGGCTCTGAGGACGAGCTGCGAGATCCTTACCCGCTACCACGCGCGCGCACTGGCGCTCGAGGAGGGCGCCCTCGAGTTCTGGGCCTATCTCCTCAATCCCGCAAACCTCGACCAGGACGGCAACGCCGTGGTCGGCCGGGAGCGCCATGCGCTCGACGAGGCGCTCTACGGCGGCGCCATAGACCTTCACCGGGACAGCGGGCTCCTCGAGTTCCACGGCGGCGAGGCCCCGCGCTACGCCCGCCTGATCGGAATCCAGCGTCCGGGCCGGCAGTCGAGCGAAGCGCTGCTCGCCGACCTGCTGGCCCTGGAGGCGGAGATCACCGTCTGCCAGCAGGTCGTCGTCATTCCCGACGGCGAGGCCGAGCTGATGGTCAAGCGCAAGGGCGACCAGGCTGCATCGGTCGTGTGGGCGAGCAACGGCGAGCAGTTCGGCGCGGCGCTTCGCCTGCTCGCCTCCGGTTCCGAGCAGCAGCAGAAGCTCTGCCGCTACCAGCTGACCGTGCTCGCGATCGCGGACTCGCCCGAGGAGCTCGAGGAAGCCGAGACGGCCATCCGGCGTGTCCTGGCGAGCCACCAGGTTCGACCGATCACCGAGACCCTCTGTGCGGGGCCGACCTTCTTCTCGCTGCTGCCGACCTTCGACGAGCGGCCGCGCGAGACCCACCTCTTCAGCGCGAACGTGGCCGACCTCGTCGCCTTCGAGCAACCCTCCCAGGGCCTCGCCCGCTGCGACTGGGGGCCTTCGCCCGTCGCCCTGCTGCCGACCGCCGAGGGCGGCGCCTACGGCTTCGCCTTCCACACGAGCGAGGAGCGCGAGGCGCCCGGGCATACGATCGTCTTCGGGCCGACCGGAGCCGGCAAGACGACGGCCCTCACCTTTCTCGCGACCGCCGCCCTCGAGCGCTTTGCGGACCTGCGCGTCTTCTACCTCGATCGCGGCTACTCGGCGCTCACCTGGGCACTGAGGTACGGGGCACGCTACATCACCTTCTCAGGCCCGCTCGGCCCGGGCGTCCAGGCCGCGCGCCTCCAGCCCTTCCAGCAGCGGCTGGACGGGTCGAGCCGCCAGCATCTCTCGATGCTGCTTCGCCTCATGGCCGGCGGCGAGGACGAGACCCTGGCGATGATCGACCGCGCCATGCAGACGCTCGCCACCCTCGATCCCGCGGATCGGAGGATCGAGGTCCTCGCCGAAGCCTGCTTCCCGCCGGGCAGCGACGCGAGGCGGCGTCTGGAGCGGTGGATCGGCGACGGCCCCTACGGCGGCGTCTTCGCTTCCGGCACCGACTTCGAGCTCGGCCAGGACCGGGCCTTCGCCATAGACCTCTCGACCGCGCTCGCAGATCCCGACCTGGCGGCGCCGATCGTCGAGGAGATCTTCTGGCGGATCGACCAGGTCGCGGCCGCGACCGGCGACCCGACCCTGGTCATCGTCGACGAGTGCCGCTCGATGCTCGAGCATCCGATCTTTCGAGCCGAGTTCGTGCGCCGCCTGCGCGAGGGCCGGCGCAAGCGCCAGGTCATCTGCGCCTGCTTCCAGGATCCGCGCTCCCTCGAGGGCTTCGGGCCGGCGTTCGCCTCGGACGTCCGCACCAACGCCCCGACCCACCTCTTTTTCCGGTCCCGGCGCACGCGCGAGGACGACTTCGCGAGCTGGGGCCTCACCGAGGGCGAGCAGGACTTCCTGCGCGGCGACGGCCCGACGGCCCACCTCTCCCACGCCATGCTCGTCCGGAAGGAAGAGGCCGGCGACTCGGTCGTGATCGACCTCAACCTCTCGGGCATCGGACAGGAGCTCGGTTTCTTCGCCGGCGGGGACAAGAGCCGCCGGCGAGCGCTGGCCTGCTACGCGTGCCATGGCGAGGCCGCCTGGGCGGAGCAGTACCTGCTGCAGATGCAAGGAGACACCCCATGACGACGCGATCGAGGACCACCGCGGTCCGCTTCGTCGCCTTCCGGCCCCTCGCCGCCGACCACGGAGCCCGGGGCCTTCGCGGGCGGCGGCGCCGGAGCGGCCGCCGCGGGCCGTGGCGACGTTTGCGCCTGCCGGCGGCGGGTTTCGCCGTCACTCTCGCCGTGCTCGCCTCGAACAGCGTCACGGTGCAGGCCTTCTTCGGAGGCCTCGGCCAGATCGTCAACGATCCGACCAACAGGATCGAGCTCGTGGCGATGCAGAGCCTGCAGTCCGACCAGCTGCAGCGGCTCTTCGAGCTGCTGACCTCGACCGACCGCCTTCGCAGCGCGGTCGGCGCGGAAGGACCGATCGGCAGCCTCTTCAAGTTCGCCGACCTGCTGCCGGGCGGCGTCGCCTCCTGGACCGACCTCGTGGCCAGCCAGCGGGCGACGCCGACGGCGGCCGCGACGGTCGCCGCGATGAACCGCCTGGTGGACGGCTCGCCCCGGTCCCCCGAGGCCCTGAGGGCGGTGCTGGACCAGGCGATCGGCAGCGTCGTCGGCGAGGCGGGCCAGCTCCTGGGCGGCAAGGCCTCGGGCCTGCTGTCGGGCGCCGGGCAGGTCGTGACCCTGGCGGCCGCCGCCCCCTACTCGGCGATCCCCGACGACCTCGCCGGCGACCTGCCGGCGGACCTCTTCGACAGCGCGGGCTCGGCCATCGCGTTCTCGGCGGCGACCTATGCGCCGGCGGCGCAGCCGCGCACCTACGAGGGCCAGGTCGAGGTCGCGCAGCGCCTGCGCCGCGAGCTGTCCATGGCGGCCGTCGACGCCCACGGCCTTGCGCTCAACGGCCTGCAGGCCAGCTCGCTCGCTGCCTCGCGCCTCGACGGCCTGCGGAAGGCGGGCGCCGAGGCGACCGACCTGCGCGGCCAGATGGCCTCGCTGCAGGACGCCTTGATCCTGCTCATCGAGGAGCAGGTCGCCACCCGCGCGCTCGTCGCCGCGCAGCTGCGCCTCGAGGCCGCGAGGGAGCTCCAGCGGCAGCCGGCCGAATCGCTCGCGGCGGAGACCAAGTGATGCGCGCCGCCTTGCTCGCAGCCTGCCTGCTGCTCGCCGGATGCAGCGCCCTGCCGAGCGAAGACCGGCCGCTCGGGGCCGGTGAGAGCGATGCCGCGCCGCTTCCCAGCCCCTGTGCCTGCCGGGAGCTCCCGCAGCACTGGGAAAAGGCCATGCTTCTGCAGGACGTCAGGATCCCGCTCGCCCGGCCGCGGGTCGCGAGCCGGGCGAGCGGCGCGGCGGCGCTCGCGTGAGCGCGATCCGGAGCCTCGCCCGCGATCGCGGGACTTCGCCGCCGCGCTGGCCCTGGCGCGGCATGGCGCGTCAGGCGCACCCGGCCGCGAGCGCGGGCGATCTCCCCGCGCCTGCCGCTCTGGGGCCGGACCTGCCCGGCCGGCACGACACCGGCCACGCCTACCGGCGGCTCGACAAGACCAACCGCATCCTCGCCTTCCTCCTGGTCGGCTCCTGGGCGGTCAACGCCCTGCTGGCGACCGGCTACTTCATCCTCTTGCCTCTGAAGCAGGTCGAGCCGTGGCTCCTGACCGTCAGCCCCGAATCAAAGCAGGTCGTGACGGTCGAGCCGCTGCACCGCGATCTCGACGCCTGGCAGGCCGCGACGACCCAGTGGGTCGCCCAGTGGGTCACCCAGCGCCATACGGTGCTGCCGGACCGCGGGCATACCGAAGCGCGGCTCAAATGGCTCTACCTGCGCTCGGTGGAAAAGCCCGTCTACGAGGACATCGAGAGCCCGGAGGAGAAGCGCTTCACGCTCGACATGATCCGGCGCGGCGGCAGTCGCACGGTCAAGATCGAGAGCGTCTCGCGGGTCGCCGAGGACTTCTACCTGGTGAACTTCGAGACCCAGGACTCCTTCCCTCACCAGACCGAGGTCCAGCGGTCGCGCTGGACCGCCACCGTGCGCATCGCCTTCCGGCCCGTCGACTATGCGCGCGGCGAGATCCAGTCGGGCGAGGCGCGCGACCGCCTGCTCAGCTTCGGGTTCACCGTCGTCGACTACACCGTGCAGCCCTCTCTTACCTGACCACGGGGGTCCAGTCTTGGAACGCCGCAAGCCGCTCTGCCGACCCGGTGCCGCGATCGCCCTCGGCGCTGTCCAGGCCCTGTCTCTGCTGGCGCTGTCCCTCCTGGTCCTGGCGCTCGCCGGTCCGGCGCAGGCCCAGAGCATCCCCCCGAGCGTGACGGCGGGCGGCGCGAACGCCGGCCGCCAGCAGGCGCTCCCGCCGCAACCCAGCATCGTCAACCAGCTCTCGCAGCCCTCAGCCGGCCAGGGGGCCGCCTACCGCGGCCCGGTCTACCAGGCGCCCCAGTCCCAGGCGCCCCAGTCCCCCGGCATCCGCTCCGGCGGGGCCCAGGCGGCGGCGCCGGTCGTTGCCCAGGGAGCCTACGCCTCCCAGGCCGGTCCGACCGATCCCTCCTATCAGGGCGCCGTGCCGCCGGGCGTCTTCGTCGGCCCGCTCGACCAGGTGCAGGGCGCCTGGGACGAGCCGGTCGCGGCGCCGGGCCAGATCGCGCCCGGCGTCCGCGTCGCCGCCTGGGCCCCGCAGGACGTCATCCGGCTGCGCGTGCGCGAGTTCATGGTCTCGTCGATCTACCTGCCGCCCTGCGAGGAGATCACCGACATCCTGGTCGGCGATTCCCGCGTCTTCCTCGTGCGCCAGCCTCGCCTGAACCTCGTCACCGTCCAGGTCACCAATCCCGAGGCCGACACCAACCTCGAGATCATTACCCGCAGCGGCATGATCTACTCGTTCTACCTGCGGGCCGAGCCGATCGAGGCCGACCAGCTGCCGGACCTCAAGACGACCGTCACCGCGCCGGGCCTATGCGGGCGGCCGGCAGCCTCGGCCGCGCCAGCCGCGGCCCCGGCATCGGGCTCGGCGCCGGCTCGGGCCAGCCTCGCGCCCTTCGATCCGGCGGCGCTGCGCTTCGACGATCTCGGGATCTTCGTGCAACGGCCGGAAGACGCCGGCGCCGCGCCCCTCAGGGTCTGGCACGATGGGCAGAAGACCTATCTCGACTTCGGCGACCCCGGCGATCGGCCGGGCTTCGTCCTGCCTGCAGTCTTCGAGACGTCGGATGGCGTCGACCGGCCGGTGAACTACTGGCGGGCCGAGACGACGGGACCGCTGGTGCTGGTGGTCGAGGCAGTCGGGAATCTCACCCTCAAGAGCGGCGACCGCGTCGTCTGCATCCGCATGCGCGACGGCTTCCTGCCTGGAACGCCGCTGCCGGGATCCGCCCTGACAGCCGGCGTCGGCGAGCGACGCAGCGCCGATGCCGGCGGGCTTCTGGGGGCACTCGGCCTCGGCGGCGGGTCGCCGGCGCCCGGCTCGGGCGGCGAAACCGCCGCGCCGGGCGAGGTTGGCCGGTGAAGCCCGTCCTCGTCGTCGGGGCGCTCCTCGGCTTGGCAGGCCTGGCGGCCGGCGCGATCTGGCTGCTTCCCGGCAGACCGCCGCCGAAGGCGCCGGCCGAGCTACCGCCCCTCTCCTCGCGCATGTACCAGCTGCCCGATGTCCCGGAACCCGCGCCGCTCGGCGCCCGTCCCGCATTGCACCCGGACGCCCTCAGCTTCGCGGCGCCGGGCACGCAGCAGCTGGTGCTGGCCAACGACGGCGATCGCGAGGTCGCGCTCCAGCGCGTCGTCGCCGGCGGCGACGCCCGGGTGATCCGGGAAGAGGCCAGCCCGGCAGCCGCCGCCGGCGACGTCCGCATCCCGGCCTTCTCAGTGCGTGCCGGCCAGGGCTGCAGCCTCATTCCGGCCGGCGGCAGCTGCTCGATCGACGTCGACTACGTCCCGGCCGAGGCGGGCCGTCACGAAGGCGAGATCGTGCTGCTCTTCGCCCTGCCCGCGGCTTCGGTCGGCGGCTCGCAGACGACCGGTTCCGGCAAGGCACAGAGCGGCCGCGATGCGGCGGGGCAGGAGCCGGCTCGGCGTTCCGCGCCCGCCGGGGCACCGCAGCCGCTCGAGGCGAAGCTGGCCGGGACCTATCGTCCGGCGCCGGCGCCGGTCGCGCCCGCGCCGGCGCCGGCCTTGCCGCGCTTCGACGCCTACAGCTGGCGCTACGAGCAGCCACGCCACGATCCCAGCATGGCGCGCCGCTACCCAACCGACGTCGGATCGAATCCGCTCGCCGCCGGCTACGTCGATGCGCCGAGTGTCGCGGGAAGCGACCCGGGCGATCGCTCGCGGCTGCTGACCACCGACCGCAGCATTCCGGCGACTCTGGCGAGCGGCATCGAAAGCGAGATCCCCGGCCGGGTGCTGGCCACGGTGGATCGCGACGTCTGGAGCGCCGACGGCAGCCGGATCCTGATCCCCGCGGGCTCGCGCCTGGTCGGCCGTCACGGCGTGCTCGCCGCCCAGGGCGCCCGGCGGCTGCCGATCGCTTGGGAGAGGATCATCAGGCCAGACGGCCAGCACCTCATGATGTCCTTCGACACGGCCGACGAGGCGGGCCGTGCCGGTGCGACCGGCTACCTCGACAATCGCTTCCTCGAGCGCTTCGGGGCCGCGCTCGTCACCAGCCTGGTCGGCGCCGCTGTCGGCGCCGGCAGCGCGGTCGCCGAAGGCACGGTCGAGATCTCAGGCCAGGGCAACACCACAATCGTCCAGCGGGATCCCACGGCCGCCGCCGCCCAGGGCGCGGCGAAGGGCCTCAACGACGGCCTCAAGCCGATCACCGACCTGCTCGTGCAGGAAGCCGCGGCCATCAAGCCGATCCTGCGGATACCCGGCGGCACCCGCATCATCGTCCAGCCGAGCCAGGACCTGGTGCTGCGGCCCCTGCCCGCGGCCTCCTCCTATCCCGCAACCGCCATCGAAGGGAGATCCGTGGATGCCGAGAGATGGTGACATCGGCGGAGTCGCGGCCGAAAGGCTGCGCACCTTCGTCGAACGAATCGAGCGCCTCGAAGAAGAGAAGGCGGCGCTCGCGAACGACGTTCGGGAGGTCTATTCGGAGGCCAAGGCGGCCGGCTTCGACACCAAGATCATGCGACAGGTGATCAAGCTGAGGAAGATGGACCAGAGCGATCGCCAGGAGCAGGAAGCCCTGCTCGACCTCTACAAGGCGGCGGTCGGATTGTCCGACTAGAGCGCGAGCCACCGGTCGCCCGGTCTCGAACCCTGACGCATCAGGCTCTGACCGCGGCCCTCCCGGCGTGACGCTCCGGCGCCCGGGGCGGCGACCGGCGCCGTCCAGGCCGGCGGGCCGATTCCCGGTCAGCAGATCGCGGCGATCAGCCCGCCGGCGGTCCCGCCGTGATCCGGAGCGCGATCCCCTGCGGCAGCCGCTCCCAGAGACGCCGCGCCACCGCCCGCTGGGCCCCGACGCAGGGCCAGCCCATCCGCCGGGCCGCTTCGTCGTCGCCGGCCAGCGCGTAGCAAAGCTCGGCCGGCCGGCCGTCTCGCTCCCAGGCGAGGAGGCAGCTCTCAGCCGCCGCCTCCTGCCGGCCGGCCAGCGCCCGAAGCTCGGACAGGATACCCGGCCTGGTCGGCTTCCGGCCCGCGCTCCAGCTCTTCAGCGTGTCGAGACGCACAGCGAGGTACTCCGCCGCCTCGCGCTGGGAGAGGCCGCAGGCCTGCAGCGCGATCGCGAGCAGGCTCACGCCCGGCCGGCGTCTGCGTATCCCACCGCGTCGGCCACGGCCTGCAGGTGGGGATCGCAGTCGACCCCGCCGATGCGCCAGCTGCCGTCGACCAGGGCATCGTGACGGGCGCAGAGGGCGACCCCGAGGGCCCGCATCTCCGCTTCGTCGATCGCATCGCAGATCGCATCGTAGAGCGGCGGCGCCGGATCCTCCCCGAAGTCGGCGAGGAGGACACGCACGTTCGCGCGGACGATCTGGCCGATGGTCGCCGTCGGCTCGACGGCATCACTCGCAAGGTGAGTCATGATGTCAGGCCCTTCTGCCTCCTGCAGCGGGCCTGCGCTTTGCGCCCCGCCGCGTCGTGATCCGACGGTACACCGTTGGTGTACCGTGTCAAGTCCCGACCGCCGCGCCCGTCCGCCGCGCCCGTCCGCCGCGCCCGACCGCCGGGCCCGTCCAGCCGAGGCAGGACCTGATGCGGGCAAAGGCGGCGGGCTACCGCTGAGGGCCGTCGCGCCGGCGCTGGCTATCGGAGCCGGCGTCCCTGGGCCGGCGCGGTCGTCGCACGGGAACGAACGGCCGGCCGTCACCGTCCCTTCGCACGCCCAGGCCGTCCTGCCTCAGACGCCCGGCGATGGCGGCCGCGCGCGCGGGAAGGGATGCCTCCAGGCGATGGCGCTCGCGGCTCGCGTCGAGGAAGCGATTGCGAAGCTCGCCGGGTCCGGCCGGGGCCTCGGCCGTGTGAGCGCTCACGCCGCGGCCGGCAGCGGTCAACTCGAGCAGCGCCTGGCCGTCCCGCGCGGCCTGCCGGCGCAACGCCGCGCCGAGGGCGAAGCGAAGGGCGATCGCAAGCAGGCGGCTCTCCTCGAACCGCGACCCGGCGGTCTCCGGCACCCGCTCCAGAAGCCGGCGCAACGCCGAGACGCCGGACCGGTCGAGGCGCCGATTTCTCGCAGCCAGCTCCGCGGCCCATCGGGCCGCGGCCGCTCCCGCGCCGCCGGTCGACGAGCCGTCGCGGTCGTCGCCGCCCGCGGGGCGATGCCCTACGGCAGTGGCGAGCAGGCCTCGGCCCTCTGCCTCTGCCCTTGCCGCTGCCGCAAGGTCCGTCTCCACGCGGGCGGCGAGGCGCCGCGCCTCCCGGTCGCGCGCCAGCTTGTCGGCCTCCAGCCACGCGCGGCGCGCCGCTTCTTCCTCGGCGATCAGCTGCGCCAGGCGTCTCAACGACCCGGCGGTGTCGAGCCGCTCGACGCTTCGCGTCAATCTCTCGAGGATCTCCGCCGGCGCGGCCTCGCGCCCCGGCGCAGACCGTGCCCCCGCCGAAGCTCCCGCCGTCGAGCGCGGAGCCGTCCGCGCACCCTGCCCGGCTGCGGGAGCGCTGCCCGTCTTGGAGATGCGGTCGTCCGGCATCTGACCGCCGGCCGCGACCGGACGGAGCTGCGAGAGCGCCGCCTCGAAGAACCGACGGCGCCTGGGGTCGCGGCTGCGGCGACGGCCCCGTTCGGCCCAGGCCAGCCGGCGCTTCGCGAAATGCGCCGCGCCGCTTCCCTGCCTGCCGCCGGCCGGTGCCTGCACGAGCCGGCCGGCGGCAAGGGTCGCCTCTTCCAGCGCCTCGGCCGTTGCCTCGCCGCGCCGTCGCTCGGCCGCTGCCGGCATCCCCTCGAGCGCGGGCAGCTGCGCGACAAGATCGGTCGCGGATCGCAGGAACCGGCGCGCACGGCCGCACTCCACCGCATGCCGCCAGTCCCACTCGCGCCTCCGGTTCTCCTCCCCGAGCGCGGTCGGCTCGCCCGCCCGCTCAAGGTTCGTCAACGACCGGCCGAGGTGATAGGTCGGCTGCTTGGCGAGCCCGGCGTCCCGGTAGGAGCGCGGGTCGTAGACCCGGGGAGGAGCGATGCCGGACTCGGCAGACTGGCCGAGGATCTCGTCGTTGACGATCTCCGCGAAACGGCGCCGGAGCGCCGCCACGAACCGGGATGTCTGGACCTCGCGGTCCTTCAGACGAGCGAAGCGCCACGCGCCGTCGGCGTCCTGCTCGGCCGGTCGATCGTGAAACAGGAGGTGGGCGTGGACGTTGCGGGGGTCGCTGCCTGCGGCGACCTCCGGCTGGTGTACGACGCCCCACCACCCGAGGCCGCGCTTTGCGAGCTCGGCGCCGAGGGACGACACGATCCGGCGCTGTCGTTCCGGCGCCAGCCAATGCGGCAGCTCCGCGATCAGGCGCGATTGCACGCGCGCGTCGCTCCTGCGTTCCTGTCGCTCGACAGCGGCCCAGAAGCCGACGCGCTCCTGCGCGCTGGCGCCGAGATTTCCGAGTGAGATGGCGCCGGCCGCGTCCTCGAGCAACTCGCCTTTCCGATCGGCGGTGTCGAGCCGCTCGACGTAGCGCTGCATGCGCACCGCCGGCCCGTCGAACGCACCGGCAGATCCGGTCCCTGCACTCGCCAGGCGTCGCGCCGTCCGCTCAGCGCCTCTAGGAGAGCGGCCGTCCGCCCGCCGGCCGTGGCTGGTCAACGCGAAGTGGAAGCTCGTGCTCGGCAGCGAGCCCAGAGAGTGGCCGGGCGACCGCGGCGCAGCGATCTGGGCGGCGGCGCTGCCCTGCCCGCTCGCGCCGCGTGCCAGCGCCGGTCGGCTCGACGCCGGCCGGCGTGCTTGGCCCAGCCTCGGCGGGATCGCGACGCGAAGGCGGCCGGACCCCTTCAGCATCAGCAGAATGGCGAGCGTCTCCGCGCCGGAATCCTCATCCAGCCGCCCCTTGCCGCCGCCGCCGAGCAGCCAGTCCCTCTCGTCGAAGAAGGGGCGCGGCCTCGCCATCCACAGCTCCCATCAGCAACCGTCCGCGCGAGCCGCATTCCGGATGAATGCGGTATTGCGCCTGCGGTCGATCTTATCAGACCTCTCGCAGGTAGTTGCGTTGTTTTTCCGACAAGGACGCGCGATATCAGTTGTATTGTCTGCAGCAACGCGGCAGAGTTCCGGTGGAACAAGGCTTATCCTCGCGAAACTTGTCCCCGACTTCGATCGGGGAGCGGGGGCCTGCCCTCGATCGCCGACGAGGGCGGAAGACACGCGCGATCGAAGACCTCGAGACCGTGCCGCGGCTTCGAGGTCCCGGTGCGCCGGAGACAGGCCGGCAGTCTGCTGATGTCCAAGCGGGCCGGCCGCCTTCGCGGAGTGACGACATGGTTCACGAGACACAACTCGGCCGTCGACCCTCAGCGGCCGTCCCAGCGGAGGCCGCTGCTCCCGGCCAGGCGACGGATCAGCCTGCGGCGCAGACAGCTCCGGCGCGGGCACCTGCGCGGGAGCAGCGCGGGGGCGGTCACGACGACCCCGCGGAGCACCGCCTGGCCGGCGCGCTGCGTCGTGCGAACGAGCGTCTCGAAGTGCTGGAGCGCAAGGAACACGAACGGCTGCAGGCTGTGCGCGAGAGCTATCGGGCACGCAAGGCGAAGGCCCGTGAAGACATAGCGCGCTCGCAGCGCGGTCTCGACGCCTACAAGCAGCAGCGGTTCCAGAACGAGTCGGCGGAACTGGGAAAGCTGCTCGACGACCTCGGCATCCCGCCGGCCGATCTCATGGCGGCGCTGACCGGTCGCGCACCCCTGCCCGCCGGGATCGCCGAGCGGCTCGGCATGGCGAGGGCCGAAGGCGGGCGGGAAGGCGACGGGCGGGGAGACGGCCGGTGAGCCGTGACGACCTCGACGGTTGCCGGCCGCGCCCTCTTCTGCCGCGCACCGAGGCCGCCGTCGCGGCCTTCTCGGAGCGTTGCAGGGCGCTCGGCGAGGCCGTCCAGGCTGTCGCGGGCGAGGTCGGGCGGATCAGCGACGCGGCCCAGGCCGTGGCGCGGGCGCGGCAGCTGACAGCCACTCTGGAGGCGATCCGGGAACAGGCCGCGGACGCGACGGCAGCCGGGTGTCGCGCGCCGGGCGGCTGCCGTGAGCCGGCCTGTCGCGATCGCCTCTCCACGATCCGCGACCTCGCCGGGCACGTGCTCGAGACGCCACCCGACGGGGTGCGGGAGCGCGAGCCGGCCGACCCGGTCGGCCCGTGCTCCAGGCCTGAGCCTCGATCGTGACGTTCTGGAATGGAGGCCGAGCGTGATGGGAAGCGATACCCGCAGCGACCAGGCGACCCGGAAGTATCCGGACCAGGCGACGCTCGTGCGACGGTCCGCGGTCCTGGAGGCCTGCCTCCGCGAGACGATCAAGGTCCTCGAGCGCCGGGAGCTGCATCTCGCGCGCGACGGGATCGAGCTGGATCCGCAGCTGCTGCAGCTGCTCCGCCAGAGCCGGCTGGCGTGCCCGCCGGCTCGCGCACGGCTCGCCGAGAGCCTGCCGAGCTCGCCGCAGCGCAGCCTGGCAGAAGCGCTCTTCGTGCTCGAAGCGTCCCTGCGGCCGCTGCCCGATCTTCTCGCCTCGTCGGTGGCCTTGCGCGAGCCGGACCTGCCCGCTGCCCTGAAGCGGAGGATCCAGAGCTGCCTCTCGCTGATCGAGGCGGCGCTCGGCCCGACCGTCGTCGAGGCGCTCGACGAGGCCGAGGAGGGGCGGACGGCGGCGCCGGACCGGGCCGCGCTGGCTGCCGTTCCGCCGGCGACGAACGAGTAGCGAGGGCGTCGGCGTGGCCCGCACGACAGCGCTCTACCTGGCGCTTGCCGCCATCCTGGTGATGGCGCGGGACGGTGTCGCGGTGCTGGACCACTGGTTGAGGATCGCCAACACCCTCCTGGTCGGCCTGCTCGTCGTGACCAGCCTTCTGGCCCTCGTCGCGTTCCGCATCGTCTCCTGGCCCTGGCTGGAGCGGCGCGTGATCAGGCCGCTCCAGCGTGCCTACCGCGCCGGCCGCATCGCGGAGGCGAAGAGGCGAGGTGCAGGTGCGGCCGGCGCGGTAGGCGACGGAGCGCCGGGGAGCTCCGCCGACGCCGCGATCCAGGCAACCGGGTCCGCGCCCGTTGCCACGCAAGAGTCCGTGCGGCGAAGGCGGAGGGTCCTGCCGGCCGGCCTGATCGCAGCGGCCGCGCTTTCGGGAATGCTGGCGGCTCTCTCTCCGAGCGCCGCCCGCGCGGACGATTCGTCCATCGACGCCTGCGCGAAGATACAGCTGCTTTCCGAGCACAACTACGACTGCGTGCTCTGCCAGTTCGTCTGGCTGGTCCAGGACTTCGCGACGAAGTTCGCCCGCGAAACCCACGCCGCCCTGGCGGCCGTCGTGCCGGATCTGCTGGCGACCGTGTTGCTGCTGCTGATCGTCACCGCCGCAGCCCGGCTTTTCCTTTCGCCCCGGGACGCGGCCCCCATCGCGCGAGACCTCATCCTCCGCCTGCTGCTCGGCTGCGTCATCTTCGCCATCCTGCTCGCCGCGGCGGGCTCGAGCAGCGACGGGGATCCACCGTTCCTCTTCGAGTTCGTCTTCGACCTGCTGCAAGGCACGGCCGTCGACGTCGCACGGCTGGTCATCTCGGTTCCGTTCCAGAAGCTCGGAGTCCAGCCCGTGGTCGCCGCGGTGCGACCGGAGCTCACCGGACCCTACGTCGAGCTCTGGCAGAACGTCGAGGCCGTGCCGATGACACTGGTCCTCGTCGCCGGCGAGCGGATGGACAGCTTCATCTCCGCGGTCGTCTCGTCGTCCTGGATCCCTTGGTTCCTGCTCGCCATCCCCTATCTGTTCGTGCTCGGGGTCTTCGCGGCCTTCATCGTCACCACGATCTTCTACTTCACTGCGATCGCCGCCACCTCGCCGCTGCTGCTGGTCGGCCTGCTCTTCCCCGCGACGCGGGGGCTTGCCGTCGGCGGATTGCGCCTCTGTCTGACCGGGGCGCTGACGGTCGTCTTCGCTTCGGCCGCCATGGGGTTGACGGGCTATGTCCTCGCCTCGTTCCTGCCGGAGCTGGCGCGCCTCGTCGATTGCGCGCAGCCCGTCCAGCCCTGGCTGCCCTGGCCGTTCAGCTTCGTGATCGGCGGCTCCGCGTCGGTCGGTCTCTTCGGTCGGGCATCCTACTGGTTCACGCTGGTGCTCGGCTTCGCCTCGATGATCCTCCATCTGGCTGCGCCGCGGATGGCGGCCAACCTCTCCGGCGCCTCGGACTCCGCCGCCTCCGCCGCCGCCGTGGTCGCGGCGGGCCAGTATCTCACCGCCCGGTCGATCGGCGCGCTCCGCCGCGGTGCGGTGGGCTCGCCCGAGATGACGGGTCAGCTCGGCGGCCTCGCCGGCGCCGGCGTCAACCTGATCATGAACCGCTTCCGGGGCGCGCGCGGGTCATGATGAGGCTCCGCCGCGCCCCGGAAGCGCGCCGGCGGCGTGAGGGCTCACGCTCGCCGGCTCTGCGACCACCCATCCGCCGCGGCGACCCGATCGCCGCCGGGAGCCTGGTCGCTGTCGGCGCCGCGGCGCGCGCCTGGCGATCGGCGCTGCTGCTCGCCGCCCTCGGCTGCGGCGTGCTCACCGGCTGCAGGACACTGGACCTCGCCGGCGCTCTCGCGTTCGACGATGCGGGCCGGGCCCCGGCCTCGATGGCTCCCCCCGCGGCCGACCTGCCGGCCGAGCCGCCGGCGGAGTTCGCCAGGCAGGCAGCGCCGATCGGCGCTGCTATCCCGGCGCGTCAGGACCAGATCGACTATGTGCGGCGGATCCTCGATCCGCTGGTTCCGGCCCCGTCCAGTCCGGCGCCGGCGTCGATCCCGCCGCCGGAGCCGGCGAGCAGCTGGCGGCTGGAGTTCAGGCCGGGATCGGCCGCCCTGCCTCGACTGCCGTCCGGACTCGTCGGCACGCTGCGGCGACGACTGCTCGCCGATCCGCACGCCCGGCTCGTCCTGGTTCCGGTCGCCGGCGGCTCCGGCAAGGCGGCCCGGCTGCTTGCCGCCAACCGGGCCGTCGCGGCGGCCGACACACTCGCCGCCGCCGGCCTGCCCCGGCCGAACACCGCCTCGCCCGCGACGGGCCTGGCGGGGGTCGAGCTCCGCCTCGAGCGCGTGAGCGCAGGCGCTTCATCGCATCGTTCCGTGCCACGAGGCGCCGACCCTCTCGTCCGACGCCTGCAGGAAGCCCTCGTCGCGCGCGGCTTCGATCCGGGGCGGCCCGACGGCCTGCTCGGGCCGCGGACGCGCAAGGCCATACGCAGCGCGGAACGGAGCCTGGGCCTGCCGCTTACCGGCGCGCCAAGCGGAGCCCTGGCCCGTGCCCTCGGCCTGACCCCCTGACCCCCGGTCCCCGGTCTCCTGACCCCTGGGTCGTCGGGCTCTGCGCCACCGGGCTCCGTGGTCCGGGAGCGGTCTCGCGGAGTCGTGCCCGGGCGCTCGTACCGATTCTGCGCGGCACTGTGACGCCCGCCGTGCCGGCTACGCAGAATCGGTACGGCGCCGCTTGGCCGGATAGGGAATCTTCGTACCGATTCTGCGCGCTATGTGGTGGTGCGCCCTGGGGAGGGCACCCAGATCTGGTAACCTCAATGACATGGATCGCTCGACGAGGAATGGGCAGACAGCTGCCGCGGCGCTGCCGGATGTGGTCCGGACTGCCGGCGGCGCGCCGCGTCTCCAGGGACGGCGGACGGCAACGTCGCGCGGCGCGGCAAAATGCCGATATCGGCCTAGCGAATACGTCCGAAATCGCGCCTATATACGGCTATTTTGCGGTTTCTACCTTGACACATTGGGGGTGTTTCGCGGATCGTCGGCCTGTCTTGGTGGAACAAGGCTGATACCCCCCGCGCCGGGTTCCCCCACCCGGTCGCACCCGGGCGAGGGCGGTGGAAGAGCAGCGACAGAGCCGCGATCCCTCCGCCCTCGCCGCGCGAGCCGGTCCGCCACCAGGCCTCTGCCATCCCTGTCGAACAAGCGGTCCCGCCGGGCAATAATGCGTGGTTTATCACGTATCAATACGGCGATTTTGCCGTTTTTGTTTGACCCGCGCCGCCGGGATCACGCAGAGTCCGCTGAGATTCGCCGAGCTGGTCCATGCCGCCGACCCGCATCGCGGGCCGCCAGGCTCCAGATCGAGCCGCAAGGGCAGCGACGAGAGTCGCGCCGGCGCGGAAGGGTGAAGGGGCACGGCGCCCGCACGCGCACGGCCCTGGGCGCACCGGCCAACCGGCCGGCATCGCTGACCTGCTAACGCAGAAGAGGGGGAAACGACCGAGCCAGCACTAGGACGAAACCAAGGCCAAGGCCCAGAAAAATTGAGGCCGGCAAGGCTCGCACCCCTGCCGGACCCCAGGAGAACCATCAAAACAATCCATCTCCTGGGTACGACAGAATGGCAACGGGATCAAGCGAAAAACGCGGATTCCGAAGACGGGTGAGCTTTGCCTGCCGCGGGCCAAGAGGCTGGTCCAAGCGATCGCCGGCATGCGGCCGCGCGATACGCGGGACCCTCGCCTCGGCCGCAGCCGAGCAGGTGAACGCATGTCACAGAATGACGACGGGCCGGTGCCTCCGGCCCGAACGGGGTCGGCTGCTGTCGACCGAAAGGCGCAGCGCGCGGCTGACCTCGCGCGCATCAGCGCGGCGGCACGCCGGCGGTTGGCGACGCGCGTCGACCAGCGACGGGTGGCCTCCCTGTTGAGCGACATGGAGGGAGCTCCCACCGCTGCGGGCGACCAAACCGCGCGCCGGCCGACGCGGCCGTACCGCCGGCCCGATCGGTCGGCCCAGGCGGACCTCGTGCTCCGCTATCTGCCGGCCGAGCTCCTTGCCCATCTAAGGCGCTCCGAGGCAGCCGTTCTCGCGGTGCTGGTGCGCCTGGCACGCGAGGCCGGAGGTCGGATCGTCGATCCGTCCGTCCAGGAGATTGCCCGGCGGGCCGGGCTCTCAGAACGGGCGGTGCAGCTCGCCGTCTCGCGGCTCGTTCAAGGCCCCGCTCCGCTCCAGCCGCAGCTCGCCGTCACGCGGAGGCGGCTGCCGGAAGGCAGCGTCGAAGGGCGCAGGCTCAACGACACGAACCTCTACGAGGTGCTCGACGGCCGGCTCCTGGGCCAGAACGCCTCCAGCAGCCGGCCGACGCCTGTGCAACGCAGTTTGCCGGAAGCCGGCCGTCCAGTGGGAAGCCGTCGGCCGGATTCCACCCGAGGGGGTGAATCTTCGTGCGGACGGGTGAATCGGAAAGAGTCTTCTTCAGCTTCTACAACAGTGCCTACCCCAACCCCCCAACAGTGTAGACGCTCGCCAAAGACGAGCGGCGGAGGGGGTGGCGCACCAGCGGCCCCGCGCCTCGCCATGGCGGAACGGCCGGAGGAGAGCGACCTCGACCCGCCGGAGCTGGCGCCGGACGACCCGCTTGCGATCGTCGCCATGGCCGCGCTCGGGCGCCTGGCCCCGGCGATGGCGCGCAAGGCCCGGGCCGGGGCGCCGGATGGCCGGGCAGCGCGAGCCCTCGGCTATCTGCTTCGCCTGGCCGAGAGCGAGATCCGCTTCGAGGAGTTCGATCGGCGGTTCTGGCGAAGGGCGGCCGAGCGCCACGGCGCGCGGGCCTGGCTGGCCCTGGGGGAGGTGCTCCTGAAGCAGCGGACCGGCTTCGACTGGAGCGTCGGCCCTCTCGCCTACCTGGGCGGCGTTCTGAAGCATGGCCTCGAGCGGGGCACCTCGGCGGCGGGCTGCCGGCCGGAGGTCTCGATCGAGCGGATCCTGGCCGGGAGTGCGGCTCGATGAGCGCCGCCGGTCGCCGGCCGCCGCCCCCCGCTTCCGCGAGGGCAGGGCTCTGGGCCGAGGCCCTGGAAGCCAAGCTGCGAGGCAACGGGCGTCTCCCTATCCCCCGCCTGGGCGGGGGCAGGCCGGTCTGGGCCCGGCCCCGCTGCCTGGTCGATCCGGCGGCTGTGCGGGCTGCCCGCCGGGACGGCGCCACCATCGGGGCCTTGGCCCGGCGGTTCGTGGTCTCCTGCGGCTACCTCAAGCAGATCGCCTCGGAGATCGAAGCCGACGATGACGAGGCGGCCGGACCGAGCCGGTCCGCGTCTTCCCGCGCTGGCGGCGACGGCATGCCTCGCCCCCTGGTCAGCGAGGCGGCGCTGGCCCGGCTCGGAGCCTGCCCCCGGTCCGGAACGGGGGGCGGGCGTCGCTACGACCGGCCGTCCGGCGGCGATCTCACACGGGGAGGATCCTGAGATGTCGATCGCGATTCCTCTGCTTGCCGAGAGCGAGCACGAGCTGCGCCTGCCGCCGGCGAACACCGAAGCCGAGCAGGCCCTGCTGGCCGCGATCCTGGCCAACAACCTGGCCTACGAGAAGGTCAGCGACTTCCTGCTGGCAGAGCACTTCGCCGACCCGGCGCACGGGCGCATCTACGAGGCCTGCGGCCTGCTGATCGAGCGCGGCCAGCTGGCCACCGCCGTCACCCTGAAGAACAAGTTCGACCAGGACGGCGACCTGGCCGAGGTCGGCGGCTCCCAGTACCTCGCCGAGCTGGCCGCCAACTACGTCAACATCGTCGACGTGCGCCACTACGGCCGCATCGTCTACGACCTCTACCTGCGCCGGCAGCTGATCGACCTCGGCGAGGACGTGGTCAACGAGGCCTACCGTCACGACCTGGAGCTGGGCGCGCCGCAGCAGATCGAGCTGGCCGAGGAGCGGCTCTACCGCCTGGCCGAGACCGGCCAGACCGAGGGCGGCCTCAAGGAGTTCCGCACGGCGCTACGCGAGGCCATCGAGCTGACCGAGGCGGCCTACAAGCGCGACGGCAAGATCGCCGGCGTGCCGACCGGCTTCCGCGACCTCGACGCCCTGCTCGGCGGCCTGCACAAGTCGGACCTGCTGATCCTCGCCGGGCGCCCCTCGATGGGCAAGACGGCGCTGGCCACCAACATCGCCTTCAAGGTCGCCGCCTCGAGCCGGCTGGAGCACGCCGGCGACGGCAGCGAGGTCGAGGAGCCGGAGACGGTCGCCTTCTTCTCCCTGGAAATGTCGGCCGAGCAGCTCGCCAGCCGCATCCTCTCCGAGCAGAGCGAGGTGCGCTCCGACGCCCTGCGCCGCGGCGACATCTCGCGCGAGGACTTCGAGAAGGTCGTCGACGTCAGCCGGCGCCTCTCGACGATCCGGCTCTACATCGACGACACCCCGGCGATCTCGGTCTCGGCGATGCGGACCCGGGCGCGACGCCTGAAGCGCCAGCAGGGCCTGTCGATGATCGTCGTCGACTATCTGCAGCTGATGAGCCCGCCCGGCGGCAGCCGCGCGGAGAACCGGGTCAACGAGGTCTCGGAGATCACCCGCGGCCTCAAGGCCATCGCCAAGGAGCTCAACGTGCCGGTGCTGGCGCTCTCCCAGCTCAGCCGCGCGGTCGAGCAGCGCGAGGACAAGCGCCCGCAGCTCGCCGACCTGCGCGAGTCCGGCTCGATCGAGCAGGACGCCGACGTCGTCATGTTCGTGTTCCGCGAGCAATACTACCTGGAGCGCGCCGAGCCGCAGCGCCGCGAGAACGAGGGCGACGACAAGTACCGGGAGCGCTACAGCAACTGGCAGCGCCGCTGCGAAGAGGTCTACGGCCTGGGCGAGGTGATCGTCGCCAAGCAGCGCCACGGCCCGATCGGCAGCCGCAAGCTGACCTTCGACGGCAACACGACCCGCTTCGGCGACTACATCCCGGACGATCACCTGCCGGCGCAGCGATGATGGAGAGACGGGTCGTGGCCGGGCCTCCCCGCAGCGCCGCCGAGCGGCAACGCGCCATGGCCGCGCGCCGCCGCTCGGCGGGCCTGGTTCCCGTCAAGCTGTGGGTGCCGGCGATCTGGGCCGCCGTGCTGCGCAGGACAGCCGGAGAGATCCGGCGCGCGGACGAGACCGCACGCCCGAAGGTCGATCGCGACCTGGTCGCGCAGCTGCAGGAGCGGCTCGATGCCGAGGCGCGCGAGCTGCTGCAGGCGACCGCCGGCTTCCTGGAGACCGCGCCCGCCGCCGAACGACGCAGGTTCCGCCGTCGTCTGCTCCTGTCCCTGGACGCGCTCCGCAGCAGCCGGGCAAGGTGAGGCCCGCAGTGTCTGCCTCGGCGTTTGGGGTAATGCGGCGGAGCAGGCCGGCGAAAGTGTGGCGCTTGAATATGCTCTGCTGAGAGAGGAGCAAATGTTCAATGGGCAGGCTGGTGGGCGAAGATCCCCTCACGATCGGGTTGCCGTGCAAAGGCTGGTACGATCTCAGCAGAGCGAGGCTAGGGCCCTCGGTCGCCAGGGTGATGCAGGAAATCACGGACACCAGCGGCCAGAGCCTGGAGGGCGTGGAGTGGGAGGTGGTCGACGGCAACCACCACGATGGGCGGTTTGAGGCGCTGATCCGCATCCGGTCGAAGGAGCCGATCGATTGCGTGCATCTGGCATTGTTATTGTAGTGATCGGGAATGGTTGGTCCGACGCAGCGCCCAGAAGAGAGGTTCGCCGGCGACGCGCTCGTCGAGTACTTCGGCGGTCGCGAGCGGTGCAGCGTTGCGGCAGGCCGCGATCCCCCGGATCTCGAGCTGACTCTCTGCGGTGAGGTCGTTGGCATCGAGGTCAGCCAGCTCGTCCAGCCGACGATTGCGCCGGACGGCAGCCTCGGCAGCCGCATCGGCCAGGACGACGCCGGCCTGCGCCTGCTCGATAGGCTGGACGAGGCGCTGGGGCCGTCGGTGCCGGAGTCCATCGAGCTCGGCGTGACATTCGAGCTGCCGATCGCAAAGCCGAAGCGTTTCGAGTCGGAGCTGGCCGCCTGGCTGATGGAGCTGCTCGCCGCAGGGCCGCCAGCGGGCGAAGCGAAGCGCGCGGTCCTGGGCACGGCCGTGAGGGTGTGCGCTCACACCCGCCGGCCGGGCTGCAGGCGAAAAAAGCGGATCTGGGGAGTCCTCGGCTCCGGGAACACGAGCGCCGACATCGCGCTGAACGCGCAGCTGGTGCTCGAGCAGCGGATCTCCGCCAAGCAAAGAGCCTGCGCCGCGGTGCCTGACTCGCTCTGGCTCGCTCTCCTCAACGACTACTGGCTGGCCGATGCGGAAACCTACGCGCTCGCGGCACGGCAGATCGACGTCGAACACCGGTTCGCCAGGATCCTGCTGATCGATGGCCAGGGCCGGGTGAGCGAGCTCGAGACCTGCTCGACGCCCGCGAGCCAGGCTCCGAGTAAGCCGGCCCCACCCTAGGCCGACGGCTCTACCACCGATACGGCAAGAATCTTGACCCTCCTGCACGCAGCGTGAGAGCCTGATCGCGGAACAAGGCCTGCCCTGACGTCGTCGGTCCCGCTCCGCCTGCCCTCGGGCAGGCCGTGGGAGCGAGCGGCGTCGGGCTTCGACATCGGATCGCTGTCAGCGTGCTTGCTTCGGACGAGCAGCGCGCCATCGTCGATGCCTGGCGGCGCGGCGATGGCGACATCAAGACGGTTGCGGCCGCCGGCGCCGGCAAGAGCAGCACGCTCGTGCTGCAGGCCGAGGCGGTCCAGCAGCCACTGCTCGTGCTGGTGTTCAACCGGCAGAACCGGCTCGACGCCCGCGGTCGCTTTCCGCCCTGGGTGGTCACCCGCACCGCGAACGGGGCCGCCTTCGCCGGGCTCGGGCTGAGGAGGGAAGACGTCGTCGATCGGCACTCGCCGCCTGAGCTGGCGGCCGCGCTCGGCTGGTCGGCCCGCGTCGGTCTCTCGGCCGGTCTGCGCGCCGCCGACGCCCTCGAGGCCGTCGCGCGCTTCTGTCGTTCGGCGGACGATCGGCTGGACGAGCGCCATGCCGTGGCGCTGCTCGGAGGAGCGCAGGCCCTGGCGGATGCCCAGGAGCTCTGGAGCCGGCTGTCGGAGCGCCGTCTGCCGCTCGGACACGATCACTACCTCAAGCTCTGGCAGATGGCGGGCGCGCCGCTGACGCGGCGCTTCGGCGCGCTCGGCTTCGACGAGGCGCAGGACGCCAACGAGGTGATGATCGAGGCCGCCCGGCTGATCGGCCTCAGGACCTGCTGGATCGGGGACCCCTGGCAGCAGATTTACCGCTGGCGCGGCGCCGTCGACGCGCTGGAGCGGGTCGACGGCGAGACCTTCCATCTCACGCGGTCCTGGCGCTTCGGCCAGGCGGTGGCGGATTTCGCCAACGGCCTGCTTCGCCACGCGCCGCGGCCTCCCGAGAAGCCGCTGCGCGGGCGCGAGGACCGAAACAGCACGATCGGTCCGGTCACGGGACGGCATGCCGTGGTCTGTCGGACCATCTCCGGCCTCCTCGAGGAGGCCCTCGCGACCGATCCCCTGCCGATCTCCGTCGTCGGCGGCGTCGAGGAGCTGCAACGGCTCGCCGCCGGGGCGCTGGACCTCAAGGCCGGCCGGCCCGGGCGCCTCCCGACGGCGCTCGCGGGCTTTGCCGACTGGGCGGAGCTCGAGGACTTCGCCGGGGCGACCGACAGCGCGGAGCTCAAGCTGCTGGTACGCCTGGTCGAGCGCCACGGTCGCGCATTGCGACCGCTCCTCGCGGGCGTGGCGGCCCGCTGCCGGCCGGCGGACCAGGCGGAGATCGAGCTCACCACGGCGCATCGGGCCAAGGGACGAGAATGGGACCAGGTGCGCCTAGCGGAAGACTTCCCGGCTGCGACGGACCTGATGACGCCCGCGGCGGATCCCGAGGCCGAGGCCGAGCGCGGCGAGGAGATCAATCTGATCTACGTCTCCGCCAGCCGCGTCCGCTTCCTGCTGCAGCCCAACAGCACGGCGCTGGCCCTCGCTGCCGGTCGGCCGCTGGAAGGCTCGTCGCCGGCCGCGGCGCCCGCTCGGGCGGGAGCGGCCGCACCGAAAGGCGTCCGCTCCGATCGCGAGGCCGTCAGGGCGCGCCGGCGCGATGCCCTCGAGACGCTGGCGAAGGACGGCCCGGGGCTGGCGCCGGCCGTGCAGGAGCGCACGCCGCGTCGGACGCGGGCCACACGCTGGCTCGGTGGGAGTCAGTCCTGAGAGGAGGCAAGCATGGAAACCGCAGCAGCGTTTCGTGAGGTCGGTGCCGCCGGCGAAGAGCCGCGCCAGGGCGCCGGCGGCCCCGGAAGGAAAGGGCCGGGCAAGCTGCCGCGCTCGGCGGAACGGCGGTCCTTCGACGGAAGGGTCGGCCGTCACCTCCGCGCACGGCGGCTGGCGATCGGCGTCAGCCAGATGCAGATCGCCGCTTCCGCCGGCATCTCCTATCAGCAGATCCAGAAGTACGAGACCGGCGTGAACGGGCTGACGCTCCACCGCGCGCTCCAGCTCGCGCCGCTCTACCGGACGACCGTCGAACAGCTCGCCGCCCTGGCCGAGCCCGACGGCGAGCAGGAAAGCCGGACGCAGGACGAGCTCGCGCTCCTCGGCCTCCGCGAGGACGGCAGCGCGGAGAATCCGAGGCTGCGGCGCGCTATCCTGCATGCCCTGAAGGCGCTGGGCGAAAAGGAGCTCAAGCTGATCCGCGACCTTGCGGGCCTGCTCGTCCCAGGCGGCGGCGGGAGCGCCGCCGCGGCCGATTGCGGCCGAGCGCCCGAGTAGCGGCGGCCGCTCGAGGGCCGGGCCGACCGGGCCCGCCGGCCGGTTGCAGCTCCAGGTTGCGGATCACCCGAATTGCGCGCAACTGCTTGATCCGAATCCGCCTGTTACGGTTAACCGCCCGCGGGGCAGGGAGGCCTTGGCCGGGAGGATCGTGGCGGGCGCATGGCGGACGGGGTGGACGTTCTCGCCACGGCGCGTTTCGTCACGCGCCGACTGGAAACTGCCGGTGCCGCCGGCATCACGATCCGCCGACGGCGCAGTTTCGCCGGCCTCTGGGGCCGCGATCTGCCGGGCAAGGTCTGGACGCCGTTCTTCGACCCGGGACGGAACGACCTGCTGCCGGACCATCTCGTGGTGATCGAAGGGTGCGATTCCGATGGGGCGACCGTCTTCCTCGTCGCGGCCAGGCGGGACGAGCTGGGGACCTCCCCCCTGCCGGTGCTCTGGCAGAGCTGGTTCGATCGCTTCTTCCCGGGCGGCGAGCGCCTCGATCGCCTGTCCCTGCCGCCCGGCGCCGACCGCGTGCGCGGCACGGTCGCCTACTTCGGCGAAGGCTGGCTGCACCCGGCTCTGAGGTCGCGCAAGGGCCTCGGGGCGCAGCTGGTCGAGCTCGGCATGGTCGTCATTCGCGCCTCCTGGAGCGATCTGGGATGGCTGACCGGCTTCGTGCCGCGCCGGCTCTACCTCAAGGGCTATGCCGCGCATACCGGCCTCGCCCATACCGAGCTGTTCGACGACGCGGACAGGGCTGCGCCGGGGTTCCTCGAGCCCGGCGAGATGTTCGTCTACATCTCCGCCGGCGAGATCGACGCCCTGGTCGCCGCGGACCTGCGTCGCCATCTCTGGGGTGCGGTCCGATGAGGTCGATGCGACCTCATCGGTGAATCGCCCCCCATCCCGGTGACCGGAGGCTGATTCACCGGCCGCATCGTCCCGACGCGGCCGGATCAGGCTCTGGTGAGAGGCGCGCCCGGCGTGGCGGCGCCGTGCTATGCTGTGCTCCGAGGAGCCAGAAGACCATGTACAGCGATCCCCCCTTCGAGAGGCTCACGACGGCCGAGGCGGTCGTCGTCAACAAGGTCAACTGCGCCTTGCCGCGGCGGCTCCCGTTGGGTGAGATCGCAGCCGTGCTCGACGGCAGCGTTGACCATCTGGTGGCGCTCGAGATCCTCATGACCGAAGTGCCGCTCGTCGACCTGGCGAGCTTCGCCGAGCGGCATGCCGACGGAGAGGCCACCTTGAAGAGGGCCTATACAAGGCTGCTCGAGCTCGATCGAGGCACGGTGCGCAATGGCGAACTCGAAGCCTGGCTGGCTGCAGCTGCTTGAGACCGCCGAGGAAATCCTCGAGCGGGCGCAGCAGGACAGCGGCCAGGGGATAGACTGGACGCTCGGCGGCGGCACGGCCATCGCCCTGCAGCTCGGCCATCGGCTCAGCCACGACGTCGATCTCTTTCTCGATAGGCCCGAGTTCCTCGCGGCACTGTCGCCTCGCATCAACGACGCCGCTGCCGCGTCCACGGACCGGTATCGCGAGGACGCGCGCAGCCTCAGGCTCGAGTACCCTGCAGGCGAGATCGACTTCATCGCTGCGCCGCGGCGGCTCGAGACGTTGCCTCCGGCGGCCCGATCGATCGACGGGCGCGAGGTGCTGGTCGACCATCCGGCCGAGGTGGTCGCGAAGAAGATCGCCTGGCGGGCGCAGAACTTCATGGCGCGGGACGTGTTCGATCTCGCCGTCGTGCTCGAGCACTGCCCGGAGGCACGGGCCCTCTTGCTCCGCGAAGCCGCAGCGCAGCTGCCACGGCTGGAGGCACGGCTCGCCGTCCTTCGCGAGCGGCCCGGGGTGGTCGGCGAGGCGGTCAGCCCCCTGCCCGGCTTCGAGTCCTACGTGGAGCGCGCGCCGACGATCGTCACAGAGTTCCTTGGGGAGGCGCGCCGGTCGATCGATCCGGTGCAGCGGCCGGCGCCGGCCGGGCAGTCGGGCCGCTTCGATCCGGCCAGGCCCGAGAGCTGGTGGGCGACTGGGCCGCTCGAGGAGGACGATGCACAGTCAGCCGAGCGCGAGCGCATCCTCCTCGCCGCCCGGAGGTTGGCTCCTCAGGCGTTGAAGGATCTGCATGCGGCGCTGCTGCCGCAGGCCGACGCCGACTACCGAGCCTTCAAGGAGGGCCGGATCAGTGCCGCCGAGGCAGCGCCGGCGGTGCTCGCAGAGAACGCGCTGCGTGAAGTGGCAGGGGAACGGGGGATCGCCCTCTCTTCGGGCCGTGCCGCGGCCGCTCGGAGCGCACCGTCGCGCAAACGCTGACGTCGGCCCGGCGCGGGCCTTCGCGAACTTCCCTCCGGCTCGGGTGGCTCGAAGCGCCCGAGAGGGGATTTTTCTCCACTTTAGCTAGCCGGATTGAGATTTTTGTCGAGTTAAGCCCTTCCCGCCTCGTCAGGGAGCGCCCGCGGCGAACTCGACCCAGACCGGCCAGTGGTCGGAGATGCCGTCGTCCGTGAACCAGTCGGCGATGCCCCAGCGTTCGAACCGCGGGAAGAGAGCGCTGTCCGCGACGATGCGGTCGTAGGCGCAGGCCTTGTTCGGGTTGAGGTTCGTGTCGGCAGCGTCGGGCACGATCCAGTGAAAGGGCGGCCGCCGGATCTCGAGCGCGTCGAGCTTGGCCGGCGTCGCGTAGGTGCAGCCGGCATTGAAGTCGCCGAGGATCAGGTGGCTCGCCACCCCGGGATAGCGCGCCAGCACGGCACGGTAGACGACGGCGAGCGCGCCGATCTCCGCGACGGCGCGCGTCGGCGCCGTATGGATCGTCGTGACGGCCAGGCGGAGGTCCGTTCCCTTGAGGGCGAGGACCGCGGTGAAGGGTTCGCGCTGAAAGAGATCGTCGGCGCTGTCGTCGAAGTGCGCCCCGGCGTCGACGACCTCGACGCGGTCGTCGTCGAGGTAGAAGGCGTACTGCTCCTGGGAGGCCTTGTCGTCGGCCTGGCGGCCAGTCCGCTCGCTCAGCAGCATCCGGTAGTGGCCGCCGCCGGCGTTGATCGCCGAGAGCAGCGCCGCCGGTGCCTTGCCGCTGACGTCGGAGACCTCCTGGACGGCCACGACGTCGAACTTCCTGATGACCTGGGCCAGATAGGCGAGCACCTGGGGTCGGTCCCGTTTCGCAGGCCCGAGGTTCTCGATGTTGAAGCTCGCGATGCGCAGGCTGTCGGCCGCCCGGGCCGGCGCTTGTGCCGCCGCCAGCGCCAGTGCCAGGGTGAGGACAGCGGGCAGCAGCCCGCGAAGCCCGGATCGAGCTATCATCCTTCGGGTCCCCCAATTTTGCCCTTGCCGCGACGCCATCCGGCGCGGCCCTGTCCCGGGCCCGGCAGGCAAGAGCGAGGCTAGCACGAATCATCCGAAGCGGGTAGCTTCCGCGCCGATATGAAACCCTGCCGTGTCCCCCTCGCCCGGATCCCCCTCGCCTGGGAGCGCCCCTGGGAGCGCCTCGTGCCGTCGACCGGCCCGCTCCGCTGCCATTCGCCGGGTGCGCCGACCAAGCCGGCGGCGCAGGGCGCGGCATGAAGCCCTGGCATTCCCCGCTCGCGTTCGCCTTCGCGGTGCAGGCCGCCACGAGCGTGGCGGATGCCTCGGTGCCGGTGCTGGGCCCCTTCATCGCCGCCGGCACCGGAGCGAGCCCTGCCCTCGTGGGCCTCTTCTTCTCGGCCGTCTCGCTCGGCGCCGTCGTCTTCTTCCTGCTGGGCAGCGGCCTGGTGCATCGCTTCGGCGCGCCGCGCGTCCTGCGCGCCGGCGCCGTCGTCACGGCGGCCGGCCTGCTCGCGGCGCTGAGCGGCAGCGCCTGGCTGATCCTCGCCGCCGGGCTCGTCGTCGGCCTGGGCTTCGGCGTCAACGGGCCGGCGGGCGCGGTCCTGCTCCACGACGCCGTGCCGGAGCGTCGCCGGCGCTTGGCCTTCTCGCTGAAGCAGGTCGGCATGCCGGTCGGCGCCACGCTCGCCGGTCTCTGCCTGCCCGCGATCGCGGCGCGCTGGGGATGGCAGGCGGCGCTGCTGGCGACCTCGGGCCTGTGCCTGGCGGTCGCGCTGCTGCTGCGCGTGCGGCCTGCCGCGGGATCGGAATCCGGGCCCGACCCGGCCGGCGCGGGCCCGGGCGGCACGCCGCCATGGCTCGACCTGCGCGCGCTCGGCGGCCTGGCAGCGCAACGGCGGATCGGCCGTCTGCTCGCCGCCGGCGCCCTTCTCGCCGTCGCCCAGGGCAGCGTCTATGCCTTTCTGGTCGTCTACCTGGTCGAGGGCCTCGGCCTGTCGCCGCTCGTCGCAGGCGGCCTCTATTCGCTGTTCCACCTGGCGGGGATCCCGGGCCGCATCGCCACCGGGTGGCTCGCCGACCGCCCGGGCCTGCGGAGCTGGATGCTGTCGCTGATCGGCCTGGCGTCCGCCGGCGGCCTGGTCGGACTCGCGATCCTGCCGGCGGGCGCGGCGCTGCCCCTGGTCGCGGCGGCGGTCATCGCCCTGGGCCTGGTCGTCGGCAGCTGGAACGGGATCCTGACCGTCGAGGCGACCGAGGCGGCGCCGCCGGGCCGGGTGGCGGAGGCCGCCGGCGTCGCCGCGACGGGGGCGTTCGCCGGCTTCCTGGCCGGGCCGCTGGTCTTCGCCGAGGTCCTGCAGCTGGGCGGCGGCTACCAGGCGGCGTTGCTGGCGGTCGCCGCGAGCGCGGCGCTCGCGCCGGCGATCCTGCCGAGGGACCGCTCGCCGAGCCAGACGGGTGCTGCGGCCCGGGTCGGGGAATAGGCGCGCGCCTCGACTGTGGCCTGGCAAGTTGGCGGCCAGCTCGCCAGGACGTCGTCGGCCGGGCGGTAGTCGCGTCGCAGGGGCGCCGCCGGGTCCTGGACGGTCGCGGCGGAGGATGCGACCCTGTGCCGGCTGTGGCCCTGCCCGGGATCGCAGCGGTAGGGGAAATCGGCTGGGGGGCTGAAGATGGACCGCAATCGACGGGTGGGCTTCCGCGCCGCGGCAGCCGCGGCTGCCATGGCATCAGCTCTGGTGCTGCTGGCAGCCTGCAGTCTCACGCTGCCCGTGAAGGGCCAGCTCGAGAGCGGCAAGGAGACCTTCACGGGGACGGCCACGGGCTACATGGACCGGAGCGGAGATCTCACGGTCACCACGAGCTCGGGCACTCTCTGCAGCGGGACCTTCGTCTACACGACGCCCCGCAAGGGCGAAGGCGTCTTCAACTGCGATGACGGTCGCAGCGGACCCTTCACCTTCGTCTCCACGGGGCATCGGGGGACCGGAACCGGTCACCTCGGCGACGACAAGTTCACCTTCACCTTCGGATCCTAAGGGCTATCGCGCGCCGTTCACTCGGGAATGCGCAGCTGCTCGAGGCTGCCCGCTTCCTCGGCTTCGACGATCCAGCGCGGCCGCCGGCCGACCCCGCTCCAGGTCGTCTCGGGGTTCTCCGGGTGGCGGAACTTCGGCTTGAGCTGCCGGCTGCCCCCGCTCCTGCCGCGCTTCTTCGGCGCCTCGGCGAGCAGCTCCTCGAGCGTGAAGCCGTGTTTCCCGGCCGCCTTGCGGGCCTCCTCGAGGGCCGACTTGCGCTCCTCCTTAGCCTTCTTCGCGATCGCGCCCTCGGCGCGGGCGATCAGGTCCCGGAGCTCGGTTACGCTCATCTTCTCGAGGTTCGGTGCGGCCATGGAAGGGTCCTTTCAGAGATTCTAAGACCTTGAGGAGGCGGCGTCAGGTTATACAAGAGAGGTTCAGATCCCAAAGCGCAACTTCCTCGCTCGCGACTTCTCTTTGCTTGCGCTGCTGCTCACGTAGCCTTCTCCTGCCGCGCGCGTATATCGGCGAGCCATTGATCCAATCCCTCGATCTCTCTCTGGATGTCATCTGGGGTCGGAAGTTTGGGATTTATCTCACTCGGCTGACTGTGCAACAAGCCAGAACAGCGGCCAAAAGCATCTCTCAGCTTGTGACAGTCGGACTCCGTGAGGACCGTAAGTTTTATCAATCCTGTAGTATCCACCTTTCGTTGGAGCCGACGGACTACCGGTCCAACTACCTCTTCGGCCGCCCTTTCCCAAGCTGACCGCAGCTGCTCCTGAAACGACTTGACCTCTCTGTGCCACTTTTCTTGATCTCCACGATCGGAGTGGATCCGGACATTCGTGAGGTGTTTCCTCATCCCGTCAATCACTTTGTCGAGTGGCATGACGGTGGACGGTGGATCAGAGTGGCAATAGCCGGCGTTGTCAGCTCCGCGGCTGATGAGCCGATAAGCGACAGGCGCCACGGGGCCGCCCTTTGCGCTGCGGTGGGCTTCGTCGAGGAGAAGAAGGAACGCTATGTCGTGAGTGAAGACGATCACCTGCCGTGCGCGACTGGCCTCAGCCAAGCGCGAAGCAACCTTGTCGCGGTGTAGGTGATCGAGCGATGAGACAGGATCGTCAAAGACTATTCCTGATTGCGCATCGACAGTCGATAGTTCGGCGAGGAAGGCGGCAAGCGCAACGCAACGGTGTTCCCCCTCGCTCAAGATCTTACCAATCGGCTCGGCGGGCTTGTTGATGAAACGCACTTGGAAGAAGGGAACGCCAGCAGAAGTTCTCGTCTGCTGCAGCTCGATTGCTAGGCCTGCAATACCCAATTTGTCTACCTCGATCGCAAACCGGCTGCGGAGCCGGTTTGTGACAAGTGCTTCGGCAACACGCGCGCTCTCAGTCGTAATTTTATTTGTGGTGGTGGCTTTGCTCGCCTTCCGAATTTCCGCGATCTTCCTCAACCGGTTGATCTGGGCGAGCACGTCATCAAGTATCAATCCCAGCCACCTGCGATCAGTCAATTCGTCCCGTTCGCCAATCAGTGCGGCGCGTGCCGGTGAGTCGGCTTCAGATTCCAGGACCGCCGCGCGATTTTCGATTTCGGCGAGGAGGATGCGTAAAGCGTCCGTGGATGGCAGAACAGCAGCCGCCAGGCCGGGTGCTGGCGCAAGCTGATGATTTCGAATAATGTTCCGCAACCGAAAGTTCAAGAGTAGGACTTCTCGCCGAATCGCAGCCGCCAACTCCTCGCGCCCGAGCCCGTCGCGTAGCATTGCAATGAAAGCTGGAAGATCTTTCAGTGGGAAAGCCTTCGAACGAACGCTTTCGAGCGCATCGTTGTAGGCTTCTGTAGCTTCCTGCTCTTGGCGTTCGCTTTCGTTCTTGACGAACTCCTCAAAGCTGCCGAGTCGCCTCGATGCCTCTTCGCTCAAAGGCTGCTGGCAAAGTACGCAGCGGGCTTCAGGGCCCGTGACTGGGAACGTGCGGGTAGGGTAGGCGACCTCAATCGAATAGGTTCGTGCGGCTTGCCATAGCGCCTTCCAAACGTCTGAGCCTATGTCGGGAAGTGGTTCCCCCGAGAATAGGTTGGCAGAAGCGGCCGCCGCAGCGGCCTTCGCGACAGTGAGGCGTTTGTGCGCCTCGCCTAACATGACCTGGGTCTCTTCAGTCGTAACGACCGACAATTGCTCGAGACGGACGATTGCGGCTTTAAGGTGCGCGACCTGGAGCTTCAGTTGTCTGGCTAGGCGGATGGGGTCGGCAGCAAGGTCCGAAGTGAGTGTCCGAAGTCGCTCCTCCTCGGATTTATTCAGCCCCGCGAGTTTTTCCACTTTCTCTGGCAACGTCTTCTCTGAGAGCAGCGCGATGAGCTTGCCAACGGCCGTGTTCGGCTTGCATTCGGGCTTGGCCAAGACTGCGGGGGTCTGTGCCTCGATCGCGTTGATTTCCGCAGTGAGGCGTGCTTTCACGTCCTGACAAGCCTGGGCTAAATTCGCGAGGATGCTGAGCGGCAAGGGCGTGTAGGCTAGTTCATTGGTGCTTTCGACATGAATGTTGGCTGTCCCGGAGTCGAATACGCTGACCGCGGACAGCGCGGCTTCACTAGGACACGGACTCATAAGAGCGCAGCCAGATTCTGATGGCGGCGAGCTTGACGAGGGCGAGGTAGTTGTCGGCGAGCTTCTCGAAGCGCGTGGCAATGGCGCGGTAGTGCTTGAGTCTGTTGAAGAAGCGCTCGACGTGGTTTCTGTAGCGATAGAGGAACGGGCTGAAGGCGGGCGGATCCTTGCGGCCCGGCATCGGCTTGATGCAGGCCCAGGCTCCGCGCTTGTCCATGGTCTGACGCAGCGCGTTGGAGTCGTAGGCCCGGTCGGCGAGCAGGATCTGATCCTCGCCCAGCCCGTCCAGCATGTCGGCGGCGCTCTTGCCGTCGTGGGCCTGGCCAGGGGTGAGCTTCAGGGCGACGGGCCGGCCTTCCGCATCGACCAGCGCGTGGATCTTGGTCGTCAGCCCGCCCCGCGAGCGCCCCATGCATCGGGCGTCAGGCTGGTCCCCGGCGGCGGCCTGCGGACCCCCTTTTTTGCGTTCGCCCCATGCTGGTGAACGCGGATCGAGGAACTGTCGATCATCTGCAGGTCGCCGTCATAGGCGGCGGTGATCGCCTCGAAGATCCGGTCCCAGACGCCCAGCTTCTGCCAGCGCACGAAGCGGTTGTAGCAGGTCGTCGACGGGCCGTAGCGCTCCGGGATGTCCGCCCAGGGGCTGCCCGTGCGCAAGCGCCAGTAGATCCCGTTCAAGACCTTGCGGTCGTCGGCCCGCGGCACTCCCCGCGGCTTGTTCGGCAGCAGCGGCTGGATGATCGACCACTCGAAGTCGGTCATCTCGTAGCGGCGTTGGCTCATGGCGGCTCCTCCTCGAGGAGCTTGAATCATCCGAGCCCCGAGCCGCGCTACCCCTTTATGAGTTTACGGCCTAGTGTCACCGCGTCTCCATTGTGCGCTTCGCTTCTGCCCACCAATAAAGAAGTCGACACTGGCGCTTGGTATCCCCGCCGCCGAATCATAAATGTTCGGTAGGACAGTATCGCCCTTTGGCGACCTTGCGCGGCAAACCTGTTTGAGCACGCGCACATAGCCAGACTTGCCTGCGCCATTGTCACCGTACACAACGGTCAGGCCATTCCTAGCAAACGACAGACGCTCGCCGGGCGCCAAGGCGTTGACGTGCGACAGGTTGTAAAGAGCGCCCAAAGTCACGTCGGCGTGGCCAGCACCTGGATCGCGGATATGGCTGGTATCTAATGGTACGCCTGCATTGGACCCTTTGCAGATTGCGACGAGTTCAGATAGGTCGGCGGAGTCGAGTGCAGTTTGTAGGGCGAGCCGGTGCAGAGCGTCACGTTGCCATGCCGGCTGATCGACGGACCATCTGAGAATGTGACCGAGGGCCGACGCCTCGTCGGAAATTTCCAGTTCGTCCTCATTCATGCCCTTCTCCAGAGCAGTGACACCAGCGGATGCGCTTTCGGTGGAGCTATCCGACAATTCTACGAAACGTCCTCCTGGTCATGCCTTTCACTAGCGTCTGGGTCAACGAGCAGTTGGCCGATGTCCGACCGCTGCGCCTCTCCCTCATCCTCCGTGCCCCCTTCGTCGTCCGCAGCGGCCTCTTCCTTGAGCGTCGCCGGCAGCGCCTTGCTCGCCTTGGCGCCGAGCTGCTTCAGCTGCTCGACTTGGCGCACCAGGTTGCCGTTGCCGGTCGAGAGCTTGCCCATGGCCTGGTCGTAGCACTGGCGCGCGCCGTCGAGCCGGGTGCCCAGGCTCTCCATGTCCTTCGCGAAGCCGACGAACTTGTCGTAGAGCCGGCCGGCGCGCGAGGCAATCTGCTCGGCGTTGCGGTTGCGCCGCTCGACCTGCCAGACATTGGCGACGGTCCGCAGCGCCACCATGAGGGTCGTGGGCGTGGCGATCGCGACGTTGCTGTCGGCGGCGAAGGCGGTCAGCGCCGGGTCCTGCTCGAGCGCGATCGCGAGCGCGCCCTCGATCGGCACGAACATGATGACGTAGTCGAGCTCGCTGCCGGCGGCGAGGTGATAGTCCTTGGAACCGAGCGTGCGGATGTGGCCGCGCATCGAGGTCACGTGCCGTAGCGCGGCGGCCGCGCGGCCGGTCTCCTCCTCGGCGTTGACGCACTCCTCGAAGGCGGTGAGAGAGACCTTCGAGTCGATTACGATCCTCTGGCCGCCCGGCAGGTTGACCAGCACGTCGGAGCGCACGCGCTGCCCTTCCTCGGTCGTGTGGCTGTCCTGGGTCGTGTACTCCTCGCCCTCGCGCAGGCCGGATCGCTCCAGGATGGTCGAAAGGATCATCTCGCCCCAGGCGCCCTGGGTCTGCGCCTTGCCCTTGAGCGCGCGCGTCAGGTTCTGGGTCTCGCTGCTCATGCGGGCGCTGTGGTCGGAAAGCTGCTTGATCTGCTCCGCGAGAGTCGCCCGCTCCTTGGCGCTTTCGGTGTGCGCGCTCTGCAGGCCCTGCTGGAACTCCTGAAGGCGGTCACGCAGCGGCTTCAGGAGGCCCTCGACCTGGTCCTTGTTCTGCTGCGCGAAGCTCGTGCCATGGGTCTTCATGACCTCGTCGGCGAGCAGCTTGAACTCCTTGGTCATGGTCTCCCGCGTGTCGGCGAGCAGCTTCAGCTTCTCGGCCGACTGCCGGCGCTCCTGGTCGAGGGTCTCCTGGAGGGCGGCGATCCTGGAGGCCTGCTCGCCGGCGGTGGCCCGCGCCGCCTCCAGGGCCGCCTTGAGCTCGCCCTGCGCCCGGCGCAGCTCCTCGGCCTGCTCGCCGCGCTCCTGCAACGCGCTGCGGGCGGTCGCCAAGTCGCGCTCGACGTCCGCTCTCTGCTCGCGGGTGCTCTCGAGGACCGTGGCGCGCTCCGTAAGCTGGCGCTCCAACTCCGGGACGCGGGCGGCGGTCACCTCGAGCCCGGCGAGCCGCCGTCCCTCTTCGGCGAGCTGGCGCTCCAGCTCCGCGCGTGCCGCCCGCTGCTCCGCCAGCTCGGCCTCGGCAGCCTGCAGGCGCTCGCGTTCGGCGCCGGCACCGGCGCCCAGCAGGCGGCGAGCCAGCAGCAGCACGACGAGGCCGGCGACGAGGGCGCCGGCGAGAGCCGCAGCGAGCGGGAAGACGAGGTCGGCGGGCATGGCAGGTTTCCGAAACGATCGACAATCGACGATGGGGCCGACTCTATCAGGCGCGGCCGGCGCGCGCAGTGTTCCTGCAAAGTTCCGGCCTGGCCTCAGCTGCCCACGAAGCGCTCGCGGTGGCGAGCGAGGTATCGGGGCTGCGGATGCAGGGCCGGGTCGGCCGGCAAGCGGATCTTCTCGCCCTGACGGCCGAAGAGGCTCTGGAGCTCGCCCGGGACTCGGTTGTGCGCCACCAGGAGGCGGTGGTCGTCCGTCAGCGAGATCAGATGCCGATCGAAGAGCCAGTGCACCGTGCCCGAGAGCGCGACACCGTTCTGCACGACGTCCGGCCCGCCTTCCGCCACAGGCAGGATGTGTGCCGCCTGGACCTCCGGCCGGCCACCCCCGTTGAAGATGCGCAGGCCGGTGACGGCGCAGGTGAAGTCGTAGGCGAGGCGCACCTGTTGGCGGAAGCGCGCGTCGCGGATCGGACGGTTGAGCAGGATCTGCTCGATCCGCCGCTCCTGCTCGGCGGGAGGGGCACCCAGGAGGGCGAGGGCCTCCGCATCTGCGGTCACGTCGAGGTCGAGCCGGCGAGCGTTCTCCGAGGACAGGACCTCTCCGAGTCCCTCTCGCGCGATCGCCGCGAAGTCCTCGTCTGAGAGGGATCGGACGGCCCTGCCCTGCAAGGCCTGGCCGGCCAGGCGGCGGCTTTCGAGTGCCCGCAGGCGCGCCTCGCGGTAGCGGCCAGTCGCATCGGCCATGGGCACCGGGCGATCGAAGGGCAGGTAGTCGCCCATGAGCGCGTAGGCATGGCCGGGTCGCTTCGGATCCTCGACGATGCCCCGCACGCGAGCTGCCGCGACGTAGCCCTGGCGGCCGCCCTCGCGCCGCGGCTCGCGGTAGAGGATCCATCGTCCGACGAGCTGCTCGACTGCGCTGCGATAGCGCGAGGGGAAGTGGTAGCGCCGAGCCCGGTCGTCGTCGTAGCCGGACCCCTCGCGCGTGTCGAAGACGCCCTTCATCGTCGATCAGTCATCGTTTGCCCGAGGTTCGGTACTTCTCGCGAAAGGCCTGCAAGTCCCTCCGGGAGTGCCAAGCCCCTACCTGGGCGGCCAGCGACCCGTCTCCCCCCTCGGCGTTGTGCTCAAGCAGCCGCTCGACGGAGCGGCGCCATTCGACGAGGCGGAGTTCGTAGGCGTCGTGGTCGAAGGGCTCTAGCGGGATCTCCTCGAACAGGGCATGCAGCTCCGAACCGTCGGGATGCACGAAGAGGGCGCGCCGGCAGGCGCTGAGTGGCAGGTCTCCGATATGGGCCGCCTCTACCCAGGCGATGAGCCTATGTGCGAGGTCGCCGCCATTGAACCAGCGATACCGGACCTCCTCTGCGGAAAGGAAGGCCGAAGCTCTGAGGCGGGTCCGGTCGATCTCGAGCCAGATTGCGCCGTGCCAGTCCCACTCGCTGCGGTAGGGAACGAAGGTCTGCCAGTTGCGACCAGGGCAGATCTCATCGTAGACGGCCGGATCGAAGCGGTGGAAGTCGAACAGGCTGACCCCGCCGATGAAGCGGACAAAGGGCCAGTTCTTGCGCCCATTGAGGGTGCCGAAGCGCTCGGGGTCCGGCAGCTCAGGCTCGACCTGGATGGCGCCCTTCTCGAGGATCCCGAGGAAGCGCTCGGGATGGGTTGTGTGCCACAGCCCGCCGTGCAGCTCGGCCCAGAGCGGCCCGATGCGCTCAAGCGTTTCCGGATCGGGGCCATCCCGGCCGGCGAAGGGCCTTCCGCTCATCGGATCCTCAGCCAATTGCGCAGTCCGAGGCCGGCGAGGAAGAGGCAGAGCGCCGAGAAGGCGGCCTGCAGCAGCTCGAGGAGCTGGAGGGCGAAGGGGATCGGCAGCAGGCAGCTGCCGGTCTCGCTGCGCTCCGGGCAGCGGCCGGCGGCGATCGCCAGGCGGTGCTCGATGCGCTCGAGGCGCAGGGGATCGAAGATCGGCGAGCCGACCACGACGGCGCTGGCGAGGGCGAGCTTCGTCGTCTCGGTGAGCAGTGATGACGTCGGCCACGAAGGCCAAGCAAAGGCGCCAAGATGGAGGGCGAAGCTTACGAAAAGCGCGATCGCCCAGGCGCCGAGCGGCCGCGCCACGCTGCGCCCGACGTCCGACAGGGCCTGATAGGCGGCGATCGCCAGCTTCGTCGGCCAGGGTGCATGCACCCGCCGGCAATCGAGTTCGAGCGCCAGGAAGTCCCGGGCGTGCTCGTATCGTCCGGTCTGTTCCATGGCGTAGCGCAGGGCCGCATAGCGCTCTTCCGCTTCGGCGGCTTGATCGCTGCCGTGCGGTGGGGTCGGCCACGAGACATGGCGCCAGCTGATCGCATGTGGGAAAGCCCGGTCACGGAAATTTGGTGTCGTGCGAAACGTTGTCTTTTCGAAGTTGGTCGCGGCCTCGAACTTCTGTTGTCCAAAGTCAATGCGACCGCGGAAGCAGGCTTCAGAAAATGTCGTCGGCCCTTCGAACAGGCACCCACGAAACCCTGCAAGCTTCCCGAACGAAGCCTCCGGGAATTCCGCGCGTCCTTCGAAACAGCAGTCACCAAAACGAGCATCGCCGGCAAAGCGCGTCCTGTTGAAACGCGCCCTCTTGACGAAGTATGCACCCACGAAGTCCGTGTCCCGTCCAAAGTTCGCACCTTCGAACCGACACCACCGAAAGCGAGCTTTCTGGAAGTCGGCCACTTTCTCGAACCGACAGGCGCGAAAGTCCACACTGTTGAAGTAAGTGCCAGTGAAGACGCCCTCTTGCCCAAAACAAGAATCCGCAAAAACGACCGTGTCGGCAAAGAAGCCATTGGAGAAGGATGCAAAATCCGCGAAATAGCTATGTGAGATCTCGGCGCGTCCAGGAAAGACGAAGCCATCAGCGACAACAGGACCATCGAAGTGGCAGCCCGACATGATAACCGGAGTCGGATCACCTGGCGAACCGGGTTCGGGCAGTGATACGCCGCGGCGACCGGCCTCTCGCTGGAGTTCTAGGCGCTCGACGTCCTCCAAGGGGGCAAGGTGCTCACGGCTGAAACCTCGTGCGAGCAACTTCTCAGCGAGTACGGCATCGACCGCCGGCGCCATCCAGCGGTTCCAGGCCACCCGGTTTCGGTCGAGAAGATGCGGCTCGCGCGTGTCAAACGGCCCCCAGATCGTCGCAAGGACATACCAGGGGTTCTCGGCGGCCGGCTTCAGCGCCTGCCCCCCTGCTCTCTCCGACTGCTCGGTGTCGTCCGCCAAGGCGACCTCCCCCACTACCGGCAGTTTAGGAAGCCCCTCCCCGGCTGCCAATGGGTCGTAGTAGAGTGACGACGAACGTTGGGGGAGACTTCCATAGTGCCGATCGGCCGCCTAGTCACGCTCGCCGGCGTGCTGTTGATCGCGATGATGATCCTGCCGCAGCGAAGCGAAGCTGCAGGCTCGGTAGGTCTGTGGGGTGGGACCAGCTTCGGTATGACGGAGGCCCAGGTCCGGAAAGCGGTGCCGAAGGCGCTGCGGCCTGAGGACCCTGGCACGCTCGCCGGAGGCACGAGCGAATTGCTGCGCCTTTCGGGCATCACGATCTCCGGGCACAGCTACACCGCGCACTTCTACTTTACGAAGGGCAAGCTCAAGCAGGTGACGCTGAGCGCGGACCAGAGGCGTCCGTTCCAGCTGATGAAGGGCGTCTTCGACGACCTCGTCGTGTTGCTGCGCGCCAAGTACGGGAAGGAACTTACTCAGAAGGTCGAAACCGGGCAGCTGTCTTCCAGCGCTTCCGCCGACTTCCTCTCCGGACGCACGAACGTCAGCATGGTACTGCTCGGGGTTGAGGGGACGCCGGCGATCCTGAACATCAACTACCAGGCTCGCATCGCTGGTGAGGCGGACAAGCTCTGAGGAAGAGCAGGCGCCTCGACTTCGCAGCTCGGCGATTCCGGCGTTGCGACGCGCGGAGACCTTCTCCAGACGGGAGTTCGGCCGCGCAAGAGCGCGGCATGGTCACGCTGTAGAAGGAGGCGTCTCATGACGAAGATTTGGTTCCTCTTGGAGGAGGACGGCCAACCTCGCCGACCGCCTTTTGAGACGGTTCAGGACGCCAAGGAGGCAGGAGAGGAGCTCGTTACGCGGGGACTGCCGTTGCTGATCACACGCTTGAGCGGGATGGTTGCCTCTGTCGGCTGGCGCTATGACTACGAGGTGTCGGACTGGGTGGAGACTCCGTTGCCGTGAGCTGCATCGGCTCGAGCGGCGGGTGCGCTCGTGCAATGGGCTCTCCCAGCGAGCGATCCTGATCGCGAGCGACCCTATTCCAGCAGTCTCGCCGCCCGGCTGCCGGCGACGGCGGCCTGGTCGTAGTAGCCGATCGCGGTCTTGACCGAGCGGTGCTTCGACTGGGCCATGGCGGCGGCGAGCGGCACGTTGTCGTGGCAGGCCTGGGTCAGGTAGCCGCTCCTGAGGCCGTGGGCGGAGATCTCCGCGGGGTCGAGGCCGGCGGCCTGGGCCCGGGCCTTGAGGATGCGGTTGACGGTCTCCGGGGTGAGCGCGCGCTCGCCGAGGCGGCCCTGGCGGTCGATCGAGCGGAAGATCGGCCCGCCCTCGATGCCGGCGAGCCGCAGCCAGGCCTCGAGGGAGTCGGCCGGCCGGCCGACGACCAGGACGCCGGCGTCCTCGGCGGCGATCGTCGTCTTGGTGCGGCCGAGGTGCACGCGCAGGGCCGTCAGTTGCTGCCCCCTGCCCTGCCCGTCCCGGACCTCCTGGTCGGGCAGCGTCTCGAGGTCCTCGACCGCGAGGCGCGCCACCTCGCTGCGCCGGCGGCCGCCCGAGGCCCAGGCGAGCTCCAGCAGCGCACGATCGCGGGCGCCGCGCAGGCTGTAGGGGCTGCAGGTGGCGGTCAGCCGCTCGAGCAGCTCGCGGTCGACGGCGCGTGCAGACTTCTTGCGCTTCGGGCGGGGATCGGCACGCCGGCCGGCCCGCAGTGTCCGGCGCAGGGCCTCCTCGGCGAAGGCCTCGACCGGCAGGCCGCGGAGACCGGTCAGGTACTTCCAGGCCGCGAGCCGGCGCTCGACCGTGGCCGGCCGGTGCGGCAGGGCGCGCAGTGCGCCGCGGGCGCGCAGCTCGCCCTCGACCTCGGCCGGCATGCCGTGCCCGGGTTCCCGGGCGCGCTCCACGGGATCGAAGAGGTGGTGCAGCACGAACTTGACCAGGAGGCCGGCCGGCGGCGGCCAGGGCAGCGCCTCGCCGGTCGCGGCGCGCGCCCAGGCCTCCAGGTAGACCAGGTCCTTGCCGTAGGCCTTCTTGGTGTTGTGCGGCACGGAGCTGCGCACCAGGTGGCGCAGCGTCTCCAGCTCGGCCGGGCTGAGCAGCGCCAGCACGGCCTCCTCGCGGACCTCTGGCACCAGCTCGACGAGCTCGGCGGGCAGATCGCTCTCCATGTGTCGGATTCCCTTGATCAGTAGAACCGACCTCTCAACGATATCAGCTCCTTGAATTTCATTATACAGATAGAATGAACCGGCTTGACGCAACATCTAGTGGTCTGAGACCCTCTTATCAGTGGAGTACCTTTCGGCTCAGGTGGCCGCGCGAACACGGCTCCACCTCCAACATCGCGAACGGCTTGAAGACCCGGGTGCGGTCAGCGGGGGTGGTGCTTCCGCATTCATGCAACATCCGGCCAATTGGCACCTGGAACTCGTTCAGCCGATGGTTTCCATGCGAAGCTCCACGCTGCAAGCGAGGAGATCAAGAGAGCCGCCATGCACACCGAGAGCCTCGAGCGCTGGACGCACGACCACACCTTCGGCCAGGACCGTCGCAGGCCCGGCGAGCGCCCGACGCTGATCGTCGCGCTGGTCACCGTGCTGACCATGGTCGTCGAGATCGCCGCCGGCTGGAGCTTCGGCTCGATGGCGCTGCTAGGAGCTTGTCCGAGTAAGCGCCTTTGTCTCGACGCTCGGCAGTGGTCGTGATTCACTCCGGTTCATGGGCAAGACCTATCGGGCTTGGGAGGTGGACCAGCGGTGGCTGTTGCCGCCGTCGGTGCACGACTTCGTTGCCGCGGACCATCCGGCGCACCTGGTGCGGGAGATCGTGCGCGGCGAGCTGGACCTGTCGGCGGTGCTGGGGCCGTACGAGCGGGAGCTGCGGGGCTATCCGCCCTATCATCCGGCGATGATGGTAGCGCTGCTGCTCTACGCCTACAGCCGCGGCGTCTACTCCTCGCGGCAGATCGCGCGGGCCTGCGAGGAGCGCCTGGACTTCCT